>NZ_DF238924.1 GCF_000400995.2 Acidovorax sp. MR-S7 | reverse complement strand
TCGCGGGGCACCTCAATGGGCAACTCGCCGAAATCGCCCTTGAGGGTCTTCTTACTCTTGCCGTTGCGGGTGTTCCCGCTGGGGTTGGCCACCGCCTCGTTGCGTTCATAGCCCAGGTGCTCGGTTAGTTCGGCGTCAAGCGCCTTCTCGACCAGCAGCTTGGTCAACTGCTTGAGCAGGCCGTTCTCGCCGATGAGGTCTTCAGGCTTCTTGTAGTTAGCCAGCAGGCCAGACAGCAGTTCTTCGGGTA
>NZ_DF238923.1 GCF_000400995.2 Acidovorax sp. MR-S7 | reverse complement strand
GCCGCAAAGCCGCGCCAGCTCTTGCTCGACGCCATCGGAGTGCCGGTCATCAACACAGATTTGTGACAGAGCCATATTTAATGCTTCCGGTTTTGCTCAGTTTAGGTGCTGAAATTACGCAATTCTCAATTTTTTTCATGTAAAAGCTCCATGTTTGTTTCATTGCCTAACGCCCTGAGTTCAGCCGCCGCCGTAGGCGGTCGGCTGCGACGAACAGTTAGACCCGAAGGCCAGAAGGGAGCGCCCAGCGATGAAGACGGGCGCGGCCCATGAAAAAGCGCTGCGCCACGGAAGCGGCGTAGCGCTGCAAGAACGATAGCTACTGGCGCAAGACTGGCAAGCGCTGGAGGCTAAAAAAGCTTGAAACTGGCGCAGCACCAGCAGGCGAAGCCCGTCCAAGCGCAAAAACCCCAGCGGATAAACGCTTGAGAAGGGCGAAACACTGGAACAAATGCGGGCCTGCATAAAGCGGAATATGAAGAGACTAACGGCCAAGATAAGCGGCTGAGCGCAGGGTTAGACACTGGGATACGGCAGCGGCAATTGCCTTAGCTCGGCAAGCAGCCGTTCTGCGGCGTGGGCAAACCTCACGTAATCTAATCGACCGCCTATAACGCTGCCTACGCATGAACTAGCGTCAGCCTTGTATTCAGGCGTTTCGACAACCCATCGTGTTTTTTCGCGCCCCTTTCCCTGGAAATACTCGACGACGTGCTCGCGCATATTGCGCAGGTCTTTTATGTCACGTATCGGAAATCCATCAATTTCCGAAAAATCGACATCCTGACAAAGGCCAAAATCTTTCACCCAATGCCGATGTTCTATTAGTTTATAAGCGGCAACAACAAAGTAATGATGCTCGCACCGCAGAACTTCCCCGACTTTAGTATGGTCAATTTGTCGATCAGAAAATAATTTTTCCGCAGCAGCAACTCGAGTTGCTTGGAGTACGACGCCTTGTGTCCATTGAAGCAAGCCACAGAAAGCCATAAATCGTTCTTCGTCTTGCGACATGATCGGTACGGTACTTGTCATTTGCAGATCTTTGTCGTTTGGGAAAGGCCGTTGCTGGTGTCTAACGGCCAAGGTAAGCGGCCCGCAGAATGCGGGTCCGCTTGACCGCAGAGTTAGACCCGAAGGCCAAAAGGGAGCGCACGGACTTGGACCAAGGCGCAGCCCACCAAAAAGCGCTGGGCCACGGAAGCGGCGCAGCACTGCAAGAATGATAGCTGGTGGCGCTTGATACATGTCGCATCACAGCCAAGTTTTCGTACCGGGATGGTGGCAAAGGGCGATTTGATGGCAGCTACTCGCGCAACTTCAACTCTGTCTCGTTGACTTCCACCTCGATGTCGAAAGGGGCGGTATTCCTTGATTTGCCGGGGCTGGATGGCCAGCGAATCGGCACCTACTTGATGAATGAGATCGTCCAGTGGGTGCAGCAGTGGCCCGAGACGACCGTCAATAGCATCGAGCTGCTGGCCGGACAGGCGCATGGTGACAACAAGATTGGGGAGGACATCTCCCTGAATGTAGCGAGACGCTTGGTCGTTTTTACTCAGAGAGCCGGTGGCCAGTCCCAGTTCAGCCCATACCTGATGCCATTTTTCGATCCGCAATCATCAACAGGATCAGTTCAGCAATATGTATTAGCTAATCTCACCTGTGACCTTGGCGTGCAGGCACTCGCTCAGATTGCAAATATGAGTCCACGAAATTTCTCTCGCGCGTTTTCACGAGAAGCAAAAGTCTCCCCCGCGGAGTTCGTGGAGCTCGCGAGACTGGACGCGGCGCGCAGACTGCTTGAGCATGATAGGAATCCCCTCAAGACCATTGCACTGAACTGCGGATTTCGCGACGGCCAACATATGCGTGACGTTTTCAGACGACGCCTGGGGGTGTCCCCTCAACAATATAGGTCAAGCTTCGGGATGGTAAATGCAGCACGCCAGAATGGTTGACTTATCCCCAGCAGTAGATATGCCATTGCCATGAATTTTAGCGACCTACTGATCCCTGTATCTATTTCAAAAAAACGCCTCACGACGAAAAAGGTGCTCAATGGGAAGACAGCAGCGCACCTAAAAGCCCTCGCAGAGATTCTGCTCACAATTCTCATGCCTTCCAAAATAAACCTTATGATGCAGCGTCGATGCACTTGCGGATCTGCTTCACCCAATATTTCGCCTCTTCATCACGAAAGAAGCACCCGATCTTTACCTTAACACCATCAGGCATTCTCAACGTGACAATAGCTGCATCGTAAGTTGGATAATCAGCCTCTAACTCGACCTTGAATATCTGCAGGGCGGCAAGGGGATATCGAGTAATATTATTTCGAAACAGCGATTTCCGCTGAAGTGTTGCCTCGCGAGACCTGGAATCCAGCCTCAGGTCAACTGAAGCACCAAACAGCACGAACCAGAGAATTAGTCCCGAGAAGCAGAGAGGAAAGATTAAAAATCCGAAAGTCGCAAAAATTACCTCGAAAACCGGTAGATCTGCCCAGTCAACTGATCTCGCACTATCCAAATAAAAAAGAACGAAAGGAATACAGAGAAAAGCCCAAGGAAATAAGAAAATGCGCAGCCAGAGAGGAAGTCGGCTCTCATATTTAATTCCGCCCTCATTAGACACAATCAGCTCGCCAGCTTTACCTAAAAAGCCCCGACTCTCCATGAACACCCCCCAGCCTGCGTCTGAAAGTTTATTTCAGCAACGCCGGCAGTCACCAGCACGTTTTCACTGCTGAGATTATAATAAAAATGATCGTAGTAGACATCCATGCGCATTCGAAAAAGTCACGGCGCAACTGGTTTTATGAGCAGTTCGGTTTGGTCTTCGATTACACCGACCCCGAGCATCGCGAAGGCCGATCCCGACCCATGCTAGCCGGAGCGTTAGTTAGGCCAAGTCTGTTCAAGTACTCGCGGACAACCGGGCCATCAATCTGTCTTGTCGCCTGACTGATGCGAATGCTCTTACCTTGATAGGAGATAATGATTGACCCACCCTTTGGAGCGTCTTTGCAAAGACCTCCCGCCGCAGTGCATTTGGCGATAAAGTCGTTGACCCTCATACCCGTCGCCGTGATTTTCCTCGGAGTGGTTTTATCTTTGAACCACTTCGCAATTTCGATTACAACTTCATCCACATCCAGTCCATGCTTCTCTCTCGGGAAGGCGTCTGCCGTTACCGCGACGACAAAATCGTAGATGTCGTCATCGGTCACTTCTGACTTCAAGCGCCTGTCGTTTCTGTGAAGTGCGGTAAGGATGGATACGAGCGCAGTTCGTTTATTTCCATTATGAAATGGGTGGTTCTTTGTCAGAGAATGAAAGAGCGCCGCCAGCTTCGTATCGAGTGTCTTGTACTTGTAATGATCACCACTTCCCGTGTTTGGCCGTTCGCAAGCCGACTCCAGCATCTGCTGGGACTTGACGCCAGCTGGAGAGATGGGGTCGTTCTCAGATTCGAAGAGTTTCGCAAGTCCGAGGTGAATTTCTTCGACAGTACCAGCATCAGGTGGCCACATAGGTTTCTCACAATCTAACGGCCCAGGTAAGCCGCCCGCCGTAGGCGGGTCGGCTTGAGTGCAGAGTTAGACCCGAAGGCCAGAAGGGAGCGCCCAGCCTTGAAGACGGGCGCGGCCCACGAAAAAGCGCTGCGCCACTGAAGCGGCACAGCGCTGCAAGAGTTATAGCTGGTAGCGCCTGACTGGCAAGCGCTAGAGGCCAAAAAGGCTGCAAACTGGCGCAGCGTATGCAGGCGAAGCCCGGCGGGCGGCCAAAACCCCAAAGCAGAAACCTTTGAGAAAGGCAAAACCTTGGAGTTAATAACGGCCTGCATAAAGCGTGTGATGGGACTAACGGCCAAAGTAAGCGGCTGGCCGTAGGCCAGTCCGCTTGACTGCAGAGTTAGACCCGAAGGCCAAAAGGGAGCGCCCGGACTTGAAGACGGGCGCGACCCACGAAAAAGCGCTGCGCGACGAAAGCGGCGCAGCGATGCAAAAATGATAGCTGGTAGCGCTTGACTGGTAAGCGCTGGAGGCCAAAAAGGCTTGAAACTTGCGCCAAGCCAGCAGGCGAAGCCTGGGGAGCGGCCTAAACCCCAAAGGAGAAACCTTTGAGAAAGGCAAAATCCTGGAATAAATAATGGCCTGCATAAAGCGGATGATGGGACTAACGCCCCAGCTAAGCTGCGGCCATGACGCCACGAAGTGGCGGCATGGACGTCGGCTTGAGCGCCTGGTTGGGCCTAGGCCCGGACAAGCATGTTTTTAACTTGCTCAATGGTCTGCGGTGGATTTGTTAAATGAACAACGGCATGGCAATTGGGGCAAAGTGGCACAAGGTCAGTTACTGGATTGACCTCATAGCTGCGATTGATTTCTGCCAGTGGTGTGACATGGTGAACATGAATATAGCCGGCAGCAGCTGCACCATAAGTAGCCTCAAAGTTGAAACCGCAAATGACGCAGTTGGCACCATGCGCTGCGATACAACGCTTACGTGCGACGGGATTACGCTCATAGGCATTGACCGTAACTCGACGAACCGCGCCCTCTATAAGCTGCGTGTCGGAGATCTCCTGAGCCGAGGCCATGCCTGACTGACTACACCCCGCGGCTTGCAGGGCTGAAATTGCCTCTGGGCGGAGCTTCCAAACAAAGCCCAGCTCTTTGGTGGGCTCGCCAGTAGCGAGCATATGCCACCACTCAAACGCCCCCTCAGGCAGGTTTTCTGGGTGTGTTTTAGTGACCTCAAATAATCGACGGCCAACACGCCCCAAGGCGGAGTTGACTTGAACTACGGCCATGCCAAGAAGGCGAGAAAGCTGGCCAGAAGATGATGAGCATTGCGGGGCGTAGAGCAATGCAGAAAGCACGCTCTGCTGAGGCTCAGAAAGCTCGGGGTAAATTGCGGTGAGAGCTTGCTGGTATGACATGGGTGCTTTTAGGCCCAACGCCCTGAGTTCAGCCGCCGCCGTAGGCGGTCGGCTGCGACGAATAGTTAGAAATAGACAATCGTTACTGCACAGTTATATATTTTTCTCTGATGCTTTCTAAGGTTTGGTTGCAGACTTTTTGGCTAATTAGATCTAGAGATGGAATCAAGATACAGACACCAACTGAATGACGAAAACTTGTAGATTTAATTTCATCAAAATACTGAATTTCCCCATCTCCAAGTTTTACTGTGTATCTGAATTGAAATTTTGAAGATGGACCTGAATCCATAGTTGATCCAATTGCTGCTCCAAGAAGGCCAATGGCCAAAGCGCCACCTGCTGAATAGTTGCTACCCCTCAAGCCTCTATCGATGTATGCGGCACTTGCGACTGCACCACCAAGAGCAGCGCCTGCGTTCGAGCCAGGAGTTGATTGGTCTGCGCCTTGAACGTCAGTTATTATTCCAAATGCATCTGGTGATAATATATTTATATCATAATCTGCGGTGATGGAAATTTTCTCTGCTTCACTAAGTTTGTCCCATATAGGCTTCGTGATTAACGCGGGCTTTTTAGTGTGCGATGCTGCTGTTTTTTCTGTTCCACTCGTTGATTTTTGTGACGGAGCCAAATACCCAATTTCTTCTACTCGTTGAGTCTGTCGTGGTATTTCTGGTGCGGATGTCGCACATCCCGCCAGAAATATCACGACACACAGTGCAGAAAAATTACTTAATGTACTTGATTGCACGGCCTTTACCCTCCAGGCTGCCCCAGCTCATAAGAGATATTCCACCGTCACCGTAGCGAATTAAAATTACTGCATCAGCACCCAATTCAGACGCTTCTTTTTGCAATTTTTCATTTACCATTTCGCGCGTTGGATTTGAGTGAAAAATTGTAGTTTTATTTACCGTAGCAGTAATATCTCCAAGTGATTTGTACGGACGGTCAACTACGTCTTGATCTGTTAAATAAATTTGTGATGGGGTTTTCTTGGAAATGGCATTCTGGCTACTTTCCTGAGCACTCACATCTTTGTTGTCTATACTGCTCGTCGACCATGTGGCGCAGCCACTCATAGATCCGGCGATAACTAATGCAAAAAATACCCTATGAACTTTCATTGTTTCTCCATGGTGATTGAAAATGATTCTAACGTTCGAATTCAGCGGCCGCCGTAGGCGGTCCGCTGTAATGACGGGTTAGAGCGCACTGTTGTACGCCTCCTTGAGCTCTTGCACGATGGCAGACTGGTAGCCATACCAGAGATCTTCGGCTGGATCGCCCTGCTGTCTGATGGCTGCGTACGGATCTTCGGCTCCGGCAACGATTGCGTTCAGCGCCCGAGCAAATGCCGGGAATGATGTCAGCCCAACAGCGGCGATTGCAGCTTGACATGCCGCCCACTGTTGCCGACCGTGATTGCAAAAGTACTGCGACAAGCCACCGTTGCGAGCTTCCGTATCCAGTAGCCAAACCTGATAAACGGCATTCTCAATTGCACTCAGCGATGACGCGTCGGCGTCGTGCTTTTCGAGCACATCTGCCCCGGCGTCCGTGATCCAGTCTTCGAGATTCCACGGAAGCATGCTGCGCTCTAACGCCCTGAGTTCAGCCGCCGCCGTAGGCGGTCGGCTGCGACGAACAGTTAGACCCGAAGGCCAAAAGGGGGCGCCCAACCCTGAAGACGGACGCGGCCCATGAAAAAGCGCTGCGCCACGGAAGCGGCGCAGCGCTGCAAGAATGATAGCTGGTGGCGCTTACTGCACAAGCGCTGGAGGCCAAAAAGGCTTGAAACTTGCGCAGTGCAGACAGGCGAAGCCCGGCGCAGCGCCAAAACCCCAAAGGAGAAACCTTTGAGATTGGCGAAGCGCTGGAATAAATGCTGGCCTGCATAAAGCGGAATATGAAGGGACTAACGCCTGAATTAAGCCGCGCCGCAAAGCGGCGTCGGCTTGAATGAATTGTTAGCCGTGTACGAAGCGGCAAATTTCACTCGAATGCTCGCGAAGAAATGCTTGCTTGTTTTGCAGGGGCTCAATGGTATTGGGCGGCGATTGATCCATAAAGGAAAAATGTCCCGCGCCGTCAATGACGCGGAGATCCACAGTTTGCCAACCACGAATTGTCTGAGTCAGCAACTCGCTTTGTGCAGGGGGCGTGATGCTGTCCGCAGAACCGACCCATACCTGAAGTGGAGGGCGCACCGCATCGAGTGCGTTGGGTGCTTGGAAAAACCCGGTTGGTGGGGCGAGGAGAGCAAGACGACTTAACCGCACATCTGCTGAGATGTTGACACGCTGACTAGGTCCCAGCCACATTTGGCCTCCGGTTAACGCGATAAGTATGGCTGCGCCTATTGAGTGGCCCACGCCAGATACAGTCGCGCCAGACTGGCCGAAAACATCAAGCGCAAGGCACAACCTTCTAGCCCTGAGCGTCAATTCAGCCTCCGTAGGCCTTGGCGAAGCAAGTCGCGAGAAATGCGGCGCGATAACCGTGCAACCTGACTCGGTCAGTGTATCCAGAAGCGTAACGTGACGCTCAGGGTTTCCCCCTGCGCCAACTGCAAAAAGTACCAGCGGGGCAGATGCTTTCCCTTTCCGCACCGACACATCGAATGATTCTGAACCATCATCGACTTTATCTATATTCATCAATGCCTCTGATTTGCTGGGATGTTATTGAGACGGCTAACGGGCGAGGTAAGCCGACCGCAGAATGCGGGTCGGCTTGACCGAAATGTTAGAGCCAGAAGCCAAAACAGATAACCTGAATTTGGCGACGGGCGCGAACTGCGAAAAAGCGCAGCGCCACCGAGGCGGCGCAGCACTACCAAAACAATAGCTGCTTGCGCTTGCTACACAAGGGCCAGAGGCCAAAAATACTGGAAACCTGCGCAGCCCATGCAGGCGAAGCCCGGAGAAACGGCAAACCCAGCGCTGCACAACGCTTGAGAAATTGAATGCCGTTTGAATAAGCATGGGCTAAATAAATTGGTTTTCAGTGGTGCTAACGCCGAAGTTAAGTCGTGCCGCGAAGCGGCATCGGCTTGAACGCATTGTTAGACATCATTGCCGAGCACCTTGGTGATCTCGCTTTTCATGAAGTGAATAAATTCTTCCAACTTATCTGCGCGCAAGACCGAGCGATCTTCCTCTTGCCCAAGATAAGCCTGTCTAGCTTCAAGCAAGACAGACTGATGCTGGGCAGGTAGATGTTCCATTGCCCAGTTGGCAGCGACATCCTTCGGCGCGATTTTACCAGTTGCTGCGCTGTACCAAATGCGGGACAACGTAAGCACTACATTTCGCTCATCGCCGGCCCAGTCGGGCTGCGAGTTCCATAGCTTCAAGGTTTCATTCAGCGCCTTGATTAGATCTTGTTCAGGAACTGGATCAAAGAGTTCCTCCGCCGCCGGACCTACCAAAGCCACGCTATGTTCTCTCGCTTTCGTTAGCAAGATAGCCAGATCGATGTCGATCGTGGCTGGCTCGAAGATACCCGCAAGAATGTCATTGCGCTGCCATTCTCCAAATTGCAGTTCGCGCTTGGCTGGATAACGCCACGGCATAATGTCTTCGTGCACGACAATGGTGACTTCTATAGCGCGGAGAATCTCACTCTCGCCTGGGAAAGCCGAAACCTCCAAAAGATCGTTGAACAAAGCTCGCCGCGTTGTGTCATCAAGCCTTGCGGTCACAGTAACCAGCAAATCAATATCACTGTATGGCTTCAGGCCGCCATCCACTGCGGAGCCGTACAAATGTACGGCAAGCAACGTCGGTTCCAGATGGTGCTCGATAACACTAAGCACCTTGGATAGTTGCGTCGAAATTTCGGCGGTCACTGAGTCCCTCATGATGTCTAACGGCCAAGGTAAGCGGCGGCGAAGCCGTCCGCTTGACCGCAGAGTTAGACCCGAAGGCCAAAAGGGAGCGCCCGGCCTTGAAGACGTGCGCAGCCCAAGAAAAACCGCTGGGCCACGAAAGCGGCGCAGCGCTGCAAGAAGGATAGCAGGTGGTGCTTGGCTGGCAAGCGCTGGAGGCCCAAAAGACTAGAAAGCCTTTGGAACAGGGCCGAGCGCTGAAATAAGTAGCTGCGCGCATAGAGCGGGTGATGGGACTAACGCTCTGAGTTCAGCCGCCGCCGTAGGCGGTCGGCTGCGACGACTAGTTAGGTGCTCTTTTCTGTGCTCGATCTTGTGGATTTTTCTACACTCTCTAAATCAATGCGCCAACCATTGCTGAAAGCTAGACTCTCTAGAAACCATTCTGGAAATATTTTTGTGGCAGATTTTAACCTTCTAAGATTTTGATTTTGTGGATTGTCTTGCATATAGAGGGATAGAATTTTGCTTTGACCGCCATTTATTTCGGATTCAAAACTGAATGGGTATGTCCCAAGATTTTCGCCAAATACATCTTTAATTGTTATGTAGCCAGCCAGCCCTATGATTGGTGCTTCAGTTTTGTTTTTGATCTCAATGTTAAAAACCCATTGCCATCCAATTTCTCGATTGAATCGATCGAGTTGAGGTTCTATGCGATAGTTAACGGCTCTCTTGTCAATGGCCTTGTTTATTTCTGCGTCTGTAAGTTGCCGGAGGTGTCTTACTTTTTCAATTTGTGAACTTTTCTCTTTTAGTGCTAATAACTCTTTCTCTCGTGCGCTTTCTTGTTTTTTCTTGAATTCTTTTTCTTTTTCGTATTCTTCGGCTTTTCTGGATTCGTATACTGTTTGAGTGTTTATGGCGTCTCTAACGGTATAGACCGTTCCTTCTCCTCCAAAACGTTCCCCGAGGGAATTTCTTTGAGACCACCTCAAAAATAAATCTCCATCGCTATTTGGCAAGGATTTGGCAATTTTTTCGGCTTCAGATGGGGTTAATTTATTGTTGATTTTTTTTGCATATGGATCGCCACATGCGGAGAGAAGGATGGTTGCGCAAAGCATCCAGGTAAATTTGGTTGTTTTATTTATTTTGAGCATAGGTGAATTTATTTGATTAGCAAGCTGTTCGCCGAACATAACTAGAAATAGACGACAACTGCACCACGCGGCGCTGTCGGATAGTACAAGCACATGTTACATCGCCAATAGGAAAAGTACGAAGATGCATCCGTTTAGTCAAACCTAAAATTCTGCGGATGCATGACAACGCCGCGATCCCCACTCCGGCAGACCCTGCCCGCCAGCCCAAGCTGCTGGAGCGCATGCGCATTCACCTGCGCACGCGGCATTACAGCATTCGCACGGAAGAAGCCTATATTGACTGGGCGCGTCGCTTCATTCTGTTTCATGGCAAGCGGCACCCACAGGACATGGGCGCAGTGGAGGTGGAAGCGTTTTTGAGCCATCTGGCGCTGGACAGGCAGGTGTCGGCATCCACGCAGAACCAGGCCAAGGCGGCGATTCTGTATCTGTATAAGCAGGTGCTGCAGATCGAATTGCCCTGGCTCGATGAAGTGGTGCAGGCCAAGCGGCCCCGCCGTTTGCCGGTGGTATTGACGCCCAGCGAGGTGCGTGAGTTGCTGTTGCACGTGGATGGCACGGCGGGGCTGGTGGCGCAACTGCTGTATGGCACGGGCATGCGGCTGATGGAGGCAGTGCGTCTGCGCGTGAAGGACGTGGAGTTTGCGAGGCGCGAAATCATCGTGCGCGAGGGCAAGGGCAACAAGGATCGCATCACAGTGCTGCCCGAGAACCTGATAGCCCCCTTGCAGGCGCAGTTGCAAAAAGCGCGAGCCTTGCATGAAAAGGATGTGGCGG
>NZ_DF238922.1 GCF_000400995.2 Acidovorax sp. MR-S7 | reverse complement strand
TGTGCATGATCTCCATCGTGCACACGATGCCTGCTCGAACAGGCTATCTCAAGATGGGTTTGCCGGACGCATACAAGAAAACATCGCTCGTGATGCCTGAATCAACGCGTTCCTGCGTGTGGCGATGACCGCTATCGCACAGATACCGTGAACTCGTCGCCCCGCATCAACCGGCAGCAATCGCTGCAGAGCCGACCTCGAGCATGGGAGCTCCCCCACTCTTAGGCCCTTGCCACCGGAACATCCTCCCACCGCGTCGTGTACTGCGGCGTGCGCCTCTCCTGCTTCATCCCCCAGTCCTTGCCCCTGTTGGTGCCGCCCGTGGCACCTGAATGCACAGTGCCCTTGCCGTAGCGCTGGTTGAGCGCATCCAAAGCCACCATCAGCTGGGTGCGATCCCGGCGGTCTTCATCCTCCAGATCCAGCTCACCCTGCAGCACGTTGCCCGGCACTAGGTCCAGCAGCATCACCCCGGCCTTGGCCATCTTGTAGCCAGGCTCGTACATCCGGCGCATGCCCGCTGTGGCCGCCCACACCAGCTTGCCGGTGTCGGCCGTAGGCCGGCGCAGGGGCACCACCACCGACTTGTTGAAGCGCGGGCCGGGGCGGAACGGCGAGGTGTGGCAGAACACCAGCAACTGGCTGGCCAGACTGCCTTGCTTGCGTAGCTTCTCGGCCGCGCGGCTGGCGAACTCGCTCACGGCCTCCACCAGCGGCGGCAGCTCGGTCACCGCCTGACCGAATGACCGGGTGCAGGCGATCTCTCTCTTGGGCTCTGGTGCGTCATCCAGCTCAATACACTGCATCCCCTGCAGCTCCCGCACGGTGCGCTCCAGCACCACGCTCCAGCGCCTGCGCACCATGGCTGGGTCCAGCCGGGCCAGGTCCAGGACCGTATGCACTCCGCACTGATGCAGCTGCGCGCCGATCTTGCGGCCCACGCCCCAGACTTCCTCTACCAGCGTGCTGGCCAACACATCGTCCAGGTCCTGGGCCGGCAAGGTGGTCAGGTTGCACACCTGGGCCAGCTCGGCCGGGTAGCTCCCCGGTTTGCGCTCGGCCGTCTTGGCGATGTGGTTGGCCAGCTTTGCCAGTGTCTTCGTATGACCGATCCCGATGCCACAGGGGATGCCCACCCACTGGTGGATGCGCGCACGGATGGCGTGGCTGCGTGTGATCAGATCGCCCCGCAGCCCCTGCAGGCTGATGAACGACTCATCGATGCTGTAGATCTCCTGCGAGGGGCCCAGGCCCGCCGCCAGGCTCATCATCCGGTTGCTCATGTCACCGTACAGGGTGAAGTTGGCGCTCAAGGCCACCAGGCCGTGGGTCTCTTCCATGTGCCGGATCTGGAACCACGGCGCCCCCATCTTGATGCCCAGGGCCTTGGCCTCATTGCTGCGGGCAATCGCGCAGCCATCGTTGTTGCTCAACACCACCACCGGGCGGCCGTTCAGGCTGGGGCGGAACACCCGCTCGCAGCTCACGTAAAAGTTGTTGCCATCCACCAGCGCATACATGCTGGCCTCCGTCCATCAGATCAGGTGAGAAACAGCTTCACGCACCCACTCACCACGCCCCAGACCTCAATGGTCAGGCTGTCGCGGGGGATGATGTCGGGATAGGTGGGATTGGCCGCGCGCAGCTTGATCCGGCCGGCACGCTGGTGCAGATACTTCACGGTGCATTCGCCGTCCACAATGGCCACGACGATGCTGTTGTGCTTGGGCTTGATCGCCCGGTCCACCGCGATGATGCTGCCGTCCTCAATGCCAGCGTCCCTCATCGAGTCGCCCCGCACGCGCCAGAAGTAGGTGGCCTGGGGGTGCTTCACCAGCAGCTTCATGATGTCCAGTCGCTCCACCACGAAGTCGTCAGCTGGCGATGGAAACCCCGCGCACACGCTCACCCCACACAGGGGCAAGGCCAGCGACTGCGCCGCTGTGTCGTACGGCACCGGTAGCGGGGAGTTCCAAAAACTGTACATATTTACAGTATAGCTCCCTGCTGCCAGAATGTTGCCATGTGTACCTACTACGAGGTCCCGGGCCGTGAGCAGCTGGTGCTGCACTTCGATGACGTGCCCGAGGAAGAGTGGCGCGACAAGATGAGCCCGCTGTACCGGGGGCCGTTCCTGCGGGCCAAGGGCGAAGCCGGGCGCGAGCTGGTGGTGGGCCAGTGGGGCATGATCCCGCCGCACTCCAAGACACACATCCCTACAGGCAAGGATGGCAAACGCCTGAGCACCGTCAACGCCCGGCGCGAAGGCATGGCTAAGTCATGGACCTACGGCGGCCCCTGGCGCAAGGGGCAGCGCTGCATCATCCCGGCGCAGTTGTACGTCGAACCCTACTGGGGCACTGGCAAGCACATACCCTGGCAGTTCGAGCGCGCCGACGGCCAGGGTTTGGCGAAATTCGAAGACGTTCACGGCAGTTCCATGCAAAATTGGCCCGATAGCGCAACCAAATGTTGCATTTATCGTAGCTTGGAACTATCCCACAAAAATTCGCGTGCGCAGTCACCGTGAACTCATGGTGCCCTCGTCAGAAAAACGCCGGTGTTTGGGCTCTACAAGGGCTACGAAGCCTCAATAGAGATCAGCCCCCCTGTGCTTCCAGCCCTTGCGCACGTGGGGCAGGAGCATCGTTTGCACGCAACATAGCCGTGGACACCATGCTCAAAGCCCCTCAGACACCGCGCTATGCGCAGCGGCGTACCCACCGCACCTACCCCGCAATACAAGGCCGAGTGGTGGCTGTCACCATAACCCACTGCATGGTAAAGCGGCTGATGCTCAGCATGGGGCTGCCCTCTTTGCGAGCCCAGCGTCGTGAGCAGTTGCTGCCGAGGGTGCCGGAACGTGGTGCACGCGAACGTCGTGTTGACCCGGATGTATTCGCCATGAGATTTTTGAATATCCCATGTCTCGTTTCTGGGGCCGGTCGTTCATGGGGGCCCCCTGAAGTTCGTGGTCGAAGAGCGGGCACTCAAGGCGCCTCGTCGTACCAGGCGTCCCGCAGTGGGCCGACCTTGATCTCGGCGAGATCCGGCCATCGCCCGAGCCAGCTCTCGAAGGCGGCGCGATCAGCGTCCGTGACGCTCCCGCGACGCGCGGCCACGAAGCCGCAATTGACCCCTCCGCCTAGACTCAGCGCTCGGGGCGCGACGAGGTTCTCGAGTAACTGATCGATGAACTGATCCTGCACATCGATCGACGGTGCCACGCGCCAAGTCAGCTCGTAGTCGAATCCCAGCACTTGGAACTCGCCGATGTGCAGCTTCTTGCGAAGGCGCCGGGAGCGAGATCGTTTAGGTGGTGGCAGCACGAGTAGGTCAGTCACGGGTATTTCATGTGGGGGGTGGGATAGGCCGTACGTTGTGGCGGGATGTCGCACGACAGGTATAGCCCGGGCTCAATCATCCGAAAGGAAATCGGACACTTCTCCTTGGCGATTTCAGACGGTATCGGGTTGGTCGGATTGCAGGGTGCCATCACCCACTGTCCACTGCAGCTCATCCACCGCCCTGCGCATGATCCACACACACTGCGCATCGGTGCACCATCGCTTGGCCAGCAAGCCTTTCAACGTAGCCTTGACAGTCGCGTCTTGATTACCTTCGTAGGTCGCCAGCTTTCTCTGGCAGTACGGGACCATCTGCGACACCAGGTCGTCACACATCTGGAAGGCCGCCAGAACCTCGCCCGGCGACGTGCCCGGTGCATAGAACCTGCCACCTTCCTCGACCAGGTTCATCTTGGGCTGGGCGCCAGAAACAGCTGACACGGTTGCTATCACAGGGAAGTCTTCTGGCACCCCTGGATAGTTGGTTCGACCCATCGTCATATCGGCTCCATATTGACTGTTGCACCCTCTAAGATCCTAATGCCCACGTCGAGCTGCTGCAGGGCATGCTCCCTTCAGGGGACTGTTGGCCCTTTGGGGCGGCGCCAGCCGATTGGTTTGTGCCCCCTGGCCAATGGCGCAAAGCCGTTGCGCCGCACTCGCCCCGAGAACAGCCGCCCCTTCCACACGGGCCCCGGCGTCTTGCTGACGACGACCCCTTTTGGCTTGCCTCGGGCGGCGACACTCTTGATGAGGGAGAAGTACACCCGGGTTCCGACCTTCCAGTCCATCTCCTTCGGCAAAGCGAATCGGTAGTGGCGATCTATGACGGTCGTTCCACTGGGTCCACAACGGCGTTTGACAGCTTTTTGATTCAGAGGCATATCTGTCCTTGTGCGATTTTTCCGAATGGTTCGTCAGCACGATGGAGCGGAAAGCATGGGTAGTCTCATGTGGAGATTACCCAGGGGTGGTTGGGGTTGAATGGCTGCGCAGCAGCTGTTCTTTGAGCTCCCGCTGGATACTGGGATCGGACAGACCCTTCGTGCCGTCGCAGGCGATCAGGTGGTGCCGATACGCCGCTGGCCAGCCTTCGAGGTCGTCATCGAGCGCGATCCAGTGGCGCGGCTTTCTGCGCTGGGCATCCTGCTGGATTTGTACCCCCCGGGGTGTCCCACGAAACATGGCTTGATTCCAGGGATCTACGCCATGCACCCGCTTGTGGTACGTCCCGCCTATGAAGCGCGAGCGCAAGGATGTCGGTAGGCGTTTGAGTGTGGCGCTGTACCCGGGGCGGATACACCAAGTGCTGCTGAGCACCAGGGCCACCGCCGGGTAGGGTTCCAGGGCCTGTTCCAGGATGGGAAGCCATTCGAACAAGGTGCGCCCTGCGGCTTCGTAAGGGCTCATGTAGATGCCCTTGCGGGGATGCCAGAGCACTTTCTCGTGGTGGACCACGCCATCGAGGTCCAGGTAGAGGATCACGTCGGCACTGCGGGGCGTAGATGCCGGAACGTAGATTGGGTGGTGCTCGGAGGGCATGACTGGTTCGCCGAATGAAAAAGTGCCAGCGCTTACGAGAATGTGCCGGACTGAGCCTGCAAGAGCAGGCCGCGCGGCAAGTCCAGGTCGACGCCCAGCCTCACTTTCACTAGCGGCGACGGAACGGCTCTCCTGGTGATGAGTTGTGACGCTCATCGGCGATCTCAAATAGGCACTGCATATAAGGCTGCACTTCCGCCCAGAGCGCTCTGTCATCATAGAGTTGGGACAGCATCCGCGTGGCTTCTACGGCATCGGGCCATTTCTCAGCAACGCTCACGTGGGTCATCGCTTCGCGGCTATCTTGGTCGTCATGCAGGTGACCGTCCTGAGCTCCGTAGGTGTGAAATTCCACGATGCGCCGGGGCCGAGGCCACGCGGCGTCTTGGCAAGTACCGCCGGGTGGCGAGGCCTCGCGGGTAGCATGGGCTGCCGCGAAGGAGTCTTGGACGGTATGCAAGACCGAGCCAAAAGCAACATGGTGCAGGTAAGGCAGCAGCTTGTCCTGTCGTCCAAGGATGTAGAGATCTGAGACACGCCACTGTGTGCAGCCAAAGTGCTCCTGGAGCGTTGGGTTGTCCAGATCGCGCAGGAAGGTATCGGGTTTAATTTCTCTCGACGCAACCTTCCATGCGAACTCCAACCAATCCAATACCTTGGCACGGGTGGCACCGGGATGTACGCCCTCCTCGCTGGCCATGGCATGCAAAAACTGCAGATCACCAAAATGCGAGCGGGTCATCAAGTTACCGCGCTGGGTGCCAGCAACTTTTCTGCAGCCCACGATGGGCTTGGTCTGGGCTTTCTTTTCTGCATCCTTGAAGAGACAGTACCAGCACAGGGGTTGTGTCGAGAAGCGGATGGTTTCTGACACCTTGCAGGACTTGCCGAGATAGGTGCAATTGCCTTCCTCAGGGGCCAGCTTGAAGGGCGGCAAGTCGTTCCATCGGACCCCGTAGATAACATAGGGTGTTGCGAATGGAAGATCACGAGCGCTACAGACAGGGTCTTGAGCGAGGCCAGCCGGCTCCACCGGGCAACCCATGGCAATCTGGGTGATCTCCTCGTGCACACGCCCTTTGATCAGGACTCCCAAACGACCTGCGACCGTAGCTAGCGAGTCTTCAGTCTCGTTGGTGAGTTTGGATTCAAATGCTGAGCCCATGGGGGCGATTTGAAAAGCGGCGGCTGCACTGCAGAGGGTCAAGATACCTGCGCCCAAAGCCAATGCGCGAACGCCATTGAATGCCAGCTGCAGTGAAGACTGGCGATGGCGAATTTTGGTGTGGTCTGTGCCTTGCATGTCTCTCCTCCCGAACCATAACTTTAGGCAGATCTAGGATTTGGGCAAGAAATATAGGAACAGGAGGAAAGCACCCCACGTGCAACACTGTTGTGGGCAATGTGCGGAGCATGGCACTCATGTCGGGTCTCGGCTTTAGGCTGGGCACGGTCGTTCGCCGTTCTAAAGCAAATGTCAGCGGCTGCCGGAACCTGTCATTGACCTTTCTCGTGCGAAGCGATTCCCCTCGTCAACGACAACTCTCAGTCGGAATCTGTAACCAGCCCGGTCGGCTCAAGAGGGAATGACCTTGGTCTTCGTGCAGAACTCCGTCGCCAATCGTCCTACGTCATAACGCCACGCGCCAGTCCGACTGACGAGGAGTTTTCCTTAGAGCTTGTGCCCCTTGAGCAGGGGACATTGGGGCCAAAGCGGATCGAGGATGAGCGTGTGGACTTTTGCTCGCGTGATGCCGACTCGAAGCACACGTCGGCTTTTGGGATACAGAGCGGTGTCGCCTCGCCAAACGAAAGATGATTCGACGGCGGGGCCGGTCCGACGAGCTTCGCGGACGAGGATGACTCCGTCGAACTGCTTGCCCTTGGCCTTGTGGAAATTCATGACTTGCAAGCCCATCGGCGGCTCCACGCCGTCGAGGATTTGCTCCTGTGCGAGAGCCAGGTCGAGGGCGGTGCGGGCATTGGTGTAGGCGCCGTCGCGAAGCCATTCATCAGAGAGGGCAGCCGAGATGCGATGTCCCCGACGGAACGCCACCAAGAAGTCTAACTGCGCAGCGACCCGCGTGAGTTCGTCTTGATTGGTCGCCCGCAGCTCATGTTTGACGGTGAGCCAGTCCTCGGCGGGATCGCCGCTGAAATCGTTGACTGCCAAGCCTGAGATCAGGCCGCGCAGGGCGTTGGCGATGTTGATGTTCAGGGCCTTGCCACCCTTGATTTTGTTGGCCTGCTCCAAGAGTTTGGCGACTTCCTTCCGGCCCTGTCCCGTCGCGCGCCTCGCGGCGGCGATCATTTCCATGCTGGTGGCGACATCGGCCTCCAGTTTGGCGAGGTCCTTGGGTTCCAGCAGAAAGGCCGCGAAACGGGCTGACAGCAGCGCTTCGGCCTCGTCGAACAGCAGCTTGTGCCGAACCGGCTTCCCGACATTGGCCCCCAACGCGTTGAGGGCGTTGGACATCTTCAACGCACTGCGGTTGTTGGTGACCAGTATCGCGATCGTCTCCACCTTCTTGTCGCTCTGAGCCCGAATTGATTTCAAGAGCTCCCCGAGGGCTCGGCGCAGCAGATGATTCCAGTTCGGCGGTGGCTTCTCGGGGCGGTAGGCAAGGGCGGATACGCCCTTGTAGGGCGCGCCGCGTGGCTTGGCCGTCAGGATGTCATTGCCGAACGCCAAGATTTCGGAGTCCGGGCTGCGGTGGTTCTGCGTCCCAAGGTCGATCTCGTGCGGCTTCAACGCCTCCCGGATGGCGATCACGCGCTCCGGGCCGACGCCTGGCAGGTAGTCGAAGATTTGCTGTTCGAGGTCTGCCAGGCACAGCACCTGCGTGTGTGGTGCGAGCATCTGGATGCACTGCCACGCGTACTGGCCGGTGTCCTGGGCCTCGTCCACGATGATGATGGGATGCCGATGGGCGATCGACGCCAAAAGATGCGAGCTGCGAGCCAACAGAGCTGTCGCATTGGGCGCGAACAGGTCGAACGCGATCCGCCCCTCTTCGCGAAACAGCCGCTCACGCTCGACGAGCCACTCGTCCCAGCCTTCGTCTTCGTCGCCGAGGCCGCCCGACAGGGCCTTCTCGTCGTGTGGCAGCAAGATCGAGAGCCTATGCGGTGCCCCAAGCAGGTAGGCGTGGGCTTTGAGGATGTCCCAGAAGAACGAATGGAACGTCTGGATGGAGAGCTGCTCCTGTTCGGCTTTGGTGGACTCGAGCTTGGCGGCATCCAAGATGCGCGCCACTGCCGCCCGCGAGAAGCTCAGGAACAAGGCCGACTGACCCGGAAGCATGCCGTCGCGAATCCGCTTGACCGCCTTGCGCAGCGCGAGCGTCGTCTTGCCGCTGCCGGGGCCGCCGATGACCAAGGCATGGCCCTCGCAAGCCATGACGCTTTCGCGCAGCTTGCAAGGCTCGTTCATGGAGCGGCAGCAGCGGCGGCCGGTTCGGGTGCTGCTCCATCGCCGTCTTCGAACGGGGGTGGAGGTGGGAACAGTGCGAACACTGACGACAGAAACTTCGTCACCGTGGCCGGCAGCTCGTGGAGCTCGCACTCTTCGAACAGGCGCGCCGACCAGCCGGCGCCCTTGTTGCCGCCGAGGGCTTCTTTGGCGATGGCCTTGACCGCGTCGTCGTTCGGGCGCGCATCGGGGATGGCGACGTTGCCGTTCTCATCATTGGCTTTTAGGCCCGACAGGAAGGACCACAGCCGATCCACGGGCACCTCCGCAACGACGAGGTCTTCGAAGCCCTTGTAGGCGTGCTCGACATTGATTTCGAAGTTGTCCGCCAGAGCCTGCGCCTGCTCGGCCTTGCGCTTCTTTTTGTAGTCAAGGTCGTAGAAGGCGAAGGTGCGTAACCCCAGCGTCTTGAAGAACTTTCCGAACTTGGGCATGTTCGACTCACCATCAGCGTCGAAGAAGGCCACACCCGCGATGTCCAGCGGCTGCAAGTTGGGATCGCTCTCCTCCATGCGCCGCGCGACGACGGGCATCGCATGCAACTCGGTAACGCCTTCGACGACGATGGCTGCTCGTCCCAGCATGCATTCAGACAGGCCGGAGCGAGAGAAGCGCTTGTAGTCGTTGTCTTTGAGGCCGGTGGCGTCGGAGACCTTTCGCGCCGTGACCACGCCGGCATTGCGAGCCAGCAGCAGTGTCTTGGATGGCTCGAACTTCTCGATCACGAATGGCGAGTGGGAGGTCACGAAGGCCTGCGTCGTCTTGGTCAGCAGGTATTGGGCGATGCGTCGCTGGGTGTGCGGCGGCACCGCGATCTCGGGCTCCTCCATGGCGAAGATGACCGTGTCGGGCTTGAGGTCGGCGATGAAGGAGAGCAGCGCGAGCACCAGCGTGTTGATGGTGCCCGTGCCGGCGTGGGGGAATGGGACGTGTCCTTGGTCCGCCGACAGCGCCAAGAAGAACGTCATCGTCTTGCGCAGATGCTCACGCGTGAGCTCCGAAACATGCAGCTTGGTGGCGTTGCCGGGCGACTCCAATGCGATGTAGCGGGCCAGCCGCCTCTCCACGGATCGCAGAACCGGCGCGATCTCGGTCGCGTCGGCTTCGATGTCGAGGCCGCGCAGGCGCTCGATGGTCTTCTCCCACAGGCTGGTGCGCACGCCCTTGGTCCGCAGGATGATGTCGAGAAGCGACCCGCGCTCCAAGCTCAGCGCCCGCGAGCCGGTCCGAAGCGCGCGCAGGTAGAGGAAACCAAACAGCCTCTTGATCCCCTTGGGGACCTTGGTCAGCTCGCCGGGAGGGGCATCGGGGCTGTGCGAGAAGTAGGTCCGGGCCTCGAACTCGTCTTCCTCGGGGTTGTATTGGCCGATGGTCTCGATCCGTAGGCAGGGCACGGCATCAGGCGGATTGGCGGCGTCGGCTTCTCCCGGCCCGAGCAGCCTTTGCTCGGCCACATGCCAGAACTCGATGTTGCCGCCGCACTTGGCTCCGATCTCGGCGCCGGGCTCGATGAGGACGGCCTCGATCCGAAGCGGAATCGGCGCCTGCTCCGCGCCTTCTTCGGTGGCGGGGGCCAGGTATTCAGCGTTGTAGAAGTCGAACTCATCGACCGGAGGGAAGCGGTTGAGCCGGTCGGGGCCCAAGACCAGGTCGAGGGCTTCGCAGAGCGTGCTCTTGCCGACATTGTTGGAGCCCACCATCAGGGTGTGTCCGTCGAACAGGAGCTCCGCCGACTTGATGCCGCGAAAGTTCGAGATGGTCAGCCGGACAACCTTCATGTCTTCTCCCGTATTGACGTAAGCCTTAGTTTGGTGGTGTGGTGGTCATCATAAAGAGGCGCGCATGGTCCGTCTGCTCAAGCCAGCCTGGAACGGCCGCTTTGTGGCAGTCAGCGTCAGTTGATCTCGCAGCAACGACTGACAGCAACCGCTGCAGAACAGTCCTTGCCAGTTCGATGGAGATTCGTTGACCCTCCGCGGCAGCGGAGCGAAGAGTTTCAGGCAATCCGGTGACACGTGACTGGATCTATGAAAACCGAAAGTGAGGTTCATCCCTTCAGGGGAAGATTCTGGAACTTTCCTGTCGAATCAAGCCGCGGGCTTCATAGGGCAGCAATCAGTGAACTGCTCGTACAACCGAGTTACCTTGTTCATCCTGCGCTGTGAGCCGGTCAATGTGGCGAGCATCCGGTATGCCATGTGCATCAGCCCGTTGGAAATGCGGATCAGCTGCAGTGCCATCTCTTCCGGGAACCCTTCGCGAACGCGTCGCAAGGGGTGAATACCGCTGTGCACGTAGGAATTCAAGGCGTGGCGCGAATACTGATCGAACTCTGCCAGGTGTGCAGTCAGTCCCTGTGGTGCCGCTTCCAGGACCTTGGCCAGCATCTCGTTCGCCCCCGGAAGGTTCTTCGCTGCAAGCTCAGCCTTTTGCGTCAGGTCCTGTCCTAGCTTGCTGATCTGCGCAGGATTCGCCACATAAACAAGCCAAGCGGCCCTCAGCAACGCCTCGTACTGCAGCCTCAATACAGCGGATGCAGAGTTTGGGGCATCCATGGTAAATGCGGCGCGCGCAACGCTCGCATGCTCAATACAAAGGTGGCATGCGCTCGCAGCCAATTGACACTGATCGGAGTCGATGGAAAGCAAGGTTCCCACTGAAGGAAAGCACATCAGCAGGGCCTCTTCAAATTGTTCGGATCGCTCGACTAGAGCCAAGAGCTTATCGTCGGCGGATGACTCGAGTGCAGAGGAGGTGGGCTGGGCCAAGATGGGTTCGTCTCGCTTGATTAGGCTTGCAAGGGTAACCGGACCCTGGGCTTGACCCAGGTCAAATGAGACTGGCAGTTCTTGCCTTGCCATTTCTGACCTGCTGCAGAAAATGGAAGTAAGGGGGAGGCAAGGCATGAAGTCTTTACACGCATCGCGCGGACTCGCGCTCACAATCTTATTGCTGGCCAGCAGTTGGGCCGGAGCATTTCAAATCGGGCCGTTGGGGACCAAGCACGAGGAGCGTCTGACCAACGAATCGAACTCCACGCTGGCGCGTATCGCCGGGCAAAGGAACGTTGGCCAGAAGCGGTAGAGGTCACCCGCAATCTGTTTGAACTCCAATCCGATGGAGCCAAATGGGCTGATGCCAGCAGCTATCTGCAGTGCGTCTTTACGTTGAGCGAGCGCCGAAGGATGTCATCGCCAGGAGAGACCTACCGGCGTAGCAGCACGCCTCGCGGTCAATGATGGTGCTCGGTCATTGGCATTGTTGCAGGCGATTTCTGAACGGAATCAATCGTCCTTGCGCCACGCGCGAGTAGGGCGCCGCAACTTCCGCCTGCTGCGGCGTGGCACCTCCACTCATCAATTCTGTGGGTTCCCGCATCGACACGGTGGTTGAAGGCGCCAACGATGGCCGCCTTACGATCAAGTGCGACGGCGACGAGTTCCACAGTCCCGGCCGCTGGCAGGCCGGCTTGCATCGCCTGCGCATCCTGGAGCGCGCCGGCTTGGTGTTCTGGCGCTGCTTCGCTTCCACTTGAGCGCTGCGCAAGCCCGAGGTGCTGGGTGAAGTGGTAGAACGGATGCGCCGGATGGGCATCGAGCCGCTGGGCGCACTGGAACGCACGCCATCGCTGGTCGAATACCGCCAATGGCCACAGTGGAAGCCGGCGCAAGAAGAGGAGACCGCTGCGCCAGCCGAAGCGGAGACCGGCGGCGCGGGTTGACGCAGGGCGGCGAAGGCCGCTAAGGTCTTCATCTGCAACCCCGACAACACAGAGTGGGAGGAAGACGTGGGCGTCATCAACATTCCACCAAACGAGCAAGACGCGCTACGTCGCACCGACACCGAAGCGTTGCGCGCGCTCATTGAGCAATGCCTGCGAGACGAGCGGCACTTCGCGCTGCGGGAGTTACCACTGCACGAGTGCGGACTGTTCGTTGCGACGAAGCGGCATGTCTTCGAGAGGGCGCTCGAGACCTATAGCAAGGCAAAATCTTTCAAGAAGCGTGCGGATACCCTGTACGACGCGCGCAGCGCCGGCAACACGCTGCTGTATGCGGTCCAGGAGATGCAGCACCGGATGGCGACTGAAGCGGAGGAGGGCGAGCGCTTCTACATTGACGACCTGATTACTCCACCGTATTCGCTCAGCACGCACTTGTCCGTACGCGTGAGTTATCGATGGCGGCCTTCGCCAGCGGAGGCGTGGGTCTCCGGAAGCATCACTTTTCTCTACGACGTCGATTTGCGTACCGCTTACACCCGGCCGCCGCCCTCCCGCAAACCGAGCGCCGCGAAGCTTGCAGAAGAGCGCCGCGAGCGGCTTCACAGCGAATGGGAGCACCTCAAGGACCAGCACCGCCTCCCAACAAGTGCAAAACGTAGTCCATATGTGCCCTTCTTATTTATTCAGTTTAATCCTCACTCTGGCACTGTGTTGTGTCCAGAGTCATCCCACCCAAGCCAACATATTCACGTGGCTTTCGGCAGGTTTACCCGCTTACAAAGCTCCTCTGCTGTTTCCTTGCGTTCGCTATAGCGGTCTACCAAGTAAGGCGACACATCCCGAGTAAGCCAGGTGAACTTCACCAGCTCTTCCATCACGTCGACCACGCGGTCGTAGTAGCTGGAGGGTTTCATCCGGTCGTCAGCACCGAATTCTTGGAATGCCTTGGCAACCGATGACTGGTTCGGAATGGTGAGCATCCGCATCCATCGGCCCAGCACCCGCATCTGGTTGACTGCATTGAAGGACTGGCTGCCGCCGCAGACTTGCATGACGGCCAATGTCTTGCCCTGCGTAGGGCGCACGGCCCCTGCAGAAAGTGGAATCCAGTCAATCTGCGTCTTCATGATGCCCGTCATCGCGCCGTGGCGCTCAGGGGAACACCACACCATACCTTCGGACCACTGCGCCAGGTTGCGCAGTTCTTGCACCTTGGGGTGGCTGTCAGGAGCATCGTCCGGCAAGGGCAAGCCGGTGGGATTGAAGATTTTGGTCTCTGCACCCATGGCCTGCAGCAAGCGGGCAGCCTCTTCGACCAACAAGCGGCTGAAAGAACGCTCCCTGAGCGAGCCATAGAGCAGGAGGATGCGTGGAGGATGGCTGGAGCGGACTGGGTTGGCAAACCGCTCTGGGTCTGGCACTCGAAAGTGCTCGGGTGCGGCTGCAGGCAATTCTGTCAGTGGCTTTGTCACGGTCTTAGGCACGTTGTCCATCCTTCCCAATCACGACTTCCCCATCCTCCTTCGTGAAGGGGGCCTGCTGCGGGTTGGGCAGGATGTCCAGTACCAGCTCCGAAGGCCGGCACAAGCGCACACCCAGCGGAGTTTTGACGATGGGCCGTTGTATCAAGATGGGATGCTGTTCAATAGCATCGAGCAATTGGGCGTCGGTCAGCGCTGGGTTGCCAAGGCCAAGTTCATCGTATGGCGTTCCCTTCTGGCGCAGCGCATCGCGCAGGCTGATGCCCATGGCTGCCACCAAAGCCAACAGTTCTGCGCGGCTGGGCGGAGTCTTGAGGTACTCGATGACCTGAGGCTCCACACCGCTGTTGCGAATCATGGCCAGGGTGTTGCGAGAGGTGCCGCAATTGGGGTTGTGATAAATCGTGATGTCCGTCATGGCTGATTCAGTCGATAGCTCAGGTTTTGATGCTGTTGGGATATTTAGGACGCCAAGCATTGACGATGGCCACCAACGACAACATCACGGGAACCTCGACCAAAACCCCCACCACCGTGGCCAGCGCCGCACCCGAGTTGAGTCCAAAGAGCGAAATCGCCACTGCAACAGCCAGTTCAAAGAAGTTGGAAGTGCCAATGAGGCAGGCTGGCCCCGCCACATCGTGCGGCAGCTTCAGCAGTTTGGCGCCCCACCATCCAATGAAAAAGATGCCGTAAGACTGGAGGATGAGTGGCACCGCAATCAGTGCAATCACACCCGGCTGCGCCACGATGGTCTGTGCCTGAAATCCAAATAGCAGCACCACGGTGGCAATCAGCCCCACCACGGACCAGGGCTTGAGCGCGGCCACGTAGTTGGTGAGCGCCTGCGCCGAACGCTTGAGCAGCAGATGGCGCGTCAACATGCCGGCAGCCAGAGGAAGCACCACGTAAAGGACGGTGGACAGTACCAGGGTTTCCCAGGGCACGGTCACATCGGTTACACCCAGTAAGAAGGCCGCAATGGGTGCGAAGGCAACCACCATAATGAGGTCGTTCACCGACACCTGCACCAGCGTGTAGTTGGCATCACCCTTGACCAGTTGGCTCCACACAAACACCATGGCGGTGCACGGCGCCACGCCCAGCAAAATCATGCCGGCGATGTATTCGCTGGCGGACTTTGGGTCCACCCATGGGGCGAACAGGTACTGAAAGAACAGCACGCCCAGGGCCGCCATGGTGAAGGGCTTGATGAGCCAGTTGACCACTAGCGTGAGCAGCAGGCCTTGCGGGCGTTTGCCCACATCCTTGACCGCGTGCCAGTCAATCTGAATCATCATCGGGTAAATCATCACCCAGATGAAAACGGCCACCACCAGGTTGACCTGTGCGTACTCCAGGGCCGCCACCGCTTCAAACAAGCCTGGCAACCACAGGCCGAGTCCGACGCCAGCCCCGATTCCCAGCGCCACCCACACAGTCAAAAAACGCTCAAACAAACCCATGAATCATTCCTCAAAGCACACGCTATGAAATGGACTAGGCCAGACCCAGGAAGGGCTGGCCCACATACGCAGGCTCCCGTTCAGCCGCGCTGCTTGGCAATGCTGTGAAGTTCTTTCTGCAAGGACAGCTTGTCCAGTTTTTCCAGCGGAAGGTTGACCAACAATGCAACCCGTGTGCGCAAGGTCATGAATACAGACGAAAAAGCGCGCTGCTTTTCTTCTTCGGTACCGTCAACTTCAGCAGGGTCTTCGACGCCCCAATGAGCCGATATGGGTTGACTTGGCCACACCGGGCACACTTCACCGGCGGCCTTGTCGCAAACAGTGAGCACAAAGTCCATGGCGGGTGCGTCAGGCTGGGCGAACTCATCCCAGTTCTTGCTGCGCAGACCGTCGGTACGAATGCGGTTGCGCTGAAGCAATTCAAGTGCATAGGGGTTCACTGAACCCACCGGGTGGCTTCCTGCGCTGTAAGCGCGGAACATTCCCCCACCTAGATGATTGAGCACTGCTTCAGCAATGATGCTACGCGCAGAGTTGCCGGTGCAAAGGAAAAGAACGTTGTAAACACGAGAAGTCATGAGAGCTCCTTAGCAGCAGCGATTGGAAGAGACTGAGTTGGTTTGCGATGGCGCACAGCAGGTCGATTTCTCGGCTCCAGATGGCACATCCCAGCATGAGGCGGCGACAGAAGATATGTCGGCAACGCAGCAGGATGTGGCCTCGCTCTTGGTAGGCGCCGTGGGCGCGCAGCAGGCGCTCGTAGCAGGCTCATCCTGCTTTTCTCGGAAGACCGGGATGTTGCCCAGCGTGTGGAAGTGTTCCCACGCAATGCCTTGTGGGTCAGTGACCCAATGTTTCTCACTGCGTGCATAGCAGCAGGTGGTGGCACCTTCGTCCAGCAAGGCCAAATCTGCCGACTGTGCCCGCTGTTTGAGCTCCAGAAGTTCTTGTTCGTTGTCTGTCTGAATGCCCAGGTGGTCGATGCCTGCAGCCTCGCCACGGGTGGAAATGGCGAAGTTCACCGGCGGGTCGTCCAGCATCCATTTGGCGTAATCCGACTCGGTACGAGCGGGTTCAGCACCGAACAATTGACTGTAGAAGGCGATGCTCTGAGGCAGGTTATTGACATGAAGGTGGACATGAAAGCGTTTCATGAGTTGCCTCTCAGCAGTTGGTGCAAGTGGGGGTGGTCGTCGCTAGGCAAGGCTGCCCTTGGCAACACTCCGCTGTCAGAAAGGCCAGCAGCGCATCCATGGCGGCAAACTCAGCGCGGTAAATGATGTTTCGCCCATCTCTCTCCGAACTCACCAAGCCGGCGTGACTGAGTTCCTTCAAGTGGAACGACAACGCCGTGGGTGCCACTTCCAAGGTCTCGGCCATGTCACCGGGCGTGAGTCCGTCTTTGCCAGCAATCACCAACAGACGGAACAGTTTGAGGCGGGTTTCCTGGGCCAGCGCGCCCAGGGCTTTTACAACTTGGGGTTCGTTCATATCGTTTCCCTCAAGAAGCGGCCAGGACTGCCCGCTCCACTTTGACCGGCAGGTACAGGGTGAACAGCCAGCACAGCACCAGCATCAATGCTGAACCCAGCAGCGCGTAGAGCAAGCCACCCCATTGGTAGAGCAGGCCCGACATCAGCGTGCCCATAAAGCGGCCCAGCGCATTGGCGGCGTAATAGAAACCTACGTCCTCGGCCGCCTTCTCGCTGCCGGCATAGGCCAACACCAGATAGGAGTGCACGGAGGAATTGACTGCAAAGGCCACCCCGAACAGGCCAAGGCCAACGACAACCACCCACTGCAGGTGGGGCACATCCAGCAGCACCGCGGCGGCGAGGCCCATGGGCACCAGGGCCAGCAGGGCTGACCACAAACGTGCTGCAGGCACCTCGGTGCTCAGGCCGTCGGCGCTGCGCTTGACGATGTTCGGCGCCAGCGCTTGCACGAGGCCGTAGCCGATGGTCCAGGCGGCCAGAAAACCGCCAACCATGGTGAAGTTCCAGCCCTGCGAATACAGGAACACCGGCACACCCACCACAAACCAGACGTCACGCGCGCCGAACAGCACCACCCGCGCCGCAGCCAGCCCGTTGATACCTGCGTTCTTGGCGAACAATTCCTTGGCGCTCTTGGAGGCCTTGCTCTTGCCCATCATGGTGGGCAGTGAAGTCACCACCCCCAGCAGTACCACCGCCAGCAGACCCGCCATCAACCACAGCGAGCCCTGAAAACCCAGTGTCTGCAGCAGCACGCCACCCAGGAAGAAGCCGAAACCCTTCATGGCGTTCTTGCTGCCAGTGAACCAGGCCACCCACTTGAAAAGTTGGCCGTTGTCCTGCTCCTTGGCTGCAGCCTGGGTCACCTTGATGGCCGATTTACTTGCGGTTTTGGTCAGGTCTTTGGCTACGCCACAGATGCCCTGCGCCAGAACCACCCAGGCGACCGACATTGCGACCGTCCACGTGGGGTTCAGCATGGACAGAACGCTGAACCCCAAGATTTGGGTCGTGAGGCCCACCGTCAGCATGCGGGTGATGCCATAGCGTGTGGCCAGCCAGCCGCCAATCAGATTAGCCAGGATGCCCGCAGCCTCGTACAGCAGGAACAAAAAGGCCAGAGTGAATGGCGAATAGCCCAGGCGGTAGAAGTGCAGAAGCACCAGCATGCGTAGCGCGCCGTCGGTGAGAGTGAACCCCCAGTAGGCGGCGGTAACGATGGCGTAGTTGCGAGCAGCGTGTTGCATGTTCAGATATCCACGTCCCGCATGTGGCACGCCAAGTCCACCATGCGGCAGGCGTAGCCCATCTCGTTGTCGTACCAAGCGTAGACCTTGAGCAAGGTGCCGTCGGTCACCATGGTGGACAGGGCATCCACGATGGACGAGCGGGTATCGCGGGCGTAATCGGCGCTCACCAGCGGGCGCTCCTCGTAGCCCAGGATGCCGGCCAGGTAGCTCTCGGCTGCCTGTTTGAACAGCGCATTCACTTCCTCGGCCGTAGTTTCGCGCTGCAGCTCAAACACGCAGTCGGTCAACGATGCATTGAGCACCGGCGCGCGCACCGCATGGCCGTTGAGTTTTCCCTTGAGTTCGGGGTAGATGAGCGCAATGGCTGTAGCGCTGCCCGTGGTCGTGGGCGCCAGGCTTTCCATAGCGCTCCGGGCACGGCGCAGGTCTTTATGTGGCGCGTCCACCACCAAGTTGGTGTTGGTGGGGTTGTGGATGGTGGTAATTTGGCCGTGCTTGATGCCAATCTGCTCATGCACCACCTTCACCACCGGTGCAAGGCAGTTGGTGGTGCACGAGGCAGCCGTCACGATGTGGTGCTTTGCCGGGTCGTACAGCATATGGTTCACGCCCACCACGATGTTGAGCACCCCACCTACCTTGACTGGAGCAGCCACGATGACGCGCTTGGCACCCCGGTCCAGGTGGCCTTGCAGCGTCTCCGGGGTGAGGAACTTGCCGGTGCACTCCAGCACCACATCAACGCCCAGGTCGCCCCAGGGAATTTCTGCCGCGGTGGGGTGCGCGCTGAAGGAAAGGCGTTTGTCGCCAATCAGCACCGCGCTGTCACCCTCAGCGCGGATGTTCTCGCGCCACTTGCCCTGCACGGTGTCGAACGCCAGCAGATGAGCCGTGGCGGCCGCGCCTCCCTTGATTTCGTTGAGATGCACCACCTCCAGCCTATTGCCTGCGCGCGGGTCGTCGTTTTGTCGCTCTGCAGCGCCCATGGCGGCACGCAGTGCTAGACGACCGATGCGGCCCATACCGTTGACACCAACTCTCATACAACGCTCCTTTGATTCAATTATGCTTGAATCATTAGAATAATTCGTGTCGGTTTGATGACATTGGTTCAGGTCGTGACGTACTGTAGAAGAGGTCTGAAGATTACTGTGCCGGATAACGTACTTAGTCAGGCATCCTTCCCCCACCACATTGAACGGCGGTTTTCTACACGCCTTCAGGCTCAGTTAAAGCTCAGCAAACGACGGCTTTACGCTGCAAAGCGGTACATCCCTACACGCTGTTGGTTGACTGCTCTGGGTGCAGAAACGTCATCTGGTCGTCTCCACTGAACGTCCGCAACCAGCCTCAAACTGCCGCTCAGGTTCTCACATCAGTTGGTCGCTCTTGGCCGAGTGCAGTCTCCCATCTCATAGGTCAAGACTGTTGGGACCGGCAGCGGTCCAGCGCGTGCAACGAGACCTCCACCGGGTCGAAGACGTCTTGAAGCAGCTGGGGCCGGGGATCGAACCGCTATGAAAGCCAGATGGGACCGACGCCAGGCGCCCGAAGAGGTTCGCGGGCGCAATCGAGACACAACGACCGCCGATCTGTGGGAGGCTCTGGCACGCCTGCAGCGTGCCGAGGCCGTTCCGACGATCACAGCCCTAGCGGTCGAGGTCGGCGTCACTCCAGCGTTGATTCACAACCGCTACCCGGATGTCGCGAAGGAGGTTCGCCGCCTGAGCGGCCGAGAGCCCGGCGCAAGCGAGGACAGCCTCAAGGCGGCGCTCAAACGCGAACAGGAGACTGCCCGTGATTTGCGCGCCGAGAACTTGGACCTGCGCAAGCAGCTTCAGGCCATGGCCTCGGTGAACGAAGCGCTGCGGCAGGAGGTCAGGATTCTGCATGCGACCGGCCACGCGAAGGTCGTGAGCTTCGTGCCCGGGGCACCGACACGCTAGTCGAATAGGGAAGCTGTTTGAGGAACGGCCTTAGCCGGCGCTCGCTCGACCGGCTCGCCGGTGGCTGCCAGGCGCTCAGGCGGACAAGCCTGCATGAAGTCCATCGAGCCTTCGGCGGGCGCGTCCAGCCAGGCGTCGTACTGGGATTCGTCCAGCAGGACGACCATACGCTTCTCTTCGCCTGGGCGGTGATAGTTGCACATGACGGGATGGGAGTCGGCGTTGACCGTCATAAGCGTGAAGGTATGAACGCGCTCTCCTGCAGGCGAATGCCAAGTGTTCCGTAGCCCGGCGATCGCCAAGGGGCTGCCGTCGGCCGCGCTGATACGTGTGGGCACGTGCACGTTCGAGCGCCAGTCTGGCTCGTAGATGGCCTCAGCCGGGACAATGCAGTGCTGGGCCTTCTTCCAAGCGGCCTGGAACGGCCTCGCGGTGGCAACTGTTTCGGAGCGGGCGTTGTACGTCAGCTTCACCTTGCGCATATCGGTGGCCCAGAAAGGGATCAGGCCGAACCGCGCGACAACGGCCTCGCGCTCAGGAACCGCCTCGTCGCCCGATTCGAGCTCGGGCGGGCGCCTCACGATGGGCGCAAAGCGTCCTGGAAAGACATCTCGATCGAGAACATCCAAGCCGCTGTCGCGGATGGCTCGAAAGAATTCGCGCAGCCGCGCTGCGTCAAGAACCGAGTGGTAACGAGCGCACATTCTTTGAATTCTGCTTGGCCGCGCGCTCAAGTCCACCCAGGATGCCGCAGTTGACCGCGGCACGGCCAACCGAGCAGCTGCGGTGCAGTGAGCGCAATTCGGCTTCCAACGCCTTCAGCTCCCGGATGCGGACCACGACCTGCTCGATGTGACTTGCAATCAGCTCATCCACGACGCCGCAATTCTCGGAAGGAGCGTCTTTGAAGTGCAGCAGCGTGCGGATCTCAGCCAGCGTCATGTCCAGGCTGCGGCAGTGCCGAATGAAGGCGAGCCGCTGGGCGTGCTCAGCCGTGTAGCTGCGGTAGTTCCCCTCGGTCCGGGCGGGGGACGGCAGCAGTCCCTCGCGCTCGTAGAAGCGGACCGTTTCGGGAAGCGTATTGGTGGCCTTGGCCAGGTCGCCGATCTTCATGGATGAGCCGCCCTTGCAGCGGGCTTGACTTTGTAGTTGCTAGAGGGTTTCCAATTATGCAGTCCGAGGAATACCCATGAGCGCCACCACAAAATTCGAAAGTACCTTTGCCGTTCCGAAGATGGATTGCCCGTCCGAGGAGAACATGATCAAGATGGCCTTGCAAGGCGTCGAAGGCGTGCAGTCGCTCACCTTCGACCTGCCGGGCCGAAAGCTGGTGGCCGTGCATCGCGCGCCGGTCGCCGAGGTGTTGCAGCGTCTCGAACCGCTGGGCTTGGGCGCGAAGCTGGTGCATTCGGCCGCGGTAGACGATAGCGCCGCCGGCAGCTTCAAGAGCACTTTCCATGTCCCGAAGATGGATTGCCCATCGGAAGAGAACATGATCAAGTTGGCCCTGCAAGACGTTCCCGGGGTGAAATCCCTGTCCTTCGACTTGGCCAACCGCAAGCTGACCGCAGTGCATGGCGCTCCGGTGGCGCAGGTCCTGCAACGCCTGGAGCCGTTGGGTCTGGGCGCCAAGCTGCTGGAATCGGACGCGGTCATGGGTGACGACGATGAAATCGACCCCCCTGACAATGCGGCCGAGGCCAGGCTGCTATGGATACTGCTCTCGATCAATGCGGCCATGTTCGTGATCGAGATCGTGATGGGCTTCATCGCTCAATCGACCGGGCTCATCGCCGACTCGCTCGACATGTTCGCCGACGCTGCGGTGTATGGGCTGTCCCTGTTTGCCGTCGGCCGAGCAGCTGCCCTTAAGACGCGTGCGGCTCACACGGCGGGCTGGTTGCAACTGGCGCTTGCGCTCATGGCACTCAGCGAGGTCGTTCGACGCTTCATCGCCGGGAGCGAACCTGTCTCGGGCCTGATGATGGGGATGGGCCTGGTGGCCCTGATCGCCAACGTCATCTGCCTGGTCTTGATATCCAAGAAGCGGGATGCCGGTGCGCACATGAAGGCAAGCTACATCTTCTCGGCCAACGACGTGATCGCCAATGCGGGCGTGATCCTGGCTGGCTTCCTGGTGGCCATGACCGGATCCAACTACCCTGATCTGGTCATCGGCACCGTGGTGGGTCTGATCGTCTTGAACGGTGCCCGGCGCATCCTGAGTCTCAAATGACGAACCTGACAGCCATAGACGATCGGCAGCGCGGGGCAGCATTTGCTCACCTCGTGGAGCGGGCGAGATCCCGAGGACCTGACCGGTGGAAGGTCCTGGAGGCCGCGCACGTGCTTGGCCAAGAGCGCTTCTGGCTTCATCTGCGGAGTCATTGGTACATGCTGGCCCTGGCCGCGCGTGAGCGTGACGTGCGGGAAGCCGCGGGCCAGCTGTTTAGGATCCTGCTGGTGCCGCTTGGCCACCTCTCGGGCAGGCTGCCGCTTGGCAACCCTGGCCGGGCCACGGTCAGTGCCTTCGCGCCAATGCTGTGAGACCGGAACTCGCTGAAATTCTGTCCGCGTCAATAGCACTCACGGCCGAGCACGGTGCGGCAACGCGCTGAATCCAACCACGGCCCTGCGATCTGGTCTAACCAACAAGAACGATGAAGTATGTCAACCGACCAGCTCGCTGGTATTGCCTTGCGCTTGTAGTCTTTGCCGCAGACCAGACTGCCAAGACCTGGATTCATCTGACCACCCTGCTCGGCTGGTCGCGCGAGGTCGCACCGTTCTTCAGCCTGGTCCACGTACTGAACCCCGGCGCGGCCTTCAGCTTCCTGGCCGGCACCGGCGGATGGCAACGCTGGTTCTTCCTGGCCATCGCCCTGGGCGCGTCGGCCTGGCTCGCTTGGCTGCTCGCCAAGCCGGTGCGCAGCCTCGAGGGCTTGGCTTATAGCCTCATCCTGGGCGGCGCCCTGGGCAATGCCTTCGACCGGGCTGTGCGCGGGTCCGTGATTGACTATCTGGACTTCCACCTGCACGGCTGGCACTGGCCGGCATTCAACATCGCCGACATGGCCATCGTTGGTGGCGCCGTTGGTCTCATTGCATCGTCAGTTCTGGGGCACCGCGAGGCAAACACATCCTCTCGAAGGCACACGTAACTGTTGCCGCTTAGCAGTCCCGACAACAAGGGAGCCCCCCAACCCGCGCGTGCAGGCGTGCTCTGCTGTGCGAAACTTCCTGATGACCAAAGGAATCATCGCGCTTGACGCTGACGGAGTCCTCCTGGACTACGGCTTGGCCTATGCCAGCGCTTGGCAGAAGGCGTTCGGCACGTACCCTGGCGAGCGCGATCCGCTCGCCTACTGGCCCATCGACAGATGGGAAGTGGAGCGAGTTGAAGGGGATAGGCTTGATCTGCTTCGGCGGGCCTTCGACAACGAGTTCTGGTCATCGATCCCGCCGGTTCCAGGAGCGATTGAGGCGTGCCACAAGCTCGCCGCGGCGGGCTACGAACTGGTATGCGTCACGGCCTTGCCTGCGGAATTCAGGGCAGCTCGCGAGCACAACCTGAGACTGCACGGATTCCCGATTCACCTGGTCCACGCCACCGACAACGTGGCAACGGCCGCGAGCCCTAAGGCCGACACGCTCAACTCCCTAAAGCCGATCGCCTTCGTCGACGACTACTTGCCGTACTTCGTGGGCGTCGATGCCGCGATCCATCGCGCATTGATTTTGCGTGGGATTACCGGGTCGCCCAACGCGGGCGACCTGTTGGTACACACGGATTCGCATCACGCCGACCTTCTTGCGTTTGCGAATTGGTGGTCGCAGCGCGCTGGTGATAAGTGCCGGTAACAGTTACTGCTGTTGAGAAACCATGCTGACCATCAATGCGGATCAGCATCCCTTGATGAACCTGTTCCACAAACCCACGGATGAGAAGCGCATGGTGGTGATTCTGAAACCGGAACAGTTCGAAGGCTGGCTGCAAGCCCCCGCGACCCGCAGCATGGAGTTCCTGCAGCCCTTTCCCGCCGAGGGCCTGCGGGCTGGCTAGGTCAGGCGATCCTTTCGAAGCCTCGGGTATCTCGATCTTCCCTTCAACTCAGCAATGAACCAACCGTTAGAAATGAAACAGACCGCGCTGTGGTCGCGCATGTTGCGCCTGACCGCAATCCTGGCACTGACCGTTGCCAGTGCAGCCCATGCCCGTCTCTCCGTCTTTGAAGCCCTGGACAGTGCTTCAGGACATCCGACCCGATTTGCCCAATGTCCGCAGTTCTTCGTGGATGGCAAACCACCCGCCATACCGGCACGTCCCAAGCTGCGCGAGCTGTGCTACGAAGCCTTTGCAATCTTGCACAGCGGTGAGACCAGGACGCCGGTCTATGTGGCGCAGCGCCTGAACCGCCAAACCATTGAGGATGCCGATGAGAAGAGAGCAACCAAGTTCTTTGCCGACGCGCGCCTTCCCCGTGGCGAGCGGGCAGAACTGGAGGACTACAAGCGCTCGGGCTACTCACGTGGCCACATGGCCCCGGCAGGAGACATGCCGACGCCGACAGCCATGGCCCAGAGCTTCAGCTTGGCCAACATGGTGCCGCAGGACATCCAGCACAACGGTGGTGCCTGGGCCAAGATCGAGCAGGACACGCGCCGGTATATCCGGCGCGCCAAGGGCGATGTGTACGTCATCACCGGGCCGGTGTTCACCCCGGAAAGTCCCCGCATCGGTAGCAACGGGGTCAGGGTTCCAGCCTACCTGTTCAAGCTGGTGTACGACCAGCATGACAACCGGGCCTGGGCGCATTGGCAGGAGAACCGGGAGGGGGAGCGAGTCAGCAGGCCGATCAGCTACCAGGAACTGGTGAAGCGGACGGGAGTGGGATTCTTGCCGGGCTTGGGGTTGTGATCTGCAGGTTAACGAAATCAATGTCGACCGGTTTCAGCGGGATAAGGCGGCCCACCTGAATCGCGCGTCTTCTGCTTCAGGCTGGGTGCGGTCGCTCGAGCGCTGAGGTTGAGTGTCGGCTTTAGTACCGCTGCCTGCCACACGCAGGTTGCGGCTACTGATGACCGGACTGAGCTCTGGACCGGTTGCCTGTCAGCTGCCGTGGGTTCCGCAAATGTCTGACGACCGCTGCTCCGCTGAGCGGAGGGCAGATCTTGGCCACTTGCGGTCAATCACCGAGTGAAGCCCCCCGCGCGCCTCTCAACGCTCAACTGAATCATCCGGCGCGACCTGATGCGGTCAAAGCTGGTTGTCATCACGCAGGCAGCTTGACGGCAAGCAGTTCGACCTTCTCGATATTGGGCGGCGAGCTGAGCAAGGTCGCTGCATTGGCCATCAAAGCCGCGGCGATCTGACCATCAAGGTGTGCCTGGCGACCTGCCTCATCGGCGAAGGCATCGAACACACCGAACGTGGAAGGGCCAAACTTCAGTGCAAACCAAGCGGTGGTGCCGGACTCGGCATTAGCGAGTGGAAGTGCACTGGCCAGGAAATCGGCCAGCGCAGCTTCCTGTCCGGGTTTGGCCTCGAGACGAACAAACAGGGCGAGCTTGGTCATGGTGTGATCCTTTGGGTTAACGGGAGCTTGGTTAAAGGGATGGGCTGGTGTGTAGTCTAGGCGTGGCTTGAAGGCATCTCTATCGGCAGGAATGACAATATTGATATCATTTCTGCCATGAAGGTACATTTGCTTGTTTCTGATGGCGTGTTTGATCTGGGGCTTGCGGCGCTCACTGACACCCTGGGCTTGGCCAATGCCATGGCGGGTTCGCTGCCACAGGCTCCCGCGCCAATTGAGATAACGCTGGTGGCCGTGCGGCGTCGCATCCGGACTGCGCAAGGATTGACGGTCCCCGTGATCCCCGCGCGCGGTGTGCCTGAACCTGACGTCGTGCTCGTGCCCGCGTTTGGCGAAAAGATGCCTGACACACTCGCCGCGCGACTCGCACGACCCGACATGCCTGACGCGGTCGCGGCTCTGCAAGAATGGTCCACCGCCGGCGCGCACCTTGGTACCGCCTGCTCAGGTGGTTTTTTGCTCGCGGAGAGTGGGTTGCTTGACGGGCACCACGCGACCACATCATGGTGGCTTGGGCCAATGTTTCGGCAGCGCTATCCGAACGTCACGCTGGACGAGTCCCGCATGGTCGTGAGCACGACACGCTTCACCACAGCGGGTGCCGCTTTGGCCCACGTTGACTTGGCCTTGCGCATCGTCCGAGGGCAAAGTCCAGCGCTGGCGACCCTGGTGGCGCGTTACCTACTGGTTGAGGCACGCAGTTCGCAAGCCGAGTTCGTGATTCCCGACCACCTTGCGCATGCCGACCCCATAGTCGAGCGCTTCGAGTCCTGGTCCAGACGTCGGCTAGCGCATGGTTTCTCGCTGGCCGAGGCGGCCAGCGCCGCGGGCACAAGCGAACGTACTTTGGCGAGGCGGCTACAAAGCGTGTTGGGAAAGACGCCACTCTCGTACTTCCAGGACCTGCGCGTCGAACAGGCAGTCCATCTCTTGCGCACCGGGAACGCGAGTGTCGACCAGATTGCCGCCCAGGTTGGGTACACGGATGGGGTCACCCTGCGGGCTCTATTGCGTCGAAAATTGGGTCGCGGTGTCAGGGAGTTGCGGCGGGGGCCATGACCAGGGGTCTTTGGTGCAAAAAGCAGCCCGATGCCGCCGGAAAACGGTCGGTTGCAGCGGCTCCCGGCTGATTGCAGACACTCGCAATCAGGGCATCGAAAGGCTGCTCCCGCTGCACAGCCGCCGTTTCAAATGGAAATGACGGATTCAGGCGCCATCGAGCAATGAGGCAAAGAGCTGGTAGCGGCTACTCTTCAGGCTGATACTCAAGGAGGTCGGCTACCGTGACCCCTAGATAGCGGCATAAACGGTCGATGGCGTCTACTTCGATCCGTTCGACAGTCTCTTGATATAGCCGCGTCAGCGTTCCGCGATTGATGCCGGTATCCCGGGCGACGTCGCTGATTTTCAGCTTTCTTTCGCCCAACAAGCGGCCTAAGTGGCAACGAATCATGGTCTTTAAAAGACGTTTTTGATCTTTAGAAGATCAAAAAGGCTTGTGAGAGGGTAATTTCTGGTGCACAATGCTCTCCAGGAGATCAAAAAGACCCTTTAAGAGGTTTTCTGGTCTCCTAGTGTAGCAACCTGAACGACCAGGAGAAAAGAGATGACTACTGAAGAGCCTACCTACTTGACCACCGAAGAACTGTCGACGCGGATCAAGTACGACGTACGCACAATCCGAGAGCGGCTCAAGGACAGCGTACTGATAGAGGGTATCCACTACTTCCGACCCTTTGGGGGGCGGAAGATTTTGTACATCTGGGAGCGCGTCCAGCGCGACATGATGTCTAGCTCACGTCATCAGCCAACAGGTATGAGTGCTATCCCGATGGCTAATGGAGGGGTGCTGCATGCCTAGTATTCGAAGCCGCGCTGATAACGGGCTGCTGTTTTTTGACTTTCGATTTCAAGGGGATCGGTGCCGCGAACAAACGCTCCTCAGCGATACGCCAGCAAACCGCAAGAAGCTAGAAAAGGTCCTGGCCAGGATTGATGCAGAAATCGCCGCAGGCACCTTCGCCTACGCCAACTACTTTCCCAACAGCAAAGCGCTCAAGCGCTTTGCGCGGGCAAACCTTGAGAAGGCGGGGGTGGCTGCGGTGACAGAGGCGATTGCAGAGTCGGCGGAAAAGCCGACCGTAGAGCCGATGGCGAACGGTCCCTTGTTCTGCGAATTCTCGGCTCAATGGTTCAAAGAGCACGAGATCGAATGGCGACGCAGCCATATCCGATCCCTGCGCTCCACCCTGGATGCTCGCCTGATCCCGCACTTCGGGCAAAAGGTGGTCAGCAGCATCACCAAATCCGACATCCTTGCCTATCGCGCCACACTCGCCAAAGTAAAAGGTCGCGGAGACAAGGAAGGACTCTCACCCAAACGGATCAACGAGATCATTGGCACGCTTTGCCAGATCATTGACGAAGCCGCCGACCGATTCGAGTTTACGACGCCCACGACCAACATCAAACGACTGCGGGTGCGCAAGGTCGATGTGGATCCGTTCAGCCTGCAGGATGTACAGAGCATCCTGGCAACCGTCCGTGCGGACTATCGCAACTATTTCACCGTGCGCTTTTTCACCGGCATGCGCACTGGAGAAGTCCATGGCCTCAAATGGCGCTACGTCGATTTCGAGCACCGCTTGATTCGGGTCCGGGAAACCGTCGTCCTTGGAGAGGATGAATACACCAAGACCGACGGCAGCCAACGAGACATCCAGATGAGCCAGCCGGTCGTCGAGGCCCTCGCCAAGCAGTACGAGGTGACGGGAAAACTGTCCGACTACGTGTTCTGCAACCTGATGGGCGCGCCGTTGGATAACAAGAACTTCACGGACCGCATCTGGTATCCATTGCTGCGCCATTTGGGCATGACTGAACGCAGGCCTTACCAGATGCGCCACACCGCGGCCACCTTGTGGCTGGCTTCCGGTGAGGCTCCTGAATGGATCGCACGCCAGCTCGGCCACACCTCAACAGAAATGTTGTTCAGGGTTTACAGCCGATACGTGCCCAACCTCACGCGCCAGGACGGCTCGGCAATGGAGCGACTGCTGGCCAGTCGGCTTGCTACCGGCAAGGTGCTGCGCATGGACAGTGCAAATCTGCAGCAAGTGGGCAGCAGCAACCTGTTTGCAGAAACGGCAGCCGGTGACTTGCCGCCCATGCCCGTGCCCAAGCCACGAGGCCTTGCACACTTGGGTATTGACGGAGCGCGTGCGCGCTGGTCAAGCACATCACAAGACATCACCCTGCCTGAAGGACGGGCGGGCGAAGACCCACAGCCCCCGCCCTGGGTTGAGATGCACGCTCACACCACGTTGCCCCACCAAATGCACGTGTGAGCTTGCGCTAAGCCACCGTTGACACATCCATAGCCGCTGCTCCAGGCAGCGGTCTGGGCGGAGCCTTGCCCGACGCAGGCCCCTCGCTGTGTCATCGCCCACCTCATTCACCTTCCGTCTTTCATCGCCAGGAAACCATGAACCCCATCACTGTGCGCCGATATCCCCGAGCCCCATGTTTCGAGAGCTGTTACGTGCCACCGGCATCAGCGGCTCCACAGAACAGGTCGTTGACCTCCAGCGTCGAGGGCGGTCTCAAACCTGAAGTGCAACACCTCGGTTGAGAGGGAGTTTCCGTCTCAGTGAATGGTAGCGTCCTGCTGCTGCGCAATGGCCTGCATGAACTGCTGGAATGCCTGGTAGGGAGATCGCCACTGCAGGGTCTCGCGAGGACGGTTGTTCATGAGGTCGGCAATGGAGTCGAGCGCCGCCTGATCGTGGATGCCCAGGTCGGTGCCCTTGGGCAGGAACTGGCGCAGCAACCCGTTAGTGTTTTCGCAGCTGCCGCGCTGCCATGGGCTGTGTGGATCGCAGAAGTACACGCGCACGCCCGTGGCCTGGGCGAGTTCGCGATGGCGGGCCATCTCCTTGCCCTGATCGTAGGTGAGCGTCTGGCGCATGGGCCGGGCCACCTGGTTGAGCTTGGCCGTGAAGGCCGCCAGGGCCGATTCAGCGGTGGCATCGGGCATGCGGCACAGCAGCACCAGGCGCGTGCTGCGCTCGACCAGCACGCCCACGGCGGAGCGGTTGTTGGCGCCCTTGATCAGGTCGCCCTCCCAGTGCCCGGGCATGAGCCGGTCGTTGGCCTCGGGTGGGCGCACGTGGATGCTGACCATGTCGGGGATCAGTCCGCGCCGGTCCTGGCCGGCCGAGCGGGGGCGGCGCCCGCTGCGGCCCTGGCGCAACAAGGCGAGCAACTGCTTCTTCAGCTCCCCGCGGGGATAGGCGTAGATGGCGTTGTAGATGGTTTCGTGGGACACGCTCTGGCGTGGGTCATCGGGATGCATGCGCTGCAGTGTGCGGGCGATCTGCTGGGGCGACCAGCGCCAGAGCAGAAGATCGCAGACGGTGTGCCAGAGGCGGCCCTGCGGATGCAGCTTGGGTGCAGGCCGCGCTGCGTCGCGGCGGGCTCGGCAGGCAGCCTGGGCGGATCGCAAGGCATAGCCGTCGCGAGAGGTGCTGTTGCGAGCCAGTTCCCGGCACACGGTGCTGGGGCTGCGCCCGAGAAGGCGAGCGATGGATCGCCCGCTCCATCCTTGCTGGACGAGCGAGGCCAGCGTGAGGCGTTCTTCGGGCTGCAAGTGCGTGTATCGCGATGTCATCTGTGCAAGTTACCTGAGGTTCAGGTGTTGCACTTCAGGTTTGAGACCGCCCCCTCAACTCGGTGGGAGACCATCATGAAAACCGCAGGTAATGCCGATCATCGCGAGCCGTGGAACAAGGGAAAGATCGTCGGGCAAAAGGCACCTTTTAAGCTGAAGGACATTTGGGCGCTGCATGTCCGCCTCCAGATTGAAGGTCGGGTGCGGAGCCCAAGGGCGATTCACTGCACCAATCGATACACAGCTCTACTATGGAAGTAGCAATAGTTATGCCTTCAACGCCTGTATTGATCTACGGACTCTTTGTTTTGCTCTTCATTCTCATTGCAATCCCCGCGGGGCGAATGATTAATAAGGCCAACAAAGAAACCGAAGATTCAATCAGATTGTTGCTAAAGCGCCGTGACGAGCTACGTCAAATAACTTCAGATAGCGATTACTAATAGGCCGCGCTCAGGTGGTGGCAGCCAGCGCGCAACCCGGTGCCAGTCTTACTTTGAGCGCGTGCGCTAGGGCCTCCTGGCGAGCGTGCGCGTTGTTCGCAAGCAGATCTTCGAGTAGTCGATTGGCAGTTTCCCGGTGGATGCGGTTGGGGGATGGAGGCGGTCCTTGGGCATCAGATGACAGGCGTCATGGGTGTTTCATTCGCAGGATGACTTCGCATCTGCCAAGCGTACAAAATCTGCCACGCATATGAGTTCGCTTCCGAGATTGGATCCGACGCGTATCACCAGATCGACAGGCGTGCCCGTGTACTCCGCTCGGTCCAGGGCACTGGCATCTTCAAGCTTCGGCGACCGATTCGGCATTCGCAGAGTGCGAACAGACCTCAATTGGGATGGCAAGGTTGTTCGGTTCAGAAGCTTTAAAGTGAACCCTCTGCGTTCCCGAAAAAGCTGTGCACGCACGTGAAATAATTCACGACGCCACTCGTATCGAGGCAGCGTCGGAAGCTCCATCTGCCAAGGATCATCTTCGGAAAGATGGCCATTCCAGTGGCGGTGGCGTGCACTGACCAGCGCATTCAGTTGTTTTTTTGTCTTGGGGGCGAAAGCTCCATCCGATAAATCCAGAAATCCCGCTTGCATGCGCTGTGCGAGGGCAATGACAGCCTGCGTGTTGTGAACTGGCAATTCCTGCCATGCATGCCGCAGGCGCTGCCGGTCTGCGAGCATGTTCTTTTCCCGTGTGCCGAGAGAGTTTTCTTCCGGTACGAAGTCCAGCAGTTGCTGGGGTCGCGGTGCAAGTTCAAGCACCAAAACGATCAGAGGCTCCCCCGATTTTTTGTTACGCAGGCAGTAGCGATAGGTCAGGGTGGTGTACAGCAGCAAGCTGTCTACCTCAACCAGCCTCTCAAGGTCAGAGATCACGGCTTGAGCTCGCCGTCGCAGCTGCATTTCATCAAAAAGGTCAGGCAATCCATGGATCTCCAACTCCATTACTTTCATTGCCATGAATCGAGTCATTGATACTTGCTCCCTTCGAGGTCAGCAACACGTAACCACGCCCACGCGGCCAGGAACGCGCAGTGCAGCCCGATGATTGAGTTCGCACTGCCATTTCTATTGCGTAGGGCCCCATCGGAACTTATGACCAGCCAGATGGGAGGGCGGCCATGGCGATGGGTATGGCGCACCTGAGCGAACGAAGCGCCCAGCTGAAATCGCACGGTCTCTTGTGCACGTGCAAGAGCGTCGCTGATCTCACTCTGCCGCTGGTCGGTCGATGACCAGTGCAGGGACATGAGACTGCGGTTGATGCCCGAGTCTGCGAGTAACCCCATGAAACTTTCCCACTCCGAACCAGGGCGCACGGCCAGATGTTGGTCGTCAACGGCACGCTCCCAGTAGCTGGTCGCTCGTTGCAACCGCAAGAGATCAATCTTTCCCATCACATCCGTCAGTTGAAGCCAGCGCCGCTGCGAGAGCCGGGCGAAGTCCGGGCGCATTCCCAGCAAGCGTCCTGATGATTCACGCAGCGCTTGCATGCCATGGCTGAGGGCATCCAGCATTGAGGCTGTCCTCTTGCCGTGGCGCTCTGCAAAATCTCCGACGGCTTCAACAATCCGGACAACCTGCTGATGGGGCACCGCGTGGCGCAGGCCAACTTGTTGCGTCGAGAGACCAGCTGCGGTTTCGCGAAGTACTCCCACGACCTGGGCATATGTAAGCGCAAGCGACTGCGGCGGCGGCAGCGGACTGGCCGGCACTGTCATGGCGATTGAATCGCTGATGGCAGAAAGAGGAATGCGCAGGGCTGCGTCGGTCAGTGATGTTCGAAGAATTTCCGCAGTAGAGCCGCCGCGCCGGGTGGCGCGGCTTGCGCGTTGGCGCAGCGTCTCGGGCGCCACCCCCGTCCAGGCCGACGTTCCGACATAGCCCAGTGGCAGACGTTCGAGCGCTACGTCGATGGCATGCCTCAGACCAGGCTCGTAGATATGGCAGTAGTGCACGGCAGTTACATGCCCACCGACGTGGCCGACTTCGTTGGCCAATCGATCTAGTGGATTGACTTCATCGTCGTTCTCCTGCAGCAGCATTGCGGCCAGGCGTTGGCTGGCATAGCTGTGGCGAAAGGCATGCAGGCTGATGCTCTCGTCCCCGGTGACTGTTTTTAGCAGCCGATTCAGCCAGAAATACATCCTGCCAGAGTGCGCCAACTCCGTTGGCCGATCAGATTGCCCAAACAGATAGTCTTCATGGGTGGCAAGTTCTGCCGCACGTCGCGCGAGCCAAGTCCTTACGATCTCCATCGCAGTGATGTCGCGGACCGTCACTCGGCGCCGGCCCTCACGTGACTTCTCTCGGCCGTCACGCAACTCGCGTGCGATTTCCACCACCAGATGATCCCCTTCATCAAGAACATTGCCAATGCGCAGCACCAAGAGTTCACCAATGCGCACGGGCGCATTGCCGACAATTTCCAGGGCGGCACCCAGCTGGGCTACAAAGCGGTCTGCTTGTGCATCGCCAGCTAGCCATTCCCGCAGCCGCTCTTTTTCGTGTGGCCAAACCAAATTGGCACGGACGGTGGCTTCGACCTCGACTTGGAGTAGGTCGGTCGGTAGTGGCGGCACTTGCCACCAGGCGCGCAGGAACTGGTGAAGTGCCTTCAGCGCTGCGATGCGGACGGGACCCATGGTTGCGCTGCCGTTCACTAACTTGCGGAAAATGTCAGCGTAAGTTGTCTCGTCGATGCCATACAACCGAACGTCATTGAGCGCCACATGAAAATCATCGGCCAACGCGTTCAGGTAGTCCGACGGTGTGGTGGATGCCAGATTTTTCTTGCGCTTGGTACCACGCTCGACGAGGTCCAGGGCAAACGCATGAAGGACGGCACATGCTTCGTCTGCATCGTCTAGGCTGGCGGCCAGTGAATGCAGCCGACGCAGGATCTCTTCACGCTTGCCGACATTTGATCCTTTGGTCGGCGGACGCAGTGCCGCAAGAAGTTGACGGATGAAAGTGGCGCCGCTGCGAACAGTGGCACGACGCCCAAGAAGGGCGGCTTCAAAGGCGCGTTCGTACACTGGGTAAGAGGCCGTGCCCTGTGGCTCCGGATCTACTTCTTCGGGCAACAGCGCCCGCCTTGTTTGCGCCCGAGCCAGCGCGCTGCGCGGCGTGGCGCTTAGGGGCGCTGCACCGCTCACATGGCCGTACAGAACTGCCGGCAGGTGATTCTGCAACCAACCCATGGCAGTTGTGAGGAGCTGTTCCCAGATTGTTTCTAGGGGTGAGACAACACCGCTTTTGAGGGCGCGGGCGCTCAACACGCCCATGAGATGTTCGCGGGCCAACCCATACGGTTGCCACTCCTGCACCCGAGCCAGTGCCAGAGTGGTCCAGACGCTCAGTTGGCGGGCGTCATGACGGGAGCCAATTTTCCAGTCCAACCGCACTGCAGTCTCGAATCTGCGGGCTTGCTTGCAGGCAGCGTATGCGGCTTGCAGTTCGGTGTCGCTGGCGATGCCATCAAATGCAATCAGGCATGCCAGTGTCAGACCTGCCGGTTTCAGCTCTCGCACGCTCGAGGAGATCACCCAGGACTGAAAGTCCCCGAAATGATCGCTGATGTTGCCGAGATTTTGAGGTTGCAGGAAGTGCATGCGCCGGCTGGGGTCCGGGATAAAAAGCGCAGGCTTGAATGAAGATCGGCGCGGTGTTGCCTGATTCATCATTACTCCTTTCGCAACCCAGCCAGGGCTTGGATGCCGACTTCCCGCATGACGACCAGTTGGGTTGCCTCGATGCGACCGCGCGCTTGATGAGGGACGCAGACTTGGGAGTTGGTGTTCCTTTCCAGGCCCACAACTCGATGGCGCATGAAACTATCAATATCCCTGGAGCTCAGCCCGCGCTCACGCAGCACGTTTTGCCAGAAGTGGCGGCCGACATTGGGTGGCACCCTGATGGACTCCGGCACCTCCCGCCAGGTGAAATGTGCGCCCGCTGCATGGACCGCCCCGCTGGGGCTGAGTGTCAGAAAAAGCGGACCTGTGCCCTCTATGGCAATACGCAGTCTTTGTGCGAGCAGGAGCCCGTGACGGTCATTAAGCCGTTGCAGACGTTGCACCAGAGCCCTGGCGTGTGCAGCATAGAGGCGAATCTGCTCCCTGACCTGCGCGTTGAGCAGGGCAGGCTGAGCCATGAGTACATCCCCACCCTGCTTGTCGTGCACCACGATTTGATCCTGCCCATACAGCAACTCCTCTGCCAGCAAGCGATAGCACTGAACTTCGCGTAGTCCAGCGCAAAAGCTGATCAGCGCAACAGAGTAACGGGTGAAATGAGTATGGTGTTCGAGCAGGCGGAGCGCATGCGCGTTTCGTCCTGGCAGAGAAGCGGTGACAGCCTCAGCCAGTGTGGAAAACAGATGCTTGACTCCATCGGGATGAAGCGTAGCGTGCGAACCGAGAGGTGGCAGTTGTTCAGCCTCCATGGTTGGCACACCCCAACCCATGCCTCCATAGAGCCTCGTGCAGCCAGTGTGAATCTCCCGGCCCGTCAGCCGGGCGTAGTACATACGCGCCGAACCGATCAGGGAAAAGTCCGTGGCTACGCATGCGGACACAAGCCGGTCGTTGCCTAGGGCTAGTGAGATGGCGCCGGTGGACTTACTAGCACGGGCCAGGGAGGCGTGGAGCTTGCAGGACTCGTGCGGAATCAGCGAGTTTCGTGGATCTACCCGCACCCAGTCCACCAAATCCCCGAGTAGCACCGCTTGCGGATAGGTTTGGCCGCGCCGCCTTATCTCCTCTGCCAGAAAGACGGGTAGAGGCAGAACCACGATATCGCCGCTGACTTCGAAAAGGTGTGCAGTCGCCATTGGCGGCTGAGCTGGGTGTGGAAACAGGGTACGCAAATTGAGTAGCAGGCACCCCGTCCGGACGCAGATGCCGAGGATGTTCAATGGTCGGTACCCCGTCACCAATGGCAGGCTTAGCAGCAGGCACGGCGGCAAGTTCACAAGCAGCTCCAGCGACTGTATGACCGCGGCACCATCTTTTGCTTCGACCCGTGTGCGTAGCATCGTCGCAGCACGTCGGTAATGCGCCAGAGGGAGGTGACTGTCGTCAATAGCCGCTTGGCGGTGTTTGGGGTTCGGGTAATCAAGACGCCAGCGCAACCTTGCGAGCAGATCCAGTACGTGGTGAGGATGAGCATGCTGCGGACGGCGCGGGCCGAGCTCGTCCAGTTCCACGCGGCGGCGCACTTGCGCATCAGTTTTTTGAAAACGTACCAACCAGCCTCGCCCAAACCCCAGTTCGGCTAAATCTTCCGGCGTGCGAACTTCGCCGGGCTGAGGGCGGCCATACCTGACGGTGTCCCGACGTAGCGCAACGCAGTAGTCCTGTTTGAGTTCCGTCTGCTCCAGCAGGCACCGGGCAACTTCCGCGCCGAGCGCAACCCGAAGTGGCAGGTGCTCCTCCTTGAGAGCGAGCAACAAGGCCAGTGCCGGGAATTCAGCGAGCCGCCCGGTGAGAGGTGCGGATGGCACCATGCCCTGGATATCCTGCGTATGGTTTGACACACTCTCGTGTATGCATTGCGCGGTTCCTGCCCATTCCAAGAAGAATGGACGTGGGTTGGCAATGGTCTCTGCATAGTCGACCAAGCACTTGGCCAAGGTAGCGGTTGCCGTTGCGCATGAAGGCTGATCGGGGGGCTGCGGCACCATGCCAAGCAACTGATCGAGCATTGGTTGGCAGGATTCGGGGATGGCGGAGCGTATTCGCGCTACCGGCTCTAGGTCGGAAAAAATGAAAGTCGTCATGGGGCCTTCTCCTCAAAAATTGCGGACGAAAACGACCCACCCACGCCCGGGCAGTCAAGAATTGGTCAATGCAAAGCGCAGCGGGACCAGAACCGCGTCATAGGGGAATAGCGCCGAGGGCGTGCAGCGCGTCGCCGCGAAGGGCGTTTAGAAACCTGGATTACAGGTTTACCCGCGATGGCGGTGAGGCCAGCGAGTCTTGAAAATGACACGGGTGACGTGCCAAATTAATAGGCTCTGTCACAAATCTGTGTTGGTAGTATGTGGGCCAACGCGTTGACGGAGTGGGTTTGCCATGCGGAAGA
>NZ_DF238921.1 GCF_000400995.2 Acidovorax sp. MR-S7 | reverse complement strand
TACCATTCAGTTCGGAGACCGCATCTCCGTCAATTGAAGTCCGACCCGTTTACACAAAAATTCGGACACGCCCAGCGCATGCAGACCTGTGGAAATCTTGGCCTTGCCCAGTCTGGCATTTGCGTCGACCAAAGGCAGGCTTTCCAGGCGTGGGAAAAATTGGAGGCCCTGTGTCGAAATACAAAAGGTATGTTGGCCACGGATGATCTGGCTGCCCCGAAATTTGCGCACATGCATCCTGCGTTCTGCGCGCCAGTGAAAACCGTGGTCCTCGAATGCGAAGATGCCATCCACCATCGTCTGCTCTGCACTCAGCGCGTTTCCATGGCCGCTGGTGAGCACGAGGCATGTGCAGGACATGGCACTCACCAGGCTCTGCAGTTCATGGACGAACTGGCGAACGGAATCGTTGGCCATCGACTCCAGCCTGTCGACTACCAAGCCATCGATCACCAGCAGCGATGCGCGGTAACGCATCAGCTCCCCGCGCAGCAGGCTCACGACGGCCTTCAGCCCGCCTTGCTCGAACTCGCGGTAGCCGCTGACGTAGAAAACCCTCGCACTCACCTCCTGCTGATCGAAAAAGATCTGCTGCTCCATGTGTTGCAGCATGCGAGCGTGGGACTCTGCCAGCATGGTGACGTACAGCGTGCGGATCTCGCGCCTGGCAAGGGTGTACGCAATCTGGTTGGCCAATGTCGTCTTGCCGACTCCCGGGGGGCCTTCGAAAATGTAGACTCCTCCCTCGAACAACCCGCCGTTGAGTATCTCGTCCAGGCCGTCGACAAGGGTGGGCATGCGTTTCATTTGTAGTGATGTGGTGTTGTTGTAAGGTCCGCTCGTGCACACTGCGGGCATGGGTAGAAGATCGTTGCAGTTCTGATTCTAGCGGAGCATAGGCTCTGCGGAATGGTGAAACAGCTTGCTCGCTCTGACTCTTGAAACGAAATTAACTCATTTCTTCGATTGCGATTTTGTTTTTCACTCTTTGGGAGTGACTGCTAATTGAAAAAATATTTGCTTTATTGGCTGCGGAGTTGTTTGTCAAATAAAAGATTAAAAATAAGCTTCTGATTGCCAACCTCTAATGTTGAGCTCCTTAGGAAATCAAGGTCATTTTCCCGGCGGCATCGTATGCGCCACATCAGCAAACAAGGAACACTAATCCGTGGCCTCTGCCAGTGCCCTGGTGTGGATGCGGCGCGATCTGCGCTGCGACGACCACGCTGCCCTGTACCACGCGCTGCGCCGCTTTGAGCGGGTGTATTGCGCTTTTGTATTCGATACCGGCATCCTGGAGGCGCTTCCAAGCCGTGAAGACCGGCGTGTGGAGTTCATCCATGCCAGCGTCCTGGCGTTGGACGACGGCCTGCGCCAGCTTGCCGCGTGCAGCGGTGCACCCGGCGGCGGGCTGATCGTGCGCCATGGCCCGTCGCAGGAATGCATTGTTCAATTGGCATGCAGCCTGGGCGTGCAAGAGGTATTGGCGAACCGCGACTACGAGCCCGGGGCCATCGCCCGCGACCGGCGCATCGCCGAGGCCTTGCGCACGGTGGGGATCGCTTTCAGCGACTACAAGGACCAGGTGCTGCTCGAGTGCGACGAGGTGCTGACCGGGCAGGGCCAGCCTTACAGCGTGTTCACGCCTTATAAGCACGCCTGGCTGCAAAAGCTCGATGCCTTCCAACTCAAGCCCTATCCGGTGGAACGCTATGCCCGTCATCTGGCAGCTCTTCCCGCGGGCGAGCGGCTACCGCCGTTGGCAGAGCTGGGCTTTGTTCCCACCAACCTGGGAGCGCTTCCTCTGCCTGCCGGCATGCATGGCGCTCGGCAACTGCTGCAGGACTTTCTGCCGCGCATGGCGGCGTACAAGGAAGCGCGCGATTATCCGGGGCGCCGCGGGGTGTCCTATCTTTCGGTGCATTTGCGGTTCGGAACCCTATCCATCCGCCAGGTGGCCGCGCTGGCCGTTCAGCAGGCTGCCCAGGGCTGCGAGGGCGCGCAGGCCTGGCTGTCCGAGCTGGCATGGCGCGACTTCTATTTCATGGTGCTGTGGCATCACCCCCACGTGGTCGCGCAGTCCTTCAGGCCTGCGTACGACGGCATCCAGTGGGACGAAGCGCCGGAGCTCTGGCAGGCCTGGTGCGATGCCCGCACCGGCTACCCATTGGTCGATGCGGCCATGCGCCAGTTGCACGAGACGGGCTACATGCACAACCGCTTGCGCATGGTGGTGGCGAGTTTCCTGACCAAGGACCTGGGCATCGACTGGCGGCGGGGAGAGCGCTACTTTGCCGAGTACCTGAACGACTACGACCTGGCCGCCAACAACGGTGGCTGGCAGTGGGCCGCCTCCACGGGGTGCGATGCGCAGCCGTGGTTCCGCATCTTCAATCCGGTGATGCAGTCGCAGAAGTTCGATCCGCAAGGCCGCTTCATTCGCCGTTACCTGCCGGAGCTGGCCCGTGTGCCGGACAAGCACATCCATTTTCCCGCGGCCATGAAGCCGGCGGAGCTGCAGGCCTGCGGCTTGCAGTTGGGAGTGGACTATCCGATGCCCGTGGTCGACCACGCCAGGGCTCGCCAGCGGACGTTAATGCGCTTCTCGCTGATGCTGCAGAGCGGAGGGTGAACCGATGCGATGGTTGCGCTACAGTGAACGCAGAACCATCACAGGCCGTCCTATGCCATTCAAGAAACCCCTTGCGATCCTGCTGGCCTGCACCCTCGTGTTGCCGGCCGGTCCCGCACATGCCAATGAGCAGATGGTGGAACTGGTGTCCAGCGGCTGGTACCAGTCCTACCGCCTTCCGGACGATGTGGAGCAGGTCGAACTGGCGCAGCAACTGTCCGGCGACTGCAGCTTCAACCGCAACTGGGGCTACGACATCGGCCGCAAGGACCTGTGGGTGACGAACGGCTGTGGTGGGCGCTTCCGCGTGGTCACGCGCGCAGGCAGCCAGACCTCCGGTGGGGACAACACCGGCGCCTGGATCGCGGGGGCTGCCGTCGCGGCCATCGCGGGGGCGGTGATCCTGGCCAACAGGCACGACCGCGACAAGGACCGCGACGACGGGCGCTACCCCGACTACCCTCCGCAGCAGGGGCCGGCCCCTTGGCGGGGGCAGGAGATCCGGGGCCAGAACGGACTGTGCCTCGATGTCGCCGGCGGTTTGCGTGCGGGCAATGCCTTGAATGTCTACCAGTGCACGGGCGCCGAGAACCAGCGCTTCGCCTGGACCCGGCAAGGCGAGATGCGTGTGGGTGACCTGTGCCTCGATGTGGCGCAGGGCAGCACGCGCCAGGGAGCGCGGGTGATCGCATGGCAGTGCCGGAACCAGCCCAACCAGCAATGGGAGTGGAGCGGAGGGCAGATCCGCAGCCTCTACACGGGCATGTGCCTGGACATCGAGGGCGGTCGGGCGAGGCCCGGGCAGCCGGTCGTCATGTGGCCCTGCGCGGGCTCCAGCAATCAGCGGTGGCGCTAGCGGTGCTAGCTAGCGCGCCAGCAGCGCGTCGATTGCCAACAGGTCATCGGCAGTGAGCGTGCCGGCGGCCTGCTTCAGGCGCAATGAGCCTGTGAGCACGTTGTAGCGTGCCTGTGCGAGGTCGCGTTTGGTCTGGTAGAGCTGGCTTTGGGCGTTGAGCACGTCGATGTTGATGCGTACGCCGACCTCGTAGCCCAGAAGATTGGCGTCCAGCGCACTTTGGGTGGATGCCTCGGCCGCCTGTAGCGCGTGCACCTGTCCCAGGCCGGACTGCACTCCGAAGAAGGCCGCGCGCGCGGCCTGCGCGGCGTTGCGGCGCGCGTTGTCCAGGTCCGCCTGGGCTTTCTCTTCGAGGGAAAGCGTTTCCTTCACCCGGTTCTGCACCGCGAAGCCTGCGAACAGGGGGAGGTTCAAGGCCACTCCCACGCTGGCGACGTTGGCACGGGAGTGGATGCCGGGCAGGGTGACCGTGCCGTTGGGTGTGCGCTGTACTGTGTAGCCCGCCTGCAGGTCCACGGTGGGCAGGTGGCCTGTCTCGGCCTTGCGGGTTTCGAGGCGCGCCACGTCCAGGGCGAGGGCCGCCTGGCGGACCAGGGGCTGCGTGTCTTCGGCGGTGCGCACCCAGGTGCCCACGTCGGCGGGCTGCACGGCGGGCAGCGCGACGGGCTGCGCGAGAGGCAGGGGAGCGGTTCCGGCCCGGCCCACGAGCTGGTCCAGCGCCAAGCGCTTGACACGCAGGTCGTTCTCTGCGGCGATCTCCTGGGCTACCACCAGGTCGTGCCGTGCCTGCGCTTCACGCGAATCGGTCACCGTGGCATTACCGACCTCGAAGTTGCGCCGGGCGGCCGCCAGCTGCTCGCCGACGGCGGCCTTTTGCGCCTGCACGAACGCCAGCGTGTCCTGGGCGGCCAGCACGTCGAAATAGGCCTGGCTCACGCGCACCAGCAGGTCCTGCTCCGCGCCGTCGAGCTGGGCGCGTGCCAGATCGACGCCGCGCTGCCCCTGCTCGAACGTGATGCGGTTGGCGGGGCGGTACAGGGGCTGAGAGGCTGCAACGCCCAGCGTTTGCGTGGGGGCGTGCAGATCGATGGGCGGGCGGCTCACGTCGGTGCGGCCGTAGCTGGCGCTGCCGGTCAGGGCGGCACTGGGCAGCAGGCCCGCGCGGGCCTGTTCGGCCCGGCTCGCGGCGGCTTCGTACTGGGCCTTGGCAGCCTGCCAGGGCGCATCGTAGCCACGCGCGAGCTGCGCCAGCTCGGCCAGGCTCTGGGCCTGTGCGCCGGTGGCGGCGGCCCAGGCGGCGCCCACGGCCAGGGAGACGGAGAGAAGCCGCTGCAGTGAAGTCATGGCGTCCTTCAGGGGAGTTGACGTGATCGTGGCGAGGGGCTGCGGCCATGCACTGGCCGCAGGCCAAGCGTTCAATAGCGTGGAACGGACGGGTCGCATTCATGCGACCACGCGTCGATGCCGCCCGTGATGTTGGCCACTTGCTCGAAGCCCTGCTGCGCCAGGAAACCGGCCACCCGCAGGCTGCGCATGCCGTGGTGGCACAGGCAGGCGATGGGGCGGGCAGGGTCCAGCTCGTCCAGCCGCCCCGGGATCTCGCCCATCGGGATGGCCACGAGCTCGAATCCCTGCGGCGCGACGCTGGCCGTCTGGCGCTCCCACGGTTCGCGCACGTCCAGCAGCAGGGGGAGCGATGGCCCGTTGGCAGCGATCCATTCGGCAAGCTGGGCAGGGCGGACGTGGTCGATCATGCGTTGTACCTGAAGGAAGCCGGCGTCAGAACCGGAAGGAGGAGGGTTCCGGGAAGTTGCGCAGGCGCGAGGTGACCACGTCCCAGGGCCGGGTGGTTTCGAAGCGGTCGCCCGTGCGGCGCACGAAGGTGGCGCGCATCATGGGCTGTTGGCCGACGATGGCGCCCAGGCGGCCGCCTTCGCGCAGCAGCGACAGCAGCTTCTGCGGCACCTCGGCCACGGAGCCGCTCAGCACGATGACGTCGAACGGGCCGTCGGGAATGGGGTCGAGTGCGCCGTCGGCCTGGCGCACCTCGGCGTTCTGGATGCCGGCGCTGCGCAGGTTCTCGCGGGCGAACTCCACCAGCTCGGGCACGATCTCCAGCGTCACCACGCGTTCGGCGCTACGGGCCAGCAGGGCGGCCATGTAGCCAGAACCCGCGCCGATCTCGAGCACACGGTCGGTCGGCTTGACCTGCAGGTCCTGCAGCATGCGCGCCTCCACGCGCGGCGCCAGCATGTGCTGGCCCAGGCGCATGGCTTCCTCGGTGGCGCTGTTCAAGGGGATTTCCATGTCCGTGAAGGCCATCCCCTCGTAGCTGGGCGGCACGAACTCCTCGCGGCGCACGGCGGACAGCAGCTCCAGCACGCCCTCGTCGAGCACGTTCCACGGGCGGATCTGCTGCTCGATCATGTTGTAGCGAGCCTGCAGGGCGCAATTGCTGGTGTCGAAGGACGTGTTCAGGGGCAAGTTCATGGAGTACTCCGGACGCGGGTCACTGTGGGTCAGACAAACCCATGATTCTAGGCCGGCCGCACCTGAGCCGGCCGCACCAGCAGGCCCTGCAGCACGTTTTCCGCCTGCAGGCGGATGTACTCCTGGGGCGAGAACTTGTCGGGGTCCGGGATGCACAGCGACATCGACGGCTGCGAGAACATCAGGAACATCAGGGGCGCGAGCACCAGGTAGATGGCGTGGTCCAGGTCCAGCGCGCGGAATTCGCCCCGGTCGATGCCGCGCTGCAGGATGCGCCGCACCAGCCGGTGGCCCGGCTCCACCACCTCCTGGCGGTAGAAGCGGGCGATCTCGGGAAAATTGTTGGCCTCGCTCAGGATGAGCTTGCCCAGGCCCGAGGCCTTGGTGGAGCCCACGCGCTCCCACCAGCTCTGGAAGCAGTATTCCACCAGCTCGCTGCTCGTTCCCTCGAAGGTCTCCAGCTCCAGGTCCCATTCCGCGAAGCGGCCGGCGATGTTCTGGCGCACCACGGCCTTGAACAGGTCTTCCTTGCTCGGGAAATAGAGGAACAGCGTGCCTTTGGAGACTCCGGCGCGGACGGCGACCTCGTCCACCTTGGTTGCGGCGAAGCCTTTCTCCACGAACAGGTCCAGCGCCGCCTCGAGCAATTCGCCGGGGCGGGCTTCCTTGCGGCGGCCACGGCGTGGCGGCGCGGGCGGGACGGAGTCGGGGAGGGTGGTGGGCATGAAATTAATGACTGACTGGTTAGTAATATACCAACCGCCCATGGCAGCGTCAAACGTGCCTGCGCTGCCTTGCCTATGATGGGGGCCCCAACAAAGCCAGCGAGGCCAACCATGTCCACCCTGCAGAGCATCACCCTGGGCGGAGGGTGCTTTTGGTGCACCGAGGCGGTGTTCGACCGCGTGCGCGGCGTGACCGACGTGCAAAGCGGCTACGCCAACGGCGACGTGGCCGAGCCCACCTACGAGCAGGTATGCACGGGCCGCACGGGCCATGCCGAAGTGGTGCGCGTGACCTTCGACCCGGACCAGATCGGCGTGCGCGAGCTGCTGGAGATCTTCTTCGCCACGCACGACCCGACCACCCTCAACCGCCAGGGCAACGACGTGGGCACGCAGTACCGCAGCGGCATCTACTACACCGACCCCGCGCACCGCGCCGTGGCCGAGGACATGCTGCGCGAGATGGGGCAGGACAAGCTCTTCGGCGCCCCCATCGTCACCGAAGTGCAGCCGCTGGCGAGCTACTGGCCTGCCGAGGACTACCACCAGGACTACTACGCGCACCATCCCCACCAGGGCTACTGCGCCTTCGTGGTGCTGCCGAAGGTGGAGAAATTCCGCCAGACTTTCGCGCGCCATCTGAAGCCCGGGGCCTGAATACTGCGCTATCCTCCCAGGCCCTTTGCCCGGCTCTCCCTCCGAGGGCGATGCAAGGGGTTCAACCCGGAGAAAACACCATGAAACCATGGATCGCCCTCGCGCTGCTGGCGTGCGCCGCGGCCGTGCAGGCCGAGGAGCACAGCGAGAAGCAGACGCGGGCCGACATCGAGCGCCACCGCGCCATGGCCGCCGCGCACGAGGCCGCAGCCAAGTGCCTGGAAGCCGGCAAGGGCCACGAGGCCTGCCGCAGGGAGCTGCAGGCCGCCTGCAAGAACCTGGCGATCGGCAAGTACTGCGGCATGAAGCACGTCCACTGAGCCCGTCCTCCTTTCCGTGACTCTCTCCCGCCCCCCCGCACTGCCGCAGCAACTGCGCCGCCATCTGGTCCTGGCGTGGCTGCTGCTGGCGCTGGTGCTCGCGCCGACGCTCGGCCGCATGCACCAGATCGTGCACGGCGTCCCCGCCTTCGCGGCGGGGCATGCGCATGCGGCAGGGGAGGGCACGGCGCACCAGGCGCTGGACACGCTGCATGCGCTCTTCGCGGGCCACAGCAGCGCCGACTGCCAGGTGCTGGACCAGCAGACGCTGGGCGGCGCCTTGCTCGCCCAGGCGCTGCCGCCCGTGCAGGCTTCGCCCCAGGAGCCGCCGGCCGCTCCGCCGGCCCAGGCGCCCGCACTGCGGCGCCTGGCGGCCTTCCACGCCCGCGCGCCGCCCCTGCGCGCCTGAGGCCATTGCGCCTCGCGGAGCCCCGCACCCGAAGCCGGTGCTCCCTCAATACTCCCATTTCGATAGCTGCCAGCGCTTGATGGACAAGCGCTAGCGCCGGTTTTCATTAGATTTTCTCGTGTGCCGCAAGGCGCGGGAGCGCACGCGTGCGCCGTCCCGTGCCGCGGCACGCATGGATGGCATTACCCATGACAAGCTTTGTTTTCCCCCCTTCCGCTCCCGGCGTGCGCCGGCCCCTGGCCTGCGCGGTGCTGCTGGCCCTGGCCCCGGCCGCGCCAGCGGTGCTGGCGCAAACGGCCGGCCAGGCGCCCGCCGCGCTACCGGAGGTCACCGTCTCCGCCAGCGGCCTGCAGCTCGGCGTGTCCGAGCTGACGCAGCCCGTGTCCGTGCTCGAGGGCGACACACTGGTGCGCCGCCGCGAAGCCACGCTGGGCGAAAGTCTGGAGGGGGAGCCCGGCATCACCGGCAGCCACTTCGGCGCCGGGGCCAGCCGCCCCGTGATCCGCGGCATGGACGGCCCGCGCGTCAAGATCCTCTCCGACGGTGCGGAGCTGCACGACGCCTCCACCGTCAGCCCCGACCACGCCGTGGTCTCCGAGCCGCTGCTGGCCACCCAGGTGGAGGTGCTGCGCGGCCCCTCGGCGCTGGTGTACGGCGCGGGCGCCGTGGGCGGCGTGGTCAACGTGCTCGACGGCAAGGTGCCCACCGCCGTGCCCGAGAAGGGCATCGAGGGCCAGGCCGAGCTGCGCGCCGGCACCGGCGCGCGCGAGAAGGCCGGGGCCTTCGCCCTCACGGGCGGCGCGGGCCACTTCGCCGTGCACGTGGAAGGCGCTGCGCGCGACGCGGGCGACTACCGCGTCGGCAGCGGCTGGAGCGGGGGCACGCGCGTGCCTGGCAGCTTCAACCGCACCGACACCGGCAGCGTGGGCCTGTCGTGGGTCGGCAGCCGCGGCTACCTGGGCCTGGCCTTCACGCGCCAGACCGCCAAGTACGGCCTGCCCGGCCACAACCACGACTTCGAGGGCTGCCACACCCATGGCGACCACCTGCACTGCGGCGGCCACGGGCATGGCGACGAGGACGGGCACGGCCATGACCACGATCACGACCACGAGGAAGGCGGCGTGCCCGTGGTGGACCTGCGCAGCGAGCGCGTGGACCTGCGCGGCGAGCTGCGCAACCCGTTCGCGGGCTTCGAGACGCTGCGCCTGCGCGCGGGCACGACCGACTACGTGCACGACGAGGTGGAGGGCGGCGCCGTCGCCACCACCTTCAAGAACAAGGCCAACGACCTGCGCCTGGAGCTGCAGCATGCGCCCGTGGCCGGGCTGCGCGGCCTGGTGGGCGTGCAGGGCTCCGAGCGCAAGTTCAGCGCGCAAGGCGAGGAGGCCTACGTGCAGCCCACGCGCACGCGCCGCTGGGGCCTCTTCGTGCTGGAGGAATACCGCATCGGCGACTGGCGCATCGAGGGCGCGCTGCGCCACGACCGCCAGACCGCCGAGGCGCAGGACAGCGGCGTGGAGCGCAGCCACAACGGCACCTCGGCATCGCTGGGCACGGTGTGGCGCTTCACGCCCGGCTATGCGCTGGGCGCGAGCCTCACGCGCGCCAGCCGCGCGCCCACGGCCGAGGAGCTGTACGCGCGCGGCCTGCACATGGCCACCGCCACCTACGAGCGCGGCGATGCGGACCTGCGTGCCGAAACCTCGCGCAACATCGACCTGAGCCTGCGCAAGACCAGCGGCCCCACCACCTTCGACGTGACCGTGTTCCGCAACAGCATCGGCAACTACATCTACGGCCGCACGCTGGACGAGCATGATGGCCTCCAGTTGCTGCAGTACAGCCAGGCCGACGCCACGTTCACCGGCGTGGAAGGCCGCGTGCGCCACGCCGTCACTCGCAATTGGGGCGTGACGCTGTTCGGCGACAGCGTGCGCGCGCGGCTGGACGAGGGCGGGCGCCTGCCGCGCATCCCGTCCGCGCGCGTGGGCCTGCGGCTGGATGCGAACTGGCAATCCTGGGAGGGCGAGATCGAGTGGCTGCAGGTCGCTCGCCAGAAGCGCGTGGCCGCGTTCGAGACCCCCACGCCCGGCTACGGCATGCTCAGCCTGGGCGTGGCCTACAACGGCCGCACCAGCGGCGGCACGCCGTGGCAGGTGTACCTGAAGGGACGCAACCTGACCGACCGGCTGGCCTACTCGCACGTCTCCTTCATCAAGGATGCGGCACCGCTGGCCGGGCGCAACGTGACCCTGGGGGTGCGCGTGGCGTTCTGACGCAGGCCGCCGAAAGACCGCGCGCCGCCGTGCGGCAAGGTTGCCGTTGCGGCGGAGCGCGGCTACCATGCGCGGCCATGCCGCTCGCCGCATCTTCCTTCCGCACGCCCTCGCGCACCCGCGCGGGGGCCGCGGTGCGCGAGATCTGGCCATACAAGCCAGTCGCACATTCCCACGCCCGGCGATAACACCCCCCTTCTTCCACACGCGCAACACCACACCATCGCCGGGCATCTCTCCGATGCGCGATGGCGGGGGCCGCGCGGGCGCAGGCGCGGCCTCCCTGGAAAGGACCGGGCTGCCGCATGGAATTCACCAAACAGTTTCTTCGGGCCAAGAACCCGTGCGCCAACGGCTTCCGCTGGTTCGTGCGCCACATCGAGGACGGCGTGGGCTACCAGCACGCACTGGACACGCTGGTGCAGGCCGGGCGGGTCGAGGATGCGCTGTGGCTGCTGCGGCAGTTCGGCCCCACGAACACGGTGCTCAGCGTGGACAGCCTGGAGGCGCAGGACCTCGTGTTCGCGGGCACGGTGCTGGTGCGCTCAGTCATCGACGTGGAAGGCGTGCTCCATGCGGGCCGCTCCATCCAGGCCGGTGGCGGCATCCGTTGCGGCGGCGCGCTCGCTGCGGGCGAGGACATCCGCGCGGGCGCGCACATCCGCAGCCAGGGCGCCGTGCACTGCGGGGGCGACCTGCGCGCAGGCTGGGGCGTCGAGGCGCAGGACGCGGTGACCTGCGGCGGCGAGCTGCGCGCCGCGTGGGACGTGGTCTGCCAGGGCGCGCTGCGGGTGGGCGCGGGCGCCTCGGTCGGCCAGGACCTGCTCGTGCAGGGGCCCATCGACTGCGGCAAGAGCCTGCGCGTGGGCGGACACCTGAACGGGGCGGACAGCCTGCGCGCGGCGCAGGGCATCGTCGTGGGCGGCGCCATCACCGGCGTGACGCACGTGGAGGCGGGCTGGGGCATCAAGGCCGGGGAGTCCATCGAGGCCCACGGCGCCATCAAGGCGGGCGAGAGCCTGAGTGCGGGCGATGCGATCCGGGCGGGCGAAGGCTACGGCATCTTCGCCGGACTGAGCGTGCAGGAGGACGCCTGGGACACCAGCGCCCAGGTCTGGGCGCGGGACCTGCCCGCCGGCCTGCGCAGCGGCGTGTGGATGGGGGCATGCGCGGTATGAAGCCGGCTGCGGCCCTGCGTTCTATCCATATGCATGAAATAGGCCTCCAGCGCTTATGTGGCAAGCGCTGCCAGCTATCAAATAAGTAGTTTTCGCAGCGGGCGTGCCTGCGCGGGCGCCTACACTGGCGCCCGCTTCCCTTTCCGCGCCCGCCGTGCTGTCTTCCGTTCTTCTGCCCCTGGTTCCCGTCATCCTGTGCATCGGCCTGGGCTTCGTCACCGCCCGTGTGGGGTGGGTGCGGGCCTCGGCCATCCCCGATCTGTCGAACCTCGTGTTCCTGGTGCTCACGCCGGCGCTGCTGTTCCGCACCATGGGCCAGGTGCGCCTGCAGGAGCTGGACTTCCAGCCCGTGGCGCTGTACTTCGGGGCGGTGGCGCTGCTGTTCGCGCTCACGCTGGCCTTCACCCGTTTTTCCACGCGGGCGGCGGCGCGTGCGCTGGCGCACACCTTCGGCAACCTGGTGATGATCGGCGTGCCGCTGGTAGGCCTGGTCTACGGGCCGCAGGGCCTGGTGACGCTGTTCACGCTGGTGTCGCTGCATTCGCTGGTGCTGCTCACGGCCGCCACGCTGGTGTTCGAGCTGGCCGAGGCGCGCGAGCTGCAGCGCTCGGGCCAGGCGGAACCCCGGCCCATGGCCCACACCGTGTGGCAGGCCGTGCGCAACAGCATCATCCACCCGGTGCCGCTGCCCATCCTGGCCGGTCTGCTGTACGCGCAGACGGGCTGGACGCTGCCGCAGGCGCTGGACAAGCCCCTGCAGGTGGTCGGCTCCGCGCTGGGGCCCATGGCGCTGCTGCTGGTGGGCATCGCCCTGGCGCACACGCGCATCGGCGCGCACTGGCGCGACGCGGTGCGCATCGCCGCCGTGAAGAACCTCGCTCTGCCGGTGGTGCTGGGCCTGATGGCCTGGGCGCTGGGCCTGTCGGGGCCCGCCATCGCGGTGATGTTCACCGCCGCTGCCATGCCCGTGGGCGCCAACGTGCTGCTGTTCACCCAGCGCTACCGCGTGATGCAGGACGAGGTGTCTTCCTCCATCGCCATCTCCGCCGCGCTGGCGCTCGTCACGCTGCCGGCAGCGCTGCTGCTCGCGCAGGGGTTCATGCGCTGATCAGGGCGCCAGGCGCTCGCGCACCCAGGCGCCGCCTTCCTGCCGGTAGCGCAGCCGGTCGTGCAGGCGGCTCTTGCGGCCCTGCCAGAACTCCCACTGGCCGGGCTGGAGGCGAAAGCCGCCCCAGTGCGGCGGGCGGGGGGGCTTGAGCAGGAACTGCGCGCCGTACTTGGCCGCGTTGGCCACCAGCACGCCGCGGCCGCTGATCACCTGGCTCTGCGGGCTGGCCCAGGCGCCGATGCGCGAGTCGAGCGGGCGGCTGTCGAAATAGGCGTCGCTCTCCGCGTCGCTCACCTTTTCCACCACGCCTTCGATGCGCACCACGCGCTCCAGCTCCACCCAATGGAACTGCAGCGCCGCATAGGGGTTGCCTGCGAGCTGGCGGCCCTTGCGGCTGTCGTAGTTGGTGAACCAGACGATGCCGCGCTCGTCGTAGCCCTTGATGAGCACGATGCGCGTGCTCGGCCGCAGGTCGCTGCCCACGGTGGCCAGGGTCATGGCGTTGGGCTCGGGCACCTGGGCGGCCAGGGCTTCCTGCAGCCACTGGTCGAACTGGCGCAGCGGGTCGGCGTGGGAGGCGTCTTCGCCGAGCTCGGCGCGCTCGTAGCTCTTGCGCAGGTCGGCGATGGAGGAGGAGAGGGGGCTGCTCATGCGGGCGATTGTGCCCGCATGGGCGGGAGGGCGGTCAGCGCGCCGTGATCACGGCGCACGCCAGGCGCGCGCCGGCGTTGCCCGTGGGCTGGGTGACGTAGTCGTCCGGCGCGGCGTGCACGATCAGCCCGCGCCCGACGATGTTGGTGGCGCCGGAGCCCACGCTGATGCTGCGCGACTCGAAGTTGAACGTGGCCACGCCGCTCGCGTCCGCGCGCAGGCTGGGCAGGTCGCCCGTGTGGTGCGTGCCCTGGCCGTGGCGGCCGTGCGGCGCGCCGGTGGGGTTGAAGTGGCCGCCCGCGCTGTTGCCGTCGCCTCTGGAGCAATCGCCCTTCTCATGGATGTGGAAGCCGTGCTCGGAGCCCGGCTTGAGGCCGCTGACCTCGCCGCTCACGCGCACGGCCGCGCCGCTTTGCACGAAGCGCACCATGCCCTGCGCGGTGTTGCCCCGCGTGGGTTCGAGCCGCGCGGTGGCCGAGGGCGCGGAAGCGGTCGATGCGCAGCCCGCGAGCGCGAGGACGGCGGCCGCCGCGGCGGCAGTGGGGAAGGGGCGAAGGAACATGCGGCTCTCCTGCTGGTTGAAAGCCGCCAAGCTACCCTGGTTCGCGCGCCAGCGCAATCAGACGGGCGAGCGCCCTGTCGCGGATGCCCATGCGCAGCAGCTCGGCATGCGTGGCCTCGGCATAGTCGCGCGTGGTGCCGTACAGGCCGCTCGCCTGGGCGAAGATGCGGCGGTAGTCCTCGTCGGCCAGCACGCCCGTGTGGCTGGGACTCTTGGGCGAGAGCGTGAAGGCCAGCGCCGTCACCGTGCCCTGCGGCGTGCGGCAGGGCAGCCAGCGCGGGTCGTACACGCCCAGCACCATCTCGCGCTGCCAGAGGTTGGTCATGACCTGCGGGGCGTGCGCGCGCTCCACGCGGAAGGCCGTGCCCCGGCAGCTGCCGCCGGGCAGCATGCCGAAGACCAGGCCCGGGCACTCGGGCGTGCCGCGGTTCACGCGGCTCCACATCTTGAGCGCGCGGTGCCAGCCGTGCACCCTGGCGTCGCGCCGCTCGGCGTGGTCGAAGTCGGGCCGCCAGATCAGCGAGCCGTAGCCGAAGATCCACAGGTCGCATCCCTGGCGCTCCCATTGCGCCAGCGTGTGCTGGAGCATCGGGGCCGGATCACGCAGGGGGCCGGGAAGGGCGGCAGGCACGGGCATGGCGAGACTCTACAATCGACGGGTTTTGTCCAACGCACCCATTATTCACGGGAGTCTCCATCATGTCCTTCAACAGCTCCGACGACGATAGCCAGCAGCGCTTCGCACTCGGGTTCCTCTTCGCCCTGATCGCGCTGGTGGTCTCCACCGTCGTGGGCGTGGTCGTCTACAAGCGCGGCATCGCGCACGCGCCCGTGCAGGCGCCCGCCGCCGCAGTTGCAGCCCCCGCTGCCGCGCCCGGCGTGGTGGTGACCGAGGACGTGGCGACCGTGGTGGTGGAAGGCGGCGTGGTCAAGTTCTTCTTCGCCACGGCCAAGGCCGAGCTGGCCCCTGGCGCCAACGAAGCGCTGGCCGATGTGGTCAAGGGCGTGGCCGAAGGCAAGACGGCCCAGATCTCGGGCTTCCACGACGCCACGGGCGACCTGGCGCTGAACCAGGAGCTGGCCAAGCAGCGCGCCCTGAACGTGCGCGAAGCGCTCAAGGTCCTGGGCGTGGCCGAGGACAAGGTCGAGCTGAAGAAGCCCGAAGTGACCCAGGCCAGCGGCAGCAACGCCGAGGCCCGCCGCGTGGAAGTGATCCTGGTGCCCTGAGGCGCACTTTCCGCTGCAAGAAAAGCCCGGCATCGCCGGGCTTTTTTCATGGAAGAAAATGGCCGCTAGCGCTTGCTGGACAAGCGCAGGCAGCTATCAAAGCAGGAGTCATGGCGTCTGCAGCCGCTGCAGCAGTTCCCGCGTCGCGTAGCCGTCGGCCGGCAGGCCCAGGCTCTGCTGGTAGCGCCGCACGCCCGCGCGCGTGGCGGGGCCGGCCACGCCGTCGGGCGTGCCGGTGTCCATGCCGCGCGCATTGAGCAGCTCCTGCAGTGCCTGCACCTCGCCGCGCGACAGCGGCTGCAGGTCGCGCGGCCAGGGCGTGTGCAGGCCGGCGCCGCCGTCGATCTGGCGCGCGAGCAGGCCCACGGCCAGCGCGTAGTTCACCGAGTTGTTGTAGCGCAGCAGCGCGCGGAAGTTGGGGCCGACGAGCACCGCCGGGCCGCGCGCACCCGCGGGCGTGAGGACGCTGGCGCCCTGCAACGCGGGCAGCGGGCCGCCGTCCACGCCGCGCACGCCCTCGGCAGCCCAGGCCGCGCCGTCCTGGCGCACCGTGAGTTCGGCGCGTGCGTAGTCGAAGCCGGGCGGCAGCAGCACCTCCACGCCCCAGGGCTCGCCCGCGCGCCAGCCCGAATGCTGGAGGAAATTGGCCGTGGACGCGGCCACGTCGGGCACGCTGCCCCAGATGTCGCGGCGGCCGTCGCCGTCGGCATCCACGGCGTGGGCCAGGAACACCGAGGGCAGGAACTGCGTGTGGCCCATGGCGCCGGCCCAGGAGCCGATCATGGCGTCCGCCGCGATGTCGCCCTGGTCGACGATGCGCAGCGCGGCCAGCAGCTCGCCGAGCGCCCAGTCGCGGCGGCGGCCGTCGTAGGCCAGCGTGGCGAGCGCATCGACCGTGCGGAAACTCCCGAAGTTGCGGCCGTAGTTGCTCTCCATGCCCCAGATGGCCGTGATGACGCTGGCGGGCACGCCGTGGCGCCGGGAGGCGGCGTCGAGCGCGGCGGCGTGGGCGCGCAGCTGCTCGCGGCCCTGGGCCACGCGCTGGGGCGAGACGGCGCTGTCCAGATACGCCCAGGGCGGGCGGGTGAATTCGGGCTGGGCGCGGTCCAGCTCCACCACGCGCGGCTGCCACTGGGCGTGGCCCAGCGTGGCCTCCAGCGTCTGCGGGCGGATGCCGGCCGCCAGCGCCTCCTGCGCGAAGGCCTGGACCCAGGCGTGGAAGCCGGCAAGCGTCGCGGCCAGGCCGCTGGCGGCGGGCGCCTGCGGTGCTGGCGGCGGAGCGGGCACGGGCGCCGGTACGGGCGCAGCCGCCACCGGCGGCGGTGTGGAAGGCAGGGGGACGGGAGCAGGGGGCGGGGCCGGCGGCGTGGCACAGCCTGCGAGGACCGCCAGGCTCACGGCGGTGGGCAAAAGCAGAGAACGCATGGCGCCCATTGTGACGGCGCGGGCCATGCATACTCGGGCTTGGCTTTGTTTCCGGCTGCAACCGTTCCCTCATGCACACCTTCCTCTGGCACGACTACGAAACCTTCGGCGCCGACACGCGCCGCGACCGTCCCGCGCAGTTCGCAGCCATCCGCACCGATGCCGACCTGAACGAGATCGGCCAGCCGCTGATGTTCTACTGCCAGCCCGCGCCCGACTACCTGCCCAGCCCCGAGGCCTGCCTGATCACCGGCATCACGCCGCAGCTCTGCCTGGAAAAGGGCGTGCCCGAGCACCAGTTCGCCGCCCGCATCGAAGCCGAGCTGGCCCGGCCCGGCACCATCGGCGTGGGTTACAACACCATCCGCTTCGATGACGAGATCACGCGCTTCATGTTCTGGCGCAACCTCATCGATCCCTACGCGCGCGAGTGGCAGAACCAGTGCGGCCGCTGGGACCTGCTCGACGTGGTGCGCATGACCTACGCGCTGCGCCCGGACGGCATCGAATGGCCGCGGCACCAGAGCGGCGAGATGAGCGGCAAGCCCAGTTTCAAGCTCGAACACCTCACCCAAGCCAACGGCATCGCGCACGAGGCGGCGCACGACGCGCTCTCGGACGTGCGCGCCACCATCGCCCTGGCGCGGCTGATCCGCGACAAGCAGCCGCGCCTGTTCGACTTCGCGCTCTCGCTGCACAAGAAGGACCGCGTGGCGGCCGAGCTGCGCCTGCCCGCATCGCAGCAGACGGCGCGGCCTTTCCTGCACATCTCGGGCATGTTCAGCCCCGAGCGCGGATGCCTCGCCGTGATGTGGCCGCTCGCGAGCCACCCGGTCAACAAGAACGAACTGATCGCCTGGGACCTGGCGCACGACCCCTCCGAACTCGCGCGCCTGGATGCCGCCGCCATCCGCCAGCGCCTGTTCACGCGCACGGGCGACCTGCCCGAGGGCGTGCAGCGCCTGCCGCTCAAGACCGTGCACCTGAACAAGTCGCCCATGGTCGTGGGCAACGTGAACACGCTCGCGCCCGCGATGGCCGAGCGCTGGCAGATCGACCTGGCCACCGCCGCGCGCCATGCCGAGGCCGCCCGCGCGCTGCCCGACATGAGCGCCATCTGGGCCGAGGTGTTCCAGCGCGAGGCCGCAGGCCCGGTGGACGTGGACCAGGACCTGTACGGCGGCTTCGTCGGCAACGAGGACCGCCGCCGCCTCGCGCGCCTGCGCGCGCTGCCGCCCGAGGAGCTGGCGCGCGAGCGCCCTGGCTTCGACGACGAGCGCCTGGGCGAGCTGCTGTGGCGCTACCGCGCACGCAATTTCCCGCAGACCCTCACGCCCGAGGAGCACGAGCGCTGGGAGGAGCACCGTGCCGCCGTGCTCATGGAAGGCGAGGGCGGCGGCCTCACGTTCGACGCGCTGTTCGAGCGCCTGGACACGCTGGGCGAGCAGGCCGACGAACGCGCGAACGAGCGGGACCAGGCCATCCTGGGCGCCATCTATGACTACGCCGAAAGCATCGCCCCCGGCATGTGACGCGGGCGCGCTGATCGACTGGGCGCGGCGCCACCCGCGCCTGTTCGTCATCACCGGCGCGGGCTGCAGCACCGAGGCGGGCATCCCCGACTACCGCGACGAGAACGGCGACTGGAAGCGTCCGCAGCCCGTCACCTACCAGGCGTTCATGGGCGAGGAGGCCACGCGCCGCCGCTACTGGGCGCGCAGCCTCGTGGGCTGGCCCATCATGGGCAACGCCCGCCCCGGCGCTGCGCACCGCGCATTGGCGCAGCTGGAGCGCGCAGGCCGCATCGCGCTGCTGCTCACGCAGAACGTGGACGGCCTGCACCACGCGGCGGGCAGCCAGCGTGTGATCGACCTGCACGGGCGCATCGACACCGTGCGCTGCATGGCCTGCGAGGCGCGCATGCCCCGCGCCGAACTGCAAGCCGAGCTGCTGCGCCGCAACCCCGCCTGGGCGGCATTGCAGGCCAGCGCCGCACCCGACGGCGATGCCGACCTGGAGGGGCGCGACTTCTCCCGCTTCGACGTGCCGCCATGCCCGCGCTGCGGCACCGGCGTGCTCAAGCCCGACGTGGTGTTCTTCGGCGAGGCCGTGCCGCGCGAGCGCGTGGAGGCGGCCCACGCCGCCCTGGCGCGCGCCGATGCGGTGCTGATCGCGGGCTCGTCGCTCATGGTGTATTCGGGCTTCCGCTTCGTGCAGGCGGCGGCCGAACGCGGCCTGCCGGTGGCGGCCGTCAACCGCGGGCGTACGCGCGCCGACGGGCTGCTGGCGTTCAAGCTGGAGGCGGACGTGGGCGGCGCTTTGGAAAAATTGTCGACCTGACGGCTTTGTGTGCTGCTATTTCAGAACTTTGGTCAGTTCGGCATGGATGGCCTGTGCGATGAGTGCATTGCCTTTGTCGCCAAAATGGAATTGATCCAAAAATATGTCGTTCTGCGCATCAGATTTGTCGAATATCCCTGAAATATCGACAAACTTGAAGTTCTTCAAGTCGATTTGGGCCAAGGTGGATCTGATGCTTAAATAGCAGGCCTGATAATAATCCTTGGATGATGTCAGGAATGCACTCTCGCGGTGGCTCAATTGTTTTTGAGTGACGGAAAGTGTGGGCTGCAGAAAGAAAACCCAATTAACTTTGGCCCTCTCAAGGGACAGGGCCCCGAGTCTGATATTTTTTTCTAAGCGGTAGGCAACTGTCTCTGGCGAAATCTTTTCTGCCGCAGGGGTAGCGTGGGATAGAGCCGGAATTTCCTTTCGTCCGCTGATTTTTAATGCGTCGTTGGCCAAGATTGCATAGTAGTCATCAGCAAAGGTAGAGAACCATAATACGTTTCTACCTGCATCTGCCCAGAAGACGTCATTATTGCCAGAAAGTGAAATGACCAGATCTGGCTGGAGTTCCGATAGATAGTTCTCGATGCCGATGCGTTCATGGGTGGACGACCATGCCGGGTTGGCGAACGTGAATACCTCGTAGTGAGAGGATTCGCCTTTATTTAGCAGGGTTTCGAGAATACTCCCAATGATTTTTTCTTGACTGGGTGCTCCTGACCCATAAGCGGTCGACCCGCCGGTAAGAAAAATTCTGTACACATTGTCTGGTTTCGGCAGCGCAAGTTCCTTTTGGCTGCGCATTTGCCAAGAATTGATGTGGGCATTGTGGTGCTGGCCCGGAGAAGGAGCGGTTCCTACAAAGGGTGTTAGCTGATTGGGAACGGACCAACTGATGACGTCAGGATTGACGGAGGCATCGCTGTATGCCGTGTGAAATTTGCTGCGTTGCTCCTGGTTCAACTGAGGAACCGACAAGGCCCCTGTCAGTGTTTCTGCGCGCTCAAAGAGTTGGATGAATTTATCGGTTTTTGCCGATATGGCGTACCTTGCGGCAAAGTATCCTGATCCAGCGATCATGCATAGGAATAGTGTTGGCAGAAGAATATATAGAAATTTCTTCATTCTTTAGAAGAGAGTATATATGAATGGTGCTATGACAGAGCCTTGGCTGAAAATAATCAGGCCACCCAGGAGTAATAAGACGACAAGCACAGGGATTAATGCGTAGCGCCGATGCTCGCGCAAAAATAGAATGAGTTCCTTGATGAGTTCGAGCATTAGAATTGTCGCTCCATGTGGTCAGGTTTCCGGGGGGATTTTTCCGTCCTGTATGTCTTGAGCCGAGGATCCCATTTCTTGTCCAGGGTGTCTTTTCCTAGGGTGCGCATTAAAAATCCCAGCGGAGAGAAAATGAGGATGAAAACAGCCCCCAAGATGATTCTGGTGTTGATCCAGCCCAACACATCGGACAGACGCATCCAGAATTTGTAAGGAAGCTTCAGCGAAGCTGGGTAGATCACTGCAAGGGCAAAAAATCCAAGTGCAATGATCCATGGCCAGCGAGGCCATGAGAAAGACCATAGCCACGGAAAAAAGATGCCAAAGAATAGTCCAATGAATCCACCCATTACATAGCCAAACTTGCGTAGTTCGCTGGGGCTTGTTTCTGTTTTGATATGCATTTTTTCGGTCAATCCAGTGCAATAGCCCCTTTGGGGCGATAGGATTTATGCAAGGCTTGGTCATTCTTAGCCAAGACGACGTTGCCCAGTACTAAATAGTCCATATCCGTACTCATGAAGCAGCGATAGGCATCTTCGGGCGTGCATACGATAGGTTCGCCACGAACGTTGAACGAGGTGTTTACGAGAATCGGGCAGCCTGTCAGTCGTTCGAATTCATCCAAAAGCCGATGAAATTCGGGGTTGTCAGTCTGGTTTACCGTCTGAACTCTGGCTGAATAATCTACATGGGTCACAGCCGGGATACTGGAGCGCACTTGGTGCAACTTATCCAGGCCGGTTAGCCTGGTATCCGGCCGGATTTGGATATCATCACGCACATTAGCAACGAAAAGCATATATGGGCTTGTCGTGTCCAGATCGAAGTATCTGCCTACGGATTCTTCCTTGATCGCAGGTGCGAATGGTCGAAAGGATTCTCTGAATTTTATTTTTAAATTCAACTGCGATTGGATTGCAGGCGAGCGCGGGTCGGCCAATATGGACCTCGCTCCAAGCGCCCTCGGACCGAACTCCATCCTGTTTTGAAACCACCCCACAACCTTCTCGTCCGCGAGCAGCTTGGCCACCGTGACACAAAGATCTGATTCTTCCAGGATCTCGAATGTGGCGCCCAATCTGGATAGCGTATTGACGACCTCTTCTTGGCCAAACTTCGGTCCCAGCAATGAGCCTCGCATTTCATCCGCTTGGCCACTGGAATGGTGCCGCTTCTGGTTTCGAAACTTGTAATAGGCAGCCAGGGCGGCGCCGGGGGCGCCGCCGGCATCTCCTGCCGCAGGCTGAACCCATATGTTCTTGAAAACTCCTTCACGGAGCAGACGGCCATTCGCGACGCAATTCAGTGCAACTCCACCGGCTAGGCATAAATTCTCTTGCCCTGTCTCCTTGTGAAGTTGTCTAGCCAATTTCAGTACCACCTCCTCGGTGACTTGTTGAATGGAGGCGGCAATGTCCATTTCGCGCTGCGTGGGCGTAGATTCGGGATCTCGTGGTGGGCCATCGAATAACCTGGAGAAATTCCGGTTTGTCATGTGCAAGCCGGTGCAATAATCAAAATATTCCAAGTTTAGCCGAAATGACCCATCTTCCTTGATGTCTATGAGATTATCGAGGATAAGATTTTTATATTTTGGATTGCCATAGGGCGCCAAGCCCATAAGCTTGTATTCTCCAGAATTGACCTTGAATCCAAGATAGTAAGTGAATGCTGAATACAGCAATCCGAGCGAGTGCGGAAAATCGATTTGCCATAAGGAATCCAAACTCCCTCCGCGGCCGAGCCACGCGGACGTGGTGGCCCACTCGCCCACGCCATCGAGGCAAAGCACTGCGGCATTCTCATAGGGACTTGGATAGAAGGCAGAGGCCGCATGCGACTCGTGGTGTTCGGCAAACAGGATCGGGGGCAGGTCGGCTTCCCGGCAATCGAGCAGGCTTGCCAACTCCTGTCGGAGCGTCTTCTTCAAATATAGCTTTTCTTTGAGCCATACAGGCACTGCGGCGATGAACGATTGAAACCCCCGGGGGGCGTAGCTCAGATAAGTGTCAAGCAGTCTTTCGAACTTGAGAATGGGCTTATCGTAGAAGGCAATGGAGTCCAGGTCGCTGACTTTAATTCTGACCTCTTGCAAGCAATATCGGGCAGCCATTGCAGGAAATCGGGCATCATGTTTTATTCTTGTGAATCGCTCTTCTTGTGCCGCTGCGACGATTCTGCCTGACTGTACCAGCGCCGCTGCACTGTCATGGTAGTAGGCAGAGATTCCTAATATGTTCATGATTATGATTTTTGGGCCATGCCTCTAAGGCAGAATAGAGCTTGGTGAGGGTTCTGTGAGTGTGTGCTGTTCCGCTACAGCTGAGTTTCATGCTTTAGATGGGATTTTCTTTGGGAAATTTTTGAAAGTGCCAAGTGAGAGTATGCCTTCTCTCCTAGATGCATCTGTCCGTGCATATTGAAATGCACGCCATCTTTTTCGGTAGTGAAATCATCGGTTTCCACTAGCTTCACAAGAGCTAAATCTCTGCTCAACCTCTCTTGTGCGAGGCGCACTTGTTCTCTATATATCCAAACTGGATTGTTTTGAATTTTTGCAAGGACAACAGGGATGTCACGGCTGTTTGAGCATCCTCTTGCATAAACCTGGTCTCTGAATGCATTAATGAACCTGTTCATGTTGGTTTCGTAATTTTTTGCAGATTCCCAGTTTAAAGAATCAGTTTCACCTTGCACCAAAAGTAATCCGGAAACTCGGAGTTTTGCAGAGTTTTTTCGAGAATTATATGCATCTGAAATCATAGTCATCAGCTGATTAAAAAGCCGCCCGGAAGATGGGTTCCAATTATCCTCTGCTGGGGTGTATGCCAACCCGGTTCCGGCAACTGCTAATTTTACGATATAGTGATCGTGCGGTGTCTGATTACTAAGAAGCTCAGCAATTTTGAGTTCCGGGCCAAAATAATTCACGACAGATGGAGGTTCCGCATTTTTATAACCAAAACCAGGCTGCGCCGTATGCCATGCCGCATGGGATGGCCAATAAGTATGATGACTTTTCGACTGCAGTGCATCATCCATGCCATGAAGCTCCGTATGATATCCATATACGCCATATATCTTAACGTTTGGATAGCTTATGCTTTTATTTTTTTCGCCTTCAATAGAAGCTAACCCCACTGCGTTGGACTGTCCTGCTATGACATAAAGCTCTCTCTCTGGAGCAAAGGGATTGGCTCTAAAGGTTAAACAGGGCTGAACAATGTGGGCGCTGCTGCCATAGAGAAGGAATATGATAAAAAAAATTGCAATAACTCTAGGTATTTGATGGCTAATGGCTATCATCCGTTTCATTGTTTGATTATTTTTTGAACTGTATGGATTGATATTTATAATAAAAGGAGCTTTGCATAATATTTTATTAAATGCCATGAATACCCACTCGCTCCGCAGGGCTTGCCTGTGATGGAGAGCGATATTATTGAGTAGTTCAGTCAGTATGGGACGTCGTTGCTTGTAATGCTATACTTTTTGAAGCGGTAGGGGGTGTCTACGTAAGGGCTGGAGTCGTTTTCAAATTTCTGGCGGCCCCACCAGCGGCGGCAGCGCCGCCAGGCGCGCGGCGGCCTTGTGCCCTTGCTCCACGGCGCGGCGCAGGTCGCCGAGCTGGCCCACCCACCCGTGCACGGCAGCCACGTCGAGCGCGCCCTGTGCTCCCGCGCGCAGCAGGGCGAGCTTGGCATCTTCGTAGGCCGTGTCGAACGTGGCGCGCGCGGCGTCGATGGCCGCGGGCGCGGCGCCGGCCTGCGGGTCGGCTGTCTCGAAGAAGGCCAGCGCCGCCGCGCAGGCCGGCACCAGCGCATCCAGCAGCGGCGGCTCTCCCGTGGGGCGCGGCGCGCGCAGGGCTTGCAGGCCGACCTGGTGCATCACGCGCGCCAGCGTGTCGTAGTAGGCGGCGATGCGCAGCAGCTCCGGCATCTGCGCGGCCACGTCCGATGGCAATGGCTGGCGGCCTGCTTCGCCCACGAAGGCGCCCACCTGCTGTTGTAACTGCTCCAGTGTTTGCAACTGGCGCGCCAGCCGCTCCTGGGCCTGCGGCGGGGCGGGCGGCCAGGGTAGGGCGCAAGGGGCGAGGCGCATCGCGTCCATGCCCAGGCGCATGGCCAGGTGGCCCACGCGCTCCATCTCGCGGCGCAGGGCCTGAAGCGCCAGGGTGGGCACGGCGGCCACGTTGCGGTCGAGGTAGCGGGGGCGGGCCTCGTCCTCCTCGGTGGAGCGAAAGCGCGCCTGCAGGAAGCGCACCAGCGGCCCCGACAGCGGCCACATGAGCAGCACGCCCAGCGCGTTGAAGGTGGTGTGGAAGATCACGAGCTGCGTGACCGCGTCGCCCCGGCCCGTGAGCCACACGCCCACGGCGTGGATGGCAGCGAGCAGCGGCGCCAGCAGCGCGAAGGCCGCCATGGCCGCCACCACGTTGAACAGCACGTGCGCCGCCGCCAGGCGCCGCGCGTTGGGCGTGGCGCGCAGGGCCGCGAGGATGCCGGTGAGCGTGGTGCCCAAGTTGGCGCCGATGACGATGGCCGCGCCCGCCTCCACGGGCAGCGAGCCGCCCGCGACGGCCGTGAGCACGATGGCCAGCGTGGCCGACGAGGCCTGCAGCACCACCGTCATCAGCACGCCGATGAGCACGCCCAGCAGCCGCCCGGGCAGGTCGGCCGCCAGCGGCGGCAGCGTCTGCGGGCCCAGGCCCGTGAAGCCCTCGCGCAGCAGCTCGATGCCCAGGAACAGCACGCCGAAGCCCGCCACCGCCTGCCCCAGCGCGCCGCGCCGCGTGGCGCCGCCCGTGAGGTGCAGGGCCATGCCCAGGCCGATGAAGGGCAGGGCGAAGGCGTCCACCTTCACCGCGAAGCCCAGCCACGCCACCAGCCAGCCCGTGACCGACGAGCCCAGGTTGGAGCCGAACACCACCCACAGCGCCGGCGTGAAGCCCAGCAGCCCCGCGTTGACGAAGCCAATGGCCGCCACCGTCATCGCCGTGGACGACTGCACCAGCGCCGTGAGCGCCACGCCCGTGGCCAGGCCGTGCAGGGGCGTGCGCGTCCAGGCCGCGAGCATGCGCTCCAGCGCCTTGCCCGCCGCCAGCTTGAGCCCGCCGGTGAGCATGGTCATGCCCAGCAGGAACAGGCCGATGCCGCCCAGCAGCGTGCCGGCGGAGACGAGGGGAGTGGCGGAGGTCAATGCTTTCTTTTTGATAGCTGGCTGCGCTTGCCATGAAAGCGCTGGAGCCGGATTTTATTGGTATTCTTGCGCCCGCACCCCGTCCATGAAAGCGCCCGCCATGCCC
>NZ_DF238920.1 GCF_000400995.2 Acidovorax sp. MR-S7 | reverse complement strand
ACCATTCAGTTCGGAGACCGCATCTCCGTCAATTGAAGTCCGACCCGTTTACACAAAAATTCGGACACGCCCCCCAGATGCACGTTGCTGCAACCGCAATTGCCAGGAAGGTGGAAAGATTCTTCCCACCACGATGCAGCAGGTTGCTGGTTAGCCAGGCATCCCGCAAAGCCCATCGGCTGCCCTGCAAGCGATAGAGATGATCGGCGACCCAGAAGTCCCCACCGCCATCCATCAATAGACTGCTGATGATCAGCGCCGCACCCGCTGGTAGCGCTAAATGAGTGATTAAGAATCGAGGTGCGAATGGTGCGTTGGATAGTGGGGCGTTGCCCAGTAGTCGGGATTCATTGAGGGGCATCGGCATGTGCCTCCTTCGAATGCCACAGCGCATGCGCATCGATACGCACCAGTGCTGACGCTTGCAGCGCATCGATGCGAGCCTGTGCCTCACCGAGGCGTGTCTGGCGCAGGTTTCGCAACGTCAAGAGGTATTCGGCCAAGGGGGCCTCTCCCAGTTCCCAAGCTCGCCGCGTGCGGTTGCTGGCCGTGGTCTGCGCGGCCAGCGCCTGCGCGAATGACTGCCACTGCGTGCGCTTACTTTCAGCTGCCTGCGCGGCTACCCACGCACTTTGCTCCACCGCGCGCCGCACGCCGAGCGCCTCTGCCTCTGCGGCAGCTGCGTTGGCGCTTTCCGTGGCAGCCATTGCACTGCGATAGTCAGTGCCAAATGGCACCGTCAGGACAACGCCAATGACACGTTCCGTCCCACCGCGTTCAGACATCATCCGTACCCCGACTGTAGGGTCGGGCGTGCGGTTGGCGCGACCTCGCTCGGCCACCTTGGCAAGGCGCGCTGCCTCTCCATCGGCAATGCCGATTTCGACGCTTTGTCGCACAATTCGCGCCAGCCACTCCTGTACCCCGCCCGGCAAAGGATCGGGATCTGGCAGCGTGGATGGCCGCGCGGGAATCTCAATGCCCGGGAACTCGATCACCATCGTTTGTCGTGCTGCCCGTTCTGCGTCGCGCGCAGCGCTAACCTGGGCTGCAAGCATCGCGCGTTCGGCTTGCAGAACGTCGCTGTCCCGCTGCGCCGCATCGCCCAGGGCCACGCGGCGGGCCATTGCTTCCTGCTCACGTCTAAGCAACTTTTCCTGCGCTTGCATCTCGTCAGCCACGATGAAACTGCGCAGCCATCCGGCCCAGACTTCCAGCAGTCGCCTTGCCATCTGGTGCTCGGCATCTTCAAGGCGCATACCGGCCACGCCGCGGGTGAGGTTGCCGATCTCCCGATCCAGACGCGCCTTGTTTGGCAAGCGAACAGCACGGCTGAGCTGGATTTCCCATTCGTTGTAGCGACGCGCTTCGTTGGTCACGTTGCGACGTTGTAGGCCGCTACTGAGTTCAAACTCGTGGCTACCGGTTTCAAGGGCGCTTTGCGTGGCTGCAGCCGCGTCCAAGCGAGCGGCTGCGGCATTCACGACCGGCTGGGTTTTCATCGCCGCTTCGACTTGCACCTGCGGAGGCAGCCAAGAGAGATCATCGGCGCGCGCTTGCGCGGGATGAAATGTCAAAGCCGCGATAGCCACCATGACGGCACCAGTCGGTAGTACCAGGCTGCATCCTTTGTTTTTACTCGTCATACCAGTCTTCCACTTGCCAACACCGACTCCACCCACCAGCGGACATCGCTAGACGCGATGCGCTGGCGCAGATGCGCCAGGACCTGTTCCAGTTGTTCGTATTCGATCAACACCCAAATGACGCGCCGATCCACACGGCCGCGAACCTTCTCGCGAATGGACGCGCGCGCGAAGTCGCCGGTATGCCCTTCGGCGTGCAACAGGGTGAACCCTGGCAGCACCGGGTCGGCCATCAGGGCATCGGTGACGGCGTCTTCGAGCGTGGGTGGAAACACCAGATTCAGGCGCACCAGTTGCGCTTCTTTCCATCCGTTCATGCTTGGACTCCTTGTTGTGAGGAGATGGCCTGGCCGAATCGCCGGTACAGCACCGGCAGCAGGACCAGGGTCAGCGCCGTGGAACTGACCAGTCCGCCAATCACCACGATGGCGAGTGGGCGCTGGATCTCAGAGCCAGGGCCACTGGCCAGTAGCAGGGGCACCAGGCCAAAGGCGGTGATGGAAGCCGTCATCAGCACGGGACGCAGCCGTCGAAGCGAACCTTCGCGCACCACCTGTTCCATGGGCAGGCCTAGCGCGTGCAGGTGGTTGAAGTGCGTCACCAGCACCAATCCGTTGAGCACGGCGATGCCCAGCAGCGCGATGAAGCCGACCGAAGCAGGCACCGACAGGTACTGCCCCGACAGCCACAGCGCCGCCACGCCGCCGACCATGGCAAACGGCACGTTGCCGAGGATGAGCGCGGCCTGCCGCACCGAGCCGAAGGTCATGAACAGCACGAAGAAAATCAGCCCCAGGGCTACCGGCACCACCATGCCTAGGCGGGCCGCTGCACGTTGCTGGTTCTCAAACTGCCCGCCCCATTCGACGCGGTAGCCGGGTGGTAGCGGCACGTCGCGCGCCACGGCTTCGCGCGCTTCATCTACGAAGCCGACCAGATCGCGCCCGCTCACGCTGGACTGGATCAGCGCGAAGCGCGAGCCGTTCTCGCGCCGCACCAGTACCGGGCCATCGGTGGTGGCGATGCGCGCCAGCGAGGTCAATGGGATTTCGCCCTGATCTCCGCGGGCGAGCTGCAAGTCCTTGAAGCGCTCGGCTGAGCCGCGTAGGCGGGCGTCGCCGCGCACCACGATGGGCGTGCGCCTGTCCGGCTCGATCACCAGCCCGGCCGGCACGCCTTCGAGCTGCGCGCGCAGCTCGTCCTGAACCTGCGTCACGGCCAGTCCGGCGCGCCCCGCCGCCTGCGCATCCACCTTCACCTGCAGGTATTCCACGCTGTCGCTGGCCTGGGTGAGCACGTCGCGCGCACCGGGCACTTTCTCGATGCGAGCGGCCATGCGCTGCGCCAGATCGCCCAGCGTTTGCAGATCAGGGCCGAATAGCTTGACGGCCACGTCGCCCCGGCTGCCGGTGAGCATTTCCGAGATGCGCATCTCGATGGGCTGGGTAAAGCCGAATTCCAGGCCGGGGAAGGCATCCATCACCTTGCGTATCTCGGCACTCAACGCGTCCTTGTCGGCTGCATGCCAATCCTTGCGCGGTGCGAGCTGCATGAACAGGTCGGTTTCGTTCAGGCCCATCGGGTCGAGCCCCAGCTCGTCGGAGCCCACCCGCCCGATGCTGTGCCGCACCTCGGGCACCGCCGCACCGATGGCCTTCTGCACCGCCAGGTCAATCTCCAGCGAGCGCTGCAACCCAATGGACGGCGGCTTTTGCAGTTGCAGCAGGATATCGCCCTCGTCCATCGTCGGCATGAACGCCTTGCCCGTGCCGAGGTAGGCCACCACACCCAATGCCAGGGCCGCGATGGCGACCGCCGATGCGCGTAGCGGGTGGTGAAGCGCAGCCTCCAGCAGCGGTTGGTACAGTCGCGTGGCCCAGCGCATCGCCCACGGCTCGGTGTGAGCATGTTCCTTGAGCAGCAGCGAGGCCAGCACCGGCACCAGCGTGAGCGACAGCAGCAGCGAGACGCCCAGGGCGAATACGATGGTCAGCGCCACCGGCACAAACAGTTTGCCTTCCAACCCTTGCAGTGTGAGCAGGGGCATGAAGGTCAGACAGATGATGAGGATGCCCGAGGCCACAGGCATGGCGACCTCGTGCGCCGCGGCGAATATGCGGTGCAGGCGCGGCTGGTGCGCACTGGGCGCGTGCGGGTCGAGCCGACTGACGGCGTTTTCCACCACCACTACGGCAGCGTCCACCAGCATGCCGATGGCGATCGCGAGGCCTCCCAGGCTCATCAGGTTGGCGCTCATGCCGACCAGACGCATCAAAAGGAAGGTGCCCAGTGCCGCCAAAGGCACCATCACCGCCACCACCAGTGCGGCGCGAAGCTCGCCGAGGAACAGAAGCAGCAGGATGACGACCAGTACGGTCGCCTCCAGCAAGGCGCTTTCCACCGTGCCCACAGCGCGCTCGATCAGCGTGCTGCGGTCATAGAACGGCACCACCTTGACGCCGGGCGGCAGGCTGGGAGTCAACTCGTCCAGCCGAGCTCGAATGGCTTTGACCAGCGCCGAGGCATCGGCCCCGCGCAGCGCCACCACGATGCCTTCCACCGCTTCGCCCGCGCCGTCCCGGGTGACGGCGCCATAGCGCGTCACGCCTTCGATGCGCACCTGGGCCACGTCGCCCAGGCGAACTGGGGCCGTACCATTGGCCCCCGCGCGCAGGATTAGGCGGGATAAATCGTCCAAAGTGTGGATCGCGCCTTCAGCGCGCACGATCAGCGTGTCTTCGCCTGCATCCAGGCGGCCCGCACCGTCATTTCGGTTGTTGCGGCTGATCGCCGTGATGACATCAGAGAAGCTGAGGCCCGCAGCGGAAAGCCGTGCGCGATCCGGCACCACAACAAAGCTCTTGGCTTCTCCACCCAGCACGTTGACATCAGCAACACCGGGCAGCGTGCGCAGGGCCGGGCGCAGCGTCCAGTCCAGCAGGGCGCGGCGCTCGCTCAACGTGAGGCCACCGCCTTCGATGGTGAACATGAACACGTCCGACAGCGGTGTCGAAATCGGCGCCAGCCCGCCGCTGACGCCTTCGGGCAGGCTGCCCGAAACGCCGGCATAGCGTTCAGCCACCTGCTGACGCGCCCAGTAGATGTCGCTGCCTTCGGCGAAGTCCACCGTGATGTCGGCGATGGCGTACTTGGCCGTGGAGCGCAGCATCACGCCCCGCGGCACGCCGAGCAACTCCATCTCCAGCGGCGTTATCACGCGCGACTCCACCTCCTCAGGCGTCATGCCAGGGGCCTTGATAATCAGCTTGACCTGCGTGGGGGAAATATCCGGATAGGCGTCGATCGGCAGTTGCAGGAAGGCCACCAGGCCCGCACCCGCCAAAGCCAGCACGCCAAGCAGTACCAGCGCACGTTGGCGCAGGGAAAATTCAATCAGACGGGACAACATGCGTGGTCGCCCCTCATTGCAATGGAATCATGGATTTAAGCAGTGCCGTACCGCGCACGACGACCTGCATGCCTGCCGCAAGCGGCGCAGTGTCTGGCGAGACGGCACGCACGGCGCTTGACGCCTCTGATTCGTCTTGCCCCAGCAGTCGCACCGGAACAGCGCGGACGCGTAGGTCGCCGTGCTTGTCTTGCGATGACGGCTCAGCAACGTAGACCACGTGGGCGCTGCCCGCTGGCAGCAGTGCGGACGATGGCACGCTCAAGGTGCCCTGCGGTGCTGGCAGCAACAGCGCGACACTGATCTGCTGCCCGGCCGCATAGCGGTCTGCCCCTGCCTGATCTGCATCGACGCGGGCACGTACCCGCAGGCTCTGACTACTGAGGTCAGTGTCGCCACCAACAGCCGTCACGCGAGCGATCGTGCCATCGGGAAGACGCACTTCCAAGCCTGGGTGGAGATCCGAGCGCCAGCGCAGCGGAACCGCGACGCTGACATCCAGCGGGCCAGGCTGAGCCACTATGAAGGCGATGTCGAGCGGCGCGACCGCCTGCCCGAGGCTCAGGTGACGACGCATCACCCGCCCGGACAAAGGCGCCAGCAATTCATACTCGCCGGCCTGCCCGCCGCTAACGGGTCGAAGCCGTGCGAGGGCGCCATTGGCCTCTTGCAACGTACTTTGCGCAGCCGCCGCGCGCGCCTGGGTTTGCTCGTTGCGCGTGGCTGGGATGATGCCCTCGGCCAAGAGCGTGGCATCGCGCCGGGCCTGCGCCGTAGCCACCGCCGCTTCGGTGCGGGCACGCGCCAGATCAGCCTGAGACGCCAGAACGTCCTTGCTCTGGATGCGCGCCAGTGCCTGACCTTGGCGCACTGCGGCGCCTTCATCGACCAGAACGCGCGTCACCACACCGCCATATGGCGCCACGACCTGCGCGCTAGCCGAGAGTGGTGCCACCGTCTGCGCGGGTAAGCTATCCAGCGGTATCACTGCAGCATCCTTGACGAGTGCGGTTTCCACACCCTGCGCGCGAAGCTGAGTGGCATTGAGGTGAACGCCGCCAGCGTTCGGTTGGGCGACAGCTTCGCTCGCGTCTTTATCGGCTACGGTTGTCTGCTGGGTTGCCCAAGCCCACCAGCCGTACCCTACGGCAGCCAGAACTGCCACACCGACGGCGGACAGGGCCAAGGTCTTGGTTCGGCTGGAGGTGCCCGCCGCTTTCAAGGTCGGGAAGCTCATGCTTGTGCCGCCCCAAATGACGTAGAGCAGAGTAGAGAGCACACAGCGCGAATTGAAAATTCGTCGCATATGAAGCGGTGCGCGAGGTTAATGAGGCGAAACATGCGGTCGATCTCTTGTAAAGATCAGCTCATGTTCTTCGGTGAAGCTTTGAGAAAGCTTTGAGCGCTCGCCCGCTGCAAGCTGCAATGGCGTCCGCCGGGAGCTTCGCCGTGGGCGCGGCCATGCCGCTGGCTGTGGTTCTGCTGGCGCCAGAGCAGAGCCTGCTCTATTGGATCGTCGCGACGGCGATTGTCTTCCTGGCCCTGCTCGGCGCTGCGGCTGCTGCCGTGGGTGGTACGCCGCTCTTCAAAAGTGCGCTGCGCGTCGCGTTCTGGGGCACATTTGCCATGGCGGTGACAGCGGGCGTGGGAGCCATGTTCGGCACTGCGGTGTAGATCTGCGTCAATCTCAGAGCAGCGGTGGCCAAGGGCCAAGCCGCGCGGACAGCCGACCGTTGTCCAGTGAGAACGCCAGCGGCAGGTCTATGGCATGCGCGAGAGCCAGGGCCAGCGCCAGTCCCAGTCCAGCGTGATGCGCCGTGCCGCCTTCGGAATCCTTGCGCCAGAAGCGAAGGCCGAATTGATCTAGATCGGATGCCTGCAAATTGGGAGCTGTGTTGACGATGGTTAACATCCAGCCGGATGCCTCGAGCTCCAACCTACATTGAATGTCGTCGCCTTCGGGCGCGTATTCAATGGCATTGCGCAAGAGGTTGGAGAGGATGCGTTCGATCACGCCCTGATCACTTTGCACCCATGCTGATTCAGGCAAAGTCACGCGGATGGGTGACTTGGGTGCCATTTTCTGGACGTTGAGTCCCGCCAGTAACTCTTGCAGCAAAGCTGTCAGATCCAGAGGATCCAGCGCCAGTGTGTGTTGGCCGGACTCAAGACGCGCCAACAACAGCAGAGTGTCCACACTGCGCTGCATGCGTGAACTGGCCTGGATCATTGCATTCAGGGCGCGCTGGATTCGGGCCGGGTCGGCATCGATCAAAGCGCTTTCTGCGCTGATGCGGATTTCCGCCAGGGGCGTGCGCAACTCGTGGGCCACATCGCGGGAGAAGCGGCGCTCGCGGACAATGGCCGCATACAGGTGATGCAAGCCCTGATTGAAGGCTTCGGCAAACGGACGCAGTTCACGGGGAAAGTCCGCTCCGATCCGCGCAATCGGCCGATCCGAACGCAGATCGGCCAGTTGCTCGCCGACCCGCTCCAGCATGACCACGATATGCCGAACCATGAGCAGCGCCAGGCCCGTCGCTAGCAGCGTTGCCAGCACAATACCGCCCAAGAGCGCAAAGTGGATGCGCCGCTCGGTTTGATCCCAATCCCGGCGTTCTGTTGCGACGACTAATAGCTGAGACCTCTCTCCAGTTACCGACACGCGCGTCGCCAGCGCGCGGCCCGCGTGGCCATCCGGAAGTGTCACGTCGTAATAGCGCGGGGTGCCTTGCTCCACCGGGCCAAGCGATAGCTCGGCGCCTGCACTGCTGGGAGAGCGTAGCAAGGCCCGGTGGGTCTGCGAATCGAAGACCGTGAAGAACTCGGTATGCCCGCCAGGCTCATATTCCGGCATGAGGCTTTCGAGCTTTCTCGCATCCAACTCCTGCAGCACGCGCCCCACCGCCGCTGATCGTTGCATCAGGGTGGTATCCATCCGTCGATAGATTTCGTGGTCAATCCAGTAGTCGAGGACGGGAAACAGGATCGCGAAGGTTCCTCCAATGCAGATCACCAAGCTGGCAGCCAGCCGCCGCTGCAAGGACCAGGATCCGCCTTGACTCGCATCAGAAAGGGCTTCGGAATCGGGACGTACCATCGTTCAGGGCAGGATGTAGCCGAAGCCACGGCGTGTCACGATCAGTTCATCCAGGCCGCACTGGGCAAGCTTGGTTCGCAAGGTGCTGACGATCACCTCTACCACTTTGTCCGATGCATCGCTGCGGCTGTCGTACAAATGTTCAAAAATCTGCGAGCGCGACAGCGTGGCGCCGCGCCGACGCAGCAGCAAGTCGAGCAGTCCATACTCCTTCGGCGTGAGCCCAAGATCAATGCACTTGAACCTCGCGATGCGCGAGCGCGGATCGACCTCCAGATCGCCGTGGCGCAGAACTGGAACGTCCCGTTGCGGCGGACGCCGTACTAGCGCCCGCAGGCGAGCCAGAAGTTCGGCTAGCTCGAAGGGTTTTGTCAGGTAGTCATCGGCACCCGCATCCAAGGCCCGCACCCGGTCGTCGAGCAGTTCGCGCGCGGAGAGCACCAACACCGGTGCGGCATGGGCCTCCCGGCCCAATGCGCGCAACACGCCAAAGCCGTCCAGCCGGGGCAGCATCAAGTCCAGAATGATGGCGTCGTACCGGTAGCTGGCAAGAAACTTCAGCGCGGACACGCCATCGGCTGCTGTATCGCAGGCATAGCCTTCCGACTGAAGGCTCTGGCTCAGGGCTTCGGCCAGCGTTTGCGAGTCTTCCACGATCAATACGCGCATGTGCTTTCTTCCGTTCAGCGCATCTCGAAAAGCTCCTGGTGGAACGCCTCCGGCTCCAGCCCCTGGGCCAGCAGGTCGGCGCGCAACGCGCGGCCGAAGGCCGTGGGGCCGCAGAACCAGACGCTGGCGTCTTTCCAACCCGGCACCATGGCACGCAGGCGTTCACCCGTCAGGCGACCGTTCTGCTTGTCGATGAGCAGGTGCAGCACAACGCCGGCCGCCTGGCTGTCGGCGCGCAGTTTCTCGATGGCCTGCGGATCAACGTCGCTCGTAGGATGAAACAAATCGACCGGGCGTGCGTCTTGGCCTTTATGCTGCGCCAAATACTTCATGCGCGCAATGAATGGCGTGATACCGATGCCGGCGCCGATCCAGATCTGGCGGGCCTTCTCGTCGTCGAAAGTGAAGCAGCCGTAAGGCCCCTCGACCGTTACCTGGTCGCCTACCCGTAGGCGCTCAGGCAGCCGGCGGGTGTGGTCGCCCAGCGCCTTGGTGATGAAGGTAATGCGCCGGTCTTCCGGCACCCAGGCTGAGGCTAGCGTGTAGGGGTGCGGGCCTTCTTTCGGGTTGGACATGGCGAAGGCAAACTGTCCGGGCCGGTGGCCGGGCCAGCCCGGGTCCATCCGCAGGGTGGTTTCCAGCACGTTCAGCGCAGGGTAGGTCTGCAGCGATTCGATGACACCGTGCGCGGTGCGCTGCGCACCGACTCGGCCCAGCAGCACCCACACCGCCGATACCGTGCCGCTCGCCAGCAGCATAGCCAAAGCCCAGCCCACGGGCTGGGCCCAGTAGGAGAACTGCACCAACACCAAGGTGTGGAAGGCCAGCACCAAGTAGATCGCTGCCATCCAGTGGTGCGTCTTGGCGAACAGCCGGTAGGGAAAGCGCTTAACCAAAGCCAGCACCAGTAGCACGGCGACGGCGTAGAAGGCCCATTCGCCCAAGTTCTCGGCCAGTCCGCGCCAGCCACGCAGCGCCGATTCAATGGAGCCCATTGAATCAGCCGTTGCGCGGGGCTTGCGCGCCGGGCGCGTCAGCCAGCCCCAGCCTACGGCCCACTTAGTACCCTTCGCCCACAGCCAGTGTACTGTTGCAGCGGCCAGAGCAGCGATGCCGAGCCACTTGTGCAGGCGGTACATCTTGTCCAGTCCGTTCAAGCTGGGCTCCAGCCACGCCGGGCGCGTGGCCAACATCATCGCCACGGACATCGCGCCGATGGCCAGTACGCCGCTGTATTGAATCCATACCGTTCGCAGGGCGAAGTAGTTGGGCTGTGCAGGCCAGAGCGTATCGGTAAAAAGCCATAGAGCGCTCAATGCCAGCGCAAAAAACCAGAACGTCCAAATTATTCTCTTCATCGTGGATTTGCCCCAAATTCTGCGGAAGGCGCATGCGGCACTGGTCGGAAACCATCAATCCATATACGCGATAGCGTGCCTTTGAATGTGGCCGTGTATCCGAAATTACAGATAATTCTAATTTTGGCATCCCAACCTTTGGTAACGATTTGGATTGATCACCCATCTATGGAAAAAATCTAACTTTGCCCACCGGCTTGTGGCATTACCTTGACTCAAGAAATGGTTGGCCCCCGATGCCGCCCAATCTCCCAGGACACCCCGCCGCCGCGAACCGTCGCGGAAAGCTGCTGCCCCAGCCGTTGCTCGATCACTGGCTTCCACGGCACGAGCGAGAATCCTTTGCCGTCATCGAGCATCACGTAGCGCCCGCTGGCAAGCATGACGCTGCGTCGGTAGATGCCAGCTACCCGTTGCCCGTCGGCCACGGGCCGATGCTCCAGGCCAGTTTCGGCGGAAATATCCTTCGCGGCCTGCGCCAGTTCCTGATTGCGCAGCGTGCCCAACAGGTTGCGCGCGAAGATTACGCGCTGCCCACGCCGCTCGGCCAGTCCCTGTTCGGCCAGGAAGTCGGCGCGCTGCTGCATCGCCTGCTTGGCCTCCGCTCCAAAGCCCAGGTCGCACAGACCCGAGCCGCCGCCGATCAACTGCTGGTCGAGCCAGGTAGCCCCGATCGCGCGCGCCTGCCGCTCGATGGACAGGTGCGATTTCACTTCCACGGCCACGCCGCCCAGGCGCTGCGCGTCGTATTGGCGGCCACGCTCGGGCAGATCGTCCGGCACCTTCCATAGCCCGTCGGCCACCCGTTCCACGATACCGGCACGGCGCAGGGCTTCCAGGCGGCGGATGTGGGCCGCCACGACTTCCTGCGGATCTCGGCCGGGCACGGCCTGACCTTGTGCAATGGCGAGGTGATGATCGGCGCGGTAGAGGCCACCGCTCGCCAGCGCGGCGATGTTCTTGTCGGCCGCGCGCACGTCGGCCGCCCCCTTCACCTCCACCACGGCGCCGGTCGGATAGTTCGCCAGCTCGTCGCGAGCATTGAGCGCGACATAGTGAGCCTTGCCGTCCACACCGTCGATGACCAGATAGCCGCGGTCGCGCAGCTCGTCGGCCAGCCCCTTCGCGGCCACGCGGCCGACGATCGTGCGGCCGTCATCACCCGGCTCGAACACCGACAGTTCGCGCGGCGCGCCGCTCATGGCCCGCTGTAGGGTGCGGATGATGTCGCCACGCTCGCCCAGGGCACGCAAGGTCTTCTCCGCATCGGCATGAATGCCCCAGGTGCCGGGCTGCACCTCGTCGGCCAGGCCCAGGCGCTGCAAACGCTGCAGGCGGCCGATCAGCAGCAGGCGCTGGCGTTGCAGCCGCGGTTCGTTGAAGCGTTCGATCTGCACTTGGCCATCGTCGCCGACCTCGCGCTTGAGCGTGCGATCCAGGCTCGTCCACCGTTCCTGCTCCACCTCGCGCCGCAAGGCCTGCTGGATCTCCAGCTCGGTGCGTGGCCCCAGCCATTCGGTCGCCAGCTCGGCCGCGCGATACCGAAAGCCATCGGCGATGTAGTCGCCCGCGATGATGAGGTGTTTGCCGGTGTCGTCGCGCCCGCGCACGATCAGGTGGGTGTGCGGGTTGTCGGTGTTCCAGTGATCGACAGCCACCCATTCCAGCCGCGTGCCCAGGTCGGCTTCCATGCGCCCCATCAGATGCCGCGTGTAGGTGCGCAGGTCTTCGAGCTCGGCGCCATCCTCGGGGGAAACGATGAAGCGGAAATGGTGCCGGTCGTCGGCGCAGCGTTCCTTGAAGGCATCAAGATCGGCTTCATCGGTCTGCGGCCCGTAGGCCCGGCCTGGCTCACCGTCCCGGCCCACACCATCGCGCTCGATGTAGCGCAGGTGCTTGGCGAGCGACTGTGGGCTGGCCCGCTGCTGGTTGACCAGCAAGGTCTTGATGGTCACGCGCCGCGACATGGGTGTGAGCTTCGCGCCCGCGAAGCGCGCCGCCGTATGCCCACGCCCAAGACGCGAGCCGGGTCGCTGGCCAGTGGTCTTGCCGCCGCCAGCCGATGCCGGGCGGCGCACCGAGGACTTGCCGCTGCTGGCTTTGCCCGCCTGCTTGAGCACCTTGGAAATGAAGCTCTGGCCCTGACTCTTGCCCCGGTTCTTCGGGGCGCTGGGACGGATGCGGAAATCGTCGTCGCGGCGGTTGGTCATGGCTGCGCTCCCTGCAAGCTCCGGCGTGTCCGGTCGTGCAAAGCACGCGGACATGTCTGTATCGGCGCGGGCCACGCGCCCCCAGCGGCACGGCGGCGAAGCCGCGCCGTGCCGCGCCACCCCCACTTGCAGACTGGCTTTGCGGGCCGACAGGTGCCGCCCCCTTTTGTCTTGCCTTCCGCCTTTCCCCCTCGCTGACGCTCCGGGCCGCGGCGGCCCGGCGGCGCTGCTGGGCGAGCAGCCAGCGCACCGGCGAACGCGGCGACGGCCACAGGCCGGGCGCGTTCGAGGCAAGACGCCTGCACGTTGGACGGCTGCGCCGAAGGCAGCGCGAAGTGCGGTGCGGATGCGCTCGCACTGCACGCGCGACGACACGGCAACGACCAGCAGAACGACACACCCGATGGCACGATGAGATGCACGGCGACGTGCAGCGAATTGACGGCCATCATGGGCGGGACTCCAGCCAGACCGGATGCGCGACGCCGATCACGGCGGATGCGCTGACCGGCCCGAAATACCGGCTGTCGAACGACGCCGGGTTGGTCGCACTCAAGAGGAACAGTTCGCCGGAATCGAGGCGGCGGCATTGCTGCCAGGATGGCAGCGGCCGGCCCCAGCGGTCAGCAGGCAGCACGGCGGCCGAAGGCACGCCGTCGATGCGGACGACGCGGCCAGTGATACACACCTCCTGCGGTGCGACGGCGCCCACGCGCTTGAGCAGTGGCACGCGCGCCGGCAGGTAGCCGCGTTGCGCAGCAAGCGCGGCGGCATCTGGCGGCAGCGTGGTCAGGACGATGCAGCCCACGGACAAAGGACGTGGCAGCGAGGCGGTGCCGTGGCCCAGCGGATCGACGCGATACCAGCCGACCGCCACGCTGTCGGACGGGTTGTAGATCAGGCGCGGCAGCGGATGCACGAAGGACGCCCAGGCCAGCGCAGCGAGGCCGCAGGCGGACAGGCCCGCTAGCACGAGGCGAGCGCGCAAGCGTGCGCGGGGCGAGCGAGGATGCGGCGCGGTGCCGGCAGTGGAAACGGCGGTCATGGCAATGCCCTCCCGATGAGCCATGCGGCGTGCCGCTCGGCGGTGTATTCGGGCAGCGGCAGGCGCGCGGCGAGCCGGTTGGCGAGCGTGCGCCAGTACGCGGGCGAGACAGTGGCGGGTGCGATGCCCAGCGCCTCGATGACGTCGATGCGCTCCAGCACGGTGCGCACCGGGTTCTCGCCCTCGGCGTGCAGCAGCAGGCGTGCGCCCGGCTGCACGCCGGGGATGCGCTGCGCCGCATCCAGCGGCGTGCAAGCCTGCATCACCATGAGCTGCCAACGCACGGTGCCGTAGTCGTTGGCCTGCCAGCGGATGCGGCAGAACATCGCGCCCGGCAGGAACACCGCGCAGCGCCGCCAGCGGTCGAGCTGTAGCGTGCGCGCGGGGTCGCCGAAGCGCAGGTAGAGCTTGAAGCGCGGTTCGATGTAGGCCAGCGCCACGCGCGTCAGCGGCGCGCTGGCAGGCTGGCCGGAAGGTGCTGCGAGCGCAGCCGTAGCCGCGCCAGCGGCAGGCGAAGCGGATGCGGTCATGGGGTGTTCTCCCTGCGGTGTTCTGGAAACTCCCGCTCCAGCAGGCTGCGCAGCAGGTCGGCCACGGTCACGCCCTGCGTGAAAGCCGAAACCTTGATGCGCGCCCGCATGGCGGGCGTGATGTCGAGGGTGAGGCGAGCCGTGTAGAGGTCGCCCTTGCCCAGTGCATCGGCGTCACCCTGGCGAATCCACGCCTCGGCGTGCGGATTCGCAGGTGGACGCGCGCCGATGCCGACGCGCTTTGCGCGGGGTGGCGGCTTCGCCGTCATGGCGTCCACCGCAACAGTTCGTCCACCAGCGCGGTGACTTCACGCGCGGCGGCGCCGTCGGGCGCTGTCTCGCGTGCAAGCCGGCCAGCGGCCACGCTGTCGGCGAACACGATGCGCTGATGCACTTCCGCGCGCAGCGCAGGAAGCGGTTGGTCGGCCAGCGCCTGGCGCGCTTCGCGCCCGATCACGGTGGTACTGACGCGCCGATTGATGACGAAGGCCGCGCGCAGCGCAGGCCGGAACACCTGTGCCTCGCGGATCAGCGCCACCATCTCGGCGCTGGCCCACAGGTCGTAAGGGCTGGGCTGCACGGGGATCAGCGCGCGCTCGGCCGCCAACAGCGCGGAGCGCGCCAGCGCCGCGATGCGTGGCGGGCCGTCGATGATGACGTGATCAGCCCGCCTGGCGAGTTCTGGCGCCTCTTGGTGCAGCGTTTCGCGTGCGAGGCCCACGGCGCTGAACAGCCGTGGCAAGCCTTGCTGGCTTCTGCGCTGTGTCCAGTCGAGCGATGAACCCTGCGGATCGGCGTCCAGCAGAACGACGTGCTGGCCGCGCATCGCCAGCTCGCCGGCGATGTGCGTGGCGAGCGTGGTCTTGCCAACGCCGCCTTTCTGGTTGAGCAGAGCGACGATCATGGCCGCGCCCTCCATGCTGGAAAGCGGGGCTTTTGCTGCTGTGCTTGTGGCCGCGTGGTGGTTATCCACCGCAGCGGCGTTTCCCTACTAAAAGTTAGAGAAATTAAGTTAGGGAAGTTAGAGGGCGCGCAAACCCAATACTGGCACGGGTTTGCGGCCGATCGGCACGTCTGATAGCACGATACCCTGCACGCCTGATAGCACGACACCATTCACAGGTTTTCCCGAAGTTATCCCCGTGCCGTCTGCGGCACGGGCCGGAACGTCAGCAGCTCCATGCCGTTGTCGGGCATCCGCTCGATGCCCAGGACGTAACCGGGCAGCGACTGCCGCGCGACGAGCGCACGCAGATCGCAGGCGAAGTCGTAGGGCTTCGCGGTGCTGCCGGACTTCTGGTGCAGATAGCGAAAGTCGAACTGCCAGCCGTATGCCTGCTTGCCGCCGTGCTTGCGCACCAGGCGGTACAGCCACCGCTCGATGCCGCCGGTGAGCCGGAAATACGCCGGGTCGATGGTCAGCACCAGGGCAGCGTCGAGCACGCCGGCGTAGAACCAGTCCGGCAGGATCAGTTCGATGCCCAGCGGCGTGCCGCTGGCATCGGCCAGCTCCTTCCATTCGTTGATCCACGAGAAGCGATGCAGGCGCCGCCCGGTCGTCTCGCGGATGGACGTGGCCACCGTGGTCGATTGCAGCCGGTCGAGCGCGGCCTTGAGGCGCTGGTAGTCGCGCAGCGACTTGCCGCGCCCGATGAAGCGCAGGATCTCGTAGGGCGTCGCGCGCATCAGCCGCGACGGGCGCAAGCCCGCGTCCTTTGCCTCCACGATCTGCGAGGCAGCCCATATCAGCACGTCCGCATCCCAAATCGTGGCGATGCCGTGCTCCTGCGTGCCTTCCACGCGGATCGTCACGTTGCCCGCACGGAAGTCGATGGGCTTGACCCGCTTGGACTTGCCGAGCGAGAAGAACGGATAGGCCATCAAGTCCTGGCTGTCGCGCGGCGCCATGTCGCCGGGCAAGGCGCGGAACAGGTCGAGCTGTTCGCGCTCCTGCAACGGCCGCTGCCGGGACGGCAGCGCGGAGCTGGACATGGCGATGGCCTGCCGCGCGCCGCCGATCAGCGCGCACGGCTGTCGGCCGAGTGGTGCTCGGCGTATTCGGGATCGGAGGTCGTCTCAAAACTGCGGTCGGCGGCCCAGGCATCGAGGTCGGCCACGGCGTACATGACGCGGCGGCCGAACTTGCGAAAGCGAGGGCCGCCGCCGATCACGCGCTGCTTTTCCAGCGTGCGCGGCGACAGGCGCAGGTACTCGGCGGCTTCATCGTTAGTGAGATAGCGTTGGGGCTGCGCGGCAGCGGTCGAGACAGTGGCGGCAGGCCGCAAAGGAGCGGGACGCATGGTGTGAACCTCCATCGGTTGAAAACGCCGCCCTTGTGCGGCACGCGCACGTCGGCCACGGTGTCACCGCAGACAAGGCCATTGCTGCAAACAAAGCGGAACATCCCGGCCAGCATCTGATAGCTGCTGGTGCCGTCATGGGAGTTCAGCAGGATGATTTCGTTGGCCTCGCGGCCGTTGATCTGGCTGGCGTGGCGCAGCCGGATCATGTGCTTGGTGTAGTCACGGCGGTCGTCGTGGCGCACGCGGGTTTGCGTCACCATGAAAGGCTCGAAGCCTTCCCCGCGCAGTTCTTGCAGCACGGTGGCGGTGGGGATGTAGCTGTACCGCTCGGAGCGGCTTTCGTGCGGGGCTTCCGCGTAGATGGACGGGGCCACGGCCCGGATTTGGTCATCGGACAAGGGACGTTCCGAACGCAGCACCGGGGAACGGGAAGCGAAGCGGGATGCGAGTTGCATGGCATTTCTCCTGACAAAGAAAAAGGCTCTGTCACAAATCTGTGTTGATGACCGGCACTCCGATGGCGTCGAGCAAGAGCTGGCGCGGCTTTG
>NZ_DF238919.1:81843-106568 GCF_000400995.2 Acidovorax sp. MR-S7 | reverse complement strand
AAGCGGCTCGAAGCGGCGAAGCGGCTCGATCAGGCTCCATCAGCACACCTCAAAGCGCATTGCGCAGACCTTCCCTAGGTGAAATGGTGGTTGAAAATCCAATGCCGGCGGATGAAGCCGCAGGCCCTGAAAGGCTGTATTTCCAGTTTCTGGAAAATGGCGAATGGAAAATACAGTCCTGCACCCACTGCAGGCGCGCCGTCTTCTATCCCAGGGTGGCTTGCCCGCACTGCGGAGAGGATGCGCTGGAATGGCTTGCGCCCCAGGGCGCGGGCACCGTCTATTCGTCCAGCACGATTTACCGCTCGCCGGAGCAAGGCGGCAGCTACAACGTCAGCCTGATCGATATCGATGAAGGCGTGCGGCTCATGGGCTGCGTCCAGGGCTGCCTGCCCTCGGAGGTGAAGATCGGCCAGCGGGTGCGGGCGCGCATCGAAAAGCGGGAGGGCGGCGCCCGCCTGGTTTTCGACCGGATGGAGGCCATGCCATGCGCTTGAACGATTTGCGCGGGCGGGTGGCCATCGCCGGAGTGGGGCAAGCGGGCCTCGGGGAGGCACAAGGCTTCACCGAACAGGAGATCCTGAGCCGGGCGGCGCTGAATGCGGTCAAGGATGCCGGGCTGTCGCTGAAGGACATCGACGGCATCACGACCTGCAGCTCGCTGTCCACGATGTGGGTGATGCCTGTCATCGAATACCTGGGCATCCGGCCCACCTTCATCGACAGCACGATGATCGGCGGCTCCAGCTACGTGGCCCACCTGCTGCCGGCCATCCATGCGCTGGAGTCGGGGCAATGCAATGCGGTGCTGGTCTGCTATGGCAGCACGCAGCGTACGGCAGCCTTCAATCGCGCAGAGCTGACCCGGGTGCGCAAGGTCATGGACCCGTAGCCGTTCGAAACACCCTACGACGCACCCATGCCCGTGGCGGCCTATGCGCTGGCGGCGCAGCGCCACATGCACCAGTACGGCACCACGCGCAAGCAGCTGGCAGAGGTGGCGGTGGCGGCGCGCAAGTGGGCGCAGCGCAATCCGGAGGCGGTGCTGCGCGGCGACCTCGGCATCGACGACGTGATCCATGCGCGTCCCGTGGCGGAGCCGTTCACCGTGCGCGACTGCTGCATGGTGAGCGACGGCGCAGGCGCCTACGTGCTGACGCGGGCGGACCGGGCCAGGGACCTCGCGAAGAAGCCGGTCTATGTGCTGGGCAATGCCACGGCCTGCTGGAACCGGCAGGTGTCCTCGATGGAGGACCTGACGGTCACGGCCGCCAGCGAATCGGGCCGCCGTTGCTTCGAGATGGCCGGCTATGGGGCGAAGGATGCCGATCTCGCGATGCTGTACGACGCCTTCACGATCAACACCATCCTCTTTCTCGAAGACCTGGGCTTCTGCGCCAAGGGGGAGGGTGGCGCGTTCGTGGACGACGGTGCCATCGCCCCGGGCGGGCGGCTGGCCGTCAATACCAATGGCGGAGGCCTGTCGTGCGTGCATCCCGGCATGTACGGCGTGTTCCTGATGATCGAGGCCGTGCGGCAGTTGCGCGGCGAATGCGGGCAGCGGCAACTGAACGATCCGCATCTGGCGGTGGTGCATGGCAATGGCGGGACGCTGTCCAGCCAGTCCACGGCGTTGCTGGGCACAGAACAGACCCTCTGAACCGGGTTCACCAAGAAAAGGAGACACGGATGACAACGTCGTGGAGCATGTCCACGGGCATCGCCATGGCTGCGATGACCTGCACGGCCGCCATGGCCTGCACGGCCGCCATGGCCCAGCCGGCCGCCATGCCGGCCTGCCCGGGAGCGTCGATGCGCATGGTGGTGCCGGCGGCACCTGGCGGCACGACGGATCTCGTGGGGCGCCTCGTCGCTAACCACCTCGCCCGCCGCGCCGGCAAGTCCGTGGTGGTGGAGAACAAGGCCGGTGGCGGCGGGACGATCGGTGCATCGGGCGTGGCGCATGCGCGGCCCGATGGCTGCACGGTGCTGATGGGCAACGTGGGCTCGAACGCCATCAACTATGCGCTGAACAAGAAGCTCAACTATGGGCCCCAGTACTTCGCACCGGTCACGCAGGTGTTTGCCGTGCCCAATGTGCTGGTGGTGAATCCCGGCGTCGCGGCCCAGGACGTGAAGTCGCTGATCCGCCTGGCCAGGGAAAAACCGGGCACGCTGGCGCTCGCCAACTCCGGCGTCGGCCAGTCCACGCACATGACGGCCGAGCTGTTCCGCATGGAAACCGGCATCGACGTGATCACCGTGCCCTACAAGGGCAACGCGCCCGCCGTTGCCGACCTGCTGGCAGGGCAGGTGCAGATGATGTTCGACAACGCCGCGGTCTCGCTGCCCCACATACAGGCGGGCAAGCTGCGGGCCCTGGCTGTCACCAGCGCGAAGCGCGTGGAGGGCCTGCCCGGCGTACCCACCATGGCGGAAGCCGGCATGGAAGGCTTCGATGTGGTGGCGTGGTTCGGCCTGTTCTATCCCGCCCGCACGCCAGCGGCGCACGTGGCTTGGCTGCAGTCGGAGGTTGCGGAAATCCTCAAGCAGGCCGACGTCCGCAGGCAGATCGCGGAATGGAGCGGCGAGCCCGGCGGGGAGCCGGCCGCAGCATTCCAGCGCTATGTGGATCAGGAGGTGCGCCAGTGGCAGAAGGTGGTGGACACCGCGGGCATCACCCTGCCATGACGCTTTGCACGGGACTGGACTCTTCGGTGGAGAAAACATGCTGAACAAGGTGATGCCCTCGCTACCGGCCGCGGTGGCAGGCATTGGGGATGGGGCGACGCTGCTCATCGGCGGGTTCGGGCCCTCCGGCGTGCCCACGGATCTGCTGCGTGCGCTGCTGGACACGGGCGCGCGCGAGCTCACCATCGTGAACAACAACGCGGGCAATGGCGAGGCCGGGCTCAGCGAGCTGATCCGTGCGGGACGGGTGCGCAAGATGATCTGTTCCTTCGCACGCTCGTCCAATCCCCGTAAGCCCAACGCGGAGGCTTTCGGCGAGTGGTACAGGGCAGGAAAGATCGCGCTGGAAGTCGTCCCCCAGGGAACCCTGGCCGAGCGCCTGCGCGCCGCGGGCGCAGGCGTGGGGCCGTTCTATACACCTACCGCCTACGGCACGCGGCTCGCGGAGGGCAAGGAAGCGCGTGAGTTCGGCGGCCGGGGTTACGTGCTCGAACATCCGCTGCATGGCGACGTGGCATTCGTTTGCGCCCATCGCGCCGATGCGCACGGCAACCTGGTGTACCGCTACGCGAGCCGCAATTTCGGCCCGGTGATGTGCATGGCTGTCCGGCTTGCCGTGGCGCAGGTGGACGAGGTGGTGCTGCTGGGCAGCCTGCCGCCGGAGCACGTGATGACGCCGGGCATCTTCGTTCAACGTGTCGTGGAGGTCCGCTGTGATCGAGCATAGGTTGTCGCGCGAACGCATGGCGCAGCTCGTGGCCGCGGACATCGATCCGAACGCCTACGTGAACCTGGGTATCGGCATGCCCACGCTGGTAGCCGACTGCCTCGATCCATCGCGCGGCATCGTGCTGCACAGCGAGAACGGCATCCTGGGCATGCGCGGGCTGGAGGCGGACGAGGCGCCCGATCCCGACCTGATGAACGCCACCAAGGACCCCGTGATGCTCACGCCCGGCGCATCCATCACCGACCACGTGGTGTCGTTCTCCATGATGCGCGGCGGCCACTTGGATCTGACGATCCTGGGGGCGTTCCAGGTGTCCGGCCGGGGCGATCTCGCGAACTGGGACACGGGCCAGGCCGACTCGATCCCCGCAGTGGGCGGCGCCATGGATCTGGCGGCGGGCGCACGCAAGGTCTTCGTGATGATGCAGCACCAGGACAAGGACGGCGCGCCCAAGATCGTCCCGGAGTGCACCTATCCGCTGACCGGCGCGCGCGTCGTGGACCGCATCTACACAGACCTCGCCGTGGTGGATGTCCAGCCTGAGGGCCTGTGGGTCCGAGGGATGGTGCGGGGACTGACCTTCGAGCAACTGCAGCAACGCACGGGCGTGCCGCTGCGGCGCGCAGGCGACTGCGCCGTGCTGGAGCCATGAGCAGGCGCGCACGCAAACCCAACACACAACGATCAGGAGCAGGAATGAACTGGAGTGGGGAACTCGCGGAACTCGACAGGCGCAGGCAATTCGCTCAGGCCATGGGAGGGCCGGAGAAAGTGGAGCGCCAGCACCGCAACGGCAAGCTCACGGTGCGCGAGCGGGTGGAACAACTGGTGGACACAGGCTCGTTCACCGAGGTGGGAGGCCTTGCCGGGACCGGCCAGTACGACGACAACGGGGTGCTGCAGCACGTGTCCCCCTCCAACGTGGTGTTGGGCCGGGCGCAGATGGACAAGCGGCCCGTGGTGGTCATCGGCGACGACTTCACCGTGCGCGGCGGTGCCAACGATGGCGCCGTGGGCGACAAGATGGCCTTCGCCGAGCAGATGGCCTATGACCTGCGCCTGCCCATGGTGCGGCTGGTGGATGGCACGGGCGGCGGAGGCTCGGTCAAGAACATCGAGAAGATGGGGCATGCGCTGCTGCCCAAGATGAAGATCTGGCCCTACGTGGCGCGCAACCTGAGCCGTGTTCCCGTGGTGTCGCTCGCGCTGGGTTCGGTCGCAGGACAGGGCGCCGCGCGCGTCGCGGGCAGCCATTACTCGGTGATGGTGAAGGACACGTCGCAACTCTTCATCGCAGGCCCGCCGGTGGTCGCGAAGATCGGGCAGGATCTTTCCAAGAACGAGCTGGGCGGCAGCCAGATCCATGCGCGCAACGGCGTGGTGGATGACGAGGTGGCCTCGGAGGCAGAGGCGTTCGCAGCGGCGCGGCGCTTCCTGAGCTACCTGCCGTCGTCGGTCTACGAAGTGGCCGGGCGCTGCGACGGAACCGCCGAGGTGGCGGACCAGGCCTGGCTGCGCGACGCCATCCCGAAGGATCCGCGCAAGGTCTACAAGATCAAGCCCATCGTCGAAACGCTGTTCGACCAGGGCAGCGTGTTCGAGATCGGGCGCCACTGGGGCAAGGCCATCATCGGCGGCCTGGCGCGCGTGGACGGCTGGCCCGTGGTGTTCGCGGCCAGCAATCCCTACTTCTATGGCGGGGGATGGGGCCGGCAGACGGCGGAGAAATTCGTGCGCCTCGTGGACCTGGCGGAGCATTTCCACCTGCCCGTCGTGAACATGGTCGATATCGCGGGTTTCCAGATCGGCCTGGAGGCCGAGAAGGACGGCGTGATGCGTGCGGGGGTGCGTGCACTGACAGCGGTGGCGCAGGCGACGGTGCCGTGGTTCTCGCTCATCATGCGGCGCGCGTTCGGCGTCGCGGCGGGGGGGCACCAGAACTCCAGCCGCTTCAACTTCCGCTATGCCTGGCCCTCTGCGCAGTGGGGTTCGCTGCCGATCGAGGGCGGCCTGGAGGTGGCCTACCGCGCGGAGATCGAGGCTGCGCCGGACCCGCAGGCCAAGCGCGCGGAGATCGAGGCGCGCGTGCGCAGCCTCACCTCGCCCTTCCGCAGCGCCGAGGCGTTCGTGATCGAGGACATCATCGACCCCGCGCAGACGCGCCAGCGGCTGGAAGAGTTCGCACGGCTGTCCGCGCCGCTGCGCACGCCGGGCGAGACGCGTGTCGGCTACCGGCCATGAGGGAGGCGCCAGCACCATGAACAAGGTTCTGATCGCCAACCGGGGCGCCGCCGCCAGCCGGATCATCCGGGCCGTGGAGGCGCTGGGCCTGAAGCCCGTGGTCGTGTACTCCGAGGCGGATGCCCAACTGCCCTACGTGCAACAGGCCCGGGAAGCCTATTGCATCGGCCCCGCGCCGGCGCGGGAAAGCTACCTGAACCAGGAGGCTCTGCTGGAATGCATGCGCAGGTCGGGGGCGGATGCGCTGCATCCGGGCTATGGGTTCCTTTCCGAGAACGCCGCTTTCGCCAGGCGCGTGGAAGAGGCGGGCCATTGCTTCATCGGCCCATCGCCCCGCTGGATCGAGCTGCTGGGCCACAAGGCGGCCGCACGCAGCTTCATGCGGGAGCACGGGCTGGCTCTGGGCGATAGCTCGCCGGTGCTGCCCATGGACGACATGGCCGCCGTGCATGCCGCAGCGCAACGGCTGGGCTACCCCGTGCTCATCAAGCCCGCCGGCGGCGGTGGGGGCATCGGCATGGTGCCTGTGCATGCAGCCGATGCGCTGGAGGCGGGCTGGCAGCGCGCTGGCCAGCTGGCCGGCAAGGCCTTTGCCGATCCATCCCTCTACCTGGAGCGGTTCGTGCAGTCGCCGCGCCACATCGAGTTCCAGTTCATCGCGGACCGGCATGGCCATGTCATGTCGCTCTTCGAGCGCGACTGCTCGACGCAGCGGCGCTACCAGAAGGTCATCGAGGAAGCGCCGGCGCCGAGCATCGAGCGCGCGGCGGTCGAGGACATGTGCGCCCGGCTCGAACGCCTCCTCGGCAATGCCGGCTACGACGTGATCGGCACGGTGGAGATGCTCTACACCCCCGACACCGGCTTTTCCTTCCTGGAGGTCAACACCCGCCTGCAGGTCGAGCATGCCGTGACCGAGGCCGTGACCGGGGTCGATCTGGTGCAGGCGCAGATCCGGCTGGCCGGGGACGAGCCGCTCTCCTCGGTCGTTGCGGCCAGGCCGCCGCTGCAAGGGCATGCGATCGAGGCCCGCATCTATGCGGAAGACCCCGTGCGGTTCCTGCCGTCCCCCGGCGTGCTGCATGAATTCAGCCTGCCCGCGCGGATGCCGGGCATCCGCGTGGAGACGGGCTATGCGCAGGGCAACAGCGTCGGCAGCCACTACGACCCGATGGTCGCCAAACTCGTCGCACACGGCGCAGACAGAAACGAAGCCATCGCGCGCCTGCGGGCGGCCCTCGATGGCACGCGCATCCAGGGGATCAAGACCAACATCCCCATGGTGTCCCAGGTGCTCTCGAGCCCGGCTTTCAGGCGCGGGAGCATGACGGTGGACGGTTTATCCGCGGCGCTGCAGGAACGGCAGGCAGCGCCATCGACGATGGCAGGCAAGGAACAGGAGACGGTATGAAAACGGTTTGCGCAACGGTGTCCGGGAAGGTCGTGCAGTGCTCGGTACGGGAGGGCGATGAGGTCGGGCCCGGCGACGAGGTGCTAAAGATCGAGTCCATGAAGATGGAAATCCCGGTCGAGAGCGAGGCGAGCGGGCGTGTCGTACGGCTTCTGGTGCAGGAGGGCGACGACGTCCAGGAAGGCCAGGTTCTGGTGGAGCTGGGCTGAGGCAGGCGACCCCTGGTTTTTGAAAGCATTTCCATAACGAAGGAGACATGACATGAAAGCCAATCAACAGTGCAGCGGGAAACCGATCCCTTCGCGCCGCCGGGCCATCGCGGGCCTGGCAGCGTTCGGGCTCGGCATAGGAGGCATGCTGCCTTCGGCCATGGCCGAGAGCGCCAACGACTTCCCGAGCAAGCCCATCACCATCGTGGTGCCGTTCTCCGCGGGCGGAACCACCGACATCCTCGCCCGCCTGATCGGCCAGAAGCTCACGGAGCGCTGGAAGGTGGCGGTGGTGGTGGACAACAAGCTGGGCGCCGGCGGCAATATCGGCACGGCCCAGGTGGCGCGCAGCGCACCGGATGGCTATACGCTGGTGATGGGCACGATCGGCACGCATGCCATCAACCCAAGCCTGTACGCCACCATGCCCTATGACGCGCTGAAGGATTTCGCGCCCATCACGCGTACGGCCATGGTGCCCAATGCGCTGGTGGTGAACGCCAGCGCGCCGTTCAATTCCGTCAAGGAGTTGATCGCGTACGGAAAGGCGAACCCGGGCAAGCTGACGTTCGGCTCGTCGGGGCAGGGTAGCACGCTGCAGATGTCCGGTGAGCTGTTCAAGATGATGACGCAGGTGGATATGGTGCACGTGCCCTACAAGGGCAGCGCGCCTGCGGTGGCCGACCTGATGGGCAATCAGATCTCGATGATCTTCGACAACATGCCTTCCGCGCTGCCCCACGTGAAGGCCGGAAAATTCAAGGCGCTGGCAGTCACGTCGGGCACGCGGGTGCCCCAGCTCGCGGATGTGCCGACCATGGTGGAGGCGGGGGTGCCGGACTACGAGGTGATGTCCTGGTTCGGGCTCTGGGCGCCGGCCAGGACGCCGGCGCCGATCGTGGAGAAGCTGAACCGCGCCATCGTGGAGATCCTGCGGACTCCGGAAGTCCAGCAGAAGATCTCGGAGCAGGGCGCGGTGCCGTCGGCGGACACGCCGGCTGAGTTCGACAGCTTCATCCGTGCTGAGACGGAGAAGTGGAACAAAGTGGTCAAGGCCGCGAAGCTCTCGGCCCTGTGACGGTGGCTCCGGCCTGTTGTGATTGGATGGAGGAATATGGCAATGGAACGCATGCTGGAAGGCAAGGTGGTCGTGGTGACGGGCGCGGGCGGAGGCATCGGCCGCGAGATCGCGCTGCAGATGGCGGATGTGGGCGCGCGGGTGGTGGTCAACGACATCGGCGTCACGCTCCAGGGCGAGGCGCTGGAGCGGGCGGGGCAGGCGCTTTCGCCTGCCGAGGCCGTGGCGAGGGAGATCCGAGAACGGGGGGGCGAGGCAGTTGCGAGCCTGGACTCCGTGGCCACGTCGAAGGGCGCCAACGCCATCATCGAAAGCGCGGTGGACCATTTCGGCAGGATCGACGGCGTCGTCAACAACGCGGGGAACCTGCGCGACCGCTCGTTCCACAAGATGAGCGAAGACGAATGGCGTGCCGTCATCGCCGTGCATCTGGATGGTTCCTTCTTCGTGAGCCGGGCTGCGGCAACCCATTTCCGCGAGCAGGAGTCCGGGGCCTTCGTCCACATGACGTCGACCTCCGGACTGATCGGCAACTACGGGCAGGCGAACTACGGCGCGGCCAAGCTCGGCATCGTGGCGCTCTCGAAGATGATCGCGCTGGACATGGCGCGGTACAACGTGCGCTCCAACTGCATCGCGCCGTCGGCCTGGAGCCGCATGACGAGCTCCATCCCCACGGACACCCCGCAGCAGCGCGACCGCGTGGAAAAGCTCAAGAAGATGGAGGCCGGCAAGATCGCGCCCATGGCCGTCTACCTGCTCTCCGACGCCGCCAGCGAGGTGACGGCGCAGATCTTCGCGGTGTGGGCCAACGAGATCATGCTGATGAGCCAGCCGCGTCCCTTGCGCTCGGTGCACCACGGCGACGGCTGGACGCCCGAGCTGATTGCGCAGATCGCCATTCCCGCGATGAAGAAGCACTTCTATCCCCTGGAGCGTTCGCCGGACGTGCTGAGCTGGGACCCGATCTGAAGTGGAGCGCCCATGCATCTGAGCTATGAAGAACTGCTGAGGCATGACATCCCCGAGGTGCGCCACGCCTATTCACAGCGCGACGCCATCGTCTATGCGCTCTCGGTCGGCCTGGGCCAGGACCCGCTGGATGCGCTGGATCTCCGGTACGTGGATGAGCAGTACGGTCCTTGCATCCTGCCGACCATGGCGGTCGTCCTGGGCTATCCAGGGTTCTGGCTCAAGGCGCCGGGGATCGGTGCGGACGTCACCCGGCTATTGCACGGGGAGCAGTCGGTGACGCTGTTGGCACCCTTGCCGCCCAGCGGCGAGGTTGTCGGCAAGACGCGCGTGCTGGAAGCCGTGGACAAAGGCGACAAGGGCCTGCTGCTCTATACCGAGAAGGAGCTGCGCGAGGCCGTATCCGGCCGCCTGCTGGCGCGCACCGCGGCCACCCACGTCTTGCGCGGGGACGGGGGCATGGCTGGCGCGCCCACGCAGGCGCGCGCAGCGCCTTCCTTTCCGGAAGGTGCGCCGCGCTGGCGGGAGACCGTGCATACACGCCCGGAACAGGCTTTGCTGTACAGGCAGAACGGCGACCGCAATCCCCTGCACAGCGACCCGGGCGTGGCCAAGGCCGCAGGATTCGACAGGCCCATATTGCATGGGCTGTGCACCTTCGCCGCAGTCAACCATGCCGTCTCGCGCAGGCTCGGCAAGGTGGGCGAGGACGCATTCGAGAGCGTGTCCATGCGCTTCGCCGCTCCCGTATTTCCTGGCGAGACGCTGGCCATCGACGTTTGGGAGGACGGCGCGTTCAGGGCGAGCGCGGTCGGGCGGGACATCGTCGTGGCGCAGGGCCGCCAGACGCATCGGTGAACGGAGAAAACGCTTCATCGGCGCGGCTTCTCGCCTTGCCGCACCGTGCCGGGTGAGGGAGGGATGATCCAGCCTGCATGCCGCGCCATCATCTGCTGCGTGATGGCCCGCACCTCCTCCATCGCCGCCAGCGCCACCGACGTGGGGTTGCCCATGCGGCGGGTCACGATGCCGACAGAGCGCAGCGGCCCGTCCACGATCTCGCACATCTGCATGCCGCGCATGCCGCGCATGCCGAGGATGGGCACTACGCCCAGGTAGGGCAGCACTGCCACACCCACGTCTTTCTTCACCAAGCCGGCTACGGTAGTGGCCTGATCGACTTGCATCTTGGGCCGGTATTCGATGCCGCGCTGCAGATACGCCGCACTCATGTAGCGCATGGCAGTGCTGGCGTCGGTGAGCGTGATGAGGGGCAGGGCCAGCAATTCCTCGAGGTGCATGCGTGGGCGCACCTGCTTGCGCCACCTGCCGCTGGCCAGCAGCACGAAACGGTCGCGGAGCAATTCTTCGTAGACCAGGTCCGGGTGCGAGGGAGCGACGGATGCCAGTGCAAAGTCGGCCTGGTGGTCGAGCAGGCGCTGGATACAGGCGCTGTTGGCGCAGTCGTATACGGTGACCTGCGGTGCGCGGAACCGCCGCTCCATGGCGGCACAGACATCGGGAAGTACCACATACGCCAGCGACGGCCAGCAGGCGATGGATAACTGCAGCGCCTCGCGCTCCGCCGAGGACTGCATGCGCTGCAGGCCGGTTTCGAACTCGCCCACGATGGAGCGCGCGAGCGTTGCCATGCGGGCGCCGCCGGGGGTGAGCCGCACGCTGCGGGTGGTGCGTTCGAACAGGGGCAGGCCCAGTGTGGTTTCGAGGTCCTGGATTGCCTTGCTCAACGCGGGTTGGGTCATGAACAGCCGCTCCGCCGTCTTGCTGAAGTTCAGCGATTCCGACAAAGCCAGGAACATGCGCAACTGCCTGGGGGAGACATTCATTCCTTCACCTGATAAATCGATAGATACAAAGAATTTCAAAAATATATCGTCTCTGCCTACGATTGGCATCCCTAGAGCAAAGGAGCGAACTCCGTGGCCCGTATTCCCTATGCCGACTGCACCAGCGCCGCCGTGCGCCCGTTGGCCGACCGTATCGCCGCCGAGCGCGGCAGCATCCTGCACCTCTACCAGATGCTGCTGCACAGCGCGCCGGTAGCCGAGGGCTGGCTGGGCTATCTGACAGCCATTCGTCAGAAGTCCAGCCTGCCGGGCGATGTGCGTGAGCTGGTCATCATGCGCGTGGCATTGCTCAACCATGCACCTTACGAGGCGGATCAGCATGCTCCCATTGCGCTGCGCGAGGGTGTGTCGCAGGGCAAGCTGGATGCGCTAACGCAATGGGAGGAATGTCCGCTGTTCGACGCGCGCGAGCGCGCCGTGCTGGCCTACACCGACGCGATGACGCGACAGGTGCAGGTGAGCGACGAGGTCTTCGCCGCCGTGGCCGCGCATTTCGAGCCGCCGCGCCTGGTGGAGCTGACGGCCACGGTGGCCGCCTACAACATGGTCTCGCGCTTCCTGGAGGCGTTGCAGATCCATTCTCACGACGCCCGCTGACGCTTCCGACTTCTACAAAGGAGACATTGCATGCTCAAAAAAGCCCTTGCCATCGCCGCGCTCGCGCTGCCTTTGGCCGCCGCAGCCCAGGACGCCTGGCCTTCGAAAGCGATCACGTTCGTGGTGCCCTATCCGCCGGGCGGGCCTACCGATTTGATGGCACGGCTGATCGCCAAACCGCTCTCCGACAGGCTCAAGGTGCCTGTGGTCGTGGAAAACAAGGCGGGTGCCAGCGGCAACATCGGTACGGGGCAGGTGGTGCGAGCCAAGCCCGACGGCTACACCATTTTGCTGGCTGCGAGCGGCAACCTGTCGGCCAACCAGTTCCTCTACAACAAGCTGGGTTTCGATCCGGTCAAGGACTTGGCGCCGGTCATGCAGATCTCCAAGTTCCCGCTGGTGCTGGAGGTGTCGGAGAAAAGCCCGATCACCAGCTTCAAGGATTATGTGGAATACGCGCGCAAGCCCGAGAACCGTGTGACCTTCGGCTCGGCCAGCAACGGCTCGCCGCAGCACCTGGGCGGCGAATTGTTCAAGGCCATGGCGAAGATCGATATTTCCCACGTGCCTTACAAAGGCGCCGGCCCGGCTATCGTGGACCTGATGGGAGGGCAAATCACGAGCATGTTCGACATCCTGGGCAGCTCCATGCAGCACATCAAGTCCGGCAAGCTGCGGCCCCTGGCTGTCACTACCAAGGCACGCTCTGCCATGCTGCCGCAGGTGCCGTCCATCAGCGAACTGGGCTATCCGGATTTCGAGTACTACGCTTGGCACGGCATTTCCACCACGGCAGGAACACCCAAGCCTGTAATCGAGCGCCTGAACACGGAGTTGCGCGGCATCTTCGGAGACGAGGCCTTTAAGGCCAAGTGGCTGGAAATCGGCTCGGAAGTCGTCGCAGGGACGCCCGAGCAGTTCGACGCAGTCATCAAGAGCGAGGCGCGCAAGATGCAGGCGCTGATCCGCACCCTGAACATCCAGCTGGATTGACCCCTACACTTGGCGGCTCACCCCTTCAGGAGAGACGCCATGCTGCGAGATGACCTCAGGAAAGACTTCGACGCCCTCGTGCCCAGCGCAGGTGCCAGCCGCCGCGCCGCCCTGCAACTGATGCTGGGCGCGGGCTACGCGGCGGCGGCCGCGCCCGTGATGGCACAGACCGCCATCAAGACCCCGTCCGACGGCCTCACCGTGGGCGAAATCGACTACACGGTAGGCGGCTTCAAGGTGCCGGCTTATCGCGCCGCGCCGGCGGGCAAGACGGGGTTGCCCGTGGTGCTGGTCATCCAGGAAATCTTCGGCGTGCATGAATACATCGCCGACGTGTGCCGCCGCTTCGCGCGCGCGGGCTACTTGGCGATCGCGCCTGAGCTGTATGCGCGCCAGGGCGATCCGGGTGCCTATGGCGAGATGGCCAAGCTCATGGCGGAGGTGGTCTCCAAGGTGCCCGATGCCCAGGTGCTCGCCGACCTGGACGGTGCCGTGCAATGGGCCGGTGCCAATGGCGGCGACCTGAAGAAGGTGGGCATCACCGGCTTCTGCTGGGGTGGGCGCATCACCTGGCTGTACGCCGCCCACGGCCCCGTGAAAGCGGGCGTGGCGTGGTACGGGCGCCTGGTGGGGCAGACCAGCGGCCTCACGCCCAAGCATCCCTTGGACATCGCGCCCATCCTCAAGGCGCCGGTGCTCGGCCTCTATGGCGAGAAAGACACCGGCATCCCTCTTGACACGGTGGATAAGATGAAGGGGGCCCTGGCACAGGGCTCGGCCGCCGCCAAGGCGTCCGAATTCGTGGTCTATCCCGACGCGCCGCACGCCTTTCATGCCGACTACCGCCCGAGCTTCCGCAAGGAGCCCGCCGAAGACGGCTGGAAACGCGCGCTGGCCTGGTTCAAGCAACACGGCGTGGCCTGAGCCACGGCGCAGCCACCAAGCCCTTCGGGGCTTTTTTTGCGTGTGCGGAGTGGACCGAAATTTCGAGGAAAATCCACGCTCAACCCAATAGGGGCAAGCGCTAAAAGCTATGACATTGGTAGCAATCATCCTGGCCACACTGGCCGCAGGCATCGGCAGTGTGTGGGTCGCCGCGGCGTTGCTGCGCGCAGGGCTGGGCGGGCGCTGGCGCGTGGGGCCGCAGCATCTGCTGAGCCTGGCGGCGGGTGCGCTGCTGGCCACGGCCTTCATGCACCTGCTGCCCGAGGCCTTCGAAAGCCAGGCCAGCGCGCACGACCTGTTTGCCACATTGCTTGTAGGGGTGGTGTTCTTCTTCCTGCTCGACAAGGCGGAGCTGTGGCACCACGGTCATGAACATGGGCATGGGCATGAAGCTCCGCATGCGCAGGGCGAAGCGCACGGCCACGACCATGGCGCGCATGCGTCGCACCACCATCACCACCACGGCCCGCGTGCGGGCGGATGGGCCGTGCTCACGGGTGACAGCGTGCACTGCTTTGGGGATGGCGTGCTGATCGCATCGGCCTTCGTGGCAGATCTGCGGCTAGGGTTGGTCGCGGCGATTTCGGTGCTGGCGCACGAGGTGCCGCACCATATGGGCGACCTGCTGGTGCTGCGCCAGACCAGCGCCAGCCGCCGCATGGCGCTGGTCAAGGTGTCGTTGGCCGGGGCGGTGACCGCTCTCGGGGGGCTGGCGGGTTTCTTCCTCGTGGAGCGGTTGCACGACTGGCTGCCATACTTCCTGGCCGTGGCTTCCAGCAGCTTCGTCTACGTGGCGCTGGCCGACCTGATCCCGCAACTGCAGCGGCGCCTGTCGGCACGCGAGACGGTGGTGCAGGTGGTGTTCCTGCTGCTGGGCATGGTGATGGTCACGGTGGTGAGTGGCCTGGCGCACGGCCAGGCCCATGGTCACTGAGCACGGCCGCATGGCGAAAATCAATATCCTGCATCTCCAGACGCTGTGCCAGATTGCACAGCTCGGCAGTTTCCAGGCCACCGCAGACCATATGTACACCACCCAGCCCACGGTGTCCGCGCGCATGCGGGAGCTGGAGGCCAGGCTGGGTTTTCCGGTGTTCCACAAGCGCGGCCGCAGGATGGATCTGACGACGCAGGGGCGGGAACTGGTTCAGCAGATCAAGCCCCTGCTGGCAGCCATCGACGATGTGATCCACACGCTCGACGATGCCTCCCATGCCTCGGGGCTCATACGCCTGGGCATTGCCGGGCTGATCGGCCAGACCTGGTTTTCCCAGTTCGTCACCGCTGCGCGGGCGGCCATGCCGCAGTTGAACTTCGACGTGGAGGTCGGGCAGACCTCCCTGAGCGTCAACAAGCTGGAGACAGGCCATCTGGATCTGGTGTTCATGGCCACGCCTTCCCTGACCTCCGACCGTTTCCATGTGGAGCCCATCGGCTCCGTGGACGTGTTGCTGGTCGGCTCGCCCGCCCTCGTCGGGCGTGACGGCGCGCACTCCGCCGTCGACTGGCTGGAGGCGATGCGCTCGCAGCCGGTGTGGTCGCTGTCCAAGGAGTCGCCCATGCATCCGATCCTGGTGAAGCTCATCAAGGAGAACAACCTGCGCATCAAGATCGACGTCTGTGGCGACGTGCTGACCTTGAAGCAACTGCTGCGCTGCGGCACGGGAATCGGCCTGATGACCTATCCCATGATGGAATCGGAGCTGAAGAGCGGTGAACTTGTTGCGCTGAAGGGCGCGCCGGCTTTTCCCCGCATTCCCTTCAATGCCGCATGGGGCATGGACCAAAGCCAGACCGTGATCCGCAAGCTGGTGGCGTTGGCCAAGACCATCTCTACCTTCCAGTGAGCGCTATTCCGGCTTCACACCCGCTTCGCTCAAGAGCTTCTGCCAGCGCGCCACCTCCTCGGCCAGCAGCTTTTCCGCGCCCGGCGTGCTGCGCTGCGCGGCGCTGGGAACCGCGAGGCCCATTTGCTTGTACCGCTCCAGCAGATCCGGTTGGGCCAGTGTTTTGTTGATGGCTGCGTTGAGCGTGTCGACCATCGCCGGGGAAACGCCTTTCTTGACCAGCACCATGTTCCAGATGGTGTAGTTCAGATGCTTGTAGGAGGTCTCGCTGGCCGAGGGGACATCCGGCAGGACGCTTACGCGCTGCGGGCTCAGCACCACCAGCCCCTTGATCTTGCCCGATGCGATCGAACTGACGGCGGTGCTGCTGCTCTCCACCGTGTAGTCGATCTGCCCGGCCATGACATCGGACGTCGCCTGCGCCGCGCCGCGATAGTGCACGGGCGTGATGTTGATGCCCAGGCCCGCGTTGAGCAGCATTCCCCCCAGAAAAGCGCCCGAGCCGACGCCGGCATCGCCGAAGTTCATTTTTGCGCCATGGGTCTTGGCGTAGGCGGCGAATTCATCCAGGTTCGATGCCGGGAAATCGGCGCGCACGGAGAGCACCTGTGGCGCATCGGCCACCGAAGCGATCGGGGTGAAGTCCTTGAGAATGTCGTATGGCAGGTTTTTATAGACGGAGGCATTCGCGGCCAGTGTTCCGACGTTGCCCAGCAGGATGGTGTAGCCGTCGGCTGCGGCCCTGGCCACGCGCGCCTGGCCTATCGACCCTCCGGCGCCGGGGACGTTCTCCACGACCACGGACTGCTTCAGCTCCTGGGCCAGCCCTTTGGCCAGCGTTCTTGCCAGAACGTCCGTCGCGCCCCCTGCGGTATACGGCACGATCAGGCTGATGGGCCGCTCGGGATAGGCGCCGGCCTGAGCGCCCAGGCTCAACGCCAGGCCCAAAGGGCCGAGCACGAGGCGCACGGTTTTCGAGGTACGGGAAGTCTTCTTCGCATGCATGGTGTGTCTCCAATCAATCAAACAACGGTCGAACTCATTTTTCGAACGGCAAGCCCAGGCCATTGCGCTCCCGAGGGGCGCATGTATGCTGGTGGAATTCGGCGGCGTCCGTGGTGGAACGCCGGTCAATCTCAGGCGGGGTCGCTCAGCGAGAAACTCACGACCTTCTCGTCGGTCATGTCGCGGATCGCATATTTCGGCCCTTCGAAGCCATAGCCGCTGTCCTTGACGCCGCCATAAGGCATGCCGTCGTTGCGCGAGCTGGAGGTTTCGTTCACATGCAGGCCGCCGACGCGCAGGTTGCGTGCCATGTAGAAGGCGGTGTTCACGTCATTGGTGAACACGCCCGTGGCCAGGCCATAGGGCGTGGCGTTGATGCTCTCGATGACCTCGGCAACCGTCTGGAACGGCATCAGGGTCACGACGGGGGCGAAGATTTCCTGGTCCACCACCTTCATGCCCGGCCGCACGTCGGACAGGATCGTCGGCTCCAGCACGGACTTGTCGCGCCTGCCGCCCGCGACCAGCCGTGCGCCCAGGGAAATTGCTTCCTGAACCCAGGACTCGGCGCGCATCGCCTCCTTCTCGGCAATCATCGGCCCCACATCGGTGTCGGCCAGCCGCGGGTCGCCGCTCTTGAGCACGCGCGTGGCCTGTTCCAGCCTGGCCGCGACTTCCTCGGCCCGGGATTGCGCCACATACAGGCGCTGGATCGACGTGCACACCTGGCCCGCCTTGCGGAACGTGGCGCGCAGGATGCGCGGCAAGGCCATGTCGAGATCGGCATCCGCGCAGATCACCGTGCAGGCGATGCTGCCCAGTTCGAGCTGCGTGCGACGGCGGCCAGCCTTTTGCTGGATGATGCGGCCGACCCGCGTGCTGCCGGTGAAGGTGTAGAAGTCGATGCCTTGCTCGTCCAGCAGCCATTCCCCCGCTTCCGCTCCTTCCCCATGGACCAGGGACAGAAGCTCGCCGGGCCAGCCGGCTTCCAGCAATACGTCGCAGATCAGGCTCGCGGTCAATGGCGTGTACCCCGAGGGCTTCAGGATGACGGCGTTGCCCGCGGCAATGGCCGGCGCGATCTTGTGCAGCAGCGCGTTGAACGGCGCATTGAAGGGCGTGATGGCGCACACGACGCCCACCGGCGTGCGCAGCGTGAAGGCAATGCGGTCCTTCTGGCCGGGGTTGCCGTCCATGGGAATCATCTCGCCGCAGATGCGCTTGGCCTCCTCGGCCGAAATTTCCAGCGTATCCAGGCCGCGGTCGATCTCGCCGGACGACTCCACCGCGGTGAATCCTGCCTCCAGCATCATGATGTCCACGAACTGCTGCTTGCGCGCCTGGATGATGTCCGCCGCCTTGCGCAGGATGCGCGAGCGCTTGTAGCCGTCCGGCACCTGCTTCAAATGGCGGCGCGCCACGGCCACGGCCTGCTGGATATGCTCGCGGGAGGTCTGGTCCACGTGGGCTATCGCCTCGCCGGAATAGCGGTTGCGCACGGCAAAGGTGGTGCCGCTGCTCACGCGCTGGCCCGCGATCAGGCTCAGCGTCGAAACGGATTCGAGAACTTGGGGGATGGATGCTGTCATTGCGTTATCTCCAGTCATGGATGCCTTACTTCGCCAAAATCAGGTCGGCGGCCTTTTCGCCGACCATCAGGCTGGCGGCCAGCGTGTTGGCGGACGGAACCTGGGGCATGACGGAGGCATCCGCGATGCGCAGGCTTTCACAGCCATGGACCCGCAGCGACGGGTCGACCACGGCCATGCGGTCTTCGGGCGGGCCCATCTTGCAGGTGCCCACCATGTGGTAGCCGGTGGTGCCCTTCTGCCTGGCGTAGTCCAGCCATTCGTCGTCGGTGGCGATGTCCTTGCCCGGCTGCAGCTCTTTCGCCAGATAAGGCGCCATCGCCGAAGAGCCCATCAACTGCCGCGCGAGCTTCAGCGCTTCGACCAGCGTGCGCTGGTCCAGCTCATGGCTGAGAAAATTCGGTTGCAGCAGCGGCGCCTGCAGCGGGTCCTTCGACTGGATATGCACATGGCCGCTGCTCTCGGGCCGCTGCTGCCGGGCGCCCGTGCTCATGCCCGGCATGTCGTCGAGCACGTAGTTGCTGCCTTCCTTGTAGCTGGCCGGCGTGAACAGGATCTGGATGTCGCCGCGCACAGGGCTGAACCTGGTTCGCCAGAAGACATGCACCAGCGAAGGGCTCAACGCCAGGATGCTGGGCCGGCCCGCGAACCACCTGAGCACCTCCCTGCCCAGGCGCCACCCTCGGGACAATTCATTGAGCGTCGTGGCGTTCTGCGCCCGCGCGATGCTGCGCACCGTGTAGTGGTCGCGGAAATTCGCGCCTACGCCGGGCAGGTGCTGCTTGACGGCGATGCCGTGGCCCCTCAGCAGTTCGGAATCTCCCAGGCCGGAGAGCTCCAGGATCTTGGGCGAATGAAGAGCACCCGCGCTGAGGATCACCTCCTTGTTGGCATGGAGCGTATGGGTCACGCCGTGCCTGATGTACCTCACCCCGATGGCGCGCTTGCCCTCGAACAGGACTTCCGACACCACGGACTCGGTCTTGAGCAGTACCCGTCCTGTCTGCATCGCGGGCCGAAGGAAGGCGTCAGAACAATTGACGCGCCGGTTCCTGTGGATGTAGCGCTGGAAATAACCCGCGCCCAGTTGGTCCTTGCTGTTGTAGTCGGGGTTGTAGGGAATGCCGAATTCCTCGCACCCCTTGATGAAGGCATCGCATAGCGGCGAAGTCCAGTCGGGATTCGTGATGGGCAATTCCCCGTCCGTGCCGCGGAACGCGGGATCGCAAGGCCCCAGCCGGCGTTCCGACCGCTTGAAGTAGGGCAGCACATCGGCATAGCCCCAGCCGGCGTTGCCCATTCTTTCCCAGTCGTCGAAGTCCTCGGGCTGCCCGCGCGAATACACCAGGCCGTTGACCGAGCTGGAGCCGCCCACCACCCGTCCCTGCGGCATGGCAATTCTTCGGTTGTTCGTCGCGGCCGCCGGCTCGGTCTGGTAGTTCCAGGTGATTTTTCCGCCGTACAGGGTCTTGACGAAACCGACCGGGACGCGAATGAAAAAGTCCTTGTCCTCGCAGCCTGCCTCGATGACGCAGATGCTGTGATGGCTTCGCTCGCTCAGCCTCTTGGCGATGACGGACCCCGCCGGCCCCGAGCCGACGATGATGTAGTCCACGTACTCGTGCATTGTTTCTCCAGCGCCATGGCGGCGTGTTTCTTCTGTCGTGCAGGCAGGCGCTGCCCAGCCAACTGCCGCCCGGGCGGGCCGGGCGCAGAAGCGAGAGGGCGGGGAGCCCGCCTGCGGATGGCGGGCGCCTAAGTGCGGAACCGGAACCTGAACGCTGAACCGTGCGAGACGACGTGGCCCGCTGTGGGCCCGGCGAAATGGCCTGTCAGCAGGATCTTTGCGTTGTCGGCGCAGCTCTCGAGCAGGTTCAGGCGTGTCTGCAGTGCCGCTGCGCCGTTGAAGTCAGCCGCATTCGAGAGATGGGGGCGCGCGCACTGGATGGGGTGGTGGATCACATCCCCCGACATGATCGCGTGCTCGTGGCCATGGCAGACATGCACGAGCAGGTTGCCGGGCGTGTGGCCGGGCGCGCTTTCCAGGCGCACGTCCGTTCCCAGCTCCTTTGCCACCTGGTCCCCGGCATCGACGAACACGGCGCGGCCCGCTTCGACCACCGGCAGCACGCTGTCGGCAAAGGAGCCGCGGTTGATGGGCGCCGCTGGATTCTCGCCATGCAGGCGGTGGTAGTGCTCGAACTCCTGCCGGCCCATCAGATAGCGCGCGCGGGGGAACGTCGGCACCCAGCGGCCATTGTCGAGCCGGGTATTCCAGCCGACGTGGTCCGCATGCAGGTGCGTGCACAGGACCAGGTCGATGTCCTCGGGGCGCAGGCCCAGGCGCGCAAGGTTTTCCAGGTAGTTCGTGTTCAACCGGTGCCACTCGGGCATCGAGGGACGCTCCTTGTGGTTGCCGTTGCAGGTGTCCACCAGGATGTTGCGGGTGGGCGTGCGGATGACGAAGGAATGGAAGCTCAGCTTGAGCTTGCGGCTGACCTTGTCGATACAGCAGGGGTCCATCCAGTCGATCTCGGCGTCGATGTCCGTGGATTGGATGTTGGGCAGGAGCCAGTCGGCCGCCAGGTCCATGCTGGCGATCTCGACGACCTTCTCGATGCGGGCCTTGCCTATGTCGATGGGCTGCATGCGCTACTCCAGATTGAGCTTCGCACCGGCGATCACCTGCCCCCAGCGCGTCTTCTCGTCCGCAATGAAGCGGGCCAGCTGCGCGCTGTCGGCCTGGAACGGCACCATGGATTGCGCCTTCAGCGAATCGAGCACCTTGGCATCGGACAGGGCCGTCTTGATGAAACCGCTCACGGCTTCGATGGTGGCCGGCGGAGTCTGCGGCGGGGCCGACACGGCGAACCAATTGCCCAGATCGACGGAAGGGCCGCCTTGCTCCTTGAGCGTGGGCAGGTCGCTCCACAGCTCGCTGCGCTGCGCCGCCGCGTAGCCCACCGCGCCGACATTGCCCGACCGGTGCGCCATGGCCAGCGGCATGGGCGCCAGGAACAGGTCCACCTCGCCTTTCAGCAGCGCCTGCATGGCGTGCCCGCCTCCTGGATAGGGCACATGCACCATGGCGGGCATCTTCATCTCCTGCTCCAGCAGCAGGGCCCCCAGATGGGCGCTGCAGCCCACGCCCCACGAGGAATAGGTGAGGCTGCGGGTCTTGGCAACGGCCGCCAGCTGGGCCAGGTCGCGCACCTGCAGCCCGGGCCGGACCATCAGCACCGTGCCGATGCGGGCGATGGACGCCACGGGAATCGCGGCCTCGATTTTCTGCTTGCGGCTCGGATACAGGTACGTGTTGAGAACGCTGGTGTCGAGATTGGTGATCTGGTAGGTCAAGCCGTCGGGCTTGGAGGCGAAGATGACGTCGGCGGTGATGTTGCCCGCCGCTCCCGCGCGGTTCTCGACCACCCAGGGCTGGGTGGAAACCGTCTGCAGGGCCTGCGCGACGATGCGTCCCGCGACATCCGCCCCCCCGCCCGGCGCATAAGGAATGATGAGCTTCACGGGCCTGTCAGGCGTCCAGGTGGCTTTCGCGAGGGCCGCGGGCACATGTGCTGCTGCGGGGATTGCGCAGAGCAATCCGAGCAGGCGGCGGCGTGAATAGGAACCTTGTTTCGGTTCGGTGCGGTGGTGCATGAACATGTCTCCGTTTGTGATTTATGCGGTCGTTGCTGGACCGCTGTGACCTGAAGCGAGCTGCGATTTCACTCGGGGCGGAGATTAAGTCCGTAAAAACATTCAAACAATCAATATTTTTTTATACAAAAACATAGATATTTAGAATGATTCAGTCATTTGCCGGCAAATGCTGGACTTCCGCGCATTCCAGCTCACGACCGTGCTCTTCAGGCCCTGCGCCGCCGTTGGACGCAAGGGGCTAGAGGATTGGGATAAAAATGACCAATGGCGCTTGTCCAGCAAGCGGGGGCCGCTATCGAATCTGATGCTTAACCGGCAATCGCTTCGCGCACCGCCGCCACCTGCCGGCGCGACACGGGCAGCAGCTCGGCCAGCCCATGCAGGCGCACCGCCCAGCCTTCGCCCTCGTCGGGGTCCACGTGCCGCTCCAGCGCGCGCATGGCGCGGCGGGAGACCAGGGTGTTGCGGTGCACGCGCAGGAAATGCGCGGCGTGGCGCGCTTCCAGCTCGGTCAGTGCGCCGTCGATGACGTAGCTGCGCAGGGCGGTGCGCACCGTGAGGTATTTCTGCTCGGCGCGCAGGTACAGCACGTCGGCCAGGGGCACGCGCTCGGTGCGGCCCTGGGTCTGGATGACCAGCGCCTCGCCGTCGGGCGGCGGCGCGGAGGCGGGGCGCGGTGGTGCGTCGGCCGGGCCGCCCGTGCGGCGCGCCTTGGCCAGGGCCTGCTGCAGGCGTTGCAGGCGCACGGGCTTGGTGAGGTAGTCCACCGCATCGAGCTCGAAGGCGGTCAGGGCATGGTCCGCGTGCGCTGTGACGAAGACGATGGCGGGCGGCTGCGGCAGCTGCTGCAGGTGGTGCGCCAGCGACAGGCCGTCCTGGCCGGGCATGTGGATGTCGAGCAGCACCACGTCCACGGCGCGGCCGCCGGGGGCGTGCAGCTGGGCCAGGGCGTCGGCGGCGTGTGCGGCCTCGCAGACGCTGTGGTGCTCGCCGCCGCATTGCGCGCAGTCGGCCAGCAGCGTGCGCAGGCGGCTGCGGGCCAGGGGTTCGTCGTCCACGATCAGGATGTGCATGTCAGCTCGGGGGCAGGGAAATGCGGACCTGGTAGAGGCCCTTGTGCGGGCCGGCCTGGAAGTCGCAGTCCACGTCGTGCAGCAGGCGCAGGCGATCGCGCACATTGGCCTGGGCGATGCCGTGGCCGCGCGGCGCACCCGGCGGCGCGTCGTGCGGCTGGGGCGCGGGCACGGTGTTGGTGATGGTCAGCGCCACGCGGCCGGCCTGCAGTTCGGTGGCGATGCGCAGCTTGGCCACGCCGTGGGCGCTGGGCTCCACGCCGTGCTTGACGGCGTTCTCCACCAGCGGCTGCAGCAGCAGCGGCGGCAGGCGCGCGTCGCCCGCGCGCGGGTCCAGCACCCATTGCACGCGCATGCGCTCGCCGAAGCGCACCTGCTCGATGTCCAGGTAGCGGCGCGCCAGTGCGATTTCCTCGTGCAGCGTGGTCCATTCGCCCTGTTCCACCAGGGCGTGGCGGAACAGGTCGCTCAGGTCTTCCAGCAGCGCCTCGGCCTTGGCGGGCTCCTCGCGCACCAGGGCGATGGCGCTGTTGAGCGTGTTGAACAGGAAGTGCGGGCGGATGCGCGCCTGCAGTTCGGCCAGGCGCGCCGTGGTGGCGGCCGGGGTGCGCCCGCGCGCGCGCAGCACCAGCGCGGCCACCAGCAGGGCCGAGAGCAGCGCGCCGGTGGCGGCGCTGGCGAGCCACGGCGGCTGCTCGCCCGCCGCGCCGGCCAGGGTCAGCATGCCGCAGGCGTACAGGCCCGCCAGCGTGCCGAGCAGCACGCCCGCCGCGTACTGCATCGGCTCGCGCAGGCGCTGCAGCAGGCGCTTGAGGCTGCAGGCGGTGACCAGCCAGGCCAGCGTGGCGGGCAGGGCGCCGCCGGTGAGCAAAGACACGCGCGCCAGCCATTCGCCGGCCGTGGCCGCGCCGAACAGCGCGCCGACGGCCAGCACGCCTTCCACGAACAGCACCGCACGCAGCACTACGCCCACGTGGCAGGCGTCGAATACCAGTGCGCGCGCGGCCGGTGCCGGGGCATCGGAAGGCAGCAGGGGGCGGGTCGATAAAATTTGCGTTTCTTGCATCGCGGCATCCGCGTAACCTCCGAATTATTGCCCCCATGTCCTCTTCTTCCCCCTCGCAGCCTTCCCAGGACCAGCTCGCCACCAAGGCCCAGGCCTGGTCGGCCCTGTTTTCCGAGCCCATGAGCGATCTGGTCAAGCGCTACACGTCGAGCGTGTTCTTCGACAAGCGCCTGTGGCAGGCCGACATCGCGGGCAGCCTGGCCCACGCCGAGATGCTGGCCGCGCAGGCCATCATCGGCGCGCAGGACCTGGCGGACATCCAGCGCGGCATGGCGCAGATCACGCAGGAGATCGAGCGCGGCGATTTCGACTGGAAGCTCGACCTGGAGGACGTGCACCTGAACATCGAGGCGCGCCTGACGCAGCTGGTGGGCGACGCCGGCAAGCGCCTGCACACCGGCCGCAGCCGCAACGACCAGGTGGCCACCGACGTGCGCCTGTGGCTGCGCGGCGAAATCGACCTGATCGACGGCCTGCTGTCCGAGCTGCAGCTGGCGCTGGTCGAGGTGGCCGAGAAGAACGTGGAGGTGATCCTGCCTGGCTTCACCCACCTGCAGGTGGCGCAGCCCGTGAGCTTCGCCCACCACCTGCTGGCCTACGTGGAGATGTTCGCACGCGACCAGGAGCGCATGCGCGACGCGCGAAAGCGCGTGAACGTGCTGCCCCTGGGCAGCGCCGCGCTGGCCGGCACCACCTACCCGCTGGACCGCGAGCGCGTGGCCCGCACGCTGGGCATGGACGGCGTGTGCC
>NZ_DF238919.1:0-81750 GCF_000400995.2 Acidovorax sp. MR-S7 | reverse complement strand
AAATCCCGGCCGCCCCCCAGCCTGTGCATGGTGCACGTGAGCCGCCTGAGCGAGGAACTCATCATCTGGATGAGCCAGAACTTTGGCTTCATCCGCATCGCCGACCGTTTCACCACCGGCTCGTCGATCATGCCGCAGAAGAAGAACCCCGACGTGCCCGAGCTGGCGCGCGGCAAGACCGGCCGCGTGGTGGGCCACCTGATGGGCCTCATCACGCTGATGAAGGGCCAGCCCCTGGCCTACAACAAGGACAACCAGGAGGACAAGGAGCCGCTGTTCGACACCGTGGACACGCTCAAGGACACGCTGCGCATCTTCGCCGAGATGATCGGCGGCCAGGTCAACCCGGCCACCGGCGCGAAGGAGGGCGGCATCACCGTCAACGCCGAGGCCATGCGCGCGGCGGCCCTCAAGGGCTACGCCACGGCCACCGATCTGGCGGACTACCTGGTCAAGAAGGGCCTGCCCTTCCGCGACGCGCACGAAACCGTGGCCCACGCGGTGAAGGCCGCCACGTCGCACAGCGTGGACCTGTCGGAGCTGCCGCTGGCCGTGCTGCAGGGCTTCCACCCCGCCATCGAGAAGGACGTGTTCGATGCCCTGAGCCTGCAGGGCTCGCTGAATGCCCGCAACACGCTGGGCGGCACGGCTCCCGCGCAGGTGCGCACGCAGATCGCACGGCACCGCGCGCGGCTGGCCTGATACAAAAAGAGGAGCTGGTCGCGTTTGCCAATTAAGGGATTCAGGTAGTTTTTTACCTGAAACTGGCTTGTAGAGAGCGCAAGCAGCTCCTGAATTCATAGTCTCTCGCTGGAAACCGCCATGCCCCAGACCCGCCGCCGCCTGCTTGCCCGCGCCCTTGCCGCCAGCGTCCTCGCACCTGCCTGGGCCGATGCGCCCAAGCCGCTGCGCGTGCTGGTGGGCTTTCCGCCCGGCGGCGGCACCGACGCCATCGCCCGCCTGCTGGCCGAGCGGCTCAAGGATCTGCTGGGCGTGCCCGTGGTGGTGGACAACCGCCCCGGCGCGGGCGGGCAGATCGCGGCGCAGGTGCTGAAAAGCGCGCCGGCCGACGGCAGCACCGTCTTCCTCACGCACGACCACACCATCTCCATCCTGCCGCAGGTGGTGAAGAACCCCGGCTTCGACCCCGCGCGCGACTTCGTGGCCGCGGGCGGCTTCGCCACCTTCGTCAACGCGCTGGCGCTCTCCGCCGGCACGCCGGCGCAGGGTTTCACCGGCTACGTGGACTGGGTTCGGCGCGAGAAGGGCGGCAAGAGCGCCGTGGGCATCCCCGCGCCCGCGTCCACGCCCGAATTCCTCGTGCGCCTGCTGGGCCAGCGCTACGGGCTGGACCTGGTGTCCGTGCCCTACAAGGGCGCCGCGCCGCTGATGGCCGACATGCTGGGCAACCAGATCCCGGCTGGTGTGGGTTCGGTGCAGGACTTCATCGAGAACCACCGCGCGGGCAAGCTGCGCGTGGTGGCCGTGCTGGGCGCCAGGCGCCAGGCCGCGCTACCCGATGTGCCCACCTTCGCCGAGCTGGGCCTGCCCGGCTTCGAGGACACGCCGTACTACGGCTTCTACGCCCCCGCCGGCACGCCGGCCGCCTTTCTGCAGCGCTTTTCCGACGCGCTCGCCCGGGCCGTGGCGCAGGACGACGTGCGCGCGCACCTCACCGCGATGGGCCTCGCCGTGGGCGCGATGACACCCGCGCAGCTGGCCGCACGCGAGCATGCCTACACGGCCGTGTGGGCCAGGATCATCCGGGACAGCGGCTTTCGGCCCCAATAGCGCGCGATTGCGCAGAATCGCGCGGCGAATTTGTAAAAAGGGCTTTCTCCGGGGAATGTCTGGACCCACAATCCATCCCACGCCGCTGCACCCCCTTGGAACCGCCATGCCCCTTCACCGGTCCGCTTCCCTGTTACGCGCCCGCGCCGCCATGGGTCTGGCTTTTGCGGCCCTGGCCCTGGCCGGCCACGCCGCCACGGTGCAGGAGCAGGCGCTGCCCGCGCCCTACGCGCGCTGGCAGTCGAGCATGGAATCGTTCGCCGCGGCCGACCAGGCCCAGCCGCCGCAGCCGGGCGGTGTGCTGTTCGTCGGCAGCTCCACCATCCGCCTGTGGTCGGACCTGCGCGAGGACTTCCGCGAGCTGCCCGTGGTCATCAACCGGGGCTTCGGCGGCTCCACCATGGACGACTGCCACTATTTCGTGAAAAGCCTGGTGCTGCAGTACCGCCCGCGCCACGTGATGGTCTACGCGGGCGACAACGACCTGGCCGAAGGCCGCACGCCGCAGCAGGTGCTGGAGAGCTTCCGCGCCTTCGCAGAGGCGGTGCGCACGGCACTGCCGGACACGCGCATCAGCTACATCTCCATCAAGCCCAGCCCGCTGCGCGCGGCGCTGCTGCCGCGCATGCGCGAGGCCAACGCGCTGCTGGCCGGCTACGTGCGCACGCTGCAGCGCAGCGACTACATCGACATCTTCACCCCCATGCTGGCCGCCGACGGCGCTCCGCGTGCCGAGCTGTTCGGCCCCGACCGGCTGCACATGAACGACGCGGGCTACGACCTGTGGCGCTCGGTCATCGGCGCCTACGTGGCGCAGGACGCTCCGCCGGTGCACCTCAGCGCGGGGCGCTGAGTCCGCGCGCCGCGGGCGGCGGGGGATCGTCGTCCGGCCGGTCCAGCCACAGCGTGATCCGCGCCACGGCGTAAAGCGTGCCGAAGCACGCGGCCAGCAGCGCCAGGTCCTGCGGCCAGGGCCGCTCGTAGTCGGCCCCCAGCAGGCCCAGCGCCAGCAGCACCACCACCAGGTGGGCGCAGAACACCGCGAGCGAAGCCGAGCCCAGCGTCTCCAGCCAGTGCAGGCGCGGCAGCCGCGCCAGCAGCGCCGGGCCGAAGCGGATCGCCAGGACGGTCAGCGCGAACAGGTCGATCAGCCGCAGCGGCGCCAGCAGCCATTTGTCGAACAGCGGATTGAGCCCGCTGCCCTGCGGGAACGGCACCTGCCCGACCGCGTGCCGCCACACCAGGCACACCAGCGCCACGGCGCCCGCCACCCACAGAGACCAGCGCGGGAACGCGAAGGGCGGGGCCTGCGGGTCGTTGCGGCTCGCGCCCATCCACAGGCCCATGATCCAGAGGAACTGCCAGGCCCACATGTTGAATGCGCCCGTCTCGCTGAACGGCACCGACAGCGGGATCGCGTCGATGAAATGGCCGTAGAGCCACTCGGACAGGCCGAACTGCGCCAGCAGCCACAGCAGGATGCTCGCGGCCATCACCGGCGCCCAGCCGTGGCGCAGCGCGAAGGTCATCAGCCAGGGGCTGGCCAGCATGAACAGGATATAGAGCGGCAGGATGTCGAGCAGCGGCGGCTCGTACACCAGCAGCAGGCCGCCGACCAGCGCCTCCAGCGGCTTGTCGAGGTAGAAACTCATCAGCATCGTCACGGCGGGCTGGTCCACCTTGAGGCCGATGAAGGCGATCACCGTGAACAGGAACAGCAGCAGCGCCGCCTGGCACGCATAGATCGTGACCGCGCGCCGCCAGAAGGCCCTGCGCATGGCCGGCACGCCCTTGCGCAGGGCCTGGCGCCCGTACACCAGCCCCGCCATGCAGGCCGACAGCAGCACGAAGCCCTCCGCCGCCGAGACGTAGCCGAACGGCTGCCCCAGCGGCATGGTCAGCCGCGTGGGCAGGTGCGTGAGGGTCATCAGCACCAGCATGAGGCCGCGGACGGCATCGATTTCCCAGCGGCGGGTGGAGGAGGGCGCGTGCATGGAAGGCGGGCGTGGAAGGGCGTGTACCGCATTGTGGGCGGCCCCCGCCGGGCGGCGTGTAGGCGATCCGGCCGGTTGCCTCCGCGGGGGGATGGGCTACGCTTGCGGCTTGCGCGCTGCGCAGCAACTTTCCTGAAGCACATGGCGAAAAGAACCTATCTCTACGCAACGCTCATGTCCCTGGCCCTGGCCGCCGCCGGAGCGGCCCAGGCCCTCACCGTGACCAGCCTGTCGCCCCAGGGCGAAGTGGCGCGCGTGCGCCAGCTGGCGGCCAAGTTCGACGCCGCCGCCGTGCAGTTCGGCGACCCCAAGGCGCCCGCGCCCTTCGCCGTGGCCTGCAGCGACGCCGATGCCGCCAAGGGCACCGGCCGCTGGACCAGCGAGCGCGAGTGGGTCTACGACTTCGCGCAGGACCTGCCCCCGGGCGTGCGCTGCACGGTCAGCGTCCGATCGGGGTTCAAATCGGCCTCCGGCGCTCAGCTGTCAAGCGCGAGCAGCTATCAATTCAATACCGGCGGGCCGTTCGTGCAGAACATCCGCCCGGGCACCTGGCAGGCCATAGACGAGGAGCAGTTCTTCGTCCTGCAGCTGAACGGCGCGGCCACCACCGCCAGCGTGCGCGAGCACGTGTGGTGCGCGGCCGACGGCGTGGGCGAGCGCATTCCCGTGCGCCTCATCGAAGACGCGCAGCGCGCCGAGCTGCTGCAGTCGCTGCACCTGGACAAGGCCGCCGCCGCTGCGCCGCTGCGCTATGCCACGCTGGCCTGCACGCGCCGGCTCACCGCGGGCAGCAAGATGCAGCTCGTGTTCGGCAAGGGCGTGGCCACCGAGAGCGGCGTGGCCAACAGCGTGGAAAAGCGCTTCGACTTCAAGGTGCGCGAGCCCTTCAGCGCCGACTTCGGCTGCGAGCGCGAGAACGCCCAGGCCGCCTGCCTGCCGATCCGGCCCATGCGCCTGTCGTTCAACGCGCCGGTGCCCGTCAAGCTCGCGCAGGGCATCCGCCTCCAGGGCGGCGGGCAGACGCTCGCGCCCACGGTCAAGGACGGCGCCGAGGGCGACTCCGTCGTCACCGGCATCACCTTCCCCGAGCCGCTGGCCGCGCAGACGCAGTTCACGCTGGAGCTGCCCGCGGGGTTCAAGGACGCGTCGGGCCGCCCGCTGGTCAACGCGCAGAGCTTCCCGCTCCAGGTGGCCACCGGGGGCATGCCGCCGCTGGCCAAATTCGCCGCGTCGCCCTTCGGCGTGGTGGAGCGCTATGCCGAGGGACCCGATGGCCCGGCGCTGCTGCCCGTCACGCTGCGCAACGTGGAGGCGCAGCTCGCCGTGCAGGGCCTGCAGCCCGGCGCGGGCAAGGTCAGCACCCTCCAGCCCGAGAGCGACAAGGACATCATCGCCTGGATGCGCAAGGTGGAGCGCTACGACGCCTATGCCGTCTCGCGCAAGCAGGCCGGCCGGGACGTGAGCGGCCCGCTGCCCAAGGTGCTGGAAGAGGGCGACAAGAACCACGTGCAGACGCGCATGCTCTCGCTGCTTGCGGGCGCACAAGGCGTGAAGACGCTGGACATCCCCAAGCCCGCCAGTGGCGATCCGCGCCCCTTCGAGGTCGTGGGCATTCCGCTGCCCGCGGGCTTCCACGTGGTGGAGATCGCTTCGCCGCTGCTCGGCCAGTCGCTGCTCGACGAGCGCTACGGCGCGCCGCGCACCATGTACGTGCGCACCACGGCGCTGGTGACCAACCTGGGCGTGCACTTCAAGCTGGGCCGCGAGAACGCCGTGGCCTGGGTGACCACGCTGGACAAGGGCTTGCCCGTGGCCGGCGCGAAGGTGCGCGTGTCCGCCTGCGACGGGCGCGAGCTGGCCACGGCCACCACCAACGCCGATGGCGTGGCCGCGCTGCAAGGCCTGTCGCCCGAGCCGCCCCAGTGCCACGGCGAAGGCGAGTGGCGCAATGCCTACTTCGTCAGCGCACGTGCGCAAGACGACATGGCCTTCACCTGGAGCGACTGGCAGCGCGGCATCGAGCCCTGGCGCTTCAACGTGCCCACCAGCAGCGAGCCGCGGCCCGACGAGGTGGCCCACACCATCTTCGACCGCACGCTGCTGCGCGCGGGCGAGACCGTATCGATGAAGCACCTGCTGCGCGCCCAGAACAGCCGCGGTTTCGCGCTGCCCGAAGCGCGTCCGGAGCAGCTCGTCATCACCCACGTGGGCAGCGGCCAGCAGTTCATGCAGCCGCTCGGGTGGCGCAAGACGGGCACGGGCGGCCTGTCCGCGACCAGCGAATTCGCCGTGCCGCTGGCGGCCAAGCTGGGCCTGTACCAGGTAGAGCTACGCGGCGCGGGCGAGGGCCGGTCCTTCGAGTCCGGCAGTTTCCGCGTGGAGGAATTCCGCCTGCCGGTGTTCGAAGGCCGCGTGGCGCCGGCCGAGAACAAGCCCCTGGTGCGCGCGCGCTCCGTGCCCACCGACGTGCAGGTCGGCTACGTGGCGGGCGGCGGCGCGGCCGGGTTGCCCGTGCGCGTGTCGGCCATGGTGCGCGGCAAGTCCCTGCAGTTCGGCGACTTCGACGCCTTCAGCTTCCAGCCGCCGCGCAGGAAGGGCCAATCCGGTGATTCCAGCGACGACGAGGAGCCCGCTGCCAGCCGCGATACGCGCGTGATCGCCGACAAGCTGCCGCTCACGCTCGACAAGAATGGCACGGGCCGCATCGCCATCGACAACGTGCCCGCCGCGCGCCAGGCGCAGGACCTGGTGCTCGAAGCCACCTACGCCGATCCCAACGGCGAGGTGCAGACCCTGCGCAGCACGCACACGCTCTGGCCTGCGGCCGTGGTCGCGGGTGTGAAGACCGAGGGCTGGGCCTCGGCGTCGAGCCGCGTGCGCTTCCAGGCGCTGGCACTGGGGCTGGACGGCAAGGCGCAGGAGGGCGTCCCGCTGGCGGTGCAGGCCATCGCGCGCATCACCACCACCAGCCGCAAGCGCATGGTGGGGGGCTTCTACAGCTACGACAACAAGACCGAGACCAAGGATTTGGGCACCGTCTGTACCGGCAAGAGCGACAGCCGCGGCCTGCTGCTGTGCGATGCCAAGCTCGACGAGCCCGGCGAGGTGGAACTGGTCGTGACCGCGCGCGACAAGGACGGCAACGAGGCGCAGGCCGCGTCCTCCGTCTGGGTCACGCGCCAGGGCGAACTCTGGTTCGGCGGCGAGGACCACGACCGCATCGACGTGCTGCCCGAGAAGAAGAGCTACCAGCCCGGCGAGACCGCGCGCCTGCAGGTGCGCATGCCGTTCCGCTACGCCACCGCGCTGGTCAGCGTGGAGCGCGAGGGCGTGATCGAGACGCGCGTGGTGAAGCTCAATGGGCAGGACCCTACGGTGCAGCTCAAGATCGAGGAAGGCTGGAGCCCCAACGTCTACGTGAGCGTGCTCGCCTTGCGCGGGCGCCTGCGCGAGGTGCCGTGGTACAGCTTCTTCACCTGGGGCTTCAAGGCGCCGCGCGAGTGGTGGAGCGCCTTCTGGTACGAGGGCCGCGAATACGTCGCGCCCACGGCGATGGTGGACCTGTCCAAGCCCGCTTACCGCCTGGGCCTGGCCGAGCTGCGCGTGGGCCACGCGGCGCACCAGATCGCCGTGAAGGTCGCGGCCGACAAGGAAAGCTACCCCGTGCGCGGCAAGGCGCAGGTCACGATCTCGGCCACGCTGCCGAACGGCAAGCCGGCCGCCGGGGCCGAGGTGGCGCTGGCAGCCGTCGACCAGGCGCTGCTGGAGCTGATGCCCAACCAGAGCTGGAACCTGCTCGAAGCCATGCTGCAGCGCCGCTCCTGGGGCGTCTCCACCTCCACCGCGCAGATGGAGATCATCGGCCGCCGCCACTACGGCAAGAAGGCCGTGCCCGCGGGCGGCGGCGGGGGCCGCGCGCAGACGCGCGAGCTGCTCGACACGCTGCTGCTGTGGCAGCCCGCGATCCAGCTCGATGCACAAGGGCAGGCGAAGGTGACGGTGCCGCTCAATGACGCGCTCACCACTTTCAGAATCGTCGCCGTGGCCGATGCGGGCACGGGCCTGTTCGGCACCGGCGCCACGAGCATTCGCGCCACGCAGGACTTGCAGATCATCAGCGGCTTGCCGCCGCTGGTGCGCGAGGACGACCAGTTCCGCGCCCAGCTCACGTTGCGCAACACCACGCAGCAGGCCATGAAGGTGGAAGTCGCGCCGCGCGCCACGCTGCTCCAGCTCGACAAGCAGACCGTGGACATTCCAGCAGGCGAGGCGCGCGAGGTGGCCTGGAGCGTCACCGCGCCCGCGCAGCTCGGCACCACGCGCGCGCAGGCGCTGCTGTGGGAGATCGAGGCGCGCGACACGCTGGGAGGAGTGAATGGGGCGCGCGATGCCCTCAAGGCCAGCCAGCGCCTGATCCCCGCCGTGCCGCTCACGGTGCAGCAAGCGACGCTGGTGCAGGTCGATGGCGCCTTCAACCTCGATGTGGCTCCGCCCAAGGACGCCATCGCGGGGCGCGGCGGCCTGAAGATGTCACTGCAGCCCAAGCTGGCCGAAGGGCTGCCCGGCGTGCGCGACTGGTGGGCCAACTACCCGTTCGCCTGCCTGGAGCAGAAGACCAGCAAGGCCGTGGGCCTGCGCGACGGCAAGCTCTGGCAGACCATGGTGGCGCAACTGCCCACGTACCTGGACGGCGACGGCCTCGCCAGCTACTTCCCGCCGCGTGACGGCAGCGCGAACCGGGGCAGCGATACGCTCACCGCCTACCTGCTCGCCGCCACGCACGAGGCCTCGGGCCTGCACCCGGAATTCTCTCTGCCGCCCGAGGCGCGCGAGCCCATGGAGCGCGGCCTGATCGCCTTCGTCGAGGGCCGCATCCAGCGCGACTTCTGGAGCCCGCGCAAGGACCTGGACATGCGCAAGCTCGCCGCCATCGAGGCGCTCTCGCGCTACGGCAAGGCGCAGGCGCGCATGCTTGGCAGCATCACCATCGCGCCCAACCAGTGGCCCACGCACACGGTGATCGACTGGGTGAACATCCTCAAGCGCGTCGATGGCGTGCCCCAGCGCGACCAGCGCCTGGCCGAGGCCATGAACGTGCTGAAAGCCCGCCTGTCGTACCAGGGCACCAAGCTGATCTTCAGCACCGAGCAGGACGACTACTGGTGGTGGCTCATGCAGAACGGCGACGTGAACACCGCGCGCCTGATGCTCGCGGTGATGGACGACCCTGCGTGGAAGGACGACATGGGGCGCCTGGCCAACGGCTTCATCCTGCGCCAGCAGGGCGGCGCGTGGCACACCACCACGGCCAACCTGTGGGGCGGCCTGGCGCTGGAGAAATTCAGCGCGAAGTTCGAGGCCACACCCGTCTCGGGCATCACCCGGGCGGCTATGGGCGCCAATGCGGCGAGCGTGGATTGGGCCAAGGTCGAGCGCATCAAGGCGAGTGACGCCAGCGGCGCCGCGCACCAGACCACGTGGTTCGGCGCACCCGCCGCCCCAGGCAACTACCGCAACAACGGCATGTTCCTGCCCTGGAACGGGAACGACCGCCTGGTCGTCACGCACCAGGGCACGGGAAAGCCCTGGCTCACGCTGCAGTCGGTCGCTGCCATCGCGCTCAAGGAGCCGTTCAGCGCCGGGTACACGATCCGCCGCACCGTCACGCCCGTGGAGCAGGCCGATAAGAGCCTGCCCGCCGGCCAGTACACGCGCGGCGACGTGCTGCGCGTGTCGCTGGAGGTGACCGGCACGGCCGACATGACCTGGGTGGCGGTCACCGACCCCGTGCCGGCGGGCGCCACCATCCTCGGCAGCGGCCTGGGGCGCGATTCCGAGATCGCCACGCAGGGCGAGAAGCGCTCCGGCTACGGCTGGCCCGCGTTCGAGGAGCGCGCCTTCGAGGCCTTCCGCAGCTACTACGAGTATCTGCCCAAGGGCACGGTGAAGATGGAGTACACGGTGCGCCTGAACAACGCGGGCGAGTTCCAGCTTCCGCCCAGCCGCGTGGAGGCGCTCTACGCGCCCGAGATGTTCGGTGAGGCGCCCAACGCGCGGGTGAAGGTGGTGCAGCCCTGACGGCCCCTCACTCCGGCGACACGCCCATGGCGCGCACCAGCCTGGCTTGCCTGGGAATCTCCGTGTCCAGGTAAGCCTGGAGCTGGGAGGGCGGGCCGGAGCGGATCTGGATGCCCATGTCCTCGATCCGCGTGCGCGAGGCCTGGTCGGACAGCACCTGGTTCAGCGCCTTGTTCAACTGATCCACGATGGGCGCGGGCGTGCCCGCGGGCGCGAGCAGGGCGAAGCAGGTGTCGCTCAGCAGGTCGGGGAAGCCCTGCTCCACGGTCGTGGGAACCTCGGGAAGCACGGACGAGCGCTCCTTGGAGAAGACGGCCAGCACCTTCATCTCCCCTGCGCGCGCATGGGGAACCGTCATGGGGATCACCGGAAAGATGGCGTCCAGGCGGCGCCCCTTCATGTCGGTCAACGCCGCGCCGGGCGATTGGTAGGGGACGTGCACCAGGCGGTCTCCCAGGTCGCGGTTGAGCATCTCGGCCGCGATGTGCCAGGAGCTGCCGACGCCGGTCGTTCCATAGCTGAATTTCTCCGGCTTCTCCTTGGCCAGTCGGTTGAACTCCTGGAGCGAGGACGGGGGGGAACTCTTGTCCACGGCCAGCACGTTGGGCGTGCAGCCGATCATGCCGACCGGCGCGAAGTCCTTCTGGGGACTGAAGCCCACCTCCTTGTAGAGCGCCAGGTTGGTCGCCATCGGTCCGGTCCAGCTGATCGTCAGGGTGTAGCCGTCGGGGCGCGCCTTGGCGCCGTAGACCATGCCCACATTGCCGCCTGCGCCGGGCCTGTTCTGGACGATGAACGACTGCCCGATGCGCTTGCCGATCTCTTCAGAGACGTAGCGCGTCAGCGGATCGGAGGAGCCGCCTGCCCCTGCGGGCAGCACCATGGTGATGGGGTGCGCCTTGGGCCAGGCGGCGTCGGCCTGCGCCGCGGTGGCCTGCAGGGCCGCGAGCGCGGCGATGGCGGCATAGGCATGGCGTTTTCTCATGGAGTCTCCTGTGGGGTGTGGACGGCTTCTTCGGCGAACGAGACGGACCAGTCGACCAGCGTCCGTGGAACGAGGCACGAGTTCAGCCCGATGACGGACCGGACCCGGGAGCCGCTCGCCGTGGTCGCCCACTTGCCGGTTCCATAGAGCCCGTTGACGGCCAGCGGGTCCACTTCCTTGCGCAGCAGTTCGGCCTGTTGCCGGGTGCCGGTCTTGATGGCCACCCGCAGGACGGCTTCGTAGGGCGCATGCGCGGACGGCGGCGTCGCTTCCCTGTGGACGGCATTGACGCCGATGTAGTCGAACCGCATTTCCTGCGCCTGCAGCCCCGCCGATGCCAGGCGCTGCCGCAGGATGGACTCGGTCAGCTGCGCGCGCTGGTGCGCTCCGGGGCCTGCGAAGATCACCATTTCCTCGGTCATGTAGCCCTCGCGCACACCGACGAGCGCCTTCAGCGTGTCCGGCTTCGGAAACCCCGCGCCTTCCGCGATGTGGACCTCCACCGTATCGGGCGCGATCTGCGTGAACGAGACGGCCCCGAAGTCCGTGGTGCAGTCGGGGCCGATGTACGCGCCCGGGTCGTGGACCTCGTAGAGCAGTTGCTCCTTGCACGTCGCGGGGCTCAGCAGGCCGCCGCTGCCGCGCTGCTTGCGCAGGACGATGCGGTCGGGCGATACGTCCGCGATCGGGTTGCCGACGTGCGCCAGGTCGGGCACGTCCTTGTAGCCGGGGTCGGCGAAGTAGCCGCCCGCCAGCTGGGCGCCGCATTCCATGAGGTGGCCGACGACCATGCCCCGTGCCATCTGCTGGCTGTTTCCCGTGTCCCAGCCGAACTCGTGGGCGAGCGGCCCGAGGTAGAGCGCCGCGTCGGCCACCCGGGTCGTGATGACCACGTCCGCGCCCTGCTGCAGCGCCTGGACGATGCCCTCGCATCCCAGGTAGGCCTCGGCGGAAACGATACCGTCCTCGAGGTCGGCGATGGCCTGGTCGTTCTCCGAGAACCGCAGGCCCAGTCCGGCGATGCGGTCGGTGAGGATGCCTCCCGAGACGGCGGCCACGCGCAGGTCCGCGATGCCGAGTTCTCCGGCCAGTTCCTGCACGGCCTGCGCTGCGGCGTCCGGGTCCAGCCAGCCCTGGTTGCTGATGATGCGGATTCCGCGCTGCTTGCATTCGGCCAGCACGGGGCGCAGGCGGTCCAGCAGGTAGGGGTCGTAGGGCGGGGTGGCGTGGCCGTCGTTGAGGGCGACCTGGGCGGCGCTCATCGTCACTTCGGACATCGATTCGAAGCAGAGGTAGTCGATGGCCTCGTCCCGCACGAGAGACAGCGCGGGCTCGAAGCGGTCGCGTGACCAGGCCGTGGCTGCCGCGAGGCGGATCGTGCCCGCCGGCTTGGCAGCATCCCCGGATGGCCTGCTGCGCGGCCCTTCCTCGGTGGCCGGCCTGTCCTTGCGCTCCACGTAGCCTGCGGGCACCCGTACCGGCAGCGTGAGCATGAGGGACGACAGGGCCTTGCCCGATTCTTCGAAGGCCAGCGTCCGCGACCGGCCTCCTTCGAGCACTTCGTCCAGCACGAAGTTGAGGGCGCCGATGCGCGGCACTTCGTACCGTGCGATGCTGCCGCGGGTGATCGGCCCGAAGACCTTTCGCACCGCGTCCACGGTGACTTGCTCGCACAGCAGGCCGTAGTCTTGCGGTTCGTAGGCGATGACCGAAATCATCGAGCTGTTGCCTTTCTCGCCGGAGCGCGCATGGGCAACCTCCCTGAGGCACACGGTTTTCGTTGCGGGCGAATTCATTGCGCGGTGGCTCCTGTCGTCTGGATCACTTTGGCCCATTTGGCGATGTCCGCTTCCACGAACCGGTGGAACGCCTCCGGCGTATCTACCGCCAGCGTGAACCCCTGCGCGCCGAGCTGCCTGGCCATGCCGGCGTCGCGTGCCGCGTCCACGAGGGACCGGTGGATCTTCGCGATGACGGCGTCCGGTGTGGATGCCGGGGCAAAGAGCCCCATCCATGCGCTGGCGTCGAAGCCGGCGACGCCTTGCTCGGCAGGTGTGGCCACGTCGGGCAGCAGCGGCGTGCGCTCGGGTGCCAGCACGGCAATGGCCTTGAGCTTGCCGTCGCGGATATGGGGCACCAGGGCAGGGGCCTGGTAGAAGATCAGGGGCACGTGGCCGGCGATGGTGTCGGTGATGCCCTGTCCGACCTCCTTGTAGGGAACGTGGCTCAACGGGGCGCCGGTGCTGAGCTTCAACAGTTCTCCGGCCATCTGCCCCGAAGATCCCACGCCGCCCGTGGCGTAGCTGAGGCTGCCGCGCGCCTTGGCATAGGCCACCAGCTCCTGTAGGTTGTTGACGGGCAAGTCGTTGTTGACGGCGAGCAGGTTGGGGAAATAGGCCACCAGCGAGATCGGCTTGAAGTCCCGCATGACGTTGAATGGCTGGTCCTTGAGCAGCGATGCGTTGATGGAGTGGGACGAAATGGTTCCCATCACGAGCGTGTAGCCGTCGGGCGGCGCCTTGGCCACGAAGGCGCTGCCCAGCGCGCCGCCTGCGCCGGCCCGGTTCTCGACGACGACGTTCTGCCCCAGCTCGCTGGCCAGCTGCTTGGCCAGCACGCGGGTGAGGATGTCCGTGCTCGACCCGGCCCCATAGGGCACCACGATGGTGACCGGGCGGCTGGGGTAGCTCGCGGGCTGCGCTGCGCCAGCGGCGGCCCAGAGCATGGCGAGCGTTCCCAAGCCCGTGTACAAGAATTTTGACGCGATCCGGCGCATGGCATGTCTCCTTGTGGCGCTTGTGCGAGAGCGCCTTTTCGGAAGCATCCTAAGAGCCGCACCGTATTGCAGCAATTAATAAATCTGCAAGAATTGATCGCAGGAGATGATCAATGCAGCAACGATGGCCTCCCGAGCTGCGCCGGGTGAACCTGAACCAGCTGGTGTCCTTTGCGGCCGTGGCCCAGCAGCAGAGCTTCCGCCGCGCAGCGGAGCAATTGCACGTATCGCAATCGGCCCTGAGCGTTCACGTCCAGCACATCGAGGCTGCGCTGGGGGTGAAGCTGTTCGCGCGCGATACCCGCTCCGTGGCGCTGACGCCGGAGGGCGAGCGCCTGTACGGCGCGGTGGACGTGGCAGGCAATACCCTGGCACGCGTCATACGGCAGCTCAAGGACGAGGCGGCCTTGCGCGCAGGCTCCGTGAGCGTGGCGGTGTTGCCCTCGCTGGCGGCCACGTTCATGCCGCAAGCTATGCGCAGGTTCCGGGAGCGGCATCCCGGGATCGAGGTGCGGATGTGCGACGTGGACTCCCAGCGTGCCCACGAGAAACTGGTGAATGCCGAGGTGGACATTGCCGTCGTGTCGCGCCGCGAGAGATCCGAGGGCGTCGATTTCACTGCGCTGTTCGAGGATGAACTGGTGGTCGTGGTGCCAGACGCACTGCCGGAACTGGCAGGCCGCAAGACGCTGGCGCCGAAACAGCTGGCGGCTTATCCGTTGCTCCTCAATCCGCGCGGCGTGGATCTTCGTGAAATCATCGAGGAACGCTTCCGCTCCGCGGGCCTCGCCGTGGAGCCTGCGCAGGAGCTGACCGGTACGTACCCGCTGGTGTCGCTGGTGCGCCTGGGCCTGGGCGTGAGCATCCAGCCCCGGGTAGCGCTGCATGGCGTGAGCCTGGAAGGGTGCCGCCTGGTTGAATTCCGGCCGGCAACCGTCAGGGAGATCGGGCTGCTGCTGTTGAAGGATGCCCCCCATTCGCCGGCGACGCTGGCGTTCATGGAATGCCTCAAGGCAATGGATGCGGCGGATCTGTCGAGGCCGGAGCCCAGGAAGGCGCGACGAGGCGTGTTGTCCGACACCGCCAAGGCCCTATCGATGAAATAGTGTGCCCCCGGCTCCGCCGGCGCGCACCGTGACCCTGGGAACCTGAAGGAACCTCATGCCAAACGAAAAAACCGAAACGCCGGAACCTCCCGCGGAAGACATGGTGGCACGCTCCGCTCCGCGCCTCACCTTCGCCGCGCCCGTGGTGGTGCCCTCGCTCGTGGTGCTGGGGCTGCTGCTGGTGGGGTGCGGCCTGTTCCCGCAGCAGGCCGACCGCTTCTTCTCGGGCATGCAGGCCTGGGTGGTGGGGCATTTCGACTGGTTCTACAGCGTGGCGGTGACGCTGTTCCTCGCCTTCCTGGTGCTGGTGGCGGCCAGCCGGTTCGGCGACATCCGGCTGGGGCCGGACGATGCCAAGCCCGAGTTCAGCTTCCTCTCGTGGACGGCTATGCTGTTCGCAGCGGGCATGGGCATCGGGCTCATGTACTTCGGTGTGGGCGAGCCGCTGCAGCACTACCTCAAGCCGCCCACGGCCCTGCCGGATACGCCCGATGCGGCGCGCGAGGCGCTGCAGTCCACCTTCTTCCACTGGGGCTTCCACGCCTGGGCGGTGTACGGCACGATGGGGCTGGTGCTGGCGTACTTCGGCTTCCGCTACAACCTGCCGCTCACGATGCGCTCGGGGCTGTACCCGCTGCTGCAGCAGCGCATCAACGGGCCCATCGGCCACACGGTGGACGCCTTCGCGCTCGTGGGCACCATCGCGGGCATCGCCACCACGCTGGGCTACGGCGCGCTGCAGCTGGCCGCGGGCATCGGCCTGATGACCGACTGGAACACCGACACCGCGCTGTTCCGCGTGGCGATGGTCGTGGTGGTTGTCTCCCTGGCGGGGCTGTCGGCGGCCTCGGGGCTGGACAAGGGCGTGCGCGTGCTCTCCGAGTTCAACCTCTGCCTCTCGTTCGTGCTGCTGGCCTTCGTCATCATCTGCGGGCCCACGGTGCACCTGTTCCAGGCGCTCAGCGAGAACGTCGGCAACTACCTCTCGGGCCTGGCGCAGATGTCGCTGCGCACCTTCGCCTACGAGTCGCCGCAGGAGCCGGGGTGGTACGGCCAGTGGACGGTGCTCTACTGGGCATGGTGGATCTCCTGGTCGCCCTTCGTGGGCATGTTCATCGCGCGCATCTCGCGCGGGCGCACGGTGCGCGAGTTCATCGTGGGCGTGCTGCTCGTGCCCACCGCGTTCAACCTGCTGTGGATGACGGCCTTCGGCAACAGCGCGATCTGGATCGACACCCACGTGGCCCAGGGCGCGCTGGCGCAGACGGCCGGCAACGTGGACGCGCTGCTGTTCCGCTTCTTCGAATACCTGCCGTGGGCCAAGGCCGTCTCGTGGCTGGCCATCGTGCTGATCGCGGTGTTCTTCGTTACCTCGGCCGACTCGGGCGCCTACGTGGTGGATGCCATCGCCACGCGCGGCAACCCGCGCTCGCCCGTGTGGCAGCGGCTCTTCTGGGCGGCGGTGCTGGGCGTGACGGCCGCGGTGCTGCTGGTGGCAGGCGGCCTCAAGGCACTGCAGGCGCTGACGCTGGGCGCGGCCCTGCCGGTGGCGGCCATCATGGTGGCGCTGTGCTGGGGCCTGTGGCGCGGCATGCAGGCCGACCGCGCGCATTCCGCCCAGGAGCTGGCGCATGCCACGAACTTCTGGAGCGGCCAGCACTGGCGCAAGCGCCTGGAGCAGATCGTGCACCAGCCCACGCGCGAGGACGTGCTGCGCTTCATGCACAGCGTGGTGCTGCCCGCGATGCGCGACGTGGCGGCCGAGCTGGACCGCCGCGGCGTGCAGGCCCATGTGCAGGACGATACCGCCACCGGCGAGGAGGAGGGCGAGGCCGCGTCGGTGCGCCTGACCATCCCCATGGCCGAGCTGCGCGACTTCGTCTACGGCGTGCGCCCCGTGCGGCGCAAGCTGCGGGGCTTCATGCTGACGGAGGTGGCGCAGGACGAGGAGCGGCGCTACGTGGTGGAGCCCGTCACCTTCTTCGCCGACGGGCGCCAGGGCTACGACATCCAGTACCTGCGCGGCGAGGAACTCATCGCCGACATCCTGCGGCACTACGAGCGCTACCTGTCCGTGAGCGCCGACCGGCGCACCCAGCTGCTCAACCGCGCGCCGGGCCACACCGACCCTGCGTGACCGCGCATGGCTGTCATGTGACAGCCATGCCACAGGAAAACCCTGAAGAAAAACGTAACGCCGCTGTCACGACACGCCTCTAAACTGCCGCGATGTCACTGATCGAGCTTGACGCGGTTGCCAAATCCTGGGGGGCGACTACCGCATTGCAGTCCATGCACCTGCGCATTGAGCCAGGTTCCTTCTGCGTGCTGCTGGGCCCCTCGGGCTGCGGCAAATCGACCACGCTGCGCATCATCGCGGGGCTGGAGACGGCCACGTCGGGCCGCGTGCTGATCGACGGGCAGGACGTCACGCACCGTCCGCCCGCGCAGCGCGGCATCGCGATGGTGTTCCAGAACTACGCGCTGTTCCCGCACCTGACGGTGGGCGAGAACATCGGCTTCGGCCTCTCGGTGCGCAAGGTGCCCAAGGCCGAGGCGGCCGGGCGCGTGGCCCAGGCGGCGGAGTTGCTGGGCCTGGCGCACCTGCTGGAGCGGCGCCCCGCGCAGCTCTCGGGCGGGCAGCAGCAGCGCGTGGCGCTGGGCCGCGCGCTGGTGGCGCAAGCGCGCGTGTGCCTGATGGACGAGCCGCTCTCCAACCTCGACGCGCAACTGCGCCAGGAGATGCGCACCGAGCTGCGCGAGCTGCAGCAGCGCCTGGGCCTTACCGTGGTCTACGTGACGCACGACCAGACCGAGGCCATGAGCATGGCCGACCAGGTGGTGCTGCTGCACCAGGGCCGCGTGGAGCAGTGCGCGCCGCCGCGCGCCGTCTATGCCGCGCCCGCCACCACCTTCGCGGCGCGCTTCATCGGCACGCCGCCCATAAACCTGCTGCGGCTGGATGCCGGCCGCATCGCGGGCACCGACATCGACGCGGGTCCCGCGCACGCGCACTGGCTGGGCCTGCGGCCCGAGGCGGTGGCGCTGGCCGACGCGGGCGTCCCCGCCGCCGTGCAAAGCCAGGAATACCTGGGCGCCGACGCGGTGCTGCGCTGCGCTGTGGGCAGCGAAACCCTCACCGTGCGCGCGCCGGGCCGGCAGCAGGCCGCGCACGGCCAGTCCGTGCACCTGCGCTGGCAAGCGCAGGACTGCCATTTCTTCGATTCCGAAGGCCAGCGCATCGCGGCCTGACTCTCAAGGAGCTCCCATGCAACGCAAGACCTTTCTGAAGACCCTCTCCGCCGCCGCGCTGGCCGCCTGCGCCACGGGCGCGCTGGCCCAGACTCTGGAAGTGCCGTTCTACTACCCCGTGGCCGTGGGCGGCCCCATCACCAAGGTGATCGACGGCTACGCCGAGGCGTTCAACAAGGCGCACCCTGGCGTCAAGGTCACGCCCATCTACGCGGGCACATACCAGGAGACCATCGTCAAGGCGCTCACCGCGCACAAGTCGGGCAAGCCGCCGGCCACCTCGGTGCTGCTGTCCACCGACATGTTCACGCTGATCGACGAAGATGCCATCGCCCCCATCGACGACTTCGTGAAGACCGACGCCGACCGCGCCTGGCTCAAGGGCTTCTACCCCGCCTTCATGGCCAACAGCCAGACGGGCGGCAAGACCTGGGGCATTCCGTTCCAGCGCTCCACCGTGGTCATGTACTACAACAAGGAGGCGTTCAAGGAGGCCGGGCTCGACCCCAACAAGGCGCCCGCCAACTGGAAGGAGCTGAAGGAGGCCGCGCGCAAGCTCACGAAGAAAGACGCCTCGGGCAACGTCACGCAGTACGGTATCCAGATCCCCTCCACGGGCTTCGCCTACTGGATGCTGCAGACGCTGACCACGCCCAACGACGTGCTGCTGGCCAACGAGGCCGGCACCAAGGTCACGTTCGACAACCCCAAGGTGATCGAGGCGCTCGATTTCTGGGTCAACCTTGCCAAGGACGGCGTGCACCCCAAGGGCGTGGTGGAGTGGGGCACCACGCCCAAGGACTTCTTCGAGAAGAAGGCCGCCATCATCGTCACGACCACCGGCAATCTGACCAACGTGAAGGCCAACGCCAAGTTCGACTTCGGCGTGGCGCAGATCGCGGGCAACGTGAAGAAGGGCGGCTCGCCCACGGGCGGCGGCAACTTCTACATCTTCAAGAAGGCGCCCAAGGAGCAGCAGCAGGCCGCGTTCGAGTTCGCCAAGTGGATCACCCAGCCCGAGCACGCCGCGCAGTGGAGCATGGACAGCGGCTACGTCGCCATCTCGCCCGCCGCCTACGACACGCCCGCGCTGAAGAAATACGGCCAGGAATTCCCGCCCGCCCTCGTCGCGCGCGACCAGCTGCCCGTGTCGGTGGCCGAGTTCTCCACGCACGAGAACCAGCGCGTGACCAAGGTGCTCAACGACGCCATCCAGGCCGCGCTCAACGGCACCAAGACCTCTGCTCAGGCGCTCAAGGACGCGCAGCGCGAGGCTGACCGCATCCTGCGTTCCTATAAGTGATGAACGCATCGCCCAACGCGGGAGCCAGCCAGCGCGCGCTGCACGCGTGGCTGCTGCTGTTGCCCGCGCTGGTGCTGCTGGTGGCCTTCACGCACTGGCCCGCCGTCGCCACGCTGATCGACAGCTTCTTTTCCACCCCGCGCGGCGCGCGTCCGGCCGAGTGGGTGGGGCTGGAGAACTATGCGGTCATGGTCGACGATCCGGTGTTCTGGCAGGCCGTGCGCAACAACCTGTGGTTCGCGGGGGCGACGATTCCGCTCTCCATCGGCCTCGCGCTGCTCATGGCGCTGTGGGTCAACGAACGCATGGCCGGCCGTACGCTGGTGCGCATGGCCTACTTCACGCCCACGGTGCTGCCCATGATCGCCGTGGCCAACATCTGGCTGTTCTTCTACACGCCGCAGTACGGGCTGCTGGAGCAGATCACGGGTAGCCTGGGCCTGCCCTCGCGCAACTGGCTGGGTGACCCGTCCACGGCGCTGGCCTGCGTCACCGTGGTGGCGGTGTGGAAGGAGGCCGGCTTCTTCATGATCTTCTACCTGGCCGCGCTGCAGACGCTGAACCCCAGCCTCAAGGAAGCCGCCGCCATCGAGGGCGCGTCGCGCTGGTATTTCTTCCGCCGCGTGCAGTGGCCGCTGCTCATGCCCACCACGCTGTTCGTGCTGATCAACGCGGTCATCAACGCCTTCCGCCTTGTTGACCACATCTTCATCCTCACGCGCGGCGGGCCGGACAACGCCACCACGCTGCTGCTCTACCACCTGTACGAAGTGGGCTTCAAGTTCTGGGACACGGGCTACGCCGCCGCCATCACCGTGGTGCTGGTCGTGGTGCTCGCCAGCGTGGCGCTGATCCAGTTCTTCGTCCTGGACAAGCGGGTGCACTACAAATGAAGGCGCGTGCGAACACCATCTACGGCGCCACGTGGCTCGACACCCTGGCCGCATGGGTGCTGGCGGTGCTGTGGATCCTGCCGCTGGCCTACGCGGTGTGGACGGCCTTCCACCCCGCCGAATACGCCACGCGCTTCGCGCTCGACGCGCCGTGGACGCTCGACAACTTCCGCCACGCCTGGGAGGCCGCGCCGTTCGCGCGCTACTTCCTCAACACCGTGCTGCTCGTCGCCATCATCCTGGCCGCGCAGCTCGTGCTCTCCACGCTCGCCGCCTATGCGTTCGCGCGCTACGAGTTCCGCGGCAAGAACGTGGCCTTCGCGCTGGTGCTGGTGCAGCTCATGATCATGCCGGACATCCTGCTGGTCGAGAACTACAAGACCATGGGCCGCCTGGGCCTCGTGGACACGCTCACCGCCATCGGCCTGCCGTACTTCGCCTCGGCCTTCGCCATCTTCCTGCTGCGCCAGACTTTCATGGGCATTCCCAAGGAACTCGACGAAGCCGCGCGCGTGGAAGGCGCGAGCGCGCTGCAGGTGCTCTGGCGCGTCTACGTGCCGCTCGCGCGGCCCGTCTACACCGCGTTCGCTCTGGTGTCGGTCAGCTTCCACTGGAACAACTTCCTGTGGCCGCTCATCATCACCAACAGCGTCGAATCGCGCCCGCTCACCGTGGGGCTGCAGGTGTTCTCGTCCGTGGAGCAGGGCGTGGAATGGTCGATCATCACCGCCGCCACGCTCATGTCCACCGCGCCCTTGCTCATCGGCTTCATCCTGTTCCAGCGCCAGTTCGTGCAGAGTTTCATGCGCGCGGGGATCAAGTAAAAATGGCCTCCAGCGCTTGTCCATCAAGCGCGAGCAGCTATCATTTTTGAGATTGCAGCATGCAGATCGTCACCTGGAACACCCAATGGTGCCGCGGCCTCGACGGCCGCGTGGACGCGGCGCGCATCGTGCGCCATGCGCTCGGCATGGGCGACGTGGACGTGCTCTGCCTGCAGGAAATCGCCGTCAACTACCCCGGCCTCGCGGGCGCACCCGGCGACCAGCTCGCCCAGGTGCGCGCGCTGCTGCCGCCCGGCTGGCAGGTCTTCTTCGGCGCGGCCGTGGATGAATGGACGGATGCGGGCCGCCAGCGCTTCGGCAACCTCATCGCCACGCGCCTGCCCGTGCTGCAACTGCGCCACCACCCGCTGCCGTACCCGCACGACGCGGGCGTGCGCAGCATGCCGCGCATGTGCAGCGTGCTCACGGTGCACGATGCGGCGCTGGACCCGGTGCGCGTGATGACCACGCACCTCGAATACTTCTCCAAGCCCCAGCGCATGGCCCAGGCCCTCGCGCTGCGCGCCCTGCACCTGGAGGCCGCCGCCCAGGCCGCGCGCCCGCCGCAGGACGCGCGCGACGGCTCGCCCTTCCAGGCCAAGCCGCACACGCCGCATGCCGTGCTCTGCGGCGACTTCAACCTGCAGGCGCACGAGCCCGAATACGCCGCCATCGCCGCGCCCCTCTCGCCCTTTGAGGCCGCCGGCTGGGCGCAACCCGGCACACCGCCGCTGCACGACGCCTGGCGCCTGCTGCACCCCGCCGAGCCGCAACCGCCCACGTTCTGCCTGTTCGACCGCACCTACGCGCCCGAGCCGGTGGTCTGCGACTTCGTCTGGGTCAGCGATTCGCTCAAGGGCCGCGTGCGCGCGATGGATGTGGACGTGCAGACGCAGGCGTCGGACCATCAGCCCGTGCTCTTGTCGCTGGGGTGAGGCGGCGGGTCCCGGCGCTGCTCCACGGGAGGCTCCCACTCGGCCCAGTCCGGCCCGAACAGCTCCGACGGATGCTGCGTGCGGTCTGACCCGTTGCCGCAGGCCATCGCATCCGCCGCGCAGTAGCGGTCGCAGCCCCAGCAGATCAGCTCGGGCCGCGCGGGATGGATGGGGAACTTCTTGTGGCTCATGGCGGTGGGTGCATGCAGTCTGGTGACCCGCTGCGAGTGGGGTTTTGATGTGCATCAAATCCCCCGGGGCCGCTCCACGGCGCTTACGATTCCGGGGTTTTCCAACGAAAGACGCCACGCCATGCTCATCGGCCTCGCCGCCAACCGCCTGCACCACCACACCGAAGACGCCGCGCTGTTCGCTTTCCTGCGCGCCTGCGAGGCGGGCATCCGCGAACTGAACATGGGCCTGCACGCCGTGGGCCGCACGCACGATGCGATCGCCGCCGCCGGCATGCTGCGCGGCTACGCGCCGCTGGTGCGCTACCCCTACGGGCGTGACGGCGGGCTCATGAAGCTCGTGGCCGAGGTGGTGGGCATGCCCGAGCCGGGGCGCACGCTGGATGGCGCGATCTACCTCATCGACCCGGTGGACCCGTCGTCCATCTTCCCCGAGGCGCTGGCGCTCAAGCGCCAGTGCGTGATCCACGGCAAGCCGTTCCTTTCCACCGTGGCGAGCGCGCGCGACTGGGTGGAGATGGAGCGCATCCACGCCGGCCTGCCACCCGACCGCAACGCCGACCGCTTTCACGACTACGGCGCGCAGACGCTCGCGCTGATCGCCCACGACGCGATGAAGAGCGCCATGCTCGACTTCGCCGCGCGCAACTTCGACCTGCTCTCGCGCTTCGGCCGCCGCGTGGGCACGGGCACCACGGGCCAGCGCCTCAACGAGATGGCATGGAGCCGGGGCTGGCCCGCGGACGTGCCCTGGGTGCAGCGCTTCAACAGCGGTCCGCTGGGCGGCGACGCGCAGATCGCCGACCTGGTGCTGGAGCGGCGTTGCCACCGTGCGATCTTCTTCGAGGATCCGCACGTGGCACGCCAGCACGAGGCCGATATCCAGCTGCTGGAGCGCGCCGTGACCACGGCCACGCACGACGCGGTATGCGCCACCACGCCCGCCGTGGCGCAGCGCTGGTGCGACGCGGCCTGCTTGCGCGCCGGACTCTGATGCGCCGGACTCTGATGCGTCGGGCGTCGATACGTCGCGCGTCGATACGCCGGGCGTCGATGCGCCGTGCGCTCGCCGCCGTCTGGCTGGCCCTGGCGGCCGCGTGGGCGCACGCGCTGCCCACGTTCGACGAGGTGCGCGCCGACTTCCGCCCGTCCGAGACGCTGGTGCTCTCGCGCGAGGGCGAGGTGATCCAGCGCCTGCGCACCGACGCCACGGTGCGCCGGGGCCAGTGGCAGCCGCTGGCCGCCGTGTCGCCCGCGCTGCGCACGGCCCTGGTACTGAGCGAGGACAAGCGCTTTTACGAGCACAGCGGGGTGGACTGGGCCGCCGTCTCCGCCGCCGCCTGGGGCAACCTGTGGAACCAGCGCACGCGCGGCGCGAGCACGCTCACCATGCAGCTCGCGGGCTTGCTCGATGGCGACTGGCGCCAGGGGCCGGGCGGGCGCACGGTCACGCAGAAGCTCGGCCAGGCCGTGGCCGCGCAGGTGCTCGACCGGCGCTGGCGCAAGGACCAGATCCTGGAGGCGTACCTGAACCTCGTGCCGTTCCGTGGCGAGATCGTGGGCATCGACGCGCTCGCGCGCACGCTGTTCGGCAAGGCCGCGCACGGGCTCGACGAGCGCGAGGCGGCCGTCGCCGCCGCGCTGGTGCGTGCGCCCAATGCCCGGCCTGCGCTGGTGGCGCGGCGCGCCTGCGGCGTGCTGCGCGAGATGCGCAAGCAGGCGGACTGCGATGCGCTCGACCTTTTCACCACCGCCGCCTTGCAGCGCCGCGCGTTCGACGCCAGCGAGGGCATCGCGCCGCACTTCGCGCGCCAATTGCTGCGCCGGGCCGAAGCCGGCGAGCGCGTGCGCTCCACCGTCAGCGCGCCGCTGCAGCGCGTGGCGATGGAGACACTCACGCGCCACTTGCGCGAGCTGCGCGGGCGCAACGTGGAGGACGGCGCGCTGGTGGTGCTGGACAACGCCACGGGCGAGGTGCTGGCCTGGGTCGGCTCCTCCGGCGCATTGAGCCAGGCGGCCGAGGTGGACGGCGTGCTCGCCGCGCGCCAGCCAGGCTCCACGCTCAAACCCTTTCTCTACGCGCAGGCGATCGCCGAGCGGCGCCTGACCGCCGCTTCGCTCATCGAGGATTCGCCCGCGCAGATCAGCACGGCAGGCGGCCTCTACATCCCGCAGAACTACGACCGGCAGTTCAAGGGCTGGGTGTCGGTGCGCACGGCGCTCGCCGCCTCGCTCAACGTGCCGGCGGTGCGCACGCTGGTCATGGTGTCGCCCGATGCGTTCTTCGCGCAGCTGCAGCGCCTAGGCATGCCGCTGCAGGAGTCGGGCGGCTACTACGGCTACAGCCTCGCGCTGGGAAGTGCCGAGGTGCCGCTGCTGCACCTCACCAACGCCTACCGCGCGCTCGCCAACGGCGGCAAGGCCAGCCCCGTGGCCTTCGCCGCCACGCCGCGCCCGCAGCGCACGCGCGCGCTGGATGCGGGCGCGGCCTTCATCGTGGGCGACATCCTCTCGGACGCCAACGCCCGCGTGCGCACCTTCGGCACCGACAGCGTGCTCGCCACGCGCCTCTGGACGGCCGTGAAGACCGGCACCAGCAAGGACATGCGCGACAACTGGGCCGTGGGCTGGTCGCAGCGCTACACCGTGGGCGTGTGGGTGGGCAATGCCGGCGGCGCCGCCATGCACGACGTGAGCGGCACCAGCGGCGCGGCGCCCATCTGGGCCGACGTGATGGGCTGGCTGCACCGCACCACGCCCAGCCGCGCGCCGTCGCCACCGCAGGACGTGGTGCGGCAGCCCGTGCGCTACGGCTCTGCGCCCGATGGCGGCTGGCTGGAGAGCGCGCGCGACGAATGGTTTCTGCGCGGCACGCAGCAGTCGCTTTTTGCTATGGATAAGGGAGCTTCCAGCGCTCGCCAGGAAAGCGCTGGAGGCCAAAAAGACCTTCAACCTTCCGCGCGCATCCTCGCGCCCGCGCCGGGCACCATCGTCGCCCTGGACCCCGACATCCCGCCCGCGCGCCAGCGCCTGCGCTTCGAGGCCGACAGCGCCGCGGTGCGCTGGCGCATCGACGGCAAAACCGTGGGACAGGGCGCCCAATGGGCCTGGCTGCCCTGGCCCGGCCGCCACCGCGTGGAGCTGACGGACGCGCGCGGCCAGGTGCTGGACCGGATCCAGATCGAGGTGCGCGGCGCCGGCGTGCGCGCTCGTGAGTAGCATGGCCGCTACACTGTTTCCTCCTGTTTCGAAAGGCCGCAGCGTGGCGATGTCCCCCCTCTTCATGCATGCCCTGGCGGCGCTGTGTGCGCTGTGGCTGGCCGTGGGCGCGGCGCGCGCGCAGGAGATCGTCACCGACGACAAGTCGCAGGCGGCCGCCAAGACGGTGCTCGGCATCCTGGGCTACACGCGCTGGCCCTCCGCGCCGCAGACGGTGCGGCTGTGCGTCGTCGGCCCCACCGAATACGCGGACGAACTGCTCAAGGGCGGCGTGCTCCCGGGCGAGCGCCGCGTGCAGGTGCGCCGCATGCGGCTGGACGACGCCGGGCTGCTCTCGCAGTGCGACGGCGTCTATGCCGGCATGCTGGACGACGCCGCCTGGCGCCAATTGCGTGCGCGGCTCGAATCGCAGCCGCTGCTGTCCATCAGCGAGCGGCAGGAGCTGTGCCTGATCGGCTGCATGTTCTGCCTGGACGTGCGCGAGAACGGCGTGGCCTTCGAGACCAACCTCGACTCCGTGGCGCGCAGCGGCGTGCGCGTGAATCCGCGCGTGCTGCAGCTCGCGCGGCGCAAGGGCGCTCCCTGATGGGCCAGCGGCACGGGGCGGCGGGCAGGCCCTCCTCCTTGCGCGGCGTGGTGCGCCGCGCGCACCTGGGCATGGCGCTGATGGCGATGGCGCTGGCCGGCTCGCTGCTGCTGCTGGCGGGGCTGGTGGCGCTGCGTGTGAACCTGGAGAGCAACCTGCAGCTCATGGCGCGCTCCGTCGCCTACACGGTCGAGGCGGCGGTGGTCTTCAAGGACGCCGAAGATGCCGGCCAGACCCTGGCGCACATGCTCGCGCACGAGGGCGTGGCCCGCGCCGTGGTGCGCGACGCGCAGGGAGCGGTGTTCGCGCAGTGGCAGGGCGCTGCGCCCGGCCTGCGCGCGCGCACGGGGCAGGCGCTGGCGCGGCTGGCGCTGCTGGCCCCGGCGATGGCGCCCATCCGCTACGAGGGCGTGCCCGTGGGCTCGGTGGAGCTGCGCGGCGACGGCCAGGCGCTCTTGAACTTCGTGCTCACCGGCCTGGCGGCGCTGCTGGCCTGCACGGCCGTCAGCGGCGCGGTGGGCCTGCTGCTCGCGCGGCGCATGCTGCGCGACATGGTCACGCCGCTGCAGGCGCTCGCCCACGTGGCGCGCGCGGTGCGGCGCGAGCGCGCCACGGGCCTGCGCGTGCCGCCTGCGCGGCTGGACGAACTGCGCGAGCTGGGCGACGACTTCAACGCCCTGCTGGGCGAGCTGGAAGACCGCGAGGCGCTGCTGCGGCAGAAGAACGCCGAACTGCAGCAGCGCGCGCTGCACGACAGCCTGACCGGCTTGCCCAACCGCGCCAGCTTCGAGCAGCAGCTGCAGGCGGCCATCGCGCAGGCGCGCGCCACCGGCCAGCCCATGGCGCTGCTGTTCATCGACTGCGACCGCTTCAAGCAGGTCAACGACACCCACGGCCACGCCGCGGGCGACGCGCTGCTGATCGAGGTGGCGCGCCGCCTGCAGGCCCAAGTGCACGTGGACGGGCGCGCGGGCGACGTGGTCGCGCGCCTGGGCGGCGACGAGTTCGCGGTGGTCATGGCGCCCCCGGCCGCACAGGCCGAGGCGGCGGCGCTGGCCGAGCGCGTGGCGGCCGCCATGCGTGCGCCGCTGGTGCTGGAGGGCGGCAGCGTGCTGCAGCCGGCGGTGAGCGCAGGCGTGGCCGTGTTCCCGCAGCAGGGCGGCGACATGGAGTCGCTGCTGCGCAGCGCCGATGCCGCGATGTACGAAGTGAAGGCCCGCCGGGGCCGGCGGATGACGGATACGGATACGGATACGGAGGAAACACAGAGATGACGACGACGATGGCAACCCCCACCCGGTTCTTCCTGCGCCTGCTGTGGCTGTGCGCCGCCGCGCTGGCGCTGGGCGCCTGCCAGAGCCCGCCGCCCGCGGCTGCCGACGCGCCGGCCGAGCGCCGCGTGCAGGTGCTGCGCGCGCAGGGCTTCGTGCAGACGGACGACGGCTGGGAGCTGCAGATGTCCGGCAAGCTGCTGTTCGACTTCAATTCCGACGCCATGGCCGGCGAGCGCCGCGAGATGCTGGCGCGCATGGGCCGTGCGCTGGTGGAGGTGGGCGTGCGCGCGCTGCGCGTGGAAGGGCATGCCGACGACCAGGGCTCGTCCGATTACAACGAGCGCCTGTCGCTGCGCCGCGCCCAGTCGGTGGCCCAGGTGCTGGCCGAGACGGGCATCCCGCGCGAGCGCATCGACGTGCGCGGCTACGGCGCGAGCCGCCCGCTGGTGGCCGGCACCAGCGAGGCCGCGCGCCAGGAAAACCGCCGCGTGGCGCTGATCGTGCCGGCGCAATAAAAAAATTCACGGGCCGCGCAAAAGCCTTCAAGCCGGCCCGGGGTGCCTGGGGCTACGATGCGTGGCTTGCCGTTTGCACCCCATCCCCCCGAGGAACCGACGTGGCCGATCTTTCCAAAATCACCTGTATCGAAGACCTGCGCGTGATCGCCGAGCGGCGCGTGCCCCGCATGTTCTACGACTACGCCGATTCCGGCTCGTGGACCGAGGGCACCTACCGCGCCAACGAGAGCGACTTCCACCCCATCAAGCTGCGCCAGCGCGTGGCCGTGAACATGGAAGGCCGCACCACCGCCACCACCATGGTGGGCCAGCAGGCGAAGATGCCCGTCTCCATCGCCCCCGTGGGCCTCACCGGCATGCAGCACGCCGACGGCGAGATCCACGCCGCGCGCGCGGCTGAGAAGTTCGGCATTCCGTTCACCCTGTCCACGATGAGCATCTGCTCCATCGAGGACATCGCCGAGCACACCAGCGCGCCGTTCTGGTTCCAGCTCTACATGATGCGCGACCGCGATGCCATGGCCCGCATGATCCAGCGCGCCAAGGACGCGAAATGCAGCGCTCTGGTGCTCACGCTCGACCTGCAGGTGATCGGCCAGCGCCACAAGGACATCAAGAACGGCCTCACGGCGCCGCCGCGGCCCACGCTCAGGAACATCCTCAACCTCATGACCAAGCCGCAGTGGTGCATGGCCATGGCGGGCACGCAGCGGCGCACCTTCCGCAACCTGGTGGGGCACGTCAAGGGCGTGTCGGACATGAACTCGCTCGCCGCGTGGACCAACGAGCAGTTCGACCCGCGCCTGTCGTGGGAGGACGTGCGCTGGGTCAAGCAGCAGTGGGGCGGCAAGCTCATCCTCAAGGGCATCATGGAAGTGGAGGACGCGCTGCTCGCGGCCCACAACAGCGCCGACGCCATCGTGGTCAGCAACCACGGCGGGCGCCAGCTCGACGGCGCGCCGTCCTCCATCCATGCGCTGCCGGCCATCGTCGATGCGGTGGGCGACAAGCTGGAGGTGTGGATGGACGGCGGCATCCGCAGCGGCCAGGACGTGCTGCGGGCCTGGGCCCTGGGCGCGCGCGGCACCATGATCGGCCGCGCCATGGCCTACGGCCTGGGCGCGTTCGGCGAAGCGGGCGTGGCCAAGGCGCTGCAAATCATCCACAAGGAGCTGGACGTGAGCATGGCCTTCTGCGGCCACACCAACATCCAGAACGTGGACAAGTCCATCCTCGTGCCGGGCACCTATCCCGTGGCGCCGCGGGGCTGAGGGTGCTACCCCATCCATAGCTGGCCGCGCTGGTTGCAAGCCATTTCTGGGTGGAAATGGCATGGAAACCCTTGTCAATCAAGCGCAAGCAGCTTCCGTTTTCATAGTGACCGCTGCAGCGCCGCCACCTCCCGCTGCATGGTCTGCACGACCATCTCTTCCCTGGGCTGCATGCGCGCCGTCATGGCGCTGACGCTGATGGCGCCGACCACCGCGCCGCCCCGGTCGCGGATGGGCACGCCCACGCTGGTCACGCCGGCCACGGCGTAGTCGGTGATGCGCGCATAGCCCTGGGCGCGCGCCTCCTCCACCAGCCCGAGCAGGATCCGCCGCGTCAAGCCGCCGTAGGGGGCCAGGTGCGGCTCGATGCGGTCCAGCACGCCGGGCAGGTCTTCGCGCGGCATGAAGCTCAGCAGCGCGAGCCCGCCGCCGCCGATGCCCAGCGGCCTGCGCTTGCCCACCTGCACCGTGAGCACCTGGATGGGAAAGCTGCCCGACTGGCGGTCCAGGCAGAACGAGTCGGCGCCGCTGCGCACCATCAGGAAGGCCGTGTCGCCCGTCTCCGCGCTGATGCGGCCCAGGTGCGGAGCGCACTGGTCGCGCAGGTGGAAATGGGTCGATGCCACCAGCCCCAGCTCGTACGCGAAATGGCCCAGCCGGTAGCGGCGCTGCGCATCCTGCATGACCAGCCCGCCCTCGACCATCTGCCGCAGCAGCCGGTGCACCGTGGGCTGGGGCAGGCCGCTGGCGGCCACGAGGTCGGACAGGCGCGCGCCGCTGGTGTGCTCGGCGGAAATGAGCCGCAGCAGTTCGATGGCGCGGCCCAGGCTTTGGACGGTGGACATGGATAAAAAAATTTGCAGTGAATCCGTATTGTGGACTTATCGACTTGGGCTTGTAGATGTTTATGGGAAAAATTGCGCCAATTCCTGCTGCTCTTCTTTCAACAAGTCCGTATTGCGGAAAACTGCATGTACCCCATCGATTTCTTCTACCGCGCCGCCCGCCTGTACCCGCAGCGCGAAGCCCTGGTGAGCGGCCGCGAGGTGCTGACCTATGCCGAATTGGCCGGGCGCGTGAACGCTGCGGCCTGCGCGCTGCAGGCGCTCGATGCGCAGCCGGGCTCGCGCGTGGGCATCTGCGCGGGCAACACCGTGGACCACGTGGTGGCGCTGCTGGCCGTGCTGGCGGCGGGCAAGGTGTGGGTGCCGCTGAACTGGCGCAATCCCGCGGCGGAGCTGAACCGCATCATCGAATTCACCGCGCCGTCCATCGTCGTGGCCGAGCCCGCACACCTGGGTACGCTGGATTTGTCGAACGTGCAGGCCGTGGCGCTGGGCGAGTGCGCGGGCACGCCGCTGCTCGCCGCCCTCGCGCAGGCCCAGCAGGGGCGCATGCCAACGCCTCACCAGCGCTCGCGCGACGAGGCGCAGGCCATCAAGTTCACGGGCGGCTCCACGGGCGTGCCCAAGGGGGTGATGCAGCCCTACCGCGCCTGGGTGGCCACGCTGGTGAACCAGATCCAGGCCTTCGGCTTCGATGCCGGCGACCGCTACCTCGTCTCCGCGCCCGTCACGCACGGCACCTCCACCTACCTGCTGCCCATCCTGGCGCAGGGCGGCTGCCACGTGCTGCCGGCCAGCAACAAGCCGGCCGAGTTGCTGCGCAGCTTCCGCGAGGACGGCATCACCACCACCTTCATGCCGCCCACGCTGCTGTACATGCTGGTGGCCGAGGCGCACGGCGAGCGCCTGCATCTGCCTCGCCTCAAGCACCTGATCTACGGCGGCGCGCCCATGCCGCCCGAGAAGATCCGCTCCGTGCGCGAATGCTTCGGCCCGGTGCTGGAGACCACCTACGGCCAGACCGAGGCGCCGCAGGTGGTCAGCATCATGCGCGCCGAGGATTTCGCCGACGAGGCCAACTGGCGCTCCGTAGGCCGCCAGGGCCTGCTGGCCGACATGGCCATCATGGACCCGCAGGGCCGCCTGCTGCCCGCGGGCGAGGCGGGCGAGATCGTGGTGCGCGGCGACCTCGTCATGAGCGGCTACTGGAAGATGCCCGAGAAGACGGCCGAGACGATCGTGGACGGCTGGCTGCACACCGGCGACCGGGGCTACGTGGACGAGCGCGGCTACCTGTTCCTCAAGGACCGGCTGCGCGAGGTGGTCATCACGGGCGGCTTCAACGTCTATCCCATCGACGTGGAGAGCGTGCTCGACCAGCACCCGGCAGTGCACGAGTCGGCCGTGTTCGGCATCGAGGACGACAAGTGGGGCGAGGCCGTGCACGCCGCCATCCAGCGCAAGCCCGGCGCGCAGGTGGACGAGCGGCAGCTCATCGCCTTCGCCAAGGAGCACCTGGGCTCGGTCAAGACGCCCAAGGCCATCCATTTCTACGACGACCTGCCGCGCAGCGTGGCGGGCAAGGTCCACAAGGTCACCCTGAAGGCAGACATCACGCGCAAGCTGCGCGAGGAGACGAACGCATGAGCGGCAAACCCCAGGAGCGCCCGTACACCGAGCTGTGCACGCATTCGCAAACCTCCATCCACTACCGGGGCGACAACCTCGCCGAGGACGTGCTGGGCCGGCGCGGCTTCACCGACGTGCTGTTCTCGCAGATCCTGGGCCGCCGGGCCGATGCGGATGATCTGCGCGTGCTCGATGCCGCGCTCATCGCCATCATGGAGCACGGTCTCACGCCCAGCGCCATCGCCACGCGCATGGTCTACATGAGCTCGCCCGAGAACATCCAGAGCGGCGTGGCCGCGGGCCTGCTGGCCGTGGGCAGCCAGTTCGTGGGCACGGTGGAGAACTCGGCCATCCTGCTGCGCCGCATCATCGACGCGCCCGAGGGCGTGGAGGCCGCCGCGCGCGCCACGGCGCAGCAATACCGCGCCGAGCGCAAGCCCATCCCCGGGTTCGGCCAGCACATGCACAAGCCCGACGACCCGCGCGCCGCGCGGCTGCTGGCCATCGGGCGCGAGCACCCGCGCTTCGAGGGGCGCTACCTGCATGCGATGGAAGTGCTCTCGCGCGAGGTGGACGCCGCCTTCGGCAAGCACATCACCATCAACGCCACCGGCGCCGTGGGCACGCTGCTGGGCGAGTTGGGCGTGCCGCCGGCGCTAATGCGCGGCTTCGCCGTCATCTCGCGCGCGGCGGGGCTGGTGGCGCACATCGCGGAGGAGCAGCGCATCCCCTCGGCGCGCTTCGTCTGGGACCTGGTGGACCACGAAGTGCCGTACCGCGGCGCGGGCGAGGGCCATAACAAGGACCGGAGCGGCGCATGACGGGCGGCGTGCTGGTCTACGACTCCGTCACCCGCATGGACCCCGCCGTGCGGGGCCGCGCCGTCATCGCCGCGTCGCACGGCGGCGTGTATGCCGTGCACCTGGCGCTCAGCGAGGGCGTGGGCGGCCTCGTCGTCAGCGATGGCGGCGTGGGCCTGGCGCGCGCGGGCATCGCCGGCCTGGACTTCGCGCAGGCGCTGGGCGTGCCCTGCGCCGCCATCGACCACCGCTCGGCCCGCATCGGCGACGGGGCCGACTGCGCCGCGCGCGGTGTGATCGCCTTCGCCAACGCCCAGGCCGAACGGCTGGGCGTGCGCGCGGGCATGCCCGCCCTGCAGGCCGCGCAGTGCCTGGCCGCCGCGCCTCTGCGCGCGGTGGACCCCGGGCCGCTGCCCGCCGAGGCGCGCACGGTGCTGCCGCCGCAGGCGGGCCGGCGCCCCATCGTGCTGATCGATTCCGTGTCGCTGGCGGCCCCCGAGGACCGGGACGCGGTGGTGCTCACGGGCTCGCACGGCGGCCTGCAGGGTGGGCGGCCGGAGTCCGCGATCAAGGTGGACGTGTTCGCCGCGCTCTACAACGACGCGGGCATCGGCTGCGACGGCGCGGGCGTGTCGCGCCTGCCGGCGCTCGATGCGCGCGGCATCGCGGGTGCCACCGTCGCCGCGGGCAGCGCGCGCATCGGCGACGCGCGCTCGGCCTGGGAGACGGGTGTCATCAGCCGCGTCAACCAAACCGCCCGTGCCCTGGGCGCGCGCGAAGGGCAGAGCGCCCGCGCGTGGGCCGAAGGCATGGCCGCTGCGGCAGGAAGGCCATGACGATGACGACCTCTGCCTGCTTTCCCCCGCTCGACGCCCTGCCGGGCCGCGGCCGCGTCGCCGGCAAGGTGGCGCTGGTGTTCGGCGGCGGCTCGGCCGGCCCCGGCTGGGGCAACGGCAAGGCCGCCGCCATGGTCTACGCCCGCGAGGGCGCGCGCGTGGCCGTGGTGGACATCCGCGGCGAGGCCGCCGAGGAAACCTGCGACCAGCTCCGCGCCGAGGGCTTTGATGCCGAGGCCTACGCCGCCGACGTGACCGACTCCGCCGCCGTGGCCGGGGTGGTGCGGCAGGTGCACGCGCGCTTCGGCGCCATCGACATCCTGCACAACAACGTGGGCATCACGCGCATGGGCAGCGTGGTGGAGATGGACGAGGCCACCTGGCAGCAGGTGATCGACACCAACCTCACCGGCGTCTTCCTCACCTGCAAGCACGTGGTGCCGGTGATGCTGGAGCAGGGCAGGGGCGCGATCGTGAACATCTCGTCGCTCGCCTCGCAGCAGATCAACAGCTACCCCTACATGCCGTACTACGCGGCCAAGGCCGGGCTCAACCACTTCACGCGCGCGCTGGCCGTGCAGTACGCGGCTCGGGGCATCCGCGCCAACGCGGTGCTGCCCGGCGTGATCGACACGCCGCTCATCCACCAGCAGATCGCCGGCCAGTTCGCCAGCACCGAGGAAATGCTGCGCACGCGCAACGCCGCCAGCCCCATGGGCCGCATGGGCCAGGCCTGGGACGTGGCATACGCCGCGCTCTACCTGGCCAGCGACGAGGCCCGCTACATCACGGGCGTGTGCATTCCCGTGGACGGCGGCAAGGGCTGTACCGGCAAATGAACCATCCATCACGAAACCAGGAGACGACACCATGACCCCTTCCACCCCACACACCAGCCGCCGCCTGGCGGGCCTGGCCCTGGCGCTCGCGGGCGCATTCGCGGCCCTGCCGGGCCTGGCGCAGAGCGGCTTTCCGGACAAGCCGGTGCGCCTTGTCGTGCCCTTTCCGCCGGGCGGCACGTCGGACATCAGCGGCCGCGTGCTGGCCGACGCGCTGTCGCGCGAACTGGGCCAGCCCGTCATCGTCGAGAACAAGGCGGGTGCGGGCGGCTCGGTGGGCGCGCGCTACGTGGCCGAGTCCAAGGCCGACGGCTACACCCTGCTGCTGGGCACCACCAGCACCAACGGTACCAACTCGGCCGTCTACAAGAACCTGCCCTTCGACGCTGTCAAGAGCTTCACGCCGATCACGCGCATCCTCGAAGTGCCCGGCGTCCTGAGCGTCAACAAGAACTTCCCGGCGAAGACCTATGCCGACTTCGCCAAGCTCGTCGGGCAGTCGCCCGGCAAGTACGTGTATGCATCGTCGGGCAACGGCGGCGCGACGCACATGGCGATGGAGTACTACAAGTCGCTCAGCGGCATGCGCGTGGTGCACGTGCCCTACCGCGGCACGGGCCCGGCGCTCAACGACGTGATCGGCGGGCAGGTGGACATGATCTACGACACCCTGGCCTCGTCCATGCCCCACATCAAGGCCGGCAACCTGGTGCCCCTGGCGCTGGCCACGCCGCAGCGCGTCAAGGACCTGCCCGACGTGCCGACCTTCGCCGAGCTGGGCCTCAAGAGCGCCAACGACGGCTTCTGGAACGGCGTGCTGGCGCCCGCGGGCCTGCCGGCCGACGTGCTCAAGACGCTGCACGGCGCCATCGTGCGCGCGCTGCGCACCCAGGCGGTGCAGGAGAAGTTCGCCGCCGCCGGCGCGATCGTGGTGGAAGACACGCCCGCGGCGTTCGCCAAGATCATCGCGGACGACGTGGCCAAGTGGAAAAAGGTGGCCCAGGACAACCGCATCTCCGCGGATTGAGGACATCCCCCTGAGCGGCTGCGCCGCTTCCCCCTTCTCTCGCGCTTTGCGCGGGAAGGGGGACGCAGCCGGCGCGGCGGGGCGGCCCTTGCGCGGCTGCCCGCGGGTGCGGTGCGCCTGTCTCACGGATGGGCTGTACGCCTTCGCGGCCCTGCATGAGGGGGATGCCCATCGGCGTCGGGGCGTGCGCCCCGGCGGCGCTATAACCGGCGCATGAGCTTTTCCTGGATGGCCGCCTGGGCCTGGATCCCCCTGACCCTGTGCGCCGCCGCCGCGCAGACCGCACGCAACACCGCCCAGCGCTCGCTGACCCAGGAACTGGGCACGCTGCCCGCCACCCTCGCGCGCTTTCTCTACGGCCTGCCGTTCGCGGGCCTGTGGCTGGTGCTGCTGTATGCGTGGCCGGGGCAGACGCCGGCCGTGCCCGGCTTCAGCGCCGCCTACCTGGGCTGGATCGCGCTGGGCGCGTTCTTCCAGGTCGCGGCCACGGCCGCACTGCTGCTGGCGATGAAGGAACGCAACTTCGCCGTGGCCGTGACCCTGTCCAAGACCGAGGTGCTGCAGGTGGCGCTGTTCTCCAGCGTCTTCCTGCACGAGCTGCCCACGCCGCTGGCGCTGGTGGCGATGGTGCTGGCCACGGCCGGGGTGCTCATGCTGTCGCTGCCGCCGCGCGGGCAGATGCTGTCGCTGGCGGCCTGGACGAGCCGGTCGTCGCTCTACGGCCTGGCCTGCGGCGCGTGCTTCGCGCTGGCCACCGTGGGCTTTCGCGGCGCCGCGCTGGCGCTGGGGGCCGAGACGCCCTGGCTGTCGGGCGCCTGGGGCGTGCTGATCGCGCAGGCGCTGCAGACGGTGGGCCTGGGCGCCTGGGTGGCCCTGCGCACCGAGCGCGGGCTGGGGCCCCTGCTGCGCTCGTGGCGCGTGTCGCTGGTGGCGGGCAGCATGGGCGCGGCCGCGTCGCTCGGCTGGTTCACGGCCTATGCCATGCAGAGCGCGGGGCCGGTGCGCACGCTGGGCATGGTGGAGGTGGTGTTCAGCTACCTGGTGTCGCGCCGCATGCTCAGCGAATCGTTCACGCGCCCCGAGAAGATCGGCATGGGCGTGATGCTCGCGGGGCTGGTGCTGATCTGCATGCAGGGGTTGTGAAGTGCTTCACTTTCGATAGCTGCTCGCGCTTGATGGATAGGCTCTAGAGGTCTATTGGGCTTGTATTCACCCCGGCGCGGGCAAGCGCTCCGCGCAGCGCGGACAATGGCGGCCGTGACCGCGCCCTTGCCGCCCCTTTCGTCCCGCCGCATCGCCCACCTCGACATGGATGCGTTCTACGCCTCCGTCGAGCTGCTGCGCTATCCGCAGCTCCAGGGGCTGCCCGTGGTCATCGGAGGCGGGCGCAGCGCGCAGGACGAGGCGCTGGCCGCCGCCTATGCCGGCCGGCTGGCGGACATCCCGGTGGACGCGTTCCCCCGGCTGCGGGACTATGCGGGCCGCGGCGTGATCACCACCGCCACCTACCCGGCGCGGCATTTCGGCGTGGGCTCGGCCATGGGCATGATGAAGGCCGCGCGCCTGTGCCCGCAGGCCATCCTGCTGCCGGTGGACTTCGCCGAGTACCGGCGGTTCTCGCGGCGGTTCAAGGAGGTCATCGTTTCCATCGCCCCGGTCATGGAGGACCGCGGCGTGGACGAGGTGTACATCGACTTCACCGAAGTCCCCGGCGGCCAGGAGGAGGGCGGCCGAGCGCTGGCGCAGCGCATCCAGCGGCGCATCGCCGAGGCCACGGGCCTGACCTGCTCCATCGGCGTGGCGCCCAACAAGCTCATCGCCAAGATGGCGAGCGAGTTCAACAAGCCCAATGGCATCTCCGTCGTCCACGCGGGCGACCTGCAAACGCTGATCTGGCCCCTGGCCTGCCGCAAGATCAACGGCGTGGGCCCCAAGGCGGATGCCAGGCTGCAGGGCCATGGCATCCACACCATCGGCGAGCTGGCTGGGCGGCCGCGCGAGTGGCTGGTGGAGCACTTCGGCCGCTCCTACGGCGCCTGGCTGCACGACGCGGCCTGGGGCCGCGACAGCCGGCCCGTGGTCACCGAGAGCGAGCCCGTCTCCATGAGCCGCGAGACCACCTTCGACCGCGACCTGCACGCCGTGGCCGACCGGGCCGAGCTGGGGCGTATCTTCACCGAGCTGTGCGAACAGGTGGCGGGCGACCTCCAGCGCAAGGGCTACGTCGGCAAGACCATCGGCATCAAGTTGCGCTACGACGATTTCAAGATCGCCACGCGCGACCAGACGGTGGAGCGCCACACGCAAGACGCGGCCGTCATCCGGCGGGTGGCGGGCCTGTGCCTCAAGCGCGTGCCCCTGACCAAGCGCCTGCGCCTGCTGGGCGTGCGCGTGGGCAACCTGCTGCCCGAGGCCTGCGCCGCGGCGCTGCCGCCGCCGGGCTGGGGCGAAAGCGCGCCGCTGTTCTGAAAAAAATGCCGCCATGAAACTCCACTTCCTGCACACCCTCATCGCCGTCATCAGGCACGGCTCGTTCGCCGCCGCCGCGCCGGAGGTGAACCTGACAGCCAGCGCCGTGGGCATGCAGATCCGCCAGCTGGAGATCTACTTCGGCCGCCCGCTGTTCGACCGCTCGGGCCGCGCGGTGCGGCCCACGCCGCTGGCGCTGGAGGTGGCGGCGGCCGTGGAGTCCGCGCTGGGCACGCTGGAGCAGCTGCGCTCGCGCACCGAGGCCGCCGTGACCGGCCATGTGCGCCTGGGCATCATCGAATCCGCCCAGGTGGCCTTGCTGCCGCAGGCCATGCTGGCGCTGCGCAAATCGGTGCCGGGGCTGGAGGTGCATTGCGCGCGCGGCGTCTCGCAGCTGCTGCTGCAGGACCTGAAGGCCGGGCGGCTGGACGTGGCCGTGCTCGTGCGGCCCGAAACGGGCGGGTCGAGCCGCCTGAGCTGGACGCCCCTGCTTACCGAATCCTTCGTGCTCGTAGCGCCGCCCCAGGCGCGTGGGCGCAATGTGCGCGAACTGCTGGCCGCGCACGAGTGGATCCGCCTGGACCGCAGAGCCACGGGCGGGCGCATCGCCGCGGCCTTCGTGGAGGCCACGCTGCCGGGCAAGCGCGAATTCCTCGAGCTGCCGGGCACCGATGCCATCGTGGCCATGGTGTCGGCGGGCGTGGGCGTGTCGGTGGTTCCCGAGCTGCGCGAGGACGTGCGGCGCACCTGGCCCGTGCGCGAGGTCGGCCTGGGCCGGCGCGGGCCCACGCGCCAGATCGCGCTGGTGTGCCGCGCGGGCGATGCGGAAGATCGGCGTATCCAGGCCGTGCTGCGCGCGTTCCAGGCATCCGTGGCGCAGGGGCGGCACGGCAGCGCCTGAAGGCTGCACGATCCACCAAATTCCTTGGTGGATCGGACAACGAAAACGCGGCCATCGTTCGGGCAGCAAAACCTACGATTCCCCCAGTCGCGCTGCAAGGGTTGCCGGGGAACGGCAGGCCTGACGTGCGTTGTTCCACCCTTCACGGTCCACGCCATGCCCAATATCGGCTTTCGTATCTTCCAACGCATCCACCGCCCCGCGCCCGACCTGGTGCAGGGCTTTCGGGGCCTGCCCGTCGCCAACATCGCCGACGAGATGGGGCGCATGTTCTGCATGGATACGGGCATCCGCCCGTTGAACAAGGCGCCGCTGCTGGGCACGGCCTTCACCGTGCGCGCCCGCCCCGGCTGCAACCTGATGCTGCACCGCGCGATCGACATGGCCGAGCCCGGCGACGTGATCGTCGTGGAGGACCAGGGCGACCAGGCGAACGCGCTGACCGGCGAGAACATGATGATGTGGGCCGCGCGCCGCGGCGTCGCGGGCGTGGTGATCGACGGCGCGGTGCGCGACCTCGAATCCATCGGAGCGATGGCGTTCCCCGTGTACTCGCGCGGCATCAACCCGCGCGGGCCGCACAAGAGCGGGCCCGGCGAGATCAACGTGCCGATCTCCTGCGGCGGCGTGGTGGTGCACCCCGGCGACATCGTCGTGGGCGACCAGGACGGCGTGCTGGTGATCGCGCCGCGCGATGCGCAAGCGGTGCTGGGCAAGGCCCGCGCCAAGCTGCAAAAGGAGATCGCCACGCGCGAGGCCATCAACGCCGGCACCTGGGATCGCTCGGGCTACAGCGAAGCGGTGCTGCGCACGATGGGCTGCGAGATCATCGACGCGGCCTACGCCGACGTGGAGGGCCGCTGATGACCGCGCGCAACGACAACATGCCCGTGCTCGGCTTCATCGGCCTGGGCGAGGCCGCCTTCCACATCGCGCGCGGCCTGCATGGCGAGGGCCTGCGCGGCATCCGCGCCTACGACAAGTTCTGGAACGTGCCGCCGCAGTCCGACCTCGTGGCGCAGCGCGCGGGCGAGGCCTCGGTCACGCTGGCGCCGAGCCTGCAGGCGCTGGTCGAGGGCTGCGACATCGTCGTCTCCGCCGTCAGCGCCAACCTGGCCGTGCCGCTGGCGCGCGAGAGCGCGGCGTGGCTGCGGCCGGGGCAGGTCTATGCCGACCTCAATTCGGCCGGGCCGCAGACCAAGATCGAGGCCGCCGCCATCGTCGCGCCCACGGGCGCCGCGTTCATGGACGGCGCCATCATGGGCACCGTGCCGGGCCTCGGCCACAAGGTGCCCACGCTCGTGTGCGGCGAGGGCGCGCAGCGCTTCGCGGACGTGCTGCGGCCCTTCGGCATGCAGCTCACCGTGCTGGAGGGCGCGGCGGGCAAGGCATCGGCCTCCAAGATGCTGCGCAGCATCTTCATGAAGGGCGTCGTCGCGCTGCTGCTGGAGACGGTGCTCGCGGGCCACGAATACGGGCTGGAGGACGACCTGCTCGACTCGATCGCCGAGACCTTCGCGGCCGGGCCGTTCCTCGAAGTCGCCAACGGCCTGATCGCGCGCGGTGTGATCCATGCTGAGCGCCGCGCGCACGAGATGGACGAGGTGGTCGCCACGCTGCGCGCCGCGGGCGTGGACGACACCATGTCGCTCGCCACGCGCGACAAGCTGCTGAAGATCGCCGCCGCTGGCTACAAGGCCCACTTCAAGGGCGTGGCGCCGCGCGACTTCCACGACATCTTCACGCTCGGCAACTGAGCCGGGCTTTTCTCTATAAAACCCAGGAGACCTTCGCCATGGCATTCCTTCGCACTTCCTTCACCCGGCGCTCGCTCGCCGTGCTGGCCGCAACGGCCCTGCTGGCAGGCACGGCCAGCGCTGCAGGCTATCCCGAACGGCCCATCACCATCGTCGTGGCCTTCGCGCCCGGCGGCAACGTGGACGCCACGGCGCGCGCCATCGGCCCCGCGCTCAGCAAGGCGCTGGGGCAGCCCGTGGTCATCGACAACCGCGCGGGCGGTGGCGGAACCATCGGCAGCACGCTGGTGGCGCGCGCCAAGCCCGACGGCTACACGCTGATGGTCGGCAGCACGGCCACCAACGCGACGGCGCCCGCGATGCTCAAGGCCGCGGCCTACGACCCGGTCAAGAGCTTTACCGCGATCGGCGGCATCAGCACCACGCCGTCGGTGGTCGTGGTGGCGCCCAAGACCACGGCCCGCACGTACCAGCAGCTCGTGGAGCAAAGCCGCGCGCAGCCGCAGGGCTTCAGCATGGGCTCGCCCGGCACCGGCTCGCTCAACCACCTGACCACCGAGCTGCTCAAGCAGAAGACCGGCCTGAAAGCCACCCACATCCCCTACAAGGGTGCGGGCCCGGCGCTGTCGGACCTGCTGGGCAGCCAGCTCGACGCGATGGTGGACCAGCTCAGTTCCTCGGCCCCGTTCATCAAGGACGGGCGCCTGCGCGCCGTGGCGCAGACCGGCGCCCAGCGCTCGCCCGTGCTGCCCGACGTGCCCACGTTGCGCGAGCAGGGCGTCGAGGGCGTGGACGTGGCCGTGTACACCGGCCTGTTCGCTCCGGCCGGGCTGCCGCGCGACGTGGAGCAGAAGCTCGTGAAGGCGCTCGGCGAGGCGCTGCAGGACGCCGACGTGCAGCAGCGCCTGGCCGCGCAGGGCTCCGAGCGCATCGCCATGGACCAGCCCGCTTTCGCGCGCTATGTGGCCGATGAGGCGCGCCGCTGGAGCGAGGTGATCCGCACCGCGGGCATCGCGCAAGACTGACATGCCCGCACTGCCGCCGCTCGCATGCGACAGCCACATGCACGTGTTCGACGGGCGCTTCGCATTCGCCCCGCAGGCGCACCTGCGCCCGCCGCCGGCCACCGTGCAGGACTACCGGCAGGTGCAGCAGCGGCTGGGCCTGGCGCGGGTGGTGGTGGTGCAGCCCTCCAGCTACGGCACCGACAACCGCTGCACGCTCGACGCCGTGGCCCGCCTGGGGCCGCAGGCAGCGCGCGCCGTCGTCGTCGTGGAGCCCGGCGCGGACGAGGCGGAGCTTGGGCGGCTGCACGCGCAGGGCGCGCGCGGCGTGCGCCTGAACCTCGCGCGCGGGGCGGCGCCCGACCTGTCCGCCTGGGCGCGGCTGCTGCAGCGCGCACGGCCGCTGGGCTGGCACCTGCAGCTGCACTGCGGCCTGTCCGCGCTCGAAGACCTGGCGCCCTGGCTGGAGGGGCTGCCTGTGCCCACCGTCCTCGACCATCTGGCGCGCGTGCCGCCGCAGGCGGATGCGCGGGCGCTGGCCACGCTGCGGCGCCTGCTGGACGGCGGACGGCTCTGGGTCAAGCTCTCGGCGCCGTACCTGGACAGCCGCGCGGGACCGCCCGGCTACGGCGACATGCAGGACGCGGCGCACTGGCTGCTGGCGCAGGCGCCCGAGCGCATGCTGTGGGGCTCCGACTGGCCGCACCCCGCTGCCACGGCGGGCGAGGTGCCGATGCCCCATGATGCCGCGCTGCTCCACGGCGCGCTGGCGTGGTGCGACACGCAGGCGCTGGCCGACCGGGTGCTGCAAGGCAACCCGGCCGCGCTCTACGGCTTCGGCCCTTAGAGCGTGTTATGAACTTGATAGCGCGTGCGGTAGATTCGCCGCATGGCAAGGCGCAAGCAGTACCCCACGGATGTCACGGATGAGGAGTGGGGCTTCGCGGCGCCGTACCTGGCACTGATCGACGAGAAGGCAGCGCAACGCCAGCACGAACTGCGCGAAGTGTTCAATGCCTTGCGCTGGATGGCCCGTGCGGGTGCGCCCTGGCGCATGCTGCCTGGGGACTTCCCGCCGTGGGAGGCGGTCTATCAGCAAACACGCCGCTGGTTGCAAGCAGGATGCTTTGAGGCAATGGCCAACGACCTTCGCTCGGTCATTCGCGTGGCGCAAGGACGCCAGGGCCAGCCCAGTGCGGCAGTCTTGGATGGACGCACCTTGCAATCGAGCTGTGAGAGTGGTCCGCGTGCTGGCTACGATGGTTACAAGCGGCGCAACGGCTCGAAAGTGCACATGGCCGTCGATACGCTGGGGCATTTGCTGGCCGTCCATATCACACCAGCCAATGAACAGGAGCGAGCGCAAGTGGCGCCGTTGTGCGAGGCGGTGCAGGAAGCGACAGGCGAGACGGTGAGACTGGCCTGGGCCGACCAGGGCTACACGGGCGAAGAGCCCAACCGGCAGGCCAGCGAGCACGGCATTGATCTGCAAATTGTCAAGCTGCCCGAGGCCAGGAAGGGCTTTGTGCTGCTGCCCAGGCGCTGGGTGGTCGAGCGCAGCTTTGGCTGGCTGGCGCGATTCAGAAGGCTCAGCCGCGACTATGAAAGATTGCCCGAAGTGCTCGCCGGATTGCATTTCCTGATCTTCGTGATCCTCATGCTGCCAAAGGCGTTGCCTGCCTTGGGCGCGGGGGTGAGTTCATAACACGCTCTAGGCGCGGCCTGCCATCGCCGGGGCAGGCTGGCCCTGCAGTGCGGCGGCCATCAGGGGCAGCGCCGGCACGAGCGCGGCGTCGTCCGGCGCGCAGGCCAGGCCCAGGTGGCGGGCGAAGGGCAGGGCCGCATCCAGCGGCCGGGCGATGCAGCGCGGCGCATGGGCCGCGTGCGACTGCGGCACCACGGCCAGGCCCAGGCCCAGCTCCACCATCTGCAGCAGGGCTTCCTCGCGCGCGGCGCTGGCCCGCACCTCGAAGGTGATGCCCTGCTGCGCCAGCAGCCGGGCGAAGCGCTCGTGCAGCGGGCAGTAGGGCCGCTCGATCAGGGGCAGGCCCTGCAGGTCGGCGAGGGCGAAGCGGGCCTTGAAGCGCAGTGGGTGCCTCTCGGGCACGAGCATCACGTAGGGTTCGCGCGCCACGCTCTCGAACAGATCGCCCTCGGGCTTGCAGTGGTCGGCCACGAGGCGCAGCCGCGCCTCGCCGGGCGTGGCGGTCAGGCGGATCAGCGCGGCGGGCCAGTGCGCATCGATCCAGGAGAGCAGCGGCGCCGCGCTGCGCAGCAACACGTCGTCGGGCAGGTGGAGGGCCAGCACCTCGCGCGGCGCCTCGCGGAAGTCGCGCACCATCGCACCGGCCTGCGCCAGCAGGCTGCAGGCGCGCGGATAGAGCCGCTCGCCCGCGGGCGTGGGCGCCAGGCCCGCGCGGCTGCGCTGGAACAGCGGGCTGCCCAGCACGTCTTCCAGCCCCTTGATGGCCATGCTGATCGAGGGCTGCGCCACATGGCAGCGGCGTGCAGCGGCGGTGACGCCGCCTTCCTCGTAGGCGGCGACGAAGTAGCCCAGGGCGCGCAGGTCGAACAGCATGGTGTGCGGGGAATCAGGCGCCCGTGGGCGCGATGGTGGTGACGGTTTCGCGGAAGTAGTCCAGCCGGCCCTGGACGGAGTGGCTCACGATCCAGGTCACGCTCTCCACCTCGCGCTGCTGCACGGCATAGAAGAAGCGCTGGTGGAAGCGCGTGAGCACCCAGTCATCGCCCAGCGCCTGGCTCTCGGTCTGCACGATCTGCGTGCCGCGCGGGAAGACTTCCGCCGCCAGGCGCTGCAGCACGGCCAGCAGGCCGGCTTTGTCTTTCGCTTGCTGCCACGAGACGTCGGCCGTGTCGCGGTAGTGGTCGATGCGGAAGTCCACGCCATCGTCGATGTGCGCGAGCAGCGTCGGCACGTCGCCGGCGGCGAAGGCGTTCAGCACGTGGTCGATGGGGTAGGGCATGGTGGCGGTGTGCATGGGCAGGCTCCTGGGTGAAAGAAGCCGCGACTGTAGGAAGCCGTGATCCATTCGTAAATTATTTTATTTGTTGGAGGTCGGCATAAAAACCCGATGGATCCGTGGGCCGTGCCGGTGCCTTCTACAATGCGCGGGCCGGCGCCGCATCGCTTCGTTCGCGGTGCCGGCAAGCGTTCTCAGGGCGGGGCGGAATTCCCCACCGGCGGTAGGCGCGGGGCGACCCGCGCGAGCCCGCGAGCGCCCCGGTGCCGTCTTGTGGATGGCCGCCGGGGGTCAGCAGACCTGGTGCGATGCCAGGGCCGACGGTCACAGTCCGGATGAAAGAGAGCGCGAGTGCCGTGCCCCCGGCGTGCCTGACCGCGCGCCGGGGGCATGGCTTCGCGTGCGCGCCCTGGTTCATGTCCCTTGTCTGGAACTCACCATGAATCAGATGACTGAAACTTCTTCTTCCGTTCCTTCCACGGCATCGCCGCGCATCGCGCTGATCTGCGCGCTCTGGCATGCCGACATCGTCCACCAGGCGCGCGACGCCGCCGTGGCCACCTGGGCCGCGCGCGGCGTGCCTGCCGACCATGTGACCCATTTCGACGTGCCGGGCGCGTTCGAGATCCCGCTGCTTGCGCAGTCGCTGGCGCGCAGCGGGCAGTACGACGCCATCGTCGCCTGCGCGCTGGTGGTCAACGGCGGCATCTACCGCCACGAGTTCGTGGCCGGCGCGGTGATCGACGGGCTGATGCGCGTGCAGCTCGACGACGGCGTGCCGGTGTTTTCCGCCGTGCTCACGCCGCACGACTTCCATGAGCACGAGGAGCACCGCGCCTTCTTCCGCGCGCATTTCGTCAAGAAGGGCGAGGAGGTCGCCCAGGCCTGCCTGGGCGCGCTGGCGCAACTCGCGCGCGTGCCGCGACGTTGATGAGCGTTACTGCCGCGCCGTGCGCACGTTGCGCGGCAGTTGCTGCGGGTGGCTGGTGCGCCAGGGGTTGATGTCCAGCCCGCCGCGGCGCGTGTAGCGTGCGTAGACGGCCAGCTTGATGGGGCGGCAGCGCGTCCACACGTCCATGAAGATGCGCTCCACGCACTGCTCGTGGAATTCGTTGTGGTTGCGAAAGCTCACGAGGTACTGCAGCAGCCCGGCCTGGTCGATCTGCGCGCCGCTGTAGGCGATCTGCACGCTGCCCCAGTCGGGCTGGCCGGTGACGAGGCAGTTGCTCTTGAGCAGGTGACTCACCAGCGTCTCGGTCACGGGCGCCTCGGCGTGGTTGGCTGCGAGCAGCTCGGGCGCGGGGGTGTACTGCGTGCACTCCACGTCCAGCCGGTCGAGCAGCAGGCCGTCCAGCTCGTGGATCGGCTCCTGGTCGAACAGCTCGGGCGCGACCAGCTTCACGCCCACGGTGCCGGCGACGGGGCTGCCGCGCCAGACGGCCTCGCTCACGTCCTGGCGGATGCGCGCGCGTACGTCCTCCAGGCTGGCGAAGCGGGTGTTGTTGAAGCTGTTCAGGTACAGCTTGAACGACTTGCTCTCGACGATGTTGGGCGTCTCGCACGGCACCGTGACGTGGGCGATGGCCACCTGCGGCTTGCCGCGCGGGCCCAGCCACGACAGCTCGTAGGCCGTCCACAGGTCCGCGCCGAAGAAGGGCGGCGCGCCCGCGATGCCGATCTCGGCGCGCTTGGGCAGGCGCGGCAGGGGGAACAGCAGCGATGCGTCGTACTGGTCGGCGTAGGCGGACGCCTTGCCGAGCTGGGATTGTTCCGGCGTGGTCATGGTGTGCTATTGAATGGATAGCTGCTTGCGCTTGATGGGTAGGCGCTGGAGGCCGTTTTTACTTGAATTCCCGCTCGCGCAGCCACTTGGTGGCAATCCACTTCTCGCCCTCGATGACGGGCGCGCCGCCGTGCAGCGTGCGCGTGGAGGGGTGGGGCCGCTCGTAGCTGAAGAACACGGCATTGCCGCGGCGCGGCCCGATCTCCATGTGCACGTCCGGGAAGGTGGTGCCGCCGCCCCGGGCCGGGTCGTTGAGGTAGATGACCAGCGTGGCCACGCGCTGGCCGCCGCGCTTGAGGATGGTGGCTGTGCCGGGCTCGGCCGGGTCGAAGTAGTCGTAGTGCGGCTTGTATTCGGCGCCGGGGCGGTAGTGCAGCACCTGCAGGCCCTCGCCGTTCTCGATGGGCCATTCCACCAGGCGGGCGATGCGCTCTTCCAGCCGCGTCACCACGTCGTTCTCTCCGCGCTGGAAGAACATGCCGTCGCTGGTGCGGTCGTCGTTGACCTCGTCGCCGCCGGTGCGCGTGGCCACGGTGAGCGAGCGCGCCATGCGCGGGCGCGCGGCGGCGATGATGGCGTCGCACTCCTCGGGCGAGAGCAGGTTGCCGAACAGCACCACGCGCGGGCTGCCCATGGCCATGAGCACCTCGACCTGGCGGTCGCCCACGCCGATGAAGAGCGGCGAATCGGCCAGCGGCGGCCCGGGCACGCGCACGGCGGGCGGCTGGCCCTGCTGCACGGCCACGTCGTCCAGGTGCTTGCGCAGCACCTGCTCCACCGCCTGGATAGCCACGTCCTCGTTCCAGCCGGCCTTGCACATGGCGTCGATCAGCGCGGGCGCGGCGATGCCTGTGCCCGCCTGGTCGATGATCCATTGGCGCAGTTCGGGGGTGATGGGCTGTGAAGTCATGGCGTGCGGCGGAAGACCAGGCGGTCGGGCGCGGAGGCGGCGGGGTGGAAAGCATAGCCTTCGAGGTTAAAGCCCTCCAGCTGGCGCGGGGTCGCCGCGCGCCGCTGGATGGCCCAGCGCGCCATGAGCCCGCGCGCACGCTTGGCGTGGAAGCTGATGATCTTGTACCGGCCGCCCTTGTAGTCCTCGAACACGCACTCGACCACGCGGGCCTTGAGCGTCAGGAGGTCGACGGACTTGAAATATTCCTGCGACGCGAGGTTGACCACGACCGGCGTGGCGTCGGCCGCCAGCCGCTGGTTCAGGTGCTCGGCGATGCGCGCGCCCCAGAACTGGTAGAGGTTGGACCCCGCATCGGTGGCCAGGCGCGTGCCCATCTCCAGGCGGTAGGGCTGCATCCAGTCCAGCGGGCGCAGCACGCCGTACAGGCCGCTGAGGATGGCGAGGTGCTGCTGCGCCCAGTCCAGGTCCTCGGGCGAGAGGGTGCGCGCCTGCAGGCCCTCGTATACGTCGCCGTTGAAGGCCATCACGGCCTGGCGGGCGTTGCGCGCCGTGAAGCGCGGCTTCCACGCGGCGTAGCGCGCCACGTTGAGCGCGGCCAGCGGGTCGCTGATGGACATGAGCGAGGCGACCTGCTGCGGCGATTGCTCGCGCAGTACCTCGATCAATCGCGTGCTGTCGGGCACGAAGGCGGGCAGCGTGTGCGGCAGGCCCTCGGGCAGGGGGGTGTCGTAGTCCAGCGATTTGGCGGGGGAGAGCAGGAACAGCATGGCGTGGCGGTGCGCTGCCCTGTTTCAAGCCAAATGGGCTTCTAGCCCTTATGCATCAAGCGCTGGCAGCTATGGTTTTTGATGGTTCGAGAAGCCATCCAGGGGCGAGGCCCTGGATGGCGCGGCCGGTCAGGCGCGGCCGGCTAGGCAGGCCCGGTCAGGCGCGGCCTTCCTGCTCGAAGGGAAGCTGCAGGTCGCGCAGGTCGCGGCGGGTCTCCACCAGCACCAGCGGGCCTTCATCCACCACCACCACGGGCGGGCGCTCGCGCGGCACGCGGATGGGCTGGGGCTCGGCGGCGATCGCGGCCTGGGCGGCGGCGATCTTCTCCGCGTCGGAGTTGATCCATTCCAGGCCCGAGGACTTCGCCACCTCGATCAGCGCATCCACGGGCAGCGCGAAGGACTGCACGCGCGGCATGCCGCTTTCTTCCGTAACCACGGCCACGGGTGCCGGCGCCGACGCGGGGGCCAGTGCCTCGACGGGCGCAGGGGCCACCGGCGCCGGGCTCACGGGTGCTGCGTTGGCAGGTACGGCCTCCGCCGCAGGGACGGGTGCGGCGGAAGCGGCGAAGTAGCTGCGGCGCGCGGGCTCTTGCGCGGCCTCTTCGTCGCCAGCGGTGGGCGCTGCGATGGCCGAGGCGTCGAAGTCCAGCAGCGGGGCCGCGGGCTGCGCGTCCGCGGCGTCGCCGCCGCGTGGGCCGCGCTCGCGGCGGTCACGGCCGTAGCGGTCGCGCGAACGGCGCTCGCGGCGCTCCTCGCCGCCAGCGGGCGACTCAGCGGCCGCAGGGGCCGTTTCGCCCGCCGACAGGTCCAGGTCGGGCAGCGAGGCCAGGGGCGCGGTATCGACGAAGTCGGCGCCAGGGGCTGCCGGCGCTGCGGCGGCCGGGGCCGGGGCATTAGCGTCGATGGTGCGCGGGCCGCGTTCGCGGCGCTCCCCGCGTTCGCGGCGGCCACCGCGCTCGCTGCTGCGCTCGCCACGTTCGCCGCGCGGTGCGCGCTCGGCGCGTGCCTGCTCGGGCGTGCCTTCATCGGCGGGTGCGGTCAGAGGGGCCTGCGCCTCGGCGCCTTGCGGCAGGGCAGCTTGCGCAGGGGACTGGCGCTCGCCGCGTTCGCGCCCGCCACGCCCTTCGCGCGGTTCACGCGGCTCGCGGCGGCCTTCGCCTTCGGCGCGTTCGCCGTTGCGGCCATTGCGGCTGTCACGGCCCTCGCGGCCTTCCAGCGCGCGCTCGCCGCTGCGGCCTTCGCCGCGGCGGCCGCGGCCTTCGCCGTTGCCTTCGCGGGACGCATCGCGGTTGCCGTCACGGGAGGCGTCGCGGCCGCCGCGGCGGCCACGTTCGCCATTGCGGCCGTCACGGCGTGCTTCGCCACGGGCGGCCTCGGCCGGCTGCTGCGGGGCGACGGCCACCGGGGCGGGTGCAGGCGCAGGGCCGAAGCCGAACAGGCTCTTGAGCCAGGAGAAGAAGCCTTGCTCCGGTGCGGGCGCCGGGGCTGGGCGCTGCGGCTGCACCGCGGGCGCTGCCGGGCGCTGCTGCGCATTGCCCGGGCCCTGGCCACCCTGGTTGCGCGCGGGGCGTGCGGCGCCTTCAGGGCGCGGCTCGGCCACGGGAGCGGGGGCATCGGGCAGCACGCCCTTGATGACGGGCGTCTGCTTGTTCGTGGGCTCCTGCGAGCGGCGCGTGACCTGGGTCTGCTCCTCCTCCACGTCGGCGAGCTTGTAGCTGGCGTCCAGGCTGTCCAGGCGCGGGTCGTCGTGCTTGAGGCGTTCGAGCTTGTAGTGCGGCGTCTCCAGCGACTTGTTGGGGATCAGCACCACGCTGACGCGCTGCTTCAACTCGATCTTGGCGATCTCGGTGCGCTTCTCGTTGAGCAGGAAGCTGGCCACCTCCACGGGCACCTGGCAGTGCACGGCGGCGGTGTTGTCCTTCATGGACTCTTCCTGGATCATGCGCAGCATCTGCAGCGAGAAGCCTTCCGTGTCGCGCACGTGGCCGGTGCCGTCGCACAGCGGGCAGCGGATGTGGGCGCCTTCGGACAGCGACGGCTTGAGGCGCTGGCGGCTCATTTCCATGAGGCCGAACTTGCTGATGGTGCCGAACTGCACGCGCGCGCGGTCCTGGCGCAGCGCGTCGCGCAGGCGGTTCTCGACCTCGCGGCGGTTCTTGCTCTCCTCCATGTCGATGAAGTCGATCACGATCAGGCCGCCCAGGTCGCGCAGGCGCATCTGGCGCGCCACCTCGTCGGCGGCCTCCAGGTTGGTGCGCGTGGCGGTCTCCTCGATGTCGCCGCCCTTGATGGCGCGCGCGGAGTTCACGTCCACGCTGACCAGCGCCTCGGTGTGGTCGATCACGATGGCGCCGCCCGAGGGCAGGGTGACGGTGCGCGAGTAGGCCGACTCGATCTGGTGCTCGATCTGGAAGCGCGAGAACAGCGGCGCGTCGTCGCGGTAGCGCTTCACGCGGGCGGCATGCTCGGGCATGACGTGCGCCATGAACTGCTGCGCCTGCTCGTAGATGTCATCGGTGTCGATGAGGATGTCGCCGATGTCGCTGTTGAAGTAGTCGCGGATGGCGCGGATCACCAGGCTCGATTCCTGGTAGATCAGGAACGCGCCCTTGCCGGCCTTGGCGGCGCCGTCGATGGCGTTCCACAGCTTGAGCAGGTAGTTCAGGTCCCACTGCAGTTCGGGCGCGGTGCGGCCGATGCCGGCGGTGCGCGCGATGATGCTCATGCCCTTGGGGTATTCGAGCTGGTCCATCGCCTCCTTGAGCTCGGCGCGGTCCTCGCCCTCGATGCGCCGGCTGACGCCGCCGCCGCGCGGGTTGTTGGGCATCAGCACCACGTAGCGGCCGGCCAGGCTGATGAAGGTGGTCAGCGCGGCGCCCTTGTTGCCGCGCTCCTCCTTCTCGACCTGGACGATCAGCTCCTGGCCTTCCTTGATGACCTCCTGGATCTTGGCCTGGCTGGGCGAGACGCCTTCGGCGAAGTACTGGCGGGAGATTTCCTTGAACGGCAGGAAGCCGTGGCGGTCTTCGCCGTAGTCGACGAAGCAGGCCTCCAGCGACGGCTCCACGCGCGTCACCACGGCCTTGTAGATGTTGCCCTTGCGCTGTTCGCGCCCTTCGATCTCGATCTCGTAGTCCAGCAGCTTCTGGCCGTCCACGATGGCCAAGCGCCGTTCCTCGGGCTGCGTGGCGTTGATGAGCATCCGTTTCATGATGCGTTTCCTTTATTTCTCTGCGTTGTGCGGCGGGGCCGTGCGCAGCGCCTGTGCAGGGCTGCGGGGTTCCGCCGGTTCCAAACCAAAACAGGCTCTAGGGGAGCCGGGAATGCCTGGGCTGGCGCATCGAAACGAAGGGAAAAGGCCGGGCGCACCGCGGCTGCGCAGCGGTCAGCTGCGCAGGCGAGGTGGGGGCGCGTGGATGGGGGCGAGCCGGAGAGTGCGCGGGTATGCTGTGAAAAGCATAGCTGCTGGCGCTTGCCGGACGGGCGTTACAGGCGATTTGCACGCCAATGGCAAAGGCTGGCGCCCTTGCCACAGCGAGACAATCCATGCCAGCAACACCCACATGATTTCGCTTTGATCCGCTGGCCGCCGCGCCCTGGTCGGGCGGGGGGACAGCCTGGAATTTCCGTATTCAGTGTTTCGATTCGTCAGCCCGCCGCTCGGCGTGCGACCTACTTTGGCGCACGACGCTCGCTGGCATCGACCATGCTGCGCGTCTTGCCGGGCCGTGTGTCCATTAAACTTCAGACAAATCAACCACTTACACTTTCGTCGCGCAGGTGAAACACATTATAGGGGGCAAACCGGGCCCATCCTCTTCCCTCCCGGCCGCCCGCATCGTCGAGGTCGACCCCGAATCCGCAGGCCAGCGGCTCGACAACTTCCTGATCCGCCACCTGAAGGGCGTGCCCAAGACCCACGTCTACCGCATCATCCGCAGCGGCGAGGTGCGGCTGAACAAGGGCCGCACCAGCGCCGACGCGCGCGTGGCCGCGGGCGACCAGGTGCGCCTGCCGCCCGTGCGCGTGGCCGAGAAGAACCCGGCCGAGCGCCCCGCGCCCGCGCGCGAATTCCCCATCCTGCTGGAGGACGAGCACCTGATCGCCCTCGACAAGCCCGCCGGCGTGGCCGTGCACGGCGGCAGCGGGGTGAGCTTCGGGGTGATCGAGCAGTTGCGCCAGGCACGCCCCCAGGCGCGCTTCCTGGAACTGGTGCACCGGCTGGACCGCGAAACCTCGGGCATCCTGCTGGTGGCCAAGAAGCGCTCTGCGCTCACCCACCTGCAGGACCAGTTCCGCGGGCGCGAGACGGGCAAGACCTACCTCGCCCTGGTCACGGGCGCGTGGCCCGCGAACAAGAAGGTGATCGACACGCCGCTCCACAAATACCTGCAGGAGGACGGCGAGCGCCGCGTGCGCGTGACCACGCAGGAGGACCCGGACGGCATGCGCTCCATCACCCTCGTCAAGGTGCGCAGCCAGATCGCGCCGCGCCCCTCGCAGGGCCTGCCTGCGATGAGCCTGCTGGAAGTGACCATCAAGACCGGCCGCACGCACCAGATCCGCGTGCACCTGGCAAGCCAGGGCCACCCAATCGCGGGCGACGACAAGTACGGCGACTTCGAACTCAACAAGCGGCTGCAGAAACAAGGCCTCAAGCGCATGTTCCTTCACGCATGGCGGCTACAGTTCAGCCATCCCGCGCAACCCGGCGAAGCGGGCGCTCGCGTCGAGCTGCACGCCGACCTGCCCGCCGAGCTGGCCGATTTCCTCCCCACCCCATGACCCTCCGCCGCTTCGACCTCATCGCCTTCGACTGGGACGGCACGCTGTTCGACTCCACCGCCATCATCGTGCGCAGCATCCAGGAGGCCGTGCGCGACTTAGGATGCACCGTGCCCACCGACGAGGCCGCTGCCTGGGTGATCGGCATGGCGCTGCCCCAGGCCCTGGCCCACGCCGCGCCCGACGTGCCGCGCGAGAAATACGTGGAGCTGTCCAACCGCTACCGCTACCACTACCTGCAGCACCAGGACGACCTGAGCCTGTTCGACGGCGTGCTGCCCATGCTGCACGGCCTGCGCGAGCGGGGCCACCTGCTGGCTGTGGCCACGGGCAAGAGCCGGCGTGGGCTGGACCACGTGCTGCACCAGGTGCAGCTGCGCGGCATGTTCGACGCATCGCGCACCGCCGACGAAACCGCCGGCAAGCCGCACCCGCTGATGCTGCAGGAGCTGATGGCCGAGTTCGACGTGGCGCCCGGACGCGTGCTGATGATCGGCGACACCACGCACGACCTGGAGATGGCCCGTGCCGCCGGCTGTGCCAGCGTGGGCGTGGGCTACGGCGCGCACGACATCCAGGGCTTCGGTGCGCTGGAACCGCTCTACATCGCCCCTTCGGTGGCCGAACTGCACCGCTGGCTGCACGCCCATGCCTGACGTGACCATGCCCCTGTGCCCCAGCGCCGACCTGGTGGACGGCGGGCCCGCCGTGGCCTTCGACGTGCGCTACGCGGGCGAGCACTGCCGCGCCTTCGCCATCCGCTACGAAGGCCGGGTGCACGCCTACCTGAACCGCTGCTCCCACGTGCCCATGGAGATGGACTATCAGGAAGGCCGGTTTTTCGACGACACCGGCCGCTGGCTGCTGTGCGCCACGCACGGCGCGGCCTACCAGCCCGACACCGGCGCCTGCGTCGGCGGGCCGTGCCGTGGCGGCCTGGTGAAGGTAGCCCTCTCGGAAGAGGGCGGGATGGTCCGCTGGCATACTGCCCCACTGCTGCAACCCGTAGAGTTCTGATTCCATGACCGACCCCACCCGCACCGAACCCGCAGGTTTTGAGGGAAATCCGCCTCCGGCGCCCGACCTGTGGGCGCAAGCAGCTACGGAAAAAGGAGCAAGCAAGGCGGCGCCCGCCTGGGAGCGTGAAGTGCTCGAAAAGCTCGTGCTTGGAACGCTGAACGAGCAGCGCGCCGCGCGCCGCTGGCGCATCTTCTGGCGCTTCGCGTGGATCGTGCTGGCGGCGGCCGTCGTCTGGGCGGTGCTCTCGCGCGACATCGCCGCGACCGCCAAGACCACGCCGCACACGGCCGTGGTGGACGTGAAGGGCGAGATCGCGGCCGGTGCCGAGGCCAGCGCCGAGTTCGTCGTGGCCGCCATGCGCAGCGCGTTCGAGGACTCGGGCTCGCAGGCCGTGGTGCTGCTCATCAACTCGCCGGGCGGCAGCCCCGTGCAGGCCGGCATCATCAACGACGAGATCACGCGCCTGAAGGCCAAGTACGACAAGCCGGTCTACGCCGTGGTGGAGGAAACCTGCGCCTCCGCCGCCTACTACATCGCCGCGGCGGCCGACGACATCTTCGTGGACAAGGCCAGCATCGTGGGCAGCATCGGCGTGCTGATGGACGGCTTCGGCTTCACTGGCACCATGGAAAAGCTCGGCGTGGAGCGCCGCCTGCTCACCGCCGGCGAGAACAAGGGCTTCCTCGACCCCTTCAGCCCGCAGACCGAGACGCAGCGCGCCTACGCGCAGCAGATGCTCGACCAGATCCACCAGCAGTTCATCGCCGTGGTCAAGAAGGGCCGGGGCGACCGCCTGAAGACCACGCCCGAGACCTTCAGCGGCCTGTTCTGGACCGGCCAGCAGGCGGTGGAGATGGGCCTGGCCGACCAGATGGGCAACCTGGACTACGTGGCGCGCGAAGTGGTCAAGGCCGAGGAGGTCATCGACTACACCCGCCGCGACAACGTGGCCGAGCGCCTGGCCAAGAAGTTCGGCGCCGCCGTCGGCATGGGCGCCATGAAGGCGCTGGCCGCGCTGCAGGTGCCGCAGCTTCGTTAACTGCCGGTCAGGCCCGCCTTGCGCTGGCGCGAGCCGTCCTCCAGCAGCACATCGTCGGCCAGCAGGCGGCCGCTCTCGTCCCATTCCTTGCGCGTCTGCAGCCGCGTGCGGCCGCGTGCGTCGGGCTCGCCGTAGCCTTCTTCCAGCGCGATGCGTCCGTTGGCGTGAAAGTGCTGTTGCACGCCGGTGGGCTGCCGGTCGGCCGTGAGCCGCTCCCGCCGCGCAAGGCGTCCGTCGTCGCCATGCAGCTCGCGCAGGACGCGCGCGGCCGGGCCTTCGCCGGCCGGCGCGGTGCGTTCGCGCAGCGCGCCGTTGAGGTACCAGCGCTCCACCAGCGTCTCGCGGCCTGCCGTGTAGCTGCGCTGCTCGACGAGCTGGCCCGATGCGCCCCACTGCCGCACCTGCGCGAGCGCACCGCCCCGATGGGCGAGCGGGCGGTCGTCGGCCTCGTAGATGCGCTCCTCGCGCAGCACGGCCTTGCCGTTCTCGCTGCTGTAGCGGCGGTGCACGCGGCGGCCGTTCTCGAACAGCATCTGCGCGGCCAGCAGGCCGCCGGCATCCCACTCCATGGCGGTGAGCAGGCGGCCCTGTTCGTAGCGCATCTGCGCGGCCTTGGCGCCTGACGCGGTGTGGAGCGCCGTTTCCGCCGCGCCGCCGAAGCCGCACAGCGGGCGGTCTTCGGGCAGCACGCTCGCGGCGGGGCACATCAGCCGCGTGGGCTGGCCAGCGGCGTTGTACTCCACGTAGAACTGTTCGCGCCCGTCGGCGTGGAACGCGAGGCGCTCCAACTGCCCCTGCGCATCGAGGCGGCGCACCGGTCCCCGCGTACGCCCGTTCTCGGCGAATTCCTCGCGCCGCAGCTGGCCGTTCGGCCAAAATTCCGCCATACGGCCCTGGCTGTTGCCGCGCTCGTTCACGTGGCGCTCGCGCTGCAGGCGCCCTTCGCGGTCGTAGAAGCGCTGCAGCCCCAGGTATTTGCCGCCGCGCAGTTCCTGCTCACGCTGCAGGTGGCCCGTGTCCTCGTCGCGGCAGCGCAGCAGGCCGGTGAGGCCGGCGGTTTCGGCGCCGTTCGACGGGTTCACGGGCTTGCCGTTCATTTCGCAGCGAATAATGGCCCCAGCGCTTGTCCAGCAAGCGCAAGAAGCTATGGAAATGAGAGCTTTGCGCAGAAGGGGCATGGCGGTCAGCGGCCGATGGCGAACACCACCGGGGTGCGGTTGTCGGGTGCCTCGCCTTGCTGGCGCCATTGGCGCACGGAGCGGCTTTCCACGCGCGCCTGCGCGAGCGTGAGGCCCGCCGCGATGGCCAGGCGTGTGTTCGGCTGCAGGTGCTGCAGCAGCGCCTGCCACAGCGCGGCATTGCGGTAGGGCGTTTCGATGAAAAGCTGGCTCTGGCCCTGCCTGAGCGCCAGACCTTCGAGCGCGCGGATGCGTTCGGCGCGCTCGCCCGCGTCCTGCGGCAGGTAGCCCGTGAACGCGAAGTTCTGCCCGTTCAGCCCGCTGGCGGCCAGCGCCAGCAGCAGCGAGACCGGGCCCACGAGCGGCACGACGCGTGCGCCCGCGTCGTGCGCGGCGCGGACCACGGAGCTGCCCGGGTCGGCCACGGCGGGCATGCCGGCCTCGCTGACCAGACCCATGTCATGGCCTGCGAGCAGCGGTGCGATGAGCGGGGCGGCGTTGAACTGGCCGCCATGGTCGCCCTTCTTGTGCACTTCGCGTGGCAGTTCGGTGATCTGCTGCGCCTGCAGCGGCGCGGCCAGCGGGTGCAGCGCGTCGATGCGCTTCAGGTAGGCGCGGCAGCTCTTGGCGTTTTCGCAGACCCAGTGCGTGAGGCGCGCGGCGGTGCGCAGCGTGCCTTCGGGCAGCGCGTCCTGCAGCGGGGCCTGCGCCTCGCAGCCGAAGTCGAGCGGCGCGGGCACGAGGTAGAGCGTGCCGGGTGCGGGGGGCGTGCTCATGGCAGCATCAGGCCGGCGGCGCGCAGCATGCGGCAGGTGCGGATCAGCGGCAGGCCGACGAGGGCCGTGGGATCGTCGCTCACGATGGCGTCGAGCAGGCTGATGCCCAGGCCTTCGCTCTTGGCGCTGCCCGCGCAGTCGTAGGGGGTTTCGGCTTGCAGGTAGCGCTCGATCTCGGCGTCGTCCAGGTCGCGGAAGCGCACCTCCACGGGGGCGATGTCCATCTGTGCGAAGCCCGTGGCCTGGCACACCACGGCCACGGCCGTCTGGAAGACCACCGTGCGCCCGCGCATCTGCCGCAGCTGCGCCGTGGCGCGCTCGTGCGTGCCGGGCTTGCCCAGGGGCTGGCCCGCGAGGTCCGCCACCTGGTCGGAGCCGATCACCACGGCCTGCGGGTGCTGGGCGGCCACCGCCCGGGCCTTGGCCAGCGCGAGGCGCAGGGCCAGCGCACGCGGGGCCTCGCCGGGCAGCGGGGTTTCGTCCACGTCGGGGCCAGCCACGTCGAAGGGCAGGCCCAGGCGGGCCAGCAGCTCGCGCCGGTAGCGGGAGGTTGATCCCAGGACCAGGGAATAGGGCGGGCGGACGGGTTCAGGCATGGCTTGATTCTCTTACACTGCCGCCCATGACCAAGGAACACTCCCCCGACCGGCTGGACGTCAAGGCCTTCGCACAGGCTGGCGGACACCTGTCCGGTCATGACACCCTGCTCAAGTACAAGCGCCTGGCCGAGGAGGCTCAGGGCCTGCACCCCGACCTGCGCGTCGATTGGCAGGCCGATGGCGAGGTGCGCGCCACCCACGGCATCGGCGGCCAGATCTGGCTGCGGCTGAAGGCGCAGGCCACCTTCCCCATGATCTGCCAGCGCTGCCTGCTCCCGGTGGACGTGCCGCTCGCCGTGGACCGCGAATTCCGCTTCGTGGCCGACGAGGCCACGGCCGAGGCGCTGGACGAGTCCAGCGATGAAGACCTGCTGGCCCTGAGCCGTGAATTCAACCTGCGCGAGCTTATCGAGGACGAGCTGCTCATGGAGCTGCCCGTGGTGCCGCGACACGACGAATGCCCCACCGACGTGAAGATGGCTTCGAGCGACGAGGACTTCGAGGAGGCCAGCGCCGACAAGCCCAACCCCTTCGCCGCGCTGGCCGGGCTGCGCAAGCCCGGTGCGTAGGCCGAAAAGGAGTTGGGCTATAATCGAGGGCTTCGCGCGAATCCCCTCGTGTCTTCAATGGGCTGATCGCGTTTTTACCAACCCTTCAAGACCCTAGGAGCCGAACATGGCTGTTCAGCAAAACAAAAAGTCCCCTTCCAAGCGCGGCATGCACCGCTCGCACAACGCCCTGACGGTGCCTGGCATCGCAGTGGAACCCACTACCGGCGAAACCCACCTGCGCCACCACATCAGCCCCAACGGCGTGTACCGTGGCCGCCAGGTGCTGAAGAACAAGTCCGAAGCCTGATAATTCCCCAGGCCGCGCTGTTTCGAGGCCCGTTGCTACGTACGTAGCGCGGGCCTTTGTCGTTTTAATATCCGCCGATGACCATCACACTGGCTGTTGACTGCATGGGGGGCGACCACGGCCCCGGCGTCACGCTTCCCGCGTGCCGCCAGTTCCTCGACCACCATCCCGACGCGCGCCTGCTGCTCGTCGGCCAGCAGGCCAGCCTGCAGGGCTTCTCGCACGATCGGGCCACGGTCGTGCCCGCATCCGAGGTGGTGACGATGGACGACCCGGTCGAAGTCGCGCTGCGCCGCAAGAAGGATTCGTCCATGCGCGTGGCGATCCAGCAGGTCAAGGACGGGGCGGCCCAGGCAGCGGTGTCCGCCGGGAATACGGGCGCGCTGATGGCGATCGCGCGCTACCTGCTCAAGACGCTGGACGGCATCGACCGCCCCGCCATCGCCACCCAGCTGCCCCACGCCAAGGGCGGCGCCACCACGGTGCTGGACCTGGGCGCGAACGTCGATTGCACGGCCGAACACCTGTTGCAATTCGCCGTGATGGGCTCGGCGCTGGTGTCGGTGCTGCAGGACCACGAGGAGCCTGCCGTGGGGCTGCTCAACATCGGCGAGGAAGTCATCAAAGGTAGCGAAGTCATTAAAAAGGCGGGCGAACTGCTGCGTTCTGCCGCCAACTCCGGCGATCTTAAATTTCACGGCAACGTCGAGGGCAATGACATTTTCAAGGGCACGGTGGACATCGTGGTCTGTGACGGCTTCGTGGGCAACGTGGCGCTCAAGGCCAGCGAGGGTGTCGCATCCATGATCGCGGGAATACTCAAGCAGGAGTTTTCGCGCAACATCTTCACGAAAATCGCTGCGATCGTCGCTTATCCCGTGCTATCTGCCCTCATGCGGCGCGTCGATCACCGCCGCTACAACGGCGCGGCGCTGCTGGGCCTGCGCGGCCTGGTGTTCAAGAGCCACGGCTCGGCCGACGCGCTGGCCTTCGAGCAGGCGTTGAACCGGGCGTATGATGCGGCCCGCAACAACCTGCTCGACCGCGTCCGCACGCGGGTCGCACACGCGGCGCCCTTGCTGGCCGCCGCCGATGCCCAGCCCGAACCCGGAACTGCCGCCGCAGCCACACATTGATGAGACGCTATTCCCGTATTGCCGGCACCGGCAGCAGCCTGCCGCCGCGCCGTGTGACCAACGATGACCTGGTGGCCCAGCTGGCGCAGCAAGGCATCGAGACGTCCGACGAATGGATCGTGGAGCGCACCGGCATCCGCTCCCGCCACTTCGCCGAGCGCGACGTGGCCAGCAGCGACCTGGCGCTGGAGGCCTCTCGCCGCGCCCTGGAGGCCGCGGGCCGTCAGCCGCAGGACATCGACCTGATCATCGTCGCCACGTCCACGCCGGACATGGTGTTTCCCTCCACTGCCTGCATCCTCCAGCACAAGCTGGGCGCGAACGGCTGCCCCGCCTTCGACGTGCAGGCCGTGTGCAGCGGCTTCGTCTATGCGCTCACGGTGGCGGACGCCATGATCCAGTCCGGTGCCGCCAGCCGCGCGCTGGTGGTGGGGGCGGAGGTGTTCAGCCGCATCCTCGACTTCAAGGACCGCACCACCTGTGTGCTCTTCGGCGACGGCGCTGGCGCCGTGGTGCTCGAGGCCTCGGAAACGCCCGGCATCCTGGCCAGCGACCTGCATGCCGACGGCAGCCACGTGGGCATCCTGTGCGTGCCCGGCAATGTCTATGGCGGCCAGATCCTGGGCGACCCGCTGCTCAAGATGGACGGGCAGGCCGTGTTCAAGCTCGCCGTGGGCTTGCTGGACAAGGCCGCGCGCGCCACGCTGGACAAGGCGGGCCTCACCGATGCCGACGTCGACTGGCTGATCCCGCACCAGGCCAACATCCGCATCATGCAGAGCACGGCGCGCAAGCTGAAGCTGCCCATGGACAAGGTGGTGGTCACGGTGGACCAGCACGGCAACACCTCGGCGGCCTCCATTCCCCTGGCGCTGGACCACGCGGTGCGCGCGGGCCAGGTCAAGCCGGGGCAGACCGTGCTGCTCGAAGGCGTGGGCGGCGGTTTCACCTGGGGTGCTGTACTCCTGAAAATATAGCTGCTTGCGCTCGCTGGATAAGCGCTAGAGCCTGATTCCATTCAAAACCAAGAAGAGACAATGGCACACAACTTTGCATTCGTGTTCCCCGGCCAGGGCTCGCAGTCCGTAGGCATGCTCGATGCGTGGGGCGATCATCCCGCGGTGGCCGAGACGCTGCGCGAAGCGTCCGACGCACTGGGCGAGGACGTGGGCGCATTGATCCACGGCGGCCCCAAGGAGGCGCTGGCTCTCACCACCAACACCCAGCCCGTGATGCTGGTGGCCGGCGTGGCCGCCTGGCGCGTCTGGCGTGCCGAGGGCGGCGCGCTGCCCTCGGCCGTCGCCGGGCATTCGCTGGGCGAATACGCGGCACTCGTCGCCTCGGGCGTGCTGACGCTGGCCCAGGCCGCGCCCCTGGTGCGCCTGCGCGCCGCCGCCATGCAGGAGGCCGTGCCCGTGGGCACGGGTGCCATGGCAGCCATCCTGGGGCTGGACGCCGCCAAGGTCATCGCCGGCTGCGCCGAGGCGACCGCGAGCTTCGGCGCGGGTTCGCCCGAGGTGGTCGAGGCCGTAAATTTCAACGACCCCATGCAGACCGTCATTGCCGGTAGCAAGGCCGGCGTCGAGAAGGGCTGCGAAATGCTCAAGGCCGCTGGTGCCAAGCGCGCGTTGCCGCTGCCCGTGTCGGCGCCTTTCCACTCCAGCCTCATGAAGCCCGCCGCAGAGAAGCTGCGTGCCGCCCTGGCCGCGCTGACGCTGGAAGCGCCGCAGATCCCCGTGGTCAACAACGTGGACGTGGCCGTGCAGCAAGATGCCGACGCCATCCGCGACGCGCTTTACCGCCAGGCCTTCGGTCCGGTGCGCTGGGTGGAGTGCTTGCAGGCGTTGAAGGCGCGCGGCATCACCCATGTCGTCGAATGCGGTCCCGGCAAGGTGCTGGCCGGCATGACCAAGCGCATCGACCCCGAGCTGGTCGGCGCCTCCCTGTACGATCCGGCCACCCTGGCCGAAACCCGAGAGCTGCTGGCATGAGCGAATCCACGACCCCTTCCCAGACCGCGCTGGTCACCGGCGCGACGCGCGGCATCGGCGCGGCCATCGCCGCCGAACTGGCGGCCCGCGGCCTGCGCGTGATCGGCACGGCCACCACCGACGAAGGCGCGGCGCGCATCACCGAAGCGCTCTCCGCCCACGGCGGCAGGGGCGTGAAGCTGAACGTGACCGATGGCGCCGCCGTGGATGCGCTGATCGATGCCATCGTGAAAGAGCACGGCGGCCTGCACGTGCTGGTGAACAACGCCGGCATCACGCGCGACACGCTTGCCATGCGCATGAAGGACGACGACTGGGACGCGGTGCTGGACACCAACCTCAAGGCCGTCTTTCGCGTGAGCCGCGCGGCCATCCGGCCCATGATGAAGCAACGCTTCGGCCGCATCATCAGCATCACCAGTGTGGTCGGCGCCTCGGGCAACCCCGGCCAGGCCAACTATGCTGCTGCCAAGGCCGGCGTGGCCGGCATGACCCGCGCCCTGGCGCGCGAGCTGGGTAGCCGCGGCATCACGGTGAACTGCGTGGCCCCCGGCTTCATCGCCACCGACATGACGGCCGACCTGCCCGAAGAACAGAAGAAGGCCCTTAAATCCCAGATCGCCATGGGGGATCTGGGGCAGCCGAGCGACATTGCGCATGCGGTCGCCTACCTCGCATCGCAGGGCGCTGGCTATGTGACGGGGCAGGAATTGCACGTCAATGGCGGCATGTACATGTAGTTGAAGCAAATTGACGCCGGATCGTCCGTGCGGCGGGCTGCTCGGGTGCTGCACCCGAAGCGGCTAGAATCGCGGATTCATTCACAACCCCCAGAGGGAAACCATGAGCGATATCGAAGCACGTGTCAAAAAAATCATTGCCGAACAACTCGGCGTGGAAGAGTCCCAAGTCACCAACGAAAAGGCTTTCGTGGCCGATCTGGGTGCCGACTCTCTGGACACGGTGGAGCTGGTGATGGCGCTGGAAGACGAATTCGGCATCGAGATCCCCGATGAGGATGCCGAGAAGATCACGACGGTGCAAAACGCCATCGACTACGCCAACACCCACCAAAAGGCCTGATTCCATTTCTAAATCAACCGTTGCTTTGTCGGCTTCGCCTTCGTGCACTCGATTGATAGGTAAATGGAATGAGCGGCCGGCGCCCCGGTGGGGCGCAGCATCCGATCAGCAGAAGGTTTAACGCATGAGCCGTCGTCGCGTCGTCGTGACCGGCCTGGGTTGCATTTCGCCCGTGGGCAACACGGTGCAGGATGCCTGGGCCAGCATCCTTGCCGGGCAATCCGGCATTGACCTCATCACCAAGTTCGACGCATCGAACTTTGCCTGCAAGATCGCAGGCGAGGTCAAGGGCTTCGATCTGGAGTCCTACATTAGCGCCAAGGATGCGCGCACCATGGACACCTTCATCCATTACGGCATCGCCGCGGCCCAGGAGGCTGTACGCGACGCGGGCCTGCCGACAGGCGAGGCGCTGGATGAAGAGCTGGCCACGCGCATTGGCTGTATCGTCGGCTCGGGCATCGGCGGCCTGCCGCTGATCGAGAACACCCACGCCGAACTGGCCAACCGCGGCCCGCGCCGCATCACGCCGTTCTTCGTGCCGGCGTCGATCATCAACATGGTGGCCGGCCAGGTATCGATGCGCTTCGGCTTCAAGGGCCCGAACCTCTCTGTCGTGACCGCGTGCACGACGGGGCTGCACTGTATCGGTGAGGCGGCCCGCAAGATCGAATACGGCGATGCCGACGTGATCGTGGCCGGCGGCACCGAGGCCACCGTTTCCCCGCTGGGCGTGGGGGGCTTCGCCGCGATGCGCGCGCTGTCCACGCGCAACGACGATCCCAAGACGGCCTCGCGCCCTTGGGACAAGGACCGCGACGGCTTCGTGCTCGGCGAAGGTGCGGGCGTGGTCGTGCTCGAAGAGTACGAGCATGCCAAGGCGCGCGGTGCTCGCATCTATGCCGAGGTGGCTGGCTACGGCATGAGCGCCGATGCCGGGCACATGACCGCCCCGAACATGGATGGCCCGCGCCGCGCCATGCAGGCGGCCCTGCGCAACGCCGGCGTGAACGCGGACGAGGTGCAGTACCTCAACGCGCACGGCACCTCCACCCCGCTGGGGGACCTGAACGAAACCAACGCCATCAAGGCGGCGCTCGGCGACCATGCGAAGAAGATGGTGGTGAGTTCCACCAAGTCCATGACCGGCCACCTGCTGGGCGGCGCGGGCGGTATCGAGAGCGTGTTCACCGTGCTGGCGCTGCACCACCAGAAGGTGCCGCCGACCATCAACCTCTTCTCGCAGGATCCGGAGTGCGATCTGGACTACTGCGCGAACACGGCGCGCGACATGAAGATGGATGTCGCCCTCAAGAACAATTTCGGCTTCGGCGGCACCAACGGCACGTTGGTCTTCAGGCGCATCTGATGGCATCTCTGCCGCTGCGGGCACGCCCGGACGTCGCCGGGTAGCTTTGATGCGCGGCGCCGCCCACGCACCTTCCGTCCAATTCCCCTTCGGTCGTTCGCGGCGCGCAGGGCGGGCCTTGTTCGCGGTCGCGGCCTTGGGACTTGCCTGCGTGCTGGCTTGGTGGATGCTCGGCAATGGCCGCGAACGTGCCCTGGCGGGCCTGGCGCTGTGGTGCCTGTGCGCGGCGGCGGCCTGGAGCCTGTGGCATGGCCTTTTTCCGGGGCAATTGGTGTGGGATGGCCGGGAATGGTCACTGCTGGCCGATGGGGGCCGGGGGAGGGGCGGCTTGGTGCAATGGCCGCGCGTGCACCTGGATCTGCAATCGGGGCTGCTCCTGTCCTTGCGCCTGGTGCACGGCCGTACGGTCTGGCTGTGGCTGGAGCGCGGCAGTTCGCCACTCCGGTGGCAAGCCCTGCGGCGTGCGGTATATTCGCGCGCCCCATCCGGCACGGCCCGTGCCGAAGGCATGCCTTCCCGGCACGAAGGTGAGACACAGACAAGGACATGACAGCCTCTACGAATGAACCCGCCGACAGTGATCTGCGCCTGGTGGAGCGCACGGTCGCGGGCGACCAGCGGGCGTACGAGTTGCTGGTCATCAAGTACCAGCGGCGCATCGAGCGGCTGGTCGGGCGCATGGTGCGCGATGTGGACTTGGTGCAGGACATCACGCAGGAGACTTTCCTGCGGGCCTATCGAGCGCTCCACCAGTTCCGGGGGGAGGCGCAGTTCTACACCTGGCTCTACCGCATCGCGGTCAACACGGCCAAAAAGGCTCTGGTGGATCTCAAGCGCAACCCGGTGATCACCGAAAGCGCCCTGCGCGGTAGCGGTGACGACGACGATGAAACTTCCCTGCTCGATCGTGAACTAACCAGCGACGAAACCCCCGAGACCGTCCTGGCAGCCCAGGAGATCGCCGCTGCGGTGAACGCGGCCATGGAGGCGTTGCCTGAAGACCTGAGGCAGGCGGTGACGCTGCGGGAGATCGAGGGATTGAGTTACGAGGAGATCGCCGCGGCCATGAACTGCCCCATCGGCACGGTGCGGTCGCGGATCTTCCGGGCCCGGGAGGCGATATCGGCCCGGGTCAAGCCCTTGCTCGAGAAGCGCTCGGGCAAGCGGTGGTAATGGATATATCGGGGTAGCGCGATGCAGGTGGCACCATGAAGGACGATGTGATGAAGCGCGAATGCCTGTCGGCGCTGGCCGACGGGGAGTTGCAAGGGGATGAGTTCGCCCAGGCCATGGCCTATGCCGGCACGGACGAAGGCCAGGCATCCTGGCAGCTCTACCACATGATTGGCGAGGTGATGCGCTGCAGCGAGCCCGTGCATGCCACCGACCCTGCGCTGCTGGGGCGCTTGCGCGAGCAGCTTGCGCATGAGCGGCTGCCCGCTGCCGCATTGGCACAGGTGGCCCGCCACGACGAGGCCGCCAACGCGTCGGTGTTCCGCTGGAAGCTTGCCGCAGGCTTCGCTTCCCTGGCCGCCGTCGCGGCGCTGGGCTGGAATGCCTATGTCGGGCTGACCCCGGGCGTCGCTGCTGCGGGCGCGCAGCTGGCCGCCGTGCAGCCCGCGCCTGCCATGCCGCAGCAGCAGACGATGGTGGCCACGAATATCGGATCCGATGGGCCGCAGATCATGATCCGCGACCCGCGCCTGGACGAACTGCTGGCGGCCCACAAGCAGTTCGGCAGCACATCTGCCCTGCAGATGCCCGCAGGCTTCTTGCGCAACGCCACTTTCGAGGCCCCTGCGCGCTGAAAACATTGACCAGGCTATTTGTCCAGGAACGGAGTAGCGTGACGCGCATGCGGATTCGTGCGGATCAACGGATGCTGGCGTGGTATGCGAAACGGGGTGGAATCGCTGTGGGCGTGGCCCTGTGGCTGATCGGCGCGGCCAGTGCGGAGCCTGCACCGTGCGCAGTGGCGGTTTCCGACGCGCCTGCTGCAAGCAGGCCGACAGATGTGGCGGGGTGGATAGCCCGCATGCACCGCGCGTCGCTCAGCCGCAATTACAGCGGCACGTTCATGGTCCTGTCGTCCAACGGGGCGATGGCCAGTTCCCGGATCTGGCACGCTTGTGAAGGCTCGCAGCAGATCGAGCGCGTGGAAGCGCTCAGCGGAACGCCGAGGATCGTGTTCCGTCACGAGGGTGAAGTACGGACTTTTCTGCCTCAGGCGCGCATCGTGCGCAGCGAAATGCGCGATGCCAGGGGGCTGTTCCCCCGGGTTCCCGATGCGGAAGGCGTATCGCCGGACAAGCACTATGCAGTGAAAGCTGCTGGCCGGGAGCGCGTGGCCGGGCTTGATGCCGACGTGGTGGTCTTCATTCCGCGCGATGCCTGGCGCTTCGGCTACCGCATCTGGGCGGAGCAAGGCTCGGGCCTCGCCCTCCAGCTGCAGACCCTGGATGCCGAGGGGCGCGTGCTGGAGCAGGCCGCCTTCTCGGAGCTGGCCATGGAGTCGCCCGCTGGGCTGCAGGCCATGCTGCGCATGATGGGCGACATGGAGGGCTACCGCAAAGCGGCCGTCCCACTGGAGCGGACGACGGCGGACGCCGAAGGCTGGCGCATGCGGGCCACCGTGGCGGGCTTCGTTCCCCAGGGCTGTTACAAGAAGGCGCGGGCTGTTCAAGCGGAGGTGCCGCGCACGGTTCTGCAGTGCATCTACTCGGATGGGCTGGCGACGCTGTCGGTTTTCCTGGAGCCCTATGGCGCCGGGCGGCACCCGGAGGGTGCCCGTTCCGTCAGCATGGGAGCGACCCAGGTGGTGGCGCAGAAAGTCGGGCAGGACACCTGGGCCACCGTCGTGGGGGAAGTGCCTCTGGAGACGCTGCGCCGTTTCATCGGTGCCCTGGAGCGTGCGCGCTGAACGCCTATCCTGGCGCCGACGGCGGGAACCAATCGGGCCGGGCGCCTTCACAGATTCAGTTTCGGTGATTTGAAAGACAAGGAAAGGTCGACGATGCGGATGATCGATTGGAAGGAAGGCATGCACTCCTGGGCCCTTGCCGGCCTGATGGCGGTGGCAGGTGCTGGCGGTCTGCTGGGGACGGGGCCCGCGCAGGCGCAATCTGCGCCCGCGGTGCGGGGCCTGCCCGACTTCACGGAACTGGTGGAGCAGGTGGGACCGTCGGTGGTGAACATCCGCACCACGGAGAAGGTGTCCAGCCGTCCGGCGCTGAACGGCATGGACGAGGACATGCTGGAGTTCTTCCGGCGCTTCGGCGTCCCGGTCCCCAACATTCCCCGGCAGCAGGGGCCGCAGCGCCCGCAGCCCGAGGAGCAGCCGCGCGGCGTGGGCTCGGGCTTCATCCTCACGCCCGACGGCTACGTGATGACGAATGCGCACGTGGTCGAGGGAGCGGACGAAGTCATCGTCACGCTCACCGACAAGCGCGAGTTCAAGGCCAAGATCGTGGGCGCCGACAAGCGCACGGATGTCGCCGTGGTCAAGATCGACGCCACGGGCCTTCCGGCCGTCAAGGTGGGCGACGTGAGCCGCCTCAAGGCGGGCGAATGGGTCATGGCCATCGGCTCGCCCTTCGGGCTGGAGAACACGGTGACCGCGGGCATCGTCAGCGCCAAGCAGCGCGACACGGGCGACTACCTGCCTTTCATCCAGACCGACGTGGCCATCAACCCCGGCAATTCCGGCGGGCCGCTGATCAACATGCGCGGCGAGGTGGTCGGGATCAACAGCCAGATCTATTCCCGCTCGGGCGGCTTCATGGGGATTTCCTTCGCCATCCCCATCGACGAGGCCATCCGCGTGAGCGAGCAGCTGCGCACCGTGGGCCGCGTGAGCCGCGGGCGCATCGGCGTGCAGATCGAATCGGTGTCCAAGGACGTCGCGGAGTCGATCGGGCTGGGCAAGTCCCAGGGCGCCCTGGTACGCGGCGTTGAAGCCGGCTCTCCGGCCGAGAAGGCCGGCATCGAAGCGGGCGACATCATCACCCGCTACGACGGAAAGGCCGTGGAGAAGGTCTCCGACCTGCCGCGCCTGGTGGGCAATACCAAGCCGGGTACCAAGACCAGCATCACCGTGTTCCGCCGAGGTGCCTCGCGCGACCTGTCGATCACCATCGCCGAGGTGGAGCCGGAGGAGAAGGCCGTGGCCAAGGCCGCAGAGCAGGAGAGCAAGGGCAAGTCGTCCTCGGCTGCGCAGCAGATCGGCCTGGTCGTGGCAGAGCTCACTGCAGCGCAGGAAAAGGAGCTGAAGGTCAAAGGCGGCGTGCGTGTCGTGACGGCTGCGGATGCCGCGGCCCGCGCAGGCCTGCGCACGGACGACGTCATCGTGGCGCTGGCCAACACCGAGATCCGCAACCTGAAGGACTTCGAGGCAGCACTGGCCAAGGCCGACAAGGCCAAGCCCATCAACGTGCTGTTCCGCCGGGGCGAGTGGGCGCAGTACACGCTGATCCGTCCTGCCCGCTGACGAGCGGTGCCTGCGTGACAAAGCCCTGCCCCGGAGTCGGGAGTGGGGCTTTTTTCCGTGAAGCGCAAACTGCAGCCTGCGGCCGAGTTTTTCTATCTGTGCATATTTGTAGAATGGAGGGGTTCAATGTGAGGGTTTTGATATAAACTCCCGCCGCTTCGCCACCATGCGGGAGGCAGGCGAGTGATGCACAGGTGTTCCACAGCTCGCGCACACCTTGTCCAGATATTTGGACTCCCAATTGTTGATAACCTGTTGATAAAATTCCCGTTGCAGCATGGCAACGGCCCTTGGCTGTAGTCGGATGGGCTTCCCGGAAAGGCCTTTTTGCCTACAATGAAGCTCCAACTATCGCAGTTGCCAAAGATTGTTGGTTCAGGGCGCGTCGCTTGTTTGACGCGCCCTTTTTTCTTGTGCCGGTCATTGCAATTCAAATACTTGTCGTTATCCGTTGATGAATCACATCAGAAATTTCTCGATCATTGCGCACATCGACCACGGCAAGTCCACCCTTGCTGACCGCCTCATACAGCGCTGTGGCGGGCTCGCGGACCGCGAGATGGAAGCCCAGGTGCTGGACTCGATGGACATCGAGAAGGAGCGTGGGATAACCATCAAGGCGCAGACCGCCGCGCTGCAGTACAAGGCCCGCGATGGCCAGGTCTACAACCTCAACCTGATCGACACGCCCGGCCACGTGGACTTCTCGTACGAAGTCTCGCGCTCGCTCTCCGCATGCGAAGGCGCGCTGCTGGTGGTGGATGCATCGCAGGGCGTGGAGGCACAGACCGTGGCCAACTGCTATACCGCGCTCGAGCTCGGCGTGGAAGTGCTACCCGTGCTCAACAAGATGGACCTGCCGCAGGCCGACCCCGAGAACGCGAAGGCCGAGGTCGAGGACGTGATCGGCATCGACGCGAGCGAGGCCATTCCCTGCTCGGCCAAGACGGGCATGGGCATCGACGAGATCCTTGAGGCCGTGGTGGCCAAGGTGCCGCCTCCGAAGGGCAACCCGCAAGGCCCGCTGCGCGCCATGATCATCGACAGCTGGTTCGACAGCTACGTGGGCGTGGTCATGTTGGTGCGCGTGGTGGACGGCGAGCTCAAGAAGGGCGAGCGCTTCAAGATGATGGCGACCGGCGCCGCCTACGACGCCAACCAGCTCGGCGTGTTCACGCCGGCCAACCAGCCGCGCGACATGCTGCGCGCGGGCGAGGTGGGCTACATCATCGCCGGCATCAAGGAGCTCAAGGCCGCCAAGGTGGGCGACACCATCACGCTGGAAAAGAAGCTGCCCAACAACGCGGGCCCGGCCACCGAGGCGCTGCCCGGCTTCAAGGAAATCCAGCCCCAGGTGTTCGCGGGCCTCTACCCGACCGAGGCCAACCAGTACGACCAGCTGCGCGATGCGCTGGAAAAGCTCCAGCTCAACGACGCCTCGCTGCACTTCGAGCCCGAGGTGTCGCAGGCGCTGGGCTTCGGCTTCCGCTGCGGCTTCCTGGGCCTGCTGCACATGGAGATCGTGCAGGAGCGCCTGGAGCGCGAGTTCGACCAGGACCTGATCACCACCGCGCCCAGCGTGGTCTACGAGGTGGTCAAGGGCGACGGCGAGGTCATCATGGTGGAGAACCCCTCCAAGATGCCCGAGCAAGGCCGCATCCAGGAGATCCGCGAGCCCATCGTCACCGTGCACCTCTATATGCCGCAGGACTACGTGGGCCCGGTGATGACGCTGGCCAACCAGAAGCGCGGCGTGCAGTTGAACATGGCTTACCACGGCCGCCAGGTCATGCTGACCTACGAGCTGCCGCTGGGCGAGATCGTGCTGGACTTCTTCGACAAGCTCAAGTCGGTCTCGCGCGGCTATGCGTCGATGGACTACGAGTTCAAGGAGTACCGCGCGTCCGACGTGGTGAAGGTCGACATCCTGCTCAACGGCGAGAAGGTCGATGCCCTGTCTATCATCGTGCACCGCAGCCAGAGCCAGTACCGCGGCCGCGCGGTGGCGGCCAAGATGCGCGAGATCATCAGCCGCCAGATGTTCGACGTGGCCATCCAGGCCGCCATCGGCGCCAACATCATCGCGCGCGAGACCATCAAGGCGCTGCGCAAGAACGTGCTTGCCAAGTGCTACGGCGGCGACATCACGCGCAAGCGCAAGCTGCTCGAAAAGCAGAAGGCCGGCAAGAAGCGCATGAAACAGATCGGCTCGGTCGAGGTGCCGCAGGAGGCATTCCTGGCCATCCTGCAAGTGGAGGATTGATGCAAGCCATGCAATACATCACCGCCGCCGTGCTCGCGGCGTTCGCGGGCTACGTGGGCGCCTGGTACCTGGGTGCCATCGAAGGCAATTTCGCGCTGCTGCTGTTCCTGGCCACCGTGGTCACGGGCGTCTACTGGCTGGCCGAGCGGTTCGTCTTTTTGCCGCGCCGCCGCCGCGCCGCACAGGCGCTGGAAGACGCCGCGGCCCAGCGCCGCGCCGAGCTGGACCGCATGGGCATCCAGAAGGTGGACGGCGACGTCGAGGAGGCCAAGGGCCGCATCCTCATGCAGCCCTGGTGGCTGGACTGGACGGCCGGGCTCTTCCCCGTGATCGCCGTGGTCTTCCTGCTGCGTTCGTTCCTGTTCGAGCCGTTCAAGATCCCCTCGGGCTCCATGATCCCGACGCTGCTCGTGGGTGACCTGATTCTGGTGAACAAGTTCACCTACGGCGTGCGCCTGCCCGTCGTCAACACCAAGATCACGCAGGGCAACGCCCCGCAGCGCGGCGACGTGATGGTGTTCCGCTACCCCCCGCAGCCCAGCATGGACTACATCAAGCGCGTGGTGGGCGTGCCGGGCGACGAGGTGGCCTACCTGAACAAGCGCCTCACGGTGAACGGCAAGCCCGTGGAGACCACGGCGCTGCCCGATTTCTTCGACCAGGACGCGATGCGCTACTTCAAGCAGTTCGACGAGCAGCTGGGCGAGCACCGCCACCGCATCCTCAACACCCCCGAGGTGCCGGCCTTCGTGCAGAGCGCGAGCCAGTTCAAGTTCCGCGAGAACTGCCGCTACAGCGTGGAGGGCGTGAGCTGCAAGGTGCCCGAGGGCCACTACTTCATGATGGGCGACAACCGCGATAATTCGCTCGATTCGCGCTACTGGGGCTTCGTGCCGGACGAGAACATCGTCGGCAAGGCCTTCTTCGTGTGGATGAACTTCGGCAACCTCAAGCGCATCGGCTCGTTCAACTGATGCGCGACACCAGCATGGGGGAATCAGGCATGGGTCTGCAACACACCGCGGCTCGCTCGCGCCAGCGGGGACTGTCTTTCATCGGCCTCGTCTTCATCGGCGTGCTCGCCGTGGCCGCGTTCGCCATAGGCGGGCAGTCCGTGCCCATCTTCCTGGAATACGTGGCCATCAAGAAGGCCGCCGCCAAGGCTGCGCGCGAGGGCTCCACGGTGCCCGAGATCCGCGCCTCGTTCGACCGCGCCGCCGCCATCGACGACATCAGCTCCATCGGGGGCAAGGACCTGGAAGTGACCAAGCGCAACGACAAGGTCATCGTGTCGTTCAGCTACGCGCGCGAGATCCCGCTGGCCGGGCCGGCGTACCTGGTGTACCGCTTCCAACACTCGACCGACTGATTAGTGCCGCCCGCCAGCCACGCCGCCCTGCAGGAGCGCCTGCAGCACCGCTTCTCCGATCCTTCGCTGCTGCAGCGGGCCGTCACGCACCGCAGCTTTTCCGCGGACCACAACGAGCGCCTGGAATTCCTGGGCGACTCGGTGCTCAACCTGGCCGTCTCCAGCCTGCTGTTCCGCCAGCTGCGCACGCTGCCGGAGGGCGAGCTCTCCCGCGTGCGCGCCCACCTCGTCAAGCAGGATTCCCTGCACGGCATCGCGCTCAGGCTCCAGCTGTCCGAGGTGCTGCGCCTGGGCGAGGGCGAGTCCAAGTCGGGCGGCAAGCTGCGCCCCTCGATCCTGGCCGATGCGCTGGAGGCCATCATCGGCGCCGTCTACCTCGACGCGGGCTATGAACGCGCCGAGGCGCTGGTCCACCGCCTGTTCGAGGGCGTGGAGCTGAGCCCCCGCCTGCAGGAGGCCGCCAAGGACGCCAAGACCGCGTTGCAGGAGTGGCTGCAGGGCCGCAAAATGAAACTGCCCCAGTACCGCGTGGCCGAGACGACCGGCGCCGCGCACAACCAGGTCTTCCACGTGGAGTGCGAGATCGCCGAGCTGCGGCAATTGCAGCGCGGCAGCGGTGCATCGCGCCGTGCGGCCGAGCAGGCCGCCGCCGCCGCCATGCTGGCCCAACTGAAAGCGAAACAGGCATGAATGCTACTGAAAACGGAGCTGCTGGCGCAGAAGGGACAAGCGCTGAAGGCCAAAACGACCTTGAATCCATGCTGGCCGCCGCACGGCCTGCTGCCGGCGCGCCCGTGGAAGGGCAGCGCTGCGGCCTGATCGCCATCGTCGGCAAGCCCAACGTGGGCAAGTCCACGCTGATGAACGCGCTCGTCGGGCAGAAGATCAGCATCACCTCGCGCAAGGCGCAGACCACGCGCCACCGCATCACCGGCATCCGCACGCGCGGGGCCACGCAGTTCGTGTTCGTCGATACGCCGGGCTTCCAGACGCGGCACAGCACGGCCTTGAACAAGTCGCTCAACAAGACCGTGATGGGCGCGATCGGCGACGTGGACCTGATCCTGTTCGTGGTCGAGGCGGGCAGCTTCACGCTGGCCGATGCCAAGGTGCTGAGCCTGTTCAAGCCCGGGATCCCCACGCTGCTCATCGCCAACAAGCTCGACACCGTGCACCGCCGCGCCGAGATCGCGCCGTGGCTGAAGGGCATGCAGCAGCGCCACCCGTTCGCCGAGTTCGTGCCCATGTCGGCCAAGAACAAGGGCGACATCGAGCGCCTGTACGGCATCTGCGAAAAGTACCTGCCCGAGCAGGCCTGGTGGTACGCCGAGGACGAGCTGACCGACCGCAGCGAGAAATTCCTCGCCTCTGAAACCGTGCGCGAGAAGCTCTTTCGCTTCACCGGCGACGAGCTGCCCTACACCTCCACCGTGGTCATCGACAAGTTCGACGAGGAAAAGAGCAAGCAGTACAAGCGCTTCCTCCGCATCGCCGCAACCATCGTCGTCGAGCGCGACGGCCACAAGGCGATGGTGATCGGCGAGAAGGGCGAGCGCCTGAAACGCATCAGCACCGAGGCGCGGCAGGAGCTGGAAAAGCTCATGGACGCCAAGGTGTTCCTCGAAGTCTGGGTCAAGGTGCGCTCCGGCTGGGCCGACGACGAGGCGCGCGTGCGCTCCTTCGGCTATGAATGAAATCAGCCGCTAGCGCTTATCCGACAAGCGCAAGCAGCTATTGAAACAATAGCTACCCATGGCCACGCGCCGCATCCACGACGAGCCTGCCTACATCCTGCACAGCTACGACTGGAGCGAGTCGAGCCTGATCCTCGAAGCCTTCACGCGCCACCACGGCCGCGTGGCGCTGGTCGCCAAGGGCGCGAAGAAGCCCACCTCCAACTTCCGCCCCGTGCTGCTGCCGCTGCAGCCGCTGCGCGTGGCCTACGGCGTGGCGGGCGAGGGGCATGGCGAGATCCACGCGCTCAAGGGCGCCGAATGGGTGGGCGGGCACGTGATGCCCACGGGCGACGCGCTGCTCTCGGGCCTGTACCTCAACGAACTGCTGCTGCGCCTGCTGGCGCGCGAGGATACGCACGCCGCCCTGTTCGACGTGTACGCGGGCGTGGTGCGCGTGCTTGCCAGCGAACACGGCGACGCACTGGAGCCCGTGCTGCGCGCCTTCGAGCTGCTGCTGCTGCGCGAAGTGGGCCTGCTGCCCGCGCTCGACCTGGAGACCGCCACGCTCGGCGCGCTGGCCGCGCAGGCACGCTACACCCTCGTGGCCGAAGGCGGCCTGCGCGCCGCCACCGATGCCGACCGCGCCAGCCTCAGCGGCGCGCAATGGGGCGCGCTGCAGCAAGCGCAGGAGGCTGGCACCGCCTACACCGCGCTGCTGCGCGCCGTGGCCCCTGTGGCGGCCGAACTCAAGCCCCAGTTGCGCGCGCTGCTGCAATACCATTGCGGCCACCCGCTGCTGCGCACGCGCCAGCTCATGATGGATCTGCAATCGCTATGACGACCCACACCACCGCACTCTCGGTCAACGTCAACAAGGTCGCGCTGGTGCGCAACACGCGCCACCTCGGCATCCCCTCGGTCGCGCGCGCCGCGCGCCTGTGCCTGGAGGCGGGCGCGCAGGGCATCACCGTCCACCCACGCCCCGACGGCCGCCACATCCGCGCCGACGACGTGCACGAGCTCGCCGCGCTGCTCAAGGCCTGGCCGGGCCGCGAATTCAACATCGAGGGCAATCCCACGCAGAACCTGATGGACTTCATCCGCGAGGTGCGTCCTCAGCAGGCCACATTCGTGCCCGACAGCGAGGACCAGTTCACCAGCGACCACGGCTGGAGCTTTCCGCAGGATGCCGAGCGCCTGGCGCCCCTGGTCGCCGAATGCAGACGCCTGGGCGTGCGCGTGAGCCTGTTCATGGATGCGGTGCCCGAGCAGATGGCCGCCGCCCGCGCCGTGGGGGCCGACCGCGTGGAGCTGTACACCGAACCCTACGCCGCCGCCTGGGGCACGCCCGATCAGGAGCGCCAGTTGCAGCAATACGCCGCCACCGCGCAGGCCGCGCTGGATGAGGGCCTGGGCGTGAACGCGGGCCACGACCTGAACCGCGACAACCTGGCGGCATTCATCGCGCGCGTGCCGGGGCTGCTGGAAGTCTCCATCGGCCACGCCTTTATCGCTGACGCGCTGGAGCTGGGCTACGCCGCCACCGTGCATGCCTACCAGCAGTGCATCGACGCCGGCATGGCCGCACGCGCATGATCTACGGCATCGGCACCGACATCTGCGACGTGCGCCGCATCCGCGAAAGCCTTGCGCGCCACGGCGACCGCTTCGCGGAGAGGGTTCTGTGCGAAGGCGAACTCGCCACCTGGCGCGCACGCGGCGCGCGCTGGCCCGAGCGCGGCGTGCGCTACCTCGCCACGCGCTTTTCCGCGAAGGAATCGTTCAGCAAGGCCATCGGCCTGGGCATGGTCATGCCGATGACGTGGCGCGCCTGCGAGGTCGTCAACCTGAAGAGCGGCCAGCCCGCCATCGTGCTGCACGGCGCGCTCAAGGACTGGTTCGACGCGCGCGGCCTGCGCTGCCACGTCACCGTGACCGACGAAACCGACTACGCGGCCAGCTTTTGCGTGGTGGAGAAAGTTTGAAGCCAAATCAGCCTCCGGCGCTTGATGGGCAAGCGCGAGCAGCTATCAATCCATGAGCAAACACGACATGACAGAACACGCCCCCCTCATCATCGACGTGGCTGGAACCCGGCTCACCGACACCGACCGCCGCCGCCTCGCCCACCCGCTCGTGGGCGGCATGATCCTGTTCGCGCGCAACTGGGAAAGCCGAGCGCAACTGCTGGAACTCACCGCCGCCATCAAGGCCGTGCGCGATGACCTACTGATCTGCGTGGACCACGAAGGCGGCCGCGTGCAGCGCTTCAGGACCGACGGCTTCACGCACCTCCCGCCCATGCGCGCCCTGGGCGAGCTGTGGATGAAGGATGCTTTGCGCGCGATGGACGCGGCCACGGCGGCGGGCTACGTGCTGGGCGCGGAACTGCGCTCCTGCGGCGTCGATTTCTCCTTCACCCCTGTCCTCGATCTGGATTGGGGCGAGAGCGGCGTGATCGGCGACCGCGCCTTCCACCGCGACCCGCGCGTGGTCGCCATGCTGGCGCGCGCGCTCATGCAGGGGCTACTGCAGGCGGGCATGGCGAACTGCGGCAAGCACTTTCCCGGCCACGGCTTCGTCAAGGCCGATTCGCACACCGAAGTGCCCGTGGACAAGCGCGGCCTCAAGGCCATCCTGCAGGAGGACGCGGCGCCGTACCCGTGGCTCTCCACCGTGCTCACCAGCGTCATGCCCGCGCACGTCATCTACCCCAAGGTGGACAAGCGCCCGGCCGGCTTCTCGGCCAAGTGGCTGCAGGACATATTGCGCGGGCGGCTGCGCTTCGACGGCGCCATCTTCAGCGACGACCTGAGCATGGAAGGCGCGCGGCGCATCGATGGGCAGGTGGTCAGCTACACCGACGCGGCCGTGGAGGCGCTCAATGCCGGCTGCGACCTCGTGCTGCTGTGCAACCAGAGCCTGGGCGAGGGCAGGGCGGTCGATGAACTGCTGGACGGCCTGGGCGAAGCGCAAGGCCAACGCCGCTGGCAGCCCAGCCAGAACAGCGAGGCCCGCCGCCTCGCCCTGCTGCCCGAGACGCTGCCCCAGCCCTGGGACGACCTCATGGTGCAGCCCGCGTACATGCACGCGCTCGACCTGCTGCCTTGAGGAGAGCCACGATGCGCATCGGCGTGCTCACGGGAGGCGGCGACTGCCCCGGCCTCAACGCGGTGATCCGCGCGGTTGCCAAGTCGCTGATCCACCACGGGCATTGCGAGGTGCTGGGCATCCTCGACGGCTTCGAGGGCCTGATGGGCGATGCGCCGCGCACGCGGCCGCTGGGGTGGGGCGACGTGTCGGGAATCCTGCACATCGGCGGCACCATCCTCGGCACGAGCAACAGCGCCAACCCCTTGAAGGACGACGCCACGCTGGCCCAGGTGGGCCGCAACGTGCGCGCACTGGGGCTGGATGGCGTGGTGGCCATCGGCGGCGACGGCACCATGTCCATCGCGCACGGACTGCGCGCCGCGGGCCTGCACTGCGTGGGCGTGCCCAAGACCATCGACAACGACATCGCCCACTGCGAGCGCAGCTTCGGCTTCGACACGGCGGTGGCTACCGCCACCGACGCGCTGCGCCGCATCGAGAGCACGGCCTACAGCCACCACCGCGTGATGATCGTCGAGACCATGGGTCGCCACGCGGGCTGGCTGGCGCTGGAGAGCGGCATCGCCAGCGCCGCCGACGTGATCCTGCTGCCCGAGATCGACTACGACCTGGAGGCCGTCATCGCCCGCTGCCGCGCGCGCGAGCAGCGCCAGCGCTACACCATCGTCTGCATCGGCGAGGGCGCCAAGGAGCGCGGCGGCAGCCTCACCGTGCGCGAGCGCGTGGAATACAGCCCCGACCCGGTGCGCCTGGGCGGCGTGGGCCACGTGCTGCGCGAGCGCCTGCAGCCGCACCTCAAGAGCGAGGTGCGCGCCACCGTGCTCGGCCACGTGCAGCGCGGCGGCGACCCCACGCCGTTCGACCGCGTGCTGGCCACGCGCTTCGGCCACCATGCGGCGCGCCTCGTGATCGAGGGCCGCTTCGGCCGCATGGTCACGTTGCAGGGCGGGCGCATCGGCAGCGTGGCGATCGCCGACGTGGCGAACACCCAGCGCACGGTGTCGCTAGACCATGAGCTGCTCGCCATGGCGCGCGACATCGGGGTGTGCCTGGGGTAATGTCACACCTGCTGAATGCTCCTGTTTCAGGAGCTTCCTGCGCTTTCTAGCAAAGGGCTAGAGCCCGGCTCGACACTTATCCTGCGGTTGCCTGGATAGGGTGGCCGGCCTGGGGCATGGCCCCGGCCCACTTCGCGCACGTGCTGCAGCAGCAGCGTCGCTGCGGGAGAGAACTCCTGCCCTTCGAGCGAGATAATGCCGATCGGCGCCATCACGAACGGAACCTCCAAGGGCAGGATCTTCAACAGGCCTTCGTCCTCGAAGGCCGAGGCGACGGACCGCGGCATGATCGCCACGGCCTTGCGGACGCGCAGCGTGGTCAGCATCGCGAGGAACGAGGCCGTCTCGATGACATCGATGGGCAATGCAAGACCGGCGACGCGGAACATGAGCTCGACCCGGGGCCGCATGGTGGCCCAGGGCTGGGGGATCACCCAGTTCGCATCGGCCAGTTCGGGCAAGGCCACGTCGCCCCGATGCGCAAAGGCATGGGAGGCATGCACCACGCAGCACGAAGGTTCGGAATAGAGCTCCTCCATTGCGATATCGGAGGCGGCGTAGGCCGGGTCCAGCCGGCCCACCAGAAAGTCCAGCTCGCCGAGCCGCAGCCGCCGGAACAGCCCCTTCAGGTCGTCCTCTTCGATCAGGACGGTGGACCGCGGGGCCTTCCGCTTCATGGCCTCGATCGCCGGCACCAGCAGGGCGGGGATGGTCGCCACCATGGCCCCGACGTGCGCCCGCCCGATGCTTCCCGCGGACACGGCGTCCAGATCGGACTGCGCCCGCGCATAGTCCGCGAGCACCCGCCTCGCGAACTCCACCACCACCGTTCCATGGCTCGTGGGCTCCGTGCCCCGCGTCGACCGCACGAACAGGGTGAAGCCGATCATGCGTTCGATCTCGGCAAGGCTCTTGGATACGGCCGGCGAGCTCAGCGAGAGCACTTCCGCGGTACGGCCCAGATGGCGGATCTGGTCGAGGGTGACGAGCAACTGCAGATGGCGCAGCTTGAGGTTGGAGCGAAGCAGGCGCGCGATCATGCCGGCATGTTAACCAGAACAGAAAGAAGACAAGCCAATTGTTCAATGGACTGGAATCTAGGAGCTGAATAGATTCGAGGGCTGTGGGCGGCTCTGGCGGCAGGCGCCCCGTTCCGAAACCGCGCGGATCGAGCATCAGGCGCACATGACCCGAGAGAGATGTGATGAAGTTCTTGACCTTTGCCGTGGAAACCCTGCCCGGCGACCAACTGGGTGTGCTGCTGGAGAGCGGCGGCATCTTCAACGTGACCCTGGCTGCGGCCCGGTCGGGCGCAGCGGCTCCCGCCACGATGCTTTCGCTGATCCAGGCCGGTGAAGGCGGGGTGCGGGCGATCCGGGAATTGCTGCAGCGCTGCGAAGACGAATGGACGTTCCCGCAGGACGCGGTGAAATTCCGCCCGCCCCTCAGCAACGGCAAGAACGTGTTCTGCGTGGGCCGGAACTATCGCGAACACATCATCGAGGGAAACCGGGCCAATGGCCGCCCGGAGAACCAGTTCCCCGAGGCGATCGAGTTCTTCACCAAGCCGGCCACGGCGCTGGTGGGGCACCGGGGCCGGGTGCTGCGCCACGAGGCCCTCACCAACAGCCTGGACTACGAGGTGGAACTGGCCATCGTCATCGGCAAAAAAGGCACGAACATCGCACAGGCCGATGCGCTGGACCATGTGTTTGGATTCACCGTCGTCAACGACATCACCGCCAGGGATTTGCAAAAGCGGCACGGCCAGTGGTTCAAGGGCAAGGCGCTCGACACCACCTGCCCCATGGGCCCCGTCATCACGCACCGCTCGGCCATACCCGACCCGAACGACCTTCGCCTGACGCTGGAGGTCAACGGCGAGATGCGGCAGGACCACCGCACCAGCGACATGATTTTCAGCGTCCAGCGGATCATCGAGGAGCTTTCCGCTGGCATGACGCTCGAGCCGGGCGACGTGGTTTCGACGGGAACGCCGCAAGGCGTGGGATTCGCCATGGTGCCGCCGCGATGCCTCCAGGTGGGCGATGTGGTGCGCGCGACCGTGGAGCGCATCGGAACCCTGGAAAACACCGTCGTCTAGTCATTCACCCCTTCATTCCTTCCGCCTCAGCAGCCATCCCATGAAAAAAATTCTTCGCGCTTCGCTCGCCCTGTGCGCCGCTGCCATCGCGCCGCTGGCATTCGCCGACAACCAGGCCATTGAACTCGTCGTTCCTTTCGCGACCGGGGGCTCCACCGACATATACGCCCGATTCCTGGCAAAGGAATTGAGTGCCGAGATGAAGCAGACCGTCATCGTGGTGAACAAGCCGGGCGCGGGCGGAGGGCTGGGCGCCGGCGCCGTCGCTCGCTCGGCGCCCGATGGAAGAACGATCCTGCTCGGCACCATCAGCACCCATGCGATCAATCCGTGGCTGTACAAGGATCTGACCTACGATGCGAACAAGGACTTCGTGCCGGTGGCCAAGGTGGTGGCCATGCCCAACGTCCTGGCCGTGCGGGCCGGCTCCGACATCAAGTCGGTCGACGATCTCGTGAGCAAGGCCAGGACCATGGATCTGACGTTCGGCTCCTCCGGCGGCGGCACGACCAGCAACCTCTCGGGCGAATTGATGAAGCAGATGAAGCCGGAGATGAGGCTGACCCACGTGCCCTACCGCGGATCCGCGCCCGCCGTCGCCGACCTCATGGGCGGCCACATCGCGTTCCAGTTCGACAACCTGACCAGCCTGCTGTCGCACATCGAATCCGGACGCCTGCGTGCGCTGGCGGTCTCCTCGCTCCAGCCGTCCGAGCAATTGCCGGGCGTCAGGCCGCTCGATGCCCAAGGGTTCAAGGGGTTTGAGCTCGAGTCGTGGTTCGCTCTCTTCCTGCCCCGCGGCGCGGCCGCGGGCACGGTCGCCCAATACACCGACGCCTTGAAGAAGGTCTACCAGAAGCCGGAGTTCCTGAAACAGATCCGGGCTGCGGGCATCACGCCTTCGCTCGTCTACGGCCCGGATTTCGAGAAGTTCCTGCAGAGCGAACAGGCCAAGTGGGGCGAGGTCGTGCGCAAAGCCGGCATCAAGCTCAATTGAGCCGCCCAGAACCCGCGAGCGCAGAGCAAATGCGACATCGGCAGATATACAACCTGCACGACTTCCAGGCCCTGGCTAGGAGAAAACTCCCCCGGTCGCTTTTTGCGTACATCAACAACGGCGCCGAAGACGAGGCCTCGCTGCGCTGGAACAGGCAGGCGTTCGAGCAGTACGAGTTCATGCCCAGGATGCTCGTCGACGTTTCGGAGAGATCCCAGGCGATCGAGCTCTTCGGTGAGACGTACGCCAGCCCGTTCGGGATCTCGCCCGTGGGGCTGGGGGCGCTCTACAGCTTCGATGGCGACGTTCGCTTGGCTTGCGCAGCGCGCCAGGCGAACGTGCCGTACGTGCTGAGCGGCGCTTCCCTCACTCGTCTGGAACGGGTTGCGGAGCATGCGCCGGGCATGTGGTTCCAGGCCTATCTGCCCGGAGACCGCGAGGAGATCCGCCGCCTGCTTCGCAGGGTTGCCGCCGCAGGGATCAAGAAACTGGTCATCACCGTCGATATCCCGGTGTCGGTCAGCCCGGATCGCTATGCCCGGTTCGGGTTTTCATCGCCGCTGCGCCCGTCGCTCGATCTGCTGTGGCAGGGCCTCAGCCGCCCCGCCTGGACGATAGGGACGTTTGGCCGCTCGCTGCTGTCGCACGGGATGCCGCACCTGGAGAACTGGCGTGCCGCCCGGGGCAATCCGGTGCTTTCGGCCTCGCTGCAGAAAGACGTCAAGAACCGGGACAACTTTACGTGGGACCATATTCGGATCGCACGCGAGCATTGGGATGGCGTATTGATCGTCAAGGGGCTGATGTGCGCGCAGGATGCCGTCCGTGCGCGGGACGTGGGCGCTGACGGGCTCATCGTCTCCAACCACGGAGGACGCCAGGCCGATGGGGTCGCGGCATCGCTCGACGTGTTGAAGGATGTGGTCGATGCGGTGCCCGGCCTCGCCGTCATGATGGATGGCGGGATTCGCCGCGGCTCCGATGTGTTGAAGGCCCTGGGCCTGGGCGCGCGCTGCGTCTTTGCCGGCCGCCCGTTCAACTTCGCGCTTGCCGCGGGTGGACGGGAAGGCGTCGATACCGCGCTTGCCCTGCTCCAGGAGGAGATCGACCGGAACATGGCGCACATCGGAATCAACCATCCCTACGAAATTTCGGATGGACGTGTGCGCAGGCGAGCGGCTTAGGGAGTCTGCGTCGAAAAGAAAAGCGGCCTTGGCCGCTTTTCCTTTGGCTCTGTCACAAATCTGTGTTGGTAGTATGTGGGCCAACGCGTTGACGGAGTGGGTTTGCCATGCGGAA
>NZ_DF238918.1 GCF_000400995.2 Acidovorax sp. MR-S7 | reverse complement strand
CATTGTGCTTACGGACAGGCCGGCTCGCGCCGGCGGTGGATTGTCCGTTTACACAAAATTCTGCACACCCTCCATGCGCTCGACGATGTCCTACGTGGCAATGGCTTGCTCTCCGGCAGCGCATCGGCCGTTATCGGGCAAACTGGCACTGGCAAGACCACCTTGGCACTCGCTTTTGCGGCTGCTTCCGACACTGACAGCCGAGGGCTGGTGCTTTCTTGTACGGAATTAGCGGCCGACCTTCGGAGACTGGGCTCCGACGCGGGCCTTGGTATCGAGGCAGCCATTACATCTGGCGCATTGGTGATCAAAAACCTGGGCCACGAGGACGAATCGATGGATGAAATGGGTCACAAACTGCTGCGGCTGGTTGATGAACTGAAGATTCGCCGGCTTGTAGTAGATGGTATCGCTGGTTTGGCTGACACGTTGGCATTTCCGGAGCGCGGCTACCGTTTCCTTGGGCGCTTGCTACTGGAGTTGCGCCGCAGGGAAGTGACCTCCCTGTTTACCGTGGATCGCGCCCTTGATGGACGCGTTGTCGTGTTCAGCAATAACGAGTACCGACATTTAGATCACCTTCGCTTCGTTCTTGAGTTTCTCAACCAGGGCGGCCACGTCGGCCACCTTCACGCCGGCGCCGCGCTTGGCGGGCTCGCTGACCTTCAAGGTCTTGAGGCGGGGCGCCACGTCCACGCCGAGGTCTTCGGGCTTGACGGTGTCGAGCTGCTTCTTCTTGGCCTTCATGATGTTGGGCAAGGTGACGTAGCGGGGCTCGTTCAGGCGCAGGTCGGTGGTGATGACCGCCGGGATGGACAGCTGCAGCGTTTCCAGGCCGCCGTCCACTTCACGCGTCACGTTCACCTTGTCGCCCACCACTTCCACCTTGCTGGCAAACGTTGCCTGGGGCAGGTCGGCCAAAGCAGCCAGCATCTGGCCGGTCTGGTTGGCGTCGTCGTCGATGGCTTGCTTGCCCAGGATCACCAGGCCCGGTTGTTCCTTGTCCACCAGGGCTTTGAGGAGCTTGGCCACGGCCAGGGGTTGCAGATCGAGGTCTGCGGGGGTTTCCACCAGGATGGCGCGGTCGGCGCCAATCGCCATGGCGGTGCGCAGGGTTTCCTGGCACTGGGCCACGCCGCAGGAGACGGCGATGACTTCGGTGACCAGGCCTTTTTCTTTCAGGCGCACGGCCTCTTCGACGGCGATTTCGTCAAAGGGGTTCATGCTCATCTTCACGTTGGCGATGTCCACACCCGTGTTGTCCGATTTGACCCGGACCTTGACGTTGTAGTCCACCACGCGCTTGACGGGGACGAGAATTTTCATATGTATCTCCTTTGGAATGGGTAGCAGCTTTGTCCTGGCTGCCTTAGCCTTGGGAAAGGCCGGTCTTCGTTCGCCAGCGGGCCAGGAGTTCCAAGGCCTTCTTCTGCGCGACCTCGTGCTCGCGCGTCTTCACATGGCCATAGCCTCGCACTTGCTGGGGCAAACGGGCGAGCGCCAACGCCTCGTTGAAGTTGTTGCTGTTCAGGTCTTTCAGCAGGTCTTCAACCAAGGCCTCGAATTCGTCGATTGCCGCACGTTCCTCCCGCCGCTCCCGAGTCCAGCCGAACGGATCGAAAACTGTTCCGCGCAGGAACCGCAAACGGGCCAGGAGACGGAAGGCCGTCTGCACCCAGGCGCCGTAGCGCTGCTTGACTGGACGGCCTTGCGCGTCGCGGCGCGCCAGCAGCGGCGGTGCCAGGTAGTAGCTCACGGTGAAATCACCTTCGAAGCGCTCTTGCAGCCGGGCGAGGAAATCACTGCTGGTGTGCAGGCGAGCAACTTCGTATTCATCTTTGTAGGCCATCAGCTTGTAGAGGCTCATCGCGACCTCGCGCGCCAGGCGCTCTCCCCCGACACGCGCCTTCTCGACATCGGAAACACGCCGCACGACCGCCGCGTAGTGCTGCGCGTAGCGTGCATTCTGGTAGTCGGCGAGCCGCTCAGTGCGATCGGCCAGAATGCTCGCAAGAGACGCTGTTCTGCTCGGCATCAGTATCACCTTCTCGTCGGAAGGCAGGCCGGCCGCGCGGCGCACCGCAGCAGGATCCAGCGCAGCCTGGCGTCCCCAGGCAAACGCTGCGCGGTTCATGCCCACCGCGGCGCCGTTGAGTTCGATGGCGCGCAGCAACGAATCCTCTTGCAGAGGCACCCAGCCTTTTTGCCATGCAAAGCCCAGAAGGAATACGTTGGTGGCCACGGCATCCCCCATGAGGGCGGCCGCCAGGCGGGAGGCCTCCAGAGACTCCACCTGGGCAGCGGCCAAGCCGACCCGCTTGAGCATCGCATCGGGCGACGCCTGCCAGTCGGGATCCCGTGTAAAGCTGCCCGTGGGGGCCACGTCCGTATTCAACACGGCGCGAGTGCGCCCGGACGCCATGGAAGCAAGCGCATCCCCGGCCGCGGCCACCATCAGGTCGCAGCCGAGCACCACGTCCGCCTGTCCGCGCGCTACCCGCGCGGCATGCAGTTGGACGGGATCCGCCGCCAGCCGCACATGGGACATCACAGCTCCGCCCTTCTGCGCCAGGCCTGCCATGTCCAGTACCTCACCCGGACTGCCTGGCAAAGTACGCGGCGGCCTTTTTTAGGATATCGCGCTCCTCAGTCACGCGCTTGAGTTCGGCCTTCAGGCGTCGCAGCTCCTCGGTCTGGGACGTCTGCAACTGGCGTTCTGGCGCGGGCACTGCATAGGTCTTGATCCACTTGTACAGGCTGTGCTGGCTCACGCCGATCCGGGCAGATACCTCGGCCACCCGGTGGCCTCGCTCCGTGATCTGCTTGACCGCTTCGATCTTGAATTCTTCGGGATATGGCTGCTTTGTCATGGCACTTCCTATTGGGCCTCAGGTTTGAGGCTCGAAGGTGTCTAGTTCAGCCGGGGCGATTCAGTTGCTTGCTAAGTTTGCCCATTTGAACGACGTGTGAGCAAATACGATCTGGTGACCTGTCGCAAAAACTAGTGGCCAGAGAATGGGAACCTGCACGCCTTGGCAGATGGAATTGGTTGACACGAATGCTGTCGCAGATGAGGCCTTTGCCCCATAGTCAGCAGCCTTCATAAACCAGCCAGCCACATAGTCGAGAGTCTTCCACCCAGTGCCATGGGCAGCGAATACAGCAGCCAAATCTGCTTTCTGCGCATCAGACTGCCATTTGCTGCCAAGGTACGGGGGGTTGCCGCATATGTACGTCTCTCCGCCATCGTTCTCGAAATCAATTTCCTTTTGGTCCAACGGCGTGAGAAAGAGGTCATCAGCGACCACCTTCACACCAGTGCCTGAGGGCGGACAAATGGACAACCAGTCCAACCGCAGTGCATTGCCGCATACGATCCAGTTCTGCGCATCCAGCGGCAAGAACTCAGCCAGAGCATCTTTCTGGCCTCGATAGAGCACGTCACACTGGAACTCCGCAATGATGAGCGCCAGGCGTGCAATCTCAGCGGGGAAGTCGCGCAGCTCGATCCCACGAAAATTTGTCAGCGGAATTTCGCTCCGCAAATGGACCTCATCTCTACGCCGGTTGATCTCCGCCTCTATTTCACGCATCTGCTTGTATGCGATGACCAAAAAATTGCCCGATCCGCAAGCTGGATCAAACACCCGAATTCGGGCCATGCGCTTGCGCAGGTTCAGCAGCTTGCGCTCGTTGTCTCCTGCATCGGCTAACGCTGCTCGCAGGTCGTCCAAGAACAGAGGGTTTAGCACCTTCAAGATGTTGGGCACACTGGTGTAGTGCATACCCAATGCCCCACGCTCATCGTCGTCGGCCACGGCCTGGATCATGCTGCCGAAGATGTCGGGGTTGATCTCCCGCCAGCTCAACGCACCAGCATGCAGCAGGTAAGTGCGGGCCATCCGGGTGAATCGCGGTACCTCTGTACTGCCGGAAAACAAGCCCCCGTTCACATATGGGAAGCCGTTGGCCCAATTGGGTAGGCGCGGATCAGAATTGGCACGCTCGGAAACCTTGATGTTCATGGCGCGAAAGATTTCAGACAGCACCTGATGGGTGTTGCTTCCGTCATTCGCACTCATCCGGTCCACTGTCTGGGTGAACAGGCCCTTCCCATCGAAGATGTCCGTGTCTTCGGCAAAGAAGCAGAACACGAGGCGGGCCATGAAGTGATTCATGTCGCTACGCCGTTCTTCCTTGGCCCAGTCAGGGTTCTCACGCAGCAATTCGACGTAGAGCTTGTTCAGACGCCCTGTGGCTCGAACGTCGATGGGGTTGTCCTTGATCTCCTTGATCGTGGAGATGCCCGCCAGCGGCAACAGGAACCCGAAGTGGTTCGGGAAGTCCTCAAAATCGCACGCGATGGTCTCACCGCTGATCAGCTCTTCGGCTTCGAGTGTCTGACCGTCGGTGGCCAAGATGAACTTGGCTTTGGCCTTGGTGGTGGCAGGGCTGTCTCGCAGAGTGCGGAGCGATTCACCCACAGCGCCAGCGTCGCACACAGCAATGTGGATGTTGTTGCGCAGGAGAACCCCGCCAGGCACGTCTGAGGCGTTGTTGTTGCCCGTGCGAAGGCGTTTGAGGGTCGTTTCCTTGTTGCCAAATGCAGCCAGGAAGGCGTAGGGAAATTCCGCAGCGTCAAAAGGTTGGGCAGCGAGGTCCGATACGGCGGACTCGATTTCGACCGCGTTCATGGTTTTTGGGAGCAGCTATTCATTCTCTTGGAATAGTAGCGGCGTTTGTGTCGGCAATCGGCGTCCACTCACAGTGGCAGTGGATGGTCGTCAATCAGATCGCCACGGTTTGAGAGAAGATGGCGAGATGCTGGGCTGTACACACGCGTCTGGGCAGATCAAACTTCAGATTTGTCCAACGACGTTCAACTAAAGCCAACATGCCATGGCATACCAAATGGCATACCAACTGAGCCAGAAAACAAAAAACCCCAAGTGAATCAATCACTTGGGGTTCGGTGCTGGCGGAAACGGAGGGATTCGAACCCTCGATGAGGCTCTACACCCCATACTCCCTTAGCAGGGGAGCACCTTCGGCCACTCGGTCACGTTTCCAATCCCGCTATTGTAGCCTGATTTTCAGGCCGCTCCAGCAGATTCAGGCAGCTTGCTGGTCCAGTTCGAACGCCTTGTGCAGGGTGCGCACGGCCAGCTCGACGTACTTCTCGTCGATCACGACCGACGTCTTGATCTCGGACGTGGAGATCATCTTGATGTTGATGCCCTCTTCGCTCAACGCGCGGAACATCTTGCTGGCCACGCCGACGTGGCTGCGCATGCCGATGCCCACGATGCTCACCTTGGCGATCTTGTCGTCGCCTACCACGCTCTCGGCGCCCAGCTTGGGCAGCACTTTGTCCTTGAGCAGTTCGATGGTGCGCTGGTAGTCGTTGCGGCTGACGGTGAAGCTGAAGTCGGTCTTGCCGTCCTTGCTCATGTTCTGGATGATCACGTCCACGTCGATGTTCGCGTCAGCCACCGCGCCCAGGATCTGGTAGGCGATGCCGGGCGTGTCGGGCACGCCGAGCACGGAGATCTTGGCTTCGTCGCGGGTGAATGCGATGCCGGATACGACGGCTTGTTCCATTTGTGCGTCTTCCTCAAAGGTGATCAGGGTGCCGGACTTGGCTTCCTCGTTGATGTCGATGTCCCAGGACGTGAAGCTGGAGAGCACGCGCAGCGGCACCTTGTACTTGCCGGCGAACTCCACCGAGCGGATCTGCAGCACCTTGCTGCCCAGGCTCGCCATCTCCAGCATTTCCTCGAAGCTCAAGGTCGCCAGGCGGCGCGCCTCGGGCACGACGCGCGGGTCGGTGGTGTAGACACCGTCCACGTCGGTGTAGATCAGGCATTCGCTGGCCTTCATCGCCGCGGCGACGGCGACGGCCGAGGTGTCGGAACCTCCCCGGCCCAGCGTGGTGACGTGACCATCGCCGTCGATGCCCTGGAAGCCGGTGATGATGACCACCCGGCCCGCGTCCAGGTCGGCGCGCACGCGCTTGTCGTCGATGGATTCGATGCGCGCCTTGGTATAGCTGCTGTCGGTGCGCACCGGCACCTGCCAGCCGGCATAGCTCACGGCCGGCACCCCTTCGGACTGCAGCGCGATGGCCAGCAGCGCCGAGGACGCCTGCTCGCCCGTGGCGGCCAGCATGTCGAGCTCGCGGTGGTAGGCCGAGGCGGCCTTCGACGGAGCGAGCTCCTTGGCCAGCCCCAGCAGGCGGTTGGTTTCGCCGCTCATGGCGCTGGGCACCACCACCATCTGGTGGCCCGCCCGCGCCCACTTGGCCACGCGCTTGGCGACATTGCGGATGCGCTCCGTGGAGCCCATCGAGGTGCCGCCGTATTTATGAACGATCAGTGCCATGGAATATCTTGCAGTGACGGGGGCATCGGTTCACGGCGCTAAAAGTCATGCGGTTTTGGCGCGCCGTCGCCCCGTGCGGAAATGAGGTCCAAAACCTGTTGATTGTACCAACCGAGCGACTCGCTCTCGCGCACCACGTGGCCGCGTCCCACCTTGATGCGGATGCGGTGCCCGCGCGTGGTGCAGGCGGCGATCTGGTCGAGCAATTCGCCCAATTGCGCGGCTGCGGGCGTGGTGCCATGCACGGTGCGCAGCCAGTGGCGCAGCACATTGGCCTGGCGCGCGCGGCTCAGGGACCGCAGCGCGGCGATGCGGGGAGGCTGGCCCACGGCGGCCAGGTCGGTCTCGGCCAATTCCTGCAGCAGTTCGCTAGCCTGCGCAGCATGGCCGCAACTGCGCGCGAAGGTGTCGCGGAACTGCGGGAAGGCCTGCTGCAGCGCGGGCAGCAGTTGCCTGCGGATGCGGTTGCGCATGTAGCGCTCGTCGGCATTGCTCGGGTCTTCCACCCAGGGCTCACCGCGCGCCTGCAGCCATGCGCGGATGTCGGCGCCGGCCACGCGCAGCAAGGGCCTGTGCCAGGCGATGCCGCCCCGCTCCCAGCGCGCGGGCATGGCCGCCAGGCCGGGGATGCCCGCGCCCCGCGACAGGGCCAGCAGCAAGGTTTCCACCTGGTCGTCCGCATGCTGTGCGATCGCTATGTCTTTGATAGCTGCTTGCGCTTGTCCATCAAGCGCCAGGGCCTCAAAAGACTTGTAGCGCGCCTGGCGCGCGGCGTCCTCGGGGCTTTGGCCAGGGGCATGCCGCGCATCCACGCGCTGCACAACCAGCGGCACGCCCAGGCGCGCGCACAAGGCCGCGCAATGCTGCTCGAACCCGTCCGCCGCAGCCTGCAGCCCATGGTGCACGTGGAAGGCATGCACCTGCCCAGGCCAGCGCTCGGCGCAGGCCAGCAGCAGCGCCGTGGAGTCCGCACCGCCGCTCAGGCCCACGGCCAGGGGAAGGCGGGGAGCGAAGCGGCGGATCGCCGCGTCAAACGCCAGCGTCACGCGGGTCTCGGCTGCAGGATGGTCATGGCGGCCGATTATCGGCCGCCCCGTTCAATGCGCCGGCGCGGGAAGGCGCGCGGGCTGGCGGTCGTCGTGCAGGCGGAAGGTGCCCACCACCTCCGACAGGCGCACCGACTGGTCCTTGAGGCTGGCCGCCGCGGCGGCGCTTTCCTCGACCAGGGCGGCGTTCTGCTGGGTCATCTGGTCGAGATGGTCCACTGCCTGTCCCACTTCGCCGATGCTGGTGCTCTGCTCGGTGGTGGCGGCGGTGATCTCGGCCATGATGTCGGTCACGCGCTGCACGGACTGCACGATGTCGGCCATGGTCGTACCCGCATCGTTGACCAGGCGCGAGCCGCTCTCCACCTGCTCCACCGATGAGCCGATCAGCGCCTTGATCTCGCGCGCGGCCTCGGCCGAGCGGCCCGCGAGGCTGCGCACCTCGCCCGCCACCACGGCGAAGCCCCTGCCCTGCTCGCCCGCGCGCGCGGCCTCCACGGCCGCGTTGAGCGCCAGGATGTTGGTCTGGAACGCGATGCCGTCGATCACGCCGATGATGTCGTTGATCTTGCGCGATGCGGCATGGATCTGCTCCATGGTGCTGACCACATTGCCCACCACCTCCCCACCGTGCCGCGCCACGCTGGAGGCCTGCGCGACGAGCTGGTTGGCCTGGCGTGCCGCGTCCGCGGTATGGCGCACGGTTTCTGTGAGCTGCTGCATGGACGCTGCGGTCTCCTGCAGGCTCGACGCCGTGAGCTCGGTGCGGCTCGACAGGTCCTGGTTGCCCGTGGCGATCTCCTCGGAAGCCAGGCGCACCGAGTGGCTGGCGTCGCGGATCTGCGCCAGCACGCCCGCGAGCTTGCCCGCGAAGTTGTTGAAGCTGCCGGCGATCTGCGCCAGCTCGTCCTGTCCGTGCGCGTCGATGCGGCGCGACAGGTCGCCGTCGCCCTCGCCGATCTCGTGCATGGCGTCGCGCACCAGCGTCAGGCGCCGCAGGCGCCGCGCCAAAACAGCGGCCAGCACGGCCGTGGCAATGGCCAGCACGGCGATGCTCGCCCACACCGACGCCTGCAGCATGCCGGCGATGGAAGCCAGCGCCTCGCGCCGGTCGAGCGCGATGGCCAGTAGCCACGGCGTGTCGGCCACCGCCGAAACGCTGAGCAGCACGGCATGGCCCTGCAGGTCGAGGGCCTGCAGCTCGCCTCCCTGCGCCATGGCGGCCAGGCCCTGCGCTGTGAGCGTGGTCGCGATCTCCGTCGCGGGCTTGAGCGCGAGCTTGGCATCCGGGTGGGCGATGATGGCGCCGCTGCCGTCCACGAGGAAGGCGAAGCTCGACGGCGTGGGTTTGATGGACGTGACGTTGGCGATCACCGAGGCCAGCGAGACATCCCCCGCCAGCACGGCCCGGATGGCGCTGCCCTCGCGCACCGCGCGGGCGAAGGTCACCACCAGGCCGTTGCCGCCCGCGTCGGCATAGGGCGGCGTGATGGCAGCCGCGCTGGCCTGCGCCGCCTGCCGGTACCAGGGGCGCGAGGTGGGGTCGTAGTCGGCCGGCAGGTTCTGGGGCGTGGAGAAAGCCATGCGCTTGTCCGCATGGGCGATGTACGTGGTGACGAATCCGCCCGCCTTGGCCAGCATGAGCAGCGGCCTGGGCTGGTCCGCCTCGTCCAGGGCCGCGCCGGCGGCCTCCACGATGGAGGCCTTGGCCTTGGCCCAGTCACGCAGGGTTTCGATGTGGCTGTGCGCCAAGGCCCGGGCGTTAGCCGCGAGCGACGCATAGGCATGCGAGCGCACCGATGCGTAGTTGGCCGCCGTGAGGGCCGCCAGCGCCGCCACCAGGCAGGCCAGTGACAGCAGCAGGATCTGGCCCCGGAGGGTTTTCCCCAGTGACATGCAGGACTCCTTCCATGCGCAGCGCGTTCCACGGCCGCGAGGAAATCATCCTACATCTTGATACAGAGCAAGGCGATGGTCGGGAACCCTGCCCCGGCCGGGTCAGCGGCTGTCGGCCTTGGTGTCGGTGAAGCGGCCGTAGCTTTGCAGGCGCTCGTAGCGACGCTCCAGCAATTCCCGGGCCTTGAGGTCGGCCAGCTGGCGGTGGGCATCGCCCAGCGCGCGCTTGAGGAAAGCGGCCATCTGCTTGTGGTCGCGGTGCGCGCCGCCCACGGGCTCGTTGACGATCTTGTCCACCAGGCCCAGGGCCTTGAGGCGGTGCGCCGTGATGCCCATGGCGTCGGCGGCATCCCTGGCGTTGTCGCTGGTCTTCCAGAGGATGGAAGCACAGCCCTCGGGGCTGATGACCGAGTAGATCGAATACTGCAGCATGATGACCTGGTCGGCCACGCTGATGGCCAGCGCACCGCCCGAGCCGCCCTCGCCAATCACCGTGGTGATGATGGGCACTTCGAGCTGGGCCATCTCGTAGATGTTGCGGCCGATGGCCTCGGACTGGCCGCGCTCCTCCGCGTCGATGCCGGGGTACGCGCCGGGCGTGTCGACGAAGGTAAACACGGGCAGCTTGAACTTCTCGGCCGTCTTCATGAGGCGCAGGGCCTTGCGGTAGCCCTCGGGCTTGCTCATGCCGAAGTTGCGCACGGCGCGCTCCTTGGTGTCGCGGCCCTTCTGCTGGCCGATCACCATGCAGGCGTGGCCGTTGAAGCGCGCGAGGCCGCCGACGATGGACTGGTCGTCGGCGAAGTGCCGGTCGCCGTGCATCTCGACGAAATCCGTGAAGATCTCCCGCACATAGTCCATGGTGTACGGACGCTCGGGATGGCGGGCGATCTTCGTGATCTGCCAGGGCGACAGGTCGCTGTAGATGTCCTTGGTGAGCTGGTGGCTCTTCTTGCTGAGCTGGTCGATCTCCTCGGAGATGTCCACCGCGCTCTCGTTCTGCACATAGCGCAGTTCTTCGATTTTGGATTCCAGTTCCGCGATGGGCTGCTCGAAATCCAGAAAGGTCTTTTTCGCCAAGATGTTTTCTCCTCGGGCTCGTCCGGCCCGTCGTCGTTCGCTGCTGCTGCCGGGCGGTGGATCAGTAGTCCACCGGCAGGGGCGCGAGCGATCGCCAAATATACCAACTCGCCACACTGCACCAGGGTTTCCACGCCTCCGCCACCTCGCGGGCATCGCTGCGGCTCACAGGATCGCCCGAAAAGTAGTGCTGGCTGATGCCCTGGATTAAGGTGGCGTCGTCCAGCGGCAGCACGTTGGGGCGCGCCAGGTGGAAGATCAGGAACATGTCCGCCGTCCAGCGGCCGATGCCGCGGATGGCCACCAGCTCGGCCACGATGGCCTCGTCGTCCATCGCGTCCCACTGCTTGACGTGCAGGCGGCCGCTGTCGAAGTGCAGCGCCAGGTCGACCAGGTAGTCCACCTTGCGCGCCGACAGGCCGGCCGCGCGCATGTCGTCCACCTTGAGCTTGAGCACGTTGCGCGGCGTCATGCTGCGCGGCAGCGCGGCGAACTGGTCCCATACGCGCTGCGCGGACGCCACCGACACCTGCTGGCCCACGATGCTGCGCGCCAGAGTGGTGAAGGCGTCGCCGCGCTGGGCCAGCGCCACGTCGCCCAGATCCGGGATCAGGCGGCGCATCACGCGGTCCTTCTTGACGAGGTGCTTGCACGCATCGTCCCAGTAGGCCGGCGGCGTGAGCTGCGGCACCTCGTTCACTATCTTTTTACTAGCTGCCACCGCTTACCCCGCCTGCGCTGAAAGCCAATTCGACTGCAAATGCGTCATTCACTGCGCCGCCTCCCAGGTGGTGCCCGTGGGCGCGTCCTTGAGCACGATGCCCTGGGCCAGCAGCGCGGCTCGGATGCGGTCGGCTTGCGCGAAGTCCTTGGCGGCCTTGGCGGCCGCGCGCGCGGCGATCTGGGCCTGGATGGCGGATTCGTCGAGCGCCGCACCCGCCTTCAGGAACGCCTGCGGGTCATCCTGCAGCAGGCCCAGGTACTTGCCCAGCGCCTTGAGCAGCCCAGCGGCCTCGGGCGACTTGCTGCGGTTCACCTCGCCGGCCAGGTCGAACAGCACGGCAACGGCCTCGGGCGTGCCGAAGTCCTCGTCCATGGCCGCCTTGAAGCGCGCGGCATGGGGCTCGGTCCAATCGACGTCCACCACGGCGGGCGCCACCAGGCTGAGCGCGGTGTAGAGGCGCTTGAGCGCTGCGCGGGCATCATCCAGGTGCACGTCGCTGTAGTTCAGCGGGCTGCGGTAATGGCTGCGCACGACGAAGAAGCGCACCGTTTCCGCGTCGTATTCCTTGAGCACGTCGCGGATGGTGAAGAAGTTGCCCAGCGACTTGGACATCTTCTCGTTGTCCACGTTGATGAAGCCGTTGTGCATCCACACCTGCGCGAAGGGCTTGCCCGTGGCGCCCTCGCTCTGGGCGATTTCGTTCTCGTGGTGCGGAAACTGCAGGTCCGCCCCGCCGCCGTGGATGTCGAAGCTCTCGCCGAGCATCTCGCAGCCCATAGCCGAGCATTCGATGTGCCAGCCCGGACGGCCCTCGCCATAGGGGCTGGGCCACTTCACCTCGGCCGGCTCCTCCGGCTTGGCGCTCTTCCAGAGCACAAAATCCAGCGGGTCGGCCTTGCCGTCCTGCACGGCCACGCGCTCGCCCGCCTGCAGCTCGTCGAGCGACTTGCCCGACAGCTTGCCGTAGCCAGGAAAGCGCCGCACGGCGTAGTTCACGTCGCCGTTGGCGGCCTGGTAGGCCAGGCCCTTGCCCTGCAGCATGCCGATCATCGCCAGCATCTGCGGCACGTACTCGGTGGCGCGCGGCTCGTGCGTGGGGCGCTCGATGCCCAGGGCGTCGGCGTCCTGGTGCAGCGCGTCGATCATGCGGTCCGTCAGGCTACGGATGCTCTCGCCGTTCTCCACGGCGCGGCGGATGATCTTGTCGTCGATGTCGGTGATGTTGCGCACGTAGGTCACGGCCAGGCCCGACGCGCGCAGCCAGCGCTGCACCACGTCGAAGGCGATCATCGAGCGCGCATGGCCCAGGTGGCACAGGTCGTAGACGGTCATGCCGCACACGTACATGCGGACATGGCCCGGCTCGAGCGGGGAAAACTCCTCCAATGCACGCGTCAGCGTGTTGTAGATACGCAAGCTCATGGGTTTCTTCTCGGGGTGGGCGAACCGGGCGCCGCACGGCAGCGGGCCGGCGCCACCGGGGGTGGCGGCTGCGCACACCCCCTCGGCTACAATGCGCCGCAGTATAAGCCCGCGCCGCGCCCCTCTGGCGCAGGCCTTCCCACCCCTCTTTTTCCCTCTCCATGACACCCGCCCGACCCCTCGCCCACCGCCTGCTGCGCCTGTTGGCCGTGGCCGCCCTGGCGGGAGCCGGCTGGGCGCATGCCGACGAGTACGCCGGCATCTCCCAGCTCATCAAGCAGGGCAAGCCGCGCGAGGCGCTGGCCCAGCTGGAGCCGCGCATCGCCGCCAACCCGCGCGACCCGCAGCTGCGCTTCCTGCGCGGCGTGGCGCAGGCCGATGCGGGCCAGCAGGCCGAGGCCATCGACAGCTTCGTGCAGCTCACCGAGCAATACCCCGAGCTGCCCGAGCCCTACAACAACCTGGCCGTGCTCTACGCCGGCCAGAACCAGCTGGAGAAGGCCCGCGCCGCGCTGGAGATGGCCGTGCGCGCCAACCCCGGCTATGCCACCGCGCACGAGAACCTGGGCGACATCCACGTCCGGCTGGCCATCCAGTCCTATGCGCGCGCGCAGCAGCTCGACCCGGCCGTGGGCGCCTCCGTGGCTCCCAAGCTCAAGCTCCTGCGCGAGCTGCCTGCGGCCAAGCCCCAGCCTGCTCTCGGCCGCTGACGCGGTCCCGCGGCCCTGCTTCCCCCAGGGCCGCCTTTCTTTCTTTCGCACTTCTCAAGGAGCCTCAGCATGATTTCCAGAAGAAATACGGCCCTGGCGCTTGCCGGCCTTGCGCTGGTAGCTATGGTCAACGTAGCAAGCGCACAGGGTGCCGCACCCAAGGTCAAGCTCGCCACCAGCATGGGCGACATCGTGGTGCAGCTCGACCCGGCCAAGGCGCCCAAGACGGTGGAGAACTTCCTGGCCTACGTGCAGGACAAGCACTACGACGGCACCGTCTTCCACCGCGTGATCGACGGCTTCATGATCCAGGGCGGCGGCTTCACCGCCGACATGGCGCAAAAGCCCACCAAGGCGCCGATCCCGCTGGAGGCCTCCAACGGCCTGAAGAACGACCAGTACACCATCGCCATGGCCCGCACGGGCAACCCGAACTCGGCCACCTCGCAGTTCTTCATCAACGTGAAGAACAACGACATGCTCAACGCCCCCAACCCCGACGGCCACGGCTACGCCGTGTTCGGCAAGGTGGTCGAAGGCAAGGATGTGGTGGACAAGATCAAGGCCGTGGCCACGGCGAACAAGGGCATGCACCAGAACGTGCCCACGACGCCCGTCGTCATCCAATCCGCAACGCTGGTCAAGTAAACGAAAGGACTTCCTCCATGAGCAACCCGCAAGTCGAACTGCACGTCACCATCAACGTGGCCGAGACCGCCACCCCCGGCGTCATCACGCTGGAGCTGGACGCCGTGAACGCGCCCAAGTCCACCGAGAACTTCCTCGCCTACGTGAAGAAGGGCCACTACGACGGCACCATCTTCCACCGCGTCATCAAGAACTTCATGATCCAGGGCGGCGGCTTCACGCCCGACATGAAGCAGAAGGGCACGGACGACCCCATCGAGAACGAGGCCGCCAACGGCCTGAAGAACGACCAGTACACCATCGCCATGGCCCGCACGGGCGATCCGCACAGCGCCACGGCCCAGTTCTTCATCAACGTGGTGGACAACGCCTTCCTGAACCACACCGCGCCTTCCGGCCAGGGCTGGGGCTATGCCGTGTTCGGCAAGGTGGTCAAGGGCCAGGACGTGGTGGACGCGATCAAGAAGGTGCGCACCACGCGCAAGGGCTTCCACGACGACGTGCCGTTCGACGCCGTGGTGATCGACAAGGCCGTGGCGCTGTAAGCCATGGCCGAGGCCGTGCCGCCGATGGCCGAGCTGGCCGCGCCAGCCAGCTGGCGCACGGTCGATTTCCTCTCCGACCTGCATCTGGAGAGCGCCCACCCCGCCACGCTGCGCGCCTTCGCGCGCTACCTCGACGGGACACCCGCCGACGCGGTGTTCCTGCTCGGCGACCTGTTCGAGGTCTGGGTGGGCGACGATGCGATCGACGAGCCCGGCAGTTTCGAGAGCGAATGCTGCGCGCTGCTCGCGCAGGCGGCGCGCCGGCGCCCTCTCTTCTTCATGCACGGCAACCGCGATTTCCTCGTCGGCGAGGGTTTCACGCAGCGCACAGGCATCCCGGTGCTGGCCGATCCCACGGTACTCACGTTCGCGGACAGGCGCTGGATGCTCTCGCACGGTGACGCGCTGTGCCTCAATGACGTGGAATACCAGCGCTTTCGCGCCCTCGCGCGCAATCCGCAGTGGCAGGAGCAGTTGCTCGCGCGCCCGCTCGCGGAGCGCCGCGCCCAGGGCCGCAGCGCGCGCAGCGAGAGCGAAGCGCGCAAGCAGTCGGGCACGGCGGTCTACGCCGACGTGGACAGCCCCGCCGCTGTTCGATGGCTGCGCGCCGCGCGCGCCGATGCGCTGGTCCACGGCCACACGCACCTGCCCGCCGACCACGAACTCGCCGCCGGCCTCGCGCGCCACGTGCTCACCGACTGGGATCTCGAAGCCACTGCGCCACGCGCCGGCGTGCTGCGCCTCACGCCCCAGGGCTTGCAGCGCCTGCCGCTCACCCCCACGTAGGGGAGATGCCCGCCTTTCTCACCCGCCTGGCCCGGCGCGTACGCGCCACCGTGGCCCCCATTCCCGACATCGGGGCCGACCTGTGGCTGCAGACGCTGCACCGCTACCCCTTCCTCTCCGCGCTGCCGCTGGCCGACCAGGGCAAGCTGCGCGCACTGAGCGCCCTCTTCCTGCACCGCAAGGAATTCACGGGCGCGCACGGCCTCGTGGTAACCGATGCCATGGCCGTGGCCATCGCCGCGCAGGCCTGCCTGCCGCTGCTGCACTGGGGCGAGCCCGGCCAGGCGCTCGCCTGGTACGACGACTTCGTGGGCATCGTCGTGCACCCGGCCGAGGCCGTGGCGCGCCGCAAGGCCGTCGATGAAGCCGGCGTGGTGCACCACTACGACGAGGTGCTGCTCGGCGAAGCCATGCAGGACGGCCCGGTGATGCTGAGCTGGCCCGCCGTCCAAGGTGCGGGCCGCGAGGGGCACGCGACCAGCGTGGTGATCCACGAGTTCGTGCACAAGATCGACATGAAGAACGGCGGCGCCGACGGCAGCCCGCCCCTGCCGCCCGGCTTCATGGGCACGCCGAACGCCCGCGCCGCGCACGCCGCCTGGCGCGCTGCCTGGGAGCCGGCCTACGAGCAGTTCCGCGAGCGGGTCATCATCGCCGAGCGCTTCGGCGGCGAGTGGCCCTGGCTTGATGCCTACGGCGCCACGGCCCCGGCGGAATTCTTCGCCGTGGCCTGCGAGGCCTACTTCGTGCACTGCGAACGCTTCGCGCAGGAATTCCCCACGCTGCTGCCGGTGCTGGATGCGCTGTTCCGCCCCGCGCAGGGAATTCAAGCCAAATAGGGCTCCAGCGCTTGTGCAGCAAGCGCTGGCAGCTCTCCTACTTATAGCAAGCCGCGCGCCCAGCCCAGGCCCTCGGTCGTGCCGCCGGGCACTGCGCCACGCGCGGGCAGGTATTCGCAGCCCACCCAGCCCTGCCAGCCGCACTGCGCGGCCACCTCGTCGATGACGGAGAACAGGTAGGGGTGGTTCAGCTCGCCCACATCGGGCTCATGCCGCTCGGGCACGCCCGCGATCTGGAAGTGGCCGACGCGGCCCGTGGGCAGGTACTGGCGGATCTTCATCGCCACGTCGCCCTCGACGATCTGGCAGTGGTACAGGTCGAACTGCACCTGCAGGTTGGGCGCGCCCGCGGCCTGCACGACGGCGTGCGCATCGTCCTGACGGTTGAGGAAGAAGCCGGGGATGTTGCGCGTATTGATCGGCTCGATGAGCACGTTGCGCCCCGCTTTCGCGGCCTGCTCCGCCGCCCAGCGCAGGTTGTCGATGTAGGTGGGGCGCAGCGCCTCGCGCGTCTGGCCCGCGGGCAGCAAACCGGCCATCACGTGGATGCGCGGGCAGTCGAGCGCGGCGGCGTAGTCCAGCGCGCGCGCGAAGCCGTCGCGGAACTCGGCCTCGCGGCCCGGCAGGCAGGCCAGGCCGCGCTCGCCCGCGGCCCAGTCGCCGGGCGGGGCGTTGAACAGCACCTGCTGCAGGCCGTTGTCTTTCAAGCGCTTGGCGATCTCGGCAGCGGGGAAGTCGTAGGGGAACAGGTATTCGACGCCTTTGAAGCCGTCTGCGGCGGCGGCGGCGAAACGGTCGAGGAAGGCATGCTCGTTGTAGAGCATGGAGAGGTTGGCGGCAAAGCGGGGCATGTCTTATTCCTTACCAGCGCGCGCCGAAGGTGGCGCGCAATTCGTAGATCCGAGCCGCGTCGAGCGCGGCGGGCTTGGGAGAAGACAGCAGCCAGAGCCGCGCCGTTTCCTCCAGTTCCTCCAGTGTCGCCATCGCGGCGGCGGGAGTGTCGTGCCAGACGTTGGGGCCCAGGCGCTCCAGCATCACGGCGCGCAGTGGCGTGTCTTGCGCGCCATAGCGCGCGATGGCCTGGGCCACGGCCTCGGCGGCCTCGGGCGCGCCGGGGCGGTGGTAGGGGATCACGGGCACGTGGCCGACCTTCATCACGAAGTACGGCGTGATGGCGGGCAGCAGTTCACCTTCCGCAGGCTGCAGCGTGAGGGCCACGCAGTGCGTGCTGTGCGTGTGGATTACGCAGGCGGTCTGCGCGTCGAACGCGCGCGCCGCGGCGTAGATGCGCGCGTGCAGCGCGATGGTCTTGCTCGCGCGGTCGCCGCTCACCTGCTGGCCCTGCGCGTCTAGGCGCGCGAGGCGCGCGGGATCGAGAAAGCCCAGGCAGGCGTCGGTGGGCGTGATGAGAAAGCCGCCGTCACCCAGCCGCACGCTGATGTTGCCGGCCGTGGCGTGCACGTAGCCGCGCTCGAACAGGCTGCGGCCGACGCGGCAGATCTCCTCGCGCGCCTGGGTTTCGGTCATGCGAGCACCTCGAACGCGCGCGTGAAGAAGTCGTCACCGCCGAAGTTGCCGGACTTCAGCGTGACGTGCAGGCCCTGGCCCAGCGCCTGCGCATGGCACCACGGCACGCCCGGGTCGATCTGTGGGCCGATCTGCATCTGCGTGATACCCAGCGCCTGCACGCAGGCACCAGAGGTCTCGCCGCCCGCCACCACGAGCTGGCGCACGCCACGCTCGACGAGGCCACGTGCGATGGCGGCAATGGTGCGTTCCACCATCGCGCCCGCCTCTTCCACGCCCAGGCGCGACTGCACGGATTTCACCGCGCCGCTGTCGGCCGTGGAATAGACCAGCACGGGGCCGCGCTCCAGCAGCGGCGCGGCCCAGGCGAGCGCCTCGGCGGCCACATCGGCACCATCAGCGATGCGCAGCGGGTCGATGGCCAGCGCCGCGCCGCCGCGCGCGATGAAGTCCTGCACCTGCCGGTTGGTGGCCAGCGAGCAGCTGCCCGACACCACGGCGCGCAGCCCGCCCGTGGGCGGCAGCACGCTCGCGGCAGGCGACGGCGCGAGGCCGAAGTTGGCCGGCAGCGCGATCGCCACGCCCGAGCCCGCCGTGACCAGCGGCAGCGCCGCGAGCGCGGGGCCCGTGCGCAGCAGGTCATCGTTGGAGACGGCATCGACGATGGCGATGGCAACGCCCTCGGCCTGGAGCTGCGCGATGCGCTCGGTGACCGCCGCCGCGCCGCGCGCGACCACGGCATGGTCGATCAGGCCCACCTTGCGCTGGCACTGCGACTGCATCACGCGCACGAGGTTCGGATCGGTCATGGGCGTGAGCGGATGGTTCTGCATGCCGCTCTCGCTCAGCAACACGTCGCCCACGAACAGGTAGCCCTTGAACACGGTGCGCTTGTTGTCGGGGAAGGCCGGGGTGGCGATGGTGAAGTCGCAGCCCATCGCATCCATCAGTGCCTCGGTCACGGGGCCGATGTTGCCGGCCGCGGTGCTGTCGAAGGTGGAGCAGTACTTGAAGTAGATCTGGCGCGCCCCCTGCCCTTGCAGCCAGCGCAGCGCGGCGAGCGATTGCCCGATGGCCTTGCCCACGGGGTTGGTGCGCGATTTGAGCGCGATGACGACGGCATCCACGTCCGCCGCCAGCGGGTCCTCCGGCACGCCGATGGCCTGCACCACGCGCATGCCTGCGCGCACAAGGTTGTTGGCGAGGTCGGTGGCGCCCGTGAAATCGTCGGCGATGCAGCCGAGCAGCAGCTTGCTCATGGCTTATCCCTTCACCGCGAGCTTGACGGCCTGCGGGTTCTCGCGCACGTAGTCGCGCAGGATGGCCTCGAAGCTCTCGTCGGCCGCCAGGCCCAGGGCCTGCGCACGCTTCGGCTGGAAGCGGCTGGGCCAGCTCGTGATGATCTTGGCGATCTGCGCATCGGGCTCCCAGTCGATGAGCGCGGTGGCCTCCTTGCCGGCCACGCGCTCCAGCGCCTGGGCCATCTCGCCCACGGTGGTGGTGAGCGCGGGCAGGTTGACGGCGGTGCGCGCGCCCCACTCCGTGCTGCTGGCCGTCGACGCGCGGATGATGCCGCGCACCGTGTTGCCGGGCGACGAGAGCGCCACGGCCGTCTCGGGCGCCACGGGGCAGCGCGCGCGCTCGCCCGCCAGGGGCTCGCGCAGCATGCCCGAGAGGAAGCTGGAGGCCGCGCCGTTCGGGCGGCCGGGGCGCACGCTCACCGTCATCAGGCGCACGTTGCGGCCCTGCACGAAGCCCTTGCGCGTGTAGTCGGCCACGAGCTGCTCGCCGATGAACTTCTGGATGCCGTAGCTGTTCTGCGGCGTGGGCAGTGTGGTGTCCTCGATCACCTCGGGCAGGCGCTGCTCGGGCGAATCGCCGAACACGGCCACGGAGCTGGAGAACACGAACACGGGCGCATGGCCCGCGCGGCGGCAGCCTTCGAGCAATTGACGCGTGGCGTCGAGGTTGCTGCGCATGCCGAGGTCGAAGTCGGCCTCGCACTCGCCGCTGACGGCTGCCGCGAGGTGGAAAACGGCCTGCACGTCGGCCAGCGGCAGTGCGCCGGCCGCGAGTTGCTCGCCCAGGTCGCCCAGCAGCGGCTGCACGCGCGCATCGGCGGCCAGGTCAGCAGGCGGCGCCACGCGATCGACCAGCACCACGCGCTGGATGGGCTGCGCGGGAGCACCGGCCAATGCGAGGCTGCCCTGGGCCAGCAGGGTGCGCGCGAGGCGCGCGCCGAGGAAGCCGCTGCCGCCGGTGATGAGGATGTTCATGGGAGGGGTCCTTGTGTATGGAGTTACAAGCCAAATCGGGCTCTAGCGCTTGTGTAGCAAGCGCAAGCAGCTATGAAAACAGGAGTTTCCTAGGGGAGTGTGATGCCCGGGAAGATCTTGATGACCGCGCTGTCGTCCTCACGTGCGAAGCCCGCGGTGGAGGCCTGCATGAACATCTGGTGCGCGGTGGACGAGAGCGGCAGCGGGAACTTGCTGGCGCGCGCCACGTCCAGCACCAGTCCCAAATCCTTCACGAAGATATCCACGGCCGACAGCGGCGTGTAGTCACCCGCGAGCACGTGGGCCATGCGGTTCTCGAACATCCAGCTGTTGCCCGCGCTGTGCGTGATCACGTCGTAAAGCGCGGCCGGATCGACGCCCTCGCGCAGGCCCAGCGCCATGGCCTCTGCCGCGGCGGCGATGTGCACGCCCGCCAGGAGCTGGTTGATGATCTTGACCTTGCTGCCCGCGCCCGCCTTGTCGCCCAGGCGGTAGACCTTGGCGGCCATGGCGTCGAGCGTGCCGCCCGCGCGCGCATAGGCCTCGGGCGTGCCGGCGGTCATCATGGTCATCTGCCCGCTCGCGGCCTTGGCGGCGCCGCCGGAGATGGGCGCGTCCAGGTACAGGATGCCCTGCTTGGCCAGGCGCGATTCCAGCGCCACCGACCAGTTGGGATCGACGGTGGAGCACATCACGAACAGGCTGCCGGGCCGCATGCTGGCGGCCACGCCATCGTCGCCGAACAGCACGCTTTCGGTCTGCGCGGCGTTGACGACCACCGAGACAACCACGTCGCAGCGCGCGCCCAGCTCGGCCAGCGTCTCGCAGGCGGTGCCGCCCTCCTTGGCGAAGTCCTGCGCTACCTCGCGCCGCAGGTCGAACACATGGGGTGCGAAGCCCGCGCGGCGCAGCGACTGGGCCATGCCCAGGCCCATGGCGCCCAGGCCCACGAGGCCGACGGTAGGTGGAGATACGTTGCTCATGCGGGAATGGCTGTGGAAGTTGAAATCGTCAGGTCATCATACAAATTTGAGAGCACATTACGGATGCGGGTTAACCCTTGCGCCGCTCGACCAGCGGGCGGGCCAACTGTGCGCCCTCCTGCTGCCAGAACGCGGGGTCGGCCTGGCGGATGCGGCGGATGGCGTTGTCCATGTGGGTCTTGGCGGCGTCCCGTGCGGCGGCGGGCTCGCCCGCCTCGATGGCGTCCGCAATGCGCGTATGTTCACTGGCGACCTCGCGGGCGAAGTCGTCGCGGCGCGCCTCGTTGGCCCGCGTGACGCGGATGGCGCCCTGCAGGAAGCCGTGCAGGTACTGCAGCGTGCCCATGAGGAAGGGGTTGTGCGCCGCCTCGGCGACCGCCAGGTGGAAGGCCAGGTCCTGCTCGGCGCCGCTGCCGCCGTCGGCCACGGCCTGGCGCAGGGCCGCGATGGCCTCGCGGATGCGCGCCATGTCCTGCGCCGTGCGGCGCTCGGCCGCCAGTGCGGCCACCTCGGACTCCAGCGGGCGGCGCAGCTCGGCGAGCTGGATCACCGCCTCGCGCGAGGCCAGGTGCGCGCCCTCGAAGCGCAGCGGCTCGGCGCTGGCGGCGCGCACGTAGACCCCGCTGCCCTGGCGCGAATCGACGAGCCCGAGCGACTTGAGCCGCGACACGGCCTCGCGCACGACGGTGCGGCTCACGGCGAACTGCGTGGCCAGCACGGCCTCGGTCGGCAGCCGGTCGCCCAGCACCAGCCGGCCGCTGCGGATCTCGGCCGCGAGCGCGTCGGCGACCTGGTCGGCCAGGCGGGCGCCGGAGGCAACGGGCTGGAACTGCAGGGGCATCGTGTCGTTATCCGTACATGGCAGGGCCTGCCACTCTAACGCCTGCGCCCTTCTCCGCCGCCCCGGTCAGGCTTGCGGCAGGCAGGCGAGGAAGCGCTGCACCACCGGGTTGCAGTTGTCCGCGCTCCAGACGCAGGACAGCACCGCGTCCAGCGGCGCGCCGCCCGCGGGCAAGGCCAGCTCCCGCCATGCGAAGCGCCCGGCCCCACCCTGCACGGCGGACAGGGGGACCAGCGCGGCCCCCATGCCGGCTTCCACCAGCGCCAGCAGCGTGGGCAGCAGGCTGTGGTGGCGCACATGGGGGCGCACCTGGGCGCTGGCGAGCAGCTTTTCCTCCAGCTCGTGGAAATAGCGCGCGCCCTGCGGCTCGTAGCCCACCCAGGGCAGGCCCTGCAGGTGGCGCACCGGCACGCGCTCGTGCGCGGCCAGCGGGTGCCCCAGCGGCAGCACCAGCACCATGGGGTCGTGGGAAACCACGCTCGATACCAGGCCCGCGCTGTCCATGGAGGCGGAAAACCGCAGCAGCGCCACGTCCAGGCGGCCGCTGCGCACGTCCTCCACCAGCAGGTCGGAGGTCTGCTGGCGCAGCTCCAGCACCACGTCCGGACAGGCCTGGCGGAAGACCTGCAGGACCTGGGGCAGCACGCGGTAGACCGTGCTGTGGGTGAAGCCCAGCGTGAGCACGCCCTCGTCGCCCAGCGCATGGCGACGCACGGCATGCAGGGCGGCGTCCGCCTCCGCCACCAGCAGATGGGCGCGCTCCAGCAGCAGGCGGCCCGCCGGCGTGAGCTGGACGGAGCGCGTGGTGCGCACCAGCAGCGGCGCGCCCACCTCTTCCTCGAACTGGCGGATCTGCTGGCTCAGCGGCGGCTGGCTGATATGCAGCCGCTGCGCGGCCCTACCGAAATGCAGCTCCTCGGCCACCGCGATGAAGGCCAGCAGGTTGCGGGAAAGCATGATTATGCCGATCTACGACTCAATAGTTAGTGAATTTTATATTAGACATATCAGTGGCACGGCCGTAGCCTCCGCAGCGCAACGTTGCCCTTCCACCCACCCACTTCTTCCTCGCGTGACCATGTCCCTCCACCCTTCCTCCCTGCGCCGCGCCCTGGTGGCGTCGGCCGCCCTCGCGCTGGCCGCCGTGGCCGGTGCCCAGCCTCCCGCAACGGCCAGCTACCCGGCCAAGCCCGTCACCATGGTGGTGCCCTTCGCCGCGGGCAGCGTCACCGACCTGCTGGCGCGCATCGTGGCCCAGCGCCTGGGCGATGCGCTGGGGCAGCCCGTCGTCGTGGAAAACAAGGCCGGGGCCGACGGCAACATCGGCGCCGCCTATGCCGCCGCGGCCGCCCCCGACGGCTACACGCTGATGATGGGCGCCGCCAGCACCAACGCCATCAACCCCAGCCTGCACAAGAACCTGAAGTTCAATGCGCTCAAGGACTTCACGCCCATCACCAACGTCGCGTCCATGCCCAACGTGCTGGTCGTGGGCCCCCAGGTGCCGGCGCGCAACGTGAAGGACTTCATCCAGGCCGCGCGCACCGAGAAGTACAGCTTCGCCTCCAGCGGCGCGGGCGGCAGCATGCACCTGTCGGGCGAGCTGTTCAAGACCATGGCCCAGGTGCCCGACTTCCTGCACATCCCCTACAAGGGCGGCAGCGCCCCGGTCACCGACGTGATGGGCGGGCGCGTCAGCGCCATGTTCTGCAACCTGCCGCTGTGCCTGCCGCACATCCGCGCCGGCAAGCTGCAGGCGCTGGCGGTGACGTCCGCCCGGCGCACTCCGCTGCTGCCCGAGGTGCCGACCATCGCGGAAAGCGGCGTGCCCGGCTACGAGGTGGAAGGCTGGTTCGGCCTGTTCGCCCCGGCGGGCGTGCCGCAGCCCATCATCCAGCGGCTGAACCACGAGGTGGTGCGCATCCTGCAGGACCCCAAGGTCAAGGAATCGCTGCTCGCCCAGGGGGCCGAACCCATCGGCAACAGCCCCGAGGCGTTCGCGGCCTTCGTGCACAAGGAGCACGACCGCTGGGCCAAGACCATCCGCGACGCAGGCATCACCCCGCAATGAGCGCGCACAGCACTGCCATGACGCCGCCCAACCGCCTGACGGCCCTGCAGGCCCTGCGCGCCATGGAGGAAGGCCGCCTCACGAGCGAGGCGCTCACGCGCGCCTGCCTGGAGCGCATCGCCGAGCGCAACGGCGCGGTGCAGGCCTTCACCGCCGTGGACCCCGGCCGGGCACTGGCCCAGGCCCGCGCCGCCGACCGCGCCGCGGCCGCGCCGCTGCGCGGCCTGCCGTTCGCCGTGAAGGACGTGCTGGACACCCGGGACCTCGCCACCGCCTATGGCTCGCCCATCTACGCCGGCCACCAGCCGGTGGCGGACGCCGCCTGCGTGGCGCGGGCGCGGGAATTCGGCGCGCTGGTGCTCGGCAAGGTGGCCACGAGCGAGTTCGCCACGCAGACCCCGAGCCAGACGCGCAATCCGCTCGACCTGGCGCACACGCCGGGCGGCTCGTCCAGCGGCTCGGCCGCGGCCGTTGCCGACTTCATGGCGCCCGTGGCCTTCGGCACGCAGACCACGGCCTCCACGGTGCGGCCGGCGTCCTACTGCGGCATCGTGGGCTACAAGCCGACCTTCGGCTTTCTCAACGTGGCCGGCCTCAAGCCCCTGAGCCCCTCGCAGGACACCGTCACCCTGCTGGCGCGCACGGTGGAAGACGCGGCCCTTTGCGGCTTCGGCCTGCAGGGCGTGCGCGCACAGGCCCAGCCGCTGGAGCGCCCCCGGCTGGCGCTGTGCCTGTCGTCGCAGTGGGACGCGGTGCACCCCGAGATGGCCCAGGCCATCGAAAGCCTGGCCGCCGCCGCGCAGCGCGCGGGCGCCGAAGTCCGGCGCCTGTGGCTGCCGGCCGGGCTGGAGGCGCTGATCGACCTGCAGGGCCGCCTGTTCGCGTTCGAGGCGCGCCAGTCGCTGGCGCACGAGCGCCAGCACCACGCGGCGCAGTTCAGCCCGCGCCTGCAGGCGCGCCTGGCAGGCGGCGAAGGCATCGACGGCGCGGAGTACCTGGCCATGCGCCAGCGCGCGCTGGCCGGGCGCCAGGCGCTGGCACGCCTGTTCGACGGCGTGGACGCGCTGCTCTACCCGCCCGCCCAGGGCGAGGCGGACGAAGGCATCGCCGACTCGGGCTCCGCCCAGTTCGGCGCGCTCTGGAGCCTGATGCACGTGCCCTGCGTGTGCGTGCCCGCCGCCCGAGGGCCGCGCGGTCTGCCGATGGGGGTGCAGGTGATCGGCGCCTACGGCGACGACCTGCGCACCCTGCAGGCGGCGGCCTTCGTGGAACGCGTGGCGCAGGCCGCGCTGGCGTGACGGCCCTGCCGGCCGGACGCACCGCCGTCCGGCCCGGAAACGGTCACGATGCCCGCGCTAGCAGCGCCGCCCGCGCCCGCTGCGCGATAGCCTGCGCATCCACGTGGAAGAAGGCGCGCAGCGCCGCCCGCGTGTCGCTGCGCCCGAATCCGTCCGTGCCCAGCGTGTGCAAGCGTCGGCCCTCGGGCACGTAGGCGCGCACGGTCTCGGGCACGGCGCGCACGTAGTCGGTGGCTGCGATGACGGGGCCGTGCGTGCCGGCCAGCACCTGGGCCAGCCACGGCGTGCCGCCGCCCTTGCCTTCCATGGCTTCGCAGGCCCTGCCGTCGCGCGCCAGTTCGCTCCAGCTCGTCACGCTGACCACGGTGGCGGCAATGCCCTCCTCGGCCAGCAGCGCGGCGGCCTTCACGACCTCGGTGAGGATGGCACCCGAGCCCAGCAAGGCCACCTGCTTTTCAGGTGAAATCGGGCTCTCGCGCTTATCCAGCAAGCGCGAGCAGCTATCCAAGAGATAGCACCCGCGCAGCACGCCCTCGGCCGCACCCTCGGGCAGGTCGGGCTGGGCGTAGTTCTCGTTCATGAGCGTGACGTAATAGAACACGTCCTGCTGCTCCACGAGCATCTCGCGCATGCCCGCGTCGAGGATCACGGCCAGCTCGCCCGCGTAGGCCGGGTCGTAGGCCTTGCAGTTGGGGATGGTGGCGGCCACGAGGTGGCTCGACCCGTCCTGGTGCTGCAGCCCCTCGCCGCCCAGCGTGGTGCGCCCCGACGTGGCGCCCAGCAGGAAGCCCCGCGCGCGCTGGTCGGCGGCGGCCCAGATGGCGTCGCCCACGCGCTGGAAGCCGAACATGGAGTAGTAGATGTAGAACGGCAGCATGGCCAGGCCGTGCACGCTGTAGCTGGTGGCGGCAGCCGTCCAGCTGGCGATGGCGCCGGCCTCGCTGATGCCCTCTTCCAGGATCTGGCCGTCCAGCGCCTCGCGGTACGAGAGCACGGAGCCGATGTCCTCGGGCGCGTACTGCTGGCCCACGCTGCTGTAGATGCCGACCTGCTTGAACAGGTTGGCCATGCCGAAGGTGCGCGCCTCGTCGGCCACGATGGGCACGATGCGGGGCCCCAGCTGCCCGTCCTTGAGCAGCGTGCCGAGCATGCGCACGAAGGCCATGGTGGTGCTCATCTCCTTGCCATCGGCCGCGAGTGCGAATTGCGCGTATTGCCGCAGCGCCGGCACGGGCACGGCGTCGCACGCGGTGTCGCGGCGCGGCAGGCTGCCGCCCAGCGCCGCGCGGCGCGCGCGCAGGTACTGCATCTCGGGGCTGTCCTCGGCCGGCTTGTAGAAGGCCAGGGCCCTGGTCTGCGCGTCGCTCACAGGCAGGTTGAAGCGGTTGCGGAATTCGATCAGGTCGGAGTCGCCCAGCTTCTTCTGGCTGTGCGTGGTCATCTTGCCCTGGCCCGCCGCGCCCATGCCGTAGCCCTTCTTGGTGTGGGCCAGGATCACCGTGGGCCGGCCCCGGTGGGCGGCGGCCGCGGCGTAGGCGGCGTGGATCTTCACCAGGTCGTGGCCGCCGCGCTTCAAGCGGTCGATCTGCTCGTCGGTCATGCCCTGGGCCAGGCGCTCCAGCTCGGGGCTCTGGTGGAAGAAGTGGTCGCGGTTGTAGCGGCCGTCCTTCGCGGCGAAGGTCTGCATCTGCCCGTCCACGGTGCCGCCCAGCGTGCGCACCAGCGTGCCGGTGAGGTCGCGCGCGAACAGGCCGTCCCAGTCGCTGCCCCAGAGCAGCTTGACCACGTTCCAGCCCGCGCCGGAGAACAGGCGCTCCAGCTCGTCCACGATGCGGCCGTTGCCGCGCACGGGGCCGTCCAGGCGCTGCAGGTTGCAGTTGACCACCCACACCAGGTTGTCCAGGCGCTCGCGCGCCGCCAGCGTCAGCGCGCTCATGCTCTCGGGCTCGTCCATCTCGCCGTCGCCGAACACGCCCCACACCTTGCGGCCCTGGCAGTCGAGCAGGTTGCGGTGCGTGAGGTAGCGCATGAAGCGCGCGTGGTAGATCGAGCTGATCGGGCCGATGCCCATCGAGCCGGTGGGAAACTGCCAGAAATCGGGCATGAGCCACGGGTGCGGGTAGCTCGACAGCCCCTGCGCGCCCGCCGCGGGGCCGGTGATCTCCTGGCGGTAGTGCTCCAGGTCGCGCTCGGTCAGCCGCCCTTCGAGGTAGGCGCGCGCATAGACGCCCGGCGCGCTGTGCGGCTGGAAGAACACCAGGTCGCCCCGGTGCTGCCCCGGCCCCGTGCCCTCGCGGGCATGGAAGAAATGGTGGAAGCCCGTCTCGAACAGGTCGGCCGCGCTGGCATAGCTGGCGATGTGCCCGCCCAGCTCGCCATAGGCCTGGTTGGCACGCACCACCATGGCCAGCGCATTCCACCGCATGATGGAGGCAAGCCGCTCCTCGATGGCCAGATCGCCCGGAAAGGCCGGCTGCTCCTGCGCGGCCACGGTGTTCACGTAGGGCGTGTTGAGCTGCGGCTGCCAGCCCACGCGGTGCGCATGGGCCATGCGCACCAGCTCGTCCAGCACGAAGCGCGCGCGCTCGGGGCCCTGGGTGGCGACCAGGGCCTGGAAGGCGTCGCGCCACTCGGCGGTTTCCAGCGGGTCGGTGTCGTTGGCGGCGGCGTGGAGCGCAGTGAGGGGCGTGGGGGCGTTCATGCGCACACTGTACGGCGACGCGGCCGAAATGAGATGCCGTTTGGCTTATTTCGCGCACATGCTGCAGAATTTCATGCCGCAAAACCCAATAATCACAGCACATGAAACTCGACACCATCGACCTGCGCATCCTGGCCGAACTCCAGGCCGACGGTTCGCTCTCGAACGTGGAACTGGCCCGGCGCGTGCACCTGTCGCCCTCGCCCTGCCTGGCACGCGTCAAGGCGCTGGAGGCGGCGGGCGTCATCCAGCGCTACGTGGCGCTGGCCAATGCCGCCGCGCTGGGGCTCGGACTCAACGTGTTCATCAGCATCAGCCTCAAGACCCAGAGCAAGGAAGCGCTGGCGGCCTTCGAGCAAAGCATCGCCGAGCACGACCAGGTGATGGAGTGCTACCTGATGACCGGCGACAGCGACTACCTGATCCGCGTGGCAGTGGCCGACATCTCGGCGCTGGAGCGCTTCATCCTGGACCAGCTCACGCCCATCCCGGGCATCGAGAAGATCCGCACCAGCTTCACGCTCAAGCAGGTGCGCTACAAGACGGCACTGCCGCTGCCCGCGGCGCGCTGACCTCGCCGCGCGATGCGCAGATGGCTCAGGGCGATGGACATGCGCACCCCTGCCGAAGGGTTGCTGCCGGGGCGGCATTCACGCCGCCCGAAGCCCTCGTAGAATCGCCCCGGCATCCAGGATGAAGCGCGGCGCGATAAATGCGTCGCCTGAAGCGAGATAAATCGCCCGCATCCGACTTTCGCCACACAAAACAAATTTGCACGTCAGAACAGCCCAGCGGGTTCTGCCTGGCGGTTCCAGTTGTAGATCACCAGCTCGCCGCGCTCCACCCGGTTGGCCCCGCCGCCCACCGTGTAGTCCAGCTTGAGCGCCTCCATGTCGAAGCCCGAGAAGCACTCCCGGATGGCCGGGTGGTCGTTGATGCTCACGACGGCCTTGCCCTTGATTGCCTGGAGCTTTGCGGCCATGGCCACGTACTGCTCCCACGGGAAGGGGACGCCGTAGCCCTCGGTCTCCCAATACGGCGGGTCGAGATAGAACAACCAGGCGGCGTTTGCCACCGATCCACGGGACGATTGGATTTGCCATTTTTGCAAGCCTCTTTTCTGTGGTGAAACATCTGGTAGGCTTCGACCGCTCTCGCGAGAGTGGCGGGTCTTCGCCTGGCTTGCAGCTCATACCTGCATGTCGGGGGCTTGGCCTGGTGTTAGCGCACCTGGCCAGGTCGCCCGTCTTTTTTCAGATCACGTCGACGTACACGGGCAGATCAGGGGCCGGCCCCTGGATCACCCCGTCCTGCACGAACACCTTGCCGCCCACCGTGGCCGCGCCGCGCGCGCGGATCTGGCCTGCGCCGGGCAGATTGATCGTTGCCACGCCATCCGCATAGGCCACCACCTCGCCGATCTGCACCCGGCCGGGCGCGAGCAGCTCGCGCAGCTGTTGATAGAGGTTAGGCATGGCTGTCGATCTCCAGCGCTTGAGTCAGTACGGGGAACTGCTGACTGACGTCCGTGGCGCGCACCAGCCCCAGGCGCAGCGCCTCCGCGTCATCCACATAGCGCAGTACCGTGCCGGGCTTGATCACGCCCGTGGCCGGCAGTACGGGCATCGTCATCTTGTGCTTGAGCATGCGGCCCGACTCGGCCAGCTCGGCCGTGGCGCGCTGCTTGGCCGCACCGATGGTCGTGATCAGCGGATGCACGGCCATGGGCTGCTTGAGCACCAGGCCGGGCAGGCCCGCCCGCGTTAGGTCGGCCTGGATGCCGCCCGCCTCGCCCGCCACGAAGATGCGGTCGTAGGCGGGCATGTCGATGATCTCTGTCTCCGTGATCTCCGCGATGCCATCCGGTAACTCGATGTCGGGCGCCAGCGTGTCCCAGCGCCACCACGGCTCAGGCCAGAGCGGCAACACCCGCATGACCGCGGCGGTGTCGTGCGGCTGCAGGTAGCCGCCCACCGCGCCCGCGATCTCGGCCAGGGCGCTGATCGGCGTGCCCTGGTGCATCCAGATGCCACCAGGCACCAGCCAGTCCGCGAGCTGGAAATCCACCGCCCACCCATAGCCCACGCCGTTGACCGTGAGCACGTCCGTCATGAGCTGGTGTGCAGTGCGGTCCAGCGCGGCCGAGAACGTCTGCACGGGCGCATGGGGCGCATCGAGCACCGCCGCGAGGCCCCGGCCCTGGGCAGTGACCAGGTGCTCCGGAAACCGCCTGCTGCGGCCGATGCGCTCGGCCTGCAGCCGGAACGGCTGGCCGTTGACGCGCACCTCCAGCTCGACGGGCTGCCCGCCCGGGCTTGGCGCGACGGCGTCACGCGCCGAGGCGTGGAACGCGGCCGAGAACGTCCACGTCCAGGACTGCCGGTCGAGCCGCATGCTGAAGCTCTCGCTGGGCAAGGGGTCGCCGGCCAAGTCGTCGGCGCGGCGGATCTCGATAGAGTTGCTCACGATGTAGCTCCTGCGTGCGGGGACAACGATGCCTGCAGGCGGCAACACAGGCACCCAGCCGTCGCACCTAAAAACCAGCCCCACCGGCAAGCCAGCGCCGACAGGATCACGAAACACCAGGTCCACCGGCAGGCGGGGCACATAGCACGGCGGCTGGACGGGCGGCACGATGCCGCTGCGCCCCGCGCGCGGGCGCATGGCCTCCTGCCAGTGCGCGCGCAGGTGCACGTGCACCGCCCGCCCGTGGCCCCAGCGCGTGGCGAGCAGAGCGCGCACGGCGCCAGCGTCCTGCCAGTGGGTGGCGACGGCCGCACGCAGGCGCAGCGTCTCTTGCCAGTGGGCGGACAGCGCCGCGCGTCGCTGCTGACCATCCTGCCAAGCAGTGGCAATGGCCGCGCGCAGCTGGACAGCCTCCTGCCAGTGCGTATCCATCGCGGCGCGCCTGCGGCTCCCCTCCTGCCAGGCTGTGGCGACGGTGGCGCGCAGCCTGTCGGCCTCTTGCCATGCAACGGCCAGCGGTGCACGGCGGGGAGCGGCCTCCTGCCAGCGCGCCACCGTCGCCGCGTGCAACGGCGCGGCCTGCTGCCAGCCGGTAGCGAGCGCGACCGCGACCGGGCGGGCCTGTTGCCAGCCGAAGCCCAGCTCTGCGCGCGCCGTGCCCCGGCTCACGTTGGCATCCCAGCGCGCGTCGATCGTGCCCCGCAAGCCCGTGACGCGGCCCACGGCCATGGCGCGCACCGCAACGCGCAGGCGCACATGCCCGCGCAGGCCCGTAACGCGGCCGCCGCCCTCGACCACCACGGTCGGGGGCAACAGGCCGCCTGCGCCAAACACCAGCGCCACCGGCCCGCCCTGGACGGGCCGGCCCTGCTGGTTGAAGACGAGGGAGGCCGGCGCCATGTCAGGTCAGCGCCACCAGGCCCAGCTGCACCAGGCCGCCGGGGTACAGCATGGGCGAGGTTTCGCCTTCGGGCGTCGTGCCGCCGATCACGCGGATGCCGCCGCCGTGGTCCATGTCCGTCACGATGCAGCGCGTGAGCAGCACGCCGTCGGCTGCGATCCACTCTGCCCAGCGCGGCATGCCCTGGCTCATCACCATGGCGCCGGCCGGGTCGGCCACGTGCAGCACGAGGGCGCCGCCCACGAGTGAGCCGCAGGGCTTTGCCAGCTCCAGGGTGGCCTGGGGCGTGTCCGCATGCGCGTCTCCCATCGATGCGGGCGGCGTGGTGGTGTAGAGCGCCAGGCGCGAGCGGCCGGCGCCAGTATCCGCCCGCGCGAGCAGGCCCTGCAGCTGCGCGATGTACGCGGCATCGCTGACATCCCAGTCGGGGCCGCTCATGGCACCTCCGGCGTGAGGCGGTTGGCGGCCACGGGGCGGTAGTTGCCCGCCAGGTCTTCGGCCAGGGCGATGAAGTCCTGGCGCGTATCCAGCCCCTCGAAAGCCCACGCGCCCGTGCCCGGATCGGCCCAGGTCTCGCGCACGGGCAGCTTGCTGCGCTGGTGCAGCAACACGACGCGGCCACCAGTGGGCATGCGCTGGGTGCCGGAGATCTGGATCTCGTTGGTGCCCCAGATCCGGCCTGCGCCGCCATGCTCCACATCGCGTGCGGTCTGCGGCCCAAACGCCCCCGGCGCACGGGCGCTTGCGATGGGCGAGGATGCCGCCACAGCCACGCTTGTGGAGCATGCGCGCAGGGGCGGCACGGCATCGGTCTTCGTCACCGCGCGCGCCTCCACCTCGCTGGCCGGCGGCTCCTCGCCTTTGCGCACACGCAGCCCGTCGATCTGGCCTGCGAAGTTGTACGCAGTGGTGCCCCCAAAACAGCCTACGGCGACCGGCAAGTTTGCGCCGGGGTTGTCCAGATTGGTGGTGTCTATTTCGCGCGCATCCTCCTCGTAACTCACGGCGCAGGCGAATCCGTTGACAAAGCACCGGCGGCGCCCGGCAGCGTCACGGCCCATGATGACTTGATAAGCGGCGCCCAGGACTATTGGCTCGGCAAGGGTGAAGACGGTGCCCGCTTGATTCGTGCCCCGCAGGCCCCGGTACCACACCAGTTGCGTGGCGTTACGGATATACAGCGCCCACTCGGTTGGGCGATTCCACGCGGCGCTGGCGCGAGATATCAATGTCTGCTCATGTGCAAGGCTTGCCGGCCGCATGAGCGCCCGCACCGTGAACGCGCCTGTGCCAAGGTCGAAGTCCGAGTGCGGCGGGGTCTCGATGTAGTCCGTGCTGCCATTGAGGAGCAGCGATGATGTCCCCTCAAGTGGGTCCATCGTGGTGAGCCTGGCCCCGCCGTAGGCCGCGAAAGGGTGCCCTGCGGCATCGACCATGGTCGTGGCGCCATTGCTGCCCTCGAAGTCCATCGCAATCACGTCACGCGAATCCAGCGCGGGGGTCGAAGGCAGCGCGGACAGCGCGCCAGCACCCGGCCAGGACACGCCGCGCGCAGTGGCGAAAGTCGTCCAGACCTTGGCGTCGGCCGAATGCTGCAGCGTGATGAACGCGGGAAACCGCGCCTTGTCGCGCGCGCCGATACGGATGGCATCCACATCCGCCGCGCTCCCGAAATCCCATGTGATCGCAAAGCCTGCGGAGGCGACCGCTGCACGCGGCCACTCCACTGTGGCTGTCAGTGCAGCGGACTGCAGATCGCTCACGCTGCCGGCGCTGGGGGGGATGGACGCAGATACAGAGGCCCCGGCATCAACACGCGCGCGAGCCGCGTACAGGTGCAGCGCGCAGATCGACAGGCCGCCTCTCCCGTAGGTGTCAAGCGCTACGACGCGCCAGTAGCGTGCGGCCATCTCAGCGGCTCCACGGTCCGGTCAGATCGAGGAACACCGTTCCAGGCGTGACGGCACCAGCCGGCGGCGCGACGCGCAGGCCCAGCAGTTGGCGGCCGGCCATGTCGTCGGTGCCGGAGACCAGCGCGCCGCTGGCGAATGCCGAGCCGCAGTCCTGCACGGGGTGCAGCAGGCCCGGCAGCGTACCGCGCAGGGCGGCGGTGGCGTACAGCTCCAGCAGGCCCGTCATCAGCCCGTTGTTGGCCCCGTTGGGATACCCTCCCAGCGAATAGCCCGCCGTGCCCGCGTACACATCGGCGGTTGATCCGTTGTGGTGAGTGCCGATGCGCTGCGCCGCGGTGGCCTGGCCGATAGCCGCGTGCGAGCGGGCCAGGTACGCACCGCCACGCGCGCCGCGGTGGCTGTAGCCGCAGCAGCCATCGGGCACCGTGGCGAGCACCGTCTGATCGCCTTGGTTGCCCGTGAGCAGCCAGCCGTAGGCGTCGCCGCTCTTCAGACTGGCTATATCCCCAGCGTAGAGCAGCGTGAAGCGATCGGCCGTGCCCTGCGGGCTCACGGCAAGGTAGAAGCCGCGCTCATCGGCCACGAGATACCACGGCCGGGTTGCGGCGCTGGCCGCATTGCTTTTGGGCCACCAAAGACCGCCGCTCACTTGGCTATCGAGCGGTATGGGTCCCAGGCCCGTGGCGATATCGGTCATTGTCTCGTAGCCCCGCACGCGGGCGTTTGTGGTGCCCGTATCGTCAACGCGCAGCGCGCAGCCGGTGGCCTCGGGCACGCTGGACTTGATCGCCAGTACGTTGGCGGTGCCCGGATACAGCTCTGTCCACCCGGCAGGCGCCAGCTTGCTGGTGATTGAGCCCGTGGCCGGACCATCGGGCACGCCCGCCGCGGCGAAGGTGATGGCGTTTGCGGATGCCGTGAGCACGGGCTTGAGGCCGTTGAGGCCCGCCGGCGTGGCGCCCGCGATGTGGGCCACGGCGCCCGCCTTGAAAGGGTGGCCCGATGCATAGGTGACCGTGGCCACACCATCGGCGACTGTGAGTGTCGCCACAGACCCGGCGCCAGCGCCCGTCACCAGGTAGGTCTTGAGGATGGCGGCCAAGCTGCCTGCGGTGCCCGAGAGCGGCAGCGCGCCGGGCATGGTGGAGTCGTATGTATAGATCATGGAGGGGCTCCGGGTCAGAAGGTGCTCTCGGGCGTGCGGCCCGCGTCGCCGCGCTGGACAATCCAGGCGCGGTCGTCAATGCCTGCGGGCGAGCCGGGCTGCACGCAGCGCACGCAGTCGATGGGGGCCTCGGCGCCGATGGTGTCCACGAACAACACGTTGCCGGCCGCCCAGCCGCTGCCCCAGCCCGTGGCGCGGATGGTCATGTAGGGCGCGCCAGCGGCGGCGTTGAAGGGGGCGAAGTCCTCGTTAATGTTGCCAGCGGCGATCTGGCCCAGGTGGCGCCCGATCAGGTCGAACGCCTGGCCGCCCGACCGGAAGCGCAGCGCCCAGCGTTCGGTGATGGCGCCGCGGTTGGTGACCTCCACGGGGTGATTGGTTGTGTCGTAGGTGGGTGTGGCCGCGCCCTTGCTCGGGTCCAGGCCGTCGTACCAGGTGACCCCGTCCCAGCTCTGCTGGTCGTATGCACGGCTGACGCGCGCGAAGCGGTCGCCCTGCCGCAAGGCGGTGGAGAACACGGCGCCGGCCGGGAAGGCGTAGCCGATGGGCTGTGTGAGCTTGACGCTGCCGTCGATGCGGACTTCGGCGATCTGGCGGTAGACCTCGGTGCGGCCGATCACGCGGATGGCGGGCGGGTAGCCGGTGACATCGGTGAAAGTGACCGTGCCAGCGTCGAGGTCGGCGGTGTAGCCGTCGTGGATCTCCGCGCCCGTGGCGTCGTCGATCACCTGGACGAAGGACAGGCGCTGGTGCCCCACGTTGTATGTAATGAGCGAGGGGGCGAACGGCGATCCACTGTGCGTGATGCCGATGACGCACGTGTCTCCCGGCCGGGCGAAGGCGACGCGACCATCCGGCGGCAGCGCGGCCGAGTCGATGCCCATGAGGCTCACGTCCACCGGCAAGTAGATATAGCTCACGCACGAGTAGCGCAGCGTGGTGGGGTCCACGGGCCACGGCCGCCAGATCTTGCCCGCTTGCACGGCGCCCACGTCGGCCGCGTCGTACCACCACTCGGCCTTGTGCTCGGGCGTCAGATCGGCATCGAGCACGAAGTCGCCGAACTGCAGCTCGACGCCGCCGCGCGCGAACTCGATCTTGCCCCACATGTGCGTGCCCGTGATGTTGCCCTGCGCATCGACGCTGGCCGTGAGCGTGTCGCCCCTGGTGTCCACCACGGTCAACACGAAGCCGCCCGGCCCGGCGCGCAGCGGCGCGGCGTCGGTGGAGAAGAACAGGCTGGCGGTGGTCCAGGGGACGTTCTGAGTCCAGAGCGACAGGAGCTGGAAGTCCTGCGGGCCGGTGCCGCCGACGACGTAGTCTGTCATGAGAACCACGCCGCTTTCGTAGCCGATGCGGCCGCTGGCGATACCGGGGTTGGTGTCGGTGCGGCCCCGGTAGATGACGCCTTCGAAGTCGGAATACAGGTGACCCATCCAGCGGAAGAGCACGCTGCCCGCGACGATGCGGTGCGTGGTGTACGGGCACAGGTCGATGGTGGCCGCGGGAGGCGTGAAGCTCATGCTGGCCGCGACCGGCGCGGGGGCGCCCACGCGATAGCGGGCGACAATGCTGGTGCCGCCCAGGATTTCTTCGCCCACGGCGGCGGTGCCGTAGTCGCCACCCCTGCGGCTCTGGCTGTTGCTGTTGCTGCCGCTGTTGTTGTTCTCGCCGCCGCCTTCGCCGCTGGTGCTGTTGCTGACGGCCTGGCTGAATGCCTTCGATTCCTCGAAGTCGCTCTTGTAGCTCGTGGTTCTGCGGTCGTGCGAGACGGCTTTGAACGTGAGCTGCTTGCCGACGTAGTCCACCGTGCCCAGGCCGGCAAGGAAAGCGCCCGCGCCGTTGTCGGTGAGCGTGTGCACGACGACGATGCGGTTGCCGCTGGTGATGCCTGTTTCCTGCGTGAGGGTGCTGGAGCTGCTGTGCTCTGTGGTGATGGTGGTATTGCGCGTGGTTGCCATGGCGATTTCCTGGTCTCAGATCAGACGCTGCTGTGGGGCCAGCTGGGCTGGCTGGCGCTGCCCCATAGCCCGTTGCCAGTCACGTACCAGTCGGGCACCGTGCGCGCGGCGGGGGTCACCGTGGTGTTGACGGCGCCGTCAGCGCTCTTGGCTGTCGCGGCCACGCTGAGCTGCCCGCCGCTGGTGTTGCTGGTCTCGCGCGCGGTGGCCCACTGCACGGACAAGGTGCCGGCGGCGGGCTGCTGCGCGAGGGACAGCGTGACGAAGCCTGCGGCGTCTGGCGCGCCGGAGAGGATCTCGACGGCGAGCACGTCGAGCTGGCAATCGACCTGGAACTGCGCGCCCGGGTCGGGCATGAACGTGGGGCGCAGCAGCACGGTGCGGCTGAAGTAGTCGATGACGCCTGTGGCCGCGCCCGCGAGCTGGCCCGCCCCGTTGTCGGTGACGGTGCGCACGGTGCCGCCGCTGGTGTAGCCGATGGACAGGGAGCCGGGAATCACGCGGGTGTCGGGGTTCTCCGCTTCGATCATCCAGCAGTACTCGGGCGGGCGCACGGCTGCGCCCTGGCTGGAGCGGTCGGTGTAGGCCACCCGGGCGGCGTGCGCAAGGCAGATGGAGCTGCCGATGTCGGGCACGGCCTTGAGCGTGACGTTGATTGAGCCCGTCGTGTAGCTAACGGCACCGCCACCCTGGCCGACCAGCTTGCCTTCGCCGTCGTCGGTAATGGTGTAGCGCGTGCCCAGCGCCCAGTAGTCGATGAACAAGGTGCGCGGGACTCGATGGTGAATGCGCTGTTGGAGCGCGGCGCCAGCGGAATGCGGCGCTGGCCCTGGGCGTCCATGACCAGCGTGCGGGGCGTCGATCCGCGCAGCCTGGCTGGCGGGCGGCCTGGCACGTGCTGGCGGGGCGCGGCGCTGGGTGCGGGCGTGCCGCGGGGGCGGACAGTCTCGAAGACGTTGCGCTGGCGGTTCATGTCGTGCCCTTTCACAACAAAGCCAAGCTGCTGGAGAACGCGTCCTGCATGAAGGACCTTTTGAGCGTCCGAGACGCGGCTGAG
>NZ_DF238917.1:36693-99324 GCF_000400995.2 Acidovorax sp. MR-S7 | reverse complement strand
ACGGTGGCCTGGCTGGCCAGGGCCACGTTCAGCGAGGACTGGCCGGTGGCGGGGTTGAACACCGGCTGGGTGCGCTCGGTGTCGGCCACGAGCTGGCCGTCTATCAGGTGGCCGACGGTCTGGGTCACGGATTGGTCGTTGTGCATGGAATGAATGGTCAAAAGTGCCTCCAGCGCTTGCTGGGCAAGCGCTGGCAGCTATCAAAAATGAAGATCAGGCGGTCTCGGCCAGCGCGTCGCCCAGTGCGTTCACCAAGCGCTCGATCTCCGCCTCGGTGCTGATGAACGGGGGTGCGATCTGGATCGTGTCGCCGCCGTAGCGCACGTAGAAGCCCTTGTCCCAGCACTTCATCGCGACCTCGTAGGGGCGCTTGGCGGGCTCGCCCGGCAGCGACGCGATGGTGAAGCCCGCGGCCAGGCCGTAGTTGCGGATGTCGGCCACGTGCTTGGCGCCCTTGAGGCTGTGCACGGCCTTCTCGAAGAAGGGCGACAGCGCCTTCACGCGCCCAGGCATGTCTTCCTTCTGCAGGATGTCGAGCACCGCGTTGCCCGCCGCGCAGGCCACGGGGTGGGCGGAGTAGGTGTAGCCGTGGGGGAATTCGAGCATGTACTCGGGGCCGCCCTGCGCCATGAAGGTGTCGTAGATCTCCTTGGTGGCGACGCAGCCGCCCAGCGGCTGGGCGCCATTCGTCACCTGCTTGGCGAAGTTCATGATGTCGGGCGTCACGCCGAACACCTCGGCGCCCGTCCAGCCGCCGCAGCGACCGAAGCCGGTGATGACCTCGTCGAAGATCAGCAGGATGTTGTTCTGCGTGCAGATCTCGCGCAGGCGCTGCAGGTAGCCCTGGGGCGGAATGACCACGCCGGCCGAGCCGGAGAACGGCTCCACGATCACGGCGGCGATGTTGCTCGCGTCGTGCAGCGCGATCACATCCAGCAGCTTGTCGGCCAGGGCCCGGCCGTCGATGTCGGGCATGCCCTTGTGGAACGAGCCCACGGGCGGCTGCGTGTGGGGGATGTGGTCGGCCTCCACCGTCTGGCCGAAGGTCTTGCGGTTGCCCACCATGCCGCCGACCGAGATGCCGCCGAAGTTCACGCCGTGGTAGCCCTTCTCGCGGCCGATCAGGCGCGTCTTGCCGGCCTGGCCTTTGGCGCGCCAGTAGGCGCGGGCCATCTTGAGCGAGGTGTCGGCCGCCTCGGAGCCCGAGCCGGTGAAGAACACGTAGTCCAGGCCCGCGGGCGTCAGGTCCTTGATGCGGTTGGCCAGCTCGAACGAGGCCGGGTGGCCGAACTGGAACGCGGGCGCGTAGTCCAGTGTGGCGGCCGCCTTGCCGATGGCCTGCGCCACCTCGGTGCGGCCGTGGCCCAGCCCCGAGCACCACAGGCCCGAGAGGCCGTCGAAGATCTTGCGGCCTTCCGAATCGGTGTAGTAGGCGCCCTGGCCGCCCACGATCATGCGCGGCTTGGCCTTGAAGTTGCGGTTGCCCGTGAAGGGCATCCAGTGCGCGTCGAGCCAGGCGGCGTCCATGCGCGGGGAGGAGGTGGTTTCGTCGATGACGGCAAAAGACATGGCGGCTCTCCGTGAAAGGGAATGCGCGCATTGTGGTCCCGGCCATAATCCGTTGAAGCAACAAATATCCACGTTCACTTGCCAATCTATGCAAGTAAAAGCCCCCTCCCGCCAGCGCGCCGTGCTGGGCCAGCTCTCCGACATGGACCTGCGCCTGCTGCAGGTCTTCAAGGCCGTGGTCGAGTGCGGCGGCATGGCCGCGGCGGAGCTGGAGCTGAACATCGGCACCAGCACCGTGAGCCGTCACGTGAAGGACCTGGAAACGCGCCTGGGCCTGACCCTGTGCCGACGCGGCCGCGCGGGCTTCGCGCTCACGCCCGAGGGGCAGCGCGTCTACGAGGAAACGCTGCGCCTGCTGGCCTCGGTGCGGGGGTTCCTGGGCAGCATCGACGACATCCATGCGCGCATGGGCGGGCAGCTCGCCGTGGCGGTGTTCGACAAGACGGCCAGCAACCCGGCCGCGCACATCGACGCGGCCATCGCCGCCTTCGCCGCCGAGGCGCCGCACGTGCAGCTGCAGCTGCACGTGGGCTCGATCAACGCCATCGAGCGCGGCGTGATCGACGGCAGCTACCAGGTGGGCATCATTCCCGCGCACCGCAGCTCGCAGAGCCTGGTCTATGCGGACCTGTTCGGCGAAACCATGCTGCTCTACTGCGGCGCGGGCCACCCGCTGTTCGACGCGCTCCCCGCAGGGCTGGACTGGGACGCCGTGCGCCGCTACCCCTTCGCCGGCCTGGGCTACCACTCGCCCAACATGGAGCTGAGCCACGAGGCGCGCCTGACGCGCAGCGCCACGGGCTTCGACCAGGAGTCGATCGCCACGCTGGTGCTGTCGGGGCGCTTCCTCGGCTTCCTGCCCGACCATTACGCCGAAGGCTTCGAGCGCCAGGGCCGCATGCGCGCCGTGCGGCCCGAGGCGTTCCGCTACGACTGCCGCTTCGTGAGCCTGGTGCGGCGCTCGCCCGAGCCCAGCCGCGCGGCGCAGGCGTTCCAGCGCTGCCTGGTGCAGGAACATGCAGGAGTTTGAGGGAATTTGACCTCCAGCGCTTATGCAGTAAGCGCAAGCAGCTATTGAAATAGGAGCAAACTCAAGGGCTGGCGCGCTTTGCCGATAACATGGGCACCATGACCTCCATTGCCGCCATCGCCCAGTCCGGCCTCCAGGCCGCGCAATTGCGCCTGGACAGCAGCGCGCACAACGTGGCCAACATGAACACCGAGGGCTTCCGCCGCCAGACGGTGGAGCAGCAGGCCGCTCCCTCCCTCGGCGGCACGCGCGCCCGCCCGGGCCAGGCGGGCGAGCCCGGCGTGGCGCTGGAGCAGGAAGCGGTGGAGCAGATCGCCGCCACCTATGCCTTCAAGGCCAGCCTGCTGGTGCTGCGCACGGCCGATGAGATGGCCGGCGCGCTGCTCGATGTGAGGGCCTGACGGGCCCTCCGCCGTTGTCTCAGTCGTCGAATTCGATCTCGGTCGCCAGCAGCGTCGCGCCGTCGGGCGAGAGGCTGCCCTGCACCTCCACCTTCACGCCCACGGCGAGTTGGGCGGGCGTGCCGCCCTTGAAGCGCGTGGCGGCGTCGTAGCCGACCGTCACGCCGCGCACCACGAAGCCGCCCGCGGCCACGCTGGTGATGCGGCCTTCGATCTCCAGGCCGCCGCCGTCGCGGTCGTCATCGTCTTCCAGCTCCACCTCGCGCGCGACCAGGGTGCCGTTCACCAGCACGCCCTCGACTTCCACGCGCCGGCCCAGCGCCAGGCCGGCAGGCAGGCGGGCCGCGCCGCTGGCATCCACGTCCACACCGTTCACGGCGAAGCGCGTGCTGCTGGCGAAGGCGGTGATGTAGCCCTCCAGCTCGGCGTTCACGCGGCCCGTGGCGGGCAGGCTGCCCGTGCCGGTGGGCGTGGTCTGCAGGCGGGTGGCGGTCCATGCGCCGGCGGCGCCGGGCACGGGGTCCAGCTCCACGCGGGCGTACTGGCCGCTGGCCAGGCCCGCCGGCGGCGTGCCCAGGCCCGCATAGGAAACGGTGGCGGTGCCGATGCGGAAAGTGCGCGCGGCGCTGTCCAGGCCGCTCACCGGGCCGCGCAGCTTGTAGTGGCGGGCACCGTCCTCGTCGTCGATGCGGGTGGCGGTGTACTGGCCCGCGGCGTTCAGCAGGCCGTAGATTTCCACGACCTGCCCCACGCGCAGGCTGGCGAGGCCGCCGCGCAGGTCGTCGTCGAATACGGTGGCGGGGGTCACGCGCACCTGCTGGCCGAGCACGGCGAGGGTGCCGGCGGCGGGGTCGATGGCTTCGATGGGGCCTTCGATCTCGCTGCGCACGCTGATGGCGCTGGCGGCGGCGCGGCGCTGGCCGGTGAGGGCGTCGGTGGCGATGTCGCCGCCGTTCACCTCGACCACCATGCCCAGGCGCAGGTCGGCGCTGCTGGCCGCGGCGCCTGCGTCGGTGGCGATGCGGGCGGCGCTGTCGTCGTAGCGCACGCCGCCCACGATGATGGAGCCGAAGCCATGGATGGGCCCGCTGGCGAACGAGCCGGTGCCGCCGCTGCCCACGCCGGCCAGGCTGTCGCCGCCACCCCCTCCGCAGCCGAACAGGGCCAGCGCGGCCGATGCGGCGCCCCCGGCGAGCAGGCGGCGGCGGGCGGGAGAGGTGGGATGTGTGGGTTGCATGGTCATGCTCCGTGAGGGGGGTGGTGAATGGGGGGCTGCGCCATGGGTTCGGCGTAGGAATAGAAGCCGATGCGCACGCGCTGGTCCTGCGCACGGGCGGCGGCCTTGTCGCTGGCGATGTGCTGCTCCAGCAGGGGCACGAGGCGGCCGAACAGCGCGGCCCACTGCGCGGCGATCACCGGGCGCAGGGCGCGCACCGATTCCTGCGACAGCTCGTCGGCGTAGACGGCCTGCTCGAAGTGCGCGTCGCCGCTGCCGCCGAGCACGTTGTCGACGGCCGCGTGCAGATGGTCGCCCACGTTGTCGGCCAGCAGGCCCAGCATGCGCGTGAAGTCGGCGCAGGGCACGAAGGCATTGCGCTGCAGGGCCACGGTGTCGTCATCGGCATTCCATTCGGCCAGGCCCAGGCGGCACAGCTCGTCGAGCAGGGTGCGCGGGTGCACGTCGCGGGTCACGGACTGGGCCAGCGCCTCGAAGCTGGGCGCGGCGCCCTGGCGCGGCAGGCGGCGCGGCTCGGCGCCGTGGCCGCAGGCGGGGTCGGTCATCCAGCGCGCGAAGACCTCGCCGGCCAGCCAGCGCCGGGGCGGGGGGGCGGCCTCGGTCCCGTCGGCGGAGCGGGCCTGCAGGAGCCGGCCGGCCTCGCGGCGGCTCAGGCCGGTGGCGGTGCTCACGCGGCTCACCAGGCCGTGCGCGGGCGCGTCGGCATGCAGGCGGCGCGCTTCCTCCACGAGGGCGGTGCGCAGCAGTTCGTCCAGGGCGGGATAGGGCAATCCGCGCGAGAGGGCCAGCCGCGCCAGCGGCCGCAGGAGCTGCCCGAAGGCGGAGAGCAGGGCGGTCTGATCCGGGGTGTGGGACATGGCGTGACAGAGCGGGCCGCAGCCCGGGAAACCATCGAAGCCCCGGATTCTAGCGTAAATGTGCAAATTGCACATTTACGCGCGACTGGCCGGTCAGCCGGCGAGCGCAGGCTCTGCGCGCGGCTGCGCGGCACGCCGCCGCAGCGCGCGCTCCCAGGCCTTCTCGTGGAAGAAGAAGGCCACGGCCTGCACCGTGGGCTCCAGCAGGCTGAGGGTGAGTGAGGCGATCAGGTTGCCCGTGACGGCGTAGGCCACCAGGGCGGCCACGCAGACGTGGATCACGTAGTAGCTGCCGGTCTTCATCAGCGTGGGCAGGTTCTGGCGGGCGGTGGCGCGGATGCGGGACATGGCGGGACTCCGGTTCGAATGCATGGATGAATGCTATTCATTCGTATTTGAAAAGACCAATTGATCGTCGCTAAACCGAAGATTGAAACTATTGTTCGGCCCGCGTTCCGCCCTGCCGGCGCCGCATGCCGGCCGCTATGATGGCCGCTCCCTTTTTCCATCCACCAGGCACAGAACGGGAGCGCGCATGGCACTCATGGACTTCATCAAGAAGCAGTTCATCGACATCCTCCAGTGGACCGAGGACGGCGACGGCACGCTCGCCTGGCGCTTCCCCATGGCGGGCATGGAAATCCAGAACGGCGCCGCGCTGGTGGTGCGCGAGTCGCAGATGGCCGTGTTCGTCAACGAGGGCCAGGTGGCCGACGTGTTCGGCCCCGGCACGTACAAGCTGACCACGCAGACGCTGCCCGTACTCACCTACCTGAAGCACTGGGACAAGCTGTTCCAGTCGCCATTCAAGAGCGACGTGTATTTCTTCAGCACGCGCCAGCAGGTGGACCAGAAGTGGGGCACGCCCCAGCCCATCACCATCCGCGACAAGGACTTCGGCGCCGTGCGCTTGCGCGCCTTCGGCAACTATGCCTACCGCGTGGCCGATCCCAAGCTGTTCCACACCGAGATCTCGGGCACGCGCGAGTCCTACCCCGCTGCCGACCTGGAAGGCCAGCTGCGCGGCATGGTGCTGCAGAACATCAGCAACGCCATCGCGGGCAGCGGCCTGCCGTTCCTGGACCTGGCGGCCAACCAGGTGATGTTCGCTGACGCGCTGCGCAAGGAACTGGCGCCCGCGTTCGAGAAGATCGGCCTGAAACTCGAGGCGATGACGGTGCAGAACGTCTCCCTGCCCGAGGAGCTGCAGAAGGTGCTGGACCAGAAGATCGGCATGGGCATGGTCGGGGGCGACATGGGCCGCTTCATGCAGTACCAGACGGCGCAGGCCATCCCGAAGTTCGCCGAAGGCGCGGGGACGGGCGGCGGCGGCGTGGCGGGCGACGCCATGGGCCTGGGTGCCGGCGTGGCGCTGGGCCAGGTGCTGGCGCAGAACCTGCAGCAGGGCCTGCAGGGCGGCGCCGCGCAGCAGGCCGCTGCCGTGGGCGTGCGGCCCGAGGAGGTGATGGCCACGCTGGAGAAGCTGGGCGACCTCAAGGCCAAGGGCATCCTCACTCAGGAAGAATTCGACGCCAAGAAGGCCGAGCTGCTCAAGAAGCTCGTCTGACGCATCTTTTGATAGCTGCTGGCGCTTGAGGGACGGGCGCTAGAGGCCGAAAACGTTCAGAAAACACCATGGCCGAGAACGGTACCCAGCGCTTCTACCGCGCGCCGTGCCCCGGCTGCGGCGCGCCCGTCGAGTTCAAAAGCGCGCAGTCCACCCATGCCGTCTGCCCCTACTGCCAGAGCACCGTGGTGCGCAGCGGCGAGGTGCTGGCGCGCGTGGGCAAGATGGCCGAGGTCTTCGACGACCACAGCCCGCTGCGGCTGCAGGCCAGCGGCCGGTTCGAAGGCCAGGCCTTCACGCTGATCGGCCGCCTGCAGTACCGGGGCGAGGAGGGCGCCTGGGCCGAATGGATCGCCTTCCTGCAGGACGGCAGCACCGCCACGCTGAGCGAAGACAACGGCGCCTACGTCTTCACGCGCCCGGCCACGCTGGGGCGCGAGCCGCCCGAGGCCGGGCGCTTTCGCGTCGGCATGGCCACCGCCGTGGGCGGCCAGCCCTTCAGCGTGGCGGCCAACATGCAGGCGCGGCTGGTCGCGGCCGAGGGCGAGCTGCCCCGGCTGCCGCCGCTGGGCCAGCCCTTCCAGGTGGTGGAGCTGCGCAGCAGCGAGGGCGAGGTGCTCTCCATCGACTACGGCACCCAGCCGCCCCAGGTGCAGCGCGGCCGCGCGGTGCGCATCGAGGACCTGCAGATGCAGGGCCTCAAGGAGGCATCGGCCAAGGAGGAGCAAGGCCGCCAGTTCAACTGCCCCCGCTGCGGTGCGCCCGTGCGGGTGCAGCTGGACAGCACCCGGAGCTGCACCTGCCCCGCATGCAACAGCCTCATCGACCTGAGCGCCGGCGTGGGCGGCGAGCTGCGCCACGCGGCGCAGCGCGAGCCTGTCCAGCCGCTGATCCCGCTGGGGAGCGTGGGCCGGTTCGAGGGCGTGCCGTGGCAGGTGGTGGGCTTCCAGCACCGCATAGGGCGCGAGCCGGGGGACTACGAGGAATTCGGCTGGGATGAATACCTGCTCTACCACGCCACGCGCGGCTTCCTCTTCCTGGTGGACGCCAGCGACGGCTGGAGCCTGGTGCGCCCCGCCACGGGCGCGCCGCAGTACCAGAACGGTGCGCAGGCGGCCATCTACCTGGGCCGCACGTACCGCCTGCAGTACAGCTACACGGCCGAAACGAACTACGTGGCCGGCGAGTTCTACTGGCCCGTGGTGCGCGGCCAGAAGACGCACAACAGCGACTTCGCCGCCGTGGACGGCAAGGGCATCCTCTCGCGCGAGCAGGCGCGCGGCGAGGTCACCTGGTCGCATGGCCAGCGCATCGACAGCAGCGCCGTCGCCCTGGCCTTCCGGCTCGAAGGCCAGGCCGCGCTGTTCCGCCGCCAGGACGCGGGGCCCGTCATCGGCAATGCGCGCGTCGGTTGCGGCACCATCGTCCTGGTGGCCTTCGTGCTGCTGGTCCTGCTGGTGCTCATGGGCAACTGTTCGGGCTCTTCGGGCAGCGGCTACCGCAGCTCGGGCGGCTCCTACGGTGGCTACACCTCGGGCGGCAGCCACAAATGATTTTTTCCAAGGAGTAAACGCCATGATGGGTTTTGAATGGCTCCGGCCCGCGGCCTTCCTCGGCTCCATCCTCTACGCCGTGATCGGCGTGGTGGTCTTCTGGCTGTGCTTTCTGATCATCGACAAGATCACCCCCGCCGACCTGTGGGCCGAGATCGTCGAGAAGCAGAACCGCGCGCTGGCGCTGGTCGTGGCCGCCATGTGCCTGGGCATCAGCATCATCGTGGCGGCGGCGATCCACGGCGGCTGAGCCGCTGCGCGGCCTGCTGTTGCGTGCATGCCGCATTCTCTCTTTGAGAATGGGAATAATTATCATTTGCCATAGAATCGGCCGCTTTCGAGAGGAGAAGCGGCACCATGGCATTGCATGAAACCCTGAAAACACCCTACCGCCACCAGCGCCGCGCCACGGCGGGCGCCGCGGCGGCTTGCCTGGCGCTGCTGCAGGGCGGGGCGCTGGCGCAGGATGCCCAGCACCCGCAGCAGACGCTGCCCGCCGTGCAGGTGACCGGCGACCAGTACGACGCCGACGACGTGCGTCCCGAGGGCGTGACCACGGCCACCAAGACCTACATGGCGCCCAAGGACATTCCGCAGGCCATCGATACGCTGGAGGTCAACAAATACAAGAGCTACGGCATCAACGACCTGTCGGTCATGCTCGACGGCGTGCCGGGCGTGAACACCAATTACGACATGCGCGGCGAGGGCGTGTACATCCGCGGCTTCCAGGCCGATTCGGGTGACATCTACCGCGACGGCGTGCGCGAATCGGGCCAGGTGCGCCGCAGCACGGCCAACGTGGAGCGCATCGAGATCCTGAAGGGCCCCGGTGCGGTGCTGTACGGGCGCGGCAGCGGCGGCGGCGTCATCAACCTCGTGAGCAAGCAGGCACGCTTCGACGCCAAGAGCAGCGTCACGCTGCGCGCCGGCTCGTGGGACAACTACGGCGGCACCATCGACATCAACCGGGTCGTGAACAACCACGTGGCCGTGCGCCTGACGGCCGACCGCGAGCAGGCCCACAGCTTCCGCAGCGGCATCCGCAACAGGAACGAGATGATCTCGCCCAGCATCCTCGTGGACACGCGTACCGGCCTGCGCTGGACGGGCCAGTACACCTACGACAACGTCTGGCGCCGCCCCGACCGGGGCCCCGTGTACGGCGAGCTGCCCGCGGGCATTTCCATCCGCCAGGGCTTCGCCCATCCCGACGACTATGTGGAAGACCGCCTGCGCGTGCTGCGCTCGGACCTGAGCTACGACTTCAACCCGGCCTGGAGCCTGCGCTGGGTGGCCAGCAAGCGCGAGGCCAGCCAGGACTTCGACCACGTCTTCGGCGGCACCTATTGCAACGCGGCGGGCCGCACCGCGGCGGGGGCCGCCTGCACCTATCCCGGCCAGATGCGCCAGAACTACGCCTGGCAGGCCACGAACAACAAGACCACCACCCACACGCTGGACCTGACCGGCCGGGCGGAGCTGGCGGGCATGCGGCACGAGCTGCTCATCGGCCTGGAGCACAGCGAGGAAGAGCGCCAGCCCCAGGTGTACGGCACCGTGCCCGGCCCCACCATCGACCCGTTCAACCCCGTCTGGCCCGCCCGCCCTGCGCAGCGGCCCGACCCCACCCAGAACAACCTGCACGAAGCCGCATCGCGCGCGCTGTACGTGCAGGACTTCGTGCACCTCGCGCCGCAATGGAAGCTGCTGGTGGGCGCGCGCTACGACAGCTACGACTTCGACACGCTGAACCGGCTCACCGGCGCCACCCGCGCGGCCAGCGGCAGTTCTGTGAGTCCGCGCGCGGGCCTGGTGTGGCAGCCCGTGCGCGAGCACAGCGTGTACACCTCGTACAGCAAGAGCTACTCGCCCTACGGCGGGCGCGGCATGCTGGGCGTGAGCGGCGCGCAGGACGACGAGCCGCGCTATTCGCGCCAGGTCGAGGCCGGGGTCAAGAGCGACTGGCTGGACGGCGGCCTGTCCACCCAGCTAGCGGCATACCAGCTGGAGCACTACAACATCCGCTACCAGCCCGATGCCGTGAACTCTCCCCTGGAATGGGCCGTGCGCGGCAAGGAACGCTCGCGCGGCATCGAGTTCAACCTGGCGGGCCGCGTGGCGCCATCGTGGTACGTGCGCGGCGGCGTGGGCCTCATGAGCGCCAAGGTGGCCGAGGACCGCAGCGCGCCCGCCAACGTGGGCAAGCGCCTTGTGAACACCGCGCAGCGCAACGGCAACCTCTTCCTGCGCTACGCGCCGCAAGGCCCGTGGTATGGCGAGATCGGCGTCACGCACACCAGCGAGCGCTACAGCAACGCCGCCAATACCGCCCGCGTGCCTGGCTACACCCGCTGGGACGCGCTGGTGGGCTGGCGCGCCGCGCCCTGGACGGTCACGCTCGCCATTTCCAACCTGCTGGACAAGGAGTACTGGCGCTCCAGCTCCATGCCCGGTGCGCCGCGCAGCGTGCTGGTGAGCGCGAACTACCAGTTCTGATGGCGGCCGATGGCCGGCACGGCGCCGCTACACAATAGCGCCCGTGTCGTCCCCAACCGCCTCCGCCCCGGCGCACAGCCCGCCCCGCCCCATCGACGTCGCCCTGCTCGCCAGCGTCTTCGTGATCGCGGCCTGCGGGCTGCTGTACGAGCTGGCGGCGGGTGCGCTCGCGTCGTACCTGCTGGGCGACTCGGTGCTGCAGTTCTCCACCATCATTGGCACCTACCTCTTCGCCATGGGTGTGGGCTCGTGGCTGTCGCGCTACTTCGAGCGGCAGTTGCCCGCGCATTTCCTGCGCATCGAATTGCTCGTGGCGCTGGTGGGTGGAGCGCTGCCGGCGACGCTTTTCATCGCAAACGCCTACGCGCCCGGCGCCTTCCGCGTGCTGCTCTACGGCATGGTGCTGCTCGTGGGCACGCTGGTGGGGCTGGAGATTCCGCTGGTGATGCGCATCCTCAAGCGCAACGTGCGGCTGCAGGAGCTAGTGTCGCAGGTGCTCACCTTCGACTACCTGGGCGCACTGGCCGTGTCGCTGGCATTCCCGCTGCTGCTAGTGCCGCAGCTCGGACTGGTGCGCACGGGGCTGCTGTTCGGCTTTTTGAACGCGGCGGTGGCGGTGTGGGCACTGTGGCTGTTCCGGCACGAGCTGCGGCGCCTGCGCGCCCATGCGCTGGCCTGCGCGGCGGTGCTGGCGGCGCTGGCGGCGGGCCTGGCGGGCGCGGAGCACATTACCCGCTTCGCGGAGGACAAGTTCTACCAGGACCGCATCGTGATGGGCACGGCCTCGCCCTACCAGCGCATCGTGGTCACGCACGGGCGCCTGGGCCACCGCCTCTACCTCAACGGCAACCTGCAGTTCGCAGAGAACGACGAGTACCGCTACCACGAAGCGCTGGTGCACCCCGCCATGGCCGCGCACGGCGCGCCCAGGCGCGTGGCGGTGCTGGGCGGCGGCGACGGCATGGCGGTGCGCGAGGTGCTGCGCTACCCCGCGGTGGAATCCGTCACGCTGGTGGAGCTGGACCCGGCCATGACGCGCCTGTTCGGCGAGCACCCCACGCTGCGCCGGCTCAACGGCGATGCACTGGCCTCGCCCAAGGTCCGCGTGGTGAACCAGGACGCCTTCCAGTGGCTGCAGCAGGGCAGCGATACCTTCGACGTGGTGATCGTGGACTTCCCGGACCCGACCAACTTCGCCATCGGCAAGCTGTTCACCAACAGCTTCTACGCGCTGCTGGACCAGCGCCTGGCGGCCAGCGGCTATGCGGTGGTCCAGACCACCTCGCCGCTGATCGCGCGCAAGAGCTTCTGGACGGTGGCGGCCACCATCGAGTCGGTGGGCCTGCAGGCGCGGCCCTACCACGCCCATGTGCCGAGCTTCGGCGAATGGGGCTTCGTCATCGCCAGCCGCCGCCCCTGGCGCATGCCGGATGCGCTGCCGCCGGGGCTGCGCTTCCTGTCGCTGGAGGCGCTGCCGCTGCTGTTCCACTTTCCCGTCGACATGGCGCGCGTGGACGCCGAGGTCAACCGCCTGTCCAACCAGGTGCTGGTGCACACCTACGCGCAGGAGTGGGGCCGCACAGGCCACTGAAACCCGGCAGCGCGGGGGCCGCGCTCCGGCACAATGAAACACCTTTGCTTACATCCGCCCGCGAAATGCTCGAGAAATTCTTCGTCGTCGGCGTGGCGCGGGACGCATATGGCGTTGCCATGCACCACGATGCCCGGCTGGTGTGCCTGTCGGTGGCGCTGGCGATCGCGTCGTCGGTGATGGCGCTGCACCTGGCGGGCCTGGCACTGCGCGCGCCGGACGCCGCGAGCCGCCGCATGGCCATCGCCTCGGGCGCGGTGGCGCTGGGCGGCGGCATCTGGGCTATGCACTTCGTGGGCATGCTGGCCTTCGACCTGTGCGCCTCGGGGCATTTCGACCTGTGGATCACGGCGCTGTCGGTGCTGCCCAGCGTGCTCGCCTCCTGGGTGGCGCTGGCGGTGCTGGCGCGCCAGCAGGTCGGCGCGCGCTCGCTGCTGCTCGGTGGCGCGTTGGTGGGCGCGGGCATCGGGCTTATGCACTACGCGGGCATGGCGGCTTCGGAGTTCGCGCCGCTCATGCGCTACGACGTGGCGGGCTTCGCGGCCTCCATCGCCTACGCGGTGGGCATGGCCACCGCGGCGCTGTGGGTGCGCTTCCGCCTGGGGCGCGTGGCCGGCTTGTCCCCGCGCGTCGCCAACATGCTGGGCGGGGTGGTCATGGGCCTGGCCATCGCGGGCATGCACTACATCAGCATGGCCGCGCTGCGCGTCGTGGGCGAGGCCGCCGGCCCGGCGGGGCAGGGCGCGCCGTCGCACTACCTGGCGCTGGCCATCGCCGTGGCGGCGCTGGCGACGGGGCTGTCCATCACCGGGGTGAACGTGCACCTGCGCTTTCGCCAGCTGCTGCGCGAGGCGCGCGCCAATGCGTCGCGGTTGAGCGCGCTGGTCGACACGGCGGTGGACGGCATCGTCATCATCGACGCGCAGGGCACCGTGCGCCTGTTCAACCACGCGGCCGAGCGGCTGCTGGGCTGGAGCGCCGACGAGGTGATCGGCCGCAACGTGCACATGCTCATGCCCTCGCCGCACCGCGAGGCGCACGACGGCTACCTGCGCCGGCACGTGGAGACGGGCTACTCCTCCATCATCGGCGCCGGGCGCGAGATCGAGGCCCTGCGCAAGGACGGCACGCTGCTGCCCATGCGGCTGGCCGTGGGCCGGGTGGACCAGCCGGGCGATCCGCTGTTCGTGGGCTTCCTGGTCGACCTGTCCGAGCGCAAGGCGCTGGAGCGCGAGCGCGCGCGCGGCGAGGAGCAGCTGCGCTCCCTGATGGGCAACCTGCCCGGCGTGGCCTTCCGCTGCCGCAACGAGGGCGACTGGCCCATGGTCTTCATCAGCGACGCCGTGCAGTCCCTGACCGGCTGGAGCGCCGAGGACTTCGTGCAGGAGCGCGTGTATTTCGGCCACCTCATCCACGCGGAGGATGCACTGCGCATCGCGCCCGAGGTGGAATACGCGCTGCGCATGGCCATGCCCTACCACATCGAATACCGCATCAAGACCCGCGACGGGCGTACGCGCTGGATGTCGGAAAACGGCCGGGGCGTGGCCGACGCGCAGGGCGCGATGCGCTGGATCGACGGCGTGATCCTCGACGTGACCGAGCCGAAGTCCCGCAACGCCGAGTTCGTGGGTACGGTGCAGGCCATCGACCGCTCGCAGGCGTCGGCGGAATTCGACCTGCGCGGCCACGTCATCGCGGCCAACCCCAACTTCCTCGCGCTCATGGGCTACACGCTCGACGAGGTCATCGGCCAGCCCCACGCCATGTTCTGCGCGCCCGCGTTCGCGCAGGGCGGCGAATACGGCGCCTTCTGGCAGCGGCTGGCGCAGGGCGAATTCGAGGCCGGCGAATTCGAGAGCTTCGGCAAGGACGGGCGGCCGGTATGGATCCACGCCACCTACAACCCCATCTTCGACGCCGAGGGCCAGGTCTTCAAGGTCATCATGTTCGCCACCGACCTGAGCGGGCGCCGCGCCATGGAGCAGGACCTGCGCACCGCCAAGGAGCGCGCCGAGGCCGCCGCCGCGGCGCGCAGCACCTTCCTGGCCAACATGAGCCACGAGATCCGCACGCCCATGAACGCCATCATCGGCTTCACCGAGGCGCTGCTCGACACCCCGCTGGAAAGCACCCAGCGCCGCCACCTGGGTACCGTGCACCACGCCGCGCGCTCCATGCTGCGGCTGCTCAACGACATCCTGGACACGGCCAAGCTGGAAAAGGGTGCCGTGGAGCTGGAGATCGAGACCTTCAGCCTGCACGAGCTGTGTGACCAGATCCTGGCTTCGCTGCGCATCAGCGCCGCCAAGAAGGGCCTGGACCTGGTGCTGGACTACCCCGCGTGCGTGCCCGAGTTCTGGCGCGGCGACGCCTTCCGCATCCAGCAGATCCTGCTCAACCTCATCGGCAACGCGATCAAGTTCACGCACGAGGGCGGGGTGACGCTGCGCGTGGCCGGCGGCGACGGCGAGCTGGTGCTCGACGTGGTGGACACCGGCATCGGCATCGGCGAGGCCGGCCTGCAGCGCATCTTCGACCCCTTCTCGCAGGCCGACGCCTCCACCACCCGCCGCTACGGCGGCACCGGCCTGGGCACCACCATCGCGCGCCAGCTCGCCGAGCTGATGCAGGGAGGCATCGGCGTGCACAGCTGCGTGGGCGAGGGCAGCACCTTCAGCGTGCGTCTGCCCCTGCGCGTGGCCGAGGCCCCCGCCCACGCCGCCAGCGAGCCCGGCCGCCCGCGCCTGGCCCTGCCGCCGCTGCGCGTGCTGGCAGCCGACGACGTGCCCGCCAACCTGGAGCTGCTGCAGCTCACCCTGCAGCGCGGCGGTCACAAGGTCACGCTGGCCGAAAGCGGTCAGGAAGCCGTGCAGGCCTTCGAGCGCGAGCGCTTCGACGTGGTGCTCATGGACCTGCAGATGCCCGACATGGACGGCCTGGAGGCCACGCGCCGCATGCGCGCCTTCGAGCGCGCGCATGCGCGCACGCCCACCGCCATCGTCGCCCTCTCGGCCAGCGTGCTGGAGCAGGACCGGCGCAACGCCCGCGCCGCCGGCATGGACGGCTTCGCCAGCAAGCCCATCGAGCCGCTGCGCCTGACGGGCGAGATCGCGCGCGTGATCGGCCTGGCCGGCGGCGAACCCTCCGCAGCGCCCGCAGCCGCCGTGCCGGGCCTGCCCGCCATCGACTGGGAGCGCGGCGTGCGCCTGTGGACCCAGGCGCGCTACCTGCGCGAGGCCATCCAGCGCTATCTGCAGGACGGCGCCGCCACCGTGGCCGCCCTGCGCGCCGCCGTGCAGCGCACCGACGCACGGGCCGTGGCCGCCGCGGCCCACCGCCTGCACGGCGCCGCCGCCAACCTGGCGCTGGCCGCGCTGCAGGCGCAGGCCGCGCGGCTCGAAGCCGCCGCACGCGCGCACGAAACCGCCGCATGGCCTGCGCTGGTCGAGGCACTGGACTGCGCGCTGGCCGGCGTGGCCGAGGCGCTGAACAGCCTGGATGCGCCCGATGCCGCGCCGGCCCCCGCCGCACCCCGCACGCTGGGCGCGCAGGAGCGCGCCGACCTGCGCGCCGCCATCGACGCGCTGGCTGACGCCCTGGCCGCGGGCGAGCTGCCGGCCGAGCCCCTGGCCGCGCTGGAGCGGCACCTGAGCGCCACCAGCCTGGACGCGCTGCGCGAGGCGCTGGACCGTTTCGACTTCGACGACGCCGTGCAGCGCCTGCATGTGCTGCGCCACCAGACCGATTGACATGCCAACCCAGGACCATCGCCCCCGCCTGCTGCTCGTCGACGACGAGCCCACCAACCTGCAGGTGCTGCGCCACGTGCTGCAGGACGACTACCGCCTGCTCTTCGCCACCGACGGCGCGCGCGCCCTGCAGATCGCCCGCCAGCAGCAGCCCCAGCTCATCCTGCTCGACGTGATGATGCCCGGCATGGACGGCTACGCCCTGTGCGCCGCGCTCAAGGCCGACGGCGCCACCGCCGCCATCCCCGTGATCTTCGTCACTGCGCTCACCGACACGGCCGACGAGACGCGCGGCTTCGACGCCGGCGCCGTGGACTACATCACCAAGCCCGTCAGCGCCCCCATCGTGCGTGTGCGCGTGCGCACCCACCTGTCGCTGGTGCGCACCGAGGAGCTGCGCGCCACGCGCCTGCAGATCGTGCAGCGCCTGGGCCGCGCCGCCGAATACAAGGACAACGAGACGGGCATGCACGTCATCCGCATGAGCCACTTCGCCCAGGCGCTGGCCCTCGCCCTGGGCCATGCGCCGGAATGGGCGGAAGACCTGCTCAACGCCGCGCCCATGCACGACGTGGGCAAGATCGGCATCCCCGACGCGATCCTGCGCAAGCCCGGCAAGCTCACGCCCGAGGAATGGGACGTGATGCGCCGCCACCCCGAGATCGGCGCCGAGATCATCGGCCAGCACCCCGGCGGCGTGCTGCGCATGGCCCACACCATCGCCCTGGCGCACCACGAGAAATGGGACGGCAGCGGCTACCCGCACGGCCTGGCGGGCGAGTCCATCCCCGTGGAGGCGCGCATCGTGGCCCTGGCCGACGTGTTCGACGCCCTCACCGCGCGCCGCCCCTACAAGGAGCCCTGGACCACCGAGGCCACCGTGGAGCACCTGCGCGCGCAGTCCGGCCGGCACTTCGACCCGGACATGGTCGAGGTCTTCATCGCGCAGCTGCCCGCGCTCATCGCCATCAAGGAGCAATGGCCGGACTGAGCCGCCGCAATCTGCTGCACGCCGGCGCCTTGGCGCTGGCGGGCTGCAACGCGCAACGCGCGCTCGAAGGCGGCTTCACCGGCATCGGCATGGGCCGCGGCCATGCCTTGCGCGATCGGCCGAGCGAAGATGCCGCGCCGGCCGTCACGCGCCGCACCCGTGTGGTGATCGCCGGTGGCGGAGTGGCCGGCCTGGCCGCGGCGCGGGCGCTGCGACTGACTGGCGTGGAGGACTTCCAGCTCCTGGAGCTGGAGGACACGCCGGGCGGCAACAGCCGCGCCGGCAGCGTGCGGGGCGTCGCCTGCCCGCTGGGCGCGCACTACCTGCCCGTGCCTGGCGAGCATGCCAGCGAAGTGCAGGACCTGCTGGAGGAATTGGGGCTGCGCCAGCGCGTGGCCGGGCGCTGGCAGTACGGGGGCGACGACGGGCGCCACCTGTGCCACAGCCCGCAGGAGCGGCTGTATTTCCAGGGCCACTGGCAGGAGGGGCTGCTGCCCGTGCAGGGCGTGGGCGAGGCCACGCTGGCGCAGTACCGGCGCTTCGCCGCGCGCGTGGCTGCGCTGTCGCGCGCAGCGCCCTTCACCATGCCGGTATTCAAAAGCTGGATGCCAGACCGGCCTGCAGCGCCCGTCCACCAAGCGCTGGATGCTATCGATTTCGATGCCTGGCTGGCACACGAGGGCCTGGATGACGCACACCTGCGCTGGTACCTGGACTACTGCTGCCGCGACGATTACGGCGCGGGCACGGCGCGCGTCTCGGCCTGGGCGGGGATCCACTACTTTGCGAGCCGCCACGGCTTCCACGCGCCGGGCGAGGCGCCGGGCAGCGAGGAGCGCGAGGCCGTGCTCACCTGGCCCGAGGGCAACGGCTGGCTCGCCCGGCGCCTGGCCGCGCCGCTCGCGGGCCGCCTGCGCACCGGCACCAGCGTGCTGCGCATCGCCGAGACACGCCACGGCGTGGAGGTGGATGCCCTCGACCATGCGAACGGCCGCGTGGTGCGCTGGCAGGCCGCGCGCTGCATCGTGGCGCTGCCTGCGTTCATCGCCGCGCGCGTGGTGCAGCCCGCGCCCGCCTTCGTGCACGAGGCCGCGCGCCGCCTGCAGTGGGCGCCCTGGCTGGTGGCCAACCTCCACATCGGCGCGCCCCTGGCCGACCGCGAGGGCGCGGCCCCCGCGTGGGACAACGTGCTCTACGCGGACCCCACCCCCGGCGGCCTGGGCTACGTGGATGCGGGCCACCAGCGGCTGGACCCCGGCGCGCTGCTCGCCGGGCCCACCGTGCTCACCTACTACCAGGCGCTGGGCGACGTGCCGCAGGCCCGCCAGGCGCTGGCCGAGCGGCCCTGGACGCACTGGCGCGACGCCATCCTGGCCGCGCTGGCCGTGCCCCACCCCGACGTGGCCGGCCGCGCCACGCGCATGGAGATCACGCGCTACGGCCACGCCATGGCCATCCCCGTGCCGGGCACGCTCGGGTTCTTGAGCCAAATCGGCCTCCAGCGCTTGCCTGACAAGCGCTGGCAGCTATCGAATGGAGAGCGTGTGCCGCTGCTGCCCACGCCCGTCACCCGGCGCCTGCTGTTCGCGCATGCCGACTGGTCGGGCTATTCGGTGTTCGAGGAGGCGTTCACGCGCGGGCATGCGGCAGGGCTGGCGGCGGCGGGGTAGCAACCACGGCGCCCATGGGGGCTTCGGGCGGAGGCCCGCCGCCATCAGCAATTTCGATATATCGTAAATAAAAAGATATATCGAAATGAATACTATGAAAGACCCTGAATTTCTCGACCTGCGCACCGGCCATCCGGCCACGCGGCGCGGCGGGCGCGTGTTCGGCCACGGCGGGCTGCGCCTCGTGCTGCTGCAACTCATCGCCGACAAACCGCGCCACGGCTACGAACTCATCAAGGCCATCGAAGAGCGGCTGGGCGGCAGCTACAGCCCCAGCCCCGGCGTGGTCTACCCCACGCTCACGCTGCTGGAGGAGATGGGCCACGTCACCGTGACCGCCGGCGAGGGCGGGCGCAAGCGGCACACCATCACCGCCGCTGGGCTGGAGCACCTGCAGGCCCACCGCGCCGAGGTGGACGAACTGCTGGCCCGCATGGACACCGGCGCCGCCGTGCATGCCCACGGCGCGCGCCCTGCGCCCGTGGAGCGGGCCGTGCACAACCTGCGCCAGGCGCTGCACATGCGCCTGGCCCGCGAGCCGATGGGCGACGCCCAGGCCCATGCCATCGCCGATGTGCTCGACGCCGCGGCCCGGCACATTGAAAGACTTTGAACCACCCCCCTGAGACGCTTCGCGTCTTCCCCCCGCTCTCGCAGCGCTGCGCGCTGCGGGCAGGGGGACGCCACCGGCGCGGCGGGGCGGCCCTTGCGCGGTGGCCTGCGCATGAAGCACGCCCGTTTCATGCGGCGTGGGCAGCGCGTAGCGCAATGGATCCCTGAAACGAAAGGACACCCGACATGAACACCACCGACGAACGGATGGCCACCCGCGCCCTGCAGCGCGTGCGCCACGAGTTGCGCCTGCGCACGCTCACCGTGCAGCGCGCCGAGCGCATCACGCCGCATTGCGTGCGCGTCACTCTCGACGGTGACGAACTGGAGGGCTTCCACAGCCCCGGCTTCGACGACCACGTGAAGCTCATCCTGCCCGATCCCGCCTCGGGTGCGCTGCGGCTGCCGGACTTCGGCGCGCAGGGCCAGCCGGACCCGGACGCGCCGCGCCCGCCCATGCGCGACTACACGCCGCGCCATCACGACGCGGCCGCGCGCACGCTGGCCATCGACTTCGCGCTGCACGACGCCGGCCCCGCCACCGCCTGGGCGCTGCAGGCCGCTCCGGGCCAGCGCATCGGCGTGGGCGGGCCGCGCGGCTCGCTGCTGGTGCCGCTGGCGTTCGACGGCTACGTGCTCGTCGGCGACGAAACGGCCCTGCCCGCCATCGCGCGCCGCCTGGGCGAGCTGCCGGCGGGCACACCCGCGCTCGCGCTCGTCGAGGTGGACGGCCCGGCCGACGAGCAGCCCCTGCCCACGGCGGCCGATGCGCGCATCCACTGGGTGCACCGCAGCGGCGCCGCGCCGGGCGATGCGGGGCCGCTGCTGGCCGCGCTGCGCGCACAGGCGCTGCCCGCGGGCGACGTGCACGCCTGGGTGGCCTGCGAGACCGGCGTCGCCAAGGCGCTGCGTGCGCACCTCGTGGGCGAGCGCGGCGTGCATCCCAAGTGGGTGAAGGTTTCGGGCTACTGGCGGCGCGGCAGCGCGGGAACGCACGACACGGTCGAGGATTGATCCTGCCGATGTGGCTCCGGCCATGATCTGGCGCAGGGGATGTATCAGCGCAGTGCAAACGATTCGCGGTGCAGCCGCCAGGGCCGCGCGCCGGCATGTGCGGCAAGTTGCGCGCCCAGGCCCTGCGGGCCGCAGAACCAGATGTCGAGCGGCCCGGCGTGGGCCTCCAGCGCCTGGGGCGTGAGGCGCTGGCCGAGCGCATCGTCGTGCACGTGAAGCTGCACGGGAGGCAGTGCCTGCGCGCACAGCTTGCGCAGGCGCGGCAGCAGCGGATCGCGCGCCGCATCGCGTGTGCAGTAGTGCATGTGCACGGGCTGCGCATGCACGGGCGCGGCCTGCGGCTGGCGCGCCTCCAGCAGCGCCAGGAAGGGCGTCATGCCCACGCCGCCGGCCACCCACACCTGCCGGCGCCGCTGCTCGCCCTGGCCGTCGAAGCGGCCGTAGGGGCCCTCGATGTCCACGCGCTGGCCCGCGCGCAGGCGCTGCCCCAGGGTGCGGGTGTAGTCGCCCAGCGGCTTGATGACCAGGCGCAGCAGAGGCCCGCCCTGGTCGCCATGTCCCAGGCTGCCGGGTGCGCTGGCGATGGTGAAGGGATGCTGCCCCTCGGCGTGGTCGAAACACACGAAGACGAACTGCCCCGCGCGGTGGCCCGGCCAGCTGGCCGGCAGCGCGCAGACCACTTCGACGGGAGCGAGCGGGCCCTCGCCCAGTACGCGCACGGCGTGGATGCGGCCGGCGTGGCTGCGCGCCCGGCCGACCCGGCCCGCCAGCGACCAGAGCGCGGACAGGCTGCCCAGCACCAGCAGCATGCCCATGGCCGGGCCCAGCGGCGGAGCCCAGAAGCCGGCCGGCATCAAGGCCGCCGCATGCGCTGCCAGCGCCAGGAACAGCAGCGGCATGGCGCGGTGCAGCAGGCGCCAGGGCTTGTAGGCCAGCAGCCGGGTCAGCAGCGTGAAAGCCACCATGGCCAGCAGCAGGTAGAACGCCCATTCGCCCAGGTCCTTCGCCGGGCCCCGCATGTCGGTGAACCAGGGCAGCACGGTGTCGCGCGCCGGCTTGCCGGCGCGGCCCCACAGGGCCTTGATCCAGCCGTCCGACTCCTTGGCGCCCCAGTGCGCGATGGCCGCGATGGCGGCGCCGGTGCCCGCCCACTTGTGCAGGCGGTAGACCTGGTCCATGCCCCCCAGCGGGCGCTCCAGCCAGGGCAGGCGCAACGCCAGCAGCATGGCCAGGGCCATCAGGCCGATGCTCCACAGCCCCGTGAGGTAGAGGGCGTGCTGCCGCAGTTGCCACCAGCCCGCGGCCGCGCCCTGTGCATCGGCGAGCGGCTGCACGGCCGGCACGGCCGGCACCACGGCCATCCACGCCAGGCCGATGGCCAGCAACCACGTGCACAGGACTGCCTTGATGCGCATGGCGTTCTCCTTGTCCGTGGCGGGAGGTCAGTAGCGGCGGCCGCGGAGGCGGCTGCTCTCCACGGCGCCGGTGGTGGCGTTCACGTACAGCTTCACACGCTCGCCCTGGGCGTTGCTGGCCTTGACCTCGTAGCGGCCATGGTCCCATTCGATCTCGCGGATGTCGCGGTAGCCCGCGGTCTCCATGCGGTCGTAGACGTCGCGGATGGTCAACTGCGCCGCCGCAGGCGCGATGGCTGCCGCGGGGGCCTGGGCTGCCGATGGGGCCTGTGTCTGGGCGACGCCCCAGGTCGTTGCGGCGCCGGCGGCGATGGCGATAAGAAAGCGGCGGATGTTGCGTTGCATGGTGGTGATGGCTCCTGGGTTGAAATGGCCGGGCACGACGCCCTGCCTGCCGGGAATTCTCGAAAAGCCGCCGTGAATCCTTGCTGAAGGCGCCGTTCATCGGAGGTTCATCGCGCGGCGCGTATAAAACCGGCCCTATGAACGTCTGCCGCCGCACCACCGTCTTGCTCGCACTCGCTCTGGCCATGCTGGGCGCGGGCCGGCCGCATGCCGGCGAGCGCGACCACGAGCTGGCCCGCCAGGCGCTGCAGCAGGGCCAGGTGCTGCCGCTGCGCCAGGTGCTGGACAAGGTCGAGAGCGAATACCAGGGCCAGGTGCTCAAGATAGAGTTCGAACGCGACGATGGCCGCTACATCTACGAGATCCGCCTGCTGCAAAGGGACGGGCGCATGGCCAAGCTCAAGGTGGACGCGGTCGACGGCCGCGTGCTGAAGATCAAGCGCAAGGAAAGCCGCTGATGCGCATCCTGGTCGTGGAGGACGAGCCCACCCTGTGCGCCCAGCTCGTGCAGGCCATTGCCGGCGCGGGCCACACGGTGGAGTCCACGGGCGACGGCGTCCAGGCGCACTACCTGGGCGACGTGGAGAACTTCGACGCCGTGGTGCTCGACCTGGGCCTGCCCCGGCTCGACGGCCTGTCCGTGCTGCGCCGCTGGCGCGCCGCGCAGCGCAACATGCCGGTGCTCATCCTCACGGCGCGCGGCAGCTGGCAGGACAAGGTGACCGGCATGGACGCGGGCGCCGACGACTACCTGGCCAAGCCCTTCCACATGGAGGAGCTGCTCGCGCGCCTGCGCGCCCTGCTGCGCCGTGCGGGCGAGCACGCCAGCGCGCAGTGGCAGTGCGGCCCGCTCTGGCTGGACACGCGCCAGGCGCGCGTGCTGGCCGACGGCCGGGCGCTTGCATTGACCAGCCATGAATTCAAGCTGCTGTCGCTGCTCATGCAGCGCAAGGGCCAGGTGCTGTCGCGCACCGAACTGGCCGAGCGCATCTACCCGCAGGACAGCGAGCGCGACTCCAACACCATTGAGGTCTTCGTGGGCCGCCTGCGCAAGAAGCTGCCCGAAGGCTGCATCGAAACCGTGCGCGGCCTGGGCTACCGGCTGGTGGATACGGGCGCCGGCGCATGAAGGGGTCTCTGCGCCTGCGCCTGCTGGCAGGCACGCTGGCCTGGCTGCTGCTCAGCATCGCCATTGCCGGCTGGGGGCTGCGCGCCCTGTTCCTGGACCACATCGCGCAGCAGCTGCAGGCGCAACTGCTGCTGCAGCTCGACCAGCTCACCGCCGCGGTGGAATGGGGCGCGGACGGGCGGCCCGCCGTGCCCCCCATGGCGGCGGACCCGCGCCTGGAGCAGCCGCTGTCAGGCCTGTACTGGCAGATCGACCAGCTGGGCGATGCGCCCCGGATGGCCGTGGCGCGCTCGCGCTCGCTCTGGGACCAGGCGCTGTCCCTGCCGCCCGCGCCCGAGGGCTACCGGGGCTACCGCGTACTGGACCTGCACGACGCCCAGGGGCACCGGCTGCTGGCCGTGGCGCGCACGCTGCAACTGCCCGACGATGCAGCGCCGCCGCTGCGCCTGGCGGTGGCGGGCGACCGGGCCCTGCTGGACGAGCCCCTGCAGGGCTTCACCCGCATGCTGCTCATGGCCCTGGGCATGCTGGCCGCTGGTCTGGCGCTGGCCGTCGTGCTGCAGCTGCAGCTCGCGCTGCGCCCCTTGCAACTGCTGCGCCAGCAGCTGGCCGCCGTGCGCGGCGGCGCGTCCGCGCGACTGCAGGGGCCGTTTCCGCGGGAACTGCAACCGCTGGCGACCGAGTTCAACCATGTGCTGGCCGAGAACGCCGACATGGTGCAGCGCGCCCGCACCCAGGCCGGCAACCTGGCGCATGCCGTGCACACGCCGCTGTCCGTGCTGGCCAACGCCGCCGCGCAGGCGCCCGGCCCGCTGGGCACGCTGGTGCGCGAGCAGGTGGAATCCGCCCGCCGCCAAGTCGACTACCACCTCGCGCGCGCGCGCGCCGCCGCCGCCGTGCGCGCCACCGGCCTCGCCACCCCGGTGCTGGAGCCCGTGCGGGCCCTGCTGCGCACCATGCAGCAGCTGCATGCCGCGCGCGGGCTGCGCTTCGAGCTGGCGCCCCAGGCGCAAGACGCGGCTTTTCGCGGCGAACCCCAAGACCTCTACGAGCTGCTGGGCAACCTGATCGACAACGCCGGCAAATGGGCGCGCTCGCGCGTGGTCGTGGACGTGCGGCGCGAGGGCGGCCAGCTGTGCTTCACCGTGGATGATGACGGCCCCGGCATCCCGCAGGCCCAGCGCGAGCGCATGTTCGAGCGCGGCGTGCGGCTCGATGAACGGCGCCCCGGCGCCGGACTGGGCCTGGACATCGTGCGCGGCCTGGCCGATACCTATGGCGGCAGCGTGCAGGCCGGCCCCTCAGCCCTGGGCGGCGCGTGCCTGCGGCTGCACCTGCCAGCGGCAGTATGAAGAAAAATACCCTGTAGCGCTTGATGGGAAAGCACAAGCAGCTATTGAAAAAGTAGCGTCCGCCTGTGCCTGCGCGGGTGGCAGAATCGGACCCGCGATGCCCACGAGCAACCCCCCCGCCTATTTCGAACGCCAGCACGAGCGGCTGGATGCGCTGCTGCATGCCCACCTGCTGGACATCGTGGGTGCGGACTTCGGCGCCGCCTTGGAGCGCCTGCGCCGCTGGCGCCAGGAGCTGGCCCAGCACATCGAGATCGAGAACACCCGCCTGCTGCCCCACGTGCCCGAGGGCGCCCGCTGGGCGCCGCGCGTCTACCTGCTGGAGCACGAGCGCATCGCCCTGCTGGCCGACGAGCACCTGCAGCGCGTGCAGGCGGCGGCGCGCCAGCCTCTGCAGGGCGAGACGGAGCGCCGCCGCGCGGTGCTGGCGCTGCTGGACGGCGCGCACGCGCTGCGCCACGTGCTGGAGCACCACCACGAGCGCGAGCACATGGCGCTGGCCCATGAGCTGCCGCTGGACCTGCAGCGCGCCGCCTGGGAAGGCGTGCCCGGCTAGGCCAACTTCTCTGCCAGGTGGTCGATCCACGCCCGCATGCGCGCGGGCAGGAAGCGGCCTGGCGGGTACAGCAGCCATGCCGTGCCCGAATAGTCCGTGCCGTGCCGCCATTCGGCCAGCACGCGCACCAGCGCGCCGCTGGCGAGCTGCGCCTGCGCGGTGAAGGCGGGCAGGCTCGCCAGCCCCAGGCCCGCCAGGGCCGCGTCGCGCCGGTTCTCGCTGTGGTTGTCCCGGTAGCGCCCGCGCACCGCCACCGCCACCTGCTGCGCGCCGCGCGCGAAGCGCCAGCGCAGCCCGACCGGGCCCTCGCCCAGGGGGATGCAGTCGTGCGCGGCCAAGTCCTGCGGGTGCGCGGGTGTGCCGCGCCGCGCCAGGTAGGCGGGGCTGGCGCAGACGAGGTGCTCCACCGCCTCCAGCGGCCGGCCCGCCAGGCCGGGCGGCGGCGTGTCGGTGATGCGCACGGCCAGGTCGATGTCTTCGGCGAACAGGTCCACCGCGCGGTCGGTGGTGACGAGCTGCACGTCCACCTGCGAGTGCGCGGCCAGGAACGGCGCGACCAGCGGGTGGATGCGCTGGCGCCCGTAGGCCTTGGGCACGGCCATGCGCACGAGCCCGCTGGGCGCGGCCGCGTGGCGGTCGGCCAGCTGCATCACCTCGCGCGCGGACGCCTCCAGCGCCTGGCAGCGCGCGAAGGCCGCCTGGCCGGCCTCGGTGAGCCGCAGCTTGCGCGTGGTGCGCTCCAGCAGGCGCACGCGCAGCAGCCCTTCCAGCCGCGCCACCTGCCGGCTCACGGCCGAGGGCGTCAGGCCCAGCCCGCGGGCCGCGCCCGAGAAGCTGCCGGCCTCCACCACGCGCGCGAAGACGGCCATGTCGGCGAGGTGGTCGAGGGCTGCATTCGTGCGCATAGGGAACAGGTCTTGTGTCAGTGTGCTGGATTATCGATTGCAAGGCGCAAATCTACGATGCCTGCATGACCGCTCTCACCCATACCTCTCCCGCGCTGCTGCCGCGCATCTCCGACGCCGCCCTGCTGCTCGTCGCCATCGTCTGGGGCACCAGCTACGGCGTGGCCAAGGGCGCGCTGGCGTTCTACCCGGTGCTGGGCTTCCTGGCTGTGCGCTTTTTACTCACTGCCGTGCTGCTGGCGCCGGCCTGCGTGCGCGCCACGCCCGCGCAGCGGCGCGATGCTTGGCGCGCGGGGCTGCCGCTGGGCGGGCTGCTCCTGGCGATCTTCGTCTGCGAAACCTATGGCGTGGCGCACACGCAGGCCAGCAACGCGGCCTTCCTCATCAGCCTGTGCGTGGTGTTCACGCCGTTCGCCGAATGGGCGCTGCTGGGCCGGCGCCCCGCCGCGCGCCTGTTCGGCTTCGCCGCCGTCTCGCTGCTGGGCGCCGCGCTGCTCGCAGGCGGCTGGCGCCTGCAATGGGGCCTGGGCGATGCGCTGATGCTGGCCGCCGCCGTGCTGCGCGCCGTCACCGTGTGCGCCACCAGCCTGCTGGCGCGCCGCCACGCGCAGGCGCCCATGCTGCTGCTCACGGCCGTGCAATCGGCCGTGGTGGGCGCGGGCTGCCTGCTGGCGGCGCTGGCGCTGGGCGGCCTGCCGCCGCTGCCGCGCGAGGGCGCCTTCTGGGCCGCCAGCCTCTACCTCGTGCTGGGCTGCACGGTGTTCGCCTTCTTCGCGCAGAACTGGGCGCTCAAGCACAGCGCGCCCAGCCGCGTGGGGCTGCTCATGGGCACGGAGCCCGCCTGGGGCGCGCTGTTCGCCGTGGCCTGGCTGGGCGAGCGCCTCAGCGCCACGGGCTGGGCGGGCGGCGCGCTGATCGCGGGGGCGGCGCTGTGGACATTGCGGGCGCGCTAGCATCGTCCGCATGAAAACCTTCGGCCAGCGCGCCACGGGCCTGCGCCTGGAGCGCATGCAGGATTCGCCGCTGTGGGCGGACGGCGTGTTCCGCAACATCCACCCCGTCCTGCCCGGCCTGCGCGACCGGCAGGCGCCGCGCCCCGCGCTGCGCGACATCCTCCTGCCCGGCGGCAGGCGCCTGCCGGGCGCACCGCTCCCTTCAATGGACCCGCTGGACACTTGGCGCCGCGCGCCGGGCTCGGGCCTGCGGGCCACCTGGCTCGGGCATTCCACGGTGCTCATCGAGATCGACGGCCTGCGCGTGCTCACCGACCCCGTGTGGGGCCCGCGCGCCTCGCCCTCGCGGTTCATGGGCCCGAAGCGCTTCCAGCCCGTGCCGGTGCGCCTGGCCGCCATGCCGCCGGTGGATCTGGTGCTGGTCTCGCACGACCATTACGACCACCTGGACTACCCCACGATCCGCGCGCTGGCGAAGCAAAACGTGCCCTTCGTCACCCCGCTGGGCGTGGGCGCGCACCTGGAGGCCTGGGGCGTGCCCGCCGCGCGCATCACCGAGCTGGACTGGTGGCAGACCTACACCCTGCCGCAGGCCGACCTTGCGGTGCATGCGGCACCGTCGCAGCACTTCTCGGGCCGGGGCTTCAAGGACCGCAACGCCACGCTGTGGGCATCGCTGGTCATCGAGACGCCGCGCCACCGCGTGTTCTTCAGCGGCGACACGGGCCTGACCACCGAATACGCCGCGATCCGCGAACGCTTCGGCCGCTTCGATCTGGTGATGCTGGAGGTGGGCGCGTTCCACCCGACCTGGGGCGACATCCACCTGGGCCCCGCCAACGCGCTCAAGGCGCTGGATCTGCTGGGCGGCGGTGCCTTTCTGCCGGTGCATTGGGGCACGTTCAGCCTCGCGGCGCACGACTGGGACGAGCCGGCCGAGACGCTGCTGCAGCTCGCACCCGGGCACGGCGCGCAGCTGCTGATGCCGCGCCTGGGCGAGCCCGTGGAACCGTCGCACGGCGCGCGTGCGCAGCCATGGTGGCGCGGCATCGGGCAGGGCGCGCCGGCACCCGCACCCGCCGGGCCGGTGCCCGATGCAACGCTGCCGGGGCCGCTCGACTGAGCGGCGGCCCGCGTCAGTCCAGGCGCAGCCTGTAGGCCACGCCGTCGCGCCCCGGGTCGGCGCCGCCGTGCAGTCCGTCGGCCTGTACCTGCACGCCATGCACCCAGGCGATGGTGTAGTTGTACGGGTTGCGGTTGACCTTATAGCCCTGGGCTTCCAGCGCGCGTGTGGTGTGGCGCGGGATGCGGTTGCACACGTCGATGGCGTTGCTGGTGGACGAGAAGCGCGGCGCGCTCACGGCGGCCTGCATCTCCATGCCGTGGTCGATCACGTTGAGCAGCGCCTGCAGCACGCCCATGGCGATCTGCGTGCCGCCGGGCGCGCCGAGCACCACGTCGAGTTGGCCGTCCTTGAACGTGATCGTGGGGCACGACGAGGTGAAGCGGCTCTTGCCCGGCTGGATGCTGCCCGCGCGGCCCGGGCGCGGGTCGAACACGCCCATGCAGCCGTTGTAGAGAAAGCCCATGCCCGGCGTGATAACGCCCGAGGGCATGGCCAGCGAGTGGGTCAGCGAGACGCAGTTGCCATCGCCATCCACCACGGCGAGGTGCGTGGTGTCGCGCGGCACCGGTGCGCCGGGGTTCACGCGCTCCACGCTGAAGCGCTGGCCCGCGCGGATCTGTGCGGCGGCCTCGCGGGCCATGTCCTTGGACAGGAGCTGGTCGAGCGGCACGTCGAAGAAGTGCGGGTCGCCGATGTGGCGGTCTTTGTCCGACGTGGCCTTCTTCATCGCCTCGCAGACGATGCGCAGGTACTCGGGGCTGTTGTGCTCCATCGCGCCCAGGTCGAAATTCTCAAGGATGCCCAGCATCTCCAGCAGCATCGCGCCGCCACCCGGGGGCTGGTTGGTGGTCACCGTGCGGTCGCGGTAGCTGCCCACGAGCGGGGCGTTGCGCCGCACCTCGTAGCGTGCCAGGTCGTCGAGCGTGACGAGCGCGCCCAGCGACTGCAGGTGCGCCACCATCTCGCGCGCCAGGTCGCCCTGGTAGAAGGGGTGCGAGCCTTCTTCGGCGATCTGGCGCAGCACGCGCGCCATGCCTTCGTTGCGCAGCGGCGTGCCGATGGCCTTGGGGCGGCCGTCGGGGCGGCAGTAGAGCGCGCGGCCCTCTTCGCTGTACTGCAGGCGCTCCAGGTTGCCGACGCGGCCCGAGGTGGGCTCGTCGATCCAGAACGCGTGCATGCCGGGGCGCACGAAGAAGCCGTCCTGCGCCCAGCGGATCGCGGGCTCCACCACCTGCTTCCACGGCAGGCGGCCGTGGGCCTGGTGCATGGCCTCCAGCCCCTTGAGCGTGGCGGGCGTGGCGATGGATTGCGGGCCGATGTCGTTCACGCGGCCCTTGAGGATGAAGCCGAAGCCGTCGGGCGTCTCGCCTTCGAGCAGGTCTTCCCACATGTCCTCGCGCGCGGCCAGCGGCGCGGGCGAGTGGAAGTCGAAGTATTCGTGCACGCCCGCGCCGGGCAGGTAGACGGCGGCGGTGCCGAAGCCCGCGATGCCGCACATCAGCGGATCCACCACCGTCTGCGCGAGCGCGGTGGCCACGGCGGCGTCCACCGCGTTGCCGCCCGCGCGCAGGATGTCAATGCCCGACTCGGCCGCTTCCGGCTGCGGGCAGACGACCATTGCTTCTCTTGCCATGGCGTGCCGGCTCACTTGCTGCTCAGGTCGAGCTTTTCCAGCGTCGGGCCCCAGGCCTTGGTGTCGCGCGCGGTGGTCTCCATGACCAGCGACGCGGGGCCCGAGACGGGGATCACGCCCATCGTGCGCAGCTTGGCCTGCACTTCGGGGCTCTTGTGGAAGGCCTCGGTGGCCTTGTTGAGCTTGTCGACGATGGCCGCGGGCGTGCCCGCGCGCGCCACGATGCCGCTCCAGCCCATGTTGTCGAAGCCCTTCACGCCCAGCTCGCTGGCGGTGGGCACGTCGGGCAGCTCGGGCGTGCGCTGGGGCGAGAGCACGGCCAGCGCGTTGAGCTTGCCGCTCTTGATGTGCGGCAGCGCCGTGCCGTAGACGGGTGCCATCACTTCCACCTGCCCGCCGATGGTGGCCATGACGCCGTCAGCCTCGCCCTTGTAGGGGATGTGCGTCATCGAGATGCCCAGCGTGCTGGACAGCAGCTCCACCGCCAGGTGCGTGGAATTGCCCAGGCCCGCCGAGGCGAAGTTCAGCTTGCCCGGCGCGGCCTTGGCGCGCTCGGTCAGTTGCTTGAGGGTCTTGATGCCCGTGGCCGGGTTGGTCGAGAGCACGAAGGGCACCGTGGTCAGCATGGCCACGCCCGTGAAGTCCTTCTCGGGGTCGTAGGGCAGCGGCTTGTAGGTGAAGCGGTTGAGCACCATCAGCGACACGCTGCCGTAGAGCAGGGTGTAGCCGTCGGCCGGCTGGTTCAGCGCGTTCTGCGCGGCGATGATGCCGCCGCCGCCGGGCTTGTTCTCCACCACGATGGTGCCGCCGATGGCCTTGCCCGCGTGCTCGGCCCACAGGCGCGCGATGGTGTCGCTGCTGCCACCGGGCGCCTGCGAGACCACGAGGCGGATGGGGCGCTCGGGGTACGCGCCCTGCGCGTGCGCTGCGGCGGCCGTTGCGGCGATGGCCGCCGCGGCGAGGAACTGGGAAACGGTGCGGATGGCTTTGGACACGGGCTTTCTCTCTGGCTGAAGAAGGGAGGGGAACGTGTTTCATTGTCATGACGCTGCCCCGCCGCGCCTAGTGAAAAGGCAAAATGCTTCCATGAAGGTTTACTCATGATTGAAAACGGCGCGGGCATCTCCTGGGCGCGGCGGCTGAAGATCCGCCACCTCGAATCCTTTCTCGTGCTCGACGAGGCCGGCACGCTCACGCAGGCCGCCGCGCGCCTGCACATGACGCAGTCGGCCATGTCGCACTGGCTGGCCGAGCTGGAGAGCGTGGCCGGCACGCCGCTCGTGGTGCGCGGGCGCAAGGTGCAGCTCACGCCCGCCGGACACCTGCTCAAGCGGCTGGCGGTCAACGTGCTGGGCGATGTCTCGCGCACCGGGCGCGAGATGAACGCCGTGGCCGCAGGGCGCGTGCCGCGCCTGAACGTGGGCAGCGTCTGGGCCGGCATCGCGGGCGGGCTGCCCGAGGCCGTGGGCGCGTTCCAGCGCGCGCATGCCGACGTGGCCGTCGCCATCCACGACGGGCCGTTCGACAACCTGCTCAAGGGCCTGGAGACGCGCGCGCTCGACGCCGTCATCGGCGTGCTCGACGCGCGTGCGCACCAGCCGGGGCTGGAGCACGAGGTGCTGTTCGACGACCACGTGGCCCTCGTCGTCGGCCAGGGCAGCAAGCACTGGGCGCGCAGCGAAGCGCTGACCTTCCAGGACGCGCTGCATGAGCAATGGGTAATGCCCCCGCCCGGCACGCTCACGCGCATCCAGATGGACGCCTTCCTCATCGAGCAGGAAGCCTCCTGGCTCGTGCCGCGCGTGGAGACCGCCTCGCTCGCGATGGTGCAGGCGCTGCTGCACACGGGCGACTACGTGGGCGTGTGCTCGGAGTCGATGGCGCGCTACCAGGCGTCGCTGGGCCTGTTCCGCCAGATCCGCATCGATTCGAGCATTCGCTTCGGCCCCATCACCGTCATGTGGAACCGCGAGCACGCGACGGCCACGCTGCGGGATTTCATCGGCTGCCTCGTCGCGCATGCGCGAGCGGAGCGCTAGATGATGTTCTGCGCTCTCAAGCGTTGCATATCGCTGGCCGTCAATCCGGCTTGCGCGAAGACTTCTTCGTTGTGTTCACCCGGCGTTGGTCCGATGAACGGTACGGGCAGGGGGTGGCCGGCCACGCGCGGGACGATGCAGGGCGCCGGCAGTGGGCCGCACTCGGCATCGTGGAGGTAGACGATGGCCTCGCGCTCCTTCAGGTGTGGGTCTTGCAAGATGTCCCGCACGGTATAGACCTTGCTGAAGGGAATGCCGCCCTGCTCCAGATGGCGGGCCAGCTCTTCGAAGTCGTGCGCCTGTAACCAGGCGACGAGCACCTTTTCCAGTTCGTCGACGTGCTTGACCCGCTGCGGATTGGTGCTAAAGCGCGGGTCGGTGGCCATCCCGGGCTGGCCGACGATCTGGCACAGCCGTTTGAAGATGGGATTGGACGAGGCCACCAGCGAGAAGTGGATGCCGTCGCGGCTGCGGTACATATTCGACGGTGCCGTGTAGCTCGCCTGGTTTCCCGCGGGTCCGCGGATGGTGCCCATCTGCTCGTACTCGACCGCCAGCGGATCGAGCAGACGTAGCAGCGCCTCCGTGGCCGACAAATCGACTTCGGTGCCCGGCATGGAGGGATCCCCGCGCAGCCGCGCCACCTCCATCGCAATAGAAAAGGCGCAGAACAGCCCGGCCACGTAGTCGCCCACCGGGTAATTGCTGTGCAGCGGCGCGCCGTCCTTTTCACCCGTCAGGTTGGTGAAGCCGCTCATGGCCTCGAAGATGCGGGCGAAGCCGGGACGCGCGGCGTAGGGCCCGGTCTGGCCGAAGCCGGTCAATCGGATCACGATCAGCCGTGGGTTGGCCCGCCGCAGGGTCGCCAGGTCCAGGCTCCAGCGGTCCAGCGTGCCGGTGCGGAAGTTCTCGACCAGCACGTCGAACCGGGCAATGAGCTTGAGAAACACCTCGCGCCCCTCGGGCTGCCGCACGTCCAGCGTGATGCCCCGCTTGCCCCGGTTGGCGACCTTCCACCACAGCGGCGCGCCGTCCTTGACCGGCTGCAGCGCGCGCAATGCGTCGCTGCCGTCGGGCAGTTCGAGCTTGACCACCTCGGCGCCGTGGTCTGCGCACAGCGTGGCGCCAAAGGGAGCGGCCAGAACCGTCGCCATGTCGAGGATGCGCACCCCGTGCAGGGCGCCGTTGGAGGCGGTGGGAGGATTCATGGGCGGCTCGGCGGTGTGGTTCATGCCGCCGCAGTCTGATGCGTTCGGGCAGAGCATGAAAGCGGCGTTTCGCTGTGCAAAACTGCATTGCCCAATTCATTGACGCCGGCATGCGGCGGCCACGAACATGGTGGCCCATCCCGCTCATCGCAACGCCCGTGGCCTCCATCCATCTACCCGGATCCATCGATTCGCAAGACCCCAGCACCGACCGCCAGTTCGCGATGAACCTGGCGCGCGGAGTGCAGGTGCTGCGGGCGTTCTCGGCGCGCAGCGCGCTGCTGGGCAACCGCGAGCTGTCCGACATCACGGGCCTGCCCAAGGCGACCGTGTCCCGCCTGACCTACACGTTGAGTTTGCTGGGATTGCTGGAGCGCGAGCCCGCGTCGCAGAAGTTCAGGCTGACTGCGGGCGTGCTGTCGCTGGGCCATCCACTGTTGGCGAGCATGCCGGTGCGCCAGCTGGCCCGGCCCTTGATGGTGGAGCTGGCGCAGCGGTCGGGCTGCACCGTGAATCTGGGCATGCGCGACCGCTCCAACGTGGTCTACATCGATTCGATCCGGCCCCATGACGACAACGCGCACCTGCCGGACATCGGCGCCACCTACCCGATGGTGGCGAGCGCCATCGGACGGGCGCTGATCTTCGCGACACCGCGGCAAGAGCGCACGGCGCTGCTGAACTTCCTGCGCGTGCAGGACGGCGAAACCTTTGCCAAGTACAAGAACATGCTGGAAGAGGATCGCAAGCTTTGGGAAAAGTACGGCTACTGCCACGGGCCAGGCTACTGGCGCAAGGAGGTCCATGCCGTCGCCGTGCCCATCGCCCAACGCAGCGGCGAACCCGCCCTGGCCATGAACTGCACGCTGTACGCGCACCGCAATGCCGCAGAGTACCTGCCCAAGAAGGTGGTCCCCCTGCTCAAGGACGCCGTGCGCTACCTGGAGGCAGCGCAGGGACTGCTCTGATTCCGATTCGCCATCCGACAACACAGGAGACTTCCCATGAAACAGTACCGCCGCCGGCGCTTCACGCTGGCTCTATGCGCCTTGACTGCCCTGGGCTGTGGCGCGGCCCATGCCAGCGACGCGTTTCCGGCACGGCCGATCCGCATCATCGTGCCCTACCCGGCAGGCGGCGTGGTGGATGCGCTGGCGCGGGTCGTGGGCGAAAAGCTGTCGGGCAAGTACGGCCAGCCCGTGATTGTGGAAAACCGGCCCGGCGCAGGAGGCAACATCGGGACGGAATACGTCGCCAAATCGCCAGCCGATGGCCACACCCTGCTGATGGTGTCGCCATCCTTTGCCGTCGCGCGGCTGTTCCAGAAGTCGATCAGCTGGGATCCGGTGCGCGACTTCAGGGGCATCGCCTGCTTCGGCGCCATTCCCAACGTGATCGTGGTGCCGCCGCAAGTGCCGGCCAGGACGTTGCCGGAATTCCTTGCGCTCACCAGGAGCGGCAAGGCGCCGCAGACCTATGCCAGCTCGGGCATCGGCACCTCGTCCTTCCTGGCGGCCGAACTGCTGGTGCAGACCGCGCACGTGCCCTTGACCCACGTGCCCTACAAGGGCCAGCCCGAGGCCACCACCGATCTGCTGGCAGGCCGCGTGGACATGATGCCCATGTCCGCCTCGCTGGCGCTGCCGCATATCCAGGCAGGCAAGCTGCGGCCACTGGCGGTGACGACCACGCAAAGGGCGCAGGCATTGCCAGACGTGCCTACCGTGGCCGAGGTGGCAAGACTGCCCGGCTATGAGGTCGCGACCTGGCTCGGGCTGCTGGCCCCCGGCAAGACGCCGCAGCCGGTGCTGGAGCAATTGTCTGAAGACGTCGCCGCAGCGCTGGCGCTGCCCGACGTGAAGGCTAAATTTCGCGACCTGGCCATCGAGGGCCAGCCGATGAAGGGGCCGGACTTCGACCGCTTCGTCGCCAAGGACGTGGAGACGTGGACGCGCGTGGTGCAGCAAGCCGGTATTACGCCGAACTGAGGGGTACACGAGATGACGACAAATGCCCATGCCAGCCGCCTCTTCGGCGATCACTTCCTGTCCAGGCTGAATGAGGAGGAGCAGGCCACGGTCGCCAACGTGCGCCGCCTGGCCCGGGACGACATCGGCCCCCGGGCCGCAGAGGTCGCGCAGAAGGACGTTTTCGCCTGGGACAACTTCCGCCTGCTGGCACGGGAGGGCGTCATCGGCACGGCCTTCCCGCGCGAATATGGCGGCACCGATGCGCGGCAGGTGCTGCGCATCCGCATCGTCGAGGAACTGGGCAGGGTGTGCAGTGCGTCGGCCTCGCTCATCACCGGTGCGGATCTGTCCTGCCGGGCCATCGTCGCAAGCGCGTCTGAGGACAACAAGGCGCGGCTGCTGCCCGGTTTGTGCCGGGGCGACATCCAGGCCGCATTCGCGCTGACGGAGCCCGGCGCGGGGTCCGACGTGCGGGGCCTGTCCACCACGATCCGCCGCGAGGGGGACGAGTACGTCATCAACGGCCGCAAGAAATTCATCACCCGTGGCACCACGGCCGATTGGTTCATGGTGGTGGGGCGCGCGGAGCATGATCCGTCGTGCTTCATCGCCGTGCTGGTGCCGCGCGATGCGGCGGGCTTCACCGTCAGCCCCGAAGTAGGCAAGCTGGGCTGGGCTGGCGTGCCGATCTCGTCGCTGCAGTTCAAGGACGTGCGGGCCAGAGTCTCCGACCGCCTTGGCGCGGAGGGCGACGGTTTCGACCTCGCGCAGGACGCGCTGATCCGTGCCCGCATGGGCCACGCATCGATGGCGCTCGGCCGCGCCATCGGAGCGGTGGAAATCGCGACGGCCTACATGGTCGACCGCAAGCTCTTCGGCAAGGCGCTCGGCGAGCACCAGGGGGCGCAGTGGATGGTGGCCGACATGGTTACCCAGCTTGAAGCCGCCCGCGCGCTGGTGCACCTGGCAGCCGAGAAATACGACAGCGGCGACGCCGACGCGGGCATCTTCGCCTCCATGGCGAAGCTGCAGGCCACCGACCTGGGCATGAAGGTCGTGACGGACGCGCTGCAGCTCACGGGCGGGCGCGGCTACCTGCAGGACTTTCCGCTGGAGCGTTTCTTTCGTGATGCCAAGCTCAACCAGATCGGCGAGGGTTCCAGCGAAGTGCACAAGACGGTCATCGGCCGCGATGCCATCCGCCGCGTGCGCACGCTGGAGCGGCATCCCTGCCTGCGATACGCATCGCTGGAGGATTACTGACCTGCAAGTGCGCACCGCGTGATTTCATCGGGGCAGCCTGGCGGCATGCGCGCGGTGGGCTCGGGTAGTAGTGTCAGTCCAGGAACCGGGGCGCTGGGGCGGGATGCAGGATGCCGCCCCGATCGACCAGGCTGGTCCGGGCGCGCAGATGGGGGTGGGCCGCCAGTTCGCTGAGCGACAGCACGGGCGACACGCAGGCTTCGGTGCCCTCGAATACCTGGCACCAATGTGCCCGGTCGTGCTGGGCGAAGATGCCGGCGAAGCGCTCGCGCATGCGGGGCCAGGAGGCCTGGTCGTGCTGGGGCGCGAGGGTGGATGCATCCAGCCCCAGCCCCGCGATCAGGGCCGCGTAGAAGCGCGGCTCTATCGCACCCACGGCCACGGCCTTGCCGTCCGCCGTGGCATAGGTGGCGTAGAACGGCGCGCCGCCATCGAACAGGTTGCGCTCCCGCGCGTCGTGCCACTGGCCTTCCTGCCAGCGGCCCAGGATGGGGGCCATCAGCGCCAGCGCGCCGTCGACGATGGCGGCATCGACCACGCAGCCTTTGCCGGTCGCGCGGGCCTGGACGAGCGCGGCCAGCACGCCCGACACCAGCAGCATGCCGCCCGCGCCGAAGTCGCCGATCAGGTTCAGGGGCACGGTGGGCGGTGCGTCGGCACTACCGATGGCATGGAGCACGCCCGTGGCGGCCAGGTAGTTGATGTCGTGCCCCACGGTCTGGGCCAGCGGCCCGCTCTGGCCCCAGCCCGTCGCGCGTCCGTAGACCAGGGACGGGTTGCGCTCCCGACAGATGTCGGGCCCGAGCCCAAGACGCTCCATGACGCTGGGGCGCAGGCCTTCGAGCAGGATGTGCGCATCCTGAACGAGGTCGAGCGCGGCATCGCGGCCTTGCGGTGTCTTGAGATCGGCGGTGGTGGTGCGCTTGCCGTGGTTCTGTATCTCGAACCGCGCGTCCCGCGGGATGCCCATGTCGGCGGCGACGGGCCGGCGCAGGCGGGTCACCTCGGCGCCCATGCCGGCGAGCAGCATGCCGGCCCAGGGCACAGGCCCGATGGATTCCATTTCCAGCACGCGCACGCCGGCCAGGGGTGTGCTCATGCCGCCTCCCCGAACGCCACGAGGGTCCGGCCGCTAGTGGTACCGGCCAGCTGGCGCTGCGCATGCGCGAGGACCTCGGCCAGCCCGATCTCATGCACATCGGGCGCGAGCACGGCGAAGTCGGGCGCCCAGTCCCGCGCGAGCTTGTGCCACAGGCGCCGCCGCTCTTCCCACGTGGCGTTGGCGACCACGCCGAACAGATGCACCCTGCGCATGATGAAGGGCAGCACGCTGCCGTCGAAGGTGTTGCCGGCCGCGTTGCCCACCGAGGCCACCAGCCCGCCGTCCTGCATGGAGCGCAGCAGCCAGGCGAGCGTGCCGCCGCCCACGTTGTCGACGGCGGCGGCGAACCGCGCCTTTTCCAGCGGGCGCGGGGGCGCGAGCGCGAGGCCGGCATCGAGTACATCGGATGCTCCCAGCGCGCGCAATGCGTCCGCCTGCGCTGGGTCGCGCGTGAGGGCGGCCACGCGGTAGCCGGCGCGCGAGAGGATGTGGATGGCCAGGCGCCCCACGGCGCCGCCCGCGCCGGTGACCGCGATCGGACCGTCACCGGGCCGCAGGCCCCAGGTCTCGAAGCGCTCCAGCGCCATCGCGGCCGTGAAGCCGGGCACGCCGATGATGGCGGCCTGCCGCGGTGTCAGCCCCTCGGGCACATGCTGCAGGTGGCGCGCGGGCACGCGCATGACTTCAGAGAGTCCGCCATCGAAGTCGATCCCGGTCTGGAAGCCGTGCACCAGCACGGCATCGCCGGGGCTGAAGGCCGCGTCGTCGGAGGCGACCACCTCGCCCACCGCCTCGATGCCCGGTATGCGCGGATAGCTGGAAATGATGCGGGCCTTGCCCAGCAGGGACAGGCAGTCCTTGTAGTTCATGCCCGCATAGCGGGTGCGCAGCGTGACCTCGCCGGGGGACAACTGGTCGGCCGTGAGGGTTTCCAGGGCCGCGTGCGCCTGTCCGTCCTGCTGGCGCACGACGAGGGCGTGGAAGGGGGTGTGCATGGGTGGGCTCCTTGAGGTCAGAACGTGTGGATGAATCCGGCGTGGCTGAGCGGGCCGCACAAACGTGCGCCATCAAGGCGCAAAGCGCAGCCATAGCGCGGGCTATGGCGAGCATTTGCAACGCCGAGGGCGTGCGTTTGTGCGGGACGAGCGGGCATGGCGGATTCGTTCACACGTTCTCAAATCACGCCTTCGGCGCGCAGGTCGGCCAGGTCGGCATCGGAAAGCCCGAACTGCGCATACACCTGCGCGTTGTGCTCCCCCACGGCTGGGCCGGTGCGCGGCGTGGGCATGTCGCGGCCGGGAACGCGCGGCACGATGCAGGGTGCGGGCAGGCTGCCGTAGTCCGGATCAGGCAGGCGGATGATCGCGCCGCGCGCCTGGAAGTGCGGGTCGGCCACGATGTCGCGAATGTCGTAGACCTTGCTGAAGGGGATCTCATGCCGCTCCAGCAGGGCCGCGATGTCCGCGAACGGCCGCTGGCGGAACCACTCGGCGATGCCGTTGTCGAGTGCGTCCAGGTGGGTGATGCGCTGCGTGGCGGTGCAAAAGCGCGGATCCGCAAGCCACTCGGGCCGGCCCAGCGCCTCGCACAGGCGCACGAAGATCGCCTGCGAGGACGCGACCATCGAGAAGTAGGTCCCATCCTGGCTCTGGTACATGTTGGAGGGCGCCGTGTAGGTGGTGCGGTTGCCCACGGCGTGCCGCACCTGCCCCAGTTGTTCGTGTTCCACGGCCAGCGGGTCCAGCAGGCGAAACAGCGCCTCCGTCGCGGATAGGTCCACTTCGCAGCCGGGGGCTTGCGGGTCTGAGCGCAGCCGTGCGATCTCGGCAGCGATGGAGAAGGCGCAGAACACGCCCGCGACCGCGTCGCCCACCGGGAAGTTGCTGTGCAGGGGCGAGCGGCCGGCCTCGCCCGTGAGATTGGTGAAGCCGCTCATGGCTTCGAACACACGCGCGAACCCGGCACGTGCGCGGTACGGGCCGGTCTGCCCGAAGCCCGTGAGGCGCACGACGACCAGGCGCGGGTTGGCCTGGTGCAGAGTGGCGATGTCCAGCCCCCACCGGTCCATGCTGCCGCTGCGGAAGTTCTCCACCAGCACGTCGAAGTGGGGGAGCATGGACAGCAGCAACGCGCGCCCGCGCGGCTTGCGCACGTCCAGCGTGATGCCGCGCTTGCCGCGGTTGGCCACCTTCCACCACAGCGGGGAGCCGTCCCGGATGGGCTGCATGTGGCGCAGTGCATCGCTGCCGTCGGGCAGCTCCAGCTTCACCACGTCCGCGCCGTGGTCTGCGCACAGGGTGGCGCCGCTGGGAGCCGCCAGCACGGTGGCCATGTCGAGGATGCGCACGCCGGCCAAAGCGCCCGTGGTCGAGGAGGAAGAGGTCATGCAAACACGTGAAGAGGCGTGAAGGGACTGTGTTTGTGCCAGCCCGCACCGGGCCCGGCAAGACCATGGTTTGCACAGCGAAACATGGGGCGCGATCCTGTTGACGCTCGCGGAGCCGCGCCGAATCATGGTGCCTCCTGATCGCACACTCGCACCGTGAAATCCATCCCCCTCCCCGGGCTCGTCAACCCGCACGATCTCTCCGCCGACCGCCAGTTCTCGATGAACCTGGCGCGCGGCCTGGAGGTGCTGCGCGCCTTCACGGCCGCCACGCCGTTGCTGGGCAACCGGGAGATCGCGGACCGCACCGGCCTGCCCAAGCCCACGGTCTCCCGGCTGACGTACACGCTCACCCTGCTGGGCTACCTGAGCCGCGATGCCCACGGGCAGAAATACCGCCTGGGGCCGGGCGTGCTGTCGCTCGCGCACCCCCTGCTCGCGAGCATGCAGGTGCGCCAGTTGGCCAAGCCGCTCATGGAGTCGCTGGCGCGCACGACGGGCTGCACCGTCAACCTGGGCGTGCGTGACCGAGACCAGCTCGTCTACATCGACTCCGTGCGCGCGGACTCCACCAACCAGCACCTGCCGGACATCGGCACCACCCGCCCGCTGCTGCCCTGCGCCATGGGGCGCGCGCTCATCCTGGGGTGTGCGGCCGCGGAGCAGACGGCCATCCTGAACTTCCTGAAGGTGAAGAACCGCGCGGAGTTCGAGCAGTACCGGCCGCTCTGGGAGGCCGACAGGAAGCGGTTCGCCGCGCACGGCTACTGCCATTCGAAGGGCGACTGGCGCAAGGAAATCCACGCCATCGCGGTGCCCGTGCGCAGCACGTTGGGCGACTCCCCGCTGGCGCTCAACTGCACGATCACCGCGCACCGGGCGCCGCGCGAGCGGCTGAGCCGGGAAGTGGCGCCGCTGCTCAAGGAAGCCGTTCATCAGCTCGAAATCGCCCAAGGGCTGCGCTAGTCACTTACGAGGAAAACCATGATCAGAGACGCCAAGCAACTGGAAGCCATGCTCCAGGAAATCCGCACGTTCCTGCGCACCGAATGCCTGCCCATCGAGGCGCAAGTGGACGCGACGGACGAGATCCCCGAACCCGTGGTGCAGCGCATGCGCGAGCTGGGCTTGTTCGGGCACAGCATCCCCGAGGAGTACGGCGGCGCCGGACTCACCACGGAAGAACTGGCGATGGTGAACATCGAGGTCTCGCAGGTCGCCACCACCTTCCGCGCGCGCTTCGGCGGCAACACGGGCATCGCGTCCGAGTCGCTGGTGGTGGATGGCACGCCCGAGCAGAAGCGCCGCTACCTGCCGCTGCTGGCCAGCGGCGAGGTGACCGGCTGCTTCGCCCTGACCGAGCCCGACGCGGGATCGGACGCCACGGCGCTGCAGACCCTGGCGGTGCGCGATGGCGACCACTACGTGATCACCGGGCGCAAGTGCTTCATCACCAACGCGCCCATCGCCAACCTGTTCACGGTGTTCGCGCGCACCGACCCGCAGTCCAAGGGCGCGCGCGGTGTCACGGCCTTCCTGGTGGAGCGGGGCGCGCCCGGCCTGAGCACGCCGGCGGCCTACCGCAAGATGGGCCAGCACGGCTCGCCCGTGGGCGAGGTGGTACTGGACCAGGTGCGGGTGCACGAAAGCGCCATCGTCGGCGGCGTGGCCGGGCAGGGCTTCAAGACCGCGATGAAGGCCCTCAACAAGCAGCGCATCAATCTGGCCGGCCTGTGCGTGGGCCCCGCGATACGGCTGGTGGACGAAATGGTGCGCCGCGCGCAGACGCGCAGGCAGTTCGGCCAGCCCGTGGGCGAGTTCCAGCTGGTGCAGCAGATGATCGCCGAGAGCAACACCGAGGTGCACGCCGCGCGCGCGCTGGTGCTGGAAACCGCGCGCAAGCGCGACGACGGCATCGACGTGACCATGGAAGCCTCCATGTGCAAGCTGTTCGCCTCGGAAATGTGCGGCCGCGTCGCCGACCGCGCGGTGCAGCTCTTCGGCGGCGGCGGCTACATCGCCGACAACGTGGCCGAGCGCTTCTACCGCGACGTGCGCCTGTTCCGCCTGTACGAAGGCACCAGCCAGATCCACCTGACCAACATCGCCAAACGCACCCTGGCCGCCGCGGCCGCTTGACCCTCATCACTACTCAGGAGACAACCATGAAGAAGTTCATCCCGCTGGCCTGCGCGGCCGTCCTCGCCGCGGCCCCGCTGGCCGCGACCCATGCGCAAGCGCCGTATCCGAACAAGCCCGTGCGCATCATCGTGCCGTTCTCCGCCGGCGGCATCGTGGACTCGGTAGCACGCCTGGTCGGGGACAAGCTCTCCACGATGAACGGCCAGCCGTTCATCGTGGAGAACAAGACCGGCGCGGGCGGCGCCATCGGCACCGACTTCGTGGCCAAGGCCCCGGCCGACGGCTACACCCTGCTGCTCGTGAGCCCGAGCCACGCCGTGGGCCCCAGCCTGCAGAAGGTGAGCTGGAACCCCGTGCGCGACTTCAAGGCGATCGCCGGCTTCGGCATCGTGCCCAACGTGGTCGTGGTGCACCCCAGCGTGCAGGCCACCACCATGGCGCAGCTGGTGGAGCTGGCCAAGAAAAGCGATCCGCCGCTGACCTATGCGACGGCCGGCCTGGGCACCTCCAACCACTTGTCGGGCGAGCTGCTGGCGCAGGAGGCCCACATCAAGCTGACCCACGTGCCCTACAAGGGACAGACGGACGCACTCAACGACCTGCTGGGCGGCCGCGTGGCCATGATGCCGCTGACCGCGGCGCTCGCCATGCCGCACGTGAAGACCGGCAAGCTGCGCGCGCTGGCCGTCACCACGGCCAAGCGCGCGAGCGCGATACCGGACCTGCCGACGGTGGCCGAATCGGCCAACCTGCCCAACTACGAGGTCGGCACCTGGTTCGGCCTGGTGGCGCCCGCCAGCACACCCGCGCCGGTGCTGCAGAAGCTGGCGGCGGATGTCGAGCGGGTGGTGGCCCAGCCGGAGGTGCAGGCCAAGTTCGCCTCGCTGGGCATGGAGCTGGCGCTGCAGACCCCCGCGCAGTTCGATGCCTTCGTCGCGAAGGAGTACGACAAGTGGGCAAAGGTCATCAAGCAAGCCGGCATCGAGGCGAATTGACGTGCCATCGCTGCGCACCCCCATCTGCGGCACCCTGGGCATCCGGCACCCGATCTTCGGCTTCTCGCACGAGCCCGACGTGGTGGTCGCTATCGCCGAGGCGGGAGGTTTTCCGGTGCTGGGGCTCGGGCGCGATGCACCCGGGCAGATCCCAGGCATCGTCGAAGACGTGGAACGCCGCCTGGGCGGGCGGCCCTACGGCATCGACCTCATGCTGCCCGCCAAGGTGCCCGCGCAGGCCGACCCGAGCGACCTGAAGGCAGCGCTGCCGCCCGAACACGTGGCGTTCGTGGAGGGCCTGCGCGCGCGCTTCGCCGTCCAGCCGCCCCGCGCGCCGAGCTTCTTCACCACCCATGCGCGCTCCGAGGCGCTGTTCCAGGCGCAGATCGACGCCGTGCTGGCATCGAACGCCCGCGCGGTGGTCACGGCCATCGGCCTGCGCGCCGGGCTCATCGCGCAGGCGCGCCAGCGCGGCAAGCTGACCATGTCGCTCGTGGGGAACGTGCGGCATGCGCGCAAGGCGCTGGACATGGGCGTGGACGTGCTCGTGGCGCAGGGCTACGACGCGGGCGGGCACACGGGGCCGATCGGCACGCTGTCGCTGCTGCCGCAGATCGTGGAGGCAACGCAGGGCCGGCCGGTGCTGGCTGCGGGCGGCATCGCCACGGGCGCCCAGGTGCTGGGCTGCATCGGCGCGGGCGCGCAGGGCGCATGGCTGGGCACGCTGTGGATGGCCGCGCGCGAGAACCACACGCCTCCCGCGCTGCTGCAGCGCCTGATCGACAGCGGCAGCGACGACACGGTGATCTCGCGCGCCCACAGCGGCAAGCCCTGCCGCGTGGTGCGCAGCGCGTGGATCGATGCCTGGGAGGAGCCCCAGGCGCCCGCGCCGCTGGGCATGCCCTACCAGCAGGCGCTGACCGGCGACGTGTTCGCCTCCATCCACGAGCACGGCGATGCCGCGCTGATCTACGAGGCGGCGGGCCAGAGCGTCTTCGGCATCCGGAACGAAACCACGGTGGCCGCGCAGATGGCGCAGCTGGTGTCCGAGATGCAGGCGGCCTGGCAGCGCCTGAACGGCTTCGTCGCATGACGGTCCACGCCTTGCGGGCCTCCGTGCTCACGGTCCACGGCGGCATCGCCGAGCTGGTGCACAACCGCCCGGAGGCGAGAAACCCGCTGTCCTCGGAACTTCGCCAGGACTATGCCGACATGCTCGACCGGGTGGAGGCCGACGACAGCGTCCGCGTGCTGCGCTTGCGTGGCGCGGGCGGCAGCTTCTGCGCCGGCGGCGACCTGGCGGAGATGAAGCAGCGCGTGCTGGAGCCCGGGCCGGACGCCGCCGCCGCGACCCGCCGGCGCATCGCCGCGGCCTCGGTGTGGCTGCGCAGGCTGCTGGCGCTGCGCGCCGTGGTCATCGCCGAGGTCGACGGGCCCGCCGTGGGCGCAGGCTTCAGCCTGGCCCTGCATGCCGATTTCGTGCTGGCCAGCGATGCGGCGCGGTTCTGCATGTCGTTCGCGCGCGTGGGCGCCGTGCCGGACTTCGGCGCCCACCACCTGCTGCCGCGCGTGGTGGGGCTGGCCGCCGCGCGCGACCTCCTGCTCACCGGACGCACGCTCGGCGCGCGGGAGGCGCACCGGCTGGGCATCGTGCACGCGGTCGTCCCGCCTTCGTCGCTGGCCGAAGCGGGGCAGCGCATGGCCGCGCAGTTCCTGCAGGCGCCCGCGGAGGCGCTGGCCATGAGCAAGGCCATCCTGCTGGGCAGCTTCGAGAACGGCTACGCCGCGGTGTCGGCCATGGAGGCGCAGTCCCAGGCCATCGCCATGGCATCGGCCTACCACGCGGACGCGGTGATGCGCTTCACCGCCCGCCAGCCGCTGCGCTACGACTGGGACCGGGACGGGCTGGCGCCGGAGGATGCCGCGGCGTCCTGATCCGCGGGTGGCAGAATCCCGGGGCCTCGTCTCCTCCCCATCCAGCCATGTTCACAGGCATCGTCCAAGCCACGGCGGGCATCGCCGCCATCACCGACCGCGCGGGCCTGCGCACGTTCACCATCGACTTTCCCGAGGGCTTCTGCGAAGACCTCGCCATCGGCGCCAGCGTGTCCACGGACGGCGTGTGCCTCACGGTGGCCGAGATCCTCTCGCCCACGCAGGCCGTGTTCGACGTGATGCAGCAGAGCCTGAACATCACCACGCTGGGCCGCTTGCGCGAGGGCGACCGCGTGAACGTAGAGCGCGCGGCCAAGGATGGCGCGGAGATCGGCGGCCACCCGCTGTCGGGCCACATCGATTTCACCGGCACGCTCGTCCAACGCCGCGAGTTCGACAACAACCTCGTCTGGCGCGTGGCCGTGCCCGAGCCGTTTCGCCGCTACGTCTTCGCCAAGGGCTACATCGCCATCCACGGTGCGAGCCTCACGGTGGCCGAGGTGGACCGTGCCGAGGGCTGGTTCGAGGTCTGGCTGATCCCCGAGACGCGCCGCGCCACGGTGTTCGAGGGCAAGCAGGTGGGCGATGCGCTCAACATCGAGATCGAGCGCAGCACCCAGGTGGTGGTCGATACGGTGCGCGAGGCCGTGCAGGAAAGCCTGGGGCGCCTGCAGCCCGTGCTGGAGGCGCTGCTGAAGGAAAAGGGCCTGTCGCTCGACGACTTCGTGCAGCCGCTGCCGTTGCCCAAGCCTTGATCCGAACCCTTGAGCCGCGCGACCTGCCGGGCCTGCTGGCGGTGCAGCGCGCCTGCTACGGCGAGGGCTTCGTCGAGAGCGCCGAGGTCTTCGCACGCCGGCTGGCCAGCCCCGCGAACTGCTCGCTGGCGGCGGAGCAGGGCGGCCGCATCGTGGGCTATCTTGCGGCCTACCGCTCGCTGCTCGGCAAGGTCACGCCGCTGCACGGCGACTTCGAGGCCGTGGATGCGCCCGACACGCTCTACGTGCACGACATGGCCGTACTGCCCGCATGCGCGGGCCAGGGCATCGCACGTGCATTGCTCGCGCCGCTGCTGCACGGTGCGCGCAGCGAGGGCCTGCGCCACAGCGCCCTGGTGGCCGTGCAGGGTGCGCAGGGCTACTGGGCGCGCCACGGCTATGCACCCTGGGCGCTGCACGACACGGCGCAGCGGCAGCGCCTCGTGGGCTATGGCTCGGACGCCGTCTACATGGCGATGTAGCTACTGAAATAGTAGCTGCTTGCGCTTGCTGCATAAGTGCTGGAGGCCGATTTGATTCAAATTCTCCGTGCCATGGAAGGAACAATAGCGCGCGAATGATGATTGTCTATAGACAATAAGAAGTTGTATTTGACAATTATTCGGCGGATTCCGAAACTGGGTGCACCTCAAAGGAGACACGCACCCCATGCCCCGACTCACCGATTACCAGAGCTATGCGGACGCCCAGGCGCATTTCTCGGCCGAGAAACTCTGGGAGCTTTTCGACGGCGACCGCGAGCGCCTGAACATCGCCCACGAATGCGTGGACCGGCATGCTGATAGCGGCCGCGACGCGCTGGTAGTGGCCCACGCGGACGGCACCGACGAGGTCATCACCTACCGCGAACTGGCCGAGGATTCGTCGCGCTTCGCGCACTGGCTGGAGCAGCGCGGCATTCAGCCGGGGCAGCGCGTGGCGATCATGCTCGACCCCTCGCGCGCCTTCTACACGGCGATGTTCGGCGTCATCAAGCGCGGCGCGATCGCCGTGCCGCTGTTCACGCTGTTCGGCCCCGACGGCATCCGCCTGCGCGTCGATGACTGTCAGCCCGCGCTGATGGTCACGAACGCCGAGAAGCAGCCCGTCGCCGCCGCGGTGACGCAGGTGCCGGTGCTGGTCTACGGCGATGCCTTCCACGCCGGCCTGCAGGCGCTGCCCGCGCACTACGCGGTGCAGACGCGGGCTGACGATCTGGCGGTGTTCCAGTACACCTCGGGCACCACGCGCGAGCTGCCCGATGCCGTGAAGCACACGCACAAGGCGCTGGTCACGCTCACGGTGGCGGCGCTCTACGGCACGGGCCTGCGGCCGGGCGACCGCTTCTTCTGCCCCTCGTCGCCCGCCTGGGGGCACGGCCTGTGGCACGGCACGCTGGCGCCGCTGGGCATGGGGCTCACCGTGGGCGCGTACAGCGGGCGCTTCCACCCCGAGCGGCTACTGCAGGCGCTGTCGAAGCACCGTTTCACCAACATGTCGGCCGCCGCCACGCACTACCGCATGATGAAGAACTGCGGCAAGGCCGGTGATTACCAATACTGCTTCGACAAACTCTCGTTCACCGGCGAGCCCATCGACGACGATACGGCCGACTTTGTGCGCCGCACCTTCGGCCTGGAAGTCTGCAGCATGTACGGCACCACCGAGATCGGCGTGGTGCTGGTCAGCTACCCCGGCGCGCCCGATTTCCCCGTCAAGCGCGGCTCGCTCGGCAAGCCCGTGCCGGGCACGCGCATCGAGGTGCACGACGCCGAGGGCCGGCCCTGCCCGCCGGGCGCCACGGGCCAGCTCATGGTGCAGCGCAAGGGCGCATGGATACCGACCAAGGACCTGGGCCGCGTCGATGACGACGGCTACTACTACCACGCGGGCCGCGCCGACGACGTGATCATCTCCGCCGGCTGGACCATGAGCGCGGTGGAGATCGAGAACGCCATCCTCCTGCACGCCGACGTGCTCGAAGCCGCCGCCATCGGCGTGCCCGACGACGTGCGCGGCCAGGTCGTCAAGGCCTTCGTCGTTTCCGGCCGCGTGCCCGGCGATGCCTTCGTGCAGGAGATCCAGGACCTCGTGCGCACCAAGCTCAGCCAGCACGAATACCCGCGCCACGTGGCCTTCGTGCCGGAACTTCCCAAGACCCCCGCCGGCAAGGTGCACCGTAAGGTGCTGCGCGAGCGCGAGGCCGCCGCCGCGCACTGACCCATTTCGTTCACCCATCCACCCCTACAGGAGACAAGCATGTCCACCACCACCCAGCGCAGCTTCCCCAAGATCACGGAAAGCGGCCTTGACGAACTGCGCGAGCGCATCGGCCAGAAGATCGGCAACACCGTCGAGCCCTGGTGCTACGAGGCCACGCGCGACAACATCCGCCACTACGCCCACGGCATTGGCGACGACAACCCGCTGTGGTGCGACCCGGACTACGCGGCCAAGACGCACTACGGCGGCATCGTGGCGCTGCCGAGCTTCCTGTTCTCCACCAGCCGCATCGTCTCGGGCTACGTGGGCGGCCTGCCGGGCGTGCACGCCATGTGGTCGGGCGCGGACTGGACGTGGCACAAGCCCATCCGCCGCAACGACGCGATCCACACCGAGGCGCATCTGAAGGATCTGATCGAGCACCAGACCCGCTTTGCCGGCCGCGCCGTGCAGCAGATCTACCACGTGGACTTCTTCAACCAGACCGGCGACAAGGTGGCTGAGGCCGACAGCTGGTGCTTCCGCACCGAGCGCGACCATGCGCGCGAGCAGGGCACCAAGTACCAGGAGGTGCGCGCGCGCGAGCCGCGCCGCTACACCGACGAGGAGCTGGGCGAGGCCTACAAGCTCTACCGCAACGAGGAAATCCGCGGCGCCACGCCGCGCTACTGGGAGGACGTGAAGGAAGGCGAAGAGCTGCCCACCATGTTCAAGGGCCCGATGACGGTGACCGGCTTCATCGCCTATGCGCAAGGCTGGGGTGGCCTGTACATCCGCGCCAACAAGCTTGCGTGGAAGCTCATCGACCAGCACCCGGGCGTGGGCATCAAGAACCGCTTCGGCATCCCGGACTGCCCCGAGCGCGTGCACTGGGAGGAAGACTTCGCGCTCGAAGTCGGCGCGCCCGGCGCCTACGACTACGGCCCGGAGCGCACCTCGTGGCTCACGCACCACCTGACCAACTGGATGGGCGACACGGGCTTCCTGCACAAGGCGAGCTGCAAGATCCGCCGCCACAACCCCGAGGGCGACATGCTGTTCATCAAGGGCCGGGTGAAGCGCAAGTTCATCGAAAACGGCCAGCACATGGTCGAGATCGAGCAGGAGGCGCGCAACCAGGACGACGAACTGTCGGTCGTGGGCGGCGGCGTGGTCGTCCTGCCCTCGCGCGGCTAATGGCCATGAACGCCGCGCTGCACGGCCTGAAAGTGGTGGACCTGACCCGCGTGCTCGCGGGCCCGCTGTGTACCCAGATGCTGGCCGACCATGGCGCGCGGGTCGTCAAGGTGGAGCCGCCCGGCGGGGACGAGACCCGCCAGCTCGGCCCGCCGTTCGACCTGGACGGCCACGCGGCCTACTTCTCGGCGCTCAACCGGGGCAAGCGCTCCATCAGCCTGGATCTGTCCACGCCCGGCGGGCAGGAGGTGCTGCACCGGCTGCTGGCCGACGCCGACGTGCTCATCGAGAACTTCCTGCCCGGCACCATGGAGCGCTGGGGCCTGGGCTACGAGCAGGCGCTGGCTGCGGCCTACCCGCGCCTCGTCTACTGCAGCGTGACCGGTTTCGGTGCCGACGGGCCGCTCGGCGGCCTGCCCGGCTACGACGCCGTGCTGCAGGCCCTGTGCGGGGTGATGAGCATCAACGGCGATGCCGCCACGGGCGCGACCCGCGTGGGCATCCCGGTGGTGGACCATCTCACCGGCTACGTGGCCCTGTCGGCGATCCTCATGGCGCTGCTCGCGCGCGGGCTCAGCGGGCGGGGCCAGCGCGTCGAGGCCACGCTGTACGACACGGCGCTGAGCCTGCTGCTGCCGCACGCGTCGAACTGGTTCGCCTCGCAGCAAAGCCCAGCGCTGCTGGGCAGCGCGCACCCCAACATCGCGCCCTACGACAAGTTCCGCGCGCGCGATGGCGAGCTGTTCATCGGCATCCTCAACGACGGGCAGTTCCGGCGCTTCTGCAGCCATGTGGGCCTGGAGGCCTTGCTTGCCGACGCACGCTTCGCCTCCAACACCGCGCGGCTGGCGCACCGCGCGGCGCTGCGCGCGGCCATCGAGGCGGCCATCGCCGGGCGCGACTGCGGCCCGCTGTGCGATGCGCTGATGCGCTCGGGCGTGCCCGCCGGGCCCGTCCTCTCGGTGCCACAGGCGCTGGCGCACCCGCACTGCGCGCACCGGCAGATGCTCGTGCGCGCCGGCAGCTACACCGGCCTGCGCGCACCCATGCGCCTGGCCGGAACGCCCGGAGCGCCGGGCGCCCCGCCCCCCGCCTTCGCCCAGCACGCGGGCGAGGTGCTGGGCGAGCTGGGCTTCACGGACCCGCAGCGCGAGGCCCTGCACGCCAGCGGCGCGGTGCCCCTGCCCGCCCATTGATTCAAGATAACGACCCAGGAGACAAAAACCATGCGCCAGTTCGTCGCTTCATGCGCGGCCGCCCTCTGCGTTCTCGCCGGCACGCCCATCCATGCCCAGGGCCCTCAGGCCTATCCCGCCAAGCCCGTCAAGGTCGTCGTCGCGTATGCGGCGGGCCAGGGCACGGACATCGCCACCCGCTACATCGCCGACCTGATGGCCAAGGACCTCGGCCAGGCCTTCGTGATCGACAACCGCCCCGGCGCGGGCGGCAACCTCGGTACCGAAATCGCGGCCCTGGCCCCGCCCGACGGCTACACGCTCACCATGGGCACCAACGCCACCCACGTGCTCAACCAGTTCCTCTATGCCAAGGTGCCTTTCGACGCGGAGAAGGACTTCGAGCCCATCGGCCTGGTGGGCACGTTCCCCATGGTCGTGGCGGTCAACAGCGGCGTGCCCTTCGCCTCGGCGGCGGGGCTGCTGGAGGCCGTCAAGCGCAAGCCCGGCTCGGCCGACATCGCCATGCCCAGCACCACGGCGCGCCTGGTGGTGGAGCTGCTCAAGGAGCGCACCGGCGTGGCCCTGTTCGGCGTGCCCTACAAGGGCTCGGGCAACGCCATGACCGACGTGCTCGGCGGCCAGCTGCCCGTGATCGTGGACACGCCCACGGCCCTGCGCCCCCACCTGGCCGCGGGCAAGGTGAAGGCCATCGGCGTCACCTCGGCCCAGCCCAGCGGCCTGGTGCCGGGCGCCAGGCCGGTCGCGGAGCAGGGCATCGAGGGCTTCGAGGTGATCGCCTGGAATGCGCTCTACGCGCCCAAGGGCACGCCGCCCGTCGTGGTCGCCGCCCTGAACGCCGCGCTCAACAAGGCGCTGGCGCGGCCGGAGACGCGCCAGAAGCTGCTGGAGCTGGGCTTCGAGCCCGCAGGGGGCACGCCGGCGCAGCTCGCCGAGTTCGCGCGCGCCGAGCGCAGGAAGTGGGGGCCGCTGATCCAGGCCGCGGGCATCCGCGCGGATTGACCGCGCCCGGCGGGCGGCTCCCGCCCGTCAGCCCCCTTCCACCAGCAGTCCGGAAATCTCCCGCGCCTCGCGCATCATCTCCTGCGCCAGCAGGTCGGTGGCCACGGTGGTGAGCTGGCTGCTCAGGCCCACCACCACCACGGTATAGGCGAGCCGCCCGCCCGCCACGAAGACGGGCACGGCGACCACCGTCAGGCCGGCCATGAAATTGTCCCGGTCGACGCTGAAGCCCTGCGTGCGGGCCAGCTCCACTTCCTTCTTCCAGGCCTCGAAGCGCGGCGCCTTGTCCCAGGGGATCTGCGCGAAGCGCTTGCGCAGCTCCGCCGCGCTGTCGCCGCCGTGCGCCGCGATGAGCCGGCCCGTGGCGCTGACCAGCGTGTCGAAGCGGCTGCCCACGTCCGTGTGCACGCGGAACGGCTGGTTCGAGTGCGACAGCGCCAGCACCACCGCCGATCCCTTGGCCGCCACCTCCACGCCCATGGCCGTGACGCCGAAGCGCCCGGCCAGCCGGTCGAGCGCGGGCTGGATGAGCTGCGGGAAGCCGCTGCGGTCCAGCACGCTGCGCGCCAGGCTGATCATGCCGTTGCCCAGCGCGTAGCGCTTGGTGGCCGCGTCCCAGGTGACCAGCTCCTCGGCCACCAGCACGCGCAGGATGTGCAGGCAGGTACTCGGCACCAGCGCCAGTTCGTCGGCGATGGCCTTCACGCCCAGGGGCTGGCCGACGCGGCCCAGCAGCCGCAGGATGGCGATGGAGCGGCTGACGGCGGGCACGGGGCGCACGCGCACCGTGCGGCCGGCCGCGGGGCTCTTGTCGGTGGTCTTGGCCTGTTTCTTTGCGGGCATGGCGGAGCTGGGAGAGTGGAGCCGCCCCAGGGGCCCCAGCCAGCTGGCGGTGGCGGCCGTCATGGCCCGGGGCGGCGGGACACCGCCCATCTTAGAGCGCGGGTGCGGCCCGTCACGGCGCCAGCACCTTCATGAGGGCCTGCGCGGCGAGTACGGGGCTGCCTTCCACCGCCACCTCGCCGCGCATGAACACCAGCGTGCCGGTGCGCCGCACCACCTGCGCGCGCGCCTGCGCCAGCTGGCCCGCGCGCACCGGGCCGATGAAGTGCGTGTCGAGCTGCAGCGTCAGGCAGGGCTGGCGGGCGCAGGCCTCCCAGGCCACGCTGCTGATGGCGTGGTCCATCAGGGTGGCCAGGGCGCCGCCGTGCACCACGCCGGCGGGGTTGAGGTGGGCTTCCTCCGCGAGGAGGGCGTAGGTCCATGCGTCGCCGTCGCGCCGTGTCCACAGGGGGCCCGCCCGGCCCATGAAGCCCGGCAGCTCGCGCCGTTTCCAGTGCTGTTGGACAAGCTCCTCAGGGGTCATTTCCGTGCTCCGTGGCGGGATGGCTTCCGGGTGTGCAACGAGTGTATCAATGAAATAATTTTGTATATATACAAAAGCTCATTGCACAGCCCGGCCCCGGCGGCGCGGGCCTAGAACGCCACGTCCGCGCGCAGCCAGAGCGTGCGCCCGGGCTCGTGGATGCGCACGCTGCCGGGGTAGCCGAAGCCGGCGTTGCCCGCCAGGTTCAGGTGCTCGGCATAGGTCTTGTCGAACAGGTTGTCCACACCGGCCGCGAGCTTGAGGCGCTGGTTCACGCGGTAGCCCGCGTTGAGCGAGAACACGCCGAAGCCGGCGCTGGCGCCCAGGTCCTGGCCCACCACGTTGCCCTGGCCGTCGGCATGGCGGCGCTGCGCGGCGGCCACGCGCCACAGCGCGCCTGCGCTCCAGGGGCCCTGCGCGTAGTCCAGGCCCAGGCGGGCTTCGAGCGGGGGCATCTGCGGCAGCGGGCGGCCGTCGGTGCTGTTGCGGCCCCAGGCGTAGGCCAGCGTGCCTTGCAGCGTCCAGGCCGCGTCCAGGCGCCGGCTGCCGCCCAGCTCCAGCCCGGCGGTGCGCGCATCCACGTTGCGCACCCGCGCGCCGGCCATGCCCTGGTAGTCGAACAGGATGTAGTCCCGCACCTGCCCCAGGTAGGCCGAGCCCCAGAGCTGCCAGCCCTCGCCCTGCCAGCGCGCGCCCACGTCGAGCTGCGTGGTCTTCTCGGGCTGCAGCGTGGCGAAGGCGGCGGCGCTGTTGGTGGGGGAGATCAGTTCCCAGTAGTCGGGGAAGCGCTGCACGTGCCCCAGGCCCGCGTAGACGGAGGCGCCTTGCGGTGCCAGCGTGCGCTCCCAGCGCACGAAGCCGCCGGGCAGGGCGTGGCGCGCGCGGTGCTCGGCCGTCGCCATCGGGGCCATGCCGCCCATGCCGCCGCCGGCAGCGTAGCGCCAGGCCTCGGCTCGGTCCAGGCGCAGGCCGCCGGCCCAGCGCGTGTCCTCGCGCGCCTGCCAGGCCAGTTCGGCGAACGCGCCCAGGCCGGAGAACTTCGCGTCGCGCTGCCAGGGCTGGGCGCCGTAGGGCTGGCTGGGCGTGCCGCTGCGCTTGTCGTGCGGGCTGCGCAGGAAGTCCAGCCCCGCCACCAGCGACAGCGCCTCGGCCGGCTGCAAGGTGGCGGCCACGCGCCCCCCGGTGGTCGTGCGCCGCACGTTGCTGGCCATGCCGCCGGCCATCATGCCGGTGGCGGGCGGGGTGCGCAGCGTGAAGTTGTCCATCACGTGGTCGGCCTCGTTGCGGTAGAGCTGCGCCTCCAGCTTGGCGAGCCAGGGCGTGATGTGGTGCTGCTCGAAGCGCAGGCCCCAGCTGTCGCGGCGGAACTGGCTGCCGTCCATGCCCCGGCCGCCGTAGCGGGCCTGGCCGTCGCCGGCGCCGGCGCTCAGCTCCAGCAGGGTGTGGGCGTCGGGCGTGAAGCCCAGGGCCACGTCGGTGTTCCACTTGTCCCAGGCCGAGGGCACGCGGCGGCCCTGGCCGTCACGGTAGTCCTGGCTGTGGGAGTGGTTGGCCGTGGCGCGCACGTACATGCGGTCGCTGCCGGCCTGCAGGTCGGCGGTCTGGTCGTTGCGGCCGGCGCTGGCGCCGAGCAGGCTGGCGCTGAAGCGCACGTTGCCCTCGCTGAAGTCGGGCCGCTCGCGGTCGAAGCGCACCACGCCGGCCGAAGCCCCCGGCCCCCAGACGACGGTCTGCGGCCCCTTAACGACGGTGAGCGCGTCGAAGGTGTCCGGCGAGATATAGGAGCTGGGCGCATCCATGCGCGCGGGGCAGGCGCCCAGCATCTGCGCGCCGTTGGTGAGCAGCGGCAGGCGCGAGCCGAACTGGCCGCGGAACACCGGGTCGCTGTTGGAGCCGCCGCTGCGGATGGCCGAGAAGCCGGGAATGGTCTTGAGATAGTCGGCCGCGTCGCTGGCCGGCACGGGCTGGCGCGGCTGCTTGGGGTCGGCCACGACGTGGACGGGCGAGTGGTCGTGCACGGCGGTGACGACGACATCGGGCAATGCGTTATCAAGGGCCAGCGCGGGGCCGGCCAGCAGCAGTGCGCAGAGGGTAGGGCAGGCGCGCGCGCCCGCATGCGAGAGGGTAGGGGTCATGAAAGCATCCACGCCCGAACGCGGCTGCGTTCAGGCAAGCACAAGGGAACCGCGCCGCACTGGGCGCGGGGAGGAACCGTCAGGCGTGGAGGGAGGGCGGCCCGCGCGCGGGCAGCGGGGCCTGGGCGCGCCAGGCAGGTAGGGGCGCGGCGGGGCTGGGGCGCGCCAGGTGCGCCGGCGGCGCGGGTGGACGCGCGGCCGCGAGCCGCAGGGCGGGCGGCGTGGCGAGCGCCACGCACAGCAGACAGCCGGGGTCGAGGTGGTGGGCGTGCTCGGCGGCCGGGGCGTCGTGCCCGGTGTGCGGCGCGGTGGCGCACACGTCGGCGGGCTGGAGCTGCGCCAGCGCCATACGGGTGGGCACGCCCGCGAACAGCGCCGCGAGCCAGGCCAGCACGAACGCCGCGAGCACGGCGGTGCCCAGGTGGCGGCGGTGGCGCAGGCGTTCCAGCATGGGCGTGGATTCTCGCCGGAAACGGCGGCGCTTCCAAAAGAGGAGCTGCTCGCGCTTGTTATTCCTTTGATCCAGGATCAAATCACATGGAAATCATGGAGGAACAAGCGCAAGCAGCTATGTTTTCGGGAGCTTCCTTCAAAGTCCCGCGGCCGTGTACGCCTGCCGCAGCTGCGCGATGTTGTTCAGCAGCGCCGTCGGCCCGCTGCTGCCCATCAGGTACCAGCCCTTGGGGTCGAGGAACACCAGCTGTCCCTTGCGGCCCGCGCGCGTGGCCTTGACCTGCGGGTGGTCGAACACCTGCTGCGCGGGCACGATGGCGCCGCCGCCCGCGGCCTGGCCGGTGGCGGTGTTGCGGTCGATCACGTAGATCCACGCGGGGTCGAGCCGGGCCATGTCGTCGAAGGTGTAGGGCGTGCCGCGCGGCGGCACGTCCTGGGCGGCGATGGCCGAGCGTGCGCCCAGCGCATCGAACAGGAAGCCGAAGCGCCCGCCCGGCGCTTGCGGCACGAGGATCTGGTTGATCTGCAGGAGCAGCAGGCCCGGCGCGGCGCGCGCGGCCTGCTGGCGCAGCGCGGCGGCCTCGGCCTCGATCCTGCGCACCAGCGCGCGGCCCTGGACCTGCCTGCCGTAGAGGCGGGCGATGGCGTCGATGTTGCGCGACACGTCTTCCACGAGGTGTTGCGGGCGCACGCTCATGTCCAGCGTGGGCGCGATCTTCGCGAGCGTGTCGCGGCGCGCGGCCGAGCGTCCGCCGACGATGACGAGGTCGGGCCGCAGGCGGCTCAGCGCGTCGTAGTCGGGCTCGAACAGGCTGCCGGCGGGCTCGGCGCGGGCCGCATAGCCCGCGAGGTAGGCGGGCAGCTGCGCCCGGGGCACGCCCGCCACGGGCAGGCCCAGGGCGTGGAAGATGTCCAGCGCGCCCAGGTCGTAGACCACCGCGCGGCGGGGCGTGGCGGCCTGCGCGCCGCCCGCGCCCAGCAGCAGCGGCGCGCCCAGGGCGAAGGCGCGGCGGGTGAGGAGGGCGGGGCGCATCGCGTCAGAACCCCACGGTCAGGCTGACCCAGTAGCGGCGGCCGTCGTACACGGCGCCGTAGGACTCGTCGGTCACGTGCTTGTCGAGCAGGTTGTAGATGCCCGCGCCGAGCTTGACCTGCTTGGAGAAGTCGTAGTTCAGGCCCACGTCCACGAAGGTGAACGAGGGCGTGCCCTTGGCCATGGAGGTGCGGCTCAGGTAGTCGGAGGTCTTGCCGCGGAAGTTCGCGCGGCTCCACACATTCATCTGCGCCGTGGCGCGCCAGTCGGCCGTGGCGTTGAGCATGTGCCTGGGCATCTTGTTAAGCGGCTGGCCCTGGAAGGCGCCGCTCTTTTGCTCGGAGTGCGTGTAGGTGTAGTTGGCGGCCAGGCGCAGGGCGTCGGTGGCGCTCCAGGTCGTCGTGGCCTCGATGCCGCGCATGTTGGCCTCGTCCACGTTGATGCGGTCGCTGATGAACTTGTAGGCCGTGCCGTCGATGGTGCAGTTGCCCGCCGAGATGCTGGCGCCGTTGCTGCCCGAGTCCACGCAGCGGCGCTGTTCGGTGATCTTGTCCTTGAAGTCGGTGTTGAACACCGTCAGGCTGGCGCTGAGGTCGCGCCGGTTGTCCCAGACCACGCCGATCTCCTGGCTGGTGCTCTTCTCGGGCTTGAGGTTGGGGTTGCCTACGATCACGGCCGGGTCGCCCCCGCCGCCGGTGATCTGGCCCCAGTCGGCCACGGCTGCGCGCAGGCTGGGCGCCTTGAAGCCGGTGGAAACGCCGCCCTTGACGCTGAGCTGGTCGGTGGCCTTCCACACGCCGTACAGGCGTGGCGTCCAGTGCGTGCCGTAGTTCTCGTCGCGGTTCAGGCGTAGGCCGGCGGTGAGCGCGAAGCGCTCGGTCATGCTCCACTCGTTCTCGGCGAACAGCGCCCACTGGTAGCGCTCCAGCATGTCGATGGGGTTGGCGGTGACGAGCTGGTTGCCCTTGTCGCCGAGCTTCTCGTTCTTGTACGAGATGCCCAGCGTCGTCAGGTGGTTGCCCAGCGGCATCGTGATCTGGCTGTTGAACTCGGTGTTTTTGATGTTCATGCTGCGGCCGGGGTTGTCCACCTCCTCCTGCTGCAGGTAGGTGTTGGACGTACCCACGGCCCAGCGGCCCACGTGCGAGAGGCTGTAGAGCGTCTTGTCGTAGCCGCTGGCCGACGCGGTGTTGGGCGTGCAGCGCCCGCTGCGGCAGGTCTCCAGCGCCATGCTCTTGCCGGGCGTGGAGATGCGGTCCTGCAGCGTGCGGCCCAGTTCGAACGTGATGTCGTGGTCTTTGTCGGGCGTCAGGCTCAGCTTGACGGTGCCCGAGGTCGTGTCCTGCTCGTTGAAGCCGTTGAGGAACCTGTCCTCGTTGCGGCGCGACTTCTGGCCGTAGACCTGCAGGCCCAGCAGGTCTGTCTGGACCGGGCCGCCCAGGAAGAAGTTGGTCTGGTAGATGTCGCCCGATTTCGACGCCTCCTGCTGCTGCGTCTCCAGCCGCACCGAGCCCGTCCACGCCTGGGGCACCTTGCGCGTGATGATGTTCACCACGCCGCCCATCGCGTCGGAGCCGTAGAGCGAGGACATCGGCCCGCGCACCACCTCGATGCGCTCGATCGCCTCGATCGGCGGCAGCCAGCCCTGCTCGATGCCGGGGCCGTCGCTGTTGGGGCGCGTCTCGCGCGAGTTCTGCCGGCGGCCGTCCACCAGCAGCATGGTGTAGGCGGACGCCATGCCGCGGATGCTGATGTCGCTGGAGCTGCCGCCGCCCGTGACGACCACGCCGGGCACGTCCTTGAGCGCGTCGGTCACGTCCTTGTAGGTCTTCTTCTCCAGCTCGGCGCGCGGAATCACGGTGATCGAGGCGGGCGCGTCCTCCACCGCCTGCTCGAAACCGGAGGCGGTCACCACCACGGCGTTCAGCGTGGCCTCGGCCTGGGCCTGCGCGGCGCCGGCGGCCAGCAGGCCCGCGGCCGCCAGGGACAGGGCGAGCGCGCGCGGGCGCGGTGCGCGGGCGTCGTTGGAGAAGGAAATGGCGCGCGCGGCGGTGCCGCGCACCGCCACGGCGGTAGCAATGGATTGCATGGAAAAAGCCCTCGAAAGAAGAATCACGGGCGGCCGCAGGGCCGCGCAGGCGTTCGCGCTGTTGTGAATTTAATGTTGCGAATCATTCTCATTATAGTTTTGTAAAATCGGGAAAGCGGCCGTCACCGGGGCTGGCGATAATCGCCGCCATGCCCAACCGCTGGAAACCCAACGTCACCGTGGCCGCCATCGTCGAACGCGAGGGCCGCTTCCTGCTCGTGGAGGAAGACACCGCCGACGGCCTGCGCCTGAACAACCCCGCGGGGCACCTGGACCCGGGCGAATCGCCCATCGCCGCCTGCGCGCGCGAGGTGCTGGAGGAGACGGCCTACGACTTCGAGCCCACGGCGCTGGTGGGCGTGTACCTGAACCGCTTCACCCGCACGCGCACGGGCGACGACATCACCTACCTGCGCTTCGCGTTCACCGGCCAGGTGGGTGCGCACCACGCCTGGCGCGGCCTGGACGACGGCATCGTGCGCACCGTGTGGATGACGCTGGCCGAGCTGCGCGCCAGCGCCGACCGCCACCGCAGCCCGCTGGTGCTGCAGTGCACCCTGGATTACCTGGCCGGCCGGCGCGCGCCGCTGGCGCTGATCCACACCGACGCTAGCGTGCTGCAGCCGCCAGCCCGGTCCCACCGGGGCGGCTGATCTCCCGGGCGATCTGGACGAAGGCCTCGATGGTTTCCGAGTACAGGTCCTTGTTCCAGACGACGCCCACCGCGCCGAACCGGATCACGCGGTCGATGGCCACCTTGTGCACCATCGCGTGCGCCGACTGGTAGCGCGTCATCTCTTCCGAGCACACGCCGATGTAGTTGCCGCTGTGCAGCAGCGTCAGCAGCGTGGTGATGGCGGCGGTCTCCACCTTGGGCTGCAGCCAGGGGGCGCCCGCGTCGATCAGGGCCGAGTCCCACTGGCCGCGCATGGTCGTGCCCTTGGGCGGCACGATCCACTGCTCGTGCACCAGCGAGCCCAGCGGGTGCAGGCAGGTGTCGCCCCAGAGCGGGCTACCCCGGCCGACGACCACGCAGATGTCGTCCTCGAAGAGGGTCTCGTACTGCAGGCCCGAGTGGTAGGTGCGCGCGTCGATGGTGCCGAGCACCACGTCCAGCTCCCGGCGCGCCAGGCGCTCCAGCAGCGTTCCCACGGGCTGCTCGGTCACGGTGACGGACACCTCCGGGTGCAGGCGCTGGAAATGCGTGACCGCCATGGGCAGCACCCGCGCCACGCCGGACCACACGCTGCCCACGTGCAGGCGCGTGGTCTTGCCCCGGGCGGAGGCGTTCAGCGCCTGGCCCGCGCGGGACACGTCGCCCAGCACGCTGATCGCCAGCCGCTTCATCAGCTGGCCCGCGGGCGTCAGCTCCAGCCGGCGCCCGCCGCGCACCACCAGCGGCGCGCCGACCAGGCTTTCCATCTCGGCCAGCCAGTGCGACATGGCCGACTGCGTCATGTGCAGCCGCACGGCGGCCTCGGTCAGGGTGCCGGCCTGCTCCAGCACCAGCAGCGACTCCAGGTGCCGCACCTTGAGCCGGCGCGCCCAGGTGAATCCGTCCGCCAGATCGCTCATGAGCAAAACCTAATACCAGCAGCAATTAATTTCAGTGGCCCCGCGCAGGGACAGTGGAAATAATGGGCCATATGTCTCCGGCTGCGGCCGGAGCCGCGGCAAGTATTTTCGTGATGGGTATTTCTAAATTCCGGGCGAATACCGTGCGGCGGTTATGTGCGAATCATTTTGATAAAGGCAAGGAATATGGAGAACAAGGGGATTCAGCGCCGCGCGCTCGTCATGCTCGCGGCCGCCGCCGGGGTGCACCAGGCCTGGGCACAGGACTATCCGTCGCGCCCCATCCGGCTGGTGATCCCGCAGGGGCCGGGCTCGGGCGCGGATGCCACGGGCCGCCAGCTCGCGGATTTTCTCTCGAAACACCTGAATGCGTCGGTGGTCGTGGATAACAAGCCGGGTGCCAATGGCATTTTGGCATCGTCCATCGTCGCCAAGGAAAAGCCCGACGGATATTCCATTTTCCTCACCAGCGTTTCCGTGGCGAGTTTCAACCAGCACCTCTACAAGAAGGTGCCGTACGACGCGCTCAACGACTTCACCTACATCGCGCCCGTCGCGGATGCGAGCTTCATGGTGGTCGCCAGCAAGCAAAGCGGCATCCGCAGCTGGGCGGACTTCGTGAAGAAGGCCCAGGCGGAACCCGGGCGGCTGACCTACGCCAGCGGCGGCCTGGGCAATTCCACGCACCTGTACATGGAGAAGATCGCCCGCGACCTGAAGCTGGACCTGCGCCACATTCCCTACAAGGGCTCCGGCCCGGCGCTGATGTCCGTCGTCTCCGGCGAGACCGACCTGATGTGCGTCACCACGGTCACCGCCCTGCCGCAGTACGAGGCCGGTACCGTGGTCGCGCTCGCGCAGTCGGGCGACAGCCGCTCCAGCCGCATGCCCGCGATTCCGCTGGTCAAGGAGCTGGCGCCGCAGATGCCCGCGCTGCCCGGCTGGTACGCGCTGGTGGGACCGGCGGGCCTGCCGGCCGACGTGGTCAGGAAGCTCTCTGGCGCCGTGATGGCCTTCCTGGACGACGAGACGAACAAGCGGCGGCTGAACGAGCAGTTCCTGTTTCCCATCCCCGGCACCAGCGAGCAGATCAAGGCGCGTGCCGTGCAGGAGGCCAAGGTCTGGGGCGAGCTGATCAAGTCCCTCAACATCAGCCTGGATTGACCCATGTCCGACCACGACACGAACGGCCAGGCCTGGGTGGTGCCGCCGGGCGAATACGCCGGGCGGCGCCCCGCGCGCTGGGTGACGGGCGCGCCGCGCTCGCAGTACCTGACGATGCCCGACGGCTGCCGTCTGGCGCTGGACTGGTACCTGCCCGAGGGCAGCGGCGCCGACGCGCCGCCCGCCTCGTTCCCGGTGATCGCCGTCATGACGCCGTACTACCGGCGCTTCCAGGTGAGCGCGCCGGGTGCCGAGCCTGCGCCCAACATCGCGCTCTACCGCGACTTCTTCGTGCCCCGGGGCTACGCGCTGGTCGTGATGGACGTGCGCGGCAGTGGCGCCAGCTTCGGGCGGCGCGATGCGTTCCGCTCGCCCACCGAGCGCGGCGACTACCTGGCGCTGGCGCAATGGATCGCGCAGCAGCCCTGGTGCAACGGCAGCATCGGCGCCACCGGCATTTCCTACCTGGGCGCGGCCTCGTGCTTCCTGGGCAGCACGGGGCACCCGGCGGTCAAGGCCATCGCGCCGCTGTTCGCGGTGTCCGACACCTACAGCGACCACGTGTTCCCCGGCGGGATCGCCTGCAAGACCGTCACCGCGCACTACGACGACCTCATCCGCGCGCTGGACTGGGACCGGCGCGACGCGCTCAAGGCCTACGCCTACTTCAGCGACCCGCGCTACGCCGGCCCCGCGCCCGTGGACGACGACCCGCAGGGCGCGCTGGTGCGGCAGGCCATCGAGGAGCACCAGGACAGCTTCCTGCTGCGCGACATGGCGCCCGAGATGGCGTTCCGCGAAGAAGGCTGCCTGCACGACCCCGCGCTGCACAGCGGCGCTTGCAGCCCCTACTGGTACCTGAAGGACGTGGCCGGCAAGGTGGCGGTGTACTCCGTCTCGGGCTGGTACGACGGCAGCGCCTTCGTGCACGGCTCCGTCTCCCGCTTCCTCACGCTGCGGGGCCCGCACGACCGCCTGCTGCTGGGGCCGTGGGACCACGGCGCGCGCACCAACGGATCGCCCTGGCGCACGCCCGGGGCCAGCGCGCCGCAGTTCTCCATCCTGTCCGAGGTGCTGCGCTTCTTCGACCACCACCTGGCGGGGCTGGACACGGGGCTGCAGGCCGAGCAGCCCGTGCACTACTTCTGCACCCATGCCGAGGCATGGCGCGGCAGCGCCCAGTGGCCGCCGGCCGCCGCGCCCACGCAGTGGCACCTGCAGCCGGGCGGCGCGCTGGGCCCGCAGGCGCCGCAGGAGGCGCAGACCGCCCAGTTCCAGACCCGGTTCGCCGTGTCCAGCGGGCGCCACACGCGCTTCGAGCGGCTGGCCGCGCAGGCCACCGTGGACTACTACCAGGACTGGGCCGCGCACGAGGCGCAGATGTGCTCCTTCCTCTCCGACCCGCTGCCGCACGACATGGAGCTGGCGGGGCACCCGCTGCTGGAGCTGAACGTGGCCTGCAGCGAGGGCGACGGGGCCCTGTTCGCCTACCTGTCCGAGCTGGAAGAGGGCGGCAATCTGGTCTACATCACCGAAGGCTGCCTGCGCCTGGCCCACCGCGCCACGCGCGAGGCGCCCGAGCGCTACCGCACCGCGTGGCCCTTCCGCGACTTCTCGCGCGCCAGCGCGCGGCGCATGGTGCCCGGGGAGATGGAAGCCGTGCAGAT
>NZ_DF238917.1:0-36615 GCF_000400995.2 Acidovorax sp. MR-S7 | reverse complement strand
GGCCCGGCCCCCCCCTGAAGCTGTCGCTCTCGGGCGCGGACGCCGAGCACTTCCAGCAGGTGCCGCACGGCCGGCCGCCGCGCTACACGCTGCGGCTCGGCGGGGCCGATGGCTGCGTGCTGCGGCTGCCCGTCGCCGCGGCGGTCACTGGGCCGTGATCTTGCGCTCCTTCACGATCGCGCCCCACTGGTCGTACTCCTTCTTCATGAAAGTGGCGAACTCCGTGCGCGTCGTGGGGTGGGGCGACAGGCCGTGCTTGTTCAGCGCGTCCTTCACGCCGGGGTCGTTCAGCACCTTGACGATCTCCACGTTCCAGCGGTCGAGCAGCGGCGCGGGCGTCTTGCCCGAGGCCATGAACGAGTACCAGTTGAGCGCCTCGAAGCCCGGGAAGCCCGACTCCGCCACCGTGGGGATATTGGGCAGGTAGGCCGGCCGCGTCAGGCCCGTGGTGGCCAGCGGGATCAGCTTGCCGGTCTCCACGTGCGGCATGGCCGTGGGCGGCGCGGCGAAGTAGCTGGTCACGCGCTCGCCCAGGAGATCCTGCAGCGCGGGCGCGCCGCCCTTGTAGGGCACGTGCACCATGTCGATGCCCGCGCGCTGGTTGAACAGCTCGCCCGCGAGGTGCGAGGCCGAGCCCGCGCCGGTCGAGGCGAAATCCACGCTGCCGGGCTTCTTCTTGGACAGTTGCACGAACTCGGCCAGCGTCTTCGCGCCCGCGCCCTTGTGGACCACGAGCACGTTGGGGAAGTACACGCCGCCGGAGATGGGCGCCAGGTCCTTGAACGGGTCGTAGGCCAGCTTCATGAGGTGCGGCGCGATGGTCAGCGGCCCCACGGAGCCCAGCAGCAGCACCGTGCCGTCGGCCACGCCGGCGGCCACCTGCTGGTGGGCGATGTTGCCGCCCGCCCCGCCCTTGTTCTCCACCACCACGGACTGGCCGATGTTCTCGCCGAGCTTCTTGGCGATCAGGCGCGCCGCCGCATCGGCCGCGCCGCCGGCCGCGAAGCCGACGACCAGCGTGACGGGCTTGGCCGGGGGGAAGTCCTGGGCCATCGCCGGGCTGGCGAAGGCCAGGAAAGCGGCCGCTGCAGCGGCGGCCTGGATCAGGGTGCGTTTTTTCATCGTGAGGCTCCTTCGCGGACGTTTTAAGTGAAATCGGGCTCTAGCGCATAGAGGGTAAGCGCGAGTAGCTATCTTTTTTGAAGCGGCTGGTCATGCCAGTGCCGGGTTGCGCAGCGGCTGCCCCGCGCGCCAGCGCGCGAGGTTGTCGAGGAACAGCGCCTCCACGCGCGCCGCGTTGCCGTCCGAGAAGCCCGCGCTGTGCGGCGTGGCGATGACGCCGGGCAGGCGCCACAGCGGCGAGTCGGGCGGCAGCGGCTCGTGCGCGAACACGTCGAGGTAGGCGCCGGCCAGCCGGCCGGTGCGCAGCGCGGCGATGAGCGCGGGTTCATCGACCACCTCGCCGCGCGCCACGTTGATGAGGTGCGCGCCCGCGGGCAGGTGCGCGAGCGCCGCCGCGTCCACCAGGCCGCGCGTGCGTTCGGTCAGCGGGCAGGCCAGCACCAGCCAGTCGGCGCGCGGCAGCACGGCGGGCAGGTCGCCATAGGCCACGCATTCGGCGCAGCCTTCCGTCTGCGCGCGTTCGCGCCGTACGGCCACCACGTGCAGGCCCAGCATGCCGAGCCATGCGCCGATCTGCTGCCCGATGGCGCCCCAGCCCACGACCACGGCCGTCTGCCCCGCCAGGTCGCGCGGCAGGCCGGTGCCCATAAGCGAGGCCCAGCGCCGCTCGCGCTGTGCGGCCAGCAGTTCGGGAAAGCGCCGCGCCAGCGCCAGCACGCCGGCCAGCGCGGTCTGCGCGACCACGGCGGCGTTGGTGCCGGCCGAGGTCGTCACCTGCACGCCGCGCGCGCGCAGCTCCACGTACACCGGCCGGTCGGCGCCGGCCGAATGCACGTGCACCCAGCGCAGCGCGGCCTGGGCGCGCATCGCATCGTAGAAGCGGGCCGTACCGGGCTGCACCTCGTGCTTGGTCGAGAGGCCCGTCACGTCGCGCGAGACGAAGGCCGCGTCGAACGGCGCGCCGCGCTCGGCCTCCTCCAGCGACACCGGCACGGCCTGCGCGGCCAGCCGCTCGCCCAGGCGCGTGCGCGCAGAGTCCGACAGCAGCAGGCGCGGCGGGGCGGTCATTGCGCCTCCGCGCCCGAGGCTTTCACGATCTCCTTCCACTTCTCGTACTCGCGCCGCGTGAACGCGCCGAACTGCTCGGGCGTGCCGCCCACCGGGTCGGCGCCCTCGCGGATCATCTGCTCCTGCAGCGGCGGCAGCACATCGTTGACGGCGCGGTTCAGTGCGGTGACGACGGACGCGGGCGTGCCCTTGGGCGCGAAGAAGCCGAACCATGAGCCCGCTTCGAAGCCGGGGAAGCCCTTCTCGGCCACGGATGGCACGCCCGGCAGCGAGCGCGACGGCTTGGGGCTGGAGACGGCCAGCGCGCGCAGCTTGCCCGCGTGGATGTGCTGGATCACCGAGGGGATGGTGGCGAACATGAACTGCAGCCGCCCCGCGAGCAGGTCGTTGAGCGCGTTCGCGCCCTTGTAGGGCACGTGCAGCGGCTCGGCGCCCAGGCGCTGGCCCAGCATGTAGCTCGACAGGTGCGAGGACGTGCCCACGCCGGTGGAGCCGTAGCTCAGCTTGCCGGGGTTGGCCTTCAGGTAGGTCACGAATTCCTCGAACGTCTTCGCGGGCACCGAGGGATGGACGACGAGCACGTTGGGCACGTCGGCGAGCTGCACCACAGGCACCAGGTCGGTGAGCGGGTCGTAGGGCAGGTTCTTGTAGAGCGTCTGGTTGATCGAGATCGGCCCGACCGAGTTGACGATCAGCGTATAGCCATCGGGCGCGGCGCGCACCACCTCGGCCGTGCCGATGTTGCCGCCGCCGCCGGGCTTGTTGTCGATGATGAACGACTGCCCCAGCTTCTCGCCGAGCTTCTGCGCGACGGCGCGCGCAAGGATGTCGGTCGTTCCGCCCGCAGTGAAGGCGACGACGATGCGCACGGGCTTGGCGGGCCAGCGCGCCTCCTGTGCCTGGGCGGTGGCGGACGCGGCGAGCAGCAGCGCGAGGCCGCCGGCCGCGCACAGGCGGCGGCGGATGGTGGTGAGGGGCTTCATGGTCTTGTCTCCTGGTGGTTGTGGGGGGGAAGGCTTCAGTCGAAGCCGTAGAGCACGGCGGGGTTGTGCACGAGTACGCGCTCGCGTTCCTGCGCGTTGGGCAGCCAGCGCGCCAGCAGGTTGAGCAGGGCGCCGTCGTCGGGCATCTGCGCGCTGTCGTAGTAGTTGATGTGGGGCCAGTCGCTGCCCCAGACGACGCGCGCGGGGTTGGCCTGCAGCAGGGCGCGGGCGAACGCGTCCACGTCGGCGTAGTCCTGCCTGCCGGCGGTGTTGCGGTCGGCGCCGGAAATCTTGGTCCAGGCCTCGCCGCGCTCCAGCATGCGGCACAGGTGCGCGAAGCCGGGGTCGTCCACGCCGCGCGCCGTGGCCATGCGGCCCATGTGGTCCACCACCAGCGGCAGGCCCAGGCGCAGCAGGCGCTCTGCCTGCGCGGGCAGGTCGGGCGCGTGGATCCACACCTGCGCGTGCCAGCCCCGGCGCGCCAGGCGCGGCGCCAGCGCTTCGAGCACGTCCAGCCCCACGCCGTTGCGGTAGACCGCGTGGCCGTCACGCTGGAACAGGTTCACACGTACGCCGCGGATGCCGGCCTCGTGCCAGCGGTCCAGGTCGGCGTCGGAGGTCGCGGGCGAGGGCACGGCCACGCCGCGCAGGCGCGCGGGGTACTTTTGCAGCGCCTCCAGCACCGCGCCGTTGTCCAGGCCGCTGGCGCTGCCCGTCACGAGCACGCCGCGCGCCAGGCCCAGGCGGTCGAGGTGGGCGATGAAGGCGTCGGCCGGGAATTCATCCGGGGTGTAGCTGCGATCCTGCGCGAGCGGGTGGCGTGCGTAGGGGCCGAACACGTGGGCATGGCTGTCGCAGGCCAGCGGCGGCACGGCGAAGGCGGGTGCCGTGTGCGCGGCGAGCGGCGGCAGGCAAGGGCGGGTCATGGCGCGGCTCCCGGCATCAGGTGTTGGCGCCGGCCAGGCGGCCGGACTGCGCGAGCTTCTGCGCGCGCTGGTCTTCCTGCTGCAGCAACTGGCCGAACGCCGCGGCGGACAGCGGCCGGGGCGTGCTGCCCAGCGTCTGCAGGCGCTGGCGCACCTGCGTATCCGCCAGCGCCCGCGCCAGGGCGGCGTTCAGCGCGGCGACCACCTCGGCCGGCGTGCCGCGCGGCGCGAGCAGGCCGGTCGAGGTGGTGGCGTCGAAGCCCGCCAGCCCGGCCTCGTGCAGCGTGGGAACGTTCGGCAACTGCGGGTCGCGCTCCTTCGACAGCACGGCCAGCGGGCGCAGCGCGCCGGACTGGATGTGCTGGATCGAGCTGGAGAGCTGGTCGCAGATCAGGTCGGTCTGCCCGCTGATCGCGTCCACCAGCGCCGGGGCCGAGCCCTTGTACGCCACGAGGTTGAAGCGCGCTCCGGCCGCCTCCTCCAGCAGCATCAGCGCCACGTGGTTGGTGGTGCCGGGGCCGGCGTGGCCCGCCGTGATCTCGCCGGGGCGTGCGCGCAGCTCGCGCAGCAGCGCGGCCACGTCGGGCAGGCGGGTGTTGCGCGCGCTGGTGGCCAGCACCAGGGCGGTGCCCGACACCAGCCCCACGGGCTCGAAGCTCTGCAGCGTGTAGCCGGTCTTCACCATGCGCGGCAGCACGACCAGGGCATTGGGCGTGGTGACGAGCAGGGTGTGGCCGTCGGCCTCGGCGCGCGCCACGGCGGTGGCGCCGATCGCGCCGCCCGCGCCCGCGCGGTTGTCGACGACGATGCTCTGGCCCAGCGCCCCCTGCAGCGCCGGGGCGATGGCGCGCGCCACCAGGTCGAGGTTGCCGCCCGGCGCGAACGGCACGACCAGCGTGACGGGCTTGCGCGGGAAGGCGGTGTTGGCGAGGGCGGAAAGCGGGGCGGCGGCGCAGGCTGCCGCCCAGCCCAGCAGGTGTCTGCGGCTGGTGGTCATGGGGCTTGTCTCCTTGTCGTTGTGGGTGGCGGGAATCAGTCGCGGTAGCTGGGGTCGGTGCGGTCGAGCATGCGCAGCAGCGCCGGCCACTCCATCACCCCGTAGGGCCGGCGTGTGCCGGGCTGGTAGTTGTTCCAGGTTTCTTCCAGCACGGCCTGCGGCACCTGGGCGAAGGGGCTACCGGCGCTCATGGCCCCGAGCTGGGCGCGGCACGAGAGTTCGAGCCGGTGCATCCAGTTGAACGCCTCGCCCACGGTGCGGCCCACGGTGAGCGCGCCGTGGTTGCGCAGGATCAGCGCCTCGCCCTGGCCCAGGTCGGCGATCAGCGAGGCCTGCTCGGCCGTGTCGAGCACCACGCCCTGGTAGTCGTGGTAGCCGATCTTGAGGAAGCGCATGGCCGTCTGCGTGATCGGCAACAGGCCGCATTCCAGCGCGGAGACCGCCATCGACGCCCAGCTGTGCGTGTGGATCACGCAGTCCACCTCGGGCCGCGCGTGGTGCACGGCGCTATGGATCACGTAGCCGGCCTTGTTGATGCCGTAGTTGAGATCTCCGAAGTCGGGCTTGGCGAGGATGGTGCCGTCGTGGTCCACCTTGATGAGGCTGGAGGCGGTGATCTCCTCGTACATCATCCCGTAGGCGTTGATGAGGAAGGCGCCTTCCTCGCCCGGCACGCGCGCCGAGATGTGGTTGGCCATCATGTCGGCCATGCCGTAGCGGGCCACGAGCCGGTAGCAGGCGGCCAGGTCCACGCGGGCCTGCCATTCGGCATCGGTGCAGTGGGGGCGCATCGAGGGGATCTGCAGGACGCCCATCGGGGGGGAAGTGGTCATGGAATGCTCCTTTGGAATGAAATGGGCCTCTGGCGCTTGTTTGTCAAGCGCCGATAGCTCTTTTTTTGATAGCGTTGTCAGTCGCTGCCCACGCCGATGGGGTTGGGCTGGCGCCGCTCCGTGTGGTGGCGCAGCAGCGCCGCCGTGCGGAAGATGCCGTGGGCGAACTTGCCGTAGGGCAGCGTGGCGAACAGGGCCATCACCGCGCCCAGGTGCAGGCACAGCAGCAGCGCCATGCCGCCCGTGCCGCGCGCGGCCCACAGGGCCAGGCCGCTGGTGGCGATGAGGAACAGCAGCGCGATGAAGCCGCGATCCATGGGGCGCTGCGCGGTATCGCCGTGCGCCGGGTCGCGGCGCAGGTTCAGGCGCCACAGGCCCGCCGTGCCGATGGTCAGCATCACGCCGCCCACGGCGCCCAGCAGCTTCGGCAGGCTGGGCAGGTCGTAGGGCGCGGGCAGGGCCAGCAGGTAGTGGTAGAGCGTGGCCACGCTGGTGGCCGCGAAGCACAGCAGGAAGCCGTAGAACGTCAGGTGGTGGCAGCGGCGGCGCGAGAGGGTGTAGGCGTCGTCCTCGTTCGGGCAGCCGTCGCCGTGGCCGCCGTCCAGGTACTTCAGGCGCAGCACGTCGTGCGTGGCTTCCAACGTGGCGGGGGCGGGCAAAGGCGCGCCGCTGGTCACGGGCGTGATGTCGCGCCAGAAGCGCCGCACGCCCAGCGCGAGCGCGAGCACGGCGAACAGGAACACGGGCGCGAACAGGCCCACCAGCAGGTTGTGCGGGAACAGGCTGTAGAAATCCGCGCCCGGCGCGCTGAACAGCGAGCCTTTCAGCGCCACGGCCAGCACCAGGAACAGCGCCAAGCCCGCAGCCAGCGCGAGCGAGAGCGTGAGGCCGTTCTTTTGGTAAAGGCTGCCCAAAGCAGCAGGCCAGGCGTAGTCGTGGTACGTCTGCCCGCGCACCCTGGCCATGGCCTGGGGGATGTTCACCGCGAACTCGTGCGGCGGCGCGTACTGGCAGGCGTGCAGGCAGGCGCCGCAGTTGTGGCACAGGTTGGCGAGGAAGTGCACGTCGGCCTTGGGAAATTCGAGCCGCCGCGTCATCGCGGGGAACACGGCGCAAAAGCCCTCGCAGTAGCGGCAGGCGTTGCAGATCTGCAGTTGGCGGGCGACTTCGTTCTCGGCCAGCGAACGGGCGTCTTGCACCAGGGCTTCAAGCTGCTGCATGTTGCGCTCCCATTTCAGTAGCTACCAGCGCTTGCAGGGTCTGCGCCGGAGCCTGTTTCGATGCCAAAGCCGCGTTCCGGCCCGCGATGCGGCCGAAGGCCGTGCCGATGCTCATGCCCACGCCGGCCGTGTAGCCCTTGCCGAGCACGTTGCCGGCCATCATTTCGCCGGCCACGAACAGGTTGGGGCTGGCCGCGCCTTGGAAGCGCACGGCGGCCGTGTCGTCGGTCTCCAGGCCCAGGTAGGTGAACGTGACGCCGGGCTTGAGCGCGTAGCCGTAGAACGGCGCGGTGTCGATGGGGCGTGCCCAGTGGGTCTTGGCGGGGGTCACGCCTTCGGTATGGCAGTCGTCCAGGGCGGTGTGGTCGAAGGTGCCCACGCGGCAGGCGGCGTTGTAGCTGTCCAGCGTGCGCATGAAGGTCTCGACCGGCAGGCCGAGCTTGTGCGCCAGCTCGGGCAGCGTATCGGCCCGCACGCCCGGGAACACCGGCGGCATGAAGCGGCCGATGGCCTTGCTGTCGATGATCGAGTAGCCGATCTGCCCCGGCTGCTGCGCCACCAGCCGCCCCCAGATCGCGTAGCGCTTGGGCCAGAAGTCCTCGCCCTCGTCGTAGAAGCGCTCGGCCTCGCGGTTCACCACTACGCCCAGCGACACGCAGTCGATGCGCGTGCAGATGCCGCCGTCGTACAACGGCGCGCGCGCGTCGATGGCCACCATGTGCGCCTGCGTCGGGTCGCCGATGCGGTCGGCGCCGTGGTCTTCGAGCAGGTGGCGCAGCAGCACGCCTTGGTTGAAGGCCGTGCCGCGGATCAGGAAGTTGTCCGAAGGCCATTCGCCGCGCGCGTTCCGGCCCCAGGCCTCGCGCAGCCAGTCGCGGTTGGATTCGAAGCCGCCGGCCGCCAGCACACAGGTCTTGGCGGCGATGCGCTCGCCGCCCTCCAGGCGCGCGGCGACGAAGCGGCCGTTGTCCAGCTCGATGCGCTCCACGGGCACTTCGTAGCGCACCCGCACGCCGAGGGCTTCGGCGCTGCGGTAGTAGGCGTTGACCAGCGCCTTGCCGCCGCCCATGAAGAAGGCATTGGTGCGCGCCACGTGCAGCGCGCCCGACAGCGGCGGCTGGAAGCGCACGCCGTGGCGCCGCATCCAGGTACGGCAGGCCGAGGAGTGGCGGATCACCAGGCGCGCGAGGTGCTCGTTGGTGATGCCGCCGGTGACTTTCAGCAGGTCCTGCCAGAACTCCTCTTCCGGATAGGCCTCGACCAGCACGTCCTGCGGCGCGTCGTGCATGCAGCGCAGGTTGCGCGTGTGGGCGGAATTGCCGCCGCGCCAGGCGCGCGGCGCGGATTCGAGCAACAGCACGCTGGCGCCCGCTTCGCGCGCCATGAGCGCAGCACACAGGGCCGCGTTGCCGCCGCCGATGACCAGGACATCGGGGTCCATGGGCTCTCCTAGGTTTTGTGGGTGCGGCGAATGTAGGGGGCACGGGCCGGCGCGTGCAGGCGCCCCCGGTCATGGGGGTATCACTAAAACCGATGGCAGATTCCGCCCCATGCCGACCTGATAGATTGGGAGGCTTTGTGACGGCCCGAAGAAGCCAATGAACGTCCAGCAACTCGAAAACGAACTCTGGGAGGCCGCCGACCAGCTCCGCGCCAACTCCAAACTCACCGCCGTGCAGTACGCCATGCCGGTGCTGGGCCTGATCTTCCTGCGCCACGCCGACAACCGCCTGCATGCCTACCTGCCCGCCATCGAGGCCGGCATTCCCCGCCAGGTGCCCGCCGCGCAGCGCGAGCAGCTCATCAAGCTGAGCTTTGCGGGCAAGGCCGCCATCTACCTGCCCGAGGCCGCGCGCTTCTCCCGTATCGCCAGCCTGCCGCAGGGCGCGGACATCGGCGGCGCCATCGACCATGCGATGGACTTGATCGAAGCCGAATACGAGGTGCTGGCCGGTGCGCTGCCGCGCGGCTACACCGCCTTCGAGCCCGACTTGCTGGCCGAACTGGTCAAGATCTTCGACCGCCCCGCCATCCGCGCCGCCACCGGCGACGTGTTCGGCCGCATCTACGAATACTTCCTCAACAAGTTCGCCATGAACAGCGCGCAGGAGGGTGGCGAATTCTTCACCCCGCCCTCGCTGGTGCGCATGATCGTGAACGTCATCGAGCCCGACCACGGCCTGGTGCTCGACCCGGCCTGCGGTTCGGCCGGCATGTTCGTGCAGACCGGCCACTTCATCGAGGACGTGCGCCACCAGGTGACGAACGACGCCGTCACCTTCCACGGCCAGGAAAAGAGCGACAGCAACGCCAAACTGGCGCGCATGAACCTGGTGGTGCACGGCCTGGATGCTAGCAACATCCGCCAGGGCAACACCTTCTACGACCAGATACCCCAGCTCGTCGGCCAGTGCGACTTCGTCATGGCCAACCCGCCCTTCAACGTGGACGGCGTGGACACGAAAAAGGTGGAAGCCCAGGTGGGCGAAGGCGCACGCCTGCCCTTCGGCCTGCCCGGCACCAACGGCAAGACCGGCGCCATCAGCAACGCCAACAGCCTGTGGATTCAATATTTCTACAGCTACCTGAACGCCACGGGCCGCGCCGGCTTCGTCATGGCATCGAGCGCCAGCGATGCGGGCAACAAGGACCGCGACATCCGCGAAAAGCTCGTGCGCACCGGCCACGTGGACGTGATGGTCGCCATCGGCACCAAGTTCTTCTACACCCGCAGCCTGCCTTGCACGCTGTGGTTCCTCGACAAGGGCAAGGGCGACGACCTGCGCGATCAGGTGCTGATGATCGACGCGCGCAACGTCTACACCGTCGTTTCCGCCAACTCCCACGTCTTCACGGACGAACAGCTCGCCAACCTGGGCGCCATCGTCTGGCTGTACCGTGGCGAGGCGGAAAAGTTTGTCGGCCTCGTCCACCGCTACCAGCGGCAGGCCGCGCAATGGCTGGCCAAGCTGCCCGAACGCCTGAAGGCCGACGATGCCGCCGTCGAGCGCCTGGCCGCGCTGCTGCGCGACTTTGCCGACAAGGCCCAGCTCGCGCAGCTCAACAAAGACCAGCCCGAAGACGCCCACATCACGCAAGCAGAACTCGACGCCTTCAAAACAGACGCCGCGCTCCCTCTCCCGCTTGCGGGAGAGGGCCGGGGTGAGGGCGGGGGTGTGGGTGACACGGCAACCCTGCTGCGCGCCGCCCGCCAAGCCTGCGAATCGGTCGCCCCCATCAACGGGCGGCACATCATCCAGGGCAGCCACGACCACCACGCCAGCGTGCAACACGGTTTCGACGAACTCGCGCCGCCATTGAAAGCCCTGTCCAAGGCCATCGAAACCCGCCACAAGCACTGGCTGGGCCTGCTGACCCGCGCCGAAAAAACCTTGCGCGCCCGCCTCTCGCCCGCCTTCGACGCCAAGGCCGCGCGCGAAGCCCGGCGCGCGCTGCTGGCGGCAGACGCGAAGAAGCAGGAAGAAGCCACCGTGCGCGACGAGGTGCTGGAGGCATTGCGGCAAGCGGGCTACTTCATCGCGCAGGCGCATTGGCTGCTCAGCCGCTTTCCCGATGGCTGGTTCGTGGACGTACCCGGCCTGTGTAAGGCCGTGACGCTGGATGACATTGAGGCCAACGACTGGTCGCTGACGCCGGGGCGCTACGTGGGCGTGGCTGCGGCCAGCGAGGACGAGAAAGAAAATTTTGCCGAGAAGCTGCGGGAGATTCACGCGGAGCTGGCGGAACTCAATGAGAAGGCGGTGGTGCTGGCGGGGAGGATTGCGGGGAATTTGGAGGGATTGCTGGCATGACGTGGTGTGAGGTCACGTTCGAGTCGCTGTATGCCACGCCCAGTCGGAACGGCGTATACAAGAGCAAGGAACATCACGGTAGCGGCGTGCCCATCGTGAATATGGGGGAGATGTTCGCGTTTGATCGCATCGGCAATCAGCCCATGTCGCTGATTCAGATGTCCGATGCCGAAATGGAAAAGAGCGGCCTCGCAGATGGCGACTTACTATTTGGTCGCCGTTCTTTGGTTGAGGAAGGGGCGGGAAAATGCACGATCGTCCGCGATCCTTCCGGGCCGCTGACCTTTGAGTCGTCGATTATTCGGGTTCGACTGAACCAGTCGTTAGCGGACCCGGAGTTCTATTTCAACTACTTCCGCTCGCCTGTCGGGCGCTCCAAGATTCAAGCCATCGTGGGTGGCGCAGCGGTTAAGGGAATTCGCGGAAGCGATCTGAAAGAGATAAAAGTTCACTTGCCTGACTTGAGCCAGCAGAAGGCGATTCGTATGGTGGCCACAAATTACGACGACCTCATCGCCACCAACCAGCGCCGCATCGGCCTGCTCGAAGACGCCGCTCGGCGGCTCTACCGCGAGTGGTTCGTGCATCTGCGCTTTCCCGGTCACGAGGCCGTGTCGGTGGTGGATGGCGTGCCGCAGGGGTGGGCAGCAGGCAAAGCGTACGACTTCATCGCAGTTCTCAGTGGCGGAACGCCGAAAACCGGCGTCGAACACTACTGGGGAGGTGATATTCCGTTTTTCACACCCAAGGACAGCCCGGATTCGTTCTATGTTCTGGCGACTGAGAAAGTGCTGACGGATATGGGGCTTGCCAACTGCAATAGCCGCCTTTACCCGAAGGACACCACTTTCATCACAGCACGCGGCACTGTGGGAAAAATTGCGTTGGCGCAAAAGCCGATGGCCATGAACCAGTCCTGCTACGCGCTTGCCCCGAAATCGGGCTACGACAGATTGTTCCTCTTTCTTGCAATTCGAGAGGCTGTGGAGCACTTCAAGCAAGTGGCAAGCGGTGGGGTGTTCGATGCCATCGTCGTTGACACCTTCAAGACAATTCCATTCATATTGCCGCAAGCGGATGTCACACTCGTATTTGGCGACAAGGTTCGACCGGTTTTTGAGCAGATTGAAACCTTGCTGCTCCAAAATCGCAACCTGGCCCAAGCCCGCGACCTGCTCCTGCCCAAACTCATGTCCGGCCAACTCGACGTTTCCAGCATCGCCTTGCCCGAGGAGAATGCGATATGACCACGGTTGCCGCCTCCATTCCCGTGCTGCGCTGGGCCGCACAGCGTGCGCACCTGCACGACGCAGACGTGGCCGCGCGCTTTCGCAAATGGCCGTTGTGGCTCACGGGTGAGGCGCAACCCACGCTCAAGCAACTGGAAGACTTCGCCCGCCTGACACATACCGCCTTTGGCTATTTCTTCCTGCCCCAGCCGCCCGCGCTGGCACTGCCGGTGCCCGACTTCCGCACCGTGCGTGACGAGGCTTTGGCTGAACCCAGCAGCGCCCTGCTGGACACGCTCTACCTGTGCCAGCAGCGGCAGGATTGGTATCGGGACTACGCGCGCGTGCATGGCCTGCCGCCACTGGCCTTTGTCGGCAGCGCGAATGGCCGGGAGACGCCCGAGGCGGTGGCGCAGCGGATGCGCGAGACGCTGGGCCTGGACGCCGAGGCGCGACGCCAGTTGCCAACGTGGGCGGAGGCGCTGCGCCAGTTGATTGCCAAGGCTGAAGACGCCGGTGTGCTGGTGATGACCAGTTCCGTGGTCGGCAGCAATAGCCATCGCAAGTTGGATGTGGGTGAGTTCCGTGGCTTTGCGCTGGCCGATGACCTTGCGCCGCTGGTGTTCCTGAACGGCGCGGACAGCAAGGCCGCGCAGATGTTCACTCTGGCGCATGAACTGGCGCATGTGTGGCTGGGCGCGACGGGCGTGTCGGACACGCAGGCAGGCCAGGTGCCCGAACAGCAGACCGAGCGTTGGTGCAACAAGGTGGCGGCGGAGCTGCTGATGCCCTTGCAGGCGCTGTGCGCGGTGTACCGCTCCGATGTGCCGATCCCGGACGAAATCCAGCGGCTGGCGCGCGAGTTCAAGGTCAGTACGCTCGTTGCCTTGCGCCGCCTGTTCGACGCGGGCTTCGTCGATCAGGCCACGCTGTGGCAGCACTACCGCGAGGAGCAGGCCCGGCTGCGCGAACTGGAACAACGCAGCGGTGGCGGCGGTGATTTCTACCGCTCGCTGGGCGCGCGCGCCAGCAAGCGTTTTGCGCGTGCCATCGTGTCCAGCACGCTGGAAGGGCTGACTTCGTTTCCCGAAGCGTTCCGGATGCTGGGCCTGCGCAAGACGGCGACTTTCCATGAGGCGGCGCGTGAACTGGGAGTGGTCACACCATGAGTTATCTGCTGGACGCCAATGTGTTCATGGCTGCCAAGAACCTGCACTACGGCCTGGATTTTTGTCCGGCGTTTTGGGACTGGCTGGTCCATCAGGTGAATACAGGCGCTGTCTTCAGCATCGACAAGGTGGCCGACGAGATCGCGGCGGGGGCTGACGAGCTTTCGGCCTGGGCCAGTGACCGGGGCGACGGCTTGTTCCGCCGTACCCATGCGGCGCTGGCAGCGCAGTTCGGCCAGGTCAGTGCCTGGGCGACCGGGCAGCACTACACGCCTGCCGCCATCAATACGTTCTTGCAGGCCGCAGATTTTTATCTGGTGGCGCATGCGCTCGCTGGTGGCCATGTGTTGGTGACGAATGAGACGCCAGCGACCTCGCCGGGGCGTATCAAGATACCCAATGCCTGCGTGGGCCTGGGCGTGCGTTTCATGACGCCCTATCAGATGTTGCGCATCGAGAGGGCGCGTTTCGTGCTGGGGGCGGCAGCATAGTGGCCAAAAAGGACTATTCCGAAGACCTGCTGATCCAGGCCCCCACCGCCGAGTTTCTGGAAAAGGAACTCGGCTGGCAGAGCGTGTTCGCGCAGGACGAGGAGGACTTCGGGCCGGACAGCCTGCTGGGCCGCAAGGACGACACCGAGGTGGTGCTCACGCGCGAGGTGCTGGCTGCGCTGAAGCGCCTGAACCCCGGCCTGCCGGATGCGGCCTACGGTGACGCGCTGGCACAGGTGGTGCAGGACGACATCACCAAGGGCTTCATTGCCAAGAACGAGGAGAAATACAAGCTGCTGCGCGACGGCGTGCCGGTGCAGTTCAAGGACAAGGCAGGCCGCCGGGTGGACAGGCGGCTGCGGCTGATCGACTTCGACGAGCCTGGCAACAACCGCTATCTGGCCGTGCGCGAGCTGTGGGTGCGCGGGCGGCTGTGGCTGCGGCGGCCAGACGTGATCGGCTTCGTCAACGGCCTGCCGCTGGTGTTCATCGAACTCAAGCGCTTCGAGGCGCACATCGACAGCGCCTACAAGAAGAACTACGCCGACTATCTGGACACCATCCCGCATCTGTTCCACTGGAATGCGCTGGTGCTCATCTCCAACGGGCACGATGCGCAGTACGGCTCGCTGACTTCGACCAAGGAGCATTTCTACCGCTGGAAGCGGCTTCATGAAGATGACCCGGAACCGGCCAAGGACCAGCCGCTGCTGCCTATCCTGCTGGAGGGCATGCTGGAGCAGCGCCGCCTGCTGGACATCGTGGAGAACTTCATCCTGTTCGACGCCAGCGAGGGCGCGGTGAGCAAGATCGTGGCGCGCAATCACCAGTACCTGGGTGTGAACCGCGTCATCGAGCGGCTGACTTCCACCGACCCGAAGGTCATGGCCGAGGTGGATGTGGGGCAACTGGGCGTGTTCTGGCACACGCAGGGTTCGGGCAAGTCGTATTCGATGGTGTTTCTGACCGAGAAAATCCACCGCAAGCTGTCGGCGGCGTGGACGTTCGTGGTCATTACCGACCGCACGGAACTGGACGAGCAGATTGCTTCCACCTATACGAACTGCGGGCGTGCCAACAGCAAGACCGATCAGGCCAAAAACGGCGCGGCCCTGCGCGCCATGCTGCGCGAACAGAACCGGCGCTACGTATTCGGGCTGATTCAGAAGTACCGCGAGCGGGTGACGCAGGCGTATTCGGAACGCGAGGACATCATCGTCATCAGCGACGAGGCGCACCGCACGCAGTACGGGCGGCTGGCGCTGAACATGCGCAAGGGCCTGCCGCGCGCCAAGTTTCTGGGCTTCACCGGCACGCCGCTGATCGAGGCGGCGGAAAAGCAGCTCACGCGCCAGGTGTTCGGCGACTATGTGTCCATCTACGATTTCCAGCGCGCCGTGGCCGACGGCGCGACGCTGCCGCTGTTCTACGAGAACGCGGGCGAGAAGCTGAAGATCGTCGATCCCCAGGTGAGCGAGCGCATCGGCCGGCACATCGAGGCTGCCAAACAAGCCGCCACGCTGGACGACCCGTGGACAGACGAGAAGGAAGACAAGCTCTACCGCGAACTGGCGCGCGACTACCCCATCCTGACCTCGCCCACGCGGCTGGACAAGGTGGCGGCGGATTTCGTAGCGCACTTTCACCAGCGCTGGCGCGTGGCGGAACCCGGTGGCGGCAAGGCGCTGATGGTGTGCCTGGACAAGATCACCTGCGTGAAGATGCACGACCTGATCGCCGCCAAGTGGCAGGAGCAGACCGAGCAGCTTCACCAGGCCGTGCTGGCCGACGAGGTGCTGTTTGCTGCCAAGGGCAAGCCGTTCACGCCCTTGCTCAAGCAGCGGCGCGCGCAGGTGGACTGGATGCGTGCCACCGAAATTTGCGTGGTCGTCTCGCAGGAGCAGGGCGAGGTGGCCGAGTTCGCCAAGTGGAAGAACTTTCGCGATGAGCCGCTGGACATCCGGCCGCACCGCGCGAAGATGGTCAAGCGCGATCTGGAAAAGGAGTTCAAGAAGGCCGAGCACCCGTTTCGCGTGGCTATCGTCTGTGCGATGTGGCTGACCGGCTTCGACGTGAAGAGCCTGGCCACGCTGTACCTGGACAAGCCCATGCAGGGCCACACGCTGATGCAGGCCATTGCCCGCGTGAACCGCGTGGGCGGCGGCAAGAAGCACGGCCTGATCATCGACTACAACGGCATGATCCGCAGCCTGCGCCGGGCGCTGGCGACGTTTGCGCAAGGCGACCGCGCGGGCACCGGCAAGGGCGAAGCCGAGCAGGACACGGTGCGCGACGATACCGAGGCGCTGACCGAATACGCCGACAGCCTGAAGGCCGGGCGCGAATTTCTGGGCGACCTGGGCTATGACCTCGATGCGTTGATTGCGGCCACCGGCTTCGACAAGCAGCACAGGATTCTGGAGGCGGTGAACCTGCTGTGCGAAAGCGACGAGCGCCGCAAGACCTATCAGGTCATCGTGGAGGACGCGCAGGCGCGGCATCGGGGCCTGTTTCCGCATCCTGGCCTGTTTGCGCACGACGCCGAGGAGGGCGCGCTGGCGGCCATCTACAACAAATTGCGGGATGCACGGGTCGCTCCCGACGTGAGTGCGTTGTTGCAGGATCTGTATGACGTGGTCGATGTCGCGGTGGCTACCGAGCCGCTGGTCGTGCGGCAGCCCGTGCAGCGCTTCAACCTTTCCAACATCGACTTCACACGCTTACGCGCCGAGTTCGAGAAAACGCCGTTCAAGAACGTGGCGGCAATGAACCTGATGGAGAAGATCGAGCAGCGGCTGGCGGCGATGGTGGCAGCCAACCCGACGCGGGTCGATCTGTATGAGCGCTACCAGGAGATCGTGCAGACGTACAACAAGGACAAGGACGCCGCTGAAATCCAGAAGGTGATGGACGATTTGTTCGCCTTCAACGACCGTTGCAGCGAGGAAGAGCGGCGTTATCTGCGCGAAGGGCTGGAGAGCGAGCAGCAACTGGCAGTGTTCGACCTGCTGCAAAAAGACGCGCTCACCAGGAAGGACCGCGAGGCGATCAAGCAGGTGGCCAAGGAACTGCTGGCCAAGCTGAATTCAGGCAGGCTGCAAATTGACCACTGGCGCGAAAAGGCCACGGCGCAAGCCCAGGTAAAGGCCGAGATCATCAAGCACCTTTTCGAGTTTCTGCCTTCGGGCGCATACGACGCTGACGAGATCAGCCTAAAAGCCGGGGCGGTGTTTGCACACATTTATACCCAAGGCGGCGCTCCGATGATTCACTGATGCCGTCAATCCGGCGCAGCCATGAGCGTGGTGCCCACCCATTGCCCTGCCTCCACCAGGGTGCGCACGCAGTCGGCCAGCACCACGCGCGTGGCCAGCGCTGCGGGCGAGAGTTCGTCGTCCGACAGGCTGCACAGAAGGTTCACGCGCCTAGCCTGGTCGTCGGACAGACGCGCCCAGCGAAAGCGCTGGGCCGCGTCCGGGTAGCGGCCCATGGCGGCCCAGGGCTGCAGCGTGGAGCCCAGGCCCGCGTCCACGGCGGCCATCACCATGGCGAGCGAATCCACCTCCAGCACCACGCGCGGCGCCACGCGGGCGCGGGCGAAGGCGGTGTCCAGCGTGCTGCGCAGGCCGTGGGGCCCGGTGGGCAGGATCAGTGGCTCGTCGGCCAGGTCCTGCGCGGTCACGGTGGCCGGCAGGGCCGGCGCGCCGTGGCCGCGGATCAGGAACAGGTCTTCCTCCAGCAGCGGCAGGATCTCCCAGTGCCGCCCGCCGCCGGTCTGCCCGCCGGGGTGCAGCCGCGTGTCGAACAGCACGGCCAGGTCCAGCTCGCGCGCGTTGAGCATGGCCGTGAGGTGGCCTGACATGCCCTCGACCATGTGCAGCCGCACGTCCGGATAGCGCTCGCGCATCGCGCGCATCAGCGGCAGGCCCAGCACCGCCGAGGTGGTGGGCGCCAGCCCCACGCTCACGCTGCCCGACAGCCGCGCCTGCTGGGCCGCGCGCACGGCCTGCTCGGCATGGCGCAGCGTCAGCTGCGCCTCGCGGTAGAAGGCCACGCCGGCCTCGGTGGGCGCCACGCCGCGCGGCGTGCGGTGCAGCAGGCGCGTGGCCAGCTCGCCCTCCAGCCGCGTGATCTGCTGGCTCAGGGCGGACTGCACCATGTCCAGATCGAGCGCCGCGCGGCTCATGGAGCCGCGTTCGACGACGTGGACGAAGTAGCGCAGCTGTCGCAGTTCCATGGGGCACCGGGTGGAAGGAGGGGCTGGGATAATCGCACACCTATATGAGCAAGCAACGTGTCGTCGTGGGCCTGTCCGGCGGAGTCGATTCCGCCGTCACGGCCTATCTTCTGAAACAGCAGGGCCACGAGGTCGTCGGCATCTTCATGAAGAACTGGGAGGATGACGACGACAGCGAATACTGCTCGTCCAACATCGACTTCGTGGACGCCGCCGCCGTGGCCGATGTGATCGGCATCGAGATCGAGCACGTGAACTTCGCGGCCGACTACAAGGACCGCGTGTTCGCCGAGTTCCTGCGCGAATACCAGGCGGGCCGCACGCCCAACCCCGACGTGTTGTGCAACGCCGAGATCAAGTTCAAGGCCTTCCTGGACCACGCCATGCGCCTGGGCGCCGAGAAGATCGCCACGGGGCACTACGCGCGCGTGCGGCAGAACCCGGCGACGGGCCTGTTCGAGCTGCTCAAGGGGCTGGACCCGGCCAAGGACCAGAGCTACTTCCTGCACCGCCTCAACCAGGCGCAGCTCTCCAAGACGCTGTTTCCGGTAGGCGAGCTGCACAAGACCGAGGTGCGCCGCATCGCCGAGGAGATCCGGCTGCCCAACGCGAAGAAGAAGGATTCGACCGGCATCTGCTTTATCGGCGAGCGGCCGTTCCGCGAGTTCCTCAACCGCTACATCTCCCGGGAGCCCGGCCCCATCTTCGACGACCGGGGGCGCACGCTGGGCCAGCACGTGGGCCTGTCGTTCTACACGCTGGGCCAGCGCCAGGGCCTGGGGATCGGCGGGGTCAAGGAGAAGGGCGCCCAGCGCGGCGCGGGCGACCACGCGCCGTGGTTCGTGGCGCGCAAGGAGCTGGAGACCAACACCTTGCGCGTGGTGCAGGGGCACGACCACCCCTGGCTGCTGTCGCACACGCTGGTGGCGGGCGACGCGAGCTGGGTGGCGGGCATGCCGCCCGCGGTCACCGAGCTGGCCGCCAAGACGCGCTACCGCCAGCAGGACGCGGCCTGCACCTTCGGCGCGCATGGGGCCGAGGCCTTCGCGCTGCGGTTCTCCGAGGCCCAGTGGGCGGTGACGCCGGGGCAGTCCGCCGTGCTCTACGACGGCGAGGTCTGCCTGGGCGGCGGCGTGATCGCGTCGGCCGACGCCTAGGGCTCCGATGTCCGCGCCGCGCATTCCGCCGATCCAGGGCCTGCTGGCTTTCGAGGCGCTGGCGCGGCTGCGCAGCGTGACGCTGGCGGCGCACGAGCTGAACGTGACGCCCAGCGCCGTGAGCCACCGCATCCGGCAGATGGAGGTGCTGCTCGGCGTGAAGCTGTTCGCGCGCGGCGATTTCAGCCTGAGCCCGGCGGGCGCGGCCTACATCGCGCGGGTGCGCGAGGCCATCGCCGTACTGCAGCAGCTGCCGGGCGCGACGCCGGCGCCCAGCGCCGCGCGGCTGCGCGTGGCGGTCACGCCCACGTTTTCGCGCGAACTGCTGCTGCCGCGGATCGCGCGCTTCCGCGAGGCCTACCCGGACATCGAGCTGATGCTGCAGGTGGCGATCCCGGTGCACAACGTGATGGCCGAGGAGGCCGACATCGAGCTGCGCTTCGGCTCCGGCCATTTCCCCGAGCGCGAGTCCATGCACCTGCTGGGCGACGAGGTCTGCCCCGTCTGCAGCCCGGAATACCTGGGCGAGGCGGGCGCGCTGGGCGACTTCTCCACCGACGAGGCGGTGGCGCGCGCGCGCCTGATCCGCTCGCCGCTGGAGCCTTGGCGCACCTGGTTCAGGGCCTGCGGCATCACGCAGCCCGAGCCCACGGTGGGCAGCCAGTTCAACGACCTGGGGCTGGTGTGGGACGCGGCCGTGGCCGGCTTCGGCGTGGCGCTGCTGCGCCTGCGCCTGGGGCGGGCGTGGCTCGACAGCGGCCGGCTCGTGCGGCTGTCGCCGCGCAGCGTGCCTTCGCCGCACGACTACTACCTGTGCTGGCGACCGGGTGCGCTCGAGCGCTGGGAATGCGCGGCCTTCGTGGACTGGCTGCCGCGCGCGCTGGCCGTGCCGGACGCCGCGTAGTTACCGCAGGTTGCAGGTCCGCCCGCCACGGCGGCGCTGCGGCGTGAAAATGCTTCACGTGCAGGGGTAGCATTTCTCACGCTGCGCGGGCGACGACCTTTCTACAGTCTCACCCGCACTCGGCGAGCGGCTTTCCTGCCGCCGGCTTGCGCACATTCCTCCAAGATCTGGACAACAACACGGAGACAGGGCATATGGCCTGGCAACAAATTTACGACCCGTTCGGGAACATGGTCATCTCCACCGCGCTCGCGGCGATACCGGTGGTGGTGATGCTCGCGGCGCTGGGCTTCTTCCACATCAAGGCGCACATCGCGGCGGGCATGGGGCTCATCGCGGCCCTGCTCGTGGCCGTCTTCGCCTACGGCATGCCGGCCGACATGGCGGGCCGGGCGGCGCTCTTCGGTGGATTCACCGGGCTGCTGCCCATCGGCTGGATCGTGCTGAACATCATCTTCCTGCACCAGCTCACCGAGCAGAACGGCAGCTTCGCCGTGCTGCAGGATTCGCTCTCGGGCATCACCGAAGACCGGCGCATCCAGCTGCTGCTGATCGCGTTCTGCTTCGGCGCGTTCTTCGAGGGCGCGGCCGGCTTCGGCACGCCGGTGGCCGTGACGGCCGCCATCCTGATCGGCCTGGGCTTCTCGCCGCTGGCCGCCTCGGGCCTGTCGCTGATCGCCAACACGGCGCCCGTGGCCTTCGGTGCCCTGGGTACGCCGGTGATCACGCTGGCCAAGGTGCACGGCTACGACTTGATGGAAGTGACGGCCATGATCGGCCGCCAGCTGCCCTTCTTCTCGCTGCTGGTGCCGTTCTGGCTCATCTGGGCCTTCGCGGGCCGCAAGGGCATGTGGGAGATCTGGCCCGCCATCCTCGTGACGGGCGTGTCGTTCGCGGTGCCGCAGTACCTGGTGTCGAACTTCATCGGGCCGGAGCTGGTGGACATCATCGCGGCCATCGTCTCCATGGTCTGCCTGGTGGCCTTCCTGCGCGTGTGGCAGCCCAAGAAGGTGTGGACCTCGCCCTCGCTGCGCGGCCACGATCCCAGCGCGGCCGACGCCAAGCCCGCGCAGCCGCCCAAGCGGCACAGCACCCAGGCCCTGGTGGCCGCCTGGACGCCCTGGGTGATCCTGTCGGTGTTCGTCTTCATCTGGGGCCTGCCTTCGGTCAAGGCGTGGCTCAACGGCATCTTCGCGCCTGCCTTCCCCATGGACGGCCTGCACAACATGATCGAGAAGGTGCCGCCCGTGGTGCCCCAGCCCACCAAGGAAGGCGCGGTCTACACGCTGAACCTGCTGTCGGCCACCGGCACGGGCATCCTGCTGTCGGCCATCGTGAGCGCGCTGGTCATGAAGTACAACCCGGTGGCCATCGTGCGCACCTTCTTCAAGACGCTGTGGCTGGTGAAGTATTCGCTGCTCACCATCGTGCTGATGCTGGCGCTGGGCACGCTCACGCGCTACTCCGGCACCGATACCACGCTGGGCCTGGCGTTCGCCAATACCGGCGTGCTCTACCCCTTCTTCGGCACGCTGATGGGCTGGCTGGGCGTGGCGCTCACGGGTTCGGACACGGCGTCGAACGTGCTCTTCGGCGGCATGCAGAAGGTGGCGGCCGAGCAGCTGCACCTCTCGCCCAACCTCATGGGCGCGGCCAACAGCTCGGGTGGCGTGATGGGCAAGATGATCGACGCGCAGTCCATCGTTGTGGCCTCCACCGCCACGCGCTGGTTCAACCACGAGGGCGACATCCTGCGCTACGTGTTCTTCCACTCCATCGCGCTGGCCTGCCTGGTGGGCCTGTACGTGACGATGCAGGCCTACGTCTGGCCGTTCACGCTCATGGTCGTGCACTGATCAGCGTGTTTTTGGCCTCCAGCGCTTGCCAGGCAAGCGCTGGCAGCTATCGAAACCAAAGCAAGACGGGCGCCTTCGGGGCGCCCGTCTTGCTTTGGAAACAACGCATTTTGTCAATCTTTGTCATGGTTTGTTGATGTTGCATAGCTAAATTCTATTGATTTGTTTCATCGTCATTACACTTTTGTGGCAGTTGCATTGCGGGGCCTTGCGAGCCCCCTTTTTCCTCCCACGAAAACAGCCATGACCCTGAACACCCCCCTTCTCAAGCCCGCCGCTTGGCTGCTGGCCCTCGGGGCCCTGGGGGGGAGCCAATCCCTGGCGTGGGCGCAGAAGCCGCCCATGCCCCGCAAGCCCCCGGCCGTGGCCGCTGCCGCCGAAACGCCGGCTGCCGAGCCGCAAGTCCTGCGCCGCTGGAGCCCGCGCCTGAAGGACCTGGGCCTGGGCGGCGCCATGCGCCTGCGCGGCGTGGAGAGCTGGTCGGGCGTGGGGCTGGGTATCCGGCGCGACGAGATGGTGGAGTCCGCGCGGCTGCGGCTGGTGTTCACGCTGTCTCCCGCGCTGCTGGCCGACCTGTCGCACCTCAAGGTGCTGCTCAACGACCAGCTCGTGCGCACCATCGCCCTGCCCAAGGAGCGGCTGGGCCAGCCTCAGGCGGTGGACGTGGACATTCCCCCCGCCTATTTCACGGACTACAACCAGCTGTCGTTCCAGTTCGTGGGCCACTACACGCTCGACTGCGAAGATCCCAGCCATTCGAGCCTGTGGGCGGAGATCAGCCACGAGAGCGTTCTGGACCTGGCGCTGCGCCCGCTGCAGGGGCGCGGCGACCTGGCCCTGCTGCCCGCCCCGTTCTTCGACCCGCGCGACAGCCGCCCCGTGGAGGTGCCTTTCGTCTACGCGGCGCAGCCCAGCCTGGGCCAGCTCAAGGCGGCGGGCGCGGTGGCCAGCTGGCTGGGCGTGCTGGCGTCCTACCGGGGTAACCGCTTCCCGGTGTTCCAGGACGCGCTGCCGCCCGGCCATGCCGTGGTGATCGCCACCAACGACCGCCGCCCCGCCTTCCTCCAGGACATGCCGCCGGTGGAGCAGCCCACGCTGTCCATGGTGGCGCACCCCCAGGTGCCGGGCGCGCGGCTGCTGCTGGTGCTGGGCAAGGACGATGCGCAGGTGCAAACCGCCGCCGCCGCGCTCGCGCTGGGCAAGGCCGCCCTGTCGGGCCAGAGCATGCGCGTGACCGGGCTGGAGCTGCCCCCGCCGCGCAAGGCCTACGACGCCCCGCGCTGGCTGACCACCGAGCGCCCCGTGCAGCTCGGCGAACTGGTGGAGCGGCCCACCGACCTGCAGCTGCGCGGCACCGTGCTGAGCGGCACCATCCAGGTCAACGCGCGCATGGCCCCGGACCTGTTCACGTGGAACGCCAGCGGCGTGCCGCTGAACCTGTTCTACCGCTACACCCCCACCAACCTGTCGGACCGGGGCTCGCTGAACGTCTCCATCAACGACCAGTTCGTCAAGGCCTACCCGCTGCAGGCCAGCGGCGACAGCGAGGCCCGCAAGAGCAAGATCCTGCTGCCGCTCGCGCAGGACGGCGGCGGGCTGGTGCGCTCGGACATGAAGATCCCGGCCTTCATGGTGGGCGGCGACAACCGGCTGCAGTTCGCCTTCAACATCCCGCCCGCGGACCTGGGGCGCTGCCGCTCCACCCAGCCGGTGGAGCTGCGCGCGGCCCTCGACCCGCAGTCCAGCATCGACATGACGGGCTTCGACCACTACATGGCCATGCCCAACCTGGCCGCGTTCGCCAACAGCGGCTACCCCTTCACCAAATACGCCGACCTGGGCCAGACCTCGGTGGTGCTGCCCAACCAGCCCACCGGCGCCGACGTGGAGGCCTACCTCACGGCCGTGGGCCGCATGGCGGCGGCCACCGGCTACGCGGGCACGCGCTTCCAGCTGCTGCACGCGGCGCAGATCGAGCAGGCCAGGGATACCGACATCCTGCTCGTCTCCGTGGGCGACCGCGACGGCCTGCTGGCCCGCTGGCGCAGCGGCCTGCCGGCGCTGGTCGAGGCCGGCAAGCGCTCCGTGCAGCCGCTGGAGCGGGGCGTGAATGCCTTCTTCGAGCTGTTCCGCCTGGGTGGCGGCAGCCCCGTCACGGCCGGCGACGGCCGCGCCACGCTGGAGGGCGACGGCCCGCTCGCGGCGGTGGTGGGCCTGCAGTCCCCGCTGCAGGAGGGGCGCAGCATCGTGGGCCTGACGGCCAGCGACGCGCGCAGCATGGGCTGGATCGCCCAGGGCCTGAACGACCCCGGCAAAGTGCAGCTGCTGCAGGGCGACCTGGGGCTGCTGCGCGGGGAGGCAGTGGAGAGCTTCCGCATCCAGCCCGTGTACTACGTGGGCGACCTGCCCTGGTACAAGCGCCTGTGGTTCCACCTGCACAGCCACCCGGTGGCGCTGGCGCTGCTGGGCATCGCCGCCGGCCTGCTGCTGACCCTGCTGGTGTACGGGGCGCTGCGCTCCCTGGCCCGCCGCAGGCTGGAGGGCGGCGATGACTGACGGCGCCCGCAAGCCCACGCGCCGCGCCGTGCTGCGGGGCGCGGCGGGCGTGGCCGCGGGCTGGGCCGCGCAGGCCTGGGCCGACGCGGGCACGGCATCCGCCTGGCCGGCCTGGGAGGCGTTCCACCGCCAGTTCGTGGGCAGCGGCGGGCGTGTGACCTCGGACGCGCAGGGCCAGACCTATTCCGAGGCGCAGGCCTATGCGCTGTTCTTCGCACTGCTCGCGGGCGACCGCGAGCGCTTCGAACGCATCCTGCGCTGGACGGAAGACAACCTCTGCGCGGGCGACCTCACCACCCGCCTGCCCGCCTGGCTCTGGGGCCAGCGCCCCGACGCCACCTGGGGCGTGATCGACGACAACGCCGCCTCCGACGCCGACCTGTGGATCGCCTATGCGCTGGCCGAGGCCGGCCGGCTGTGGAACGACCGGCGCTACCGCGCGCTGGGCGCCGTGCTGGCGGCGCGCATCGTGCGCGAGGAAACCGCCGACCTGCCGGGCCTGGGCCCCACGCTGCTGCCCGCGCCGCGCGGCTTCGCCCCCGAAGGCGGGCCCTGGCGCCTGAACCCGAGCTACCTGCCGCTGCAGCTCCTGCACGGACTGGCCGGCGCCACCGGCCAGCCGGTCTGGAAGCAGCTCGCGGCCAGCTCCCTGCGGGTGATGGTCGAATCCGCGCCCCAGGGCTTCAGCCCCGACTGGACCGTCTATGCCGGCCAGGGCTTCCAGGTGGAGGCCGAAGGCAAGGACAAGGGCCAGGGCGCCTACAACGCCATCCGCGTCTACCTCTGGGCCGGCACGCTCCACCCCCAGGCCGAGGGCCGCGGGCCGCTGCTGCGGGCATTGGCCCCCATGGCGCGCTTCGTGCGCGAGCGCGGCCACCCGCCGGAGTCCATCGACATCCTGACCGGCCAGGCCGGTGGCCCCGCGCCCTCGGGCTTTTCCGCGGCGCTGCTGCCTTTCCTGCAGGCCAGCGGCGAGGCCGACGCGCTGCGGGTGCAGCAGCTGCGGCTGGAAGCGCGCCCGCCGCGCCCCGATGCCTATTACGAGCAATGCCTGGCGCTCTTCGGCCAGGGCTGGATGGACGGCGCCTACCGCTTTGACGCCGACGGGCGCCTGCTGCCCCGCTGGAAGGCTGGGCCATGAAGCGGCCGTGCAAGGGCCTGGCCGTCGCCGCGCTCTCCTCGGCCCTGGCCCTCCCCATCGCCCCCGCGCTGGCCGACGGCATGGACGCGGGGCAGGAGGCGCTGCTGCGCAACGCCCAGATGTGGGCCTCCAGGAACCGGCTGGACCTGGCGCGCCAGAGCGTGGACAAGCTGCTGGCGCTCGACCCCGACGCGCCTGCCGCGCTGGCCCTGCTGGGCGACATCGCCCTGCGCGGCAACCGGGCCGATGAGGCGCAGCGCATCCTGGCGCAGCTGCGCGCGCGCCATCCCGGCCACAGTGCGACGGCAGACCTGGCCACCCTGGTGCGCGTGCACGGGCCGGACCGCGAAAAGCTCGGCCAGATGCGCCTGCTCGCGCAGATGAACCGCAAGGCCGAGACGCTCGAACGCGTGCGTGCAGGGCACCCGCCCGACAGCATCCGCCAGGCGCGCGAACTGGCGCGCGCCCTCTTTCCCGACGGCCCGCCCGCCATCGGCGGCCTGGCGGCCGAATACTGGCAGGTCATGGGCAACGACGCGCGCACGGCGCCCCAGGCCGCATCGGCCCTGCACCAGCTCTACCAGCGCACGGGCGATGCCGACTACCGCCTCGCCCAGCTCGAAATGCAGGCCGCCCAGGGCGCCAGCGCCCTCGCGCTGGTCCGCGCCTGCGAGGCGCTGGCCGACGACCCTGCCGCCAACCCGCACCGCCTGCGCGACCTGTGGCGCCGTGCACTGGGCCGGCTGGAGGGCGCGGCCGCCGCGCCCCGGCTGCAGGCCTACCTGCAGCGCTACCCCGACGACCGGCCCCTGGCCGAACAGTGGGGCGCCGCCCGGCAGGCCGCGGCGCAGGCCGAGCGCTGGGCGCGCGACCCCGCGCGCCTCGCACAGGCCGCCGGCCAGCGCGCGCTGGACGCGGGCGACCTCGCACAGGCCGAGCAGCAGTGGCAGGCGGCGTTGGCGCTGCGCCCGCGCGATGCCGCCAGCCTGGGCGGCCTCGGCCTGGTGCGCCTGCGCCAGGGCCGCCACGAAGAAGCCCGGGCGCTGTTCGCCCAGGCGCAAAGCCTGTCCCCGCAGGCGCGGTGGCAGGGGCTGGAAGCCACGGCCCACTTCTGGGGCCTGCTGCGCCAGGCGGACGATGCCGCGCAGGCAGGCCGCCTGGAAGAAGCCGCCCGGCAGGCCCAGCAGGCCGTGGCCCTGGAGCCCGCCCATGCCGAAGCCCTGGCCACGCTGGCAGGCATCCGCACCCGGCAGGACGACCCGGCGCAGGCCCAGGCGCTCTACGAGCGGGCCCTGGCCGCCGACCCCGCCCACCTGGACGCCCTGCGCGGCCTGGCCGCGCTGCACGCCCGCGCGGGCCGCGCGCCGCAGGCCCTGGCCCTGCTGGAGGCGGCGCAGCGCAGCCATCCGGACCGCGCGCCGCAGCTCGCCGCCGTGCGCGCGGACCTGCTGGCCGAACAGGCCGAGGCGCAACGCACGGCCGGGCACCCCGGCACCGCGCTGCGCCTGCTGGAAGACGCCGTGGCGCTCACGCCGCGCGACCCCTGGCTGCGCCACCGCCTGGCGCGCGTGTACCTGCAGCTGGGCCAGCCGCGCGAGGCGCTGGACGCCATGGACGAGGGCATCGCCCTCCAAGGGGACGAGGCCGACATGCGCTACGCCCGCGCCCTGATCCGCAGCGCCACCGACGACGACGCGGGCGCGCTGGCCGACCTGGAGCACGTCTCCCCCGAGCAGCGCAGCGACTCCATGCGCGCGCTGCTGCGCTCGGCCACCGTGCGCGCCACCGTAGCCCGCGCCGCCGGCAACGACGCGGCGCAGGCCGGGCAACTGCTGGTCCAGGCCGAGCGCCAGGCGGGCGACGATGCCGACCTGCTCTTCACCGTCGCCAACGCCTGGTTCCAGCGCGGCGAGGGCGCGCAGGGCGTGGCCGTGTTCGACCGCCTCGCCGCCCGCGCCCCGGCCACGCCCGAGGCGCGGCTGGAGCACGCCGCCTTGATGGGCCGGGCCGCGACAGGCCGCGCCGCCATGGACGGCCCCCTGGCCGAGTTGCTGCCCGCCCTGCTGGCCGAGCCGGGCTGGACGCCCGCGCAGGCGGCGCGCCTGTCCGCGCTGCAGGCGGCCCACCTGGAGCGCCGCGTGGAAGCCGCCGTGGCCGAGGGCGACCGCGCAGGGGCCCTGCGCCTGGCCCAGTCGCCCCTGTACGGCGGCGATGCACCCGCCGTCCGTGGCCGCCTGCTGCTCGCGGCGCAGGACTATGCGGGCGCCGCGCGGCAGCTGGCGCAGGCGCTGGAGTCGCAAGGCGACGACGCCGGCGTGCGCCTGGCCCTGGGCGATGCGCTCGCGCGCCAGGGGCAGGCGGCCCAGGCGCGCGCGCAGGCGCAATGGCTGCGGCAGCACCTGGACGCGCGCGATGCCGGCGCGCAGCTCGCCCTGCTGCGCCTGTGGCAGCGCGTGCCCGCCATGGACGAGGCGCGCGCCCTGGCGCAGCAGCTGCTGCAGCGCTTCCCGCAGGACACCAGCGTGCTGCTGCACGCGGCCCGGCTGGAGCGTGCCGAAGACGCCTACGCCCCGGCGCTCGCCTACTTCCGCCAGGCGCAGGCGCTGGAAACGAATCCGCAAGAGCAGGGCAGGATCGGGCAGGACATCCACGCCATCGAGGCGCGCCGCCAGGCCTGGGTGGAGGTAGGCATGGAGCGGCTGCAGAAGAATTCCACCGCGGGCATCTCCACCCTGCGCGGCTGGGAGATCCCCGCCGTCGCCTGGATGCCCCGGGGCTACGACGGCCACCATTTCCTGCACGTGGACCAGGTGCGGCTCGACGCCGGCCCGCTGCCCGCCTCGGCGCAGGACGCCGCCGGCTACGGGCAGGTGGCCGCGTGGCCCGAGGCCACCTACCCGGCCGCACCGGGCACGCCGCGCGGCGACGGCGCCAACGTGGGCTTCGGCTACCGCGGCCGCGGCGTCGAGTGGGACGTGGGGGCCGTCGGCATCGGCATGCCCGTGACCAACCTCGTGGGCGGCATCGCGCGCAGCGAGTGGCGCGAGGACTTCAGCTGGCGCGCCGAACTCTCGCGCCGCCCGCTCACGGGCAGCCTGCTGTCCTATGCGGGCGTGCGCGACCCCATCACCGGGCAGGCCTGGGGCGGTGTGGTCGCCACGGGCGTGTCGGGCCGCGTGTCGCGCCCGTGGGCGGGCTACGGCACGTCGCTCAGCGCCGGCTACGCGCTGCTGCAAGGCCGCAACGTGCGCGACAACACCCGCCTGCAGCTGCGCGCGGCGATCGACCGCGACGTGCTGCGCACGCCGCACCAGACGGTGAACGTGGGCGCGGCGCTGTCGTGGTGGAGCTACGCGCGCGACCTGTCCGAATTCACCTGGGGCCACGGCGGCTACTACAGCCCGCGCCGCTACCTGTCCCTGAGCCTGCCGGTGGAGTGGGGCGGGCGCAAGGGCGCGTTCACGTGGCTGCTGCGCGGCTCCGTGTCCGTCTCGCGCAGCGCCAGCCGCGCGTCGGACTATTACCCCGGCTCCCCCGCGCTGCAGGCGCAGGCCGCGGCGCAGGGCCACGCGCCGGTCTATGCGGGCGGCGGCAGCTCGGGCTTCGGCCGCTCGCTGCGCGCGGCCGTGGAATACCAGGCCACGCCGAACTGGGCGCTGGGCGCGCAGCTGTCGCTCGACCGCTCGGCCTATTACGCCCCCACCACGCTGGCGCTGTACCTCCGGTTCGCGCTGGACCCCGTGCGCGCGCCGCTGGAGAACCGCCCGCGCCCCGTGCAACCCTATTCCAGTTTTTGATGCAAAAAAAGGAGCTGCCTGCGCTTGATTGGTAAGCGTTAGCACCGTTTTTTATGAATAAACCATCCTCCGTCACCGCCCTGCTGCGCTCCTGGTGGCACGGCCTGCGCAGCGGCCCCCGCCGCACGGCCCGGCCTGCCGGGCTGGGCGTGGACGGCCTGCCCCACGGCGTGGGCCGCCTGCCGGCAGGCGCGCCCGCCGCGCTGCTGGTGCAGGACGAGGCCTGCTGGCAGGACTGGCCGCCCGCCCTGGTGGCCGACCTGCTGGCCGCCGGGCCGGTGCTGGCGCTGGCCGCCCAGGCCGGCGACCTCGACGCGCTGCTGCGCATGCCCGCGCTGGCGCAGGCGCATGCCGCCGGGCGCCTGCGCACCTGGCTGCTGCCGCCCGAGGCCCAGGCACAGCTGCGCCGGGACGGCCTGGGCGCGCTCGCCCAGGAGCTGGCGCGCAACGGGCTCGGGCCGCACACCAGCCTGTGCGTGCTGGATGCCCATGCCATGCTGGCGGGCGCCACGGTCGCCGAGCTGCAGCGCCTGGCGGGCCAGTGGCGCCGCTGGAGCGCCGCGCGGCGCCGGCCCGTGGCGCTGCTGCTGCCCCTGCACCGCGCGCAGGCCGAGGGCGGCAACGACCTGGGCGCGGCGGTGCGCGCGCAGGCTGCCTTCCGCCACGTGGCCGAGCTGGGCACGCTCTCCGGGCGGCCGGTGCTCACGCTGTACCGCTGGGACGGCGGCCAGGGCGCCGTGTTCGACGCCCGCTACGACCTGCGCCGGGACGGCGGGCGGCTGTGCTACGACGGCAGCTTCTCCCTGGGAGCGCAGCCCGTGCTGGCGGACGCGCCGGACCAGTTCGCCGTCCACGCCACGCGGGCCAGCGTCGCGGGCCAGCGCGGCGTGCCCGCGGCGTGGCAGATCGCCGACTCCCTCGCGGCGCTGGAGGAGGCCGGGCGCGGCGCGGCGGGCGCCACGGTGCTGATCGACGCGGGCGTGCCGGAGCAGTTCGCGGCCGTGGCCGCGCTCGTGCACCGCCTGCGGCAGACGCGCCCGCGCAGCCTGAAGATCATCGTGCGCGAGACCGAAGCCAAGCTGCGCGCGCACAGCGAGCAGGCGCTGCTGCGCCTGGGCGTGACCAGCGTCGTCTACCGCGAGGTGGGGTTCGCGCGCCTGCAGAAGCTCATCGAGGACGGCCGCCACCTCGTCTATGCCGGCGCCATCGGAAGCGACTGCGCGCAGACCCTGGCCGCATGCATGCCCGCTGCCGCGCGCGGCTACCAGCGGCCCGCGCGCTTCGTGCAGCTCGCCGGCGACATGCTGGCGCGCACCGAAGCCGCGGGCCTGTCCCACTGCCTGGTGCGGCTGCAGCTGCTGCCGACGGTGGCCCACCTGGACGCCCTGCGCGCCTGCCGTGTGCAGCGCGACGGCGACCTGGTCACGGCCGACGCGCAGGGCCTCTACGTCTTCCTGTTCGCCTGCCGCGAGTCCGACCTCGACCTGGCCTTGTCGCACCTGTTCACGCTGCCCCTGGGCGCGTTGTTCTCGTCCCAGGCGCAGGATGCCACCGCGGGCGGCATGGCCCTCATGCTGGAGCGCTTGCGCGGCGCGGCGGCGCACCTGCCCGACTACGGGCCGCTGCTGGAGCCCATCGCCGCGCCTGCGCCGCGCGAGGCGCAGCCCGCCGCCGGGGCGGGCGGGGGCGCCGCGCTGCTGCCTGTCGTGGTGGCCGTGCTGGAGGAAGCGCCGCACCGCGGCGCCGCGGCGGTGCAGGTCAGCGCGCGCCCCATCGGGCGGCGTCCCGTGCGTGAGGAGGTGGCCGCATGAGCCCGATCGGCTGGCTGCTCTGCCTGCTCGCCGGCGCGGCCGGCGCCGGGGCATGCTGGTGGCTGTGGAATGCCCGCGCGCCACGCCGCCTGCGCTATCTGCGGCCCTACCGCCCCGGCCAGGAACGCGAGGAGGGTTGACGTGCACCGCATCGCCTTCCTCTCCCCCCTGGGCGGCGTGGGCCGCACCACGCTGGCCGCCCACGTGGCCACGCTGCTGGCGCAGCGCGGCCAGCCCACCCTGGCCATCGACCTGAGTCCGCAGAACGCACTGGGCCTGCACCTGGGCCTGCAGGCGCCGCCCGCCAGCGGCTGGCACCCGGCCCAGGGCCGGTGGTGGGGCGACTGCGCGCTGGAGAATTCCGCCGGCGTGCGGCTGCTGCCCCATGGCGCATGGAGCGGTAGCGCGGAGGCCGCCCTTCACGCGCCCGGCTGGCTGCAGGCGCAGATCGCGGGCCTGGACCTGCCCCCGGGCAGCACCGTGGTGCTCGACACGCCGCCGCTGCCCGCGCCGCTGGCGCTGCAGGCCGCGCAGTGCGCCAGCCTGGCGGTGCTGGTGGTCGACGCCTCGGTGCGCTCGCTGCGGCTGCAGGGTGCGCTGCGGGACGCCATCGCCCAGCTCCCCGCGGGCGTGCGCTGGGCCGTCGCGCTCACGGGCGCGGACCCGCGCAGCGCCGCGCGCCGCGAGGCGCTGCACACGCTGCGCGCGCAGTGGCAGGACCACCTGATTCCCTATCCGCTGCATGCCGACGAGCACGTGCAGCAGGCGCTGGCCCAGGCGCTGTGCGTGCACCAGCACGCGCCGCAGTCGCAGGCCGCGCACGACCTGCAGGGCCTGGCCGACTGGATCGCGCAGGCCTGCGGCCTGGACGGAGCGGCGCCGTGAGCCTGCACGCTGCGCTGACCTGGCTGGCCAACCGGCTGCAGGTGGCCGAGCCCCGGCGCTGGCCGTGCTGGCTGCTGCGGTTGTTCGTCAAGCCTTCCGCGCAGGCGCCCTGGGCCGCTCTGGCGCCCGCGCAGGTGCCGGACCCGGCGGCGTGGGCGGCCGCCAGGCTGGGCATGCCGCCCGGCGCGCCGTGGTGGCTGTGGCCGTGGCGGCTGTTCGTCAAGCCGCCCATGCCCTGGGCATGGGCCCTGCCCGCGTGGCTCGCGGCGCTGGGGGGCGGGCTGGCCTGGGCGCTGGCGGCCCTGTGGCGCGCCGCATCTGCCGTGCTGTGGCTGGCCCTGGCACCGCTGCGCTGGGCTGTGCGCGCGCTGGAGCGGCTGGCCGCACGGCTGGAACGCAACGGCACGGCCGCCGCCTTCGGCCGGGCCACCGACCGCGCGCTGCGGCCCGTGCTGGCCGTGCCGGGCATGCGCTGGCTGGTGCTGGGCGTGGCGCTGGCCGCGGCGGCGGTGGTCATGACCACGCCGTTCAACGGGTTCGGCCAGCTCGTCTTCCTGCTGCTGGCGTGGATGCTGTCCATGGTGCTGCGCAAGCTGCCGGGGCGCTTTCCGTCGCTGGCGCTGGCCGTCATCAGCCTCACGGCCATGGGCCGCTATGCGTGGTGGCGCATGACGAACACGCTGCAGTTCGACTCGGCCGTTGAGGCCTTCCTGGGCTACGGCCTGCTGGCGGCCGAGGCCTACACCTGGCTGGTGGTGGTGCTGGGCTTCGTCCAGACCGCCTGGCCGCTGCAGCGCCAGAGCGTCCCGCTGCAGGGCGCGCCGCTGGAGTGGCCGAGCGTGGACGTGTTCATTCCCACCTACAACGAGTCGCTGGACGTGGTGCGCCCCACGGTGCTGGCGGCGATGGCGATGGACTGGCCGAAGGACAAGCTGCGCGTCTACCTGCTGGACGACGGCCGCCGCGAGGCGTTCCGCGCCTTCGCGGCCGAGGTGGGCGTGCACTACGTCGCCCGCGCCGACAACCGCCATGCCAAGGCCGGCAACCTGAACAACGCGCTGGGCATGACGCAGGGCGAGCTGGTGGCCATCTTCGACTGCGACCACATCCCCACGCGCTCCTTCCTCCAGACCTGCGTGGGCTGGTTCCAGCGCGACGCGCGCTGCGCCATGCTGCAGACGCCGCACCACTTCTTCTCGCCCGACCCGTTCGAGCGCAACCTGGGTACCTTCCGCCGCGTGCCCAACGAGGGCGCGCTGTTCTACGGGCTGGTGCAGGACGGCAACGACTTCTGGAACGCCACGTTCTTCTGCGGCTCATGCGCCGTGATCCGCCGCGCGCCGCTCATGGAGGTGGGCGGCATCGCCGTGGAGACCGTCACCGAGGACGCCCACACCGCGCTCAAGCTGCACCGGCGCGGCTACACCACGGCCTACATCAACGAGGCGCAGGCCGCCGGCCTGGCGACGGAAAGCCTCTCGGCCCACGTGGGCCAGCGCATCCGCTGGGCGCGCGGCATGGCGCAGATCTTCCGCACCGACAACCCGTTCCTCGGCAAGGGCCTCACGCTGTGGCAGCGCATCTGCTACGGCAACGCCATGCTGCACTTCTTCTTCGGTCTGCCGCGGCTGGTGTTCTTCACCGCGCCCATGGCCTACCTGTTCTTCCACCTGCACATCATCCATGCGCAGGCCGCGCTGCTGGCGCTGTACGTGCTGCCCTACATCCTGCAGTCGAACATCGCCAACGCGCACGTGCAGGGCAAGTACCGCCACACCTTCTGGGCCGAGGTCTACGAGACCGTGCTCGCCTGGTACGTGGCCCTGCCCACCACGCTGGCGATGATCAACCCCAAGCTGGGCAAGTTCAACGTCACCGCCAAGGGCGGCCTGGTGGAGCGCGCGTATTTCGACTGGACCACTTCGCTGCCCTACGCCGTGCTGGTGCTGCTCAACTCCGCCGCCTTCGTGGCGGGCCTGGCGCGCCTGCTGTGGTGGAACGCCGACGAGCCCGCCACCGTGGTGCTCAACCTGGTCTGGACGGCCTACAGCCTGCTCATGCTGGGCGCGGCCATGGGCGTGGCGTCCGAATCGCGCCAGGTGCGGCGCATGCACCGCGTGGACGCGCACCTGCCCGCCGTGCTCTACCTGGACGACGGCCGCGTGCTGCGCGCCACCTGCACCGACTTCTCCATGAACGGCCTGGGCCTGCAGGTGGACGGGGCGGCGCCCCTGGCGGCGGGGCAGCCGGTGCACGTGGGCCTGTGGTGGGACGGCGCCGAATGCGCCCTGCCCGCCGAAATCGTGCTCGACAAGGGGCAGGGCGCCATCGGCGTGCAGTACGGCCCGCTCACGCGCGACCAGCAGATCGAGATGGTCCAGTGCACCTTCGCGCGGCCCGATTCCTGGACGCACTGGAACCGCACGCAGGACGTGGACCGCCCCCTGCTGGGCCTGCAGGAGATCGCCAGCCTGGGCCTGCGCGGCTACCGCACGCTGGGCCGCGCCCTGCTGCTGGCGGTGCGCGAGCGGGCAATGCGACGCAAGAAAACCATAGCTGCCAGCGCTTGATGCGAGACGGTCTCATAGAGAAAACGTAGCGAAATCCATGCAAAGCAAGCGCAAGCAGCTATCAAAACCATAAAACCATGAGTTACTGGAGCTTCTACTTCCTCGCCAAGGTCGGGCTGCACTACGCCGGCTACATCGGCTTGCACTGGCTGCCCAACCTGCTGCTGGCCCTGGCGCTGCTGGCGCCACCGCCCGCGGCGCGCGGCCTGCGTGCGCTGCGGCATGCGGCGGCGTGGTCGGCGGCCATCGCGCTGCTGTACTACGACTCCTACCTGCCCTCCCTGGGCCGGGTGCTCTCGCTCTCCCAGGGCCTGGCGGCCTTCAGCCTGGACTACATGGGCGAGCTGCTCGCGCGCCTGTGGAACTGGCAGGCCGTGCTGGGCCTGGCCGCGCTGGTGGCCGCCTATGCCGTGCTGGCGCGGCGCATCCGGTTTTCCACCTTCGCGCTGGGCGGCATCCTCAGCGTGCCGCTGGCGGCGGCGCTCGCGCCCCAGGCAGGCGGCGCGCCGCAGGCCGCATCCGCGGCCACGCCGGGCGCCGTTGCCTCGGGCGCCGCCGTGCAGGACCCCGACGCCCAGCTCCAGGCGTTCTACGCCCACGAGCGCCAGCGCCGCCTGGACTGGAACCCGGCCGGCGCCCCGCCCGCGTTCGACATCGTGGTGCTGCACGTGTGCTCCCTGTCGTGGGACGACCTGGACGTGGTCGGCATGCGCGACCATCCGCTGCTGCAGCGCTTCGACGCCGTCTTCACCCAGTTCAACACGGCGGCCAGCTACAGCGGCCCCGCCATGCTGCGCGTGCTGCGCGGCAACTGCGGCCAGGAGCCGCACGAGGCGCTCTACCAGGGCGCCGACCCGGCCTGCTACGTCTTCCCCAGCCTGGAGCGGCTGGGCTACGAGACGCATGCGCTGCTCAACCACGACGGGCACTTCGACGACTTCGCCAAGATGCTGCAGAACCAGGGCGGGCTGGCCGGGCGCATCGCCTCGCCCGAGGGCGCGCCCGTCCACATGCACAGCTTCGACGGCACGCCCATCTACAGCGACCTCGCGCTGCTGGAGCGCTGGAGCCGCGCCCGCCAGAGCGCGCCGGCAGGCGCCAGGCCTGAGGCGCTCTACTACAACACCATTTCCCTGCACGACGGCAACCGCGTGCCCGGCCTGGCCTCGCGCTCCAGCGTGGACACCTACAAGCCGCGCCTGTCCAAGCTGCTGGCCGACTTCGACCAGTTCATCACCGGGCTGGAGCGCGCCGGCCCCCCCGTGGTCGTGCTGCTCGTGCCCGAGCACGGCGCAGCGCTGCGCGGCGACAAGCTGCAGATCTCGGGCATGCGCGAAATCCCCAGCCCGCGCATCACCATCGCGCCCGCCGCCATGAAGATCGTGGGCCTGCCCGCCGGCGCCGGCCACGGCCCCGTGGTGGTGGACCAGCCCGTGAGCTACTTCGGCATCAACGCCCTGCTGGGCGACCTGCTGCGCGACAGCCCCTATGCGCCCGGCGCCCGTCCGCTGGCCGAGCGCATGGCCCGGCTGGAAACCACCGCCTTCGAGGCCGAGAACGGCGAGATGGTGGTGCTGCGCGACGCCGCGGGCCGCTACCGCATGCGCACGGACAAGGGTGTCTGGGTGTCCTACACACCCTAGCGGACCCGTCCCGTACAGTCACCGCACGCAACAGGCGCCAAGGCGCCTGTTGCGTTTTTTTCAAGCTGCATTTACTTGAAGGTTGTTGAAGATTAAATAGGGAAAAACTATTTTGTTACATGTATGTTTAAATTAAGGCTCTGTCACAAATCTGTGTTGATGACCGGCACTCCGATGGCGTCGAGCAAGAGCTGGCGCGGCTTTGCGG
>NZ_DF238916.1 GCF_000400995.2 Acidovorax sp. MR-S7 | reverse complement strand
GGCTACAACGTCTACCCGGCCGAGATCGAGGGCTACATCAACGAGATGCCCGGCGTGGCCGAAAGCGCGCTGGTCGGCGTGCCGCACCCGGACTTCGGCGAAGTGGGCGTGGCCGTGGTTACGCCCAAGCCCGGCGCGAAGCTCGATGGCGATGCGATCATCGGCGCGCTCAAGAGCCAGCTGGCCAACTTCAAGATCCCCAAGCGCTGCTTCGTCACGGCGGAGTTGCCGCGCAACGCCATGGGCAAGGTGCAGAAGAACCTGCTGCGTGAGCAGCACAAGGGGTTGTTCGCCTGACTATGGTTTTGATAGCTGCTGGCGCTTGATGGATAAGCGCTAGGGGCTGTTTTCATGCTTGGCGCAGCGGAGGCGGCGGCGCGCTGCAGAACAGGCATTCGCTGATGGCGGGAGCTCCGCAGTCCGCGTGGTTGCAGCAGTGTTCCAGCCATGCGCTCACGAGCTTGTAGACCGAAAGGTTGGTGCGCGCGCTGGGCGCGCACAGGTAGTAGCCCAGCGGGCTGTCGAAGCGGTTGCCGAAGGGCTCCACGAGGCTGCCTGCCTGCAGTTCGTCCTCCACGAGGCAGGTGGGCACGATGCCCACGCCGAAGCCCGACACGGCCGCCCGGATGATCAATGAGTAGAGGTTGAATCCCGGGCCGAAGCGGCTGCCGCTGGCGTCGCAGCCGTGGGCCTCCAGCCAGTCCTGCCAGGCCAGCGGCACCTCGATGTGCTGCAGCAGCGTCGCGCGCTCCAGGTCGGCGGGCGCGCGCAGCGCCAGCGTGTCGCGCAGCTGCGGGCTGCAGACGATGCTGGTTTCCTTGCCGATCAGATAGCGCGCATTGGCGCTGGGCCAGTTGCCGTAGCCGTACTGGATGGCGGCGTCGAAGTCGTGCGGAACGGAGAAGTCGTGCGCGTGCTGGTAGCGCACGAAGTTCAGCGTGACCTGCGGCAGCGTGCGCTTGAAGTGCCCCAGCCGCGGGAACAGCCATTGCGCTGCGAACGTGGGCGGCACCGAGAGATTGAGCGCGCCGCCCGCACCCCCGTACGACATGAGCTGGGCCGTGGCCGATTCGAGTGCGGCCATCGCCGGGCGCGTGGTGTTCAGGTAGGTGGCCCCGGCGTCGGTGAGCTCGAGCCCCGTGGACTTGCGCAGAAACAGCTTCTGCCCGAGGTAGTCCTCCAGCGAGGCGATGTGGCGGCTGATGGCGCTTTGCGTCACGCACAGCTCCCTGGCGGCCATCGTGAACGCGAGGTGCTTGGCCGCGGAGTGGAAGGCATTCAGTTCCGAAATCGTGGGGCAGAGGCGGCGCATGGCGGGAGGCTATGAGTACTGCTCATGGACTGGTGAGATTTTAGGCGGTTGCTCGATGGCTTGAATGGATCGATAAACGCGTTCCGGAAGAGGTGTGCACACGCGTCTTCCTGAAATGCCCATGCTGCATGGGCCATGAGTATTTTGAAATCGTAACCGTATCCGCCCGAGTTCATGACCCCCTTGTTTATCGCGAACGGCAACGTTCTGGACGTCCATACCCTCACCATGCATGCCGGCCATTCGGTGCTCGTGGAGGGCGGGCGCATTGCCGCCATCGGAGCGGGGCTGCAGGCGCCCGAGGGCGCCGAGGTGGTGGATGCCGCGGGCCTCACGGTGATGCCCGGCATGATCGACTGCCATGTGCACACGGTGGCCTCGTCGTTCAACCTCGGCAACGTGGCCAGACTGCCCAACGTGCTCACCATGCTGCGGGCTCTGCCCATCATGCAGGCGATGCTGGGACGCGGCTTCACGAGCGTGCGCGACGCGGGCGGGGCCGACTGGTCGCTGGCCGAGGCGGTACGCACGGGGCTCATCAGCGGGCCGCGCATCTTCCCGTCCGGCAAGGCGCTGTCGCAGACGGGCGGCCATGCGGACTTCCGCCCCCGCAGCGACGAGCTCGACCTGTGCTCCTGCGTACACAAGCTGGGCAACATCGGCCGCGTGGTGGACGGCGTGGACGCCTGCCGCATTGCCGTGCGCGAAGAAATTCTCAAGGGTGCGACGCAGATCAAGGTGATGGCCTCGGGCGGCGTGGCCTCGCCCAACGATCCGATCGGCAACCTGGGCTATTCGGAAGATGAGCTGCGCGCCATCGTGGAGGAGGCGGGCAACGCCAACACCTATGTCATGGCCCACGCCTATACGCCGCGCGCCATCAGCCGGGCCGTGCGCTGCGGGGTGCGCACCATCGAGCACGGCAACCTGGTGGACCGGGAAACCGCCGAGCTCATGGCCGCGATGGGCGCGTACATGGTGCCCACCATGATCACCTACGAAGGCCTCGCGAACGAGGGCGAGAAGTACGGCCTGCCGGCGCTCTCCATCGCCAAGATCGAAGGCGTGCGCGGGCCCGGCCGCCAGGCCCTGGAAATCCTCGCCAACGCCGGCGTGAAGATGGGCCTGGGCTCCGATCTGCTCGGCGAGACGCACTACCTGCAGGCCGAGGAGCTGCGCCTGCGCGCCGAGGTGCTCGGCAACGGCCCGGTGCTGCAGCAGGCAACGCTGATCGGCGCGGAAATCCTGGGCCACAAGGGCGAGCTGGGCGAGGTGACGCAGGGCGCGATCGCCGACCTGCTGCTCGTCGACGGCAACCCCCTCCACGACATCCAGTGCCTGCTGGACCAGGGCGCCCAGATCCGCGCCATCGTCAAGGACGGGCGCATCGCCAAGAACACCCTCTGACCTTCCACCTCAACGCACGACACAAGGAGACCACCATGCAACGTAGACAATTCGCCAAGCTCACGGGCGTCGCCGCGGCCCTGCAGTGCATCCCGGGCATCGGTTTCAGCCAGACGGGCGAGACGTTCCGCATCGGCTCGCTCACGCCCATCACCGGCGCGGGCAGCCCTTACGGCCCGGGCATGCAGCAGGCCATCCGCATCGCCGTGGACGAGATCAACGCGGCGGGCGGCGCGGGCGGGCGCAAGCTGGAGCTGTTCACCGAGGACGACCAGACCAAGCCGGACGCCGCCGTGCTGGCCGCGAAGAAACTCATCGAGGTGAACAAGGTGCAGGCCGTGCTGGGCACCTGGGCCTCCGGCGTGACGCTGGCCGTGCTGCCGCTCACCGATGCGGCGGGCATCATCCAGATGAACGTTTCGGGCGCGCCGGCGATCTCCACGCTGGACACCAAGGACCTGGTCTGGCGCTTCCAGGCCACCAACGACCGCTTCGGCATCGCGTTCGCAGAGATCTGCAAGAAATACGGTTTCAAGCGCCCGGCCACCATGGCGTTCAACAACGCTTCGGGCCTGGGCAACGTGGAAGGGTTCACGCGCGTGTGGACGCAGCGCGGCGGCAAGGTGGCGGCGCACGTGACCTACGAGCCCAACCGCCCGAGCTACCGCAGCGAGCTGCAGAAGATCCTGGCGGCCAAGCCGGACGTGATCGTGATGGGTTCCTACCTGCCGGACACCACCATCATCCTGCGCGAATGGTTCCAGTCGGGCGCGGAGAACAGGTGGGTCATCCCGGGCTGGGCGGCCAACCCGGACCTGGTCAAGGCCCTGGGGGCGGAGGTCTGCGAAGGCATCATCTCCGTGGATACCGTCTCCAACGAGAAGAGCGCTTCCTACGCGCACTTCGATGCGGCCTACACCAAGGCCACCGGCAAGCCCGCATCCACCAACATCTACGCCGCCATGGCATACGACATGGTGATCTCGCTGGGCCTTGCCATGGAGGCGGCGGGCCCAGGTGCGAACGTCACGCAGGTCAACGCCAAGCTGCGCGACGTGGCTAACCCGCCGGGCAACGCGGTGGCCACGTTCGCCGAGGGCAAGGCGCAGATCGCCAAGAAGGGCAAGGTGAATTACGAAGGCGCCTCGGGCAAGCTGGACTTCGACAAGTACGGCGACGTGACGCCCGACTTCGGCGTGTACATCATCGAGAAGGGCCAGCTGGTGCGCCGCGACGTGGTGTCCATCGCCTGAGCCTTTTCCCCTGCGGGTGCGTGCGCCGGCCCATGGCGGCCGGCGGCATCCGGGCTGCGAACGGAATGAGCCAATGACCTGGATAGATATTGCAAACCTGCTCATCAACGGCGTGATCGAGGGGCTGGTGGTGGCGCTGCCCGCGCTGTCGATGACGCTGGTGATGGGGGTGAACCGCTTTCCCCATGCCGCGACCGGCGACTTTCTGACGCTGGGCGCCTATGCCGCGGTGGGCTGCCAGCTCTTGCTGGGCTCGCCCCTGTGGCTGGCTGCGCTGCTGAGCGCGGCCGTCACGGCGGTGGTGTCCGCCGGCTCGTACCAGCTGATCTTCCGCAAGCTCGCGGGGCGGCCCATGGTGTCGTCCATGCTGGCCGCGATCGGCCTGGGCTTCCTGATCCGCAGCCTGATCTCCTTCTTCGCGGGGCACGACCAGCGCACGTTCGACATGCCGCTGGTGCGCGCGTGGAATTTCGGCGGCATCCGCATCTTGCCCACTGACCTGGTCATCGCAGGCATTGCGCTGGCATGCCTGCTCGTGGTGTTCGTGCTGCTGTACCAGACCAGCTTCGGCCGCCAGCTGCGTGCCGTGGCCGACAGCGCCGACCTGGCGCGTGCCAGCGGCATCCGTGCCAAGGGGCTGATGCTGGCGCTGTGGCTGCTGGTGGGAGCCGTCTCGGCCATCGGCGGCGTGCTGCTGGGCATGAAGGCCATCGTCATGCCGGAGATGGGCTGGGAATTCCTCATCCCGGCCTTCGCCGCCATGGTGCTCGGCGGCATCGGCAGCCCGGTGGGCGCGGTGCTCGGAGCGCTGCTGCTGTGCATCGCGCAGGAACTCTCGGTGCCGCTGCTCGGGCCTTCCTACAAGCTCGTGCTCTCGTTCGCGGTGCTGGCGCTGGTGCTGCTGCTGCGGCCCGCCGGCATCCTTGGCCGCATCCAACTGGTGAGGTGACGCCATGATCGCCTATCTCTGTGCCATCGGCATCGTCGCACTGATCTATGCGCTGCTCGCGCTGGGGCTGAACCTGCAGTTCGGCCTCACGCGGCTGGTGAATTTCGGCGTCGTGGCGTTCTTCGCCCTGGGCGCCTACACCTCGGGCCTGCTGTCGCTGCAGGGCGTGCCGCTGGCGGTCTGCTTCGTCGCGGCGATGCTGCTGTCCGCCGTGCTCGCGTTGCCCATCGGCCTGCTGTCCCTGCGGCTGCGCGACGATTATCTGGCCATCGTCACGCTGGGTTTTTCGGAGGCCGTGCGCATCACCATCCAGCAGGAGGAGTGGCTGACCAAGGGCGTCCAGGGCCTGCCCGGCCTGCCCAAGCTGTTCGCGGGCTGGAGCTCGCCGGCGGCGGAAGTGGCGCTTTTCGCGCTGCTGGTGGCCATCGTGGCCCTCGTGGCCTGGGGCACGGTGCTCCTTGCGCGCAGCCCGTTCGGCCGCCTGCTGCGCGCGATCGGAGACGACGAGGCGGCGCTCTCCGCCCTGGGGAAGGACCCTGCGTGGTTCAAGGTGCAGATCTTCATGCTCGGGGCGGCGCTGTTCGGCATGGCGGGCGCGTTCTATGCGCACTTCATCACCTTCATCACGCCTGAGCAGTTCATCCCGCTCATCACCTTCTACGTCTGGATGGGCCTGGTGATGGGGGGCACGGGCAGCGTGCGGGGCGCGCTGGCCGGCACTTTCCTGCTGATGGTGTTCCTGGAGGGCTCGCGCTTCGTGAAGGACTGGATTCCCGGCGTGTCGGAGGTCGGCATGGCCAGCCTGCGGCTGGCGGCCGTGGGGCTGGCGCTGATCCTGGTGACCTTGTACCGGCCCAACGGCATGTTTGGAGGCAAGCCGCAATGATGTTGACAGTCCATTCGGTGACGCGGCAGTTCGGCGGGTTCAAGGCCGTGGACGGCGTGTCGCTCCAACTGGCCGCCCAGGAGATCCTGGGCATCGCCGGGACCAACGGCGCAGGCAAGAGCACGCTGTTCGCAGCCATCGCCGGGCAGCAGCCGGCGGACGCGGGCGAGATCCGTTTCGAAGGCCAGGACATCACGCACCAGGCGCCATACCGCCGCGCGCGTCTCGGCCTGGTGCGCACGTTCCAGGTGCCCCGGGAGTTCAAGACGCTCACGGTGCACGAGAACCTGCTGGCCGCCGCACCGAACCCCTCGGGCGAACGGCTGCTGGGGTCCTTCTTCCCCACGCGCCATGTGCGTGAACACGAGGCGCGCCTGGCCGAGAAGGCCGACGGCATCCTGGACTTCCTGAACCTCGCGCGCGTGCGCGACGTGAAGGCCGGCGGCCTGTCCGGCGGGCAGAAGAAGCTCGTGGAGCTGGGGCGCGTGCTGATGCTGGATCCGCGCTGCATCCTGCTCGACGAGCCCTTCGCCGGCGTGAACCCGGTGCTGATCGAGGAAATCTGCGACCGCGTGCGGCAGCTCAACGCGCAGGGCATCGCATTCATCGTGATCGAGCACCACTTGCAGGCGCTCAAGTCGCTGTCCAATCGCATGATCGTCATGGACCGCGGCCGCATCCTGGCCGAGGGTGACCCGCATGCGGTGCTGGAGGACCCGCGCGTGCAGGAAGCCTACATGGGAGGGGTGGTATGAATGCGCAGCACCCATTGCTGGAGCTGAAGCAGCTGCGTGGCGGCTATTCGGAGGTGGACATCATCCATGGCATTGACCTGCGCGTGCTGCCTGGCGAGATCGTGACCATCGCCGGCACCAACGGCGCCGGCAAGTCTACCTTGGTCAAGGCGCTGCTGGGCCTGCTGCCGCGTGTGCACGGCGAGATCCATCTGCAGGGCCGGGCCATCACGAAGCTGTCGGCCGAAGACCGTTTCGACGCCGGCCTGGCCTACGTGCCCCAGGTGGCCAACGTGTTCCCATCGCTCACGGCGAAGGAGAACCTGCTCGTGGTGCGCGGCGTGCCGGATCTCAAGCGGCGCATGGACGCCGTGCTGGCGGATTTCCCCGCGCTGGCCGACCGGCTGCTGCAGCATGCGAGCAACCTGTCAGGCGGCGAGCGCCAGCAGCTCGCGTTCGCGCGCGCGCTGATGCCCTCGCCGCGCATCATGGTGCTGGATGAGCCGACGGCGGCGCTCGCTCCGTCGCTGGTGGGCAAGGTGTTCGAGATGGTGCAGAGGCTGCCGGCCTCCGGCATCGGGGTGCTCATGGTGGAGCAACGCGCGCGCCTGGCGCTGCAGATCAGCCAGCAGGGCTACATTCTCGACCAGGGGCGCTGCGTGCTCCATGGCGTCGCGCAGGACCTGTTGAGCGACGACCGCATGGCGCAGCTGTATCTGGGCAACCACTGACGATTGCTGCATTAATAATAGCTGCCAGCGCTTGCTGTACAAGCGCTGGCAGCTATTTTCATGCTTAGCGCAGCACCAGCACGGGAATGTGCGAGTGCGTCAGCACGTGCTGCGTCTCGCTGCCCAGCAGCAGGCGCTTGAGGCCCTTGCGGCCATGCGAGGCCATCACGATCAGGTCGCACTTGTGCTTCTTGGCGGCGGCGATCACGGCCTCGGCGATCAGGTCCGACTTGGCGATCACGGTCTTCACGCTCACGCCATCGGCGGTTCCGCGCGCCTTCACCTTGTCCACCAGTTCCTGAGCGGCGTCGCTCCATTGCTTCTCGATGCGCTTGACGTCGGCGGCATCCACGGGCATGCCGCCTTCGAAATAGCTGCGCGGATAGCGGGGCACCACCTTGAGGGCGACGACCGAAGCGCCCGACAGGCCGGCGAGCGACAGCCCGCTTTCAACGGCTTTGTCCGAGAGGGGGGATCCATCGGTGGCGATCAGAATGCGCTTGTACATGCTCTAGCTCCTTTTGTTTGGTTGAAATCAAGAATGAGCATAGGATGGCCCACGGCGTCTATCTTGATCCAAGTCAATGACCCTGTCACGCAACGCGGATAGTCTCCGATCCATGTCAAATCGTTCTGCCGGCCCGTTCGCGCCTGCCGGAAATACCGCTGCGCCCGACGCGGCGGCCGGCCAGGAAGGCGCGGCGCTGCTGGACGATCCGCAGGAGTGGTCCGCGTTCGGCAAGCCGCTTGCCGGTGCGCCCCGGGCGGCTGCGGCCGAGGCCCTCTGGGAATCGCACGTGGTGCTGGAAGGCATGCACTGTGCCGCCTGCGCCTTGACCATCGAAGATGCCCTGCGCCGCGTGCCCGGAGTCACCGAGGCAGACGTGAGCGCGGCCACGCGCCGCGCGCGCGTGGTGTGGCACCCCGGGCAGGTGCTGCCCTCGCGGTGGATGGAGGCCGTGCGCCATGCCGGCTACCGAGCCATGCCCGCCATGGACGCCTTCGCGCGCGAGCAGCGCCAGCGCGAGCACCGGCGCGCGCTGTGGCGCTGGCTGGTGGCGGGCTTTTGCATGATGCAGGTCATGATGTACGCATGGCCCGCCTACCAGGCCATGCCGGGCGATCTCACCACCGAGATGGAGCAACTGCTGCGCTGGGCCTCGTGGGTCATCAGCCTGCCCGTGGTGCTCTTCGCCTGCGGGCCGTTCTTCTCCAGCGCGCTGCGCGACGTACGGCAGCGTCGCGTGAGCATGGACCTGCCGGTCGCGCTGGGCATGCTGATCACCTTCGCTGTGAGCATGGCCGGCACGTTCGACCCCACAGGCCCCTTCGGCCGCGAGGTCTACTACGACTCGCTCACCATGTTCGTGTTCTTCCTGCTCACGGGCCGCTGGCTGGAGCTGCGCCTGCGCGACCGCACGGCCGGAGCACTGGAGGCGGTGATGAACCGCCTGCCCGACAGCGTGGAGCGCCGCGCGGCGGACGGCAGCTTCGTGCGCGTTGCCACGCGTCGCCTGCAGGAGGGCGACGTGGTGCGCGTGCTGCCGGGCGAAGCATTCCCCGCCGATGGCCGCATCCTGCAAGGCGGCACCCAGGCCGACGAGGCGTTGCTCACCGGTGAATCCACGCCCGTGGACAAGCCGCAGGGCAGTGTGGTCACCGCCGGCAGCTACAACCTGCGTGCGCCGGTGGAGGTGGGCGTGGAGAGCCTGGGCGCGCAGACGCGCTTCGGCCAGATCGTCGCGCTGATGGAAAGCGCGTCGCTGCAGAAGCCCAGGCTGGCCCAGCTCGCGGACCGCGTGGCGCGCCCCTTCTTGGTCGCCGTGCTGTTGGCGGCCGCTCTGGCCGCCGCGTGGTGGTGGCCCACCGACCCCAGCCACGCCCTGATGGTGGCCGTGGCGGTGCTCATCGTCACGTGCCCGTGCGCCTTGTCGCTGGCTACGCCGGTGGCCATGCTCACGGCGGCGGGTTCCCTGGCGCGCCGCGGCGTGCTGGTGCGCAACCTGCAGGGCCTGGAAGCTCTGGCCGCCGTGGATACGGTGGTGTTCGACAAGACGGGCACGCTGACCCGCGATGGACTGTCCGTGCGCGAGGTCCATGTGGCGCCCGGTGCCGACCTGTCGCCGCAGCAGGCACTGGACCTGGCCGCCGGGCTGGCCCGCCGGTCGCTCCATCCGGTATCGCGCGCCCTGGCCGCCGCTGCTGGCGGCGATGGGGTCGTGGGTTGGTCCGTGCTGTCCGTGCAGGAGATTCCGGGCGCGGGCCTGGTGGCCGATGCCCGCAGGGCAGGAACTGGCGACATGACGCTGCGCCTGGGCTCCCCCGCGCATGCACGGGTGGCGCCCGCACCGCAAGCCGCCCAGCAGGTGGTGCTTTCGGTGGAAGAGCAAGGGGCCGTGCGTGAGCTGGCCCGCTTCGACCTGAGCGAAGAGTTGCGCCCCGAGGCGCGGGCCATCGTCCAGGAGCTGCTGCAGGCTGGTGTGGCGGTCGAGTTGCTGTCCGGCGACCGCACTGCCACGGTGCAGCGGGTGGCTGCGCGAGCCGGCATCGCCGTGGCGCATGGTGATTGCACGCCGCAGGACAAGTTGCAGCGACTGCAGACGCTGCAGGCCCAGGGACACCATGTGGCAATGGTGGGTGATGGCCTGAACGACGGGCCCGTGCTGGCGGGTGCGCATGCCTCGTTCGCATTCGGCAGGGCGGTGCCGCTGGCGCAGTCGCGCTCCGATTTCGTGGTCATGGGCGACGACCTCGCCCTCGTGGCCCAAACGCTGTTGCTGGCGCGCCGCACGCTGCGCGTGGTGCGCCAGAACCTGTGGTGGGCGGCCGGCTACAACGCGCTGTGCGTTCCGCTGGCCATTGCCGGGTACATGCCGGCCTGGCTGGCGGGGCTGGGCATGGCGCTGAGCTCCTTGCTGGTCGTGGCCAATGCCGCCCGGTTGGCTCGCGGACCGGATGCCGTTGCCGCCGACCCTCGCGCAACCCAGGCGCCGCAGCCGGCGCATTCCCCCCTGGAGGCGGCCTGACATGGACATTCTTTATCTGCTGATCCCCCTCTCCGTGGTGCTGGTCCTGTTCGTGCTGGCCGGCCTGTGGTGGGCCGTATACCGTGGCCAATTCGAGAATGTCGATCAAGAGGGAGAGCGCATTCTGAAAGACGGTTGATGTTCATCAACGCTTTCGGGTTGCGCCTGATTGAAACTTTTCGCTGCAATTATTAGAGGTGCCCGATGGATACTCCACAAGCAAAAGTAGCGCATTACGACGACACCGTCGTGCGCCAGTTTTCTATCATGGCCGTTGTATGGGGGGTGGTTGGGATGTTGGTTGGCGTGTTCATCGCCGCCCAGCTGACCTGGCCTGAACTCAACTTCGGCATCCCATGGCTGAGCTATGGGCGGCTGCGGCCGCTGCACACCAATGCGGTGATCTTCGCCTTCGGCGGTTGCGGCCTGTTCGCCACCAGCTACTACGTGGTGCAGCGCACCTGCCAGACGCGCCTGTTCGGCGGGCCGCTGGCGGCGTTCACGTTCTGGGGCTGGCAGCTGGTGATCGTGGCGGCTGCCATCAGCCTGCCGCTGGGCTATACCTCCGGCAAGGAATACGCCGAGCTGGAGTGGCCCATCGACATCCTGATCGCCGCCGTGTGGGTCTCGTATGCCGTCGTGTTCTTCGGCACCATCGGCAAGCGCAAGATCAAGCACATCTACGTGGCCAACTGGTTCTTCGGCGCGTTCATCATCGCCGTGGCCCTGCTGCACATCGTCAACAGCGCCGCCATTCCGGCAGGCTTCATGAAGAGCTACTCGGCCTATGCCGGCGTGCAGGACGCCATGGTGCAGTGGTGGTACGGCCATAACGCCGTGGGCTTCTACCTGACCACGGGCTTCCTGGGCATGATGTACTACTTCATCCCCAAGCAGGCCGGCCGTCCGGTGTACAGCTATCGCCTGTCCATCGTGCACTTCTGGGCGCTGATCTTCACCTACATGTGGGCGGGTCCGCACCACCTGCACTACACCGCGCTGCCCGACTGGACGCAGTCCGTGGGCATGGTCTTCTCCCTGATCCTGCTGGCACCGAGCTGGGGCGGCATGATCAACGGCATCATGACCCTGTCGGGTGCATGGCACAAGCTGCGTGACGACCCCATCCTGCGCTTCCTGATCGTGTCGCTGTCGTTCTACGGCATGGCTACGTTCGAAGGTCCGATGATGTCCATCAAGACCGTCAACGCACTGTCGCACTACACCGACTGGACCGTGGGCCACGTGCATGCCGGCGCTCTGGGCTGGGTGGGCCTGATCACCATGGGTTCGCTCTACTACCTTGTGCCGCGCCTGTTCGGCAAGGAAAAGATGCACTCGGTGAAGGCCATCGAGCTGCACTTCTGGCTGGCCACCATCGGCATCGTGCTGTACATCGCCGCGATGTGGATCGCCGGCGTGATGCAGGGCCTGATGTGGCGCGCCGTGAATGCGGACGGCACCCTGACCTACACCTTCGTGGAAAGCGTCAAGGCTACCTATCCGTTCTATGCCATTCGCTTCGTCGGTGGCCTGCTGTATCTGGGCGGCATGGTGGTCATGGCCTGGAACGTGTGGCTGACGGCCATCTCCGGCCGTTCCGTCAAGGTGGCCATCCCGGCCGTGAACGCTGCTCACGCCTGAAGGCCCGAGGACTCAAGACATGTCTGATACCCAAAACAAAGCATCGTCCGGCTTCACCCACGAGAAGGTCGAGACCAGCAACTTCCTCATGATCGTCCTGATTCTGCTGGTGGTCGCCGTCGGGGGGCTGGTGGAAATCGTTCCGCTGTTCTTCCAGAAGTCCACCACGGAGCCGGTCCAGGGCATCAAGCCCTACACGGCCGTGCAGTTGATCGGCCGCGACATCTACCTGCGCGAGGGCTGCTACAACTGCCATTCGCAGATGATCCGCCCGTTCCGCGCCGAGACGCTGCGCTACGGCCACTACTCGGTGGCGGGTGAATTCGTCTACGACCACCCCTTCCAGTGGGGCTCCAAGCGTACCGGCCCCGATCTGCACCGCGTGGGCGGCAAGTACAGCGACGAATGGCATCGCATTCACCTGAACAACCCGCGCGACGTGGTGCCCGAATCCAACATGCCTGCCTATCCGTGGCTTGAGAAGAACCTGATCGATCCTGCCGACGTGGCTCCGCGCATGAAGGCGCTGCGCACCGTGGGCGTCCCGTATACGGACGAGGACATCGCGGGAGGGGCGGAGGCCGTCAAGGGCAAGACCGAGATGGATGCCGTCGTGGCCTACCTGCAAGTGCTGGGCCGCGCGCTCAAGTAAGGAGAGGAAGCCATGGACATCACCACCATGCGCATCGTGGCCACGCTGGCATCGCTGGCGTGTTTCGTGGGCATCTGGTTCTGGGCGTACATGCGCAGCAACCGGGCCCGCTTCGAAGAGGCCGCGCAAGTGCCCTTCGCCGAGGACTGAATGGCTCCTTCACAAGAAAAGAGATAACCCATGAGCGATTTCACCCATAACTTCTGGTCCCTCTATGTGGCCGGAATCACCATCATCGGCATCGTGGCCTGTGGCCTGCTGCTCTGGATCACCTCGCGCAAGAAGGTTGAGGCGACTGCGGACAATACGACCGGCCACGTCTGGGACGTCGATCTGACGGAAATGAACAACCCCATGCCCCGCTGGTGGATGTGGCTGTTCGTCATCACCCTCGTTTTCGGTGCCGGCTACCTTATCGCCTATCCTGGCCTGGGTACCTTCAAGGGCCAGTTGGGCTGGACCCAATTGGGTGAGTACCAGGCCGAGGTCGACAAGGCTTCTGCGGAACTCCAGCCGCTTTATGCCCGTTTCGCCAGCATGAAGACCGAGGAAATGGCAGGCGATGCGGCGGCCATGGCCATCGGCGAGCGCCTGTTCATGAACAATTGCGCGCAGTGCCACGGTTCCGATGCGCGCGGCAGCAAGGGCTTCCCCAGCCTGGCGGACGGCGACTGGCTGCACGGCGGCGCGCCCGACCAGATCCGCCAGACCATCCACGACGGCCGCGTGGGTGTCATGCCCCCCATGGCTGCCGCGGTGGGGTCTCCCGAGGACGTGCGCAACCTTTCGCACTATGTGCTGAGCCTGTCGGGCAGTCCGCATGATTCGCTCAAGGCATCGCTGGGCAAGTCGAAGTTCACGGCGTGCGCTGCGTGCCATGGCATGGACGGCAAGGGCAACGTGGCTCTGGGTGCCCCCAATCTGACGGATGACATTTGGCTGCACGGTTGGGGCGAAGCCGCCATCACGGCTATGATCAACAACGGAAAGACCAACGAGATGCCGGCACAGGCCGGCAAGCTGACCGACGCACAGATCAGCGTGCTGACAGCTTACGTGTGGGGCTTGTCCAACAAGGCCGGCGCCGCGCGCTGACGCCCCTCCACCGGCCGGACACCCCCTCATGGGGTGCCGGCCGTTTTTCATGCGGAAGCCGCTTCCCAAGAGATCCCCACCATGAAGCCAGCCGAAGGCCAGCCCCGCAAGGTGATCCCCATCGCACCTGCCGCGGCAGATAACTCGCAAACCGAAGTTGTTTCGCTGTACGAGGCGCAGAAGAAGATCTATCCCCGTTCCATCAGCGGCATTTTTGCCCGGTGGCGGTGGGTCATGGTGTTCCTGACGCAGTTGATCTTCTACGGGTTGCCGTGGTTCGAGTGGGGCCAGCGCCAGATGGTGCTTTTCGACCTCGGTGCCCGGCGTTTCTACATCTTCGGGCTCGTGCTCTATCCGCAGGACTTCATCTACCTGACGGGCCTGCTCATCATCTCGGCCCTTTCGCTGTTCCTGTTCACCGCTGTCGCAGGGCGCCTGTGGTGTGGTTTCTCGTGCCCGCAGACGGTCTACACGGAAATGTTCATGTGGATCGAGCACAAGATCGAAGGGGATCGCAGTGCCCGCATGCGCCTGGACAACGGACCGTGGACCTTCGAGAAGGTGTGGAAGAAGTCGCTCAAGCAACTGGTCTGGATTGCCGTGGCGTTCTGGACAGGGTTTACCTTCGTGGGCTACTTCGTTCCCATTCGCGAACTGGGCAGCGAATTGCTGGCGCTCCAGGGGACGTGGCAGATTTTCTGGGTGCTCTTCTACGGTTTTGCCACCTACGGCAATGCGGGCTACCTGCGCGAGCAGGTGTGCAAGTACATGTGCCCCTATGCGCGCTTCCAGAGCGCCATGTTCGACAAGGACACTTTGGTCGTGACGTACGACCCTGAGCGCGGTGAGCCGCGCGGGCCACGCAACAAGAGCATCGATCACAAGGCGAAGGGACTCGGCGACTGCATCGACTGCACGCTGTGCGTGCAGGTGTGTCCTACGGGCATCGATATCCGGGAGGGCCTGCAGTATGAATGCATTGGCTGCGGCCTCTGCGTGGATGCATGCAACACCGTGATGGACAAGATGAAGTACCCGAGAGGGCTGATCCGCTTCTCTACGCAGAACGGCGTGAAGAACCATTGGACGCAGTCGCAGATGCTCAAGCGCGTGCTGCGTCCGCGCGTGCTGATCTATACGGCTGTGCTGGCCTTGCTGTGCGTGGGCATGCTGGCCAGCCTCGTGGTGCGCACGCCGCTCAAGGTGGACGTGGTCCGCGACCGCGCGGCACTGTCCCGGATCGTGGCAGGCGGCAAGCTGGAAAACATCTACCGCTTGCAGATCATGAATGCCACCGAAGGCACGCAGCGCTACCGTATCAGTGCGCGCGGGCTGGAAGGGCTGGAAGTCGCCTCCGAATCGGAGATCGATATCGGACCGGCCGAGTCGCGCTGGGTGGCAGTGCGGCTGCAAGTGCCCTATGGTTCTGCCGCGCCCGGGTCGCACACTGTGTTTTTCGACATCCAGGCACAAGGCGACAAAGCGCAGGTGGCCGAGAAGTCGGTGTTCCTGGTACCCCGCTGATGAGCGTGCCAGGTGGTTATGTTCAGGTCAGGCCTCCTCTATGGGGCCAAGGAGTTTCCCATGCCCGCAGTCCCATCCATGAATGAATCGCCAGTGGCGCAGCCTTGGTGGAAATATGGCCATGTCTGGCTGGTGATCGCCGGGCCGGTGATCGTGATCATCGCTGGCTTCGTGACGCTGTGGCTCGCGATCCGGCAGCCCGACCCTGTATTGGCGGAAGACTATTACCAGCGTGGCCTGGAGATCAACAAGACGCTCCAGCATCCCGAGGCCAGCATGGCCCCTGCGATAAAGGGCCGCAACCATGCCGCCACGCCCCTCGAGGACCAGCCTCGCCGGTGACGCGGGGCCGCATCCGAAAAGAATTGATGCAGGTAAGGGGAATCGAGAGGTCGGGTACTCTTTGCATGCGCAGGGCATGGTGCTAGGCTGTCACCATTGCAAGGAGGCATGCGAAATGTGGACGCAGCGACTGATGTGGATTGCCTGGCCCGCCTTTCTGATGGCAGGGGTCATGGAAATGGTGGTGTTTGCCTTCGTGGATCCGGAGGCATTGCACTGGTTCGACCAACCCATGAACCTATCGCGGCAAGGCGTTTACACCGTTGCCTTCTTCATCTTCTGGTTGGTGATCATGGCGTCGAGTGCATTGACGACCATGCTGTCCCTCTCGCCGTTCGAGGTCAACCGCTGTCCTGTGCCCAAGGGAGACCGTCCCCTGGACTGCGCAAAGTATTCGTCCTGAAGAAGCGGGCCGCCTGCAAGGCGGTTCAGTGGCAGGCTTGCTGGCTGTTCACGATGCGTTTCAGGGCATCGGTGTCCACGATGCGGACATGCCGCTGCTTGACTTCCACGATGCCTTCTTCCACGAATTTCGAGAATGTACGGCTCACGGTTTCCAGCTTGAGACCGAGGTAGCTGCCGATTTCCTCACGCGTCATGCGCAGGACCAGTTCCGACTGGGAAAATCCCCGCGCATGCAGGCGCTGTACCAGATTCAACAGGAAAGCCGCTAGACGCTCCTCGGCGCGCATGCTGCCGAGCAGGAGCATGACGCCATGTTCACGCACGATCTCGCGGCTCATGATCTTGTGCACATGGCTCTGCAGTGCCGTCACTTCGCGGGAGAGCTCTTCAATGCGGTCGAAGGGCATCACGCAGACTTCTGCATCCTCGAGCGCTACGGCGTCGCAGGTGTGCCTGTCGTTCACGATGCCATCGAGGCCGATGATCTCCCCGGCCATCTGGAAGCCGGTGACCTGATCGCGTCCATCCTCCGTGGCGACGCAGGTCTTGAAAAAGCCCGTGCGGATCGCAAAAAGGGAAGTGAAGGCTTCACCGTTGCGAAACAGCGTGCCGCCTCGCTTGATCTTGCGGCGGATGGCCACGATTTCGTCGATGCGTTGCAATTGCTGGTCGTTCAGCCCCAGGGGCATGCAAAGCTCGCGCAAGTTGCAGTTGGAACACGCAACTTTGATGGTCTGCAGATTCATGTGCACGGGCGCCCTGTTCATGTGGCTAGCTTACCTCTGAAACCCCTGGAGGCGGAAATGCCGCAGGGAATTGACCGACTTTGAGCCGAAATCAAATTGTCGCTATCCTGACCCCGTGAGTGCTTGATTAAAGTCAAGGACGAGCCGGGGCCTCTGCGGCACAGTGGATAGCCAGATACAAGGAAAATTTTCCCCATGACTGTTGTCACCACCGAGCTCTTGCGTCGCTTCGATGTGCCTGGGCCGCGCTACACCTCCTACCCTACAGCAGACCGTTTCGTGGAGGCTTTTGGCGAAGAAGAATACATTCTTGCGCTGCAGCAGCGCCGCGTGGGTTCGGCGGCCAAAGCGATGCCATTGTCGCTGTATGTGCACATCCCGTTTTGCGAGTCGCTGTGCTACTACTGCGCATGCAACAAGATTATCACGCGGCACCCGGAACGGGCGGAGGTCTACCTGCGCTATCTGAGCCGGGAGATCGACCTGCATACAGCCCATTGCGGTGTCGGGCAGCACGTCAGCCAGTTGCATCTGGGAGGGGGGACGCCGACATTCCTGTCCGACGAGGGGCTGCGCGAACTCATGGGCATGCTGCGCCGCAGCTTCGTGCTGGCGCCTGGGGGCGAATATTCGATCGAAGTGGATCCGCGCACGGTCGACGAACAGCGCCTGGCTCTGCTGGCGGAACTGGGCTTCAACCGGCTCAGCTTCGGTGTGCAGGATTTCGACCCCGAGGTGCAGAAAGCGGTGCACCGGGTGCAGCCCGCGGAAAAGGTATTCGCCCTGGTGGCGAGCGCCCGCAAGCTGGGGTTCGAGTCGGTCAACGTGGATCTGATCTATGGTTTGCCACGCCAGACTCCGGAGTCCTTCGATCGGACGCTGGAGCAGGTCACCCAGTTGCGCCCGGACCGCATTGCGCTCTACGCGTATGCCCACCTGCCCGAGCGGTTCAAGGCGCAGCGGCGCATCGTCTCCGCCGAGTTGCCCATGGCATCGGCCAAAGTGTCCATGCTGGCCCGCTCCATGGATGTCTTCATGGCTAGCGGCTATGTGTACGTGGGCATGGATCATTTTGCCTTGCCGGACGACGCTCTGGCCGTGGCCAAGCGCCAGGGGCGCCTGCATCGCAACTTTCAGGGCTACAGCACCCAGCCTGACTGCGACCTGATCGGCCTGGGCGTCTCGGCCATCGGCCGCATCGGCGCTACCTACAGCCAGAACGTCAAGACCCTGGACGAATACTACGACGCGATCAACCAGGGACACCTGCCCGTTGTGCGTGGCCTAGCGCTTACCCGTGACGATCTGATACGCCGTGCAGTCATCATGGCCTTGATGTGCCAGGGCAAGGTGCTTTTCGAGCCCATGGAGCAATCCTGGCTGATCGATTTCCGCCGTTACTTCGATGTCGAACTGGCACGGTTGCAGGAGATGGAAGGGCAAGGCCTGGTGAAAATCAATTCCGATGGCGTGGAGGTCACGCCGATGGGATGGTTCTTCGTGCGGGGCGTGGCGATGGTGTTCGACAAGTACCTGCAGGCCGGACGCAACCGGGCGCAGTTCTCCCGCATCATCTGATCCATGCTGCTGGCCCTGGCCTCCACGGCATTGCTCATGGGCATCTCGGGTGGGGCGCACTGCCTTGTCATGTGCGCGGCTCCTTGCGGCGCATTGACGGGGCAAGGGGGGGAAAAGCCACAGGCCTCGGAGCAGGCGGTCCAGTGGGTCTCGCACAAGCGCCGGGGCAGGGGGCGCCTGCTGGGATTCCACTTGGGGCGGCTCGTTGGCTACGGTGCGGCGGGAGCCATGGCTGCGCTGGCAATGGAGCGCCTGGCGTGGCTGAGCCAGTTCAGCCCTGCGCTGCGCCCAGCGTGGACGATGATGCATGTGATGATCCTGGCCTGGGGGGCGCTGATGGTGCTGCAGGCGCGCCAGCCCGCGTGGATCGAAGCCGCTGGCCGCCGCGTATGGGCCAAAACCAAGCCTCTCGTATCCAAGCCTGGAGGGGTGTTTGCTGCGGGAGTCGCCTGGGCCCTGCTGCCTTGCGGCCTGCTGTATACCGCATTGCTCATGGCAGCACTGAGCGGCAGTGTGGCCAACGGGGCTGCGTGCATGGTGCTGTTCGGAATCGGCAGCGGTTTGTGGCTGGTCGCCGGCCCTTGGGCATGGAGCCGGTTGCGCGAGCGGCTGAACGCGCTGCGCGGAAGCTGGGGGACGCGGTTGGCCGGCGCGGTGCTCCTGACCATGGGGGCATGGGCCCTATGGATGGACGTAGTCCACGGACAGCCGGCCCCCTGGTGCGTGAGCTGAGTGTTGCATCGGCGGCTGTCGCCTACTATTTGTAACAACTCTAAAGCTGCCGTAACTGATGATAATGGTTCAATCAAAGCGAGCTGCCTGCGCTCCGTGAAGTGAACCAATCCGTCCTGATCGACATCGACCAGCTCCGTGTGGGCATGTTCATCCAGCTCGACCTGGGGTGGATGAACCATCCTTTCCCGATGAGCAGTTTCCGGGTGTCCTCGCAAGAGCAAATTCACACCCTGAGAGAGCTGGGACTGAAGCAGGTGCGCTATGTGCCCGCCAAAAGCCAGCCAGTGCCCGAGGTACCCGCCAGATCGGGCTTGCAAAGGGATGGTGCCGAAACGGCGGTGCCCGATCCTGCGGGTGCTTTCGGTACGCAAGAGCAATCCCTTGACACAAGTGCCTCATTTTCCGGCACGCGAGCCTGGCGGGAGCAAAGCGAGTCGCTGCAGCGCTGCGGCCAGCGCTACAGGGAAGCCACGGACACCTATGTCATGGTGTCCACGCAGGTTCTGGTTTCCCCGCCTGACGCACGGAGGCAGGTGGATGCGTTGGTTGGCAGTTGTGTGGCCGAGCTGCTGGACGCCGAGCATTGCGCGATCCGCTTGCTGGCCGAGGTGCCCAGCGAGCGGCCGGCCCTGCATGCTGTCAATGTCATGGTGCTGGCATTGCTGCTGGGGCGGGCGCTGGGGCTGCAGTCCAGGGAGTTGCACCACGTCGGCGTAGCCGCCTTGCTCCATGACTTGGGCAAGATCATGCTGCCTCCCCACGTCGGCGAGCCGGGAGCTTCGCTGACGCCGGCCGATCTCTCGCGTTATGAGGGGCATGTCGGCCATTCGGTGGAGCTGGGTCAGCGGATGGAGCTGGCCAGCGATGTGCTCATCGCCATCGCCCAGCACCATGAAATGGCGGACGGCAGCGGCTTTCCCTTGCGTCTCATGGCGGACGACCTGGGCCGGGGAGGGCAGATCGTGGCGCTGGCCAATCGCTACGACCGCCTGTGCAATCCGTTGCATGGCGCGCAGGCGCTGACACCGCATGAAGCGCTGTCGCAGATTTTCGCGCAGCAGAAGATGTGTTTTGATGCCACGGTGCTGGGCGCCTTCATCCGCATGATGGGAGTCTACCCACCGGGCTCCCTGGTTCAGCTGACGGATGGTCGCTTCGCTTTGGTCGTCTCGGTCGATGCATTGCACCCGTTGCGGCCTTGCGTGTTGCCGTTCGACGCGAAGGTGCCGCGGTCGCAGGCCGTGGCCATGGATCTGGCTGCATGTCCGGACGAAGGCATACGCCGCAGCCTCAAGCCGGAACAGCTGCCCCGCGAAGCGCTCGACTACTTGTCGCCGCAGCAGCGCATCTGCTACTTCTTCGAGCGCGCCGTGGATGCGCGGCGGTGCGAGGACGGTGCTTGATGGACAGCCGCCTCTCCCTCGCAGCCTGGACTGCGGTGTGCGACGGCCTGGACGTCGCCCTCTGGGTGGTGGATGGACAGGCACTGGACATCCTGCACGCCAACGAGGCGGCAGCGCGGCTCGTAGGCCGTCCGGTGGGAAGCATGGTGGGCATGGCGGTGCAGACGTTGGCCGAGACGCCCGAGGACCACATCTTCTGGAGCCAGTCTGCGCAAGACATCGTGCGGGGCATCCACTCCCGCACCAGCGTCCGGCATGCGGGGAGCGGCCATCTGGTGCCGGTGGAGCGCCGCGTGCTCGCCCTTGTGGGCCACGAAGGCTTGCTGCTGCTGACGATGTACGACCGCTCCGAGCAGGAGGCTTCCGAACGCGAGCTGGAAACCTTGTTGTCCGAGCTGCGTGCGACGCTCGATTCCGCGGCCGACGGCGTGCTGACCTGCAACCTCCACGGCGAGGTGCGTGCCTTCAACCAGCGCTTGGCCCAGATCTGGCACATACCGCGCGAACTGCTGGTGCAGCGCGACGATGCGGCCATCCGGGAGCACATGGAAGCGCAGGTGCTGGACCGCGATGCCTACCGGGCGCGCCTGGCTTCCATTGCGCTGGAGCCGCTGCTCGAAACGACGGACGTCCTGCATCTGCGCAACGGCGCCACGATCGAGCGCTGCTCCGTGCCGCAGCTCATCAAAGGCCGGCCCGCCGGGCGCGTGTTCTCCTTCCGCGACATTTCCCGGCAGGCGGAGGTGCAGGCGGGCCTGCGCCTGGCGGCGCGGGTGTTCGAATCCAGCCTGGATGCCATCTTCATCGCGGACGAGCAGCATGCCGTCGCACGCATCAATCCCGGCTGCGAGCGGCTGCTGGGAGCCGACGCGCAGGCGCTGGTAGGCCGCCCGGCCCAGAGCCTGCTGTGTCCGAACGACGAGGCCGATGCGTTCATGGCCCGGGTGGCGGACGGGTGGGCGCGCAGGGGGTTCTGGGAAGGCGAACTGGCCCTTGCCCGGCAGGACGGCAGCCGCTGCGCCGTGCAACTGTCCTGGGTGGCGCTGCGCGACGATGCGGGCGCCATCACGCAGAGCATCGGCTTCATGCGCGACCTCACTTCGCAGCATGCAGCCCAGCGGCGCATCGAAGAGCTGGCCTACCGCGACGTGCTGACGGGCTTGCCGAACCGGCTGCTGCTGGGGCAGCGGGTCATGGCGGCCATCGACGGCGTGAGCACGCGCGGCGGCGGCTTTGCGATCCTTTTCCTGGACCTCGACCGCTTCAAGATCATCAATGACTCCATGGGGCACCCGTTCGGAGACCGGGTGCTGCAGCTCGTGGCGAGGCGGCTGCAGGACTGCCTGCGCCAGTCCGACATGCTCTGCCGCCTGGGAGGCGATGAATTCGTCATCTACCTGCACGATGCCGATGCGGTGGTGGCAGAGGCCGTGGCGCGGCGTGTGCTGGACGAGATGGCGAGCCCGTTCATGCTCGATGAGCTGGGGTTCTCGATCCAGTGCAGCATCGGCATGGCCTTGTATCCCCGCGACGGCATGACGCTGGACGACCTCATCAAGCAGGCGGACACGGCCATGTACCGCGTCAAGGAGCGCGGGCGCGGCAGCTATGGCTTCTACCAGCCGCAGATGAATGCCCATCTGCTGTCGCGCATGAAGATGGAGCACGCGATGCGGCAGGCCCTCGGGCAGGGGCACATGGCCGTGCACTACCAGCCCCAGGTGGGTATGGCGGACGGGCGCATCGTGGGCGCTGAGGCGCTGGTCCGGTGGACCGCCCCTGAATTGGGCGCGGTATCGCCCAGCGTGTTCATTCCGCTGGCAGAGGAGTCCGGCTACATCGTCACGCTGGGGGCATGGGTCATGGAACAGGCCATCCGGGAAGCGGCCCGCTGGCGGCGGTGCGGCGTGCCGCTGCCGGTGTCGGTCAATGTCTCGGCACTGGAGTTCCGCCAGCCCGGCTTCGTGGAGCGCGTGACCGGCCTGCTGGACGAATGCGGCCTTCCGCCGGACCAACTGGAGCTGGAACTGACGGAAACCATCCTGCTGCAGGATGCGCTGGAGATGGAGCAACTGCTCCATGCCTTGTCGCAATTGGGCGTGCGTCTGTCCATCGACGACTTTGGAACCGGCTATTCCAGCCTGGCCTATCTCAAGAAGCTGGACATCCACAAGCTCAAGATCGACAAGTCGTTCGTGAGCGGCCTGCCCGGCGACGAGGGTGACCGGGCGATCGTGCGCGCCATCGCCAGCATGGGCCGCGCGCTGCGCATCGAAGTTCTCGCGGAGGGCGTGGAAACCGAACAGCAGCGGCTCGCGTTGCGTGAGATGGACTGCGACTGCTACCAGGGATTCCTGTGCGCGCCCGCCTTGCCGATGGCCGACTTTCGCGCTCTGCTGGCGCGGCAGTGGGGCGCTTCTGGCTTGCTGGCGGGGGATGAGGTCTGATGCGTGCCCTGCGTCATGGGCACAGGAAGAGGGTGTCTGCAAATGCCACCGGACCGGCATCCTGAACCGGGGGTTCAGGTGGGCAAGGGCAGCCAGGCGTTGGGTTCATCTGACGCGAGATGATCACGCTCACCAGGCAATGTACCAAGCCCGTGCTCAATGAGCATTGGTTCAAGGAAATATAAAGCCCGGCAGCACTGCAGACGGTTCCATTGTAAGGCCGCGAGTCCGGGTTGTGGACCTCTTCAGGGAATGCTTACAAGAGTCGCCCGTCGTCACCCAGGGCTTCGTCCAGGCGCAGCAGCAACTGCTGCACGCGTTCGTCGCCGGCGGCTTCATCCGTGCCGGTTGGCGCGGCGCTGGCCCGCGCAACGGACTGCGCCGCGGCGGACAGGGCTTCCCGGTCGGCCAGCTCGAATGCCAAGTTGAGGGCAGCCAGCACCGCGATGCGCTCGCGCGCGCGTACCTTGCCCGCGTCGCGGATACGGGTCATGGCCGTGTCCACGCGCTCCACGGCGTCCAGCAGGCGGGCCTCCTGCCCTTCGGGGCAGGCCAGCACATAGCTTTGCTGCAGGATCTGGACCTCGATTTGCTTCATGGCGCGTCCTTCGTCTCGGAAGCAGGGGGCAGGCGGTCGAGCAGTGCGTCCACGCGCGCGCGGGCGGCCTGCAGACGGGATTGAAGGGAGTCGCGCTCCTGCGTGAGCGCCATGACCTGCTGCGCCAGCAGCGTGTTGGTGCGCTGCAGCTCCGCATGGCGCAGCAGCAGGCGCTCGACGCGCTCGGCGATCTGATCGAGGGAGGAGGGGTGGGCCATACGCCGCCGATTGTAGGGACGGCGTCGCCGGGCAACGTAAAATTACACGTGTTGGTGCTCGCGGCGTGGTTCGCATGCCGCAGTTCAACGGGAAGCAGGGAAGGCGCCTCCGCCATGGAGCGTGTCCTGTGCCTGCGCTGCCCCCGCAACGGTCAGCGGATGAGTCGCACGCCGGCTCCACTTTCATACACACGCCACTGGGTGCCTTGAACAAGCCCCTGGGAAGGCCATGGAAGCTGTTCCGCCAGCCCGGATACCGGCCAACATGGTGGCCGTGCGCGCCTGCAAAAAGGCGCACGCGGCTGTATCACCCAACGCTGGCGGGGAAGCTGGCACGGGTTACCTAGCAGTAATTTTTCCTATGATGAATCGGTCTTTCCGCGAGTGCGCCGCAGCGCCCGCGCGTGCGCACCTGCGCTATTCGGCCTTGGCCCTGGCGGCCATGGTGACCTGTGCGGCGCAGGCCCAGGAGGGTGGCGTGCTGGTGGCGCAGAACCTGCGCGCCCCTTCCCTGAATGAAGTCGTGATCACCGCCACCCGCACCGAGCAGCCGCTGACCGACATCGTGGCGGATGTTTCCATCGTGGACCGCGAGACCATCGACACCGCGGGCGCCACCGGCTTGGCGGACCTGCTGGCGCGCCTGCCGGGCGTGGAGATCACGCGCAACGGCGGCGTAGGCAATTCGTCCAATGTGTTCCTGCGCGGCGCCGAGGGGCGCTTCACCGCCGTGTACATCGACGGCGTGCGCGTGGACTCGCAGTCCACCGGCGGCGCCGTGTGGGAGCAGATCCCGCTGTCGCAGATCGACCGCATCGAGGTGCTGCGCGGCCCGGCCGCTGCTGTCTACGGCTCGGACGCCATGGGCGGCGTGATCCAGCTCTTCACCAAGAAGGGCGAGGGCTCGGCGGCGCCCTACGTGGGCGTGGGCCTGGGCTCGCACAACCTGCGCAAGATCGAAGCGGGCGTGAGCGGCGCGGCGGGCGTCTTCGACTATGCGCTGGGCATCAGCCACGAGCGCAGCGACGGCTACGACATCCGCGACAACGCGGGCCACAACCCCGACAAGGACGGCTACCGCGCCACGGCGGGCAATGCGCGCCTGGGTTTCCAGATCAACACCGCCCACCGGCTCGACGCCACGCTGCTGGCCAACGAGATGAAGTCGGGCTACGACGCCTTCACCTACACCCCGGCCAACCCCGAGAACGACCAGAACGACAACCGCATGCACACGGCGGGCCTCACCTGGTCGGCCAAGTGGACGGATGCGTTCAGCTCGCGCGTGTCGGTCACGGACTCGGTCAGCCGGTACGAAACCACGCCTGCCTACTACCTCACCCGCACGCACCTGCGCGGTTACCTGTGGCAGAACGAATACCGCCTGGGCGCGCACCTGTTCACCGCCGCGCTGGAGCGCCGCGAGGACGAGCTGGCCAATGCTCCCATTGACCGCGACCGCTCGCAGGACGCATTGGCCCTGGGCTACGGCTTCCATGCGGGCGCGCACACGCTGCAGCTCAACCTGCGCCATGACGACGACAGCGAATTCGGCGGCAAGAACACGGGCAGTGTGGCCTACGGCTACGCCCTCACGCCCACGCTGCGTGCCACGGCATCGGCCGGCACGGCCTTCCGTGCGCCCACGCTGTACCAGCGCTTCAGCATCTACGGCGATCCCAGCCTGAAGCCCGAGACAGGCCGCAACGTCGAACTGGGCCTGCGCTACGCGAGCGGCGCCAGCTATGCGGGCGTGGTGGCTTACCGCAACCGAGTGAGCGACCTGATCGTCTTCGACAGCGGCTACAAGGCCTGCAACCAGGCATTCGGCTGCTACAACAGCGTGGGCCGCGCCGAATACAAGGGCGTGACCCTCTCCGCGGGCCACCGCATCGGCGGCGTGACGCTGCGCGGCTCCATCGACCTGCAGAACCCCAAGGACCTCACCACCGGCAAGCAACTGCAGCGCCGCGCCAAGCGCCATGCCACCTTCGGCGCCGACACGCAGCTGGCCGGCTGGACGCTGGGCGCCGAGGTGCAGGCCTCGGGCCAGCGTTTCGAGAACGCGACCAACACGCAGGTGCTGGGCGGCTACACGCTTGTCAACCTCTATGCCAGCACCCAGGTGGCGCGCGATTTCACATTGCTCGCCCGCGTGGACAACCTGGGCGACAAGGACTACCAGCTGGCGCGCACCTACGTGACGCCGGGGCGCTCCGTGTACGTCGGCCTGAAGTGGGCCCCGCGCTGACCTGACATGGCCCGCTGCCCCGCACTGGTCATCGCCGCGCCCGCCTCGGGCCAGGGCAAGACCGCCGTCACCGCCGCCCTGGCGCGCCTGCATGCACGCCAGGGCCGGCGCGTGCGCGTTTTCAAGTGCGGGCCGGACTACCTCGATCCCCACTGGCACCAGCTCGCCAGCGGCGCGCCGGTGCACCAGCTCGACCTGTGGATGACCGGCGAGGCCGACTGCGCGCAGCGCCTGGCGCAAGCCGCCGCGCAGGCGGACCTGCTGCTGGTCGAAGGGGTGATGGGCCTGTTCGACGGCGAGCACAGCGTGGCCGCGCTGGCGCGGCGCTTCGGCATGCCCGTGCTAGCGGTGGTCGATGCCGGTGCCATGGGCGGCACACTGGGCGCCGTCGTGCACGGGCTGCGCCACTACTGGGCGGACCTGCCCTGGGCCGGCGTGCTGGCCAACCGCGTGGCGGGCGAGCGCCACGCGGACATGCTGCGCGCCGGGCTGCGGGACGGCGCCGACTGGCTGGGCGCCCTGCCACGCCTCACGGATGCCGCTGCGGGTACAGGGGAGCCTGGTGGCCTCCTGCCCGAGCGGCACCTGGGCTTGGTGGGCGCACAGGAGCTGCCCGATGCACTGCAGCGCCTCGATGCGGCCGCCGACGCGCTGGCCGCCACGCCGCTGGGCCGCATGGATCTGCAGGCGCTGCAGCGCTTTGCCGTGGACTTCGCCGCGCCCGTGCAGCCAACGCCCGTGCCGCCGCTGCTCGCCGGCCGCACCGTGGCCGTGGCGCAGGACGCGGCCTTCTGCTTCGTCTACGACGCCAACCTGGACACCCTGCGCAGCCTGGGCGCGCGGGTGGCCCTCTTTGCCCCGCTGCGCGGCGACCCGCTGCCCGCCTGCGATGCCGTGTGGCTGCCCGGCGGATACCCTGAATTGCATGCCGACACGCTGGCCGCGAACACGGCCCTGCGCGAGGCCCTGCGTGCGCACGTGGGGGCAGGCCGGCCCGTGTGGGCCGAGTGCGGCGGCATGCTGGCGCTGCTGGAGTCGCTCACGCTGGCCGATGGCCGCAGCGTGCCGATGTGGGGCCTGCTGCCGGGCCGCGCCGCGATGCGCCGGCGGCTGGCAGCGCTGGGGCCGCGCGAAGTGCTGCTCGATGGCGTGGATGGCGCGCATGCGCTGCGTGGCCACACCTTCCACTACAGCACCACCGACAGCCCGGCCACCGCCTGCGCCCACACCCGGCGGCCCGGCGAAGACGCCGTGGACGAGCCCGTCTACCGCCACGGCAGCATCCGTGCGAGCTACTTCCATGCGTGGTTCGCCTCCAGCCCGCGGGCCGTGGCCGCGCTTTTCACGCAGGCGCCATGAACATCGCCCGCAGCGAACTCATCCTGGGCGGCCAGAAGAGCGGCAAGTCGCGCCGCGCCGAGTTGCTCGCGCGCGCGTGGCTGGCGCAATCCCCCGCGCACCGCGCCGTGCTCATCGCCACCGCCCAGCCGTGGGACGACGAGATGCGCGCACGCATCGCCCGCCACCAGCGCGAGCGTGCCGAGCGCGTGCCCGGCATGGCCACGGTGGAGGCGCCGCGCGACCTTGCTGGCGCGCTGGCGCGCCATGGCGCGGCCGATACCCTCGTCGTGGTGGATTGCCTCACACTCTGGCTCACCCACTGGCTGATGCCCATGGAATCAGAGCAAAATAAGCCTCCAGCGCTTGACTGGCAAGCGCAAGCAGCTCACTTTTTCGAAGCGCTGGCTGCCAGCCCCGGCCCCGTGGTGCTGGTGGGCAACGAGATCGGCCTGGGCGTCATCCCGCTGGGGCGCGAGGTGCGCGCCTTCGTCGATGCGCTGGGCGTGCTGAACCAGCGCGCGGCCGCCGCCTGCCGCCGCGTAACACTGATGGCGGCCGGACTGCCGCTCACCTTGAAGGACGACACATGAAGCCCTGGCACCGCCTGCTGCTCGCCGCCTGCTGCCTGCTGGCCGGCGCCGCGCAGGCCATCACCATCACCGACGACCGGGGGCGCCAGCTCCACTTCGACGAGCCGCCCCGGCGCATCGTGAGCCTGCTGCCCTCGCTGACCGAAAGCGTGTGCGAACTGCAGCACTGCGACCGCATCGTGGGCGTGGACCGCTACTCCAACTGGCCCGCCTCCATCCAGCGCCTGCCCCAGGTGGGCGGCGGGCTTGACCCGAACATCGAGGCCGTCGTCGCCCTGCGCCCGGACGTGGTGCTGCTGTCCGTCAGCAGCCGCGTGAGCGACCGGCTGGAGGCCCTGGGCGTGAAGGTGGCCGCGTTGGAGCCCAAGAGCCACGCCGACGTGCGCCGCGTGCTGCGCGTGGTGGGCGACCTGCTGGCCGTGCCGCATGCGCAGGGCGCCGACCGCGTGTGGCGCGTGATCGACGCGGCCGTGCAGGCCGCCGCGCAATCCCTGCCCGCGCGGGCGCGCGGCACGCGGGTGTATTTCGAAGTGAGCCGCGGCCCCTACGCGGCGGGCGCCAGCTCGTTCATCGGCGAGACGCTGGTACGCCTGGGCGTGCGCAACGTGGTGCCGCCCGAGCTGGGACCCTTCCCGCGCCTGAATCCGGAATTCGTGCTGCGCGCGCGGCCCGACGTGATCATGGTCGCCAACCGCAGCATGCAGCCCATGGTGCTCTACCCCGGCTGGCAGAACATGGCGGCCGTGAAGGAAGGGCGCATGTGCGAGTTCGGCCCCGAAGTCTCCGACGTGGTGGTGCGCCCCGGCCCGCGCATGGCCGAGGCCGCGCGCATCATGGCCGGCTGCCTGGCAAAGTCCTTCCCATGAACCTGCACGTTCCCCCAAGCGATACCCTTGCCGCGGCCGTGGAGCCGGCGGCACCGGGCCCGGCGCCCGGCAGCCGCCGCGCGGCGCTGCTAGCCACCTGGCTGCTGTCAGGCACGGCCGTGCTGCTGCTGCTGGGCGCCAGCGTGGGGAGCACCGGCTGGGACAGCGTGCTGCATATGGGCAGCGATCCGCTGGCGTGGCAGATCGTGTGGGACATCCGCCTGCCGCGCACGCTGGGCGCGTGGCTGGCCGGCGCGCTGCTGGGGCTGGCCGGTGCCGTTGCGCAGGGCCTGTTCCGCAACCCGCTGGCCGACCCTTACCTGCTGGGCAGCGCCTCCGGCGCGGCGCTGGGCGGGGCCATCGCCATGGCCATGCTGGGCGTCTCGCCCACCACGGCGGGCTGGCTGGTGCGCCTGGGCGTGGTCGGCATGGCCTTCCTCGGCGCGGCCGGGGCTGTGCTGCTCACGCTCACGCTGGCGGGCGGGGTGCAGCACACGCTGCGCCTGCTGCTGGCGGGCGTGATCGTGGGCGTGGTGCTGGGCGCGGTGCGCGACCTGATCCAGGTGGCCAAGCCCAGCATTCTGGAATCCATGCAGGTCTTCACCATGGGCAGCTCCGCCTTCGTGGGCTGGCAGGCCTGCGCGCTCATGGCCGCCGGCTGGGCGCTGTGCGCGGGCACGGCCTGGGCGCTGTCGCGGCTGCTGGACGGGCTCATGCTGGGCGAGGCCACTGCTGCCAGCCTGGGCCTGCCGCTCGCGCCCATGCGTGCCGGGCTGGTGCTGGCGCTGGCGCTGGCGACCGGGCTGGCCGTGGCGCACACGGGGCTGATCGCCTTCGTCGGCCTGGCGGCGCCGCACCTGGTGCGGTCGATCGCGCGCGTCACGCACCAGTGGCACGTGTGGCTGTCCAGCCTCATGGGCGCGGTGCTGCTGCTGGCGGCCGATATCCTGGCGCGCTGGGTCATCGCGCCGCAGGAGCTGCCCGTGGGCGTGCTCACCGCTGCGCTGGGCGGCAGCTACCTGCTGTGGCTCATGCACCGCCGCACGCGGGGGGGCGGACTATGAAAAACATAGCTATCAGCGCCCGCCAGATCAGCGCCAGCATCGGAAATGCCCACATACTGCGCGGCATCGACCTGGACCTGCCCGCCGGCCGCTGGACCAGCGTGGTCGGCCCCAACGGCGCGGGCAAGTCCACGCTGCTCAAGGCCCTGGCCGGCCTGCTGCGCCATGCGCGCGCGCAGGGGCAGGTGGAGCTGCTGGGCCGCCCGCTGCACGCCATTCCCATGCGCGAGCGGGCGCGCCAGCTCGCCTGGCTGGGGCAGAACGAGTCCACGGCCGACGACCTGCCCGCCTACGAGGTCGCCATGCTCGGCCGCCTGCCGCACCGCCCGTGGATGGCGCCCCCCAGCGCCGCCGACCACGCCGCCGTGCAGCAGGCGCTGCGCACCACGCAGGCCTGGGAATGGCACGCGCGCGCGCTGTCCGAACTGTCGGGCGGCGAGCGCCAGCGCGTGCTGCTGGCGCGCGCCCTGGCCGTGCAGGCGAGCGTCACGCTGATGGACGAGCCCCTGGCCAACCTGGACCCGCCGCACCAGACCGACTGGATGCTCGCCGTGCGCGCCCTGGTGGAGCAGGGCGGCACCGTGGTCAGCGTGCTGCACGAAGTCTCCATCGCGCTGCAGGCCGACGACATGGTGATCATGGCCGCCGGCCGCGTGGCGCACCACGGACCCTGTGCCGATGCGGCCACCCACCGCGCGCTGGAACAGGTATTCGACCACCGCATCCAGGTGCGCCAGATCGACGGCGCCTGGATCGCCTTGCCCCGCATGGCGGCGCAGGCAACCTCTTCCTTGATTGATTAGGATCGTCCCATGCAGATCGAGAATCCTCCCACCGAAGCCCGGTACGACAAGCCCCAGGGCGAACGCCGTGGCCTGGTGCTGGTGCACACCGGCGACGGCAAGGGCAAGAGCACGGCGGCCTTCGGCCTGGCGTTGCGCGCGCACGGGCGCGGCAAGGCCGTGAAGATCTTCCAGTTCATGAAGGTGCCCTCGGCGCGCTTCGGCGAGCACCGCATGTTCGAGCAGCTGGGCATTCCCATCGAAGGCCTGGGAGACGGCTTCAGCTGGAAAAGCAAGGACCTGGAGCACTCCGCCCAGCTTGCGCGCGATGGCTGGCAGAAGGCCCGCGCGGCCATCCTCTCGGGCGACCCGTTCCTGGTCGTGCTCGACGAGATCACCTACCCGCTGATCTACGGCTGGCTGCCGCTGCAGGAGGTGCTGGACACGCTGGCCGCCCGGCCCACGCTGGTGCACGTGTGCCTGACCGGCCGCCGCTGCCCGCAGGAAATCATCGACATCGCCGACACCGTGACCGAGATGAAGCTCATCAAGCACGCGTTCCAGGCGGGCGTGCCCGCCCAGCGCGGCATCGAGGACTGATCTCCATGGCCCTGCTGTCGCGCCGCCTGCCCACGCCGCTCGGCGAAATGCTGGCCGTCGCCTCGCCGCAGGGCCTGTGCCTGCTCGAATTCATCGGCCAGCGCGGCGTGGAGCGCGAACTGGCCCAGGTCGAGGCTGCGCGCGGCAGCCCGGTGGGCGATTGCGACAGCGCCATCACCGCGCAGGCCGCGCACGAGCTGGCCGAATACTTCGCGGGCCGCCGCACCGCCTTCGGCGTGCCGCTGGACCTGGTGGGCACGCCGTTCCAGATCGATGCGTGGCACGCCCTCGTCGCCATTCCCTACGGTCAGACCCGCAGCTACGCGAGCCAAGCCCGCGCCATCGGCCGCCCCACCGCCACGCGCGCCGTGGCGGCGGCCAACGGGCAGAACAAGATCTCCATCATCGTCCCCTGCCACCGCGTGATCGGCAGCGACGGCAGCCTCACCGGCTTCGGCGGTGGGCTGCCGCGCAAGCAGGCGCTGCTGGCGCTGGAGGGCAGGGCGGTGCAGGCGGACTGGCTGCACGGCGAAGCCGGAGGCTTCGCCCTGTGATGGAGGTGGCCATGGCGCTGGCAGTGGCCGGCGCGCTGCTGCTGGCCCTGGCCGTCGATGCGCTGTGGGGCGAGCCGCCCGCGCCGGTGCACCCCGTGGTGTGGATGGGGCACGCGCTGCACTGGTGCGGCGAGCGCCTGGCACCACTCTCGCCTCGGGGGCGCGATTACAAGGGGTTTTGGCTTGGAGCGCTTGCCTGGTGTGCGCTGGCAGCTATTGTTTTTGTAGTCTTCTGGGGCCTGGAGCGGCTGGCGCTGCACCTGCCCGCGCCGCTGGCGGCATTGGCGCTGGCGCTGCTGCTCAAGCCGCTGCTCGCTTGGCACATGCTGCGCGACGAAGTGCTGGCGGTGGAGGTGGCGCTGTCGCAGTCGCTGCCCGCCGGACGTGAGCGGCTCGCACGGCTGGTGAGCCGCGACGTGGAGCGGCTGGATGCGGTGCAGGTGCGCGAATCGGCTATCGAGTCGCTGGCCGAGAACCTCAGCGACTCGGTGGTCGCGCCGCTGTTCTGGTTCGCGCTGCTGGGCCTGCCGGGCGCCGCGCTCTACCGCTTCGCCAACACGGCCGATGCGATGTGGGGCTATACCGGCATGCGCGGCGGGCGCTACTGGCAATGGGCCGGCAAGTGGGCGGCGCGCGCCGACGACGTGCTCTCGTGGCTGCCTGCGCGCCTCACCGCGCTGCTGCTGGCGCAAGCCGCGCGCGGCCTGCCGCTGCGCGCGCTGGCGCGCGAGGCGCGCAAGACGCCTTCGCCCAACAGCGGCTGGCCCATGGCGGCCATGGCGCTGGCGCTGGGCGTGCGCCTGGCCAAGCCCGGCGTCTATGCGCTGCACCCGCGCGGCCGCCGTGCCGGGCCGCTGGACACGCGGCGCGCGGCCAGGCTGGGTTCGCTCGCGGTGCTGCTGTTCGCACCCGTGGCGGCAATGGCGGCTGCGTTGCTGTACTGGGCGCTGCCATGAACGCGGTGCACGGCGGGCCGGACGCGCTGGGCGTGCCGGCGCACGATTTCTCCACCAACGCCAACGCCTGCGGCCCCTGCCCGCAGGCGCTCGCCGCGCTGCGCGAGGTCGACCGCAGCCGCTACCCCGATCCCGCCTACACGGCGCTGCGCGCGCGCCTGGCCGCGTTCCATGGCGTGGAGGCGGGGCGCATCGTCGTCGCGGCCAGCGCCAGCGAGTTCATCCACCGCATCACGGCCTGCGCGGCACGCGCCGGCCTGCGCCACGCCGTGCTGCCCGCGCACGGCTATGGCGACTACGCGCGCGCGGCGCAGGCATGGGGGCTGGCGCTTGCGCCGCAGGAGCCCGCGCTGCACTGGGCCTGCGAGCCCGCGAGCCCCCTGGGCACGGCGGATGCAGCCCTTGCGCAATGGGCGCGGCAGCCCGCACCGCCGGGCGCGCTGCGCGTGATCGACTGCGCCTATGCGCCGCTGCGGCTCGAAGGCGCCGGTGCGGCCCCGCCCGGGGATGCCTGGCAGATGTGGACGCCCAACAAGGCCCTGGGCCTGACCGGAGTGCGCGCGGCGTATGCCATCGCGCCCGGTACCGCCGAGGGGGTGTCGCAGGCCGCGGCCGTGCAGGCGCTGGCTCCGTCCTGGCCCCTCGGCGCGGACGGCGTGGCGCTACTCCAGGGCTGGGTGGAGGAGGGCGCGCAGGCCTGGCTGGCCGCGTCGCTCGCCACGCTGCGCGGCTGGAAGGAGCGGCAGGCGGCGCTGTGCACGGCGCTCGGCTGGGCCGTGGTGCCCGGCAGCCTGGCCAACTATTTCACGGCCCGCCTGCCGGTGGGGGACGTTCCTGCGGTGCTGCAGGCGCTGCGCGGGCGGGGCGTCAAGCTGCGCGACTGCGCATCGTTCGGCCTGCCGGGCCATGTGCGGCTGGGCGTGCTCGCGCCCGTGTCGCAGCAGGCGTTGCACGAGGCATGGACCGGCGCGGGCTACCATTTCGCATGACCCCTGAAGTCCAACCCCTGCGCTCCGTCACGGTGGAGCGCTACGTCACGCCGCTGCGCGAAGGCGGCTCCATGCCCGCCGTGGTGGAGGCCGACGACCTCGGCCTGTACGTGCTCAAGTTCCGCGGCGCCGGCCAGGGCGTGCGCGCCCTGATCGCCGAGATCCTCTCCGGCGGCATCGCCCGCGCCTTGGGCCTGCCCGTGCCCGAGATCGTGCTGGCCACGCTCGACCCCGAACTGGCGCGCACCGAGCCCGACCCCGAAATCCAGGACCTGATCCGTGCCAGCGGTGGCCTGAACGTGGCGCTCGACTACCTCTCCGGCGCGGTGAACTTCGACCCCGCCGTGGACGAGGTCACGGCCGACTTCGCCTCGCGCCTCGTGTGGTTCGACACGCTGGTGAGCAACGTGGACCGCACGGCGCGCAACACCAACCTGCTGGTCTGGCACCGTCGGCCCTGGCTGATCGACCACGGCGCCAGCCTCACCTTCCACCACGCCTGGAACCGCACGGTGGCCGACCCGGGCAAGCCCTTCGCCCCCACCGGCGAACACGTGCTGCTGCCGCGCGCCGAAGGCCTGGCGCAGGTGGATGCCGAGCTGGCCGCGCTGCTGACGCCCGCCGTGCTGCAGGCCATCGTGGCCGCGGTGCCGCAGGACTTCCTGGACCAGGCGGGCGTGCCGGCCCAGGCCTATGCCGATTATTTCCAGGCCCGCCTGGCCGACCGCGGCCGCTGGCTGCAAGGGGCGATCGATGCGCGCGGCTGAGCTGTACGACTACGCCGTCGTGCGCGTGGTGCCGCGCGTGGAGCGCGAGGAATTCATCAACGCGGGCGTGATCCTCTCGTGCCAGCGCACCGGCTTCCTGCGCGCGGCCGTGGAGCTGGACGCGGCGCGCTTGCTGGCGCTGGACCCGCACGCCGACGTGGACACCGTGCACCGCCACCTGGGCGCCATCGTCGCCATCTGCGCGGGCGCGCCGGGCGGCGGCCCCATCGCCCTGCTGCCGCTGCGCGCGCGCTTCCACTGGCTCACCGCACGGCGCAGCAGCATCATCCAGACCTCGCCCGTGCACACGGGCCTGTGCGTGGACGGGGCCGCGGCGCTCGAACACGCCATGGACCGCATGGTGCGCCCGCTGCCCGCGCCCCGGAGGCCCGCATGACCGCCCGCTGCGTCATGGTGCTGGGCACCACCAGCGGCGCCGGCAAGAGCTGGCTGGCCACCGCGCTGTGCCGCTACTACAGCAACCAGGGCCTCAAGGTCGCGCCCTTCAAGGCGCAGAACATGAGCAACAACGCGCGCGTGGTCGCCACACCCCTGGGTGGATACGGCGAGATCGGCAGCGCCCAGTACTTCCAGGCCCTGGCCGCGCGCGCCACGCCTGACGTGCGGATGAACCCGCTGCTGCTCAAGCCCGAGGCCGACACCCGCAGCCAGGTGGTGGTGCTGGGCCAGGTGAGCGCGCAGCTTTCCGCCATGCCCTGGCGCGGCCGCAGCCAGCACGTGTGGCCGCAGATCGCCGCCGCGCTCGACCAGCTCCGCGCCGAGAACGACGTGGTGGTGATCGAGGGCGCAGGCTCGCCCGCCGAGACCAACCTGCACGCGAGCGACGTGGTCAACATGCGCGTGGCGCGGCATGGCGGCGCGCGCTGCCTGCTGGTGACCGACATCGACCGGGGCGGCGCCTTCGCCCACTTGTACGGCACCTGGGCGCTGCTGCCCGAGGACGAGCGCGCGCTGATCCGCGGTTTCGTGCTCAACAAGTTCCGCGGCGACGCCAGCCTGCTCGCGCCTGCGCCCGAGGACCTGCAGCGCCGCACGGGCATTCCCACCGTGGCCACCATCCCCATGCAGTGGCGCCATGGCCTGCCGGAGGAGGACGGCGTGTTCGACGACCGCAGCGCCGCCGCGGGCGCCGTGCACACCACGGTGGCCGTGGTGGCCTACCCGCGCATCAGCAACCTCGACGAGTTCCAGCCTCTCAAGAACGTGCCGGGCGTGCGCCTCGTGTGGGCGCGCAGCCCGGCCGCGCTGGCGGGCGCCGACTGGATCGTGCTGCCCGGCTCCAAGGCCACGGCGGCCGACCTGGGCTGGCTGCGCGCGCAGGGGCTGGACGGCGCCATCGCCGCGCACGCGGCGCGCGGCGGCCGCGTGCTGGGCGTGTGCGGCGGCCTGCAGATGCTGGGGGAGGCCCTGATCGACACCGAGGGCATCGACGGCAACGCGCCCGGCCTGGGCCTGCTGCCGCTGGTCACCGCCTTCGCGCAGGGCAAGACGGTGCGGCCCACGCGTGCGCGCTTCGGCGCGGTGCCCGGTGCCTGGGCGCCTCTGGCGGGCGTGGCGGTCGCAGGCTATGAGATCCACCACGGCCAGACCGCGCAGCACCCCGCCATGGCCGCCGCAGGCGACGTGGCCCGCGAAGTGCTGCCGGGCCTGGCCTGGAGCAACGCCGCGGGCAACGTGCTGGGCCTGTACCTGCACGGTCTGTTCGAGGACGCGGCCGCGCTGCAGGCGCTGTTCGGTGCGCAGGCGCCCACGCTGGACAGCGTGTTCGACGGGCTGGCCGAGGGCATCGCCACCCATTTCGCCCCGGGCGTGCTCGATGCGCTCGGGGCTCCTTGATTTTCTTATGACGACTTCTTCCCTTCTCCCTTCCATCGGCGACCTGCACGACGCTGCACTGGCTGCCCGGCTGCAGCACCGCATCGACCACAAGACCAAGCCGCTCGGCTCGCTCGGCCAACTGGAGCGCCTGGCGCTGCGCCTGGGCCTCATCCTGGGCACCGAGACGCCCGCGCTGCAGGCGCCGCAGATGCTGGTGTGCGCCGGCGACCACGGCCTGGCCGCACGCGGCGTGTCGGCCTATCCCGCCGACGTGACCTGGCAGATGGTGGAGAACTTCCTCGCCGGCGGCGCAGCCGTGAGCGTGCTGGCGCGCCAGCATGGGCTGGCGCTCACCGTGGTGGACTGCGGCGTGGCCAAGGATTTCGCGCCGCGCCCCGGCCTGGTGGTGCGCAAGGTCGCCCACGGCACGCAGGATGCATCGCAAGGCCCCGCCATGACGCGGGCGCAATGCGAGGCCGCCATCGCCAACGGCCGCGAGGTGGTGCGCGCGCTGCCCGGCAACGCGCTGCTGCTGGGCGAGATGGGCATCGGCAACACCTCTGCGGCATCGCTGCTGCTGGCGCGGCTGGCGGGCGTGGACCTGGCCGAGTGCACGGGCGCAGGCACCGGGCTGGACGACGCGGGCATCGCCCGCAAGCGCGCGGTGCTGCGGCAGGCCTTGGACGCCAATGCCGGCGCCGTGGCGCCGCTCAATGCGCTGGCGGCGCTGGGCGGCTTCGAAGTGGCCACGCTGGTGGGGGCGGTGCTGCAGGCGGCGTCCGAGCGCCGGGTGGTGGTGGTGGACGGCTTCATCACGAGCGCTGCCGTGCTGGTGGCCAGCCGCCTGCAGCCGCTGGTACTGCAGCGCTGCGTGTTCGCGCACCGCTCGGGGGAGCGGGGGCATGCGGCCATGCTGGAAGCGATGGGCGCGCAGCCGCTGCTGGACCTGGGGCTGCGGCTGGGAGAGGGATCGGGGGCTGCGCTGGCCTGGCCGTTGCTCGTGTCGGCTTGCGCGGTGCTGCGGGAGATGGCCAGTTTCGAGTCGGCTGGCGTGGCTGGGGCGACTGGTTAGCAATGAAACTGGGCTCTAGCGCTTATGTGGAAAGCGCTGGAAGCTATCAACTCAGGAGCAATCAGCCCCTGTCAGCCACACCTTCCACATCCTCGCGCAGCAAGGTGCCGTCCGCCCAATGCCCGCCCAGCACCTTGTAGAGCGTGATCCGGTTCACCTGCTCGGCCAGATGCAGCGAGATCTGCGCCTGCTGCGCGGCATAGAGCGAGCGCTGCGCATCCAGCACGGTGAGGTAGTTGTCCGCACCCAGGCGGTAGCGTGCATCCGACAGCTCCAGTGCGCGCTGCGTGGCGTCCACCAGCGAGCGCTGCGCGTCCAGGCGCTCGGCCAGGGTGGCGCGCTCGGCCAGGGCGTCGGCCACCTCGCGCAAGGCGGTCTGCACGGCTTTCTCGTACTGGGCCACGGCGGTGCCCTGCGCGGTTTCGGCCACGCGCAGGTTGGCGCGGTTGCGGCCGGCGTCGAAGATCGGCAGGCGGATCTGTGGCGCGAAGCTCCAGGTGCCGTTGCCGCCGCCCCACAGGCCCGAGAGCTGGTTGCTGGCCACGCCCACCGAGGCGGTGAGGGTGATCGATGGGAAGAAGGCTGCGCGCGCTGCGCCGATGTTGGCGTAGGTGCCCTGGAGCTGGTGCTCGGCCGCCTGCACGTCGGGGCGGCGCAGCAGCACGCTGGAAGGCAGGTCGGACGGTACGGCCAGCAGCACCGCGGCGGGCTCGGCCGGCGGGGCCAGGTGCGGGGTGGCGCCGGCGCCGGTGGCGGCGGGCGGGGCCATGGCATCGGCTACGCCGGGCGGCAGCAGCGTGTCGGGCACGGCGGTGCCTGCCAGCAGCGCCAGCGCGTTGCGGTCCTTGGCCAGCTGCGATACGTAGGCCGCGACGTCGGCGCGCGCGCTGTCCACGGTGGTCTGGGTCTGAGCCAGTGTCAGGCCCGAGGCGGCGCCCAGCGCGTGGCTCTGGCGCGTGAGGTCGAGCGCCTGCTGGCGCGTGCGCAGGGTTTCGCGGGCCAGGCGCAGGCGGCGCGCGTCGGCATCCAGGGCGAGCCAGGCGTTCGCCACCTCGGCCACCAGGCTGAGCTGCACGCTGCGGCGGTTCTCGGCCACGCGCAGGAATTCCTGCAGTGCCACTTCATTGAGGTTGCGCACGCGGCCGAAGAAGTCGATCTCGTAGCCGGTGAAGCCGAGCTGGGCGCTGTACTGACCCGAGACGTTGGGCCGGCCGGCGGTGACCAGGTCGTCGGCCGTGCGGCTGCGGCTGCCCGCGCCCGTGGCATTGACGGCCGGGAAGAGGGCGGAGCGCTCGATGCCGTATTGCGCCCGCGCCCGCTCGATGGCCAGCAGCGCCACGCGCAGGTCGCGGTTGTGGTCCAGCGCCAGGGCCACCACCTCGCGCAGGCGCGGCTCCTGGATGAAGCCGGCCCAGGGCATGGGGCCGTCCTCGGTGATGCGCAGGGCGGCCTCGCGGTCCGGGGCCATCGCCTGCGCCGGGACTTGCGGCTGGGTGGCGCCCAGGGTCTGCGGCACGGGCAGGGCGGGGGCGTGGTACTCGGGCGCGAGCGAGGTGCAGGCGGTGAGCGCCAGCGGCAGCGCCCAGAGCACGGGGATGGAGGGGCGGGTCATGGCGTGGCCTCCGGCTGGGGTGCCTGGTGGGCGGCCGGGGTGCGCGTGAACAGGCGGCGCACGATGAGGAAGAACACGGGCACGAAGAAGATGCCCAGCAGGGTGGAGAACACCATGCCTCCGAGCACGGCGGTGCCGATGGCCTGGCGCCCGCCGGCACCTGCGCCCGTGCCGATGGCCAGGGGCAGCACGCCGAAACCGAAGGCCAGCGAGGTCATGAGGATGGGCCGCAGGCGCAGGCGCACGGCTTCCACCGTGGCGTCGAACAGGCTGCGCCCGCGCTCCTGCAGCTGCACGGCGAATTCCACGATCAGGATGGCGTTCTTCGACGCCAGGCCCACGGTGGTGAGCAGGCCGACCTGGAAATAGACGTCGTTGGCCATGCCGCGCAGGTAGGTGGCGGACAGCGCGCCGATCACGCCCAGCGGCACGGCCAGCATGACCGAGAAGGGCACGCTCCAGCTCTCGTAGAGCGCCGCCAGGCACAGGAACACGAAGAGGATGGAGACGGCGTAGAGCATGGGCGCCTGCGAGCCCGATTGGCGCTCCTGCAGCGAGGCGCCGGTCCACTCGAAGCCGATGCCGGTCGGCATGGTGGCCATGATTTCCTCGATGGCGGCCATCGCGTCGCCCGAGCTGGCGCCGGGCGCGGTGTTCGCCTCCATCTCCATGGCGGGGCTGCCGTTGTAGCGCATGAGCTGGGGCGAGCCGCTGGACCAGGAGGTGGTGGCGAAGGCCGCGAAGCGCACCATCTCGCCGTTCTTGTTACGCACGGACCACTGGCCGATGTCCTGCGGCAGCATGCGCGAGGGCGCATCGCCCTGGATGTAGACGCGCTTGACGCGGCCCTGGTGGATGAAGTCGTTCACGTAGGTGCCGCCGAGGGCGCTGGAGAGCACGCCATTGATGTCCGCCACGGCGATGCCGAGGGCCGCAGCCTTGCGGTCGTCGATCTCCACCTTGAGCTCGGACGTGTCGTCGAAGCCGGTGGTGCGCATGTTGGTCAGGGCCGGGTGGTCGCGCGAGGTGGTGATGACCTTGTCCATCGCCTGCATCAGCGCCTCGTGGCCCAGGCCGTTGAGGTCCTTGATGACGAAGTTGATGCCCGCATTCGCGCCCAGGCCGCGCACCGCCGGCGGCAGCGTGACGATGATGCGCGCATCGCGGATCCTGGCCAGGTCCTTGTTGGCCTGGCGCACCAGCGCTTCCGCGGACTGACCGGGCAGCGGCCGCTGGTCCCAGGTCGTGAGCCGCACGAACATGGAGCCGGAGCTCTGGTTGCCGTTGTTGCCCAGGATGGCGTTGGTGCTGAAGACCTCGGGCTTGTCCTTGAAGTACAGGCGGATCTCGTCCATCACCTGCTGCAGGCGTGCATCGGTGGCGCCCGAGGGCAGGGTGACGATGACGCGCACGAAGCCCTGGTCCTCGTTGGGCAGGAAGGACGTGGGCAGGCGGTGGAACATGAAGGCCACGGCCGCCAGCACCATGCCGAACAGCACCGCCATGCGGCCGGTGCGGCGCAGCAGGCGCGCCACCGCGCCCTGGTAGCGCGTGGCGCTGCGGTCGAAGTGGTGGTTGAACCAGAGGAAGAAACGGTCCACCCAGCCGAGCGGGCCGCGGCGCACTGTGCGCTCGTGCGCCATGGGCTTGAGCAGCGTGGCGCACAGCGCTGGCGTGAGCGTCAGCGCCACGAATACCGACAGGCCCATGGCCGCGACGATGGTCACCGAGAACTGCCGGTAGATCACGCCCACCGACCCTGCGAAGAACGCCATGGGCACGAACACCGCCGACAGCGTGAGGCCGATGCCCACCAGCGCGGGCGTGATCTCTTTCATGGACTTACGGGTGGCCTCCTTGGGCGACAGGCCTTCTTCGCTCATCACGCGCTCCACGTTCTCCACCACCACGATAGCGTCGTCAACCAGCAGGCCGATGGCCAGCACCAGCGCGAACATGGTCAGCATGTTGATGGAGTAGCCCATGGCAGAGAGCACGCCCAGCGTGCCCAGCAGCACCACGGGCACGGCGATGGCCGGGATCAGCGTGGCGCGGAAGTTCTGCAGGAAGAGGAACATCACCAGCGTCACCAGCACCATGGCCTCGGCCAGAGTCACCACCACCTCCTTGATGGAGGCGCGCACGAAGGGCGTGGTGTCGGAGCTGACGAAGCCGGTGATGCCGTCGGGAAAGAAGGGCGCCAGCTCGGCGATCTTCTTGGCCACGGCATCGGCCACTTCCATGGCGTTGGCGCCGTCGGCCAGCACGATCCCCAGGCCCGCGCCCGGCTGGCCGTTGAGGATGGAGCGCACGGTGAGCGTGTCGGCCGCCAGCTCCACGCGCGCCACGTCGGCCATGGTGACCACCGAGCCGTCGGAGGCGGACTTGAGCACGATGTCCTTGAACTCCTCCACCGTCTGCAGCTTGGAACGGGCGGTGACGGTGGCATTGAGCATTTGCCCCGGCACCGCGGGCAACTGCCCGAGCTGGCCGGCCGAGACCTGGGCGTTCTGCGCGTTGAGTGCGTTCACCAGATCCGAGGGCATGAGCGCGTACTTCTCCATCAGCGCCGGATCCATCCAGATGCGCATGGCGTAGTTGGTGCCGAACACGGTCACGTCGCCCACGCCGTCCACGCGCGCGATCACGTCCACCACGTTGCTGGTCAGGTAGTCGCCGATGGTCACCTGCGACACGTTCGGGTCGGGCGAGGTGAACACGTAGGTCACCAGATAGTCCTGGCCCCCCTTGTTGACGAACACGCCGCGGCTCTTGACCGCATCGGGCAGGCGGTTGACCGCGCCCTGCAGCTTGTTCTGTGCCTGCACCTGGGCCACGTCGATGTTGGCGCCGGGCTCGAAGGTGAGCGTGGTGCGCGAGCGGCCGGCCGAGTCGCTGGTGGAGCTCATGTAGAGCAGCCGGTCCAGCCCCTTGAGCTGTTGCTCGATCACCTGCGTGACCGAGTTCTCCACCGTTTCGGCCGAGGCGCCGGTGTAGGTGGTGTTGAGGGTCACGCGCGGCGGCGCGATGTCGGGATACATCTCCAGCGGCAGCGTGAAGATGGACAGACCGCCCGCGAGCATGATGACGATGGACAGCACCCATGCGAAGACGGGGCGGTTGATGAAGAACTGCGCCATGGCGAGGCCGGCCCTTATTGCGGCGCGGAGGCGGGAGCGGACGCCGGGGCGGCCGCGCCCTGTGCCTTTGGCGTCCAGGGCACGGCACGCACCGTGCTGCCCGGGCGGGCGCGCTGCGCGCCGTCCACCAGCACGCGCTCGCCAGCCGACAGGCCCGAGAGCACTTCCCAGCGGTTGCCCACGGCCGCACCGGTCACGATGCGGCGGCGCTCCACCTTGTTCTCGGGCGTGACGACCAGTACGCTCGGGTTGCCCGCCGGGTCGCGCGTCACGGCCTGCTGGGGCGCGAGCAGGGTCTGCTCGTTCACGCCGGCCTCCAGCACGGCACGCACGTACATGCCGGGCATCAGCAGCCCGTCGGGGTTGGGCACCACGGCGCGCAGCGTGACCGCGCCGGTGCCAGGATTGACCTGCACGCCGCTGAACTGCAGGCGGCCGGGGTGGGCGTAGGTGCTGCCGTCGTCGAGCTTGATGGCCACGCGCACGTCGTCCTTGCCCTCGCGCTTGAAGCGCCCGCTGGCCAGGTCGTTCTTCAGCCGCAGCACCTCGGTGCTGGACTGGGTCACGTCCACATAGAGCGGATCGACCTGCGATACCGTCGTCAGCGCAGCCGCCTGGTTGGCGGTGACCAGCGCGCCCGGCGTGACGGTGGACGTGGTGGTGCGACCCGCGATGGGCGACTTGATGCGCGTGTAGCCCAGGTTGATGCGCGCGGCCTCCACGGCCGCGGTGGCCACTCCGACGTCGGACTGCGCCTGCGCGGCGGCGGCCTGGCTGTCGTCGTGCACCTGGCGGCTGACGGCGTCGATCTTCACCAGCTCGGCGTTGCGCCGGGCGTTGGTCTGCGCCGTGCTCAGTGTGGCGCGGGCCTTGGCCAGCTGAGCCTCGGCCGAGGCCAGCGCGACCTCGTAGCTGGCAGCGTCCAGCTGGTAGAGCACCTGGCCGGCCTTGACCTCCGCGCCTTCGGTGAACAGGCGCTTTTGCACGATGCCGCCGACCTGCGGGCGTATCTCGGCCGTCAGGAAGGCACTGGTGCGCCCCGGCAGCTCGGTGGTGACCAGCTGGCGCTCGGGCTGGAGCGTGACCACGCCCACTTCCGGCGGCTGGCTGGCCGCGGCAGGCGCGGCGTTCTTGTCGCCGCAGGCGGCCAGCGCCAGCGCCAGGGCCATGCCCCATGCCAGCCTGAACCCGGCGCCTGGGCCGGAGGGGGATGATGGGATGGGGGAAAAGGAGGCCAGGGCAGGGCTGACGCGGATCGCGGGTGTCATGGAGGCGGAACGCAGTATGTCTCGGTTGGGCCGGCAAACAGAGGCCCCCGGCGCCGGGCCGGGGCAGGGCCAAGACCGCAATGTCGCATATCGGCGTTAGGGCTGCTCCGGAGGGCGGTTTTCTTCATTTTTCTTTACATTGAGGAAAGTCAACGTTCACAATGTTCTGACGATTCGGGCTGGGAGCATCAGCCTCCGGCAACGGGATACCAACTGGCACACCAGAGCCAAGAAAGAGGGAGGCTTCATGCGCGTGAATCTTCCGGTCAGTAGGCAGGAATTCGCTTTTCCCAAGGGGGAGACGCTGGTCTCGACCACCGATCTCCAGGGACGCATCCTGTATTGCAATCCCATGTTCATCGAGGTCAGCGGCTTCACCCGCGAAGAGCTGCTGGGCCAGCCCCACAACCTGATCCGCCACCCGGACATGCCGCCCGAGGCCTTCCGGGACATGTGGCAGACCATCGGCAACGGCCTGCCCTGGTCGGCGCCCGTGAAGAACCGGCGCAAGAACGGTGACTACTACTGGGTCATGGCCAACGTGACGCCGCTCATGGAGGGCGACCAGCCTGTGGGCTACATGTCGGTGCGCACCGAGGCGTCGCAGGCGCAGGTGCAGGAGGCCGAGCGGCTCTACCAGTGCATGCGCGAGGAGGAGAAGGCCGGCCGCCAGGTGCTCGCGCTGCGCGCGGGCCGCTTGGTACGGGCCACGCCGGCAGGAAGGCTGCTGGAGTCGCTGTCGCTGGGGCTGGCGGGCAAGGTCGGGCTGGCCTTCCTGGCCGTGCTGGCGGCGGCGGGGGCCGCGGCTTATGCCGCCACCCATGCCACAGGAGGCTGGGACGCGCTGGCGTGGGCCGGGGCGCTGGCCGTCACGCTGGTGGCCTTGGGCTACGTGCAGCGCGTCGCCGTGGCGCCGCTGGCGCAGCTGGTGCAGGCCGCCAACCGCATGGCGGCGGGCGACCTGACCCAGCAGCCCGTCGTCACCCGTGCCGACCTGGTGGGCGACCTGCAAAAGGGGCTGTCGCAGCTCAACGTGAACCTGCTGTCCATCGTGCGCGACGCGCGCCAGGAGAGCGACAAGATGCGCGCCGCCACGCGCGAGATCGCGGAGGGCAATCGCAACCTGTCCGGGCGCACCGAAAGCCAGGCCAGCAACCTGCAGCAGACGGCCGCCTCCATGGAGCAGATCACCGGCACGGTGAAGCAGACCAGCGAGTCGGCGCGCCAGGCCACCCAGCTGGCGGACCAGGCCACCGCCGTGGCCGAGCGCGGCAGCCAGGCGGTCGATGGCGTGGCCTCCACCATGCAGCAGATCCAGCAGGCGTCGGTGCGCATCGGCGAGATCACGCAGCTCATCGACAGCATCGCCTTCCAGACCAACCTGCTGGCGCTCAACGCCGCCGTGGAGGCCGCCCGCGCGGGCGAGCACGGGCGGGGCTTCGCCGTGGTGGCGGCCGAGGTGCGCGGCCTGTCGCAGCGCACCCAGGCGGCGGCCAAGGAGATCCGCGAGCTCATCGCCGAGTCGGCGGCCACGGTGGGCGAGGGCCACCGCAAGACCGGCGAGGCGCAGAAGACCATGGAGGAATCCCTCTCCATGGTGCGGCGCGTGGGCACGCTGATCGGCGAGATGCACAACGCATCCAACGAGCAGCTTTCGGGCATCTCGCAGGTGAATGCCGCCGTGGCCCACCTCGACACGATCACGCAGCAAAATGCGTCGCTGGTCGAGCAGAGCGCGATGCTGGCCGTGCAGCTGCAGGCCCAGGCGCAGATCGTCTCCGAAACGGTGCAGATGTTCCGCATCGATGCGGCGCAAAGCTGGCAGGCGCCGCAGGCCGTGGAGCTGCGCCGCGCCATGAAGGCCGCGCGGGGCGCCGCCGTCGCGCTGCCCGGCAGCGCCTGAGGGTGGTGAGCGAAATCGGCCTCCAGCGCTGGATGGGAAAGCGCAGGCAGCTATCGAATTTGAAGTCTTCCGCGATTGTCAACTTCGGTTGCGGACCCGGGCATGCCCGCGTGTCCGGCGCGGGCCGGCATACCATGCGGGCATGCGGCCCCTCGCGGGCCGTCTCCACCGTTTGAAGGAATCCGTGACCATGAACCACTCCGCTTCCACCCCGCTGCTGGCCGAAGAACTGATGCAGCAACTGCAGGGCGCGCCGCTGCAGAACATCGCCCAGCAACTGGGCACCAGCACCGCCGAGACGCAAAGCGCCGTGGCCATGGCGCTGCCGCTGCTGCTGGGCGCGCTGGGCCGCAATGCACAGGATGCGCAAGGCGCGCAGTCGCTGTTCGGGGCGCTGCAGCGCGACCACATGCCCCAGCAGGCGGCGGGCCTGGGCGGCGGCATGGATCTGGGCGGGCTGCTCGGCGGCCTGCTGGGCGGCGGCCGGCAAGGCGGCGGGGCGGGCGCGGACATCCTGGGCCACATCCTCGGCGGAGGCCAGGCGCGCGCCGAATCGGGCCTGGGGCAGGCCAGCGGCCTCGGCGCGAACGCGGGCCAGCTGCTGCAGATGCTGGCGCCCATCGTCATGTCCTTCCTCGCCCAGCGCGTGAGCGCGGGCGGCATGGATGCCGGCGGCCTGGGCCAGATGCTGGGCCAGGAGCGCGCCAGCGTGCAGCGCCAGGGCACGCCGGGCGGCGACCTGCTGGGCAGCCTGCTGGACCAGGACGGCGACGGCCAAGTGGGCCTGGGCGACCTGCTCAAGATCGGCGGCAGCCTGCTCGGCGGAAGGCGCTAGGTCACTTGCACGGCGGCCCGGGTTCAGCGGACACTTCCCCCAGCGTTTCGGTTTTTGTTCCACTCACAGCCAGGGAGGCCGCCATGACAACCGTTGCAGAAATCCTCAAGTCCAAGTCCAGCGCGCAGATCTACAGCGTCGCCCCCTCGGACACCATCCTTTCCGCGCTGCGCCTCATGGCCGACAAGGGGATCGGCGCGCTGCTGGTGATGGAGGACGGGCAGATCGCGGGCATCTTCACCGAGCGTGACTACGCGCGCAAGGTGGTCCTGCTGGGCCGCAGCTCGGGCGACACGCCCGTGCGCGAGGTGATGACGCGCGCCGTGCGCTTCGTGCGCTCCACGCAGAGCACCGACCACTGCATGGCCCTCATGACCGAGAACCGCCTGCGCCACCTGCCCGTGGTGGACGATGGCGAGGTGGTGGGGCTGGTGTCCATCGGCGACCTGGTGAAGAACATCATCTCGCACCAGCAGTTCCTTATCGAGCAGATGGAGCAGTACATCACCGGCGCACGTTGATGCAGCCGGGGCCGCAGGCATCGGGGTTTGCCCTGGTGCCCGCGGCCATGCGGGCATTCCCGCTGTCGCGTGGCCCCCTTCGTGGATATACATCCGGTCACATTTTTCCTTGCGAAGGAGCATGCGCGTGAACAATGCAATAAGCCGCCGCAGGTTCTCTGCCGGCCTGGGCGCGGCAGCGCTGGCCGGCGCGGGACTGCCTGGCTGCAGCAAGGTGCCCGACACCATCAAGATCGGCGTGGCCCAGCCGCTGTCCGGGCCCATCGCGGGCCTGGGGCAGGACCTGCTCAACGGCGTGAAGCTGGCGGTGGACGAACTGAACCGGTCCGGCGTGCAGGTCGACGGTAAGCGCGTGGCCTTCGAGATCGTGGCGCAGGACGACCGCTCCGACCCCGTGGCCGGGCGCGCGGCGGCGCAGCAGCTGCTGGACTCGGGCGTGGTGGCGGTGATCGGCCACCTGAATTCGGGCGTAAGCATCGAGGCCGCGCCGCTGTACGCGGCCAGGCAGGTGCCGCAGCTCGTCATCTCCACCAACCCCCGGATCACGCAGATGGGGCTGGGCACGCCCTTTCGCATCGTGGCCAACGACTCGCTGCAGGCGCGCGCCATCGGCTCCTTCGCGGCCACGCAGCTCAACGCCGAGAGCTATGCCGTGGTGGACGACGGCTCGCCCTACGGCAAGGGCCTGGCAGACGGTGCGGCCACCGAGCTGCAGGCGGCCCGCAAGAACATCACCGTGCGCCAGAGCTTCGACGACAAGACAGTCGCCTTCGCCGACCTCGCGGCCAAGCTCAAGGACGAGCGGGTAAGCGTCATCGTCTGCATGCTCAACGACTTCCAGGCCCTGGCGCTGCTCGAGGAGCTGCGCAAGATCGGCCATACGCGCCTGGCCCTGCTGGGCGGGGACCTGGTCAAGACCACCGACATGACCCAGGGCATGGGCGTGGTCGACGGCATCTACGCCACCTCGCCCGTGCTCGACGTGACTGAGTTCACCACCGGCCGGCAATTCCTGGCCAAGTACGAAGCGGCCTTCCGGAAAGCCCCCGCCTATGGCGGCCACTACACCTACGACGCGATGTACGTCCTCAGCGAGGCCATCAAGAAGGCCGGCTCGGCCGCGCCCGCGGACATCACCAAGGCACTGCGCACCATCAATGGCTACGCCCCCGTCACCGGCACCATGACCTGGGACGACAAGGGCGAGCTGCGCTACGGCGCCGTGGGCGTGTACGAGCTGCGCAAGGGCAGCTGGGAGCTGCGCATGCGCTCCGACCGCTGGTGAGGGAGGCGGGGGCTACACTTGCGGCCCTATGAATGGGCTGATCCTGGGCATCGAATCCTCCTGCGACGAAACCGGCGTGGCGCTCGTGCGCGCGCAGGCCGGCAGCGGCCTGCCGGTGCTGCTGGCGCACGCGCTGCACAGCCAGATCGAGATGCACCAGGACTACGGCGGCGTGGTCCCCGAGCTGGCCAGCCGCGACCACATCCGCCGCGTGCTGCCGCTCACGCAGGCGGTGCTGGCCGAGGCGCGGCAGGAGCTGGCCGACGTGGACGTGGTCGCCTACACGCGCGGCCCGGGCCTGGCCGGCGCGCTGCTGGTGGGCGCGGGCGTGGCCTGCGCGCTGGGCGCGGCGCTGGACCGGCCGGTGCTGGGCGTGCACCACCTCGAGGGGCATCTGCTCTCGCCCTTCCTGAGCAGCGACCCGCCGGAGTTTCCCTTCATCGCGCTCCTGGTGTCCGGCGGGCACACGCAGCTCATGCGCGTGGACGGCGTGGGGCGCTACGCCATCCTGGGCGAGACCATCGACGACGCGGCCGGCGAGGCCTTCGACAAGTCCGCCAAGCTGCTGGGCTTGGGCTATCCCGGCGGGCCGGCGCTCTCGCGCCTGGCGCAGGAGGGCGACCCCGCCGCCTTCAAGCTGCCCCGGCCGCTGCTGCACAGCGGCGACCTGGACTTTTCCTTCGCCGGCCTCAAGACCGCCGTGCTCACCCAGGCGAAGAAGCTCGGCGACGGCCTGCAGGCGCGCCGCGCCGACCTGGCGGCCAGCACGCAGGCCGCCATCGTCGAGGTGCTGGTGAAGAAATCCTTGATGGCGCTGGACGCCACGGGCCTGCAACGCCTCGTGGTGGCGGGCGGCGTGGGCGCCAACCGGCTGCTGCGCGCGCAGCTCGACGCGGCCTGCGCGCGGCGTGGCGTGCGCGTGCACTACCCCGAGCTGCACCTGTGCACCGACAACGGCGCCATGATCGCCATGGCTGCCGCCATGCGCCTGCAGGCAGGGCAGCAGCAGCCCAACCGCGACTACGCCTTCGACGTCAAGCCGCGCTGGCCGCTGGATGCCATCGCTGGCTGAGGGCCGTGCGGCCCGTGGCAGTGGGCATGACGTTGCGATGGGTTACAGGGGCGCGCCGCACGCTCCGGGCCATACAGGCTTCACAATGTGCGTTGCTGCGACATACCGCCTCCTGATTGCCGTGAACCGTTCCCGACGCCGTTCCCCTCGTCCGCTTGCTCCCTTTTCCCTTCTGCTGCTGGCCGCTGCGCTGCTGTCGGGCTGCGCGCGCATGCCGGAGTCCATGCCCGGGCTGGACCGCAACCTGGCCTTCACGCCGAACGACTTCGACGGTGCCAGCATCCACACGCGCCACATTGGCGCCTCGCAGGAGCGCACCTGCGAGGCTGCGCGCCGCGCGCTGCTGAGCCAGGGCTACCTGGTGCACACCGCCACCAGCGAACTGGTCGCCGGCCGCAAGTACTACCAGCCGCACACCGACGTGCACTACGAGGTGGAGATGCGCATCGTCTGCGCCCCCGAGGGGCTGGGCGACACGCGCACCTCGGCCTTCGCCAGCGCGCTGCAGGACCGCTACGTGATCAAGAAGATCAACAACTCCGCCTCGCTGGGGGTCGGGGCCATCGGCTCGGTGTCGCTGCCGGTGAGCGCCACCGACGACACGCTGGTCAAGGTGGGCAGCGAAACCGTCACGGACGCGCAGTTCTACGAGCGCTTCTTCCAGATCTTCGAGCGCTACGTGGGCGTGCTGCCCGACCTGCGCCCGGCCACGGCCCATCCCGTGCCTTTGCAGGAGCGCGAGGCCGTGGACCGCGGCACCGAGCTGCCGCCGGCCGAGTAGGCGGCAGCGCCTTCCCATCGTCCTGGGGTCTTCGCACCGCAACCGCTGCGCAGCACCGCTCCGTTCCTTTCTTCTCGCACGCATGATGTCCATCTCCCGCCGCCAGGCCGCCGTCGCCTGCGCATGGGCCCTCGGGGCCGCCGCCGCGCCGTTGCCGGCGCAAACCACCACCGCCGCGCAGCCCGCAGGCGCGCCCATCAAGGTGGCATTGGTCGAAAGCCTGTCGGGCAGCTTCGCCAACACGGGCGAGGCGGTGTTCCGCAACATCGCCTGGGCCATGGAGCGCGTGAACGCGCGCGGCGGCGTGCAGCTGCCATCGGCCGAGGGCGGCGCCCGCCCGCTGGTCCTCACGCGCTACGACAGCAAGGGCACGAACGAGGAGGCGCTGTCGGCCCTGCGCGCGGCCATCGACGACGGTGCGCGCTTCGTCATGCAGGGCAACTCGTCCGCGACGGCCGCGGCGCTGGTCGAGGCCGTCAACAAGCACAACCAGCGCGACCCGCAGCGGCGCGTGGTGTTCCTGAACTACTCTGCCGTCGATCCCGCGCTGACCAACGAGAAGTGCAGCTTCTGGCACTTCCGCTTCGACCCCCATGCCGACATGCGCATGGCCGCGCTGATGCAGGTGATCCGCGAGGACAGGAGCGTCAGGAACGTCTACCTCATCGGCCAGGACTACAGCTTCGGCCAGGCCGTGCTGCGCGAGGCCCGGCGCCAGCTCGCGAGCCAGCGGCCCGACGTGGCCGTGGTGGGCGACGAGCTGCACCCCGTGGGCCGCGTGAAGGACTTCGCGCCCTACGCCGTGAAGATCAAGGCCAGCGGCGCGCAGGCCGTCATCACCGGCAACTGGGGCAACGACCTCACGCTGCTCGTCAAGGCCGCGCGCGAGGTGGGCTACGACGGCATGTTCTACACCTTCTACGGCAACGCCCTGGGCGCGCCCGCCGCGCTGGGCGAGGCGGGCGTGGGCAAGGTGGTGGCGGTGGCCGACTGGCTGCCCAACGTGCCCACGCAGGGCAGCGAGGCGTTCTACCGCGCGTTCCGCGCGCGCTTCCCCAAGCCGCAGGACGACTACGTGCACATGCGCATGCAGCTCATGGTCGAATCCCTGGCCCAGTCTATCGAGCGTGCCGGCAGCACCGACGCGACGGCCGTCGCGCACGCACTGGAGAAAGCCAGCGTCCAGCTCGCGGGCCAGGCGGGGGCCATGCGCGCGGCGGACCACCAGTTCCAGCAGCAGCTCGTCGTGGGCGTGATGGACCGGCGCGGCGCGCCGGGCGTGCAGTTCGACGTGGAAGGCTCGGGCTACGGCTTCCGCGTGGTGCGCCAGCTCACGGCCGCGCAGGCCGAGATGCCGCACGCCTGCCAGATGCAGCGGCTCTGACGCCCGGCGACGTCAGGGCTTGCGCGCGCCTGCTTCGTCGCGCAGGGCCTCCAGGATCCGGCCTTGGATCGCCGGCAGCAGCTCCTGGCGCTGCCAGTCCTGCAGGTCCTTCTGCAGGGCCTGCGCCGCCAGGCTGGTGCGTGCGCGCTGCGCGGCGCGGGCGGGCGTGCGCTCCGCGGCGAGCAGCGCGGCCAGCTCCCCGGGCGGGATGCGCGCGGCCACCGCCTGAGCCAGCACCGGCAGGGCGTGGCGCGCCTCGAAGGCGCGCACGCGGGCGGAAATCTGCTGGCGCCACGCGGCCTGCTGGGGGCGCGTGGTTTCGGGGGGCCAGTGTGGTTCGATGGATTCCAGCGCCTGCACCTTGGCCTGCACCAGCTTGCGGTAGGTCTCGCCCGGTGCGAGCAGCAGGATGAGTTCGCCCGCCTGGCGCTCGTGGTCGCTGCGGGGCGCAGGGGCGTCGGCGTCCGCGAGAGGCCCGGCTCCGGCCACCGCCGCCTGCTGCCAGGCCAGGACCTGGGCGTGGATGTGCTGCGCCAGCGCGGCCTGCGCTGCCTCGACGGCGGGCAGGGCCTGGCGCACGAAGGTTTGCCCTGCGGGCGTGCGGTAATAGGCGCGCAGGGCCTGTGCCTCGTCTTCGCTCAATACGCGCTGGTAGGCGGCGGTGGCCATAGGCAGCAGGCGGGTGCTCCAGTCGAATTGCGCGCGCAGCCAGGGGGAGAGCTCGGCGTGCAGGCGCTGCTTGCGCGCGCGGCGCTGCGGATCGGCTTCGTCGTCGGGGCGCGGGGCGTAGCGGGCGTCGATCTGGTCGAACGACGCGGCCAGGCGGGCGGGCAGGCCTTCGTCCTCGAACAGCCCGGCGAGCGTGTGCGCGCTGGCCGGCGTTGCGGGTGGCTGCGGCGCGGATGCGGCGGCCGCGGGGGGCGTGGCCGGGGCGGCCGGCGTCTGCGCGAACGCCGCATGCCAGGCCAGGGGCGCAGCCAGCAGCCAGGCCGCGTGGTGCGCGAGCGGCCTGCGGGAGCGGTGCAGGATCATGGGGACTCCCGGGATGCGGTACGGGCGGAAGCAGGCAGGGCGGCTGCCACGGCGCGGCCCAGCTCGATCACCGCCAGCGCGTAGTAGCTCGACCAGTTGTAGCGCGTGACGGCGTAGAAGTTCTCCGTGCCCGCGACGTAGCTGGGCGGCGCGGCGCCGTTTTGCAATTCCACCAGCGCCAGCGGGCCGGCATGCTGGCTGCCTTCGGCGTCCAGTACCGCACCCAGTGCGGCCATGCGGGCAGCGCTGAAGCTGGGCAGGATGTCGGGGGCGAGCAGGGTGTCCAGCTGCACCCGCGCCGGGTCGGTGTCGAACGCCACGGCGTAGTGCGTCGGCATGCCGGTCTTCCAGCCGTGGCCCACGAAATAGTGGGCCACGGAGCCGATGGCGTCCACGGGGCTGTTCCACAGGTCGATGCGGCCGTCGCCGTCGAAGTCGACCGCGTAGCGTGCCCAGCTCGACGGCATGAACTGGCCCAGGCCCATGGCGCCGGCATAGCTGCCGCGCGGCGCGTGCGGGTCGATGCCGGTGCGGTCCATGAGGGTGAGGAACTGCTCCAGCTCGCGCGCGAAGAAGGCCTGGCGCTCGGCGGCGCGCGGGTGGGCGGCGGGGAAATCGAAGGCCAGCGTGGCGAGGGAGTCGATGACGCGCAGGCTCCCCATCTGCTGGCCGTACAGCGTTTCCACGCCGATGATGCCGACGATGAGGCCGGCCGGCACGCCGTATTCGCGCTCCGCGCGCGCCAGCGCCTCGGCATGGGCCTGCCAGAAGCGCACGCCCGCGCGGATGCGGATGGGCTCGACGAAGCGCGCGCGGTAGGCGGTCCAGTTCTTCGGCGTGCCCTTGGGTGGCGGCAGCACGAGGCGCGGCACCTGCGGCAGCAGGCGGGCCTGGCCGATGGCCTGGCGTACCCATTCGCGGTCCAGGCCGCGGCGCTCGGCCAGGTCGTCGGCGAACTGCATGGCCTGGGCGCTTTCAGCGTAGTGGTAGGCCGGTGCGGGCTTTTTTGGGGTCTTTTGGGCTGTAGCGCTTATGGAGAAAGCGCAAGCAGCTATTGTAAGAATAGCGTTTCGGATCGCGGCGTTCATGGTGCGGGGGCAGGCCAGGGCAGGCGGCGCAGTTCGCGCCGCAGGGAGGTGAGGGCGGTGGCGGGCCGGGGGGCGTAGCGGGCCTGCTCCACGCGCAGCAGCCATTGGGCGGCAGGCTCGGCCGGCGGGCCGAAGCGCTCGCGCGCCTGCCGGGCCATGCTGCGCGGCGGCGTGTGCGGGGGGAGCGGCAGGCCCGCGCGGGCCAGGCGGGTGCGCGCCTGCAGCAGCAGGCGCTGCCAGGGGTCGTGGCGGCGGCGCTCCCAGGCGGCCCAGAGCACACCGCCGGCGGCAGCCAGCGCGGCCAGCACGCCCATGAGGCGCACCAGGTCCTGCGCGCTGGGCGATTGCATGCCCAGCGACTTGAGCAGGTCGAGCTGGCGCCCTTGCGTGTAGTTGAGCACCCACTGGTTCCAGCCGTTGTTCATGGCCTCCCAGGCAGCGCGCAGGTGCTGCACCATCGTGCGGCCGACCACAGCGTCCATGGCCGTGCCGAACACGCCGCGCGGCGCCTGCAGGCGCTGGAACAGGCCCACGCGGTCGGGGGCGATGGCACCCGTGGGGTCAACGCGCAGCCAGCCGCGGCCTTCCTGCCAGACCTCGGCCCAGGCGTGGGCATCGCTCTGGCGCACGGTCCAGTAGCCGTCGATCGCGTTCATCTGCCCGCCCTGGTAGCCGGTGACGATGCGCGCGGGTACGTCCAGGGCGCGCATCAGCACGACGAAGGCCGAGGCGATGTGCTCGCAGAAGCCCTCCTTGCGGTCGAACCAGAAGTCGTCGGCCGTGTGCTCGCCGTACACGCCGGGTTCCAGCGTGTAGGTGTAGCCGCCGGTGCGCAGCCGCGCGAGGGCGGCGTCCACATAGGCCTGCGCGCCGCCGGCCGCCAGTTGCGGGTCGGCCTGCATCTGCCGGGCCAGGGCCTGGGTGCGCGGGTTCAGTCCGGGAGGCAGCTGCACGTAGGCGCGCATCTCGGGCGTGCGGCGCTGCGGGCCGTGGGTGAAGCGCAGGTGGCTCTCGGCACGGTAGCGCAGCACGCTGAGGACGGGGCGCGAGGCCATCCATTGCAGCTCGGGTGACATCAGCGCCCAGGTGCCCTGGGGCAGCTCGGGGCGCTCCCGCGCGGCATCCAGCGTGAGCAGCCAGGGGCGGCGGCTGGGCTCCAGCGTGACCTCGTAGCGCAGCGGCTCGCCTTCCACCTGCAGGTGCGCGGGCGTGGGGCTGGCCCAGGTGATGGCGCGCGCCTCGGGCTGCGAGAGGGCGTACCACTCGCGCCCGTTGAAGGCCGTGAGCACGGGGCCGCGGAAGTACAGGCTGCTTTGCGGCGGAGGCTCCCCGCCGGGGCTGCCGTCGGGGGTAAGGAAGCGCACGCGCAGGGCCACGCTGTCGTCGAGCACCAGCGAGGCCATGCTGCCGATGCTCATCTGCCCCGCGAGGCCGCTGCGTCCGGCCAGCGTTTCGGCGGGTACCCCCCACAGCGGCGCCATGCGCGGGAACAGCAGGAAGAGCGCCAGCATGATGGGCGCGCCCAGCAGCGCCATGCGCGCGGCCGTGCGCATCGATTGCGCCAGCGGCGGGCGGCCCACGGGCAGGTGGGCGTTGACCAGGGCCGTGAGCAGGCCCAGCAGCGCCACCAGCATGGCGGCGGCGGTGGCGAGCGACTGCGAGAACAGGAAGTTGGCCAGCAGCGTGAAGAAGCCCAGGAAGAACACCACCATGGCGTCGCGCCGCGCGCGCAGCTCCAGCGTCTTGAGCGCCAGCAGCATGACGATGAGGGTGACGCCCGCCTCCGTGCCGACGATGGTGCGGTGCGTGAGCAGCGTCAGCCCCACGGCCAGCGCCAGCAGCGCGCCTACCACCCAGCGCCCGGGCAGCGGCCGCGCGCGCCAGGCCAGCCAGCCGCGCCAGGCCAGCAGCGCGATGGCCAGCGCGATGGTCCAGGCCGGCAGGTGGCCCGCCAGCGGGCCGATGCAGCAGGCCACGACGGCCAGCAGGAACAGCGTGTCGCGCGCATCGCGCGGCAGGTGGGCGAGGGTGCTACCTTTGTGATAGCTGCTCGCGCTTGTTGGTATTGGGCTGGAGGCCATTTTCGTTCTTAATGCAGGGCCAGGGCTTCCAGGCAGCGGTGGCGGTGGGCCGCGCCGCTGCCCTGGCCGATGGACTGGCCCGGCAGGCGCAGGCCGTAGTCCACGCCCAGGCGGTCGGCCTGCAGCACCCAGGCGGCCAGGCGGGCGATGCGCGCCTCGGGGTCGTGCAGTCCGGTGGCGGCGGCGTCCAGCCAGAGTTCGTGGCGCTGGGCCTGCTGGGCGTCGCGGCTCACCATGTCGCCGGTGCCGGTGGCCAGCGCCTGGGCGGCTTTCTTCCACACCACCAGCTTGAGCGGGTCGCCGCGGCGGTAGGCGCGCACGCCATCGAATTCACCCGCGCCGCGCGCCTGGGCGCTGCCGCCGCTGCCGGCGCGCGGCTCGCCGGGGGGCAGGGGCGGGGCGGGCACCTCGGGGCGCGGGTAGACCAGCACCTGCGCGGCCGGGCGCCACAGCGCCCACACGCGGAAGGTGCCCAGCGGGTAGAGCGTCTGCGCCGTGAGCGTGGGCACGTCCTGCAGCCCGCGCCGCTCGGGCCGGAAGGCCACCTGCACGCTGGCACTGCCGCCGGCGGGCACGTCGCTCCAGACCCATTCGGTGGCGCGGCCGCCGCCGTGCACGGCCACCGCGATGGCATGGCGCGGCGTGCGCCGCGCGTTGTGCAGCTGCACCTGCAGCAGTGTGGCGCTGCCCAGGAACTGCGGCTCGGGCGCCGCCAGGTGCAGCGTGAGGCCGCGCAGCGTGGCGTGGCACAAGTGCATGCCCACGGCCACGCTGCCGGCCAGCAGGAAGGTGAGCAGGTAGCCCAGGTTGAGCTGGAAGTTGATCGACGCCACCAGCAGCACCAGCAGCGTGAGCGCCAGCATCCACCCGGCGCCGGTGGGCAGGATGTAGACGTTGCGCTGGGTGAGCGTGAGCGTGTCGGTGCGCGGCAGGCGCGCGGTCCACCAGCGGCGCCAGCGCTCGGCGAGGGCGGCGCGCATCAGGGCAGCGGCACGGACTCGACCATGGCGCGCACCTGCTCCACGCTGCCCCGGCCCGCGTCGCTCACGGGCACCAGGCGGTGGGCGATGGTCTGGGGCAGGATGGCCTGCACGTCGTCGGGCGCCACGTAGTCGCGCCCCTCGATCAGCGCCTGCGCCTTGGCCGCGCGCATGAGCGCGATGCCCGCGCGCGGCGACAGGCCCTGCAGGAACCAGCGGCCCGAGCGCGTGGCGGCGATCAGGTCCTGCACGTAGTTCAGCAGCGGCTCGGCCGCGTGCACGGCCAGCACCTGCTGCTGCAGCGCGGCCAGCTCTTCGAGCGAAAGCAGCGGCAGCAGGCTGCCCACCATGTCGCGGCGGTCGCTGCCGGCCAGCAACAGGCGCTCGGAGGCGCGGTCGGGGTAGCCCAGCGAGATGCGCATCAGGAAGCGGTCGAGCTGGCTTTCGGGCAGCGCGAAGGTGCCGAGCTGGTCGTGCGGGTTCTGCGTGGCGATCACGAAGAACGGGTGGGGCAGGGCGCGCGTCTCGCCCTCCACCGACACCTGCTTTTCCTCCATGGCTTCGAGCAGCGCGCTTTGCGTCTTGGGGCTGGCGCGGTTGATCTCGTCGGCCAGCAGCACCTGCGTGAATACCGGGCCGGGGTGGAACACGAAGGACTCCTTGCCGCGCTCGTAGACCGACACGCCGGTGAGGTCGCTGGGCATCAGGTCGGCCGTGAACTGCACGCGCGAGAACTGCAGGCCGAAGGTGTGCGCCAGCGCATGCGCGAGGGTGGTTTTGCCCACGCCCGGAACGTCCTCGATGAGCAGGTGACCGCCCGCCAGCAGGCAGGCCACGCAGTCCTGGATTTGTAAGCTTTTCCCAATGATCACCGTGTTAAGCTGGTCCAGGAGCGATTTGATCTTGTGCTGTGCGTGCATGGCGCGACGTTATCCGAAAAACGAACGAGAGACGGGGTTGACTGTGAGCAAAACGGGCTATTACACCCATCGCGACTGCTGGAAGCACGAGATGGGGCCAGGACACCCCGAATGCCCGGCACGGCTGGACGCCATCGAGGACCGGCTGCTGGTGACCGGCATCGCCGACGCGCTGGACCACCGCGAAGTGCCGCTCGCTCCCCTGGCCGATATCGAACTGGCCCACGACCGCATGTACATCGCCTCGCTGCGGGGCCTGTCGGACCGCCTCATCGAGGAAGAGGACGCGGGCGGCCCGACCCACATGCAGCTCGACACCGACACCTCCATCAACCGCCACACCTGGACCGCCGCGCTGCGTTCGGCGGGTGCGGCGCTGGCGGCCACCGACGCGGTGATGGCCGGCGAGATCGAGAACGCCTTCTGCAGCGTGCGCCCGCCCGGACACCACGCCACGCGCGACAAGGCCATGGGCTTTTGCTTCTTCAACAACGTGGCCGTCGCCGCCAAGTACGCGCTGCAGCGCTACAACCTCCAGCGCGTGGCGGTGGTGGACTTCGACGTGCACCACGGCAACGGCACGGAGGACATCCTGGCCGGCGACCCGCGCGCGCTCATGGTCAGCATCTTCCAGCACCCGTTCTACCCCTACAGCGGCGACCAGAACCCCGCGCCCAACATGCTCAACGTGCCCGTGCCGGCCTATACCAAGGGCATGGACGTGCGCGACATCGTCGAGATGGTCTGGATGCCGCGCCTGGAGCAGTTCAAGCCCGAGATGATCTTCGTTTCCGCAGGCTTCGACGCCCACCGCGAGGACGACATGGGCCAGCTCGGCCTGACCGAGCAGGACTACACCTGGATCACCATGCGCATCAAGGACGTGGCGCGGCGCTTTTCCAACAAGCGCATCGTCTCGTGCCTGGAGGGCGGCTACATGATGGGGCCGCTGGCGCGCAGCGTCGAGGCCCACATCCGCGTCCTCGCCGATCTGTAGGATCGTAAACACGCTCTAATGACCGCCATGACCGCCACCGATTCCCTGCTCCACGTTGCGCGCGATGCGCGCGGCGTGGCCACCCTCACGCTGAACGACCCGGCCCGTTTCAACGCCCTGGGCAGCGACATGCTCGCCGCCCTGCAGCAGGCGCTGGACGGCGTGGCGCGCGACGAGTCCGCGCGCGTGGTGGTGCTGGCCGCCAGCGGCCGCGCCTTCTGCGCCGGGCACAACCTCAAGGACATGGCGCAGAACCCCGAGCTTGCCTACTACCAGCAGCTCTTTGCGCAGTGCAGCCGCGTGATGCTCGCCATCCATCAGTTGCCGGTGCCGGTGATCGCGCGCGTGCACGGCATGGCCACGGCGGCGGGCTGCCAGCTCGTCGCGCAGTGCGACCTGGCCGTGGCCAGCGACGCCGCGAGTTTCGCCACCAGCGGCATCCACTACGGCCTGTTCTGCGCCACGCCCAGCGTGCCGCTGGTGCGCAACGTGCCGGCCAAGCAGGCCATGGAGATGCTGCTGACGGGCGACTTCATCGACGCGCGCACGGCGCTGGAGCGGGGGCTGGTCAACCGCGTGGTGGCGCCCGAGGCGCTGGACGCCGAGGTGGAGAAGCTCGTGCAGTCCATCCTGGACAAGCCGCGCGTGGCCGTGGCCATGGGCAAGGCACTGGTGTACCAGCAGCGCGAGCTGGGCATCACGGCCGCCTACCAGCTCGCCGGGCAGACCATGGCCGTCAACATGATGGACGAGGCCGCGCAGGAGGGCGCACGCGCCTTCGCGGAGAAGCGCCAGCCGGCCTGGAAGCAGCAGGCGTGAGCGATGGAGTGGCTGGACCGGCTCACCCATGACTTCCAGCGCTCCAGTACCTGGCTGGAGCTGGCGCTGCTGGTCGGCGCCGTCGCGGTCGCCTACGCCCTGAGCCGCGTGGCCGGGCGCGGCCAGCCGCCCGACTCCGTATGGTTCGGGCGCCGCACGCTCGACGGGCTGCTGTTCCCCATGCTGGCGCTGGCGCTGGTCTACGCCTGCCGGCTGGCCGTGGCGCACTACCAGCCCGTGTTCCTGCTGCGCGTGGCCGTGCCCGTGCTCACATCGCTGGTGCTGATCCGGTTCGTGGCGCGCGTGCTGGCCATGGCCTTCCCGCGCTCGGCGCTGATGCGGCTGCTCGAGCGCATCGTTTCGTGGCTGGCCTGGGGCGTGGCGGTGCTGTGGATCGCGGAGCTATTGCCGCGCGTGCTGCAGGAGCTCGACGAGATCACCCTGTCCTTCGGCAAGTCCACCATCAGCCTGCTCATGCTGCTGCAGGGCGGCCTGTCGGCGGCGCTGGTGCTGGTGACGGCGCTGTGGGCGTCGTCCACCATCGAGCGGCGCGTGCTCGACGGCGCGGTGAGCGACCTGTCCATGCGCAAGGTGGCAGTGAACGCCACGCGCGCGCTGCTGCTGTTCATCGGCCTGATGTTCGCGCTGTCGGCCGTGGGCGTGGACCTCACGGCGCTGTCGGTGCTGGGCGGCGCGCTGGGCGTGGGCCTGGGCTTCGGGCTGCAGAAGCTGGCGTCCAACTACGTGAGCGGCTTCGTCATCCTGCTGGAGCGCTCGCTGCGCATCGGCGACAACGTGCGCGTGGATGGCTTCGAGGGGCGCATCACCGACATCAAGACCCGCTACACGCTGATCCGCGCAGGCAACGGCCGCCAGTCCATCGTGCCCAACGAAAGCCTGATCACGCAGCGCGTGGAGAACCTCACCGATTCCGACCGCAAGTTCAACCTGACGACGAATCTCACCGTGGCCCACAGCAGCGACGCGGCCCGCGTGCAGCGCATCCTGTGCGACGCCGCGGCGGCGCAGCCGCGTGTGCTGGCCGAGCCCGCGCCCGTGGCCTACCTGGTCGACTTCGTGCCCGACGGACTGGCCTTCACCCTGAACTACTGGATCGCCGACCCCGGCGCCGGCACGGCCAACGTGCGCTCGGCCGTGAACCTGGCCGCGCTCGAAGGGCTGCGGGCAGCAGGCATCGACATCGCCCCGCCGCAGCGCGTGGTGCGCGTCGCGCAGGCGGCATCCGAGGGAGGAGCAGGGCTCGACCCCGGCGCGCCGGGCTGGCATAATCCATAAAAGCACGATCGTTCTTTTTTTGTGATTTTTCCCACCGGCCGTTTTCCCGATGCGGAGCATGCTGCGGTGCGCAATAGAATGGATCGGTTTACGTGAACGTCAAGCATCAACAACTGAAGGAGCCGCAGCAATGAAGGTCTTGGTCCCCGTCAAGCGCGTGGTGGACTACAACGTGAAGGTCCGAGTGAAGTCGGACGGCACGGGAGTGGACATCGCCAACGTGAAGATGAGCATGAACCCCTTTGACGAAATCGCCGTCGAGGAAGCCGTGCGCCTGAAAGAAAAAGGCATCGCCACCGAAGTGATCGCCGTCAGCTGCGGCGTGGCGCAGTGCCAGGAAACCCTGCGCACGGCCATGGCCATCGGCGCCGACCGTGCCATCCTGGTGGAAACCGACGCCGAGCTGCAGCCCCTGGCCGTCGCCAAGCTGCTCAAGGCCCTGGTCGACAAGGAGCAGCCCCAGCTCGTCATCCTGGGCAAGCAGGCCATCGACGACGACGCCAACCAGACCGGCCAGATGCTCGCGGCGCTGGCCGATCTGCCCCAGGCCACCTTCGCCAGCAAGGTCGAAGTCGCCGACGGCAAGGCCAGCGTCACCCGCGAAGTCGACGGCGGCCTGGAAACCCTCTCGCTCACCCTGCCGGCGGTCATCACCACCGACCTGCGCCTGAACGAGCCGCGCTACGTCACGCTGCCCAACATCATGAAGGCCAAGAAAAAGCCGCTCGACACCCTCAAGCCCGAAGAGCTGGGCGTCGACGTCGCCCCGCGCCTGAAGACCCTCAAGGTCTCCGAGCCCCCGAAGCGCGGCGCCGGCGTCAAGGTGCCCGACGTGGCCACCCTCGTGGCCAAGCTCAAGAACGAAGCCAAGGTGATCTAAAAATGCCCGTACTCGTCATCGCAGAACACGACAACGCCTCCATCAAGAGCGCCACCCTCAACACCGTCACCGCCGCGCAGGCATGCGGCGGTGACGTGCACGTGCTCGTCGCCGGAGAAAACGCCCAGGGCGCGGCGCAGGCCGCCGCGCAGATCGCCGGCGTCGCCAAGGTCATCCACGTCGACGGCGCCAGCCTCAAGGACGGCCTGGCCGAAAACATCGCCGCGCAGGTGCTGCAGATCGCCGGCAACTACAGCCACATCCTGTTCCCCGCCACCGCCAGCGGCAAGAACGCCGCCCCGCGCGTGGCCGCCAGGCTCGACGTGGCGCAAATCAGCGACATCACCAAGGTCGACAGCCCCGACACCTTCGAGCGCCCCATCTACGCGGGCAACGCCATCGCCACCGTGCAAAGCGCAGACAGCGTCAAGGTCATCACCGTGCGCACCACGGGCTTCGATGCCGCCGCCGCCACGGGTGGCAGCGCCGCCATCGAAACCGCAGCCGCTGCGGCAGACAGCGGCAAGAGCGCCTTCGTCGGGCGCGAAGTCACCAAGAGCGACCGGCCCGAGCTGACCGCCGCCAAGATCATCGTCTCGGGCGGGCGGGCGCTGGGCAGCAGCGAGAAATTCCAGGAAGTGCTCACGCCGCTGGCCGACAAGCTGGGCGCGGCCATCGGGGCCAGCCGCGCGGCGGTGGACGCGGGCTACGCGCCCAACGACCTGCAGGTGGGCCAGACGGGCAAGATCGTGGCGCCGCAGCTGTACGTCGCGCTGGGCATCTCGGGGGCCATCCAGCACCTGGCGGGCATGAAGGACTCCAAGGTGATCGTGGCGATCAACAAGGACCCGGAGGCGCCGATCTTCAGCGTGGCCGACTACGGGCTGGAGGCGGACCTGTTCGCGGCCGTGCCGGAACTGGTGCAGGCTTTGTAAAGCCGCCCCGCAGGCAAGAAGGCATCGCGTGCGATGCCTTTTTTTTGAGATTCGCATTGCATTGGAGTTGGAGATCCCCATGAGTTACACCGCCCCCGTGAAGGACATGCTGTTCACCATCGAGCATCTGGCGAACATCGGCCAGGTCGCGCAGATCCCGGGTTTCGAGGATGCGGGCCTGGACACCGCCGCCGCCGTGCTGGAGGAGTGCGCACGGTTCAACGAGGGCGTGGTGGCTCCGCTCAATGTGGAAGGGGACCGCAACCCTTCGTGGTTCAAGGACGGCGCGGTCACCACCACGCCGGGCTTCAAGGAGGCCTTCCGCCAATTCGCCGAGGGCGGCTGGCAGGGCCTGCAGCACCCGGCCGACTTTGGCGGCCAGGGGCTGCCCAAGACCATCGGCGCGGCCTGCGGCGAGATGCTCAACAGCGCCAACCTGAGCTTCGCGCTGTGCCCGCTGCTGACCGACGGCGCCATCGAGGCGCTGCTCACCGCGGGCAGCGACGAGCTCAAGGCCACCTACCTGGAAAAGCTCATTTCCGGCCAGTGGACCGGCACGATGAACCTCACCGAGCCCCAGGCCGGCTCCGACCTGGCGCTGGTGCGCAGCCGCGCCGAGCCGCAGCCGGACGGCACGTACAAGGTCTTCGGCACCAAGATCTTCATCACCTACGGCGAGCACGACATGGCCGAGAACATCGTGCACCTGGTGCTGGCGCGCGTGTCGGGCGCGCCCGAGGGCGTCAAGGGCATCAGCCTGTTCGTGGTGCCCAAGTTCATGGTGAACCAGGACGGCAGCCTGGGCGCGCGCAACGATGTGCACTGCGTGAGCATCGAGCACAAGATGGGCATCAAGGCTTCGCCCACGGCCGTGCTGCAGTATGGCGACAACGGCGGCGCCGTCGGGTATCTGGTCGGCGAGGAGAACCGCGGCCTGGAGTACATGTTCATCATGATGAACGCCGCGCGCTACGCCGTGGGCGTGCAGGGCATCGCGGTGGCCGAGCGCGCCTACCAGCACGCCGTGCAGTACGCGCGCGAGCGCGTGCAGAGCCGCCCCGTGGACGGCAGCGTCCGGGGCAGCGCTGCCATCATCCACCACCCCGACGTGCGCCGCATGCTCATGACCATGCGCGCCTTCACCGAGGGCTGCCGCGCCATGGCCAGCGTGGCCGCCGCCGCGTACGACGCGGCGCACCACCACCCGGACGCGCAGGTGCGCGCGGACAACGCCACGTTCTACGAATTCATGGTGCCGCTCGTGAAGGGCTACAGCACGGAAATGAGCCTGGAGGTCGCCTCGCTGGGCGTGCAGGTGCACGGCGGCATGGGCTTCATCGAGGAGACCGGCGCGGCCCAGTACTACCGCGACGCCAAGATCCTCACCATCTACGAGGGCACGACGGCGATCCAGGCCAACGACCTCGTGGGCCGCAAGACCGCGCGCGACGGCGGCCAGACCGCCAAAGCCATCGCCGCGCAGATCGAGAAGACCGAGGAGCAGCTGCGCGCCAGCGGCACTGCCGACGCGCAGGCCGTCGCCACGCGCCTGGCCGCTGCGCGCCAGGCCTTCCTGGATGCGGTGGACTTCGTCGCGGGCGGCGCCAAGGCGCAGCCCAACGACGTGTATGCGGGCAGCGTGCCCTACCTGATGCTCGCGGGCAACCTCGTGGCAGGCTGGCAGATGGCGCGCGCGCTGCTGGTGGCGCAGGAGCTGTCCGCCAAGGGACAGGACACGGCCTTCATGCAGGCCAAGATCACCACCGCGCGCTTCTATGCCGAGCACATCCTCACCCGTGCGCCCGGCCAGCGCGACGCCATCGTCGACGGCGCGGCCAGCGTCACGGCGCTGGCGCTCGACGCGTTCTGATCGATGCTTCTTTTTTGATAGCTGCTGGCGCTTGAGGGATAAGCGCTGCAGCCCATTTTTATTCAGGAGACTGCCCGCATGTCCAAGCTGCCGCCCGCGCTGCAAAAACTCTCGCTGCCCGTCATCGGGTCGCCGCTGTTCATCATCAGCAACCCGCAACTGGTGATCGCGCAGTGCCAGGCCGGCATCGTCGGCTCCATGCCAGCGCTCAACGCGCGCCCGGCCGCGCAGCTCGAGGACTGGCTGGCGGAAATCACCGAGACGCTGGCTGCCTGGGACAAGGCGAACCCCGACAAGCCCTCGGCTCCGTTCGCGATCAACCAGATCGTGCACAAGAGCAACGACCGGCTGGAGCACGACATGCAGGTGTGCGCCAAGTACAAGGTGCCGATCGTCATCACCTCCCTGGGGGCGCGCGAGGATGTGAACCAGGCCGTGCATGGCTGGGGCGGCGTGGTGCTGCACGACATCATCAACAACAAGTTCGCGCACAAGGCCATCGAGAAGGGCGCCGACGGCCTCATCGCCGTGGCGGCCGGCGCGGGCGGCCACGCGGGCGTGAAGAGCCCGTTCGCGCTCATCCAGGAAATCCGCCAGTGGTTCGACGGCCCGGTGGCGCTGTCGGGTTCCATCGCCTCGGGCGGCGCCATCCTCGCCGCGCAGGCCATGGGAGCGGACTTCGCCTACATCGGCTCGGCCTTCATCGCCACGCACGAGGCGCGCGCGGTGGATGCGTACAAGCAGGCCATCGTGCAGGGCAGCTCCGACGACATCGTCTACAGCAACCTGTTCACGGGCGTGCATGGCAACTACCTCGCGCCCTCGATCCGCGCGGCGGGGCTGGACCCCGACAACCTGCCCGAGTCCGACCCGAGCAAGATGAACTTCGGCGGCGGCGCGCAGAAGGCCTGGAAGGACATCTGGGGCTGCGGCCAGGGCATCGGCGCGGTGACCGAGGTGACCTCGGCCGCGGCGCTCATCGAGCGCCTCCGGCGCGAATACCAGGCCGCGCGCGAGCGCCTCGCGCTGGCCTGAGCGGCGCCCTGCAGAGCTGGGCCAAAAGGCGCACAATGCCGCCTTTCCGTGCGCCGCCGCAGGCGGCGCCTCCAGCGCCCACCTTCCCATGTCTCACGCCCGCCGCAGTGCATTGATCGACTGCGCCAAGGCGATGGCCTGCACGGCCATCGTGTGGCACCACCTCGCGTTCTACGGCCCCCTGTCCGACGTGGTTCGCCAGGGCCTGCCGGGGCTGGTCGACTGGCTGGCCGAAGACGCGCGCATGGCCGTGCAGGTGTTCCTGGTGCTGGGCGGCTACCTGGCCGCCGCCAGCCTGGCGCCGCAGGGACGGGCGCGCTTCGGCGACCCCTGGCCCAAGGTGGCGGGGCGCTTCGTGCGGCTGGTCGTGCCGTATGCGGTGGCGCTGGTGCTGGCCATCGTGGTGTCGGCGGCCGTGCGTCCGTGGTTCGACCATGCATCGGTCTCCGGCGAGCCGGAACTGGGGCAACTGCTCGCGCACGCGCTGCTGCTGCAAAGCATCCTCGACGAGGAATCGCTCTCGGCCGGCGTGTGGTACGTGGCCATCGACTTCCAGCTCTTCGCGCTGACCACGCTGCTGCTCGCGGGCGTGGCGCGTGCAGACGCCGCGCTGGGCGATCGCGCGCTCTGGAGGCCTGCAGCGGTCACCGGTTCGCAGGCGCTGGTGGTGCTGGGCGTGGCGGCGTCGCTCTACGGCTTCAACCGCGATGCGCGCTGGGACGTGTGGGCGGTCTACTTCTTCGGCGCCTACGGCCTGGGCATGCTGGCCTACTGGGCCGCGCATGCGCCCGATGCGCGGCAGGCCCTGGGCTGGGCGCTGCTCATCGCGGCGCTGGCGCTGGGTGCGCTGCTGCTGCAATGGCGCGCGCGCATCGCGCTGGCCGCCGGCATGGCACTGCTGCTGGCGCTGGCCCTGCGGCGGCCCGTGCTGGCGCAGTGGACGGGCTGGGCGCCGCTGCGCAGGCTGGGGCTGATCTCGTACTCGGTCTTCCTCGTGCACTTTCCGGTCTGCCTGCTGGTGAACGCGGCGGTCAGCCGGCTGTGGCCCGGCTCCGTGGGCTTGGCCCTGGGCGGCATGGCGCTGGCCTTCGCGCTGTCGGTCGCCGCGGGCCACCTGCTGTACGAGCGCGTGGAGCGCCACATGCCCACCTGGCGCGTGGCGCTGCGCTGGCAGGCATCCCTGGTGGGCACGGGCCTGCTGGCGGCATTGCTTGCGGGCGTGCGCTGAGCAGAAAAAAAGCAGCCCTGGGGCTGCTGCGGCAGGGGGCGGGCGCTGTGTTCAGCGGTGCAGTTCGCCCGCGCTTTCGGGCTGGAACTCGAGGGCATCCACGCGCACGGTGACCTGGCCCGTGGGGCTGGGCATCTGGAATTCATCGCCCACGGCCAGGCCCAGCAGGGCGATGCCCACGGGAGCGAAGATGGACACCTTCTCGCCCGAGCCGTCCATCTCCTTGGGATAGACCAGCGTCAGCGTGTTGGTCTTGCCCGACTCCAGCAGGGTGAAGCGCACCGTGGAATTCATGGTCACCACGTTGGGCGGCATGTCCTTGGGGTCCAGCACGTCGGCGCGGTCCAGTTCGGCCTCCAGGGCCTCGCGGCCGGGGAAGGGGGCCGCCTGTTTCTCCAGCAGCGCCTCGATGCGCTCCAGGTCCAGCGACGACAGGGTGATAGGGGGCTTGCGCAGCATGGTATGGCTCCGTTGCGAATGGTCTGTACGGTGGCGGGTGCCGTGCCTCGCGGGGTGCGTGCGGCCGGCGCCCTGGTGTTCAAACGGACAAAAGCCCGGGCAACGGGGTTGTCCGGGCCAAGGCGTTGTCTCTGGGGAAGCACCATGGTGGTGCAACGGACCGATTGTGCAGGCGGACCGGCCGGCTGCCAAGCTATCCCGCACGGCGCGGGTGCGGATTGCGCGGGGCTTGCCAAAAGGCCAGGGATTGCGTAAGCGCAAAATAACTGTATATTTATACAGTATCATGCCCACCCCAGCTCCCCCCTTTGACGATTCGCCGCCCGCCGTCTGGGTGCCTGTGCACGCCATCAAGGGCCGTGGCGCCGCGAGCCGGCTGGCGCACCGCTTCGAGCGGCAGGCGCGCGAGGCCTTCGACGATGGGTGGGACGCCCCGGGCGAGAAGGCGGGCACTCCCGGCGCGCCGCGCACCCAGGTGATCTGGGAAAACGCGCGCAGCGCCCTGTGCAGCAACGACTCTCCGGACAGAGGGTGTGCAGAATTTTGTGTAAACGGACAATCCACCGCCGGCGCGAGCCGGCCTGTCCGTAAGCACAATG
>NZ_DF238915.1 GCF_000400995.2 Acidovorax sp. MR-S7 | reverse complement strand
CCGCAAAGCCGCGCCAGCTCTTGCTCGACGCCATCGGAGTGCCGGTCATCAACACAGATTTGTGACAGAGCCAACAAAAAAGCCCCGCAGCGCTTACTACGCAAGCGCAAAAAGCTACTCAAACAATAGCAAAAAAGCCCCCTGCCATGGCCGGTTAATGGTCCCGGCGCGCACGGACATCATCGGCCTGGGCCTACGCCCGCCCCGTGCAGGCACTCCTAGGATGGGACACCGGATCCGCCGCAAGGGCGCCCCGCCTCGCCCTGCCTTCTCCCTCCTCCCGACACCGCTTTCCGAGAAAGGAGCCCTTCCCCATGGATTTCGCATCGGCATCCGCCTGGCTTCGCGCCGAGACGTTCTGGGGCATGCCCGCCGCAGGCGTGCTGGTGGCCCTCGCCGCGGCCGCGGGCACCTACATCGTGCTGACGCTGCTGCTGCGCTGGGCCATCGCCCGCACCCGCCGGCATGCCGACACCCGCAGGCCCGGCGGCCCCGGCAGCCTGCTTGCCCAGGTGCTGGCGGGCACCAGCCACCTGCTCATCCTCCTCGCAGCGCTGCTCGTGGGCGCAGGCATGCTGGACCTGCCCGGGCGCTGGCACGACCGCGTGGGCCAGCTCTGGTTCCTGGCGGTGGCGGTGCAGATCGGCCTGTGGGGCACGCGGGCCACGGCCATCGCCGTGGAGCGCTACCGGCAGCACCACGGGGCGGCGGGCGCAGGGCAGATCAGCGCTTCGGCCACGCTCATGTCCTGGGGACTGCGCACGGTGCTGTGGGCCACGGTGCTGCTGGCCATCCTCTCCAACCTGGGGGTGAACATCACCGCGTTCATCGCCAGCCTGGGCGTGGGCGGCATCGCGGTGGCGCTGGCGGTGCAGAACGTGCTGGGCGACCTGTTCGCCTCCATGGCGATCGCGGTGGACAAGCCCTTCGAGGTGGGCGACTTCATCGTCGTGGGCAACATCGCCGGCTCGGTGCAGCAGGTGGGCGTGAAGACCACGCGCATCCGCGCGCTGAGCGGCGAGCAGGTGGTGATGAGCAACACCGACCTGCTCAAGCAGACCATCAACAACTACCGCTACATGCGCGAGCGGCGCATCGTCTTCACCTTCGGGATCGCGCAGGACGCCACGCCCGAGCAAGCCGAGGCCGTGGCCCAGGCCGTGCGCGCCATCATCGAGGCCGAGCCGCAGCTGCGCTTCGACCGCGCGCACTTCAAGGGCTTCGGGGCGAGCTCGCTCGACTACGAAGTGGTCTACATCGTGCAGGACCCAGGCTACAACCTCTACATGGACCTGCAGCAGCGCATCAACCTCGCGCTCTTGCGCCAGTTGCAGGCGCTGGGCGTGCGCCTGGCGGTGCCGGTGAACCGCGTGCTGGTGGCCGGCCCGCCCGGCGCACCAGACGAGGACGCCCCGGCGGGCGTCAGCCCTCAGGCCGCCTGACGGGTGGCGGGGGCGCGCCAGCGGTCCATCAGCGCAAACCACTTCTTGCGGGCGGCCTGCAGGTGGCGCTCCTTCACGTGGCCGTAGCCGCGGATTTCCTCGGGGATGCGCGCGACCTCCACGGCCAGCGCCAGCCGGTCGGCTGAGAGGCCCGCCAGCAGTTCGTCGATGCTTGCGCGGTATTCCTGGATCAGCGCGCGCTCGGTCTTGCGCTCCTCGGTGCGGCCGAAGGGGTCGAGCGCGGTGCCGCGCAGGCCTTTGAGCTTGGCAAGCATGCCCATGGCGCGGCGCATCCAGGGGCCGTAGCTCTTCTTGACGAGATGCCCCTCGCCGTCGTGCTTGGCGAACGTGGGCGGCGCCAGGTGGTGCACGATGCGCCAGTCGCCCTCGAACATGCCTTCGAGGCGCTGGGTGAAGGCCGGATCGGTGTGCAGGCGCGCCACCTCGTACTCGTCCTTGTAGGCCATGAGCTTGAACAGGTAGCGCGCCACGGCCTCGGTCAGCCGCATGCCCTGGCCCAGCGGCGTTTCGGCCGCCTGCACCTTGTCCACGAAGGCCCGGTACTCGGCGGCATAGGCGGCGTTCTGGTAGCCGGTGAGGAACTCCACGCGCTTGGCCACCATCTCGGCCAGGCCGGGCTTCTTGACGAACTGGATCACCTGTGCCGCCTGGCCTTGGGCGGCCCCGTACAGCGCCTGCACCGCGGCCAGGTCGTGCGCGCAGCGGCGGCCCCATTCAAAGGCGGCCTGGTTGTTCTCCACCTGCACGCCGTTGAGCTCCATGGCGCGCATGAGCGCGGCGTGCGACAGGGGCACGCGCCCTTTCTGCCATGCGTAGCCCAGGATCAGCGGGTTGGTATAGATGCTGTCGCCCAGCAGCTGGGAGGCGGCCTGCTCGGCGTCGAACACGCCCAGCAGCTCACGGCCCACGGCCTGGGCGATGGCGGCCTCGCAGCCGTCGGCGGGGAACTGCCAGTTGGGGTTGTGCACGAAGGCGGCCGCGGGCGTGCCGTGCACGTTGAGCGCCACGAAGGTGCGCCCCGGCTGCATGGCGGCCAGCGTGGCCTTGTTGGCGGCGACGATGGGGTCGCAGCCGATCACCAGGTCGGCCTTGGCCGTGTCCACCTTGGTGGTGTGGATGGCCTCGGGCCGGTTGGCGATCTGCACGTGGCTCCAGGTGGAACCGCCCTTTTGCGCGAGGCCGGCCGCGTCCTGCGTGACCACGCCCTTGCCTTCGAGGTGCGCGGCCATGCCGAGCAGCGAGCCGATGGTGATGACCCCCGTGCCGCCCACGCCGGCCACGACGATGCCCCAGGCCTCCTCGGCCACGGGCAGCACCGGCTCGGGAATGGGTGGCAGCGCGGCAAGGTCGCCCTTCATCTCCTTCCTGGGCTTCTTGAGCTGGCCGCCCTCGATGGTGACGAAGCTCGGGCAGAAGCCCTTCACGCAGGAATAGTCCTTGTTGCAGGTGCTCTGGTTGATGCGGCGCTTGCGGCCGAACTCCGTCTCCACGGGCTCCACGGACAGGCAGTTGGACTGCACCGAGCAGTCGCCGCAGCCCTCGCAGACCAGCTCGTTGATGACCACGGTCTTGGCGGGCGTGGCGAGCGTGCCGCGCTTCCTGCGGCGGCGCTTCTCGGTCGCGCAGGTCTGGTCGTAGATGATGGCCGTGCAGCCGGCGATCTCGCGGAATTCGCGCTGGATGCGGTCCAGCTCGTCGCGGTGGAAGACCTCGATGCCGGGCGGCAGGTCGTTGAGCAGTTCGGGGTGGCCGGCGCGCGCCGCACCCACGGCGTGCGTGCGGCCCTGGTACTTGGCCGGGTCGTCGGTCACCACCACGAGCTTGGCCACGCCCTCGGCGCGCAGGCTGTGCGCGATCTGCGCGACCGAGTGGCCCTCGGGCCGCTCGCCCACCTGCTGGCCGCCGGTCATCGCCACGGCGTCGTTGTAGAGGATCTTGTAGGTGATGTTGGCGCCCGAGGCGATGCTCTGGCGGATGGCCAGCAGGCCGCTGTGGAAGTAGGTGCCGTCGCCCAGGTTGGCGAACACGTGCTTGTCCTTGGTGAACGGCGCCTGGCCCACCCAGGTCACGCCCTCGCCGCCCATCTGCGTGAAGGTGCTGGTCTTGCGGTCGGGCATCCAGTTGGCCATGTAGTGGCAGCCGATGCCGGCCACGGCGCGCGACCCTTCGGGCACGCGCGTGCTGGTGTTGTGCGGGCAGCCGCTGCAGAACCAGGGCATGCGCTCGCCCGTGTCGATGGTCGTGGCGGCCAGGCCGCGCTCGCGCGCCTCGACGACCGAAATGCGCTCGTCCATGCGCGCCACGATGTCGGCAGGCACGCCCAGCTTCTTGAGGCGCTTGGCGATGGCCTTGGCGATGATGGCCGGCGTCAGGTCGGCCTTGGGGCGCAGCAGCCAGTTCTGGCTGGGGTTGGGCATGCTCCACTCGCCGCCGGTGTTGTCGCCCTCGATCTCGTCGAACTTGCCCAGCACGTTGGGGCGCACGTCGGGGCGCCAGTTGTAGAGCTCTTCCTTGATCTGGTATTCGATGACCTGGCGCTTTTCCTCCACCACCAGGATTTCCTGCAGCCCTTGCGCAAAGTCGCGCGTGATGGTGGCCTCCAGCGGCCAGACCACGTTGACCTTGTGCACGCGGATGCCGAGCTGGCGGCAGGTCTCGTCGTCCAGGCCCAGGTCCACCAGCGCCTGGCGCGTGTCGTTGTACGCCTTGCCGCTGGCGATGATGCCGAAGCGGTCGTGCGGGCCCTGGATCACGTTGTAGTTGAGCTTGTTGGCACGTACGTATGCCAGGGCGGCGTACCACTTGTAGTCCATCAGGCGCGCCTCCTGCTCCAGCGGCGCGTCGGGCCAGCGGATGTGCAGCCCGCCCGGAGGCATCACGAAGTCCTCGGGCAGGACGATGTTCACGCGGTCGGGGTCTACCGAGATGCTGGCGGACGATTCCACCACCTCCTGGATGGTCTTGAGCCCCGACCACAGGCCCGAGAAGCGGCTCATGGCGAACGCGTGCAGGCCCATGTCCAGGATGTCCTGCACGCTGCTCGGGAAGAACACCGGCAGGCCGCAAGCCTTGAAAATGTGGTCGCTCTGGTGCGCGGCCGTGCTGCTCTTGCTGATGTGGTCGTCGCCCGCCACGGCGATCACGCCGCCGTGCCGGGCCGTGCCCGCCATGTTGGCGTGCTTGAACACGTCCGAGCAGCGGTCCACGCCCGGCCCCTTGCCGTACCAGATGCCGAAGACGCCGTCGTACTTCTTCGACTCGGGGTAGATGTCGAGCTGCTGCGTGCCCCACACCGCCGTGGCGGCCAGCTCCTCGTTCACGCCGGGCTGGAAGACGATGTTCTGCGCCGCCAGGTGCTTGCGCGCGCTCCACAGCGACTGGTCGTAGCCGCCCAGCGGCGAGCCCCGGTAGCCGCTGATGAAACCCGCCGTGTTCAGCCCCGCGGCCGCGTCGCGCTGGCGCTGCAGCATGGGCAGGCGCACCAGGGCCTGCACGCCGCTCATGAAGGCGCGGCCCGCGCCCAGGGTGTATTTGTCGTCGAGCGTGACGGTTTCGAGCGCGCGGCGAACGTGATCGGGCAGCGGGGCGTTCATGGTTTTTGTCTCCGTGGGGTGCAGGTCCGCAGCCTCTTGGGCGCGGCATCTTCGCGGCGCCGGTGGGCACCGCTTGTAAAGAGTGCAGTGTATGTGCCCGATTCGGATAAGTGTTTGCTTTTTTTGCCGAGTTAACCCTGATGTAAGAAAGATCCTTTCCCAAAAGAATGCACAAATGGAAAATCTTGACCGTTACGACCTCGCCATCCTCCGCGAGCTGCAGGCCGAGGCCCGCCTGACCAACGCCGAGCTGGCGCAGCGCGTGGGCCTGTCGGCCGCGCCATGCTGGCGCCGCGTGCGCGCGCTGGAGGAAGCCGGCTTCATCCTCGGCTACCACGCCGAAATCAATCGCCACAAGATCGGACTGGGCGTACTGGCCTTCGTGCGGCTGGACGCCGAGCGCAGCACCGGCGACCTGACGCGCGCCATGGAGCAGGCCATCGCCAAGATCCCCGAGGTCGTCTCCTGCCACTACATCAGCGGCACCGGCACCTTCGAGCTGCAGGTGGTGGCGCCCGACCTGGACAGCTTCTCGCAGTTCGCACGCAACGTGCTGCTGAACCTGCCCAACGTGAAGGACATGCACACCAGCTTCTCGCTGGGCGAGGTCAAGGCCGGCGGCGCGCTGCCGCTGGCGCACCTGACGCCTGCGCGTGCCAGCGGGCGCGGCTAGCGCGCTGCGGTTTCCATAGCTGCCCGCGCTTGCCCCCTGGGCGCCGGGCAGCTTTTTCCTGCGATATCCGAGGGCTGCCAGGGGGCGGCCCGGCCCGCGGTGGCGGGCGCCCGGCATCCCCGCCACAATCGCAGCCACATGCCGCCACAGCCCACCCCCGACAGCGGTCCCGCGCCAGCGCAGCCGTCCCCCGAAGCCGCCCGCGCATCCGCCAGCGCGGATGCCGCCGAAGCCGCCGCCTCCGCCGGCCTGGAGCACAGCGCCGCGCAGCGCGCGCCCTCCTCGCCCTTCGCGCCGCTCTCCGTCCCCGCCTTCCGCATGCTCTGGCTCACCTGGCTCGCGGCCAACACCTGCATGTGGATGAACGACGTGGCCACGGCCTGGCTGATGACCACGCTGACCAGCTCGCCCGCGCTGGTGGCGCTGGTGCAGACGGCCTCCACGCTGCCCGTGTTCCTGCTGGGCCTGCCCAGCGGGGCGCTGGCCGACATCCTGGACCGGCGGCGCTACTTCATGGCCACGCAGTTCTGGGTGGCCGCCGTGGCCGTGGTGCTGTGCGCGGCCATCCTCTGGGGCGGGCTCAACGCCTACATGCTGCTGGCGCTCACCTTCGCCAACGGCATCGGCCTGGCGATGCGCTGGCCGGTGTTCGCGGCCATCGTGCCCGAGCTGGTGGGACGCCACCAGCTGCCGGCGGCGCTGGCGCTCAACGGCGTGGCGATGAACGCCTCGCGCATCATCGGGCCGCTGGTGGCCGGCGCCATCATCGCCGGCGCGGGCAGCGCCTGGGTGTTCGTGCTCAACGCCGTGCTCTCGCTCATCGCGGGCTTCACCATCATGCGCTGGCGGCGCACGCCCACGCCCAACCCGCTGGGGCGCGAGCGCCTGACCAGCGCCATGCGCGTAGGCCTGCAGTTCGTGCGCGAGTCGCCGCGCATGCGCGCCGTGCTCTGGCGCATCTCCATCTTCTTCCTGCACGCCACGGCCCTGCTGGCGCTGCTGCCGCTGGTGGCGCGCGACCTGGAGGGCGGCGGCGCGGGCACCTTCACGCTGCTGCTGGCCAGCATGGGCGCGGGCGCGATCGGCGCGGCCATGTTCCTGCCGCGCCTGCGCCAGATGATGGCCATGGACGCGCTGGTGGCGCGCGGCACGCTGGCGCAGGCGGTGGGCACGGCGCTGGTGGCCTTCGCGCCCACGGTCTACGTGGCCGTACCCGCCATGGTGCTGGCCGGCGCGGCGTGGATCACCACGGCCAACTCGCTCACCGTCTCGGCCCAGCTCGCGCTGCCCAACTGGGTGCGCGCACGGGGCATGTCGATCTACCAGATGTGCATCATGGGCGCCACGGCCGCGGGCGCTGCGCTGTGGGGCCAGGTGGCGGCGCTGACCAGCGTGCACATGAGCCTGGCCGTGGCCTCGGTCACCGGCGTGGCGGTGATGGCGGTGGTGCAGCGCCTGGTGCGCGACCGCCACGGCGACGAGGACCTGAGCCCCTCGCGCGCCTTCAAGATGCCCCAGGCCGACACGACGCCCCAGGCAGGCCTGCGGCTGGTGACCAGCATCGAGTACTTCATCAACCCCGCACGCGCGGCCGAGTTCCGCGCCGTGATGCAGGAGAGCCGCCGCGCACGCATCCGCCAGGGCGCCCTGAGCTGGGAGCTGCAGCACGACATCGCCGATCCGCGCCGCTACGTGGAGCGCATCGTGGACGAGTCGTGGACCGAGCACCTGCGCCGCTTCGACCGCGTCACCACCTCGGACGTGGCGCTGCGCGACCGCAAGTTCGCCTTCCACGTGGGCGACGCACCGCCGGTAGTGTCGCGCTACGTGGTGGAAGGCGAATGAGGCGCTCCTGAAAAGGGAGCTGGTTGCGCTTGCCACCAGCCATTTTCAGCCTATTTTCTTATGGAAATGGCTGGCAGCAAGCGCAACCAGCTATTCTTTCGGTAGCGCCATGCGCACGATGCGCGCCGGGCAGTTGGCATAGGCCTGGGCCACGCGCAGCTGCATGAGCCGGTGGCCTAGCGGGCTGCGAAAGCCCGGCAGCACCGCGTCGTCCACCACGTCCAGATCGCCGTTGACGCGCAGGCGCGCGCCGCGCGCGAAGTCCACGAAGACGAGGCCCGCCGCCCCGCCCGCGCCGGCCAGCAGCCGCGCGTCGCGCTCCGTGTCGGCCAGGAAGTGGAAGGTCCGCGCGTCGCCGAAGGCCAGCAGCGGGTAGGTGCCCTGCGGCGTCTCCACGCGCGGCAGTACCTGCGACCAGAGCGCGCCCGAGGGCTCGCGCACGGTGATGAAGCAGAACGCCTGCGCGTCCATGAAGCGCGCCTGGCCCGCGCTCAGCTGCGGGGCGATGGTGCCCTGCATCTCGCGCGCGAGCTCTTCCACGCCGAAGCGGCGGTGCGCCTCGCGCTCGCCCGCGTGGAACACGGCCTCGGTGCCGTTCACGATGCGCATGGCGGCTCCTTCCACACGAGGCGCGGCAGCCCGGGCTCATCCCGCTCGCTCACTAGCTCCACGCACACGGCCACGCTGCGCGGCGCGCCGGGCCAATCGGGCAGCGCCCCGCCGATGCGCGCGCGCCCCTGCAGCAGCACGCTGCGGCGCGCGTCGAAGTCCACGAACAGCAGCGCGATGGCATCGCATTCGATCAGGTTGCCCAGCGTGTTGAACAGGTTGTTGCCGGGGTAGTCGGGGAAGACCACCTCGGCCCCCTGCACGCGCAGCAGCGGCCCGTCGCCCTGGCCACGGTACGAGCAGTCGCATTCGCCCGCCGCGCTGGCCGAGCCGACGAGGAAGAACGCCCGCGCCTCCAGCCAGGGCTGGAGGGCGCCCAGGCGCCCGGCCGCGCCTGAGCCGGCAGCGCCTGTCAGAAGAACCCCATCGCCTTGGGGCTGTAGCTCACCAGCAGGTTCTTGGTCTGCTGGTAGTTGGACAGGGCCATCTTGTGGTTCTCGCGCCCGATGCCGGACTTCTTGTAGCCGCCGAACGCCGCGTGCGCGGGGTAGAGGTGGTAGCAGTTGGTCCACACGCGCCCGGCCTTGATGGCGCGGCCCATCTGGTAGGCCTGCGTGCCGTTGCGCGTCCACACGCCCGCGCCCAGGCCGTACATGGTGTCGTTGGCGATGGCGATGGCCTCCTCCACGGTCTTGAAGGTGGTCACCGAGGCCACGGGGCCGAAGATTTCTTCCTGGAACACGCGCATCTGGTTGTTGCCGAACAGCAGCGTGGGCTTGACGAAGAAGCCGTCGTCCATCTCCTGGCCGGGGCGGTTGCGCTCGCCGCCGGTCAGGCACTGCGCGCCTTCCTCCTGGCCCAGGCTGATATAGCCCAGGATGCGCTCCATCTGCTGCTGCGAGACCTGCGCGCCGATCATGGTGCTCTTGTCCAGCGGGTGGCCCTGCTTCATGGCCTGCACGCGCTTGACGGCACGCTCGATGAAGCGCTCGTAGACCGACTCCTGGATCAGCATGCGCGAGGGGCAGGTGCAGACCTCGCCCTGGTTGAGCGCGAACATGGAGAAGCCCTCCATGGCCTTGTCCAGGAAGTCGTCGTCCGCGTCCATCACGTCGGCGAAGAAGATGTTGGGGCTCTTGCCGCCCAGCTCAATGGTGGAGGGGATCAGGCTGTCGGCCGCCGCGCGCAGGATGCGCTGGCCCACGGCGGTGGAGCCGGTGAAGGCGATCTTCGTGATGCGCGGGCTGGTGGCCAGGGCCTCGCCCGCCTCCTTGCCGTAGCCGTTGACCACGTTGATGACGCCTGCCGGCAGCAGGTCGCCGATCAGCTCCATGAGCACCATGATCGAGGCAGGCGTCTGCTCGGCGGGCTTGAGCACCACGCAGCAGCCGGCGGCCAGCGCGGGCGGCAGCTTCCACGCGGCCATCAGCAGCGGGAAGTTCCACGGGATGATCTGGCCCACCACGCCGATGGGCTCGTGGAAGTGGTAGGCCACGGTGTGCTCGTCGATCTCGGAGATGCCGCCTTCCTGCGCGCGGATGCAGCCCGCGAAATAGCGGAAATGGTCGATGGCCAGCGGGATGTCGGCCGCCATGGTCTCGCGCAGCGGCTTGCCGTTGTCGATGGTCTCGGCGATCGCCAGCAGCTCCAGGTTCTGCTCCATGCGGTCGGCGATGCGCAGCAGGATATTGGAGCGCTCGGCCACCGGCGTCTTGGCCCACTTGTCCTGCGCGGCGTGGGCGGCGTCCAGCGCCAGGTTCACGTCTTCGGCGCCCGACTGCGCCACGCGGCAGAACGGCTTGCCGGTGATGGGCGAGACGTTGTCGAAATACCGGCCCGCCAGCGGCGCGACCCACTTGCCGCCGATGAAGTTGTCGTACTGCTGCTTGTAGGGGTAGGCGATGTCGAGGTTGAAGCGCTTGAGTTCGAACATGTCCATGGTTTTGTCTCCGTGTCGTTGCGGCCTGGCACCGTGCCAGCCAACGGCTCCACCGCAAATGCCGTGCCAGTGCACTGGCACACCCATGGCCCGCGCGCACTGTCACCACGGTGCTTCATGCTGTGACAAGGCGGTGTTGCAATCTGCGACAGGCCCCCTTCCTATAATTTCCCGCAGTGCCCGCCAGAGGCCAGGAGACAAGCATGCGTGGAGCTTTCGATCCCTTGCAACAGGCCCGCCGCCAACTGCTGGAATGCGGCACCGTGGCCTCCGGCGCCCTGGGCGAGCGGCTCACGCGCTCGTGGCAGCGCAGCCTGCACGCGGGCCTGCAGCCACTCTCGCGCGGCCCCGCGCCCGAGCCGATCGAAGGCCCCGCCTTCCACCGCGTGCTGCAGCGCAACGAACAACTGCTGGCCTATGCGCGGCCGGTCATGGACTACCTCTACGGCCAGATCCAGGGCAGCCACTGCATGCTGGTGCTGGCCGACGCGCACAGCACCCTGCTGCACACCCTGGGCGACGACGCCTTCCTCGACAAGGCCCAGCGCGTGGCGCTGCGCTGCGGCGCGTCCTGGGACGAGCGCGAGCGCGGCACCAACGCCATCGGCACCGCCGTGGCCGAGCGCGCCGCGCTGCAGGTGCGCGGCGCCGAGCACTTCCTGGAGCAGAACGGCTTCCTGCACTGCTCGGCCACGCCCATCTTCACCGCCCAGGGCGAGGTGGCCGGAGCCATCGACATCTCGGGCGACCGCTACGCCTCGCAGCGCCATGCGATGGGCCTGGTGCACGGCGCGGCGCGCATGATCGAGAACAACTGGCTCAAGGCGCGCTATCCGCAGCACCTGCGCCTGCACCTGCACGCACAGGCCGAGGGGCTGGACACGCCGGCCGAGGGCATCGTGGTGCTGACACTGGGCGGCGTGCTGGTGGGCGCCAACCCCGAGGGCATGCGGCTGTTGAATCTCGCGCCCGCCGACTTCTCCGCGCTGCGGCTCGAGGGCCGCCTGCAGCAGCGTCTCTCGCGCCTGCTGTCCCTGGCCGGACAGGCGCCGCAGGCGCTGGAGCTGCCCGACGGGCGGCGCCTGCACATGCGCGTGCAGGCGCCCGCCGCCACGGTAGTGGCCTGCGCACCTTCGCGCGCGGCCCCCCCGCCCGCCCGGGACGCGCTGGCCGAGCGCGACACCGGCGATGCGCAGTGGCACGCCGCCACGCAGAAGGTGCGCCGCATCCTGGACAAGCCAATCCCCCTGCTGGTCCTTGGCGAATCGGGCGTGGGCAAGGAGGTCTTCGCCCGCGCCTGCCACGACAGCGGGCCGCGCCAGAGCAAGCCCTTCGTGGCCATCAACTGCGCGGCCATCCCCGAATCGCTGATCGAGGCCGAGCTGTTCGGCTACGCGCCCGGCGCCTACACCGGCGCGCAGCGCGGCGGCAGCCCGGGCCGCATCCGCGAGGCCGAGGGCGGCACGCTGTTCCTTGACGAGATCGGCCACATGCCGCTGCTGCTGCAGACCCGCCTGCTGCGCGTGCTGCAGGAGCGCAAGGTCGTGCCGCTGGGCGGCGCCCCCGTGGCGGTGGACTTCGCGCTGATGAGCGCCACCCACCGCCCTTTGGCGCAGGCCGTGGCGGACGGCAGCTTCCGCGGCGACCTGTACTACCGCATCAACGGGTTCAGCGTGCACCTGCCGCCCCTGCGCGAGCGCACCGACTTCGCGGCCCTGGCCGCCGCCATCGTGCACGAGGCGGCGGGCACCCCGTGCCCTATCGCCCCCGACCTGCTCGCCGCCTTCCAGCGCTACGCCTGGCCGGGCAACCTGCGCCAGCTCACCAGCGCGCTGCACACCGCCTGCGCGCTGCGCGAGCCGCACGAGACCTGCATCGGCTGGCAGCACCTGGCCGACGACCTGCGTCTGGCGCTGCAGGAGCCCGCGCAGCCGCCCCAGGCCGCCGGCATGCTCAAGGAGCTGTCACGCCACGCGCTGCACGCGGCCCTGCGGGACACCGGCGGCAACGTGAGCGCGGCCGCGCGGCGGCTGGGCATCAGCCGGCAAACCATCTACCGCCATCTCCGTTCCGAAGGCTGAGTCAGGCGAAGCTGCGCCGCAGCACGCCCAGCAGCACCGTGCGCAGCAGCGGCGCCAGCGCCTCGGGCGGCGCGCCGGGCCGCAGCGCGGCCTCCAGCGCATCCCAATGGGCGGCCACCGTGCCCGTGACCTCGGCGCGCCAGCGCGCGGCCAGGCGCGGGGCGTCCTCGGGCGGCACGCGGGCCTGGTGCGCGATCACCAGGTAGTGGGTGCAGGCCGCCTCGACCGCATGGCGCTGAACGTCGCCCGCCGCGCTCTTCTTCTGCAGCGTGCGCACGGCCCAGGCCGTGGTGCCGCCCAGCAGCGCCCCCAACGCCGTGCCCGCGCCCAGGGTCAGGCCGCCCAGGCCCACGTCGATCAGTGCGCCCGCCTTGGCGCCCGCAGCGGCCCCGGCGGCGGCGCCTGCCGAGGTGCCGACGGCCAGCGCCGCCGTGCCGTCGCCGCGCGGGGCGGGCAGGGCAGCGGGCACCTCGGGCGCCGCCGGGGGCTGGCCGTGCAGCGTGCACAGCGCGGCGTCCAGCGTGTGCAGGTGCCGGGCGTAGCCGGCCGGGTCCAGGACGGCGGCGCGCAGATGCCGAGCCAGGGCCTGCAGCGATTGCTCGAACCGCTCCTCATTGCGTGCCTCCCAGGCCTGGCGCAGCCGCTCCAGCGCGGCGCTGCGCTGGGGCAGCAGGGCGGTGGCGCGCTCGAACAGCACGGGCTCCAGCACCCAGCTTTCGCCCCACGCGGCCCAGGGCAGCGCGGCCAGCGGAGCGCCCTGCCAGGCGGCGGGCACGGGCGCGCCAGACAGGGCGATGACCGCGTCCACCGGCTCGCCCTGCGCGTCGGTGAAGCGCAGCTGGTCCTGCGTGCCCTGGTCGGCATGCGCCGCGACGACGGCGCGCAGCGCCTCGGCCTGCGCAGGGCTGGCGCCGAGCACGCCCAGCACCACGTCGCCGGGCAGGGCGGCGCGCAGCGCGTCGAAGTCCCGCAGGTCGAGGCGCAGGCCGCGCGCCAGCCGCGCCTCGCGCCAGCGCGCCCAGGCGGCCAGGGCCAGGCGCGGCAGCACGACGACGAGCAGCAGCAGGCCAGCGTACATCCACACCCAGCGGCTGCCGGCCGCGCCCTGCCCTGCGAAGTTCTGCGTGGCCGCGATCTCCTCCAGCGTGAACGGCGCCAGGCCGAACAGCGCGGTGAGCGGCCAGAACAGCACGGCCGCGATGGCGTGCACCTGCGCGGCGTCGAGGAAGGTGCTTTCCCAGCCGAACTGGTAGCGCACGACCAGGCCGCGCAGCAGCAGCGACAGCGCGATGCCCGCGCCCCAGGCCGCCGCGCACAGGTGCAGCACGCGCGCCAGGCGCTGCGCGAACGGCGCAGCGGTGGCGGCGAACCAGCGGCTGTAAAAGTCCGCCGCCACGCGCGCCGCCAGGCCGCGCCGGGCGGGCCGCGCCCAGCGGCGCAGCGCCTGGGGCAGCTCCGGCACCGCCGCCGGCTTGCGCCAGGCGCGCCACGCCAGCAGCGCGTACATCGCCAGGTTCCAGGCCAGCACCAGCAACAGCGGGGGCGAGAGCAGGTCCACGCGGTGGGCGTTGGCGATGCGGTCGGCCGCCAGCCCCAGCAGCAGCGCGCCGATGGGCAAGGCGCGGGCCAGCCAGCGCAGGCGCGCGCTGGGCCGGGCCAGGGCGGCGATGGCGGCGTCGCGCGTGCCGGCGCGCTCCACGAGGGCCTGGGCGCGCGCCTGCACCACGTCACCCACCTCCACGCGCGCCACGCCGCGCTGGCGGGCCGCGGCGACGGCCTGGCGCAGGGCTTCATCCAGCTCGGGCGGGCTGACCGCGCCCGCCTGTTCAATGGACTGCGCGAGCAGCACGGTGCGCAGCTCGGATTCGGTCACCGGCAGAGAGGGCAATGCTCCTTCATTCATAGCTGCTGGCGCTTGGTGCATAAGCACTGGAGGCCATTTTGGCTATTGCTTTGGCCACAGCGCCCACAGGCGCAGGTTCTGCTTGAGCCGGCCGGCCAGCTCGCCCGCCTCGGCACCCCAGCCGGCGAAATAGTCCGCGCGCACCGCGCCGACGATGGCGCTGCCCGTGTCCTGCGCCATGACCAGCCGCGCGAGCTGCGCCGTGGGGCCGCTGGAGGCCAGCCACACCGGCGTGCCGTAAGGGATGCTCTGGCGGTCCACCGCGATGGAGCGGCCGGGCGTGAGCGGCACGCCCTGCGCGCCGCGCGGGCCGAAGGCGGCGTCCAGCGCGTCGAGCGGCTCCTCGCGGAAGAAGACGTAGCGCGGGTTGGACCAGAGCATCTCGTTCACCCGCTGCGGGTTGGCGCGCGCCCAGGCGTTGATGCCGGGCCAGGTGGCGTCGCGCACCAGGCCCTGGTCCAGCAGCCACCGGCCCACGCTCTTGTAGGGCTGGTCGTTGGTGCCCGCGAAGGCCACGCGCACCAGGCGCACTGAGCCGTCGGCCTCCTGCACGCGCAGGCGGCCCGAGCCCTGGATGTGCAGCACCATGGCCTCCACCGGGTCGCGCACCCAGGCGATGGCGCGGCCGGCCAGGGCGGCCTGCACCTCGCGCGAGGTCTCGATCTGCTGGCGCGTGTACCAGGGCTTGCGTGTGCCCAGGTCGGCGGGCGGGCGGTAGAGCGGCACGTCGAAGCCGTTGCCGGGCTGGCGCGCGGCCTCCAGGTAGGGCTCGAAGTAGCCGGTGAGCAGGCCCTCGGCGCTGCCCTCCGGCGTTTCGATGCGGTAGGGCTGCAGGCGCCGCTCCATCCAGCCGCGCTGCTCCTCGGGGGTGGCGATGGAGAGCTGGCGCACCTCGCCGCACAGCGGCGCGAACGCGGGCGCGGGGCGCTCGCAGTTGCGCAGCCAGGCGTTCCAGGCCTCGTGCAGCGCGTCCTCCTCCACGCCGGGCAGCTCGCTCCAGGCCACGGGCACCCAGCGGCTCTTGGACTGCGCGAGCGTGCCCGGCACGGCCGTGGGCCCGGCCAGCGGCGGCTGGGCAACGGGCGTGGGGGGCGCCGCGGGAGCGGGCGCGGGGGCCGGCGGGCGGGTGGAGCAGGCTGCCAGGATTCCTACAATCAGCGCCGTTGCAAGCAGGCGCGGCAGGCGCAGGGAGGGCGAATTCATGGGGCTGATTTTGCTTGAAGCGCTGCTGGCGCTGCTGGTGCTGGTGGCCATCGTCTGGTGGACCATGTTCTCGGGCCGCCAGCGCGGCGAGCTGCCACCGTCCGAGCCCGAGGACAAGGCCGGCAAGAAGGATTGACATTTGTTTGCCGGCCCGCTTGCGGCTGGCACGGCGTCCTACAGACAGAGGCTGCCGGCGGTCGCTACGCTGTGCCCATCATTTCCTTCACTGGACACAAGGAGCCCTCTATGCGCAAACCTCTTCTCATCGGCACGGTAGCCGTGGTCATGCTGGCCACCGGCTGCGCCAACATGTCGGACACGCAACGCCGCACCGCCACCGGCGCCGGCGTGGGCGCCCTGGGCGGCGCGGCCGTGGGTGCCATCGCGGGCGGCCACGCGGGCACGGGCGCCGTGATCGGCGCGGGCGTGGGGGCCCTGGGCTCCTACATCTGGTCGCAGCGCATGGAAAAGCAGAAGCAGGAGATGCAGGCCGCCACCCAGGGCACGGGCGTTTCCGTGTCGCAAACGGCGGACAACCAGCTCAAGCTGGACATTCCCAGCGACATCTCGTTCGCCACCGGCCGCTCGGACATCCAGTCCAACTTCCGCCCCATCCTGGACCGCTTCGCCGACGGGCTGCGCAACAACCCGAACGCCGAGGTGCGCATCGTGGGCCACACCGACTCCACGGGCAGCGACGCGATCAACAACCCGCTGTCGATGGACCGCGCCACCAGCACGCGCAACTACCTCACCAGCCAGGGCGTGAGCGGCGCGCGCATCCACGTGGAAGGCCGCGGCTCGCGCGAGCCCATCGCCACCAACGACACCAACGACGGCCGCGCACGCAACCGCCGCGTGGAGATCTACGTGGGCGAGCGCACGCAGGGCTGACTTCCCTCCTCGCCTCAAGAACGATAGCTGCCAGCGCTTGCCAGACGGGCGCTGGCAGCTATTTTCATTCCAGGTCTATTGCGGGGCCGTGCGCAGCAGGTTGGCCAGCTCCACGGCGGACTTGACCTGCATCTTGTCGAACACGCGCGCGCGGTGCACCTCCACCGTGCGCACGCTGATGTCGAGCTGGTCGGCGATGAGCTTGTTGGGCAGGCCCTCGACGACGAGGCGCATCACGTCGCGCTCGCGGTCGGTGAGTTCGGCCAGGCGGTCCTGCAGCTCGTGCTGCGCGCGGCTGGCCTCCAGGTGCTGGGCCGACAGCTCCAGCGCCGCCTGGACGCGGTCCACGAGCTGGTTGTCGGAAAAGGGCTTCTCGCAGAAGTCGAACGCGCCGCGCTTGACGGTGGCCACCGCCGTGGGCACGTCGGCATGGCCGGTGAGGAAGATCACGGGGATGGCGGCGGTGTCGCCCCGCTCGACCATCTTGTCGAACAGCGCCAGACCGCTCATGCCGGGCATGCGCACGTCCAGCAGCAGGCAGGCGGGCTGGCGCTGGCGGGGGCGCTCCAGCAGCATGAGCTCGAAGGCCTCGGCGCTGGAGAACGCCTCGCTGAGCACGCGGCGCGAGCGCAGCAGCCAGGCCAGCGCCTCGCGCACCTCGGCGTCGTCGTCCACAATGTACACGGTGGCGTGGGATGCGGGTTCCATATCGGTTCAGTTCATCAATGTGCGCTCAACACGGTCGGCCGCCTATGCGGCGGGCTACTTCAGGCGAGGGCCACCGTGCAAGGGCCGCCCCGCCGCACGGGTGGCGTCCCCCTTCCAGGGGGAAGCGGCGCAGCCGCTCAGGGGGTAGCGGGCAAGGTAAAGGTGAATACCGTACCACGGGGGGCGCGGGGCGCGTGTTCCATGAAGCCCCCGTGCTGCTCCACCACCGTGCGGCACAGGCTCAGGCCCAGGCCCATGCCCTCGGCGCGCGTGGTGTAGAACGGCGTGAACAGGCGGGCGGCCACGTCCTCGCTGATGCCCACGCCCATGTCGGCCACGGAGAATTCGAGCCAGCTGCGGGCGACGTTGGAGGCCGCGCGGCGCACGCGCAAATCGAGGATGCGCGGGTGGATCTGCGGATCGTCCATGGCCTGCATGGCGTTGCGCGCGAGGTTGAGCAGCACCTGCTCGACCATGGTGCGGTCGCACAGCGCGGGGGGCAGGTCCTCCTCGATGTCCAGCGCCACGCGCACGTCCAGCTTGCGCGCCTGCAGGCGGATGATGGGCAGCACCGCGTCGAACAGGTCCTGCGCGGCCACGCTCTCGCGCGACTGGTCGCGCCGGCGCACGAAGTCGTGCACGCTCTTGATCACGCGGCCCGCGCGCTCGGCCTGCTGGGCGATGCGCTGCACGGCCACGCGCACGTCGTCCAGGTCGTGCGGATCGGGCGCCCCGCCCGGCGATTCGAGCAGGTTCAGCGAACCGTTGGCGTAGCTGGAGATGGCGGCCAGCGGCTGGTTCAGCTCGTGGCTCAGCAGGGACGCCATCTCGCCCACCGTGGCCAGGCGCGCCGTGGCCTGCAGGCGCTCCTGCGAGGTGCGCGAGAGCTCCTCCACGCGCCGCTGCTCGCTCACGTCGAGGAACGAGCCCATCCAGCCGGTGTGCAGGCCGTGCGCGTTGATGAGCGGCGCCTCGTAGATCATCACCGGGAAGCGCGTGCCGTCCTTGCGCATGAAGGTCGATTCATAGCCCTCGCGCGGCGGGTGCAGCCCGCCGGACATGCGCACCACCTGGCGCTCGCCGTATTCCTGCGCGTGCTCGGGCGGCCAGTACGGCAGCGGCGAAATCTGGCCCACCAGTTCGGCGGCCGAAAAGCCCACCATGTCGCAGAACGCGGGGTTCACGTAGGTGATGCGCCCGTGCAAGTCGCGCGCGCGCAGGCCCGTGACCAGCGAGTCCTCCATCGCCTTGCGGAAGGCCAGCGCGTCGCCCAGGTCGCGCTCGGCGCTCAGCCGCCGCCGGTTGTCGCGCACCAGCACCACCAGCACCGACACCAGCGCGATCGACATGGCCGTCACCAGCGCCGTGAGCACGTTGGGGAACACGCTGGGCGCGGTGTGCCAGCTGTCCATGCGCAGGATCAGCGTGGTGCCGGGCAGGTCGAACAGCTGCTGCGCCGTGAACATGCGCGAGCCGCGCCGCATGGCGCCCACCAGCGCCAGCCGCGTGCCGTCGGCCTCGGTGAACGACACCTCCTGCGTGCGCTGCAGGCCGGGCGCCACCAGGTCCACCAGCACGGTCTGCAGCGCGTAGGTGGCGACGAGGAAGCCCTGCAGCCGGCCCTCGTCGATCAGCGGCAGGCAGACCTCCAGCATCTCGCCGCCCATGCCGTCGGGCATGGGCTGGAAGTAGCTGCTCGAATACGAGGGCCCGCTGATGCGGCGCGCGTTGGAGCAGGCCAGCGCGATCTCGGAATGCGTGCCGCTGCGCGCGGCCGGGTCCCAGTGCAGCGGGCGGTAGGGCGTCTCGGAATGCGCGCGCACGCGCAGCTGCGTGTCGCGCCACTCGATGCGCGCCAGCTCGCGGCGCGCGCTCAGCAGCTCGGCCGCGCGCGACTCCCACGAGGCCAGGTCCGGGTTGTGCGCCTGCAAGGCCTGCAGGCTCTGGATGTTCTGCGCGAAAGCCTTGCGGATGTCGGCCACGGCGTCCTGCGTGTCGCGCTCCAGCCGGGTCTGCACCTGGCTGGCCTCGTAGCGACCCGCCAGCCACACCAGCGTGACCAGCATGCTGACCACCAGCGCGACGAGCAGCATCCACAGCGACCAGCGGCGCCATGCGCCCACCCAGCGGCGCCAGCGGCGCGGCATGCGGGGTTCCTGTTGCACCACCATCTTTAAGTCAAATCAGGCCCTAGCGCTTTCTGGACAAGCGCAAGCAGCTATCAATTTTGAGTATTTCACAGCACGCAATGCTCCAGCGCGGGCAACTGGCCGCGCACCTGCGCCAGGTGCGCCGCGTCCAGCTCGCCCAGCACCACGGCCGGGCCTTCGTCCTGCTGGGCCAGCACCGTGCCCCAGGGGTCCACCAGCATGCTATGGCCCCAGGTGCGCCGCCCGTTCTCGTGCTGGCCGCCCTGCGCGGGGGCGAGCACGTAGGCCAGGTTCTCCACGGCACGCGCGCGCAGCAGCACCTCCCAATGGGCGCGGCCGGTGGTGTAGGTGAAGGCGCTGGGCACCAGCAGCAGGTCGGCGCCGGCGCGGGCGTGCGCGCGGTACAGCTCGGGAAAGCGCAGGTCGTAGCACACCGACAGGCCCACGCGCCAGGGTGTGCCGCTGCGCGCAACCATGGTGAAGCGCGCCGGTTCGCGGCCGGCCTGGATGGTCTGCGCCTCGTCGAAGCGCTCGCGGCCGTTGTCGAAGCGGAACAGGTGGATCTTGTCGTAGCGCGCCACGCACTCGCCCTGGGCCGAAAACACCAGCGTGCTGTTGTGCACGCGCCCAGGGCTGTCGCAGGCCAGCGGCAGCGTGCCGCCCACGATCCACAGGTCCAGCTCCCGCGCCGCGCCGGCCAGGAAGCGCTGGATGGCGCCATCGCCCCAGGTCTCGCACAGCGTGAGCTTGTCGCTGTCGCGCAGGCCCATCGCGCCGAAGTATTCGGGCAGCACGGCCAATTCGGCGCCGGCCTGCGCGGCCTGCTCCAGCAGGCTGCGCGCCTGGGCCAGGTTGTCCGCCAGCGATACGCCCGACACCATCTGCACTGCGGCGACTTTCATGAGGTCTCTCCTGAAGGGGATGGAACAGAGGATGCGCCCACGCCGCCCGCCCCGCCGGCGGGCGCGGCGGGCTTGCGCCGCTCCACGCGCTCCACGCGCGGGTCGGCCCAGGTGCCGTCGATGCGGAACTCCTGCGTGGCCGCCTGGATGAGCGGCCCGCGCAGGAACACCTGCGCCAGGAAGCTGCCCAGGCCGATGACGGGGTTGATGGCGGTGGCCACCAGCGAGGCGGTCATGGCGTTGATCTCGGGCACGACGACCACGTGGAGCTGCTGCGTCTCGTGCTGGATGTCGGCGCTGCCCTCCATGAGCACGGCGGCGTTGACGCCCTTCATCTGCAGGTTGTTGGTGGTGGCCACGCCCTCGGCGATGCGCACGTCGCCGCGCACGAAGTCGAATGCGAAGCCCTCGCTGAACACGTCGCGGAAGTCGAGCGCGAACCGCCGGGGCAGCGACTGCAGGCTGAGCACGGACAGCAGCTTGGCCAAGCCCGGGTCGGCCTTGAGGAACTGGCCCGACTCCATGTTGACGTTCATCAGGCCGGTCATGGAGCGGTAGTCGGGCGACAGCGGCGAGCCCAGCCAGCCCACCTGGCCCTCGATGCGGCCCTTGCCGCGGCGCAGCACGCCCTCCATGCCGAAGCGCGCGAGCAGGTCGCCCGAGTCGCGGATGTCCATGCGGAAGTTCATCACCGTGCGCCGCTGCGCGCCCACGCCGCCCAGCAGCGCCCAGTTGCCGCTGGAGGTCAGCGTGGCCTCGGGCGCCGAGAGGTTGAACTGCTGCAGCCGCCATTCGCGCTGCCCGCCCTCGGTGGCGCGGTTCACGGCCTCGATCTCCAGGCGGCCCAGGTGCCGGCCGCGCAGCTCGAAGTCGTGCACCACGATGTCCAGCGCCGGGAGCTGGCCGGGCTGGCGCGCGTCGAGCAGGGCGTCCACCTGCAGCGCGTCCGATTGCGGGTCCGCCGCCTGCGGCACGGCCAGGCGGGACAGCCGCGCGAAGACGCGGCCCTGGGGCGTGTCGCCGCCGCCGGGGTGGTATTCGATGTAGCCGCCCAGCGCGTCGGCATCGATGTTGGCGCGCCAGACCTCGCCGGCGCGCGAGACGCCGGCCACCACGTCCTTCAGCGTGCGGCCCTGCAGCGTGACGGACGAAGCGCGCACCGCCAGCTGGGTGGGCAGGTAGTCCAGCTCCGGGCCGGCCGGCGCGGCGGCGCCCGCGGCCGCGCCGGGCGCCGCGGGCGACTGCAGCAGCGCGCTCCAGGCATCGGCGTCGACCGCGCCCAGCGCCACGTTCGCCGTCACGCCGCGCGCGGGCAGCGGCGCGGCCTCTCCCGGGGCCAGCCCCAGCGAGATGGCGCCCGCGAGCACCCGGGCGCGGTCTTTGGCGCGGCCCTCGCCCAGGTCGCGCACGTAGGCCAGCGAACCGACGCTGCCCAGCTCCAGCGTGAGCTCGTCGCGCAGCGGCGCGCTGGCGGAAGCCGCGGCCTCGCGCGTCAGGCGCGTCTCGAAGCGCACCGGCAGCGGCTCCTGCGCCGCCTTGCCCAGGGGCGCGGGCACGTCCAGCGCCATGCCGCGCAGGTCGGTGGTGACCTGCAGCTCTGGCACGCCGCGCCGCACGCCCAGGGCCATCGCATACGCCGCGCTGCCGCTGGCGTGCCGTGCCAGGCGCGACAGCAGGCCCAGTTGCGGCGCGTCGCGCAGGCCTTCGGCCGTGGCCGTGCCCTGGGCGCGCACGCGCACGCCCGAGTCGCCGGCTGCCGCGGCAGCGCCCTGCGGCACGCGCATGCCGCCCGAGAGCTGCACCTCGCCGCCCAGCGCGCGGCCCTGCACGCCGGCCAGGGTGAAGCCTTCTTCGCTGAACTGCACCGCACCGCGCGCGCCCGTGACCGTGGGCGCATCGGGCACGAAGCGCACGTCGTTGCCCGCCAGGGCGACGCTGCCGCGCACGGTGGAGCGCTCGATCGCGTCGATGGGCAGCTTCAGCGCCAGCTGCAGCTCGGCCGCGCCCGTGGCGGCGGCCTCGTCCAGCGCGCCATGCGTGAGCTGCGCGATCTGCGACGCGCCCACCACCGCCAGCATGTCGGCCAGCGGGCCGCGCACGGTGCCCGCCACGTCCACCACGGTGTGCTCCAGGTCGGGAATGCGCGCGTTCACCTGCCGCACGCGCAGCCGGGGCATGCCCTGGATGCTGCCCGAGGCCTCGCGCACCGCCATGCCGGCGCGGTCGAACACCAGCTCGCCCGCCAGGCCCACCAGCGCCGGCCAGGGCTTTTCGCCGGGGTGCTGCAGGGCGGGCGGCACGTAGCCATAGGTAACGTCCTTGACCCGCGCGGCGATGTGGAACTCGCCCGGCCTGGCTTGGCCCGGGCCGCCGTGGGCGAAGGGCAGGTCGTGCAGGTCGCCCTTGACGCGAAAGCGCACCTGGCTCGCGCTGCCGGCGAGGATGGCATCGCGCACGTAGTGGCGCGACTCGGCGGGAATGTGCAGCGGCAGGTAGCGGTGCACGCGCGTGCCGTCGGCGCGCGCGAGCTGGCCCGACAGGTCCAGCACGCCGGGAAAACGCGAGCGCGCGGGCGACGTGGCCGGATCGGCCGTGTGCCAGGCCAGGCGCGCCTCGCCCTGGGCATCGGCGTTGGCGAAGCGCAGGTCGCCCGCTTGCACGGCGATGCGCTCGCCCTCGATCTGCCAGCGTACCGTGGCGCCGAGCTGCTGCACGGGCACGACGGGCTCCTCGAACACGCCGGGCAGCAGCAGCGCGCCGTCGGCCATCGCCAGCACGGCACGGCCGCCGGCCTGCGTCAGCTCGAATTCCACGCGCGCACCGCTCAAGCCCATGGCGGAAGGGGCCCCGCCGGGCGGCACCTCCGCCAGCGCCAGGCCGGCCACGCGGCCACGCGCCTGGTATTGGGACGGCCGCTCCAGCGGGCCGCGCCAGCTCGCCGCCACCTCCTCCACCAGCCCGCGCGGCGCATAGGTGGCCAGCGCGCCGTGCACCGCCTCGCCCAGCGGCAGGCGGCTGGCGATCTCGGAGAGCGCGGCCAGGTCCAGCCGGTCGGCGCGCAGCTCGCCCTGCTCCTGGCCCGGACGGCCCTGCCCCGTGTGGCGCAGCACCACGTTGCCGCCGGGCCACCGCAGGCCGTCATCGGTGGTGAACTGCAGGCCCTGCGTGGAGAACTCGAAGCCCTCGCCCAGCCATTGCCCCCCGAGCCGCCCCGCGATGCTGCGCAGCGCCAGGGGCTTGAGGTCCTGCCCCAGGGTGGCGTTGACCTCGGCGAGCGCCAAGTCCGCCGTGCCGCCCACCACCTCGCCGCGCCGCACGTCCACCCAGGCGCGCAGCGCGCCCCGGCCCTGGGCCACCCGCAGGGAACCCAGATCGGCGTGCCGCTCCAGGCGGGAGACGTCCACGCGCGTGAAGTGCGCGAACAGCTGGCCGCTCCACTGCTGCCACGCCCCGCCGTGGGTGGTCAGCAGCGGCTGGCGGAACTGGCCGTGGAGCGTGAAGCGGTCGCCCCACTCGGGCGGCGGCGTAGCGTCCAGCCGCACGCCGTGGCGCCAGCCGCCATTGCGCAGCAGCAGGTCCACCTGCGTCAGCGCCAGCGGCTCGGCGCCGCGCAGCTCGTCGGTCCAGCGCAGCGTGCCGCCGCGGATGGCCACCTCGGTCTGCGAGAACAGCCAGTCGGCCGCGGCGCTGTCGCCCTGCGCGCTGTCGCGAAAGGGCAGGCCGGCGATGAAGATGCGGCCGTCGCCTGCCCGGCGCACGTCCAGCTCGGGGCTGTCTATATAGAGCTGCTCGAACCCCAGGCGCAGCAGCGAGCGCGGCGACAGCGCCACCACCACGCGCGGCAGGCGCAGCGCCTCGCGCCCCTGGGCGTCCAGCAGGGCCACGCCGGACAGCTCCACCGTGGGAAAGACCCCCTCGCTGCGCGCCGCGATGGCGGCGATGCGCACGGGTACCCCTAGTGTCCGCTGGGCATAGCGTTCGAGCTGCGCTTGGTAGTCACCGATACGCGGCACAATCCAGCCATGCAGCCCCCCCCAGGCGGCCGCCAGCAGCAGCCAGAACGCCAGCAGCGCGCCCAGCGCCCATCGTGCACAGCCCGCCACGCATTTCAGCAAGCGGGAAGGGTGGGGCAAAGGCTCTGTCATGGCGGGCGAAAAGGGTGGCAGGAATTATGACCCGCCCATCTCCTGAGGGTTCAGCACCCAACGGTGTCGTTCTGTACGGACGCGCCGTGCCGTTTTTGCCGTTCAGATGTCCTCGATTGAACCCGTAGCCCTTGCAGGCCCGCTTTCGGAATATTCGCGCTTCCACCAGCGCCTGCGGCGCCGCTACGCGCAGGAGCTCGCGCTGCTGCCGCCCGGCGTGCCCACGCGGGACGTGCTGGGCGCGACCTGCGATGCACTGCTGGCCGCCGGGCACGACCTGGGCGCGGCCCTGCGCATCCTGCGCCAGCTGGTGATGGAGCGGCTGATCTCCCTGGACTGCGACGCCCGCGCCCCGCTGGCCGACATCACCCTGCCCGTCACCTGGCTGGCCGAGCTGGCGCTGGACCGCGCCTGCCGCCAGGCCCGCGCCGAGCTGGACGCGCGCCACGGCGCGCCGCAGGGCCCGCAGGGCCAGCCGGTGCAACTGTGGATCGTCGGCATGGGCAAGCTCGGCGCGCGCGAGCTCAACGTGTCGAGCGACATCGACCTGATCTACATCTACGAGCACGACGGCGAGACCGCCGGCCTGCCGGACGGGCGCGGGCGCATCTCCAACCACGAATACTTCGCCCGCGCCGTCAAGACGATCTACGGCCTGGTCGGCGACACCACCGAGCATGGCTTCGTCTTCCGCGTGGACCTGGCGCTGCGGCCCAACGGCAATTCCGGCCCGCCGGCCTGCTCGCTGGCCGCGCTGGAGGAATACCTGCTGGTGCACGGGCGCGAGTGGGAGCGCTTCGCCTGGCTCAAGAGCCGCGTGGTGGCACCGCTGGACTGCATCGCCAGCCCGGAGGTGCAGGCCCTGCGCGGCGTGGTGCTGCCCTTCGTGTTCCGCCGCTACCTGGACTACGCCGTGTTCGACGCGCTGCGCGCTTTGCACGGCCAGATCCGCGACCATGCGGCCAAGCGCAGCGCGGGCCACCCGGGGCGCGCCAACGACGTGAAGCTCTCGCGTGGCGGCATCCGCGAGATCGAGTTCACCGTGCAGCTGCTGCAGGTGGTGCGCGGCGGCCAGTTTCCCGAGCTGCGCTGCCGCCCCACGCTGGAGGCGCTGCAGCGCCTGGCGCGCGCCGGCCTCATGCCGCAGGAAACGGCCGCGCAGCTCGCCGACGCCTACACCTTCCTGCGCCGCGTGGAGCACCGCATCCAGTACCTGGACGACCAGCAGACCCATGTGCTGCCCACGCGCGACGACGACCTGGCCTGGATCGCCCAGACCCTGGGCCTGAGCTGCTGCGACTTCCTGCGCGAACTCGACGCCCACCGCGAGCTGGTGGCCCAGGAGTTCGACACCCTGCTCGGCGGCCCCGAGAAGAAGCAGTGCACGGGCGGCGGCTGCGGCGGCCCGCGCGCGGCCGCATCGGGCGTGGCCGGCGCGCCGGACCTGGACGCGTTGCTCGAACAGCTGCCGCCCCGGCTGCGCGAGCGCGTGGCCGAGTGGCGCACCCACCCGCGCGTACAGGGCCTGCGCGACGAGGCGCGCGCGCGCCTGCTGCGCATCGTGCAGCGCACCGGCCGCTGGCTGGCCGACGGCAAGGCCAGCGAAGCCGCCGCCGTGCGCCTGGTGGACTGGCTGGAGCCCCTGCTGCGCCGCGAAAGCTACCTGGCACTGCTGCTGGAGCGCCCCTCGGTGCACGAGCACCTGCTGCACCTGCTGGGCGCCGCCAAGTGGCCGGCGCGCTACATGCTGCAGCACCCGGGCGTGATCGACGAGCTGGCCGGCGGCGCGCTGCTGTCCGAGCGCTTCGTGCCCGCCGATTTCGAGCGTGAACTGGGCCTGCGCCTGGCCGCGCTGCAGTCCACCGGCGAGGACGACGACGAGAACCTGCTGAACCTGCTGCGCCGCGCCCACCATGCCGAGACCTTCCGCACGCTGGCGCGCGACGTGGAGGGGCGCATCACCGTCGAGCAGGTGGCCGACGATCTGTCCCTGCTGGCCGACAGCGTGCTGCGCATCACGGCCCGCTGGTGCTGGGACCGGCTGAAGAACCGCCACCGCACGGATGACGGCGGGCCGCAGTTCGCCATCATCGGCTACGGCAAGCTCGGCGGGAAGGAGCTGGGCTACGGCAGCGACCTGGACATCGTCTTCGTCTTCGACGACGACGACGAGCGCGCCTCCGAGGTCTACGCCGCCTTCGTGCGCAAGCTCATCAACTGGCTCACCGTGAAGACCGGCGAGGGCGACCTGTTTGAGATCGACACCGAGCTGCGCCCCAATGGCAACTCCGGCCTGCTGGTCACGAGCTTCAAGGCCTACGCCGACTACCAGGAGCGGCGCGGCAGCAACACCGCCTGGACCTGGGAGCACCAGGCCATGACCCGCGCGCGCTTCGTGCTGGGCAGCGAGGACCTGCACGCGCGCTTCGACGCCGTGCGCGAGGCCGTCATCACCGCTCCGCGCGACGCGGCGGCGCTGCGCGGCGAAATCCAGGCCATGCGCCAGCGCCTGTACGCCGCCCACCCCGTGCCCGCCGGGCAGTTCGAGGTCAAGCACAGCCCCGGCGGCATGCTGGATGCCGAATTCGCCGTGCAGTACCTCGTGCTGTCGCAGTCCGCCGCCCACCCCGGCCTGCAGGGCAACGTGGGCAACATCGCCCTGCTGCAGCGCGCCGAAGCCGCCGGCCTGCTGCCCGCGGGCGTGGGTCGCGCCGCCGCCGACGCCTACCGCACGCTGCGCCAAGTGCAGCACCGCGCGCGGCTCAACGAGGAGCCCACGCGGGTGCCGCAGGACGCGCTGGCCGCCGAGCGCGACGCGGTGCTGGCGCTGTGGCGCGCGGTGTTCGGCTGAACCCGCTCAGTCCACCAATTCCAAACGCCGAACGCTCTTGTGCTCCACCCAGGAGCGCGTGAGCGCGTCGAAGGCCAGGAAATGCGCGGCCGCCAGGTGCGCGTCGATCGCGGCCTGGTCGTCGTAGCGCTCGTACAGGAAGATGCGCGACGCATCGGCGGGGTCGCGGCAGATGTCGAACTGCTGGCAGCCGGGCTCGGCCGCGCGGGTCTGGCGCGCGTTCTCGGCCAGCGCGCGCTCGAAATCGGCGCGGTGTTCCGCCCGGACGGTGAAGTCGACGACCAATGCGAGGGTCATGGAGGGCTCCTTGTTCTGCCTGCGTTCAGTCCAGGCTCAGGCGCGCCTTCTGGGCCAGCGCGCTGAACTTGGCGATCTCGTCCTTGATCTGCCGCGCCATCTCGTCGGGCGTGCTGGCGACGGGCTCCGCGCCCATGTCGATCCACTGCTTGCGCATCTCGGGATCGGCCAGGATGCGGGCCACGTCCGCGTGCACCTTGTCGATGACCGGGCGCGGCGTGCCCGCGGGCGCCATCAGGCCGAACCAGGTGGCGATGTCGAAGCCCTTGAGGCCCGCCTCGGACAAGGTCGGCACGTCCGGCAGCGCCGAGGAGCGCCTGGCGGTCGCCACCGCGAGCGGGCGCAGCTTGCCGCCCTTGATCAGGGGCAGGCACGACGGCACGGTGTCGAACATCATCGTCGTCTGCCCGCCCATCAGGTCCACCAGTGCCGGGGAGCTGCCCTTGTAGGGCACGTGCAGCGTCTGCACGCCGGCCATGTCGTTGAAGTTCTCGCCGATGAGGTGGTGCGCCGTTCCGGCCCCGGTGCTGCCATAGGTCAGCTTGCCGGGCTGCGCCTTGGCCTGGGCCACGAGGTCGGCCACCGAGCGCGCGGGGTTGCTGCTGGACACCACCAGCACGTTGGGCACGACGGCCAGCACCGAGATCGGCGCCAGGTCGGTGGCGAAGTTGTAGGGCAGCTTCTTGTAGACCGTCTGCGCGATGGAGTGGTGCACCGCGCCGATCAGCAGGGTGTAGCCGTCGGGCGGCGACTTGGCGACGTAGTCCGCGCCCAGGGTCAGGCCCGCGCCCGGGCGGTTCTCCACGACGACGGGCTGCTTCCACAGCTCGGCCAGCTTCTGGCCGATGGAGCGGCCGATCTGGTCCGTGCTTCCGCCCGGGGGCGAAGGCACCACGATCTTCACGGGGCGGGCGGGCCATGCCTCGGCCAGCACCGCGGCGGGCAATGCAGCAGCCAGGGCTGCGGCCAGCGCAGCCTTCCATAGGGGTTTCATGTTGTCTCCTTGGGATGCAGTGGTGAGGAAAAAGGACCGTCAGCGGTCGATCGCGGCGACCACCGCGCGGGTGATGGCGGCCGTGCCGTCGCTGCCGCCGAACTCCATGGGGCGCACCTGCCCCGTGGCGAACACCTGCTCCACCGCGCGCTCGATCAGCGCCGCGCCGTCGGACAGGCGCGCGTCGCCGCCGCGCCCGGCCAGCCAGTCGAGCATCATCGCGGCGGACAGCAGCATGGCGATGGGGTTGGCCCGGCCCTGGCCCGCGATGTCGGGCGCGGTGCCGTGCGCCGGCTGGAACAGCCCCACCTTGTCGCCGATGTCGCCCGAGGGCGCCATGCCCATGCCGCCCACGAGCGCGGCGATCAGGTCGGAGAGGATGTCGCCGAACATGTTCTCGGTGACCAGAACGTCGTAGGTCCAGGGCTTGAGCACCAGGTTGAGCGCCATCGCGTCGACGTAGGCGCTGTCGGCCCCGACGGCGGGATGCCGCGCCGCGACCTCCTCGAACACCTTGCGGAAGAACGCCATGGACGCGAACACGTTGGCCTTGTCGACATTGGTCACCCGGCCCGCGCTGCCGCGCTGCGCCGCCCGGCGCTCGGCCAGGCGGAAGGCGAACTCGCAGATGCGCGCCGTGCCCGTGCGCGTGATGCGCATGGTGTCGAACACCTCCTCGTCGCCGCGCACGTCGCCCCGGCCGCGCGCGTAGAACAGGCCCTCGGTGTTCTCCCGCACCAGCACCATGTCGATCTGTTGCGCCTGGGGGTGCGCCAGCGGCGTGGGCAGGCCGGGGAAGGTGCGGATGGGGCGCACGCCGGCGTAGAGGTCGAAGGCCATGCGCAGGTCGATCTGCGGAATGATCTCCGTGCCGTCGGCGCCGCGCACGTGCGGCAGCCCCATGGCGCCGAAGAGGATGGCGTCGGCCGACTCGCACGCGCGCAGCGTGGCGTCGGGCAGCGCCTCGCCGGTGTCCTGGTAGTGCTGCGCGCCGGCGGGCAGCCATTCGAGCGCGAAGCCCGTGCCGATGCGGCGGGCCGTGGCGGCCAGCACCGCCTCGGCCGCGCGCATGACCTCGGGGCCGATGCCGTCTCCGGCGAGCACTGCGATGTGATGACTCTGCTTCATGGATGGATGGGTGGGAGTGGAAGTGGCGAAGAAATGCGGCGGCCCTGGCCGGCGCGGACGCAGCCGGCGACCCCCGCGGGACGGCCTCAGACCTGCTGCAGCCGGTAGCGTTCGAAGATCGCGAGCAGCTCCGAGCTGGCCCGCTGGCGGTGCGCCCGGTTCACGGCCGCGGCGCCGGCCGAGTCGCCCGCGCGCAGGCAGTCCAGCAAGGCGCGGTGCTCCTGCGTGGAATTGACGGGCTTGGGACGCAGCCGCAGCGTGAACATGCGGGCGCGGTGGGCGCGGTCCCAGTGGCCGAAGACGGATTCGGCCAGCAGGCGGTTGCCCGCCAGGGTGACGAGCCGGGCATGGAAGTCTTCGTCCGCCGCGGCCCAGGCGTCGAGGTCGCCCTGCGCCAGCGCGGCCTCCATGGCGTCCGTGGCCTGCTGCAGCGGCGCGAGTTCGGCGGCCGTCGGATGGCGCTTGGCCACCATTTCCGCGGCCAGGCTTTCCAGGGCGGTGAGCACCTCGTAGATCTCCCGCATGTCCGTGGCCGACAGCGGCAGCACGCGCATGCCGCGGCGCGGCACCACCTGCACCAGCCCTTCGCGCTCCAGGCGTATCAGCGCCTCGCGCACGGGTGTTCGGCTCACGCCCAGCTCCAGGGCGATCTCCTGCTCCAGGGCCTGGTGCCCGGGAGGCCAGGCGTTGTCGAGGATGCGGCGGCGGATGGTGTCGTACACCGAGTCCTTGAGGGTGCCGGCGGCTGGCGAAGGAATGGAAGAAGTCATGGCGGGATTTAATGTATACGTTAATGCATCCATGCACAAATCCCTTGTGGCAGGGATAACCCTGAATGTTTCAGGGTAGTTGCGTGCACTACCAAAAAGATAGCTGCTCGCGCTTGCCAGCAAAGCGCTAGAGCCTATTTTCATTAAAATAAAACAAACGTTTGATTCACCGTGGTGTAATGCGCGGCGATGAGCACCATCGCGCCACCACCGTCCAGTCCGGAGACAAGCCAGACCCGCACGCGGCTGCTGCTGGCCGCGCTCAAACTGTTCTCCGAGCAGGGATACGCCAAGACCTCCATCCGTGCCATCGCCGCCGAGGCGCAGGCCAACGTGGCGGCGGTGAGCTACTACTTCGGCGACAAGGCGGCGCTGTATGCGGCGCTGTTCTCCGACTCCTTCGGCTCGCTGCACGCGCTGGTGCCCGACTTCACCCGCCCGGACCTGAGCCTGCGCGCCGCGCTGCGCTGCTTCTTCCAGGGCGCCCTGGGGCCGCTGCACCATGGCGCCATCGCGCGCCAAGTGGTGCGGCTGCACATCCGCGAGATGCTGGAGCCCACCGCGCAGTGGCAGATCGAGCTGGAGCGCGACGTGCGCGCGCCCAACGAGGCCATGGCCGCCCTGCTGTGCCGCTACCTGGGGCTGGCGGCGCCCGACGACGACCTGCACCGCCTCACGCTGACTCTCACCGGCATGGCCTTCCAGCTCTGGGGCCACCAGGAAGTGGTGGCCGCCATGCAGCCGCACCTGCTGGCCACGCCCGAGGCCGTGGACCGCTGGGCCGAGCAGCTGACCGAATTCGCGCTGGCCATGGTGGCCACCGAACGCCGCCGCCGCGCCCGCGCGGCACGCCCTGCCCCCGCTTCCCCTTCGCGCCGCCGCCCACCCGCCCCATGACGCCTTTCCGCCCTTCCCGTCTCGCGCTCGCCGCCCTGCCCCTGCTGCTGGCCGCCTGCGCCGTGCAGCGCCCGCCCGCGCAGGCCCCGGCACCCACGCCCGCCGGCTGGCACGCGCCCGTGCCCCACCAGGGCAGCGTGGCCGACCTGGCGCGCTGGTGGGAGCTTCACGCCGATCCGCTGCTGGGCGAGCTGGTGCGCGACGCGCAGGCGCTGAGCCCCACGGTGGCCCAGGCGAGCGCGCAGCTGGCGCAGGCACGCGCGCAGCAGGTGGCGGCGCGCGCGGCGCTGCTGCCCGCGCTGGACGCGCAGGCCAACGCCAGCCGCGGCTTCAACGAACAGGTGGGCGGCATCGCCACCGTGGCCCAGGCGGGGCTGCAGGCGGGCTGGGAGATCGACCTGTTCGGCCGCAACGCGGCCGTGGCGGACGCCGCGCGCGAGCGCCTGGCGGGCGCCCGCGCCCAGTGGCACGAGGCGCGCGTCTCCGTGGCCGCCGAGGTGGCGCTGCAGTACAGCGGCTGGCACCACTGCATGCGCCAGCTCGCGGTGGCGCAGGCCGATGCGCGCTCGCGCGGCGAGACGGCGCGGCTGGCGCAGGAGAGCGAGCGCGCCGGCTTCACCGCCCCCGCCACCGCCGCGCTGGCCACGGCCAGCCATGCCGACGCGCTGGGGCGCGCCGCGCAGCAGCGGCTGCAGTGCGAGATCGATGTGAAGACGCTGGTGACCCTCACGGGCCGCGCCGAGCCGGCGCTGCGGGCGCAACTGGCCGCCGCGCCGCCGCTGCGTCCGCAGGACGCGCTGTTCGCCATCGACAGCCTGCCCGCGCAAACCCTGGCCCAGCGCCCCGACGTGTACGCCGCCGAGCGCGAGGTGGCCGCCGCCAGCGCCGAGGTGGGCGACGCCCAGGCCCAGCGGCTGCCGCGCGTCACGCTCAGCGGCTCCATCGGCCGCGGCCTGGTGCGCAGCGGCGGCGTGGAGGTCACCAGCAACACCTGGTCCATCGGCCCCGTGGCGGTGACGCTGCCGCTCTTCGACGGCGGGCGCCGCGCGGCGCAGGTGGACGCGGCCCGCGCACGCTACGACAGCGCCGTGCAGCGCTACCACGCCCAGGTGCGCCAGGCCGTGGGCGAGGTGGAGCAGGCGCTGGTGCGCCTGGACAGCACTGCCGGCCGCAGCGCCGATGCGCGCCGCGCGGCCGACGGCTACCGCCGCTCGTTCGAGGCCACGCAGGCGCGCTGGACCGCCGGCATGGCCAGCCTGGTGGAGCTGGAGGATGCGCGCCGCACGCAGCTCGCCTCCGAGACCGCGCTGGTCACGCTCGAGCAAGAGCGCATGGCCGCGTGGATCGCCCTCTATCGCGCCGCTGGCGGCGGCTGGACCGAAGCCGCCGCCACACCCTGAACCCTTGCACCCCGACATTCCAACGGATGCCTTCCATGCAACGTCTGACTTCCTCCCCCTCCCTCATCGCCGTGGCCGTGCTGGCCGCGCTGGCCGCCGGCGGCGCGCTGGTGGCCACCGGCCCGTCGCGCGCGGCGCAGGAGGCGCCCGCCGCCGCGCCGCGCCCCGCCCTCACCGTGGTCGCCACGCAGCCCGTGCGCGGCGCGGTGGCCGAGCGCCTGCCGGCCAACGGCAACGTGGCCGCATGGCAGGAGGCCAGCATCGGCGCCGAGGTGAGTGGCCTGCGCCTGGCCGAGGTGCGCGTGAACGTGGGCGACGCGGTGCGCGCCGGCCAGGTGCTGGCCACCTTCGCGCCCGAGACCATCCAGGCCGACGTGGCCCAGGCCCGCGCCAGCGTGGCGGAGGCACGCGCCGCGCTGGGCGAGGCCCAGGCCAACGCCGACCGGGCGCGCACGCTCAGCGCCTCGGGCGCCTTGAGCCAGCAGCAGATCCAGCAGTACGCCACCGCCGCGCAGACGGCCCAGGCGCGCGTGGAGGCCGCGCAGGCCGCGCTCAACGCGCAGCAGCTGCGCCTGAAGCACACGCAGGTGCTGGCGCCCGACAGCGGCGTGATCTCCGCGCGCATGGCCACCGTGGGCGCCGTGGTGGGCGCGGGCACGGAGCTGTTCCGCATGGTGCGCAAGGGCCGGCTGGAATGGCGCGCGGAGGTCACCTCCAGCGACCTGCCGCGCCTGCGCCCCGGCGCCAGGGCCACCGTCACCGCCGCCAGCGGCGCGCAGGTGGAGGGCACGGTGCGCATGCTCGCCCCCACGGTGGACCCGCAGACGCGCAACGCGCTGGTCTACGTGGATCTGCCCGCGCACCCGGACATCCGCGCCGGCATGTTCGCGCGCGGCGAATTCCTGCTGGGCGCGCGCGACGCGCTGTCGGTGCCGCTGTCGGCCGTGGTGGTGCGCGACGGGTTCAGCCACGTCTTCGCGCTGGAGGCTTCCGACCAAGGTGAGCGCGTTCGCATGCTCCGCGTGCGCACCGGCCAGCGCACCGGCGCAAATGTGGAGATCACCGAAGGCCTGGAGCCCGGCGCGCGCATCGTGCAGCAGGGCGGCGCCTTCCTGAACGACGGCGACGTGGTGCGCGTGGCCGCGGCATCAGAGCAGAAACAGCCCCCAGCGCCCGCCAGTCGAGCGCAATCAGCTACGAAATAAGGAGCATCGGCCATGAACCTGTCCGCCTGGTCGATCAGGAACCCCATTCCGGCGGCGATGCTGTTCGTGCTGCTGACGCTGGCCGGCCTGCTGTCGTTCCGCGCCATGAAGGTGCAGAACTTTCCCGACATGGACCTGCCCGTGGTCATGGTCACCGCCGCGCTGCCGGGCGCGGCGCCGGGACAGCTCGAATCGGACGTGGCGCGCAAGATCGAGAACGCCATCGCCACCACGCAGGGCCTCAAGCACATCACCAGCACGCTGGTGGACGGCACGGCCACCATCGCCGCCGAGTACCAGCTCGAAAAGCCCGTGCAGGAGGCGGTGGACGACGTGCGCTCGGCCGTCTCGCGCGTGCGCGCCGACATGCCGGCCGACCTGCGCGACCCCATCGTCACCAAGCTGGAGCTGTCCAGCCAGCCCATCCTGGCGTTCGCCATCGCGTCGAGCAAGCTGGACGACCAGGAGCTGTCGTGGTTCGTGGACGACACGCTCACGCGCCGCCTGCTGGCCGTGCCCGGCGTGGGCGCGGTCGCGCGCGTGGGCGGCGTCACGCGCGAGGTGCGCGTGGCGCTGGACCCGCTGCGCCTGCAGGCCCTGGGCGCCACGGCGGCCGAGGTGTCGCGCCAGCTGCGCCAGGTGCAGGTGGAGAACGCGGGCGGGCGCGCCGAGCTGGGCGGCGCCGAGCAGCCGCTGCGCACGCTGGCCACGGTGCAGACGGCGCAGGAGATCGCGGCGCTGGAGATCCCCATCTCCGGCGGGCGCCGCATCCGCCTGGACCAGGTGGCGACGGTGACCGACACGGTGGCCGAGCCGCGCACCGCCGCGCTGCTGAACGACCAGCCGGTGATCGGCTTCGAGGTCTCGCGCAGCCGCGGCGCGAGCGAGGTGGAGGTGGGCGCGGGCGTGCAGAAGGCGCTGGACGCGCTGCAGGCCGAGCAGCCGCACCTGAAGCTCACGCGCACGGTGGACTTCGTGGACATCGCGCAGGACGAGTACGACAGCTCCATGAAGCTGCTCTACGAGGGCGCCATCCTCGCGGTGGTGGTGGTGTGGCTGTTCCTGCGCGACTGGCGCGCCACGATCGTCTCGGCCGTGGCGCTGCCGCTGTCGGTGATCCCGGCGTTCATCGGCATGCACCTGCTGGGCTTCTCGATCAACATCATCACGCTGCTGGCGCTGTCGCTGGTGGTGGGCATCCTGGTGGACGACGCCATCGTGGAGGTGGAGAACATCGTGCGCCACCTGCGCATGGGCAAGACGCCCTACCAGGCGGCCATGGAGGCGGCCGACGAGATCGGCCTGGCCGTGATCGCCACCACCTTCACGCTGATCGCGGTGTTCCTGCCCACGGCGTTCATGAGCGGCATCGCCGGGCGCTTCTTCAAGCAGTTCGGCTGGACGGCGGCGCTGGCGGTGTTCGCCTCGCTGGTCGTGGCGCGGCTGCTCACGCCGATGATGGCCGCCTACATCATGAAGCCCATCGTGGCGGCGGAGAAGGAGCCGCGCTGGCTGGCCGCCTACATGCGCGCATCGCACTGGTGCCTGCGGCACCGGGTGCTCACGCTCATCGGCGCGCTGCTGTTCTTCGTGGGGTCGCTGGCGCTGATCCCGCTGCTGCCCTCGGGCTTCATTCCGGCCGACGACAACGCGCAGACCCAGGTGACGCTGGAGCTGCCGCCCGGCAGCAAGCTGGCCGACACGCGCGCCGCCGTGGCCCTGGCCACCGGGCGCGCCATAGCCGTGGGCCACGTGGAGAGCATCTACACCACCATCGGCGGCGGCTCGGCTGGCGCCGACCCGTTCGCCGGCAGCGGCGCGGCGGACCCGCGCAAGGCCACGCTCACGCTGCGCATGGCGCCGCGCCACGAGCGCCCGCTCAAGCAGGAGATCGAGCAGCGCCTGCGCGCGGCCATGCAGGACGTGCCCGGCGTGCGCGTGAAGGTGGGCCTGGGCGGATCGAACGACAAGTACATCCTGGCGCTGGCCAGCGAAGACCCGCAGGCCCTGGCCGACGCGGCGCGCGCGGTGGAGCGCGACCTGCGCACGATTCCCGGCATCGGCGGCATCGGCTCCACCGCCAGCCTGGTGCGCCCGGAGATCGCCGTGCGCCCCGACTTCGCACGCGCCGCCGACCTGGGCGTGACTTCGCAAGCAATCGCCGAGACGCTGCGCGTGGCGACCGTGGGCGACTACGAGCAGTACCTGCCCAAGCTCAACCTGGCGCAGCGGCAGGTGCCCATCGTCGTGCGCCTGGATGACGCGGCGCGCGAGGACCTGTCGGTGCTGGAGCGCCTGGCCGTGCCCGGCGCGCACGGGCCGGTGCGGCTGGGCGAGGTGGCCCAGCTCGCGGTGGCGGGCGGGCCGGCCGTCATCAGCCGCTACGACCGCTCGCGCAACGTGAACTTCGAAATCGAGCTGGGCAGCCGCGGCCTGGGCGAGGTGACGGAGGCCGTGCGCCAGCTGCCCGCCGTGCGCGGCCTGCCCGCCAGCGTGCGCCTGATCGACGTGGGCGACGCCGAGATGATGGGCGAGCTGTTCGCCAGCTTCGGCCTGGCCATGCTCACCGGCGTGGTGTGCATCTACATCGTGCTGGTGCTGCTGTTCAAGGACTTCCTGCAGCCGGTCACCATCCTGGCCGCGCTGCCGCTGTCGCTGGGCGGCGCGTTCGTGGCGCTGCTGCTGGCGGGCAAGAGCTTCTCGATGCCCTCGCTCATCGGGCTCATCATGCTCATGGGCATCGCCACCAAGAACTCCATCCTGCTCGTGGAATACGCCATCGTGGCGCGGCGCGACCATGGCATGAGCCGCATCGACGCCCTGCTGGACGCCTGCCACAAGCGCGCACGCCCCATCATCATGACCACGCTGGCCATGGGCGCGGGCATGATGCCCATCGCGCTGGCGCTGGGCGGCGCGGACATGAGCTTCCGCTCGCCCATGGCCGTGGCGGTGATCGGCGGGCTCATCACCTCCACCGTGCTCAGTCTGCTGGTGGTGCCGGCCGTGTTCACCTACGTGGACGATTTCGAGCGCTGGCTGCGCCGCTGCGTGCTGCGGCGCGCGGACGGCGCCGGATAATGGGCCGCCATGCATCTCGTCGCGCTGAACATCGATTCCATCCAGCTCGGCCATCCGCTACCGTTCGCGCTGCGCGGGGCCGATGGCGCGCTGCTGGCCCACAAGGGCTATGTGATCCGCAACCGCGCGGAGCTGGACGTGCTGCTGGCCCGGGGCCTGCAGCTGTGCGTGGACACGGACGAGTCCGGCGACAGCCACCGCGCCTACCTGGCCCAGCTGCAGCAGATGCTGCTGTCGGAGAACCCGCTGGGGCAGATCGCCTCCATGAAGATCACCGCCGCCGCGCAGGGCCCGCAGGGCGCCGCGCAGAGCGGGCTTCCTGACTGGGCCGAATTGCAGCTGCACGCCACGCAGCTGCTGCGCGCGCCCTCCGCGGCCGATTTCCCGCGGCGGCTGCAGGCGCTGCGCGAGGCGCTGGCGCGCCACTGCCAGCAGGCGCCCGACGCGACGCTGCTCGCGCTGGTCTACCTGTCCGCGCAGGAGACCCGCCTCTACAGCGCCACGCACGCCCTGCTGGTGGCCTGCGTCTGCATGGTGGTGGCGCACGAGACGCTGCGCTGGCCGCAGGAGCGGGTGGACCGGCTGGGGCAGGCGGCGCTGTCGATGAACGTCGCCATGACAGCACTGCAGGACCAGCTCGCCCAGCAGACCCAGCCGCTGACCGCCGCGCAGGTGCAGTCCATCCAGGGCCATGCCGAGCATTCCGAGGCGCAGCTGCGCCAGCTCGGCGTGGCCGACCCGGCGTGGCTGGAGGCCGTGCGGCACCACCACCGCCGCACGCCCGGTCCCCTGTCCGCGCGCAGCGAAGGCCAGCAGATGGCCCGGCTCATCCAGCGCGCCGACGTGTTCGGCGCGCGCATCGCCCCGCGCGCCACACGCCCCCCCATGGCGGTGACGGCGGCCATGCAGGCCAGCTACTACGACGAGGAGCGCCAGGTGGACGAGGCCGGCGCGGCGCTGGTCAAGACGCTGGGCGTGTATCCGCCGGGCACCTTCGTCCGGCTGGCCAGCCAGGAGGTGGGCGTGGTGCTGCGGCGCGGCGCCAGCGCCACCACGCCGCGCGTGGCCGTGGTGCTCAACCGCGACGGCCTGCCGACCGGCGAAATGATCCCCCGCGACACGGCGCAGTCCGGCTGGAAGGTGTCCGCCCCCGTGGCGCGGCACGCAGTGCGGGTGCAGGTGCAGCTGCCGCGCCTGCTGGCGCTTGTCTGAACGTGATGGTCGCAACCATCTGAAACCCTTGCGCACGCGGGTGCTTCCCGGGCATACGGGAACCTCTCACAACCCCATGATTGACGGATCCGAATAGGCACGATTGGACGCCAGCCGTTTTGAATGCGCGA
>NZ_DF238914.1 GCF_000400995.2 Acidovorax sp. MR-S7 | reverse complement strand
GCTGCTTCAGCGGCTGCTGGGGAAGCTGAACACGGCCCCCTCGCGCACGCCCGCGCTCGGCCAGCGCTGGGTGATGGTCTTGCGCTTGGTATAGAAGCGCACGGCATCCGGCCCGTAGGCATGCAGATCGCCGAACAGCGAGCGCTTCCAGCCGCCGAACGAATGGTAGGCCACCGGCACGGGCAGCGGCACGTTGACCCCCACCATGCCCACCTGGATGTGGTCGGTGAAATAGCGCGCGGCCTCGCCGTCGCGCGTGAAGATGCACGTGCCGTTGCCGTACTCGTGGTCGTCGATGAGCTGCATCGCCTCCTGCAGGGTCTTCACGCGCACCACGCCGAGCACGGGGCCGAAGATCTCCTCCTGGTAGACCTTCATGCCGGGCTTGACGTGGTCGAACAGGCAGGCGCCCAGGAAGTAGCCCTCCTCGTGGCCCGCCACCTGCACGCCGCGGCCATCGACCACCAGCGTGGCGCCCTCGGCCACGCCGCTGTCCACATAGCTCTTGACCTTCTCGAAGTGCTGCTTGGTCACCAGCGGCCCCATGTCGTTGCCGTTGTCGGTGCCGGGGCCCACCTTCATCTTGGCGATCTCCGCCTTCAGGCCCTCGATCACCTTGTCGGCCGTCTCGTCGCCCACCGCCACCACCAGCGGAATGGCCATGCAGCGCTCGCCGCACGAACCGTAGGCCGCGCCCATCAGCGCGCTCACTGCATTGCCGATGTCCGCATCGGGCATCAGCACCGCATGGTTCTTCGCGCCGCCCAGGGCCTGCACGCGCTTGCCGTGCCTGCAGCCCTCGGCATAGATGTACTCGGCGATCGGCGTGGAGCCCACGAAACTCACGGCCTTCACGCGCGGATCGCGCAAAAGCGCATCGACGGCGGCCTTGTCGCCGTTGACCACGTTGAGCACCCCCGGCGGCAGGCCCGCCTCCAGCGCCAGCTGCGCGATGAGCAGGGCGGACGAGGGATCGCGCTCGCTGGGCTTGAGCACGAAGGTATTGCCGCAGGCCACGGCCATGGGCCACATCCACAGCGGCACCATCGCTGGGAAGTTGAACGGCGTGATGCCGGCCGTCACGCCCAGCGCCTGGAACTCGCTCCACGAATCGATGCTGGGGCCCACGTTGCGCGAATGCTCGCCCTTGAGCAGCTCGGGCGCATAGCTGGCGTACTCCACGTTCTCGATGCCGCGCTGCAGCTCGCCGTGCGCATCGGAGAGCACCTTGCCGTGCTCGGCGGTGATCAGGGCGGTGATCCTGTCGGCGTTCTCCTCGAGCAGCACCTTGAGCCTGGCCAGAACGCGCGCGCGCTTGAGCGGGGGCGTGTTGCGCCAGGCGGGGAACGCTGCCTGGGCCGAGGCGATGGCCGCCTCCACGGTGGCCTGGCTGGCCAGGGCCACGTTCAGCGAGGACTGGCCGGTGGCGGGGTTGAACACCGGCTGGGTGCG
>NZ_DF238913.1 GCF_000400995.2 Acidovorax sp. MR-S7 | reverse complement strand
TCGCGCATTCAAAACGGCTGGCGTCCAATCGTGCCTATTCGGATCCGTCAATCATGGGGTTGTGAGAGGTTCCCATTAGGGCAGGGCCATCGGGCGCTCTTGCCATCGAGGGCGATACAGGGGGCGCTGTCCGGCGCATGGGTTGACTGGGGGCGCGCGGCGGCGCAGCACGTGGTGGTGGCGGCGGCGGCATTCATGCTGCGGTTCGACCGCGTGCTGAGTTTTCGCGGCGCGCAGGGCGGCTTCATGGCGCTGCACACCGCACTGTGGCCCGCAGCGCCCGTGCCCGGCACCACGCCGCACATGACGCTGTGCTACAGCCACCAGCCTGTGCCCCAGGCGCCGGTGCCGCCCATCGCATGGACGGTGTGCAGCTTCGCGCTGCTGCACAACCTGCGCGGCTCGCCCGGCCCCTACGAGTGCCTGGGCACCTGGGCCCTGGCAGGGCCGCATGAGCTATCGAAATAGGAGCTGCCAGCGCTTGCCGGAAAAGCGCTGGAGGCCTGTTTGGCCTGAATCCGCTCAGGCCATCGTCATCAGGCTCGCATTGCCGCCGGCGGCGGCGGTGTTCACGCTCACGGCGCGCTCCAGCACCAGGCGGGTGAGCGCCTGGGCCGGGTCCTGCACGTCCAGGGCCGTGACGCCGACGATGGGGCCGTCACGGCGTGCCACCTGGTGGCTGACCGCGTGCAGCGCCTGCGCGCTGCCGGTGTGCAGCACGGCGTCGAAGGCGGCGCCCTCGCGGGTCCAGTCGGGCAGCAGGCCCACGCGGGCCTGCACTTCGCGCGGCAGCGTGGCGGCCAGGGGCTGGGACTCCTGCGGCCACAGGGCCTGGGCGCCCACGGCCAGGGCGGCGCTCAGTTGCAGCAGGCGCGTTGCGTCGTCGTCGGCCAGGCACAGCACGCGGTCGCGCGGCAGTACGCGGTATTCGTTGCGCTCGCCGGTGGGGCCGGGCAGGGTGGCCACCAGCCCGGCGCAGGCGGCCTGGGCGTGGGCGGCGCAGGCCTGCGCCAGCGCGGGCTTGCCTTGGGCCTGGGCCCAGGCGGCGAGGGCGCGCAGGGGTTCCTGCAGCGGGGCCTGGGCGGTGGCATCCGGCGCCTTCGCAGCGGTGGAGGCGATGGCCGCGCGCGCCGCGCCGGCCGGGTGGCGCGAGAGCAGGCGCAGCAGGTACAGCGGCCCGCCGGCCTTGGGCCCGGTGCCCGACAAGCCTTCGCCGCCGAAGGGCTGCACGCCCACCACGGCGCCGACCATGTTGCGGTTCACGTAGATGTTGCCGGCGTGGGCGCGGCGCAGCACGTGGGCCACGGTTTCGTCAATGCGCGTGTGCAGGCCTTGGGTGAGGCCGTAGCCCGTGGCGTTGATCTGGCCGAGCAGGGCGTCGAGCTGGTCGCGCTCGTAGCGCACCACGTGCAGCACGGGGCCGAAGACTTCGCGGGTGAGTTCGGCGATGCCTTCCAGCTCGATCAGCGTGGGGGGCACGAAGGTGCCCTGCGCGCAGTCGTCCAGGCCGGTGGCGCCCTGGAACACGCGCCGGCCCTGGGCGCGCAGGCGCTCGATGTGCTGGGCGATGCCGGCGCGCGCTTCCTCGTCGATCACCGGGCCCACGTCCACCGCGAGCCGGGCGGGGTTGCCCAGGCGCAGCTCCTGCATGGCGCCGCGCAGCATGGCCAGCAGGCGGTCGGCGCAGTCGCGCTGCACGCACAGCACGCGCAGCGCGGAGCAGCGCTGGCCCGCGCTGTCGAAGGCGGAGGTGACGACGTCGGCTACCACCTGCTCCAGCAGGGCGGAGGAGTCCACGATCATGGCGTTCTGCCCGCCGGTCTCGGCGATCAGCGACACGGGCTGGCCGCGCGCGTCCAGGCGGCCGGCCAGGCTGCGCTGCAGGATGCGCGCGACGTCGGTGGAGCCGGTGAACATCACGCCCATGACGCGCGCATCGCCCACCAGGCGCGCGCCCACGGTTTCGCCCCGGCCGGGCAGCAGTTGCACGGCGGCCGCGGGCACGCCGGCCTGGTGCAGCAGGCGCACGGCCTCGTGGGCGACGAGCGGGGTCTGCTCGGCGGGCTTGGCGAGCACCACGTTGCCGGCGGCCAGCGCGGCGGCGACCTGGCCCATGAAGATGGCGAGCGGGAAGTTCCACGGGCTGATGCAGGCCACGGGGCCCAGGGGCTGGTGGGAGGCGTTGTCGAAGTGGCCCTCCACCTGGGCGGCGTAGTAGCGCAGGAAGTCCACGGCCTCGCGTACCTCGGCCACGGCGTTGCCGCAGGTCTTGCCGGCCTCGCGCATCAGCAGGGCCAGCAGGCGGGGCATGTGCTGCTCCAGCGCGTCGCCGGTGGCGCGCAGCAGGCGGGCACGCTCGGCGGGCGGGGTGGCGGCCCAGGGGGCTTGCGCCGCGGCGGCGGCGTTCAGGGCGGCGTCCACGTCGGCCTCGGTGGCCTCCTGCACGTGGCCGGCCACGTCGGTATGGTCGGCGGGGTTGCGCACCACGGTGCGCGCGCCGGGCTGCACGGGGGCGGCGATGAGGGGGGCGGCGTCCACGGCGGCACCTTGAGCCACGGCCTGGCCGATTTGGGCGAGCACCGGCTCGGCCGCCAGGTCCAGGCCCTGCGAGTTGGCGCGCTGCGGCCCGTAGAGCTGCGCGGGCAGGGGGATGCGCGGGTGCTTCAGGCCGGCCGCGCCCTCTGCGGCGGTGTCCGCGTCCACGGTGGCGACGGGGTTGGCCACCAGGTCGGCCAGGGGCAGCGTGGCGTCGGCCACGCGGTTGACGAACGAGGTGTTGGCGCCGTTTTCCAGCAGGCGGCGCACCAGGTAGGCCAGCAGCGTCTCGTGCGTGCCCACGGGGGCGTAGATGCGGCAGGGGCGGTCGGCCACCACCTGCTCGTAGAGCGGCTCGCCCATGCCGTGCAGGCACTGGAATTCGTACTGGCCGGGCTGGTAGTCGGCTGGGCCGGCGAGTTCGTAGATGGTGGCCAGCGTCTGCGCGTTGTGCGTGGCGAACTGGGGGTAGACCGCATCGGGCGCGGCCAGCAGCTTGCGCGCGCAGGCGATGTAGGAGATGTCGGTGTGCGCCTTGCGCGTGTAGACGGGGTAGTCCTGCAGGCCGTCCACCTGGGCGCGCTTGATCTCGCTGTCCCAGTAGGCGCCCTTGACCAGGCGCACCATCAGGCGGTGGCCGCTGCGGCGGGCCAGATCGACCACGCAGTCGATGACGAACGGGCAGCGCTTCTGGTAGGCCTGGATGACGAAGCCGATGCCGTTCCAGCCCGCCAGCGAGGGCGCGTGGCACAGGCGCTCCAGCAGGTCCAGCGAGAGTTCGAGCCGATCGGCTTCCTCGGCGTCGATGTTCAGGCCGATGTCGTAGCCGCGCGCCAGCTCGGCGAGCTGCAGCACGCGCGGGTACAGCTCGTCCATCACGCGCTGCCACTGCGCGCGCTGGTAGCGCGGGTGCAGGGCGCTGAGCTTGATGGAGATGCCCGGCCCTGCATAGACCCCGCGCCCGGCGCTGGCCTTGCCGATGGCGTGCACGGCGTCCACGTAGGACTGCATGTAGCGCTCGGCGTCCTCGTGGGTGAGGGCGGCCTCGCCCAGCATGTCGTAGGAATAGCGGAAGCCCTTGGCTTCCAGCTTGCGCGCGTTGTCCAGGGCCTGCGCGATGGTCTCGCCGGTGACGAACTGCTCGCCCATCATGCGCATCGCCACGTCCACGCCCTTGCGGATCAGCGGCTCGCCGCCGCGCGCGGTGAGGCGGCGCAGCGCGTCCTTCAGGCCACCCTCGCTGTGCGTGGCGACCAGCTTGCCGGTGATCAGCAGGCCCCAGGTGGCCGCGTTGACGAACAGCGAAGGGCTCTTGCCCAGGTGCCCGGCCCACTCGCCGCCGCCGATCTTGTCGCGGATCAGCGCGTCGCGCGTGGCGGCATCGGGAATGCGCAGCAGGGCTTCCGCCAGGCACATCAGCGCCACGCCTTCCTGCGACGACAGCGCGAACTGCTGCAGCAGCCCCTGCACCAGTCCGGCGCGCCCGCCCGCGCTCTCGCGCTGGCGCAGCCCTTCGGCCAGGCGCAGGGCGCGGGCCTGCACGGCGTCAGCCAGCGGCGCGGGCAGGCGGGCCTGTGCGAGCAGCGGGGCCAGGGCCTCGGGCTCGGGGCGGCGGCAGGCGGCGGTGATGGCCTGGCGCAGCGGGGAGGTGTCGGCGGGACGGGGTGCGAAAGGAGCAGGGTGTGTCATGGAGGCGATGATCCGCAGTTGGATGCAGAATGAATCACCAAAAAATAAGATTCATGATGAATAACTCACCAATGAAAATGCATGAAGAAGACAGTCTGGATCGCATCGATCGGCGGATATTGAAGATCCTCCAGGACGACGGCCGCATCTCCAACCTCAAGCTCGCGGAAAGCGTGGCCCTGTCGCCTACAGCCGTGCTCGCGCGCGTGCAGCGCCTCACGCGCGAGGGCTACATCCTGGGCTACGAGGCGCGGCTGAACCCCCTGAAGCTCGGCGCGGGCATGCTGGTGTTCGTGGAGGTGCTGCTCGACCGCACCACGCCCAACGTGTTCGACCAGTTCAAGGCCGCCGTGCAGGTGCATCCCGAGGTCATGGAATGCCACATGGTGGCCGGCGGCTTCGACTACCTGCTCAAGACACGCTGCGCCGACATGGACGCCTACCGCCGCTTCGCCGGCGCCGTGCTGTGGCAACTGCCCGGCGTGCGCGAGACGCGCACCTACGCGGTGATGGAGGAGGTCAAGCACTCCACGCACCTGCATCTGGGCTAAGCTACGGCAAGACGCAAGAGAAGGGAAATCCATGCCATCCATCCGCCTGACCCTGGCCGTGCTGTGCGCCGGCTTCGCCACCCAGGGCGCCTGGGCCGCGTGCTACGTGGTCTACGGCGCGGACAAGCAGGTCGTCTACCGCGCGCAGACGCCGCCGGTGGACATGTCGCGCGACCTGCACGAGACCCTGCCGCAGGTGGCGCCCGGCGGCACGCTGGTGTTCTCGCTGTCGAGCGAGGGCTGCGAGCTGGAAGTCCACCGCCTGCCCGAAGCGGCCCGGGCCCAGCCGGCCCGCCCGGCGGCGCGGCAGCGGCCCGCCGAGCGCCGCTGAGGCTCTGAGACAATCCGGGGCCTATGAGCGCCCCCGATACAGCAACCATCCCCACCCTCCCGCACGCCCCCTCCCACGATCTCCCGCCCGGCTGGCTTGAAGTCACGTCCATGGACATGGACGCCCAGGGCGTGGCGCGCAAGGACGACGGCAAGGTCGTCTTCATCGACGGTGCGCTGCCCACCGAACTGGTCAGCGCCAACACCCACCGCAAGAAGAACAACTGGGAACAGGCCAGCCTCACGGCCATCCACCGCGAATCCAGCCAGCGCGTGCGGCCGGGCTGCCCGCATTTCGGCCTGCACGCGGGCGCCTGCGGCGGCTGCAAGATGCAGCACCTGCACGCGGACGCCCAGGTCGCGGTGAAACAGCGCGTGCTGGAGGACAACCTCTGGCACCTGGGCAAGGTCGAGCCCGAAACTATCCTGCGCCCCATCCAGGGCCCCGCCTGGGGCTACCGCTACCGTGCGCGCCTGTCGGTGCGCTATGTCGCCAAGAAGGGCGTGGTGCTGGTGGGCTTCCACGAGCGCAAGAGCCGCTATATCGCCGACATGCAGACCTGCAAGATCCTGCCCCCGCACGTCGACGCCATGCTCATGCCGCTGCGTGCGCTGATCGGCGGCATGCAGGCGCGCGACACCTGCCCGCAGATCGAGCTGGCCTGCGGCGATACGGTGACGGCGCTGGTGCTGCGCCACCTGGAGCCGCTCTCCGATGCCGACAAGGACCAGCTGCGCGCCTTCGCAGCCGCGCACGGCGTGCAGTGGTGGCTGCAGCCCAAGGGGCCGGACACGGTGCACCTGCTGGATGAAGGGGGCGAGCAGCTCGCCTACGGCCTGCCGGACTTCGGCATCACCATGCCGTTCAGGCCCACGGACTTCACCCAGGTCAACCCGCACATCAACCGCGTGCTGGTCACGCGCGCCCTGCGCCTGCTGGACGCGCGCAAGGACGAGCGCGTGATCGACTGGTTCTGCGGCCTGGGCAACTTCACGCTGCCTATCGCCACGCAGGCGCGCGAGGTGCTGGGCATCGAGGGCAGCGAGGCGCTGGTCGCCCGTTCGCGCGAGAACTACAAGAAAAACCAGGCCTCGGCGCAGGCGGGGCAAGCGCTCGCAGCTACCAGTTTCGTAGCGCGCAACCTGTTCGAGATGACGCCCGGGATGCTCATCGCCGACGGCGTGGCCGACAAATGGCTGGTGGACCCGCCGCGCGAGGGCGCATTCGCCCTGTCCAAGGCGCTGGCCGACATCCACCAGGCCCGCATCGGCGCCGAGGACGCGCCGCCGCTGCCCGAAGGCAGCGAGGGCTGGGCCTTTCCGCGCCGCATCGTCTACGTGAGCTGCAACCCCGCCACGCTGGCGCGCGACGCGGGCCTGCTGGTGCACCAGGCGGGCTACCGCTGCGTGGCGGGGGGCGTGGTCAACATGTTCCCGCACACCGCGCACGTGGAGAGCATGGCGGTGTTCGAGCGCGTGGATTGAGAAGGTTTTTGGCCTCTAGCGCTTTCCCAGAAAGCGCTGGCAGCTATCGCTTCTGTAGCGGCTAGCCGCGTTCGTCGTCCGCATCGTCGCGCGCGCGCCGCGCCGGGGCGGGCGGCTTGGCCTGGGTCAGCACCGAGGGCGTGCCTTCCAGCTTGTTCTCGCGCATGTACTGGTCCATCTCCTTCCAGCCTGCGAACACCTGGGCCTTCGCGGCCTTGGGGTTGAGCGTGAAGCAGTCCTCCAGCCCGCGCAGCGCGTGGCGGCAGGCGCCGCCGATGGCCTTGGCCTCGGCCTCGCGCTGCAGTGCGCGCGGGTCGGGACCCAGGCCGGGGATGGGGACATCGCAGCCCGCCAGCGGCAGCAGCAGGGCGGCCAGCAGGGCGGCGCGGTAGGGGGAACGGAGCGGCAGCATGTTCATGCTTTATCGGCACGGGCGCGGCGCAATTGAGGCTCCGCGAAAAAAAGCCCCGGAGAACCGGGGCCTGGGAACGGAGAAAAAGGGGCGTGCCGCTCAGTCGCGCTCGCCGCCCATGATGCCCAGCAGCGCCAGCAGGCTCTGGAACACGTTGAACAGGTCCAGGTACAGGGCCAGCGTGGCGCTGATGTAGTTGGTCTCGCCGCCGTCCAGGATCCGCTTGAGGTCGTAGAGCATGTAGGCGCTGAAGATGCCGATGGCGGCCACCGAGATGGCCATCATGCCGGCCGTCGAGCCCACGAACACGTTGACGATGGCGCCCACCATGAGCACCAGCGCGCCCACGAAAAGCCACTTGCCCATGCCCGACAGGTCGCGCTTGATCACCGTGGCCAGGCTGGCCATGACGAAGAACACGCCCGCCGTGCCGGCGAAGGCGGTCATGATCAGCTCGGAGCCATTGTTGAAGCCCAGCACCATGCCGATCAGGCGCGAGAGCATGAGGCCCATGAAGAAGGTGAAGGCCAGCAGCACGGGCACGCCGGCGGCCGAGCGCTTGGTCTTCTCGATGGCGAACATGAAGCCGAACGCGCCGCCCAGGAACACGATCAGTCCGAGGCCGCCGCGCAGCGACTGCGTGATACCGGTGGCCACGCCGATCCATGCGCCCAGCACGGTGGGCACGAGGCTCAGCGCCAGCAGCCAGTAGGTGTTGCGCAGCACGCGGTGGCGCTGTTCCTGCGAAACGCCATAGCCCGCGGAGCCGACACTGGTGATTTCGGTATTCATCTGTTCCTCTCCTGTGGAGCCCGCAGGGTGCGGGCCGATGCGATGGATTCTAGGTGGGGACTTTTGGGGCCCATTGCAATACCCGCGCGCCATCCCGTACTTTATGGGTTGCAATCTTTTGCCCTGCGGCCATGCAGTGGGCTGGCGCACGGCCGGTATGCTGTGGCGCGTTTGTTCCACCCCTTTTTTCTTGTTTGCCATGAAGACCAAACCCGAACTCGAGCTCTCCGACGTGAAACTGATCGCCGCCGCCGCCGAGGCCGAAGCGCTGAAGCACCAGTGGGCCGTGACGATTGCTATCGTGGACGATGGTGGCCACCTGCTGTCGCTGCAGCGCCTGGACGGCGCCGCGCCCGTGTCCGCGCACATCGCCCCCGCGAAAGCTCGCACGGCCGCCTTGGGCCGCCGCGAGAGCAAGGTGTATGAAGACATGATCAACGGCGGCCGCAGTTCGTTCCTGTCGGCCCCGGCTATCGAGGGCCTGCTGGAAGGCGGCGTGCCGATCGTCAAGGACGGCCAGTGCCTGGGCGCCGTGGGCGTGAGCGGCGTGAAGTCCACTGAGGACGCGCAGATCGCCCGTGCGGGCATTGCGGCCATCGGCCTGTAAAAGCAGGGCCAGTCGTCCAAAGAAAAAACCGGCTCCTGGGAGCCGGTTTTTTTATGCGTATCAGGGGAAGAAAAAAAGCCTGGCTACGCGGGGATACCCGTTGGCTAGCAAATACGACCCTTCGGATCCTTAGATCCTGGAGTCGCCCCACGATGAAACTCTATTTGGTCAGGATCAGCTTGCCGAGCTTGGTGGCCTGTAGGCGATAGATCGCGCCGTTGTGCAGGATGGTTACCGCTTTCTGACCCTGGAGCAGCGCGCTGCTGTCGACGGCCAAGCCTTCGCGGCGCTGGGGAGGTGCATCCATGGGCACGGCGGCAGCGAAGAAGCGGGAAGAAGACTGGGAGGACAGGGCAAGGCTGGCTGACATGGTTGGATCTCCGTGCTTGGCAATGGATTTAATGATAACCATTCTCAAATAAAAGTCAAAGCATGGCGCTGTGCTTTTTGTAAGAAAGTGCGCAATTTACTGCGCCGGGTCGGTCACAAAGCCGATCTTTCGCACGCCGGCGCGCTGCGCAGCCGACATGGCCTGGGCCACGCGCTCGTAGCGCACTTCCTTGTCGCCGCGGATGTGCAGGTCGGGCTGCGGGTCCTTCTGCGCTTCGGTGCGCAGGCGCGGCTCCAGTTCGTCGTCGGTGATGTCCGATTCGTTCCAGTGGTACTTGCCATCGGCGGTCACCGACAGCCGGATGGTCTCGGGCTTGATCACCTCGCGCTCGTTGGACGCGCGGGGCAGGTCCACGGGCACGGCATGCTTCATCACGGGCACGGTGATGATGAAGATGATGAGCAGCACCAGCATGACGTCCACCAGCGGCGTCATGTTGATCTCGTTCATCACCTCGTCGGCGTCATCCTGGGTTCCGAAAGCCATGGCGCATCAGCCCTTCTTGATCGGCAGCACCTTGCTGCTCTCGCTGGACACGTTCACGCGGGCGCCGGTCACGAAATAGGCGTGCAGGTCGTGCGCGAAGCTGTTCAGGTTGTTCAGGATGGACTTGTTGCCGCGCACCAGGGCGTTGTAGCCCAGCACGGCGGGAATGGCCACGGCCAGGCCCAGGGCCGTCATGATCAGCGCCTCGCCGATGGGGCCGGCCACCTTGTCGATCGTGGACTGGCCCGAGGAGCCGATGGCCACCAGGGCGTGGTAGATGCCCCAGACGGTGCCGAACAACCCGATGAAGGGCGCCGTGGAACCCACCGATGCGAGGATCGCCAGGCCCGACTGCAGACGCGCGGTGAATTCGTCGATGCAGTTGCGCAGGCAGCGCGTGACCCAGTCGCTCACGTCCAGGCTGTCGTGCAGATGGGCCTGCGTGTTGCGGTGGTGGGCCGTGGCTTCGCGGCCTTCGAGGGCCAAGTGGCGGAAGGGGTTGGCCGGGTCGCGGCCGAGCTTGGTCAGGCCTGCCGCGAAGTCCTCGCTGTGCCAGAAGTCGCGCGCGGCACGCGCGTCCTTCTTGAACTTCACGATGTCCAGCGCCTTGATGATGATGACGATCCAGGACGCCAGCGACATGCCCAGCAGCAGCACGGCGACGGCCCGGGTAACGAAGTCGCCTTGTATCCAGACGTTGGTGATGCCGAAATGCGATTCCATGAAAACTCCTGCGGGTGACTATTGTTTGAGAACGAAGTGGATCGGTTGCTGGTACCACATGGCTTCGGGCACGCCGTTGCGGGTGCCGGGCACGAAGCGCCAGCGCAATACGGTGTCGACGGCCTGGCGGTCCAACCGCTCGAAGCCGCTGGACTTCTTGACCTCCACCTTCTGGGGCAGGCCGTCGGTGCCGATGAGCACGCTGAGCACCACCACGCCTTGCTCGCCCAGGCGCCGGCTCACGGCAGGGTAGTTGGGGGTGGGGTTGTTCAGGTGGCTTGCGTTGCTCGAAGGCTGCACGATGGCCGGCGGTGCAGGTGGCGCAGGTGGCGCAGGTGGCGCAGGTGGCGCAGGTGGCGCAGGTGGCGCAGGCGGGGCCGGAGGGGCGGGCGGGGCGGCCGGCGCCTGGATGGGCGGGGCGGGCGGCTGCGGCTCGACGATGCCCACGGGCGCGGCGGGTGCAGGCGTAGGGTCCGGGATAGCCACGGGCATGGGCGCAGGGCGCGGCTTGGGCGTGCGGGGCTGGGGTGCCGGCTTGGGTGGCGGCGGCGCCGGCGGTGCGGGTGGGGCAGGGGGAGGCGGGGGTGGTGTGATGAACTCGCTCAGCACCTGGGCGGGGACGATGATTTCGACCGCCTGACGCAGCAGCCCGGATTGCAGCGCCCACAGGCCTGCGACGTGCAGCACTACCACCGAACCCGCGATCACGGCATTGCGGCTCAAGCCCCCGGAGGAGCCATATCGATCAAACTGGGACATAGATGGGATGGCCGCTGGAACGGAACCAGCATTCGTGGGGGTGGCGGCCCTCGAAATTCTTTAGGGGTGGATCACGTCACTTGCGCAGAATCCACCAGACCGAGCACACGACGATGATCAGACTGCCTGCGAGAGTGGAAAGGAGCGCCATGTCTTGCCTTCCTGGATGGAGGAGGTGGCAAGCGGGGCCGTCTGGGGCATGGCTTCGTTGTGCAGGGCGGCGACGGGGTGGGAGTTGCAGCACTGCGCTACGACATCGCGCGCGCAGTCCTCGCAGCTTCCGCACTGGGTCGCAACGCCCAGTTCGAACTGGATCTCGTCAAAGCTCATGCCCGCGCGCGCATGGCGTGCGATCTCGCGGTCAGAAATCCGGCGGCAAACACAGACGATCATGGGAACAGACGGCCTTGGCTGGCTATTGGGAATGTGGCGCCATTATAAATGCGAATTTTTCGCATTTGCACTCTATTGACCCTGCTGACATGTAAGAAACCGCGCAGGGACGAAAAAAAACCGGTATCTGCGTACCGGTTTTTTCTTGCATGGCCGTGTGGCGGTCTTATTTGACGTGCTTGCCGATCAGGCCGGCCATTTCGAACATCGAGACCTGGGGCTTGCCGAACACTTCCTTGAGCTTGGCGTCGGCGTTGATCATGCGCTTGTTGGAGGCGTCCTGCAGGTTGTTCGCCTTGATGTAGGCCCACAGCTTGCTGATGACCTCGGTGCGAGGCAGCGGGGCAGAGCCGACGACGGCCGCCAGCGCGGGGCTGGGGGTCAAGGGCTTCATGAAGGCAGCGTTGGGAGTGCGCTTCTTGGCGGGAGCGGCAGACGCTTCTTTCTTTGCAGTTGCCATGTTGGATTGTCCTTGTTGGAAGTGAAAAGTCACCAGCGAGAACCTGCTGCTCCACTGGCAGGCCGATGCTACTGGGAAAAAAACACGTTTCCAAGGGAAGCAGTGCTTTTTTTGCCTCGATTTGTTGCCGTGGCGGCTCCCCTGGCGCTGGAGCGACAATGCGCACGCGCCGCCGGCAGGATGGCGCAATGCAGCTTGCGCATTCCACCGACCAGAAAGGCCCATGGCACATGACGACTTCCGTACCCAGCACCTGCGACCTGTGCGATGCGCACAAAGGCGACACCAGCGGCGCATTCCGCGTGCTGCCGCCGGTATTCCAGAGCTATGGCGGCGTGGCCGCATTTGGCGGGCCTGTCAGCACGGTCAAGTGCTTCGAGGACAACTCCCTGGTCAAGGCGGCGGTGGACTCCCCGGGCCGGGGGCGGGTGCTGGTGGTGGATGGCGGCGCCTCCCTGCGGCGTGCGCTGGTCGGCGGCAACCTGGCTGCCAGTGCCGCGCGCAATGGCTGGGCAGGCATCGTCGTCAATGGCTGCGTGCGCGATGTGGCGGAGCTTCAGGCGGAGCCGGTGGGCATTTGCGCGCTCGGGCTTATGCCCTTGCCGACCGACAAGCGCGGCGAGGGGCAGGCCGACGTGGCCGTGCAGGTGCAGGGCGTATGGGTGCGCCCCGGCGACTGGCTGTATGCGGATGCGGACGGCGTCGTGGTCAGCGACCGTTCTCTGTGACGCTTATCAGCGGGGGCCCACCCGCCATGCCAGCCGCGAAGGCAGGGTAGTCAGCACCACGCTGGCCAGGGCGATGCCGAAGGCCGCCCATTGCATGGCGCTGAGGCGCTCGCCGAGCACGACCACACCGACCAGCGCGGCGCTCACGGGTAGCAGCACCGTGAAGACCCCGCCCTGCGCCGCGGGCACGACCTTGAGACCGCTCATCCACAGCCACACGGTCCACATGCAGGCGGCCAGTGCATAGAACACGAGCAAAGACCACATGGCCCAGGGAACGGCGCCGAAGTCGAAATCCAGCGCCAGGTACAGCCCGAAGGGCGTTGCCAGCATAAAACCCCAGAGATTGATGAGCGCGGTGATGCGCTTGGGGCCCAGCGCAGCGGTGAGCTTCTTGCCGATGACGGAATAGGCGGCTTCGCACAACGAGGCCCCCACGAGCAGTGCGTAGCCCAGCCAGGGGGAATGGGAGATGCCTGCCTGCGCCGGGCCGCCATGCACCCCGTGGTCCGGCTTGGAAAGCGCGAACAGGGCGATGCCGAAGACAGCGAAACCCACCGCCACCCAGGTGCGCGGCGCCACGCGTTCACGCAGGAAAAGCCAGCTCATCACGGCCACGCATGCGGGAATGGACGCCATGATCACGCCGGCCGAGGTGGCGCTGGTGAGGCTCACACCGTAGATCATGCAGATGGTGAAAAGGAAGTTTCCCAGCAGCGACTGCACGAAGAGCAGGCCCTTTGTCTGCGGAGTCAGGGGCGGCTCCTGCACGGGCTTGCGCAGCCAGCCGAGCATGGCGATCGCCCCGATGCCAAAGCGCATCCAGGCGAGCAGTAGCACCGGAAACGCCGCTGCCAGCGGCTTGGACAGCGCCACGTAGCCGCCCACGAGCGACATGCTGGAGGCCAGGTACAGGTAGGCGAGCGGACGGCTGGGCAGGGCGGCCATAAAGCAAAAGAGCTGTGCACTTGTCGTGCACAGCTCCATGAGTTGGCTCCTCAACCTGGGCTCGAACCAGGGACCTACGGATTAACAGTCCGGCGCTCTACCGACTGAGCTATTGAGGAATGATCGGTGTTTTTCTGGCAGCCTTATGCGATTGCAAGGCTGTGAATTTATGGCTCCTCGACCTGGGCTCGAACCAGGGACCTGCGGATTAACAGTCCGTCGCTCTACCGACTGAGCTATCGAGGAACAAGACTTAGATTATATACACAAAAAGAGGGGCTTCGAAACTCAGCGGCCGGGCTCGGGCCGCAGCCAGAGCCAGGTGAGCACGCAGGCCATACAGGCGGCCGCAGTGATGGACGCCCAGCGCGGAATGCTGGCCACCAGCAGGATGGCGGCGCACAGCGCCATCAGGAACGTGGCGCTCCATTTCGCATGCCGGCTCACGCGCCCGCCATCGGCCCAGTTGCGCAGCATCGAGCCGAACAGCGGGTGGCGCCAGAGCCAGGCGTGCAGGCGCGGCGAACTGCGCGCTGCAGCCCAGCCGGCCATGAGGATGAAGACGGTGCTCGGCAGGCCCGGCACGATGACGCCGATCACTCCCATCACCAGGCACAGCACCGCGAACAGCATCAGCAGCCAGCGCGCCGCCGCGGGCAGCGCTGGCCGCTCGGGCACGGGAGGCAGGGGAGGAGGCGGTTGCTGCGGCATGGAGCGCATTGTGCCGGTATGCTGCATGGTCGCAATGGCGCCATTGCCATGCATTCCCGGACCATCCTGCGACATGACCATCCACGCCATCCTGAAGATGGGCGATCCGCGCCTGCTGCGCATCGCCCGGCCCGTCACCGTGTTCGACAGCGCCGCGCTCCACCAACTGGTACGCGACATGCGTGAAACCATGCAGGCCGTGAACGGAGCCGGCCTGGCGGCGCCGCAGATCGGTGTGGACCAGCAGGTGGTGATCTTCGGCTCGGACCGGACCAACCCGCGCTATCCCGACAGGCCCCTGGTGCCACCCACAGTGCTGGTCAATCCGCAGATCACGGCACTCGGCGCCGAGGAAGAGGAAGACTGGGAAGGGTGCCTGTCCGTACCCGGCCTGCGCGGCAAGGTGCCGCGCTGGGCGCACATCCGCTACCAGGGCTTCGACGAGCGGGGCACTCCCATCGACCGGGTGGCCGAGGGCTTCCATGCACGCGTGGTGCAGCACGAGTGCGACCACCTGATCGGTAAGCTCTACCCGATGCGGGTGCGCGACTTCACGCAGTTCGGCTACACCGAGGTGCTGTTTCCCGAGATCGACGCGGCCGAGGACGACTGAGCGTCAGTACAGCCCTGCGAGCTTGGCGACGATCTCCACCGTCGTGCTCGCATCCAGCTTGCGGCCGATACGGCCCCGGTGCGCTTCCACCGTGCGGTAGCTGATGCCCAGGAACTTGGCGATTTCCTTGCTGGTCCAGCCCTTGGCCAGCAACGCCACGATTTCGCGCTCGCGCGCGGTCAGGGTGACGGAGCGGCCCTTGCGCTCCGACAGATCCTCGAACATCCAGGTGGAAAAAGGCACCTGGTCCTGAGGCGTGTGGTAGCGCCCCACGACGTGGCACCACAACAGATGCCCCGAGCGGTGTTTCATCAGCCGCTCGTCGCTGTACCGGCCGGTTTCCCGCAGTACCGGCCCGCCGTGCATTCCCGTCAACTGGTATTCGCGCTCCGAGGGGTACAGCATGACCAGCGAACGGCTTTCGAGCTCATCCATGCGGTAGCCGAACATGCGTGCGAATTCTTCATTGCACCGCAGGATGACACGGGAAGAACTGGTGGCGCACAGGCCGATGGGCGCCATGTCGCAAAGCACCGATGCCTGGGGTGCCTGCGCGCCGGAAATCTGCTCCATATTGGGTTAACCCTAGGGTAGATGCACGTCTGTTTTTCGCTTCGCAATCGCCCGACATTATCCCCGTCGCCTCCATCGCGGGAGGCTGGATCAGGAGACCAAATGCCGGTGCTGTGGAGCGTGGCCGACCGTGTGGGCCACATCGTCTTGAACCGTCCTGCGCATGCCAATGCGCTGGACCTGGAAATGTCCCAGGCGCTGGGAGCGGCCGTCCGCGCCGCGGCCCGGGCCGACGTCGGTGCGGTGCTGCTCTCTGCCGAGGGCGCGTTTTTCTGCGCCGGGGGAGACATCCAGGCCTTCGCCCTGCAGCGGCACGCGCTGCCCTCGCTGATCCAGCAACTGCTGCTGGAGCTGCATCCTGCGATGGAGCGCCTGGCGGCCTTGCCCGTCCCGGTCGTCAGCGCCTTGCAGGGGCCGGTGGCGGGCGCGGGCATCGGGCTGGCGCTGTGCGCGGATTTCGTGCTGGCATCGGACGGTATGAAGCTGCGCGGGGGCTACGCGGGCATCGGCCTCAGTCCGGACATGGGCTCGTCCTACTACCTGGCGCAGCGCGCAGGGCCGCTGCGCGCACGGCAAATCCTGATGACGAACCGCTCCGTGCCCGCGGATGAATGCCTGCGGCTGGGGCTCATCGACGAGTTGCACCCGGCCGACGCGCTCCTGCCCGCGGCCCAGAACCTTGCCCGCCGCCTGGCGCAGGGGCCCGGCCAGGCTCTGCGCGCCGCCAAGCGGCTCTGCGCCGCAGCGGCGCACCAGCACCTGCCCGCCCATCTGGCATGCGAACAAAGCGAGCTGCTGGCCTGTGCCCAGACGGCCGACGCGGCGGAAGGCATATCCGCATTTCTCGAAAAACGCGCACCCCGTTTCCCGGGGGCCTCCCTCCATTCCTGAACCACGGAGACACACCATGTATTCACTGAACCGCCGTACCTTCCTCGCAGCTGCTGGCAGCGCAGCGCTGCCGCTCGCCGGCCACAGCGCACCGCAGTTTCCTTCCCGCCCCATCCGGATGGTGATTCCGTTCGCGCCCGGCGGCACCGTGGACCCCATGGCGCGCATGGTCGCGGACGTTCTGGCCAAGCGGCTGGGCGGAACGGTCTTTTGCGAAAACAAGCCCGGCGCCAATGGGCTGGTGGCCGCCGACGCGATCATGGGCTCTCCCATGGACGGGTACCACCTGCTGTATGCGGGCAGTTCCATGTACGAAAAGATGTTCACGCTCAAGAAGACGTTCGACCCCTTCAAGAACTTCCAGCTCATCGCCCGCATCGTCGAAGTCCCCCTGGTCTTTGCCATCTCCAGCGCCATTCCGGCCAAGACGCTGCCGGAGTTCATCGACTATGCCAAGCGCAAGGGCGACTTCTCGGCTGGCAGCTGGGGCGTGGGGTCCGGGGGGCACTTGCAGACGGCGGAACTGGCGTCCCAGGCCCAGCTGAAGTTCGTGCATGCCGTCTACAAGGGCGAAGGCCCGATCCTCCTGGACGTGATGGCGGGCCTCGTGGATGGCGGGTTCTTCTCGGTCAGCGCCGCGATGGCGCAGGCGGCCACCGGAAAGCTCACGCTGCTCGCGGTGACCGGGGCGCAGCGGCATCCGCTGGCGCCCGACGTTCCGACCTTCGCGGAAAGCGGCTTCAAGGGGTTCGACAGCAGCACGTGGCACGGCGTGTTCTACGGAAAGGGCGTGCCTGCAGACATCGCGAACCTGGTGGCCAGCCACATCGTCGAAGGCATGGGGCAGAAGGACATCGTGGCCAGGGTAGAGAAGATGGGCATCACCCCCGCGCTGCTGGCGGGCGAGCCGCTGCAGAAGTTCCTGGCGAAAAACTACGAGAACCTCGAAGTGGCGATGCGCAAATTCAACATCGAGCCGCAATGAGCCGCACCATGTCGGATCGTTTCGGTATCGAGCTGGGAGATGTCCCGGACCACTATGCGGCGCTGCATCCCCAGCGGATGGCCGTGGTCTATCCGGATGGCGAGTCCATCACCTGGAGCGACCTGGCCGCGCGCTCGAACGCGAGGGCGGCGGTCCTGCGCTCGATGGGCGTGCGGCCCGGCGACATGGTCACCATCGCGCTGCCCAATTCGTGCGACTACTACACCTATTCCTTCGCGGTCTGGAAGCTGGGGGCGACGCCGAATTTCGTGTCGCACAAGCTGCCGCCGAATGAAATCGCCTCCATCTGCGCGCTGGCCTCGCCGCGCGTGGTGATCGGCGACATCGCCCTGGCGGGCCCCGGCATGCAGGTGCTGTCGCCCGACCTGCCGTGCGACACGGCCTTCGGTGCGCGCATCGCGGCGGTCACGCCGCGCTACTGGAAGGCGGCCACGTCCGGCGGCTCGACGGGCGTGCCCAAGATCATCGTGGACCGCAGGCCGTTCAACCCGGCCTCCATGACCGCGCCGGATCCCGGCAGCTCGTTCATCGCGCCCGGCCCGCTCTACCACAACGCGCCCTTCATGGGCTCGCACGTCGCGCTGGCCAGGGGCTGCCTGGTGGCGGGCATGCGCCGCTTCGATGCGGAGCAGACCCTGCGGATGATCGACCAATACGCGATCGAGCACGTGAGCCTGGTGCCCACCATGATGCACAGGATCTGGACCCTGCCGGACGAGGTGAAGCGCCGCTACCGGCTGGACTCCGTGCGCAAGGTCTGGCACTACGGCGCGCCCATCGCGCCGTGGCTCAAGGAGCGCTGGATCGACTGGCTGGGCGCGGAGAAGATCTGGGAGTTCTACGGCAGCACCGAATACCTGGGCGCCACCGCCATCCGGGGCGACGAATGGCTGGCCCGCAAGGGCTCGGTCGGCCGGCTGGTCGGCGGCGGCGCGATGAAGGTGCTGCGGCCCGACGGCGGCGAGTGCCCGCCGGGCGAGGTGGGCGAACTGTACTTCTTGCCCCCCGATCCGGCGCAGCGCCCCTACCACTACGTGGGCGCGCAGTCCCGCACGGCGGAGGGCGGCTGGGAGTCCGTCGGGGACATGGGGTACGTCGATGGCGACGGCTACCTCTTCCTGGCGGACCGGCGGGTCGATCTGATCCTGCGCGGCGGCGCCAACATCTACCCCGCGGAGATCGAGGCCGCCATCGACGCCTTTCCGGGCGTGCGGGCCTCGCTGGTCGTGGGGCTGCGCCACGAAGATCTGGGCGAAGTGCCGCACGCCATCGTCGAAGTGGCGGATGCGCGGTCGTTCGCCGCGCCCGCGATGGTGGCGCACCTGCGCTCGCACCTCGCGCCCTACAAGCTGCCGGCCACGCTGGAAATCGTGGAAACCGGACTCAAGGACGACGCCGGCAAGGCCCGCCGCGTGGCCGTGCGCGACGAGCGCCGCGCGTGGGTGGCCGAGGGCCGCCACCTGGACCGGTTCATCGCCGTCCACCATGCATAAGCACCAGGAGACCCCCATGAAGCACACCCCCACCGACTTCGCCGAGCGCGAGGAAACCACCGCGCAGATGGCCGACGGCGGCGTCCGTTATCTGAGGCGCGGCCCCGCGATCGCGCAGATCGTCATGGACCGGCCGCAGGCGCGCAACGCGCAGGACATGGCCATGACCTACGGGCTCAACGCCGCATTCATGCAGGCCGCCCACGACGACGAGATCAAGGTGATCGTGCTCAGCGGCGCGGGCGCGCATTTCTCGGCGGGGCACGACCTTTCGGGCGACCACGGCAAGACCTGGCGCGACTTTCCCACCACCGGCACCTGGGCCGCCTTCGACGCGCCGGGCATGGAGGGCCGCTGGGGGCGCGAGCACGAGATCTACCTGGGCATGTGCGAGCGCTGGCGCAACATCCCCAAGCCCACCATCACCGCCGTGCAGGGCAGCTGCATCGCCGGCGGGCTGATGCTGGCCTGGGCCTGCGACCTGATCGTGGCCGCCGACAACGCGCGCTTCCGCGACCCGACGCTGGAGTTCGGCGCGCCGGGCTGCGAGTTCTTCATGCATCCCTGGGAGCTGGGCACGCGCAAGGCCAAGGAATGGCTGTTCATGTCGGACTGGATCAGCGCGCAGGAGGCGCAGCAGCGCGGCATGGTCAACCGCGTGGCGCCGCTGGACGAGCTGGACGCCACCGTGATAGCGATGGCGAACACCATCGCCGCCAAGTCCAGCATGGTGCTCAAGGCCGCCAAGGAGACCGTCAACCAGATCCAGGACATCGCCGGGCGGCGCGACGGCATGGCGGCCGCGTTCAGCATCCACCAGCTGGTCCACGCGCACAACGAGCTGGCGCACGGCTTCCTCATCGACCCGACGGGCGTTCCGCCGTCTGTGCGCGCCAAGCTGGAAGAGCGCGTGGCCCAGCGCCGGGCGGCAGCGAAGTAGCGGGGCATTGCCATGCCCATCGACTACCACAGGCTGCGCCAATGGCCCTTCCAGCAGGCAACGGTGCGCTATGGCGCCAACGACTGCATCCTCTATGCGCTCAGCCTGGGCATGGCCCAGGACCCGCTGGATGCGCAGGACCTGCAGTACGCCTACGAGGAGGGCTTGCGCGTCGTGCCCACCTTCCTGTCCACGATGGGAAGCTCGGGCGCGTGGTTCCGCGACCCGCGCTCGGGCATCCAGTGGCTGCAGATGCTGCACGGCGAGCAGCGCATGCGCTTCCACGGCGCGGTACCGGCCAGCGCCGAGCTGGCCTGCCGGGCGCGCATCAGCCGCGTGGTGGACAAGGGGGCGGGCCGCGGCGCCCTGGTCGTGGTGCAGCAGGACTGGGTGCATGCCCCGGGCGGTGCGCCGCTGGCCACGGCGCAGCAGGTGCTGTTCTGCCGGGCGGACGGCGGATTCGCCACCGCTGCGCAGCCCGGCGACGCACCGCTGGAGCCCTTGCCCTGCGCACCCCGGCGTGCCCCGGACCAGACCCTGGACATGCCCACCTTGCCCAATGCGGCGCTGCTCTACCGGCTGGGCGGCGACCGCAACCCCATCCACGTGCTGCCGCAGGCCGCGCGCGAAGCCGGCTTCGACCGGCCCATCCTGCACGGCTTGTGTACCTACGGCATGGCGGCGCGGGCGGTCCTGAGGGCCGGTGAGTTGGGGGACGGCACCCGGCTGTCCGCCATCGCGGCGCGGTTCTCCGCGCCCGTGTTTCCGGGCGAGACGTTGCAGGCCCGCCTGTGGCACGGATCGCAGCAGGTGCAGTTCGAGCTGTGGGCGCGCGAGCGCGCGGTGCCGGTGCTCAGCCACGGACTGGCGGAGCTGCAGCCCTGCTGAGGTATCACTAAAAAGGCATCCAGCGCTTGTCCGACAATCGCGAGCAGCTATTGAAAGAATAGCTATTGGTCCGCCAGCGCCTGCAGCAGCTCGGTCTCCAGGCGGATCTGCGCGGCGTTGCTCTGCAGCTCGGCGCCCTGGACGAGGAAGGTGTCTTCCACCCGCTCGCCCAGCGTGCTGACCTTGGCCAGCTGCACGCTGAGGCCATGGCGCGAGAGCACGCGCGCCACCACGTACAGCAGGCCAGCGCGGTCGCTGGCCGAGATGCTGATGAGCCAGCGCTGGGCCTTCTCGTCGGGTCGCAGCGTGACGCGCGGGGCGATGGGAAAGCTCTTGACCCGGCGCGAGACGCGCCGGCGCGCGGGCTCGGGCAGGGCGCCGCGGTCCTCGATGGCGCGCAACAGGTCGTTTTCCACCAGGTGGATCAGTTCGCGGTAGGCGCCGGGCTGCTCGGACGCGACGACCTGGAAGGTGTCCAGCGCATAGCCGTTGGTGGCGGTGTGCACGCGCGCGTCCAGGATGGAGAAGCCCGCGCGGTCGAAGTAGCCGCAGATGCGCGCGAACAGGTCCGGCTGGTCGGGCGCGTACACCAGCACCTGCAGCCCTTCGCCGGCCAGCGACTGGCGCGCGCGCACAACGGTCTTGTCAGCGCCCACGTAGCGCGAGAGGTGGCGCGTGTGCCAGGCGATGTCGGCCGCGTCGTGGCGCATGAAGTAGCTCACGTGCAGCGTGTCCCAGAGTTTCTTGTGCACCTCGTGCGGCAGGGCGCTCAGGGCCAGGGCCACCTTGGCCTCGCGCTTGCGCGCCTCGATCTCGGCGGCGGCATCGGGCGCGCGCCCGCCCAGCACGCGCAGCGTGGCGTGGTAGAGGTCCTCCAGCAACTTGCCCTTCCAGGCGTTCCACACCTTGGGCGAGGTGCCGCGGATGTCGGCCACGGTGAGCAGGTACAGCGCCGTCAGGTAGCGCTCGTTGCGCACGCGCCGCGCGAAGGCGGCGATCACGTCGGGGTCGGACAGGTCCTGCTTCTGCGCCACCTGGCTCATGGTGAGGTGCTCGGCGACGAGGAATTCGATGAGCCTGGCGTCCTCGCGCCCGATGCCGTAGGGCGCGTGCTGGCGGCAGAAGCGCCGCGCCTCCATGGCGCCGATCACCGAATGGTCGCCGCCGCGGCCCTTGCCGATGTCATGGAACACCGCGGCGACGTAGAGGATCCAGGGCTTGTCCCAGCCCGCGGCGAGCTGCGAACACGCGGGGTATTCGTGCGCATGCTCGGCCATGAAGAAGCGCCGCACGTTGCGCAGCACCATGAGGATGTGCTGGTCCACGGTGTAGACGTGGAACAGGTCGTGCTGCATCTGCCCCACGATGCGTCGGAACGGCCAGAGGTAGCGCCCGAGCACCGAGGTCTGGTTCATGAGCCGCATGGCGTGCGTGATGCCGGCAGGCTGCTGCAGGATCTGCATGAACGTGGCGCGGTTGGCGGGGTCGCGGCGGAAGGCGCTGTCCATCACGCCGCGCGCGTTGTAGAGCGCGCGCAGCGTGCGGGCGGACAGGTCCTTCAGGCCCATGGTGGTCTCGTAGAGCAGGAAGGTCTCGAGGACGGCGTGCGGGTCTCTCTCGTAAAGGTCGTCGCTGGCCACCTCGATCAGCCCGGCCTTCTCGAAGAAGCGCGCGTTGATCGGGCGCAGCTCGTGCGCCTGCGGGTTGAGCCGCTCCTCGATGCCCAGCAGCAGGATCTGCGTGAGCTGCGAGACGGCCTTGGCGGCCCAGTAGTAGCGGCGCATCAGCGTCTCGCTGGCGCGCATGGCCAGGCGCTTGCCGTCGGGCGCGGTGGAGCGGTAGCCGAAGGACTCGGCCACGGCGGTCTGCAAATCGAACACCAGCCGGTCCTCGCCCCGTCCCGCCAGCGCGTGCAGGCGCGCGCGGATGAGGAACAGCAGCGCCTCGTTGCGCTCGATCTGGCGCACCTCGAAAGGCGTGGCCAGCCCGCTTTCCGCCAGCGCGCGCCAGGTGCCGCCCAGGCCGGCGGCGCGCGCCACCCACAGGATGAGCTGCAGGTCGCGCAGCCCGCCGGGCGATTCCTTGCAGTTGGGCTCCAGCGCGTAGGGCGTGTTCTCGTACTTGGTGTGGCGCTGGCGCATCTCCAGCGTCTTGGCGGTGAGGAAGGCGCGCGGGTCCATCTGCGCGTCGTAGCGCTGGCGGAAGCCCGCGAACAGCGCGGCGCTGCCGCACAGCAGGCGCGATTCGAGCAGCGAGGTCTGCACCGTCACGTCGGCGGCGGCCTCGCTCAGGCATTCGGCCACGGTGCGCACGCTGGAGCCGATCTCCAGGCCCGCGTCCCAGCAGCTGCCGATGAACGCCTCGATGGCCGCGCGCGGCACCTCGGCATCGTCCGGCAGCAGCACCAGCACGTCCACGTCGGAATAGGGAAAGAGCTGCGCGCGGCCATAGCCGCCCACCGCCACCAGGGCCATGGCCTCGGGCAGCCCGGCGCGGCGCCAGAGCTGGCACAGCAGGCGGTCGGCCAGGGTGGAGAGCGCGCGCAGCAGGCTGCGGATGCCGCGTGTGGAGGCGCCGCTGCCCTGCAGCGTGGCCAGCAGCGCCGCCTTGTCCTGGCGGTAGCAGTCACGCAGGGCGTGCAGCGGTGCCAGGTCGGGACGTGCGCAGGCAGAAGAAGGGGTGGCAGGGTTCATCGACAAGAAACCAGCAAGAACCGTGCGCGCTTCCCCTCAGGTGGCAGTGGCGGTCACGAAGGAGGGCAGGGAGGGGTAGCCGGCCGACAGCGTCAGCACGTCGAAGCCGGTCTCGGTGACCAGCACCGTGTGCTCCCACTGGGCCGAGAGGCTGTGGTCCTTGGTGACGATGGTCCAGCCGTCGTTGCCGTGCTCCTTGACCTCGCGGCGGCCGATGTTGAGCATGGGCTCGATGGTGAAGGTCATGCCGGGCACCAGCTCCTCGCCCGTGCCGGGGCGGCCATAGTGCAGCACCTGCGGTTCCTCGTGGAACTTCTTGCCGATGCCGTGGCCGCAGAACTCGCGCACCACCGACAGGCCGTGGCCTTCGGCGAACTTCTGGATGGCGTGGCCCACGTCGCCCAGGCGCGCGCCGGGCTTGACCTGCTGGATGCCCAGCCACATCGACTCGTAGGTGAGCTGGCACAGCCGCTTGGCCGCGATCGAGCACTCGCCGATCAGGAACATGCGGCTGGTGTCGCCGTACCACCCGTCCTGGGAGATGACGGTGACGTCCACGTTCATGATGTCGCCCTTCTTCAGGGGCTTGTCGTTCGGGATGCCGTGGCAGACCACGTTGTTGATCGAGGTGCACAGCGACTTGGGGTAGGGCGGATAGCCCGGCGGCTGGTAGCCCAGCGTGGCCGAGCGGCTGCCCTGGCGGGCCATGCATTCCGCGGCGAGGCGGTCCACGTCGTTGGTGGTCATGCCGGGGCGGATGTGGGGCGTGATGTAGTCCAGTACCTCCGACGCCATGCGGCAGGCCTCGCGCATGCCTGCGATGTCCTCGGCACTCTTAGGGGTGATGCTCATGGGGCGCGATTATCCCACCGGCCCCGGCGCGCCCGGGGCGCGGGCGCGCGAATCGCACAGGCGACAGCGGGCCTTGGAGCTGTGTGGCCACAATCGCCCTTTACCGCTTTTTCATTCTGGGAGACGCATCCATGGCCCGTACCGTGCAACAACTCTTCGACCTCTCCGGCAAGACCGCCCTCGTCACCGGCGGCTCGCGCGGCCTGGGCCTGCAGATGGCGCATGCGCTGGGCGAGGCGGGCGCGCGGGTGGTGGTGAGTTCGCGCAAGGCAGAGGATCTGGAGCAGGCCGTGGCCGAGCTGCAGGCCGCCGGCATCGACGCGCGCTGGATCGCCGCCGACTGCGCCAGGGAAGACGACATCCAGCGCCTGGCCGCCGAGACGCTGCAGCGCGTGGGCGACGTGGACATCCTCGTCAACAACGCCGGCGCGAGCTGGGGCGCCGCGGCTGAGGACTATCCCACCGCGGCCTGGGACAAGGTGATGAACCTCAACGTGCGCGGCTACTTCCTGCTGTCGCAGGCCATCGCCAAGCGCAGCATGATCCCGCGCCGCGCGGGCCGCATCATCAACGTGGCCTCCATCGCCGGACTGGCGGGCAACCCGCTGGAGATGAAGACCATCGCCTACAACACCTCCAAGGGCGCGGTCATCAACTTCACGCGCGCGCTGGCGGGCGAGTGGGGCGTGTACGGTATCGGCGTGAACGCGATCTGCCCCGGCTTCTTCAAGACCAAGATGGCCACGGTGCTCATTGAGACCATGGGCGAGGAGAAGATGGCCGCGCACGCGCCGCTGCGCCGCCTGGGCGACGACGAAGACCTGAAGGGCATCACCCTGCTGTACGCCAGCGAGGCCGGCAAGCACATCACCGGCCAGTGGCTGGCGGTGGACGGCGGGGTGAGCGCGATCATCGGCGGCTGAGGCTATCCTTGCGCATCACCTGCTTTTGAGGAGCCGCCCGTGCTGGATTTCGGTGCCAACATCCCCTTCGTCCACGAGCTGGGCTTCTCCCTGCGCCACATGCAGGGCGGCACATCCGAGCTGCACTACGAGGCCCGGCCCGAGCACCTGAACTCCTTCGGCGTCACCCACGGCGGCGCTACGATGACGCTGCTGGACGTGGCCCTGGCCACGGCCGCGCGCAGCGACACGCCGGACCAGGGCGTGGTCACCGTCGAGATGAAGGCCAGCTTCATGCACCCCGCGCGCGGCCCGCTGGTCGCCAAGGGGCGGCTGCTGCACCGCACGCGCTCGCTGGCCTTTGCCGAAGGCGCCATCTACGACGCCGAAGGCCGCATGTGCAGCCACGCCACGGGCACCTTCAAGTACGTGCCCAAGGCCGCGCGCGAAGGCGCCTCCGTGCCCACGGACTGAAATACAAGCTAAATCGGCTTCCAGCGCTTGACAGGAAAGCGCAGGCAGCTATTGAAACCATAGTGAATCAACCGGAGACACCGCCATGCCACGCAACCAGCAGATCCTGCTCGACAACCGCCCGCAGGGCGAAGCCACGGCCGGCAACTTCCGGCTCGCCGCTACCGACACGCCGCCGCTGCAGGACGGCCAGGTGCTCGTGCGCCACCACTACCTGAGCCTGGATCCGTACATGCGCGGGCGCATGAACGACAGCAAGAGCTATGCCGCCAGCCAGCCGCTGGGCGAGGTGATGATCGGCGGCACCGTGGGCGAGGTGGCCGAGAGCCGCCACCCCAGGTTCGCCGTGGGCGACAAGGTCGTGGGCATGGGCGGCTGGCAGGAATGGAGCGTGGTCGACGGCAATGCGCCCGGCATGCTGCGCAAGGTGGATACCACCCACGTGCCGCTGTCGCACTACCTGGGCGCCGTGGGCATGCCCGGCGTGACGGCGTGGTACGGCCTGGTCAAGATCATCGAGCCCCGGGCCGGCGAGACCATGGTGGTGAGTGCCGCCTCGGGCGCCGTGGGCAGCGCCTTCGGCGCGCTGGCCAAGGCGCGCGGCTGCCGGGTGGTCGGCATCGCGGGCGGGCCGGACAAGTGCCGCTACGTGACCGGGGAGCTGGGCTTCGACGCCTGCATCGACCACCGCGAACACGGCGACCTGAAAGCCATGTCCAGGGCGCTCAAGGATACCTGCCCCGACGGCATCGACGGCTACTTCGAGAACGTGGGCGGCTACATTCTCGATGCCGTGCTGCTGCGCGCCAACGCCTTCGCGCGCGTGGCCGTGTGCGGCATGATCGCCGGCTACGACGGCCAGCCGCTGCCGCTGCAGAACCCCGCGCTCATCCTCATCAACCGCATGAAGGTGCAGGGATTCATCGTCAGCGAGCACATGGAGGTGTGGCCCGACGCGCTCAAGGAGCTGGGCGGCCTCGTCGCCACCGGCAAGCTGCGCCCGCGCGAGAGCGTGGCGTTGGGGCTGGCGTCCGCGCCCGAGGCCTTCCTGGGCCTGCTCAAGGGAAAGAACTTCGGCAAGCAGCTGGTGAAGCTGGTGTGACCGTGCACTGGACCTGGGCGCGCTTCGACGACCTGGGCGTGCACGCGCTGCACGACGCGCTGGCCCTGCGCTGCCGGGTGTTCATCCTGGAGCAGGGCCCTTACCAGGACCCCGACGACGCCGACAGACACGCCTGGCACCTGCTGGGCCGCGCCGAGGCCGGCGGCCCGCTGCTGGCCACGCTGCGCGTGGTGGACCCCGGCGTGAAATACACGGAGCCTTCCATCGGCCGCGTGGTCTGCGCGCCCGAGGCGCGCGGCACCGGCCTGGGCCGCGCGCTGGTGGCCGAGGGGCTGGCGCGCTGCCGCGCCGCCTGGCCGGGCAGGGCGGTGCGCATCAGCGCGCAGGCGCACCTGCAGCGCTTCTATGGTTCCCTGGGCTTCGCGCCCGTCTCGCCCGAATACCTCGAAGACGGCATTCCCCACGTGGAAATGCTGTGCTCTGGAGCGTACCGATGACCACCCCGATCCTGCACCACTACCCCGCGTCCCCCTTCGCGCACAAGGCGCGCTGCATGCTCGGATTCAAGCAGCTCGCGTGGAAATCCGTCATCGTGCCCAGCGTGGCGCCCAAGCCCGACGTGCTGGCGCTCACGGGCGGCTACCGGCGCACGCCCTTTCTGCAGATCGGGGCCGACGTCTACTGCGACACGGCGCTCATCAGCGACGTGCTCGAACACCTGCGGCCCGAGCCCGCGCTGTACCCGCCGCACCTCAAGGGCGTCTCGCGCGTGTTCGCGCAGTGGGCCGACACCACTCTGTTCTGGGCCGCCATGGCGTACAACCTGCAGCCGCGCGCGGCCGAGGCGCTGTTCGCCGGCCAGCCGCCGGGCGCGGCCCAGGCCTTCAGCGACGACCGGCGCGCCATGGGCATGCCGCGCCTGCGCCCGCAGGACGCCACGGCCGCCTACCGCTCCTACCTGCGGCGCATCGCCAGCATGGTGGAGGAGCACGACTTCCTTTTCGGCACCGAGCCCTGCGTGGCCGACTTCGCCGCCTACCACCCGCTGTGGTTCACGCGCACATGCGTGCCGGCGATGGCCGGCATCCTCGCGGCCACGCCCGCCGTGCTCGAATGGATGGACCGCATCGCCGCGCTGGGCCAGGGCCGCATGGAGAAGTTCAGCGCCGCGGACGCCATCACCGTCGCCGCCAATGCCGAGCCGCTGCCCCTGCCGCCCGAGGCCTTCCAGGACGAGCACGGCATCGCCCTGGGCAGCCGCGTGGCCATCGCGGCCGAGAGCTTCGGCACCGAGCCCACCGAGGGCATGCTCGTCGCCGCCACGCGCACGCGCTACACCCTGGCGCGCACCGATCCGCGCGCGGGCGCGGTGCACGTGCACTTTCCCCGCATCGGATACGTATTGAGAAAGGCAGAGACAGCATGATCGACGACTTCGCGGGAAAAACCGCCGTGCTCACCGGAGCCGGCTCGGGCTTCGGCCTGGAATGCGCGCGGCTGGGCGCCAGCAAGGGCATGAACCTGGTGCTGGTGGACGTGCAGCAGGATGCGCTGGACCAGGCCGCCGCCGAGCTGCAGGCCACCGGCTGCCAGGTGCTGGCGCGGCGCGTGGACGTGTCCGACGCGCAGCAGATGGAGCAGCTCGCGCAGGCCGTCTGGAGCCGCTTCGGCGCGCCGCACTTCGTGTTCAACAACGCGGGCGTGGGCGCGGGCGGTCTGGTGTGGGAGAACACCGTGCGCGACTGGGAATGGGTGCTGGGGGTCAACCTCTGGGGCGTGATCCACGGCGTGCGCCTGTTCACGCCCATGATGCTGGAGGCCGCGCGCCGCGACCCGGCCTGGCGCGGCCACATCGTCAACACCGCCAGCATGGCCGGCCTGCTCACGCCGCCCAACATGGGCATCTACAACGTGAGCAAGCACGCCGTGGTGAGCCTGACCGAGACGCTCTACCAGGACCTGCGCCTGGTCACCGACCAGGTGGGCGCCAGCGTGCTCTGCCCGTACTTCGTGCCCACCGGCATCGGCCGCAGCGAGCGCAACCGGCCCGCGGCGATGGAGGGCGAGAAGCCCACCAAAAGCCAGCTCATCGGCCAGGCGATGATCGAGAAGGCCGTCACCAGCGGCAAGGTCACGGCGGCCGACGTGGCGCGCAAGGTGTTCGACGCCGCGCAGGCGGACCAGTTCTACGTGTTCAGCCACCCGCACGCGCTGGGCAACGTGCAAAGCCGCGTGGAGAGCATCCTGCGCATCGAGAACCCAGCCGACCCGTTCCTGGAGCGGCCCGAGGTGGGCCAGCAGCTCAAGGCCGCACTGCGGGCCCAGTGATTCGAAAAAGAGAGCTGCCCGCGCTTGTGTATCAAGCGCTGGAGCCCATTTTCATGCCCGTTCAAGGCGCGGGCCGCACCAGCCGCACGGCCATGCGCGTCGCCCGCCCCACGTCGCCGCGTGCCTCGCCGGTGGACATGTCCACCGCCCAGCCCTGCTGCACGGACAGCTGGCTTTCCCCCTCGCCGCCGCGCACCACGTTGCCGTAGGCATAGGGGTTGACCGCGGCGGCGTTCACGCTGGCCGTGCCCGTCCAGTGCCAGTCGCGCGGCGCGGCGGGGAAGAGCCGGGCGTCCATGGTGGGCGGCCTGGCGCTGCGGTCCACCAGGCGGCGCAGCTCGTTGACGCGCGGCAGGCGCCAGCGCACCCCGTCGGCCTTGCCGAGCGCCTTGGCCCGCGCCTGCGCCTCGCCATAGGTGAAGAGCTGGGCCATGCCCGTGCAGGTGCTGCCGTTCCAGCGCATGCCCTCCACGCAGCGCGGCCAGGCCAGGCGTGCGCGGTGGTCGACCACCAGCGTGCCGTCGGCCGACAGGCCCAGCGCGGGCTGCGCGGGCGCGGCGGCATTGCCTGCGGCGCCCGCGGGCAGGGCGAAGGCGGCTGTCAGCACAACCGCCCAGCGGCGGCATGGCATGGAGAGGGCGGGCAATGGCATGGCGAATGTCCTTGCAAGGGTCTGGCGGCATTGTCCTGCACGGCGCCGAAGGGCGGCCGATGTGGCGACAATCTGCCGAATGCCTTTTTCCCCCTTCTTCCGCATGGCCCTGATCCTGGGGCTGCTTTCGGCCATCGGCCCCTTCGCCATCGACATGTACCTGCCGGCGCTGCCGGCCATCGGCGCGTCGCTGCGGGCCGACGTGGGGGCGGTGCAGTGGAGCCTGACGGCCTTCTTCCTCGCGCTGGGCGTGGGCCAGCTGGTCTACGGGCCGGTGTCGGACATGGTGGGGCGCAGGCCGCCGCTGTTCTTCGGGCTGGGCCTGTTCACCCTGGCCAGTGTGGGCTGCGCGCTGGCGACCGACGTGCACACGCTGGTGCTGCTGCGCTTCGTGCAGGGGCTGGGCGCGGCGGCGGGCATGGTGATCCCGCGCGCCGTGGTGCGGGACCTGCACACGGGCACCGAGGCGGCGCGGCTCATGTCGCTGCTGATGCTGGTGTTCAGCGTGTCGCCCCTGCTGGCGCCGCTGGCCGGCAGCGGCGTGATCGCGCTGACCGGCTGGCGCGGCGTGTTCTGGGTGGTGGCCGTGGCGGCGCTGGCCGGGCTGGTGCTGGTGCAGCGGGCGCTGCACGAGACGCGGCCGGCCGCCCAGCGCGTGGAAAGCTCCCTGGGCAGCGCGGCATCCTCCTACGGCACGCTGCTGCGCGACTGGCACTACCTGGGGCTGGTGGGCATCGGCGGCTGCTCCATGGCCGGCTTCTTCGTCTACCTGGCGGGCTCGCCCTTCGTGCTGATCAACCACTACGGGCTGTCGCCCGTGCAGTACAGCGCGGCGTTTTCGGTCAACGCGGCGGCCTTCTTCGCCAGCGCGCAGTTCACGGCGCGGCTGGGGCGGCGCTACGGCATGGTGGCCGTGGTGAAGACGGCCGCCAGCGGCGCGGGCATGGTCATGCTGGCCCTGCTGGCGCACTACCTGCTGGGCGGCGACCGGCTGGCCGTGCTGCTGGTGCTCTACTTCATCGCCAGCGCGCTGATGGGGCTGGTGATTCCCACAACCTCCGTGCTGGCGCTGGAGGAGCACGGCGCCATCGCGGGCACGGCGTCCGCCCTCATGGGCACGCTGCAGATGCTGATCGGCACCCTCGCCATGGCGGCGGTGGGCCTGTTCGCCACCGACGCGCCCCTGCCCATGGTGGTGGGCATGGCCACGGGGGCGCTGGCGGGCGTGGCGCTCACCTGGATCACGCTGGGCCCGGTGGGCACGCAGCGCATCGCGCGAGGCACCGCGAAGGACACGGCCCAGGGGCGCCAACCGTGAGTGCGCCGCCCCTGGCCGACGGCCTGCCGCAGCCAGCGCGCCGGCAGGCGATGCTGGTCATCATCCTGGGGCTCACGCTGGCGGTGCTCGACAGCAGCATCGTCAACCTGGCGCTGCCCGACATCGCGCGCCAGCTGCGCTCCGGCGCCGCCCAGAGCGTGTGGGTGGTCAACGCCTACCAGATCGCCACCCTGGTGGCGCTGCTGCCGCTGGCCGCGCTGGGCGAGCGCCTGGGCTACCGGCGCGTCTACCTGGCGGGCATGCTGCTCTTCGCGCTGGCCTCCGTGGGGGCGATGCTGGCGGCCAGCATGCCTGCGCTGGTCGCGGCGCGCGCGCTGCAGGGGCTGGGCGCCTCTGGCGTGATGGCGGTGAACGCGGCCCTGGTGCGGCTCATCTACCCCCGGGCCCAGCTCGGGCAGGGCATGGCCGTCAATTCGCTGGTGGTGGCCACCGCATCCATGGCGGGGCCGTCGGTGGCGGCGGCCATCCTGTCGGTGGCGTCGTGGCCCTGGCTGTTCGCCATGAACCTGCCGCTGGGCCTGCTGGCCTGGTGGCTCGCCCGCCGGGCGCTGCCCGACAACCCGGCGGCGCAGCGCCCGGCGCCGCGCTTTTCCGCGCTGGACGTGCTGCTCAACGGCGCCATGTTCGCCCTGCTGTTCCTCGGCGGCGCCCAGCTGGGCGTGCGCGCCGCAGGGCAGGGCGGCGGGGCATCGGGCTGGCTGCTGCTGTGCGCCGGCCTGGCGGTGGGGGCGGTGCACCTGTGGCGGCAGTGGGGGCGCGCGGCGCCGCTCTTTCCCGTTGACCTGCTGCGCATCCCCGTGTTCGCGCTGTCCATGGCCTCGTCCGTGGGCGCGTTCTGCGCGCAGATGCTGGGCTTTCTCTCGCTGCCCTTCCTGCTGCTGGAGTCCTACGGCCGCAGCCACCTGCAGGCAGGCCTGCTCATCACCGCCTGGCCCCTGGCCACGGCGGTGGTGGCGCCGCTGGCGGGCCGGCTGATCGGCCGCTACCCGGACGGCCTGCTGGGCGGCATCGGCATGGCCGTGTTCGCGGCCGGCCTGCTGGCCCTGGGCCTGCTGCCAGCGCAGCCGGCGGACGCGGACGTCCTGTGGCGCATGGCCCTGTGCGGCGCGGGCTTCGCGCTGTTCCAGTCGCCCAACAACCACACCATCGTCACCTCGGCCCCGCTGCACAGGAGCGGCGCGGCCAGCGGCATGCTGGGCACGGCGCGGCTCACGGGGCAGACACTGGGCGCGGTGGTGCTCGCCGCGATCTTCGCTCTGCGGCCGGGGCACGACGGCAGCGCGGAGGCGCTGGCGCTGCTGGTGGCTGCGGGGTGCGCGGTGCTGGCGGGGGTGTGCAGTTCGCTGCGGGTGAAGCGGCAGGACTGATCTTCCTGCGCGCCTGGCAATGCCGCCTACTGCACTGTCGCGCCCGACGCCTTGACCACCTTCGCCCAGCGCTCGATCTCCTGGTGCACATAGGCGGTGAAGGCGGCAGGATCGGTCACCTGGGCCTCGGCACCCATATCGGCGATGCGCCGCAGCACGTCCGGCTGCGCGAAGATCCTCGCCATCTCGGCATGCAGCTTGTCGACGACCGGCCTGGGCAGGCCCGCGGGGCCCATGAGGCCGAACCAGGAGCGCACATCGAAGCCGGGCACGGTTTCCGAGATGGCGGGCAGGTCCGGAAAGGCCGGGTTGCGCTTGGCGCTGGTGACGGCCAGCGCACGGAGCTTGCCTGCCCGGATGTTGGGGGCCGCGGCGGGCAGGTTGTCGAACATCAGGTGCACATGGCCGCCCAGCAGGTCGTTGGTGGCGGGCGCGGCGCCTTTGTAGGGGACGTGCTGGTACTTGACGCCGGTCTCCATGCGGAACATCTCGGCGGAGAGGTGCTGCGACGTGCCGTTGCCGGAGGACGCGAACACCAGCGTGTCGTTGCTGCGCGCGTACTGGATGAACTCCGCCAGGGTCTTCACCGGGAGCGATGGATGCACGACGAGCACGTTGGGAATGGACACCAGGTGCGCGATGAAGGTGAAGTCCTTCACGCTGTCGTAGGGCAGCTTGCCGACCAGGCTGGCGTTGATGGTGTGGTTGATGGCGCCCATGAGCAGGGTGTGCCCGTCGCCGCCCGCGCGGGCGACCACCTGCGTGCCGATGACGCCGCCGCCGCCCGCGACGTTCTCGACCACCATGGGCTGCGGCCAGGCCAGGCTGGCCTGGTGGGCGACCAGGCGGCCGACGATGTCGGTGGCGCCGCCCGCCGCGGCGGGCACGATCAGCCGCACGGGCTTGGAGGGGTAGGCGGCTTGCGCGCGGGCGTGAAAAGGCCCGGTGCCGGCAGCTGCGGCAAGGGCCTGCAGCAGGCGGCGGCGTGTAAAGGGTGTCATCGGTCGTCTCCTTCGTTGTGATTCATGCGGGCCGGAATACCGGCGCGTGCCGGCCCTCGGCGGTCGCGCGGAAACCGCAGCGCAGCACCATTCCGATGTGTAGATGCTCCGGGTCCGCATCGACGATGTTGGTCATCAGCAAGGGGCCCTCTGTCACCTGCACGTAGGCCAGCACGTAGCAGGCACCGGGGCGCCGGATGACGGTGTAGGTGTGGAGCACCCCCTCGCCGCCGGCCTGCTTCCAGCGGACGGCATCCGAGCGGCAATAGGGGCAGCGTGGGCGCGGGTGCCAATGGAACTGGCCGCAGCTTGCACAGTGCGGCAGCAGGAGCCTGCCCTGTTCGGCAGCCTCCCAGAAGGGCCGGTTTTCGGGGAAGGCGGCGACGTAGGGGTCGCCGGCCAGGGCGTGGGCATCGTTCATGGCAGGCGCTCCAGCAGGACGGTGGCGTGGGCGTGGCCCGCGCCCATGACGAGGCCCGGGCCGCTCGCCAGGGCGATGTCGCAGCCTGGGACCTCCACGGCGGGATGGGCTTCCCCGCGCAGCTGGCGCACGGCCTCGATGACCTTGGTGATGCCGCCACGGTTCTGCGGGTGGTTGTTGCACATGCCCCCGCCGTCGGTGTTCCAGGGCAGCTTGCCCACGCCCGAGATGAGGTTGCCGTCGGCCACGAAGCGCCCGCCTTCGCCCTTGGCGCAAAAGCCCAGGTCTTCGAGCTGCAGCGCCACCATGATCGTGAAGTTGTCGTAGACCGAGGCGTACTTCACGTCGGCGGGCGCGAGGCCGGCCTCTGCGAACGCACGCGGCCCGGTGACCGCGGCGCCGGTCTGCAGCAGGTCCAGGCGCCCGGCCTCGTTGGTGCGGATGGTTTCCGCGAACCCGCGCACACCGACCAGCGGCCGCTTCAGCGACCGCGCGATGGACGGGTGGACCAGCACCAGCGCGCCCCCACCATCGGTGATCACGCAGCAGTCCAGCCGACGCAGCGGATCGGCCACCAGGGGAGAGGCGAGCACGTCGTCCGTGGTGTACACCGTTCGCAGCAGCGCATGGGGGTTGTGCTGGGCATGGTGCGATGCGGCGACCTTGACCCACGCCAGCTGCTCCATCGTCGTGCCGTATTCGTGCATGTGCCGGCGGGCCAGCATGCCGTACATGCCGGCGACCGTCCACGCGTAGGGTTGCTCGAAGGGGGCGGCGGGGCGCTCCGGGGGAATCTGGCGGATTTCGGTGCCCGTGGCCTGGCCGCTGCTGCGCGGCTTGCCGGCCAGGGTGACGAGCGCGACGGAGCACCGGCCCTGCGCGATCGCGGTGGCGGCGTGGCCCACGTGGGCGATGTACGAGCAGCCGCCGGACTCGGTGCCGTCGATGTGCCGCAGGCGCAGGTTCATGTAGTCGGCCATCAGCGCGGGGATGCCGCCCGGCGCATCGGCGGCGCAGAAGTAGCCGTCCACGTCGTCCAGGGACAGGCCCGCGTCGGCCAGCGCGCCGTGGGCGCATTCGGCATGCAGCTGGGCCACCGACTTGTCCGGCGCATGGCGCGTGGGGTGCTCGAAGGCACCGGCGATGAAGGCGGGGTGATGGAAACCCATGGCGTTCACCGGGACGCGGCGCAGCGCTCGGGCACCGCGGCGCAGGGCAGTTTGCCGATCACTTCGCCCCACTTGGCCGTTTCGGCTTTCAGGCGCGCTTGCAGATCGGCGGGCGTGCCTGGCAGGGGTTCGTAGCCAAGCGCGGCGAGCTGCTCGCGGAAGTCGGGCGATGCCTGGATGCGGTTGAGCTCCGTGTTCAGGCGCTGCACGATCGCTGGCGGCAGGTGGGCCGGCCCGATCAGCGCGAACCAGCCTCCCGATTCGTAGCCCGGCACGGTGTCCGCGATGGGCGGAACGCCGGGCAGTAGCGCGTGGCGCCTGGTGCCGCTGACACCGAGGGCCTTGACCTTGCCCCCTTCGACCTGCGCGATGGCGCCTCCCACCACGTCGAACATGAAGTCCGTGCGGCCCGCCATCACGTCCAGAATCGCCGGGCTGCCCCCGCGGTAGGGAATGCCGTTGAGGTCGGCCTGGGCGAGCTGGCCGAACAGCGCGGCCGCCAGGTGGTTGCCCGTGCCTACGCCGGAAGACCCGTAGGACACCGTGCCGGGGTTCCTGCGGGCGCGCTCGACCAGTTCCGCGGCGCTTTTGTACGGCGCGTCGGGCGCGGTGATCAGCACGTAGTCGAAGGCGGCGTAGATGCCGATGAAGCTGAAGGCGTTCAGGGCGTCGTACGGCAGCTTGCCCATGTGCGGCGCGATGGTGTGCAGGCTGTTGGCCGTGGCACCCAGCGTGTAGCCGTCGGGCTCGGCCTGCGCCAGCCGCTGCAGCGCGATGGCGCCCGAGGCACCGGTGATGTTTTCCGCGACGACCTGGTGGCCCAGCGCGGTTCCCAGCCGCTGGGCCAGCAGGCGCGCGGCCTTGTCGGTGGCGCCGCCGGCGGCCAAGTGAATGATCATCTTGATCGGTTTGTCGGGCCAGGTCTGGGCGCTGGCGCCCTGCGCAACGCACAGGCCGATGGCAGCGACGAGCGTCGTCCATTGCATGGGAGTCTCCTTCAGGGGTGCGCTGCCTCAGTGCGGCAGGGCGCAGGTGATGCCGCCATCGACGGGCATCACCACGCCGGTGACGTATCGGGATTCGTCCGAGGCGAAGAACAGCGCCGCGTTGGCGATGTCCCAGACGTCGCCCATGCGCTTCATCGGCACCGCCTGCGAGCGCGAGGCGCGCATCTTCTCCACGTCGCCGCCGAACACCGGCAGGATGGTCTGGTAGATGCGCGGGGAGTCGATCAGGCCCGGCATGATGCAGTTGCAGCGGATGCCCTCGGCCGCGTGCTGCACCGCGACCATGCGCGTGAGCTGGTTCAGCGCGGCCTTCGACGATTGGTAGGACAGCATGGCATGCCCCGTCCAGCCGACGGCGGCGATGGAGGAGACATGGACGATGGCGCCGCTGCCCTGGCGCTGCATGTGCGGGATCACCGCCTTGCACGCGAGGAAGGCGCCCCGGGCGTTGACGGCATAGACGCGGTCCCAGCTCTCCTCGCTGGAGTCCGGCGCGCCTCCGCGCACGCTGATGCCGGCGTTGTTGTGCAGTACGTCGATGCGCCCGTAGGTCCCGAGCGCCAGCGCCACCGCATGCTCCAGCTGCCCGAAGCTGGCGACGTCGGCGCGCACGTGCACCGCCTGGCCTCCTTCGCGGCGCACCAGCTCCGCGGTGTGCGCGGCGGATTCCTCCTCGATGTCGGCGCACACCACGCGGGCGCCTTCGCGCGCGAAGGTGACGGCGGCCGCATTGCCGTTGCCCCAGCCTTCGCCGATGCAGCCTGCGCCCAGCACCAGTGCCGTCTTGCCTTGGAGTCGGTCTGCCATGGATGTCTCCTTTTGGGGCCTGCGCTCAGACGCGCCGGCTGTGTCCTGCCCAGTAGCGCTCGCGGATCTCCCGCTTCAGCACCTTGCCCACCGTGCTGCGCGGCAGCTGCGGCCACACCTCGATGGACTTCGGCGCCTTCATGCTACCCAGGCGGTCGCGGCAGTAGGCGAGGGCGGCGCGCTCGTCCCACGGCACGCCGGGCTTGAGCTCGACCACGGCCTTCACGGCCTCGCCCCAGTGGCTGTCGGGCACGCCGACCACCGCGCAGTCGTTGACGGCCGGGTGCGCCCACAGCACCTGTTCGACCTCGCTCGGCGAGATGTTGAAGCCGCCGGAGACGATCAGGTCCTTCATGCGGTCGACGATGTAGAAGTAGCCGTCTTCGTCGCAATAGCCCACGTCGCCTGTGTGCAGCCAGCCGTAGCGCAGGGTCTCGGCGGTCTTTTCCGGGTCCTGGTAGTAGCCCTTCATGACGAGGTCGCCCTGCACGACGAGCTCTCCCCGCTCGCCGGGCGGCAGCAGCCGGCCCTCGGCATCCATGACACCCACGCGCACGAAGGGCGAGGCGCGCCCGCAACTGGACAGTCGGTGCGCCAGGGCCGGGTCGGCGAGGGTGCGCGCATGGTCGTCCGCGGTCATGACGGTGCAGACGAAGGGCGCCTCCGCCTGGCCGTAGGCCTGCACCATGACCGGGCCGAACACCTCCAGCGCCTCGCGCAGCTTGTCCACCGACATCGGAGCGGCCGAATAGACGAAATAGCGCAGCGAGCGGTAGTCGCCCCGGCGCACGTCCGGGTGCGCGAGCAGCTTGTAGATCACCGTGGGCGGCAGGAAGACCTGGGTGACCCGGTAGCGCCCGATCGCCTCGATGATGGCTGCGGGCTCGGCGCTCGGCAGGATGACGTTCGCCCCCCCGTAGCCGCAGGTGGCGAAGCACAGCGAGCCCGCCGCGTGCGTGAGTGGTGCCACCACCAGGTGCACGGGCCGCTCCTGCACCGGCATGGCGGCGTACCAGTTGGCATACATCGCCAGGTAGTTGCGGTGGCTGATCAGCACGCCCTTGGGCAGGCCCGTGGTGCCCCCCGTGCCACGGATGGCGACGACGTCGTCGGTCTGGTCGCCGCTGCGGCAGGGCTCGGCGGACTGCGCGTCCGCCCAGGCCTGCAGGCCGGGCACGTCCGGCAGGTCGGCGTCGATGCAGACGATGCCCTTGAGCTCCGGCATGGCTTCGCGCAGCAGCGGCAGCTGCGCCGCGAACTGGCTGTGCACGAAGAGAAATTCGCAGCCGCCGCGCACCAGGATGTTTGCGTTCTCCTCCGGTGCATTGCGCGCGTTCACGGGCAGCCAGATGCCGCTGGAGCGCACGATGCCCAGGATGGCGGCGAACGTCAGCACGTGGTTGGCGCTGAGCAGGCCGACCTTGCTGCCCTGCGCCACCCCGCTGGCCTGCAGGCCGTTGGCGATGCGGTGCGACATGTCCTGCACCTGCGCGTAGCTCAAGGTGCGGCCTCCGGGCTCGATCAGGCAGGGATGGTGGGCGCCATAGGTGGCACCGCGGTCGAACAGGTCGATCAGCTGCATGTCCTTCACTCCGCCTTGGCGCCGCTGGCGCGAACGACCTGCAGGTAGCGCTGCCGCTCCGCCGCGATGGTGCGGCCCCATTCGGCCTCGCCCATGAAATCGGCATCCATGCCTATGCCTTTGGTGAACTCGCGGTAGCCGTCGCTGCGGGCCTCCTCGCCCAGCGCGCCGGAGAGCTTGCGCACGATGTCGCGCGGGGTGTTCGCGGGCGCGAGGAAGAAGGTGCTGGCCACCCACTCGAAGTCCGGCACGCCGGCCTCGGCCACGGTGGGCACGTCGGGGAACGACGCGGACCGGCTGGATCCGCTGACGGCCAGCACGCGGATCTTGTCGGCCGCCAGCAGGGGCTTGGCCGTGGCGATGGCGATGAAGGAGAAGTCCACCTCGCCGGAGGCCGTGGCCACCGCCGCCGGCACCTGCGCCTTGTAGGGCACGTGCATCAGCTGCGTGTTCGACAGGGTGCCCAGCTGCGCGCCGGACAGGTGCTGCGAGCTGCCGTTGCCGCCGGAGGCATAGGTCAGCTTGCCGGGGTTGGCCCTGGCGAATTCCACCAGCTCCTTCACGCCGTGGAACCGCGAATTGGCGGGCACGCACAGCAGCAGCTGCACGCCGCCCACCTTGGCCACGGGCACGAAGCTGTCGAGCGGGTGGTAGGGCAGCCTGGACACCATGGCTTCGTTGGTGAAGAAGCCGGTGGAGGTGATGAGGAAGGTGTAGCCGTCGGGCGCGGCGCGGGCCACGTACTCGGTGCCGATGATGCTGTTGGCGCCCACCTTGTGTTCCATCACCGTGGGCACCTTCCAGCGCTCGGAGAGCTGCTGGGCGATGTAGCGCGAGGATGCATCGGTCGCCGTTCCCGGCGCATAGGGCTGCACGAAGGTGATGCTGCGCTCGGGCCACTGCGCTGCGTGCGCCGGCAGGCCAGCCGGCAGGGCCAGAGCCGCCAGGGTTTTGAGCACGGCGCGTCGCCGATAGGGGGGCAGGTTGTCTCGCGTCATGGTGTTTTGTGAAAGCGTTTTCATACAATGCATCCTATGAATGCAATGCTGGAACGGCAATCCTGTGGAACGTTTTCATCCGCGTAAACCATGACTGAACGGGTATCGATCAGAGATGTCGCCGCGGCGGCGGAGGTGTCCATCGGCACCGTCTCCCGCGTGCTCAACGGCAGCGGCTATGCGAGCCAGGCCGTGCGCCAGCGCGTGCAGCAGGCCATCGCCCGGCTGGGCTACGAGCCGGACTTCACCGCCCGCCACCTGCGCACGGGGCACAGCCGCACCATCGGCTACCTGCTGCCCAACATCGCCAATCCGTTCCTGGCGATCCACCTGTCCGAGGTGGAGAAGCTGGCGCAGGGCGCGGGCTATTCGCTGTTCATCGGCAGCTCGGAGCGGCCGGCGCGCGACAAGGAGCTGGTCGCCTTCTTCGAGAACCGGCGGCTGGAGGGCATCATCGCCTCGCCTTCGAGCGAATACGATGACCCGGAGGCATCGCCCTTCGGCAAGACGCGCCTGCCCACGGTGATCGTCGACCGTGACCTGGGGCCCGGCTTCGACAGCGTGCTGGTGGACCACTGCCAGGGCATGTTCAAGGTGATGGAATACCTGCTGGCCCTGGGGCACCGCCGCGTGGCGCTGTTCGCCTCGGGGCCGCGGCTGCGCCCGGGCCGCGAGAAGGTGCGCGGCTACCGGGCTGCGCTGGAGGCGGCGGGGCTGGCGTTCGACGAGCGCCTGGTGCACCTGTCCGAATCGTGGCTGGATTCGTCGCGCGAGCCCATGCAGCGCATGCTGCGGCTCGACGCGCCTCCCACGGCCATCATCGCGGTCGGCACCCAGTTGCTGTCGGGCGCCGTGCACGTGGTGCGCGAATCGGGCATGGACATCCCGCGCGACATGTCCGTGGTCGGCATCGGCACGCTGGAGACGCTGGAGCTGATGTATCCGCCCGTCACCGCACTGCGCTACAACTTCCACCAGAGCGCCAGTGCCACGGTGCAACTGATCCTGCAGCGCATCGAGAAGCTGGCGCCTGCGCACCCGCAGACGGTGGTCATCCAGTCGGATCTGATTCTGGGCGCGTCGTGCGGCGCCGCGCCGTCCACACGGGGCTGATATTCAAAAAAGAGAGCTGGCTGCGCTTTACTGCAAAGGGTTTGCGATGGGTAGCCATGTGAAACTACCAGCCAGAAAGCGCAGACAGCTATTATTTCGATAGCTGCGCCATGTGCTCCGCCAGCGTATGGATCGTGAGCGGCGCGCAGCCTTCGGCGTGGTTGCTGGTGGTCACGAAGGCGTTCTGGCCCCGCCCGCAGATACCGGCCAGCGTGCGCGCGAGCAGCGCGTGCTCGTCGGGCGCGGGGTGGTGGATGCGGTCGTAGGGGGCGTAGAGCTTTTGCGCATCCTCGTACCCGTGCGGGCCGTGCACCGGGTGCAGGTTCCAGCGGCACACGAGCGGGCCGGGCCAGAGCATGCGCAGCAGAGGCAGCTGGTCGGCCAGCGGCGGCATGCGTGCGTGCATGCCCAGGCAATAGGTGGCGCCGGTACTCTTGAGCACGTCGGCGAAATGGGGCAGATGCTCGGGCGCGAGCCATTCGGGGTCGCGCACCTCCACTGCCAGCACCGCATCGGGTGGGTTCAGTGGCGGCTGCGCCTGCAGCATGGCGCGCAGGCGCTCCAGCACCTGGGGCAGGCGGTCCAGCATCGTCCACGGCAGCGGGCTCAGCTGGAACACCAGCGCGCCGGTGAGCGCATCCAGCCCTTCGAGCGCGGGCAGGACGAACTCCTGCGCGGCGAGCTGCGGGTTCAGGAATGCGGGGTTGGGCTCGCGCCCGCGCCCGTCCTCGCTGCGCACGAGCGCGTCGGTCACCAGGCTCGGCGCCTTGACGACGAATCGGAAGTGGCCCGGCACCTGCGCGGCATAGCGCGCGTAGTCGCTCGCCGTGAGCGGGCGATAGAAGCTGCGGTCGATGCTCACGGTGCGAAACAGCGGGTGCTGGGCATAGACGCACAGGCCCTTCTTGGCCAGCGTCTGCTCGGAATGCGCGCCTTCCCACACCAGGCCCTGCCAGCCGGGGTAGCTCCACGACGAGGTGCCCAGGCGGAGCAGGGGCGGCAGCCGCGCCGCGAGTGCGCGCAGATCGTCGCCCCAGGCGGCGGGATGCACGCCGGTGCGGCGCTCCGGGGTCTTTTCGGGCGGCGGTGGGGGTGGCGGCGGGCCGCCGAACAGGTCGTCTTGCACCTACAGGCCCTCGAACAGCCCGCCTTCGTCGAGCAGGTCCCAGGCGATCTGCGGGCGCTGCTCCATGCTCCTGCGGATGGCGGCGGGGATGGCCTGGCGCGTCTTGCGGCACAGGCCCGGCTGCTCGTGCACGAGGATGGTGATGCCGCGCAGGCTGCGCACCTCGTTGGGGCTGGTGCCGATGGTCAGGCGCACGCCGAGCTGCTCGAACAAGCGCTGTTCCATGCGGCGCAGGTCTTCCAGGCTGGCTAGGTTCTCCAGCCGCTGCACCAGGCGTTTCTCTTCCTCGCGCGTCAGGCGCAGGATGCGCACGTCGCCTCCGGGCGCCTGCATGAGCGCCTCGCGCTCGCAGACGCAGGCGCCGGGCGGGCATTCGGTGCGGAGGGGGAAGGGCAGGGCGGACATGGGAACCGCCGATTCTAGGGAGAAGCCCTGTGGCAAACTCCCGCGCTTCGCGTTTTCCCGAGACTTCGTTTCCCCAGGCACATGCAGCACATCGTTCGGCAGTTGGCCGCAGAAATCAAGATCACCGAAACCCAGGTCCGTGCAGCCGTGGAGCTGCTGGACGGCGGGGCCACCGTGCCCTTCATCGCGCGCTACCGCAAGGAGGCCACGGGCGGCCTGGACGACGTGCAGCTGCGCGAGCTGGAGGCGCGCCTGTCCTACCTGCGCGAGCTGGAAGACCGCCGCGCCGCCGTGCTCAAGGCCATTGACGAGCAGGGCAAGCTGACCGATGCCCTGCGCGCGCAGATCGCCGCCGCGCCGACCAAGCAGGAGCTGGAGGACATCTACCTGCCCTTCAAGCAGAAGCGCCGCACCAAGGGCCAGATCGCCCGCGAATTCGGCATCGAGCCGCTGGCCGACAAGCTGTTCGCCGATCCCACGCTCGACCCGCACGCGGAAGCCCAGGCGTTCTGCCAGCCCGCGACCCTGCTCGACGACGGCAAGCCCGGCCCTGATTTCTCGACCACCTTCGCGGTGCTGGACGGCGTGCGCGACATCCTCTCCGAGCGCTGGGCCGAGGACGCGCCTCTCGTGCAGTCGCTGCGCGAATGGCTCTGGGCCGAGGGGCTCTTGCGCTCCAAGAAGGTGGATGGCAAGAACGAGAACGATCCCGAGGTTGCCAAGTTCCGCGACTATTTCGACTACGACGAGCCCATCGGCCGCGTGCCCTCGCACCGGGCGCTGGCGGTGTTCCGCGGCCGTGCGCTGGAAATCCTCGAAGCCAAGCTGGTGCTTCCCGTCGAGCCCGAACCGGGCCAGCCGAGCCTCGCCGAAGGCAAGATCGCCCTGCACCTGGGCTGGAGTCACGCGGGCCGCAAGAGCGACGACCTGATCCGCAAATGCGTGGCGTGGACGTGGCGCGTGAAGCTGTCCCTGTCCACCGAGCGCGACCTGTTCTCTCGCCTGCGCGAGGAGGCCGAGAAGGTGGCCATCAAGGTCTTCGCCGACAACCTGCGCGACCTGCTGCTGGCCGCACCCGCCGGCCCGCGCGCGGTGATGGGGCTGGACCCCGGCATCCGCACCGGCGTGAAGGTCGCGGTGTGCGATGCCACGGGCAAGCTGGTGGAGACGGCCACGGTCTACCCGCACGAGCCACGCCGCGACTGGGACGGCAGCCTGGCCACGCTGGGGCGCCTGTGCATGAAACACGGCGTGCAGCTCATCGCCATCGGCAACGGCACGGCCAGCCGCGAGACGGACAAGCTCGCCGCCGAGCTCATCAAATTGATGCAAAAACAGGCTCCAGCGCTTGCTGGACAAGCGCTAGCAGCTATCGAAAAGGTAGTGGTGAGCGAGGCCGGCGCCTCGGTCTACAGCGCCAGCGAATACGCATCGCAGGAGATGCCCGACGTGGACGTGAGCCTGCGCGGCGCCGCCAGCATCGCGCGGCGGCTGCAGGACCCGCTGGCCGAGCTGGTGAAGATCGAGCCCAAGAGCATCGGCGTGGGCCAGTACCAGCACGACGTGAACCAGAGCGAGCTGGCGCGCACGCTCGATGCCGTGGTCGAGGACTGCGTGAACTCCGTGGGCGTGGACTTGAACACCGCCAGCGCGCCGCTGCTCTCGCGCGTGTCGGGCCTCTCGGGCAGCGTTGCCAAGGCCGTGGTGCGCTGGCGCGAGGCCCACGGCGCGTTCAAGAGCCGCCGGCAGCTCATGGAGGTGAGCGGCCTGGGCGCCAAGACCTTCGAGCAGTCGGCGGGCTTCTTGCGCATTCGCGGCGGCGACAACCCGCTGGACATGACCGGCGTGCACCCCGAGACGTATCCGGTGGTGGAGCGCATCATCGAGAAGACCGGCAAGCCCGTGGCCGAGCTGATGGGCCGCGCCGACATGCTCAAGGCCCTCAAGCCCGAGCTGTTCACGAGTGACCGGTTCGGCGCCATCACCGTGAAGGACATCCTGTCCGAGCTGGAAAAGCCCGGCCGCGACCCGCGCCCGGACTTCAAGGTGGCGCGCTTCAACGAGGGCGTGGAGGAAATCTCCGACCTCAAGGAAGGCATGGTGCTGGAGGGCACGGTGAGCAACGTGGCCCAGTTCGGCGCCTTCGTGGACCTGGGTGTGCACCAGGACGGGCTGGTGCACGTGAGCCAGCTCGCGCACAAGTTCGTGAACGATGCGCGCGAGGTGGTCAAGACCGGCGACATCGTGAAGGTGAAGGTGCTGGAGGTGGACGTTGCACGTGGGCGCATCAGCCTGACCATGAAGCTGGACGCCGCGCCTGCCCGCCGCGACGGCCCGCGCGAGAACCGCTTCGAAGGGGCAGGGCGCGGGTATGCCCAGCCGCAGCGCCGCGGCAGCGAGCCGGCGCCGCAGTCGGCCATGGCGTCCGCGTTCGCCAAGTTGCAACAAGCCAAGCGTTAGGGCGACTTATTCAGCGTCGCCTTGGGTAAACAACCGTAAAAGTTGCATGGATAATGGTCGGACCTTCTGTTCTGGCCATCCCATCCATGGAGTTGAACGCATTGCTGGCGCAGCCCTTCGTGCTGCCCAGCCTGCCCCGCGCGGTAGCGCTGCTGATGAATGAACTGGGCGCCGCAGAACCCAATTTGCGGCGCCTGAACCAGCTCTTCGGCTCCGACCCGGCCTTGGCCGCACGCCTGCTGGAGGAGGCCAACTCGCCCGCGTTCGCTGCCCAGCGCCAGATCGTGGGCATTCCCGAGGCGCTGGCCCTGCTGGGCGTGGCGCAGCTGCGCTCGCTGGTGTCCAGCGCGCCGCTGGGCACCACCTCGCGCTCGGTGCCCGGCGTGAACCTGCAGCACTTCTGGCGCTACAGCCTCAACACGGCCAAGCTCGCGCGCTCGTTCGCCGGACTGGTGCACCACAACCAGATCGCCGCCTACACGGCCGGGCTGCTGCACGGCGTGGGCGAGCTGGCGCTGCACTTGGCCGACCCGGCGCGCATGCACTCCGTCAACACCCTGGTGGCGCCTTTAGACCCGCGCCGCGCCAAGCTGGAGCAGCACCTGTTCGGCTACAGCTACGCGCAGGTCAGCGCGGGCCTGGCCTGGCGCTGGCAACTGCCGGAGGTGGTGGTGGACGCGCTGCGCCATCACGGCGCGCCGTTCGACAACGAGGTGTACGAACCCCTGGCCGGCGTGCTGCACCTGGCCGCCTGGCGCGCACGCGCCCGCGAGGCGGGGCTGGGCCAGCGCGAACTGGCCGTCTCCTTCCCAGGCGAGGTGGGCGTGGCCCTGGGGCTGGACATCGACATGGTGCTGCAGCAGGACCCGATCGACTGGACCGTGCGCCCCGATGCGGGTGACTACGTCTGAGAACGCGTCCTGACCCGGAAGCTGACGTTGAACGCGCTGCGCATCTACGCCGGGCCGGTGGCGCGCCGTCACATCGAGCGCCAGGGCCTGTCGCCGGCCGACGTGTCCGTGGTGCCGGCCGCGGCGGGCGGCCCCAAGGGGCTGGTGCTCGGCCCGCTGGATCGCTTCCTGTTTGGCCAACGAATGGCAGGCCTGGCTGGAGCGGCCCGACCCGGGCCAGGTCTTGCCGATCTAGCCGCCCTCAGGCGGGCGCGCGGTACGTGCCCTCGCCATGCGGCGCGGCCTGGAACTCGGGCAAGGCCTCGGCACGCGTGGAAAGCGCCGCCAGCGCCGGGTGGCGCTGCGCGTCCACCATGCCTGGCAGCAGGGCCTGGGTGAAGTGCCAGGCCACGGCGGCGCTCACGCCCGCGCGGCCCACGGTGCCGCGCTCCATGGGAGGAGGGCGGCGCGCCACCTCCTGCTCCAGGGCTGCGTACGCGGCACGCAGCTGCACCGCCACGCGGTCCAGCCAGGGGGCGTGCTGTTTCCCGGCGGGGCGCAGCTGCTGCTCGTACACGATCTGCACGCTCTTTTCGCAGGCCGCGAGCGCCAGGCCGTCGATGCGCAGCGCCTGCTGCAGCTCCGGCAGGGCTTCGGGCAGCAGGCGCCGGCCTGCGAGGGCCTGGGCGTATTCCAGGATCAGCGTGGAGTCCATGAGCACACCGCCGTCGTCGCACACCAGCGTGGGAGCCTTCACGACAGGGTTGATGGACTGGAACTGGTCGAAGGTGCGAAAGACCGACAGGGGGTTGTGCTCGAACCGGAGCCCCAGCAGCTGCAGCGCGATCGCCACGCGGCGCACATAGGGAGAGTCGAGCATGCCGATGAGTTGCATGGCGCGTGTCCTCGAGATGGATGGCAGCGCAGCTTACATCGACGCTTCGAGCATGGCCTCGTAGTCCTGGACGCTGGCCTCGCGCGGGTTGGTCTTGTGGCAATGGTCGGCCAGTGCGCCCTCGATGATCTTGGGGAACCAATCGCGCTGCACGCCCATCGCGGCCAGTCCGGTGGGCAGGCCCAGGCGCGCGCTCATGTCGTGGATGGCATCGGGAATATCGCTCGCCTGGTCCAGGCCCATGGCGTGGGCCATGCGCTCAAGGCGGCGTTCCTTTCGCACCGATTCGGCCTGCGCGTTGAAGCGCACCACGGCCGGCAGGAACACGGCGTTGAGCGTGCCGTGGTGCAGGCGCGGGTTCAGCCCGCCCAGGCTGTGGCTCAGGGAGTGCACGCAGCCCAGCCCCTTCTGGAAGGCCATGGCGCCCTGCATGCTGGCGCTCATCATGGCCTGGCGCGCCTCGCGGTCGCTGCCGTCTCGCGTGGCGGCCTCGATGTGGCGCCAGCCGCGCTCCAGGCCGTCCAGCGCGATGCCGTCGGCGGGCGGGTTGAAGGCGGCCGACATGAAGGTCTCCATGCAGTGCGCGATGGCGTCCATGCCCGTGGCGGCCGTGAGCTGCGGCGGCAGGCCCAGCGTCAGGCCGGGGTCGCAGATCGCGGCCTTGGGCACCAGGTGCCAGGAGTGGAAGCCCAGCTTGCGGTGGTCGTCCACGATGATGATGGCGCCGCGCGCCACCTCGCTACCCGTGCCGCTCGTGGTGGGCACGGCGATGAGCGGCGCCGCGCGTTCGGTGATCTTCGGCGAGCCGCCTTCGATGGTGGCATAGGTCTTGAGCGGACCCTCGTGCGTGGCGGCGATGGCGATGCCCTTGGCGCAGTCGATGGCGCTGCCGCCGCCCACGGCGATCAGGCCGTCGCAACCCTGGGCACGGTAGACCTCCGCGGCCGCGCGCACGGCGGCTTCGGTGGGGTTGGGTGGCGTCTGGTCGAACACGGCCACGGGCAGCCCGGCCAGGGCGTCCAGCGCCTGCTGCAGCACGCCGGCGGCCTTGACGCCCGGGTCGGTGACGACCAGCGGGCGCGTGATGCCGATGCGCTCGCATTCCTGGCGCAGCAGCCGGACGGCGCCGAATTCAAATTGGATCTGGGTGACGTAGTAAATGAAAGCCATGGTGCGCGGGGAGGAAAAGTGCCATTACGATCAGCCCGCAACACTAACAGGATGGAGACACGCATGACCATGAAACAAACCCTCGCAGTGCTCACCGTATGGGGCATGGGCGTCGCCGCGGCGACAGGCGCGCAGGCCGCGTGCCTGGACGACGCGCAGGCCGGCGCGCTCGCGCAGCACTACGCGGCCAAGACACCTGCGCCCAACTTCCCCGCGCTGTCCGACGAGGACGGCGCCTGCACGCGCGCCAAGTTCAACGTGCTGCTGGCCACGCGCCTGGGCAAGGTGGTGGGCTACAAGGCGGGCCTCACGAACCCGGCCGTGCAGAAGCGCTTCAACACCGACAAGCCCGTGTGGGGCAAGCTCTACGAGGGCATGGTGCAGCCCGGCGGCTTCACGGTGGAGGCCGCCTTCGGCGCGCGTCCCCTGTACGAGGCCGACATGCTGGTGCGCGTCAAAAGCGCCGCCGTCAACCACGCGCGCACGCCGGCCGAGGTGCTGGAGCACATCGACCAGGTCATCCCCTTCATCGAGCTGCCCGACCTCATCGTGCAGGCGCCGCCGCAGCTCAACGGCGCGGGCGTGGCCGCCATCAACGTGGGCGCGCGGCTGGGCGTGGCCGGCCAGCCCGTCGCGGTGCCGCTCACGCGCGGCGAACGCTACCGCCTGCTCGACGCGCTGGAGCGCATGGAGGTGCAGCTCACCAACAACAACGGCGAGCTGCTGGCCAGCGGCAAGGGCAGCGACATCCTCGGCCATCCGCTCAACGCCGTGGTGTGGATCGCCCAGGCGCTGCAGAAGGAAAACATCACGCTGCAGCCGGGCGACCTGGTCAGCCTGGGCTCGTTCTCCCCGCTGCTGCCGCCGCGCCCCGGCCTGGACGTCACCGCCACCTACCAGGGCCTGCCGGGCGCGCAGCCCGTGCAGGTGCGTTTCAAGTGAACCCGGGAACCCCGCATTGAAGACGACCGCCCCTCTCCACCATGCGCGGCTCACGCCGCAGATGCGCAGCGTCATCGACCGCATGGCGCGCGCCGGCCGCCCCCCGCTGCACTCCCTGGCTCCCGCCCAGGCCCGCGCGGCCTACGAGGCGGGCGCGGGCGTGCTCGAAATCCCCAAGGCCGAGCTGCCGCGCGTGGAAGACCTGCGCATTCCCGCGCGCGACGGCGCGCCGCTGCCCGCGCGCCTGTACGCGCCCGTGCCGGACGCCGGCCTGCCGCTGCTGCTGTACCTGCACGGCGGTGGCTTCACCATCGGCAGCGTGGCCACGCACGACGTGCTGTGCCGCGAGCTGGCGCGCCTGGCGGGCTGCATGGTGGTGTCGCTGGACTACCGGCTCGCGCCGGAGCACCGCTTTCCCACCGCGAGCAACGACGCCTGGGACGCGCTCGCCTGGCTGGCCGGCCATGCCGGCGCGCTGGGCGCCGACGCGGCGCGCCTGGCCGTGGGCGGCGACAGCGCGGGCGGCACCCTGGCCGCCGTGAACGCCATCCTGGCGCGCGACGCGGGCCTGCCGCTGGCATTGCAGCTCCTGATCTATCCCGGCACCACGGCCCACCAGGACACGCCCTCGCATGCGCGCTTCGCCCAGGGGCCGGTGCTGGACGAGCCCGCCATCACCTGGTTCTTCGAGAACTACGTGGCCAGCCGCGCAGAGCGCGAGGACTGGCGCTTCGCCCCGCTGCTGGCGCCCGACGTGGACGGCGTGGCCCCCGCCTGGATCGGCCTGGCCGAATGTGATCCGCTGGTGGACGAGGGCATCGACTACGCCGACAAGCTGCGCGCCGCCGGCGTGCCGGTGGAGCTGGAAATCTACCGCGGCGTGACCCACGAATTCATCAAGATGGGCCGCGCCATCCCCGAGGCGCGGCAAGCCCACCAGCACGCCGCGCAGGCCCTGCGTGCCGCTTTCCGACAGGACTGAACACTCTTCTCTCATGCAACGCCAAGACTTCCGCTGCTTCCACCGCCTGCGCGTGCGCTGGGCCGAGGTGGACATCCAGAAAATCGTCTTCAACGCCCACTACCTTACCTATGCCGACTGCGCCATGACCGAATACTGGCGCGCGCTGGCCTTGCCCTACGAGGCCAGCATGCACGCGCTGGGCGGCGAGATCTACCTGAAGAAGGCCAGCGTCGAATACCACGCCTCCGCCCGCCTGGACGACCTGCTCGATATCGGCATGCGCTGTGCGCGCGTGGGCACCACCTCCCTGTTGTTCGAGTGCGGCGTGTTCGCGGGCGACCGGCTGCTGGTGTCCGTCGAACTCGTCTACGTCTTCGCCGACCCGGCCACGCAAACCAAACGCGCCGTGCCGCCTCAGCTCCGCGCCGTGATCGAGCACTACGAGGCCGGCGGCGAAGTGGTGGAGCTGCGCGTGGGCGACTGGACCACGCTGGGCCGCGACGCCGCCCGGCTGCGCACGGCGGTGTTCGTGCAGGAGCAGGGCATCGCCCCGGAGCTGGAGCTCGACGCGCTGGACGCCACGGCCGTCCACGCCGTGGCCTACAACCGCCTGGGCCTGCCCGTGTCCACCGGCCGGCTGCTGCAGCCCGCGCCCGGCGAAGGGCGCATCGGCCGCATGGCGGTGGACCGCGTGGTGCGCGGCCAGCGCTGGGGCCGCATGGTGCTCGACGCGCTGGTACAGGCAGCCCGGGCGCGCGGCGACGCGCTGGTCACGCTGCACGCGCAAAGCAGCGCCGAAGGCTTCTACCGCCGCGCGGGGTTCGAAACGGAGGGCGCGCCGTACGAGGAAGCGGGCATTGCCCATGTCACCATGCGCAAGGCCTTGCCGTAGCTTCTGTTTTGATAGCTTCCAGCGCTTGTCTGTCAAGCGCTGGAGCCCGTTTTCATTCAAATATCTTCGAGCAGCGCGTAGGGTAGCGGCAGCAGCGCGAGCGCGTGTCCGCCGGCCTGCAGCGCGCCGCCCGCTGCCGCGATCTGCAGCGACACCAGCGCGTCCGTGCCGCCGCCCGGCGCGCCGGCGGCCTGCACCACGGTGCCTACGGGCTGCTCGGCATCGCCCTGCGCGAACACCTCGGCGCCCGCCGCCACGTCGCCGCCCAGGTGGGCCACGTAGGTCCGGCGCTTGAGCGTGCCGCGGAACTGGCTGCGCGCCACGACCTCCTGGCCGGGGTAGCAGCCCTTCTTGAAGTTCACGCCGCCGACGGATTCGTAGTTCAGCATCTGCGGCACGAAGGCCTCCACGACCGGGGCGGTGAGCGTGGCGACGCCGCTGCGCACCTCGCTCCACAGCCACAGGTCCTCGCCCAGCGGCGCGCCCTGCGGCGCCGGGCTGCCCGCAGGCGCCACCCACAGCGCGCGCGGCTGGCCGTCGGCAGGGTAGAGCTGCACCACGGTGGCGTCCCCCACATCCGCACGGCTCCAGGGCTCGCCGCCCGGCGGCAGCACGGCGCGCGCCGCGTCGCCCGCCAGGCCGCAGAGCCGGAAGTCGGCCGTGGCGTCCGTCAGCTTGGCCCTGGAGCGCAGCACGAACATGGACAGCCGCTTGAGCGTGGGCGCCAGCAGGTCGCGCGCGCAGATGAGCAGCACCTCGGCCGGGCCGCGCTTGAAGCCGATGAAGCTGGCCTGCATGCGGCCCTTGGGGCTGAGGTAGGCGGACAGGCGGGCATGCTGCATGCCCAGCAGCGCGAAATCCTGGGTGAGCTGGCCGTGCAGGAAGGCCGCCGCATCGTCGCCGGCCACGCGGATCACGCCCAGGTGGGTCAAGGGGGCGATGCCATTCAAGGGGTAGGTCATTGCTGAATTATCATGCCCGGCTCCATTCATAAAGACAGCAGGGTTGTGCGCCGTTTCTTCGTTCTGGTGTTGTTGATCGTGATCGCCGCGGGCGCTGCAGCGGCCTGGTGGCTGCAGGCGCCGCTGCCCGTGCGCGCGGGACCGGCGCTGGAGCTGGAGATCGAGCCCGGCACCACGCCGCGCGGCGTGGCCCGCGCGGTGGTGCAGGCGGGCGTGCAGACCGATGCGCGCCTGCTGTTCCTCTGGTTTCGCCTCTCGGGCAAGGACCGGGAGATCAAGGCCGGCAACTACGAGATCCCGCCGGGCACCTCGCCCTATGGGCTGCTGCAGAAACTCGTGCGCGGCGAGGAACTGCTGCGCGCCGTGACCCTGGTCGAAGGCTGGACCTTCCGCCAGGTGCGCGCCGCGCTCGCGCGCGCCGAGAACCTGAAGCCCGACACCCAGGGCCAGAGCGACGAGGCCGTCATGGCCGCGCTGGGCCGTGCGGGCGTGCCGGCCGAGGGCCGCTTCTTCCCCGACACCTACACCTACGCCAAGGGCAGCAGCGACCTGGCCGTGCTGCGCCGCGCGCTGCACGCCATGGACCGGCGCCTGGAGGCCGCGTGGTCGCAGCGCGCGGGCGACACGCCGCTCAAGACCGCCGACGAGGCGCTGATCCTCGCCAGCATCGTCGAGAAGGAAACCGGCCGCGCCGAAGACCGCGCCGAGATCGCGGGCGTGTTCACCAACCGCCTGCGCGTGGGCATGCTGCTGCAGACCGATCCCACGGTGATCTACGGCCTGGGCGAGAAGTTCGACGGCAACCTGCGCCGCCGCGACCTGACCGCCGACACGCCCTGGAACACCTACACCCGCGCGGGCCTGCCGCCCACGCCCATCGCCATGCCGGGCAAGGCGGCATTGCTGGCGGCCGTGCAGCCCGCGCCCACCAAAGCGCTGTATTTCGTGGCGCGCGGCGACGGCACCAGCCACTTCAGCAGCACGCTGGATGAGCACAACCGTGCCGTCAACCGTTATCAACGAGGGCAGAAATGACGTCGGGCCTGTTCATCACCTTCGAGGGCATCGACGGCGCGGGCAAGTCCTCCCACATCGGAGAACTCGCCCAGGTCTTGCGCGATGCGGGCCGCACCGTCACCGTGACGCGCGAGCCCGGCGGCACGCCGCTGGCCGAAAAGCTGCGCGAACTGCTGCTGCACGACGCCATGGACCCGCTGACCGAGACGCTGCTGGTCTTCGCCGCGCGGCGCGACCACCTGCGCTGCGTGATCGAACCGGCGCTGGCGCGCGGCGAGGCGGTACTGTGCGACCGCTTCACCGACGCCACCTTCGCCTACCAGGGCGCGGGGCGCGGCTTCGACCTGCGGGTGCTATCGGAGATGGAGCGGCTTGCGCAGACAGGGCTTGGCCCGCGGGCCGATGCGATGCGCAACCCCGACCTGACGCTGTGGTTCGACGTGGCGCCCGAAGTGGCGGCCGAGCGCCTGGCTGCCGCGCGCGCGCCCGACCGTTTCGAGGCCCAGCCCGTGGAGTTCTTTGCGCGCGTGGCGCAGGGCTACGCCGACCGCGCCGCCGGTGCGCCCGGCCGCTTCGCGCGCATCGACGCCGCCCGGCCGCGCGACCAGGTGGCCGCGCAGATGCTCGCGGCCGTCGCCGCGCGCGGCTGGCTGCCGGGAGTGGCGCATGGGTGAGGCGGTGGCTCCCTGGATCGCAGCGCAGCGCCAGGCGCTGCTGGCCCAGCGCGGCCATGCGTGGCTGCTGCACGGCCCTTCGGGCCTGGGCCAGTACGCGCTGGCGCTGGAGCTGGTACGCGCCTGGCTGTGCGACGCGCCCACCGGGCACGGCGCTTGCGGCCAGTGCGCGAGCTGCCACGGCGTGGACGTGCGCACCCATGCCGACCTGTGCGTGCTGATGCCCGAGACGCAGATGCTGGCCCTGGGCTGGCCCCTGCCCGAGAAGGCGCAGGGCGAGATCGACGACAAGAAGCGCAAGCCCAGCCGCGAGATCCGCGTGGAGGCCATGCGCGATGCGGTGGAGTTCGCCCAGCGCACCAGTGCGCGCGGGCGCGGCAAGGCGGTGCTGGTCTACCCGGCCGAGCAGATGAACCACGTGACGGCCAATGCGCTGCTCAAGACATTGGAGGAGCCGCCCGGTGACGTACGCTTCGTGCTCGCCACCGAGGCTGCACACGAACTGCTGCCCACCATCCGCAGCCGCTGCCTGGGCCACACCATGCTCTGGCCCCAGGCGCAGGACATGCAGGCGTGGCTGGCGGGGCAGGGCGTGGCGCAGGACGCGGCCGACGCCTTCCTGCGCGCGGCAGGCGGGCGGCCCGACGACGCGCTGGCCCTGGCCCGCTCCGGCCGCAGCCCGCAGGCCTGGGCGCTGATTCCCAAGGCCGTGGCGCGCGGCAACGTGTCCGCCTTGGCCGACCTCGATCTGCCGCAGGCCGTCGATGCGCTGCAAAAGCTCTGCCACGACCTGCTGGCGCTGCGCGTGGGCGCCGCGCCGCGCTACTTCGCGCAGGCCGACCTGCCCGCCCCGCCGGGCGTGGGGCCGCTCACGCGCTGGGCGCGGCTGCTCGCCAAGGAGGCGCGCACCGCCGAGCACCCGTTCAACGCCGGCCTGATGCTGGAGTCGCTTGTGGCGCAGGCGCGCCAGACACTACACTCGCGCCATTGACCTCCATCCACGCCCCATGAGCAGTCCCTCCACAGCGCCGCGCCCGAGCGTCATGCAGCTCAACATCAAGGAGAAGGCAGCGCTCTATGCGGCCTACATCCCCTTCTTCGAGGACGGCGGCATCTTCATCCCCACCCCGCGCGAGTACAAGCTGGGCGACGACGTGTACGTGCTGCTCACGCTGCCCGACGACCCGCAGCGCTACCCCGTGGCCGGCCGCGTGGCCTGGGTGACGCCGGCGCGCGCGGCGGGCAACCGCACGCAGGGCGTGGGCATCCAGTTTCCCAAGGACGACAAGTCGCGCCAGCTCAAGCTCAAGATCGAGGAAATCCTGGGCACCAGCCTGGCCTCGGACCGGCCCACGCAGACCATCTGACAGCACTCCCCCGCACCATGCCGACCGCGCGCCGGTCGGCATTTGTTTTTTCACCGCCATGTTCGTCGATTCCCACTGCCACCTGAACTTTCCCGAGCTGGTCAGCCAGCTGCCCCAGATCCGTCAGGCCATGCAGGAGGCGCAGGTGGACCGGGCCCTGTGCATCTGCACCACGATGGAGGAATTCCCCGCCGTGCACGGCCTGGCCACGGGCTACGACAACTTCTGGGCCACCGTGGGCGTGCACCCGGACAACGAGGGCGTGACCGAGCCCGGCGTGCAGGACCTGGTGGAGCGCGCCGCGCTGCCGCGCGTGGTGGCCATCGGCGAGACAGGGCTGGACTACTACGGCATGGAAGACCGCAAGGGCGGGCGCAGCGTGGCCGACCTGGAGTGGCAGCGCGAGCGCTTCCGCACCCACATCCGCGCGGCCCGTGCCACCGCCAAGCCGCTGGTGATCCACACGCGCAGCGCGTCGGCAGACACGCTCGCCATCCTGCGCGAGGAGGGCGAGGACGGCCCGGGCAACCGCGCCGGGGGCGTGTTCCACTGCTTCACCGAAACCGCCCAGGTGGCGCGCGCGGCGCTGGAGCTGGGCTACTACATCTCGTTCTCCGGCATCGTCACCTTCAAGAACGCGCAGGACCTGCGCAACGTGGCCGCCTTCGTGCCCCTGGACCGCCTGCTCATCGAGACCGACAGCCCCTACCTCGCCCCTGTGCCGTACCGGGGCAAGACCAACAATCCGTCTTACGTGCCTTACGTGGCGCGGCAGATCGCCGAGGTCCGGGGGCTGTCCGTCGAGGAAGTGGCCGCCGCCACCAGCCGCAACTTCGAGCGACTCTTCCTGAAGGAGCCCGCATGACCCGCCGCCGCACCACGCTCGCATGGCTGGCCCTGGCGGCCGTGGCCGGAGCGGCCCGCGCCGGCGCCTATGAAGACTTCTTCCGCGCGGTCGAGCTCGACAACGGCGTGGCCATCACCGGGCTGCTGCGCCGCGGCTTCGACCCCAACGCACGCGACCCCAAGGGGGAGCCCGCGCTCATCGTGGCGCTGCGCGGCGAGTCGTACAAGGCCGCCATGGCGCTGATCGCGGCCAAGGGCCTGAAGCCGGAGGAGCGCAACGCCAAGGACGAGAGCCCGCTGATGATGGCGGCGCTGCGCGGCCACCTGGAGGCGGCCCGCGCGCTCATCGCGCGCGACGCCGACGTGAACAAGACCGGCTGGACGCCGCTGCACTACGCCGCCTCGTCCACCGCCGCGCAGGCGCCGGACATGGTGGCGCTGCTGCTGGAGCACCATGCCTACATCGACGCTGCCTCGCCCAACGGCACCACGCCGCTGATGATGGCCGTGCGCTACGGCACAGCGGACACCGCGCGGCGGCTGGTGGAGGAGGGGGCCGACCCCACGCTCAGGAACCAGCTCGGCCTGACGGCCACCGACTTCGCGCGGCAGGCCGACCGCGCCGACATGGTGGAGCTGATCGCCGAGGCCATGCGCAAGCGCCAGCCCAACCGCGGCAAGTGGTGATGCTTCCGATTCGATAGCTGCTTGCGCTTTCCAGCCAAGGGATTCAAGGCGATTTATCGCTGAATGCCTTGCTGGATGAGCGCAGCCAGCTATGGTTTTTGCATTGGCTCAGGCACCGCCGGAGCGCGCCTGCAGCCGCGCATACAGCCCGCCGGCGGCCACCAACTCGGCGTGCGTGCCTTGCTCGGCGATCTGCCCGCGCTCCATCACCACCACGCGGTCCGCGTGCTCGATGGTGGACAGCCGATGCGCGATGACCAGCGTGGTGCGCCCGCGCATCAGGCGCTGCAGGGCCTCCTGCACCAGCCGTTCGGATTCGGTGTCGAGCGCCGACGTGGCTTCGTCGAGGATCAGGATGGGCGCGTCCTTGTAGAGCGCCCGCGCGATCGCCAGCCGCTGGCGCTGCCCGCCCGAGAGCTGCGTGGCGTTGTGTCCCACGACGGTGTGGATGCCCTGGGGCAGGGCGGCCACGTGATCGGCCAGGTTCGCGGCGGCCAGGCACTCGCGCACGCGCTGCTCGTCGATGGCCGCGCCGGGCGCCGTGCCGAGAGCCACGTTGGCGGCGATGCTGGCGTTGAACATCACCACGTCCTGGCTCACCAGCGCGAACTGCGTGCGCAGCGCGCGCAGGTCCCAGTCCTGCACCGGCACGCCGTCCAGCAGCACCGCGCCGGCGCTGGGCGCGATGAAGCGCGGCAGCAGGTTCACCAGCGTGGTCTTGCCCGCGCCCGAGGGGCCAACCAGCGCCACCACCTCGCCGGGGCGGATGGCCAGGCTCACGCCGTTCAAGGCGGGCGCCTGCTCGGCGTTGAACGCCACGGACACGTTCTGCAGCGTGATCGCTCCTTCGGCGCGCGCGGCGCGGTGGCTGCCGCTGGATTCGGGCTCGGTCTCGCCCAGCAGCAGCAGGCCGCGCTCCAGCGCCGCAACGCCGCGCGTGATGGGGTTGGCCACGTCGGCCAGCCGGCGGATGGGCGCGATCAGCATCAGCATGGCGGCGATGAACGCGGCGAAGCCGCCCACCGTCACGTCCTGCGCGCCGGCGCCGCGGCTTTGCCACAGCGCGATGCAGATCACGGCCGACAGCGACACGGCGGCCAGCAGCTGCGTGGTGGGCGTCATCGCGGCCGAAGCGATGGTGGACTTGATCGCCAGGCGGCGCAGGCTCTGGCTCAGTGCGCCGAAGCGCCCGGCCTGGTCCTGCTGCGCGCCGTGCAGGCGCACCATGCGGTGGGCGAGCACGTTTTCCTCCACCACATAGGCCAGGTCGTCGGTGGCCTGCTGGCTGCTCTTGGTGATCTTGTAGAGCCGGCGCGAGAGTGTCTTCATGATCCAGGCCACGCCTGGCACCATCACCGCGACGATCAGTGTGAGCTGCCAGTTCAGGTAGAGCAGGTAGCCCAGCAGCGCCACCAGCGTGAAGCCGTCGCGCGACAGGCCCAGCAGCGCCTGCACCAGCGCGTTGAAGCCGTTCTGCACCTCGTAGACCACGGTGTTGGACAGCGTGCTGGCCGACTGCCGGCCGAACAGGGCCATGTCGGCCACCAGCAGCCGGTCGAAGAGGGCGGTGCGCAGGCGCAGCATGCCCTCGTTGGCGATGCGCGCCAGCGCGTACTGCCCGGTGAACTGCGCCAGCCCGCGCACGAAGAACACGCCGACGATGGCCAGGGGAACCATCCACAGGTCCAGCGATCCCTCGGTGAACCCCTGGTCCAGCAAGGGCTTGAGCAGCGCGGGAATCAACGGCTCGGTGACCGCCGCGACCAGCGTGGCGAGCACCGCCAGGCTCCATGCCAGCCGCTGGTGACCGAAATACACATGCAGGCGTCGCAGTCGTGTCAGCAGCGGAAGAGGCCGTGCGGCAGCCGCCGGCGCGCTATGATTCGGGTCTTGCATGAGGGGCGGATTCTACGTTTCGGTGGTGGCTGGCGTGCACAGTTTGTCACAGCGCACGCTACGTTATGTGTAACATGCGAGGCTCTGTTTGCCGGCATTTCACGGTTATTCGATGGTTGCCAATGTCTATTGACCGCTCCCCTTTCCCCCCTTCCTTTCCCGCGGCCCTGCCGCAGCCTTCCCGGCGCACTCTGGTCGCCGCGCTCGCATCCACTCCCGCATTGCCCGCCCTCGCGCAGTTCCGCGTCGAGATCACCGGCGTGGGCCTGACGCAGCTGCCCATCGCCCTGGCGCCGTTCCGCGGCGAGGCGCAGTCGCCGCAGAAAATCTCGGCCATCGTGCAGGCCGACCTGGAGCGCAGCGGGCGCTTCGTCGGCGTGGACGCATCGGGCGTGGCGCTGGACGAATCCTCGCGCCCCGACGTCGCCCTGTGGCGCCAGCGCAAGGCCGACGCGCTGGCCTCCGGCAGCGTCACGCGCATGGCCGACGGCCGCTTCGACGTGCGCTTTCGCCTGTGGGACGTGGTCAAGGCCCAGGACCTGGGCGGCCAGAGCTTCGTGGTCACGCAGGCCGACCTGCGCCTGGTGGCCCACCGCATCGCCGACTTCATCTACGAAAAGCTCACCGGCGAGCGCGGCATCTTCTCCACGCGCATCGCCTACGTCACCAAGGTCGGCGCGCGCTACAGCCTGTGGGTGGCCGACGCGGACGGCGAGAACGCGCAGTCGGCGCTCTCCAGCCCCGAGCCCATCATCTCGCCGGCCTGGTCGCCCTCGGGCGGGCAGCTGGCCTACGTGTCGTTCGAGTCGCGCAAGCCCGTGGTCTATGTGCACGACGTCTCCACCGGGCGCCGGCGCCTGATCGCCAATTTCCGCGGCTCCAACAGTGCGCCGGCCTGGTCGCCCGACGGCCGCACCCTGGCCGTCACGCTCAGCCGCGACGGCGGCTCGCAGCTCTACACCATCGACGCGAACGGCGGAGAGCCGCGCCGCCTCATGCAAAGCGGCGGCATCGATACCGAGCCGGTGTTCTCCGGCGACGGCCGGAGCATCTATTTCGTGAGCGACCGCGGCGGCTCGCCGCAGATCTACCGCGTGGCGGCCTCCGGCGGCGGCGCGGAGCGCGTCACCTTCAGCGGTTCCTACAACATCTCGCCCAGTATCAGCCCCGACGGTCAGTGGTTGGCCTACATCTCCCGCTCCGGCAACGCCTATAAGCTCCATGTGATGGACCTGAAATCGGGCACCGTGACCGCTCTCACGGACACCACCGCCGACGAGAACCCCAGCTTCGCGCCCAACAGCCGGCTCATCGTGTACGCCACGCAGCAGCAGGGCCGAGAGGCGCTCATGACCACCACGCTGGACGGCAAGATCAAGGCACGCCTGGCCGGGCAGGGCGGAGACATCCGCGAACCCGACTGGGGCCCGTTCCAGAAGCAGTGATCCCTATCCCAATACAAACAACCCGCTCTTCAGGAGAGTCACCATGAACCGCATCCATTTCAAGCGCGTATCGATCGCGCTCACCATCGCCGCCCTCATCGCCGGCTGCAGCTCCGGCGTGAAGCTGGACGACGTGCCCGTCGAGGACAAGGGCGCCACCTCCACGGTTCCTCCGGGCGGCGCCAATGCCGGCGGCACGAGCCAGAGCGGCGTGGCACCCGTGGACCTGAGCCAGTCGGCCGGCAACCAGGGCGGTCCCGTGGGTGTGGCGCGCATCGTGTACTTCGACTTCGACAGCTACAGCATCAAGCCCGAGTTCCAGTCGGTGATCGATGCACACGCGCGCTATGTCAAGGCCGCGCCCGGCCGCAAGGTGATGATCGAAGGCCACACCGACGAGCGCGGCGGCCGTGAATACAACCTGGCCCTGGGCCAGAAGCGCGCCGAGGCCGTGCGCCGCGCCATGGGCCTGCTGGGCGTGCCCGACAGCCAGATGGAAGCCGTCAGCTTCGGCAAGGAAAAGCCTGCGGCCCAAGGGCACGGTGAAGAGGCGCACGCGCAGAACCGCCGCGCCGAGCTGTCGTACCGCTGATAGGGGAGGCGCATGCGTCGTACGATCCAGCCGCGCGCCCTGACCGCAGCCGCCGCCTGCGCACTGGCCGCCCTGTGGGCCACGCCGAGTTATGCCCTGTTCGAGGATGACGAGGCGCGCCGGGCCATCCTGGAGCTGCGCCAGCGCGTCGATGTGATGCAGCAGGCCAACCAGCGCACCGGCGAGCGCTCCGGCGAGGACGTCTCTCAACTGCGCCGCAGCCTGCTCGACCTTCAGACCCAGATCGAAACCCTGCGCACGGAACTGGCCACGATGCGGGGCCAGAACGAACAGCTGCAGCGGGACGTGGCGGAGCTGCAGCGCCGCCAGAAGGACATGGCGCAGGGCATGGACGAGCGCCTGCGCCAGTTCGAGCCCACCGACGTGCAGGTGGACGGCCGCGAATTTCGGGCCGACCCGGCCGAGAAGCGCGACTTCGAGGCTGCACTGGCCGTGTTCCGCTCTGGCAAGTTCGCAGACGCCGTCCCGGCATTCGGCGGCTTCCTGCGCCAGTATCCCCAGTCGGGCTATGCCCCTTCGGCGCGCTTCTGGCTGGGCAACGCGCAGTACGCCACGCGCGACTACAAGTCCGCCATCGACAACTTCAAGGCGTTGCTGTCCGCAGCGCCCGACCATGCGCGTGCCCCCGAGGCGGCACTGTCGATCGCCAATTGCCAAGTTGAGCTGAAGGATACGCGCGGGGCCCGCAAGACGCTGGAAGACTTGCTGCGTGTCTATCCCCAGTCCGAAGCTGCTGCTGCGGCCAAGGAGCGCCTGGCGCGCTTGAAGTGAGCGCGGCAGACACGTCTCCTTTGCAGGACGGCGACCATGGCCGCCGCTTCGGCGGGCTGGCGCGCTTGTATGGCACCGAGGGGGCAGGGCGCATCCGCGCTGCACATGTGGCCGTGGTCGGCATCGGCGGTGTAGGTTCTTGGGCTGCCGAGGCATTGGCACGCAGTGGCGTTGGTCATTTGACGCTGATCGACCTGGACCATGTGGCGGAGTCCAACATCAACCGCCAGATCCATGCGCTCTCCACGACGGTGGGCCAGGCCAAGGTACGGGCCATGGCCGAGCGCATACGCCTGATCAATCCCGATTGCCGGGTCGAATGCGTCGAGGACTTCGTGGAAGCCGCCAACTGGCCCGCGATCCTGCCCGGGCCGGTCGATGCGGTGATCGACGCTTGCGACCAGGTCCAAGCCAAGACAGTCATGGCGGCATGGGCCCTGCAGATGCGGCGGCTACCGTTCATTAGCGTCGGCGCAGCCGGCGGCAAGCGGCTGGCGCACAAGGTGGACATCGAGGATCTTTCGCAAACCACCCATGACCCGTTGCTCGCGCAACTGCGCTACCGTCTGCGCAAGCAGCACGGCGCGGCGCGCGATGGCAAGCGCATCGGCCTGGCCTGCGTTTTCAGCCGCGAGTCTGTCGCACCACCGCATGCGTCGTGTGAAATGCCCGGAGGCGACGGATCGTTGAACTGCCACGGCTACGGTTCGTCAGTCGCCGTCACGGCTACCTTCGGGCAATGTGCCAGCGGATGGGTACTCGACAGGCTCGCTGCCGCGTAGCAGGCTGTAAAAGCCGGCTATAATCTTGTGCTTTGCTGGTACGGGACGTTAGCTCAGTTGGTAGAGCAGCGGACTTTTAATCCGTTGGTCACAAGTTCGAATCTTGTACGTCCTACCAAATAAATCCGAAAGGCTCTGTTGAAGAACAGAGCCTTTTTTATGCCTCTTTAAATTTATACGATGTATATTATGTTAAATATCAAAAGCAACCAGGCAAACTGCAGCTGACAGGTGTCGGGCCAACAAAATTTTGGTAACCAACTGAGAAATCTTAGTAACCCACAGTGAGCCACTTCTCAAAGGTGGCGTAGACAGCCGTGTCGGTAACCCTGCTATGAACTGCACACCACTATGAACGGAACCTGGTAAGTCTCATAGAGGTATCTTTCGGTAGCACCTAACAGCACTCGGACAGGTGCACTTGCGCCATGCTTAGAAAGCCCTGGTTGAACGACATAGACAGACAGCCGTACTTCATGTCGTCGACTGAGCTCCCTTACCCGAGCAAGGGTTGCCTTATCACCTATTTCGAACCGTGTGGCCAATCCCTTCGCCAGACGACGCTCTTCACGTTTTAGAAGATGCGCAAAAAGGTCTGTCGTTTTTTCCTTATTGAACAGCCACATCAAACTCTTCTGAGCTTGCCCGCAGACCGCGTAAAAGTCGTCAACCCGACTGCCGGGCTGGCCGCTAGAGAATTTGCAGTGATAAAACTCAACTTCGATGCGTCGTTGATTTCCATCTTCCTGAACTTTAATGCCGACAACGTCAGCAGCCTCCCCTGCATCGTCATCGTCGAAGAGGACGGCGTAACAAGTCTTCTTGCGAAGCTGTTCAAGAAGCCGGAATTGAATGGAATCAGTTCGCCGAGTTGCGTGCTGTGACTCCTTCGTTAGGTCTATACCGCTCCAATCTAATACTTGGAGCTTGTCAGTATCGTACTGAGGCGCTGCGCGTGGAAGTTCAACGAGCAGATTTCCTTCGAGCGACGAGCCATCTGCAAACCAGACTGTCGGTGGGTGCGCCGTAAGGTATTGACACAGGTCTTGCCCGCCAGAGGCACCCGTGCGAACGTCAAGCTGCCCTGCTCCAACGTATGAAAATCGGTAGTCAGTGGTATCGCCAGATGGAAAAATCTCAAGGAGAACCTGTCGCGTCCACTCATCGCAGCGTAGCTCGAGTATGAGTGGCTCAGTCAGTGGGCCATCAAGCACGTTGAATTCAACGTCCGAAATTGAGACTTCGGAACGTCCAATCGGAACGAAGCCAACTTGATGCTCTTGGCGAGATACAAAGTCCAGAGGCCAGTCGACTCCAATTGGATGCTGCTCTGGGCGCGCCGCAACAATTTTCGGAATCAGTGTGCCCTTAAGCACCTCGTCGGGGTCGATGGACTCATCAACAATCTTGGTCGCAAGATGCCGACACCATTTGGCAAAAGTGTCCACCCGCAGCCGCAATACCGACCAGACCCGACCTCGTTTCGCAGCACCGATAGTCACAGGCGTACCGTTCTCAAATCCGGCGCCAGCAACTACCGCCTTTCTTGCGCTTTGGCGAGTGGCGTCACCAAGCCTCGCAGCGACATCTGCTCCCATACGACCTGTATATCGAATCTGCCTCCCGAAATGCTCATCAAGGCCAACGTTTGTAAGTAGTAGCCGGTTGATGCCGTGCAAGACGCGGTAGACCTGCGGGTCAGCAATGAGGACTACATCGCGCCCGCCAATTGCTTTTGCCACATCCTTGAACTCGCTACTGTTACTCGAGCCGTGGATGAACAACAGAGATTTCTCGCGGTCCCAGACGGAAACGAAGAGCTCCCAGTGCCACTCTGTCACTGAAGATATGGACGTCCAGGGAACACCCGTTTCGCGAGCAGTCAAAGCGACCAGAGTGTTTTCACGCTCATTGATGGTAACTAGAACTTTGTCTCTCGCCTTCAGCCCACGAAGTCCCGCTCGAAACGCTCGAGGCGTCCAATTGGCACAAGTGGTCTTGTAGATAACGGTACTTGCAGAAGGCCGGAGGTCTTTTAACGGAATAGAGTCGATGGACCTGTCGAACCCGCGCATGTACTCTTGGGCGCCCACTTCATCCGCGATGGCTTCATCGCTGAGGTCAGGTAGCAGTTCATTCCAATCAGGGTCCTGAGCATAGAGCTGCAGCAATTCATCACGCACGTCCAGATTCGCGATGTTTGCGATGAAGACTGGGTCTCCCAAATCGGCCCGTGACCGCGTGAACCTTCCGGCCAATTGGAGCGTGACGGCTAAGCTCTTTCGGATGTCGTGAAACGCTGCGATTTTTAGTTCCGGCATGTCGAAACCTTCGCCAAGCATGTCGACGCAAACCACAATTCTTGACTGCCCGCTTTCAAGCTTCTGGATTGCCTCCGTTCTAGCCTTAGAAGACAGACCTGTGTGCAACATGACAGGTTCAAATCTGTCGAAGGCTCGATAAGTTTCGAACACCGCTTCTGCGCGTTTGATGTTCGCTACGCGAGCCATGACCACATGCTTCCCGGTAATGTCTGAATCGAGTTCTTCGATTGCCTTTGCCGCAATCGCTTGGTCAGCCCGTGCTACGTCGAATTCATAGACCGAGCTGAAACTGATAGGCCTGAAGTAGCCCTCCGCCATAGCTTTGCGCAGTGGATAAATGTAGACCACTCGCCCGTCAATGAGTTGGCCGTCTTCCCTGAATGGAGTAGCGGTGAACTGTAGAACTCTGCTTAAACTGAACTTGGCTTTGAGGTCGCGCCACGTATTTGCCTCGACATGGTGTGCTTCGTCAATGAACAGATGGGTACACTGCTTCGCCATCTGCGCCTGGACATCAGAAGAACACCCTCCTGCAAGCTGGCTAGTCGTCACGACGACGTTACAAGGGCCAAAGAAGGTATCAACCTCTTCTATGGTGGAGGGTTTTTTCAGTAGGGTACCAACTACCGGTCGATGGGCCCCTTCAAGAAGTACTGCATTATTTGCAGCCTTCAAAAGACCAAGCGTTAGGAACTTGTTCGCGATTTGCGTGCGCAGCGCATCGGTTGGGACGATGACAAGTACGCGAGAACACCTGTCTGAAACAAGCGTTGACAGCATCGTCTCTGTCTTGCCTGTGCCCGTCGGCATCACTACCGTTGCAACTTCTATGCTCGTAGACCAGTGCGCATGTATGGCGTGCAACGCTCCAACCTGTGGAGACCGAAGCGCAGGGCGTCCACCTGACGATGCTTCGTTGGTGAATTGAAATGCGTTTATCCAGGACGACAGAGCCGCGTCGCGCGCGGATGCTGTCTGCTGAGCTGTATTGTGTGGATGCTGAACCCAGTAGCCTTTGCGCAGGTCGGCGTCATCAATTTCGGTACCCAGACCCTTCGCGACCAGAACCGGTGCGTCGTCCTTGAATGCCCCGACAGGCGGCTTGGCAAATACGTACGCGACTACATCCCCATTTGTGCCAGTAACCAAATGACCCTTGTCGGAGCCATTAGTGTATTTTGCGACGGTAGCAATATGACGAGTCGCGGGTTGCGCCAGTTGTTCAATGGGGCCACATCTGTGTGCAACCTCGAAGGCTTTCATGGGCGGAAGCAGTACTTCCATATTCTCCTCCCCTCCGAACAGCTTGGACTGATATAACGCCCTGAGCCGTGGATATTTAATTTTTGCGGTACTGTGGGTTACGTCAGTGGCCCTAGTTGGCCTATCAGTCCTTAATTGGAAAATCGGGTTCAGCCCCAGCTGTCACCAATCGACTCTGCCTGCTGCAGCACCAATTCAATGGCCGCATCCGTCTGGTCTGGCGGGTACTTGTATTTGCGCAAAATGCGTTTGACCATCAACCGCAGTGTGGCTCGCACGCTCTCGCGCTGCGCCCAGTCCACGGTGATGTTCTTTTTAAGGTTCTCGGTGAGCTCGTGGGCAATTTTCTTGAGGGTCTCGTCGGTCAGTTCCTTGACGGCCGACTCGTTGTTGGCCAGCGCATCGTAGAAGCGCACCTCATCATCTGACAGGCCCAACTGCTCGCCTTCCAGGCTGCCGTGCCACCAGTCGGAAATGTTGAACGGCGGGTTGGCCAGAATGAAGTCAGCCCGCAGGTCCGGGTGCTGGTTGCGGACGAAGGTGTCGGCCGGTTCACGCCCCAGGTTGAAGTCGATGCCCCGGATGGCCAGGTTCATGGCCGCTAGGCGCCAGGTGGTGGGGTTGGCTTCTTGCCCGTAGATGGACACATCCCCCAGCTTGCCGCCGTGGGCTTCGATGAACTTTTCACTCTGCACAAACATGCCGCCCGAGCCGCAGCAGGGGTCGTACACCTTGCCCTGGTGCGGAGCCAGCACAGCCACCAGGGTTTTGACGATGCTGGCCGGTGTGTAGAACTGCCCGCCGCGCTTGCCTTCGGCGTTGGCGAACATGCCCAGGAAGTATTCGTACATCTTTCCCAAGCTGCCCTACGATGCCAACCGCGATTTCGCGCCGATCACGCTGCTGTCCAAGGTGCCCAGCCTGTACGTTGTGCACCCCGATCTGCCCGTGAAGAACCTGACCGAGTTCATTGCCTATGTGAAGGCCAAGCCAGGCCAACTCAATTACGGCTCGGCCGGCAATGGCAGCGCGGGCCACCTGGCGTTCGAATACCTCAAGATGGTCACGGGCACCTTCATGCTGCACGTGCCTTATCGCGGCACGGGCCCGATGTTGACGGACTTGATGGCAGGGCGGCTGCAGGCCGCTTCCGTGGGCGCCCCTGCCCTGCTGCAGTTCATCAAGTCGGGCAAGCTGCGCTGCATCGCGACCGGCACGACGCAGCGCCTGCCTCAGTTGCCCGACGTGCCCACGGTTGCCGAGCAGGGCTTCAAGGGCTTCGAGATGACGCAGTGGTATGGCCTGATCGCTCCCTCCAAATGGCCGAAGGCGCATCTGGCCAAGCTGGAAGCCGAGGCCATCAAGGCCACGCGCAGCACGCTTGTGCGTGACAAGCTGGCGCAGGAAACGGCCCTGGCCGTGGGCAATACCGCGGCCGAGTTCGATGCTTTCATCAAATCCGAGCAGGCGCGCTGGAAGCCCGTGATCGAACGCGCACAGATCAGGCCCGAAGGCCTGGGCTGATTCCCCAGCCGGCCGGCCGCCCCGCGCTCAGGCGGCCGGATCCGACGGGCTGAACAGCGCCCGGTGGTGTGCCTGGCGGCCGAACTGCCGCGCCAAGCTGCCGCATACCAGATCGCACAGCGCGTACACCGATGCATCCTCGATGCGGTAGTACACGCTCGTGCCCCGCCCTTCCCTTGCCACGAGTCCGTGCTTGGTCAGTACCGACAGGTGCTTGGACACGTTCGCGGCCGTGTAGCCGCACAGCTGCGCCAACTCGCCCACATTGCGCTCGCCATCGCGCAGCAGGTTCAGGATGCGCAGGCGCGTGGGCTCGGCCAGAGCCTGGAAGTAGGCGGCGACCTGCTCCAGGGCTTCGGGCGGCAAGTCTTTCATGGGCAATCCTTGGATAGAAGGTCTGGAGCGGATTGTATTCTTTGATTGACTATTTAACTAATTGATTAAATAATCAAACTATGAATCTTGCCTGCCGCTTCCTTCCACTGTCCGCCCGCGCCGCGATCGCACTGGCCGCTGCTCTGGTGACGGCGGCCAGCTCCGCAGCCGAATTGGCGACGGTGACCGTCCAGGCGGCCGTGGACGGCGGCTGGACCAGCGCCGACGCCGTGGTGGAAGCCGTGCGCGACACCACGGTGTCGTCCCAGGTCGCGGGCGCCGTGGTTTCCCTCGCGGTGCGTGCCGGCGACCGCGTACAGGCCGGCCAAGAGCTGGCGCGCATCGACGCCCGAGCCGCGAGCCAGGCCGCGGCGGCCAGCGCAGCCCAGGCGGAAGCCGCGCGCACGAATGCGCAGATCGCCGGCAAGGAGCTGGAACGCCAGCGCCGCCTGTTCGAGAAGCGGTACATCAGCCAGGCAGCGCTGGACCGCAGCCAGGCCCAGTTCGATGCCGCCCAGGCCCAGGTGCGCGCCCAGCAGGCCCAGGCCCATGCGGCCCAGGCGCAGTCGAGCCACTACGTGGTGCGCGCACCCTACGCCGGCGTGGTGGGCGAGGTGCCCGTGTCCCTGGGCGACATGGCTGCGCCGGGCAGGCCGCTGGTGCGCCTGTACGACCCGCGCGCGCTGCGCATCACCGCGACGGCGCCGCAAACGCTGCAGCTGCCCTCCTCGGCCCGGTCTGCCCAGGCCGCCATCGAACTGCCCGGACGGGAGCGCATCGCCATCGAGGCACGGCAGCTGCAGCGCCTGCCCCTGGTGGACAGTGCCACGCACACCGTGCAAGTACGCGCCGACCTGCCTGCGGGTCTGGAGGATGTTGTGCCAGGCACTTTCGCGCGCTTGTGGCTGCCCGCAGGCAACACCGCAGCCGCCCTGCCTGCCGTTCCTGCCAGCGCCGTGGTGCGGCGTGCCGAGATGACCGGCGTGTACGTGGTGGACGCCCAGGGCCGCCCGCGCCTGCGCCAGGTGCGCCTGGGCCGCGCCGCGCCCGGCACTGCAGGCACCGTGCAGGTGCTCAGCGGCCTGCGCAGCGGCGAGCGCGTGGCCCTCGACCCCCAGGCCGCCGCGCAGGTGCGTTGACATGAGCCGCAGCAGCAGTGCCATGGGCATTTCGGGCCGCATTGCCGCCCTCTTCCTGCAGGCGCAGATCACGCCGCTACTCGCATTGCTGGCGTTCCTTCTGGGCACGTTCGCCGTGCTGGTCACGCCGCGCGAGGAAGAGCCGCAGATCGACGTGACCATGGCCAATGTGCTGATTCCCTTCCCCGGCGCCTCGGTGCGCGACGTGGAGCAGATGGTGGCCACGCCCGCCGAGCAGTTGCTCTCGGGCATGGAGGGCACGGAGCACGTGCTGTCCGTCTCGCGCCCGGGCCTGGCCGTGCTCACGGTGCAATTCAAGGTGGGTGTGCCGCGCACCGAAGCGCTGGTGCGCCTGCACGACCAGCTGCGCAGCCACAGCGATTTCCTGCCTGACGGGCTGGGCGTGCTGCAGCCGCTCGTCAAGCCCAAGGGCATCGACGACGTGCCCATCGTCAGCTTCACGCTGCACGGCAAGGACCAGGATACCGGCGCATTCGACCTGGAGCGCGTGGCGCACAGCGTCGAATCCGAGCTGCAGCGCGTGCCTGGCGCGCGCGAGGTGCGCACCATCGGCGGCCCCGGCCGTGCGGTGCTGGTGCGCCTGGACCCCGAACGCATGGCGGGCTCCGGCGTGACCGTGCCCGAGCTGCGCGGCGTGCTGCAGTCGGCCAGCCTGGGCCTGCCCGTGGGTGACCTGCTCGCGGGCGAGAAGATCGTGGCCCTGGAGGCGGGGCCGTTTCTCTCCTCCGCCGACGAGGTGGCTGAGCTGGTCGTGGGCGCGCGCGGCGGCAGGCCCGTCTTCCTGAAGGACGTGGCCGAGGTGCGCGACGGCCCGCCGCCCGCCCAGCGCATGGTGTGGCTGGGCCAGCCCGGTGCCGACGGGCCGCGGGAATTCCCCGCCGTCACGCTGCAGATCACCAAGAAGCCGGGCGAGAACGCCATCGACGTGGCGAACGCACTGGCCGCACGCATGGACCAGTTGCGCAATACCGTCATTCCCGACGCGGTCCAGGTGGTGGAGACGCGCAACTACGGCGAGACCGCCAACGACAAGGCGCAAAAGCTCATCCAGAAACTGCTGTTCGCCACCGCTTCCGTGGTGGCGCTGGTGTTCATCGCGCTGGGGCGGCGCGAGGCCGCCATCGTCGGCCTGGCCGTGGTGCTCACGCTCGCGGCCACGCTGTTCGCCTCGTGGGCCTGGGGGTTCACGCTCAACCGCGTGTCGCTGTTCGCGCTGATCTTCTCCATCGGCATCCTGGTGGACGACGCCATCGTGGTGGTCGAGAACATCCACCGCCACCAGCAGCTCGAACCCGGTATGCCGCTGCTGCAGAGCATCCCGCGCGCCGTGGACGAGGTGGGCGGTCCGACCATCCTCGCCACCCTCACGGTGATCGCCGCGCTGCTGCCCATGGCTTTCGTCTCGGGACTCATGGGGCCCTACATGGCGCCCATCCCCATCAATGCCAGCATGGGCATGCTGCTGTCGCTGGCCATCGCCTTCGTGGTCACGCCGTGGCTCGCGCGGCGGTGGATGAAGCCGCACGCGGGCGATGCCCATGCAGGCCTCGCGGCGAAGCTGGAGCCGCGCCTGCAGCGCCTTTTCGCGCCGCTCCTCGACGAGCAGCGCGGCGCGCGCAACCGGGCGCTGCTGGGCCTGGCCGTGGCCGCGCTCATCGCCCTGTCGGTGCTGCTGCCCGCCGTCGGCCGGGTGCAGCTCAAGATGCTGCCGTTCGACAACAAGTCCGAATTCCAGGTGGTGGTGGACATGCCCGCGGGCACGCCGCTCGAAGAGACGGCCGCCGTGCTGCGCGAACTGGGCACCCACCTGGCCACGGTGCCCGAGGTGCGCGACTGGCAGGCCTACGCGGGCACCGCCTCGCCCATCAACTTCAACGGCCTGGTGCGCCAGTACGACCTGCGCGCAGCGAGCGAGCTGGGCGACATCCAGGTCAACCTGGTGGACAAGGCCCACCGCAAAGACCAGAGCCACGCCATCGCCATGCGCGTGCGCCCCGCCCTGCAGGAGATCGGCCGGCGCTGGAATGCCAACGTGAAGGTGGTGGAAGTGCCTCCCGGTCCGCCCGTGATGGCCCCCATCGTGGCCGAGATCTACGGCCCCGAATCCGAAGGCCGCCGCCAGGTGACCGAAGCCGTGCGCGCCGTGTTCGAGCGAGCCGATGGCGTGGTGGACGTGGATTCCACGACCATCGCCGCCGCGCCCCGCAAGCTGCTGCTGGTCGATCGCCGCAAGGCCGCGCTGGCCGGCGTGCCGCAGCAGGCCATCGTCGCCACGCTGCGCGCGGGCCTGGCGGGCGAGACTGCCACCTGGCTGCGCGACGGCAGCAAGGTGCCCGTGCCCGTATGGCTGCAACTGCCGGACGAGAGCCACGGCAGCCTGGACGCGCTGCTGCAGCTCACCGTGCGCGGCGTCTCGGGCCAGGGCGAGCGGATCCAGGTGCCGATACGCGAGCTGGTCACGGTGAGCGACACGCAGCGCGAGCAGCCCGTCTACCACAAGGATCTGCTCCCGGTCGACTACGTCCAGGGCGACATGGCCGGGCGCGTGGACAGCCCGCTCTACGGCATGTTCGCCATGCGCAGCGAAATCGCGAAGATCCAGGCACCGGGCGGCACGGCCTTGAAGGAAACCTTCGTCGCCATGCCCGAGGACGCCATGCGCGACTACACCCTGCGCTGGGACGGCGAATGGCGCATCACCTACGAGACCTTCCGCGACATGGGCGCCGCCTACGCCGTGGGCCTGGTGCTGATCTACCTGCTGGTGGTGGCGCAGTTCGGCTCCTACCTGGCGCCGCTCATCATCATGGCGCCCATCCCGCTCACCGTCATCGGCGTCATGCCCGGCCACGCGCTGCTGGGCGCGCAGTTCACCGCCACCAGCATGATCGGCATGATCGCGCTGGCCGGCATCATCGTGCGCAACTCCATCCTGCTGGTGGACTTCGTGCGGCTGCAGCAGGCAGCGGGCGTGCCGCTGGACCGGGCCGTGGTGCATGCCGTGGCCACGCGCGCACAGCCCATCGTGCTCACGGGTGTGGCGGCCATGACCGGCGCCTTCTTCATCCTGGACGACCCCATCTTCAACGGCCTGGCCATCTCGCTGGTCTTCGGCATCTTCGTCTCCACGCTGCTCACGCTCGTCGTCATCCCCACGCTGTACTACGCGGCGTACAGGAAACACAGCAAAACAAGCCCCTAGCGCTTGCTAGACAAGCGCGAGCAGCTACCCATTCCATAGCAAACCCAAGGAGCCAACGCCATGTTTCCCAGCTACCAGGACCTCACCCGCGACACCAGCGCCGCCATCGCCAAGCTGCGCGGCGAGATCCCCGACACGATGCGCGGCTTCAGCGCCATGGCCCTGGGCGCCAGCAAGCCCGGCGTGCTCGACGCCAAGACCAAGGAGCTGATCGCCACCGCCCTGTCCGTCGCCGCCCGCTGCGACCCCTGCGTGGGCTACCACACCCAGGCGCTGGTCAAGCTCGGCTGCACGCGCGAGGAGCTGGCCGAAACGCTGGCCATGGCCGTCTACATGGGCGGCGGCCCCTCGCTGATGTATGCGGCGCGCACCAGCGCCGCGTTCGACGAATTCGCGCAGGCCGCTCAGAAAACCACGGCTTGATGGCGCGCAGCGGAACGGATAACTGACATGCGCCTGCCCCTTCGCCCCTTGGCCCTGGCCGCCGTGCTGGCGGCCTTGCCCGGTCTGGCCTGCGCCACCGGCCTGCTGCAGGCCTGGCAGGCCGCCTGGCAGCACGACCGCGAGCTGGCCGTGGCCCGCGCCGACCATGCGCGTGCGCAGCCGCTGCGCGACCAGGCCGCCGCGCTGTGGCGGCCCGGCGTGGCGCTGACGGCGGCCGCCGGCGTGGCCACGGGCGAGACCGACATGCGCGGCGCGCAGTTCTCGGCGCCGGGCTTCGGGCGGTCCACCGGCGTGGACTTCGGCACCTCGGTCACCGGGGGCACGGCCACGCGCTGGGCGCTGCAGGCCAGCCAGCCGCTGTACAACCCCCAGCGGCGCGCGCAGCAGCGGCAGCTGGGCCTGCAGGCTGAGATGGCCGAGCTGCAGTGGCAGGCACAGCGGCAGCAGGCCATGCTGCGCACGGCGCAGCGCTACCTGGCCCTGGCCGTGGCGCAGGAAGCCCTGCGCGTGCAGGACCAGCAGCTCGCCGCCGTGCGCCAGGCGTTCGGCGAGGCGCAGGAGCGCTTCGACATCGGCGACGCACCCGTCACCGACGTGCACGAGGCCCGCGCGCGGCTGGCCGCGCTGCAGGCCCAGCGCCTGGCCGCGCAGACCGAGCGCGACCTCCAGCGCCAGGCCCTGGCCGACACGACCGGCCTGCCCTCTTCCTCCCTGGCCGCGCGCCTGCCGCGGCCCGGCATGGACACGCCGCCGCAGGCGCTGGCCCAGCCTCTGGAGGCGTGGCAGCGCGAAGCGGACGGCGCCAACCCTGCCATCCGCCTGCAGGCCCTGGCCGTCCAGGCCGCCCGCGCCGAGGCCGAGCGGCACGGCCGCGCCGCCTCACCCAGCATCGACCTGGTTGCCCAGGCCGGGCAGGACCGCCTGCGCGGCAGCGGCGACTATGGCAGCGCCCGCAGCGGCGGCACGCAGGCCCTGGTGGGCGTGCAGCTCACCGTGCCGCTCTACACCGGCGGCTGGCGCAGCGCCAAGGAAGAAGAAAGCCTGCGCCTGCAGGACAAGGCCCAGGCGCAGGAGGACAGCCTGCGCGAGCAGGTGGCCGCCCAGGTGCACGCCGCCTGGCTGGGCCTGAGCCTGGGCGCCGAGCGCGTGCAGGCCCTGCAGCAGGCCCTGCAGGCCAGCGAGGCCCGGCTGGATGCCACGCACACCGGCCGCGAGGCGGGTGACCGCACCTTGCTCGACTGGCTGAACGCCCAGAGCGACACCGCCGCCGCCCGGCTGGCGCTGGCGCAGGCGCGCAGCGCCCTGCTGCTGGACGGCCTGCGCCTGGCGCTGCTGGCCGGGCAGCAGGGCGAAGACGCCCTGCGCCAGGCCGACCAGATGCTGGCGCTGCCATGAACTATCGAATCAATAGCTGCTTGCGCTTGCCCCATATGCCCTGAAACCGTTTTTGACCACAAAGAGGAGACAACCATGAACCACCGAGCATCCACCGGAAAACCGCCGATGGCCTCGCGCCGCGCCTGGCTGGGCGGCATGGCAGGCACCAGCGCTGCATGGGGGCTGGGCCTGCACGCCGCACCGGCGCATGCCGCAGGCCAAGCCGCCCAGGCCACCCGCGCGCACGTCGTCATCGCGGGCAGCGGCTTGGCAGGCATCGCCGTGGCGCACCGGCTGCAGGCCCTGCTGGAGGGCGCGCGCATCACCATCGTCGACGCCAAGGAAGTGCACAACTACCAGCCCGGCTTCACGCTGGTGGCCACCAGCGTGTGGCCCGTGGACAAGGTCATCGACCGCAATGCCGACCTGCAGCCCGCGGGCGTCGAATGGGTCAAGGAGATGGTGGCCGAGTTCGACCCCGCCGCCAACGCCGTGGTCACCGCCAGCGGCAAGCGCATCGCCTACGACTACCTCGTGGTCGCCACCGGCACGCACCAGGACTGGTCCCAGATCGAAGGCATGGACGTGCAGGCCATCGGCAGCAACGGCCTGGCCAGCGTTTACCCCAGCTCCGCCGCCGCCGTGGCCACCTGGGCCGCCATGGACCAGTTCCGCGCCAAGGGCGGCCAGGCCGTGATGACGCTGCCGGCCACACCGCTCAAATGCGCGGGTGCGCCGCTGAAGATGACCTTCATGGTGCGCGACCGCCTGGCCCAGGCGGGCACGCTGGCGCGTTCGCAGGTCACGTTCTACTCGGCGCTGCACAACGTCTTCGGCGTCAAGCCCGTGAACGACAACGTGCTGGAACGCTGGCAGGCGCTGGGCGTCGGCGTGCAGTTCACGCAGAAGCTCCAGGCCATCGACATCGGCGCGCGCCGCGCCACCTTCGCCAGCCCGGAGGGCGAGAAGACCGAAGTGCCCTACGACTTCATCCACATCGTGCCGCCCATGCGCGCGCCCGATGCGGTGAAGAACTCCGACCTGGCCTGGAAAGACGGCCCCATGGCTGCCGGCGGCTGGCTGGAGGTGGACAAGGACACGCTGCAGCACCGCCGCTACCCCAACGTCTTCGGCCTGGGCGATATCAACGGCACGCCGCGCGGCAAAACCGCCGCCACCGTGAAGAAAAGCGCCCCCATCGTCGCGCAGCACCTGGCCGACGTGATCGCCGGGCGCGCTCCCGGCCAGAAGTTCGACGGCTACACCTCCTGCCCGCTGATCGTGCGCGAGGGCTCGGCCCTGCTGATCGAGTTCGACTACGAGGGGCGCCTGACCCCTTCGCTGCCCATGATCGAGCCGCTGCAGGAGAGCTACTTCGCCTGGCTCATGAAGGTGCGCATGCTCAAGCCCGCCTACCTGTCCGTGCTCAAGGGCCGGGTCTGACCGCCTCGAAAGGAAACTACGCCATGTACGAAATCTGGCTCGCCCTGAACATCGTCTACGAAATCGCGCTGGGCGTCTGGCCCGCGCTGCTCGTGCTGCTGCTCGTCTGGATCGCCCTGCTGGTGGCCGCGCGCGGCCGGCTCAGCGCACACGCGCTGCGCCCGGCGCTGGCGCTGGGCGCCCTCGTCGCCGCCGCGCTGGTGCTGGCCGTGCCGTCTCTCACCCAGTCGTCGCTGGCCAACATGGGCTACTGGGTGGACTGGGCCAACCTGCTCGCCATCGCCCTGGGCCTGGGCGCGCTGGCGGCCGTGTTCGCCTGGCCGCTGGCCGCCCTGGCCTGCCCGCGCTGCCGCAGCGCGGCCTAGAGGCTGAGAGTCTTTTGTCCATACCCGCCTTGCACGCCAAAACACCCCGGCTCGTCGTTGCAAATGCTCGCCATAGCCCGAGCTATGGCTGCGCTTCGCGCCTAGATCTGGTGCGTTTTGACCCGCCTTGCGGGCACGGCCAAAAAACTCTCAGCCTCTGCACCACTTTGTTATTCCCAAGGAGAACCTCCATGACCTCATGGCAAATCGTGCGCATCGTCGCCGGACTCTTCATCCTGATCAGCCTGGCCCTGGGCATTCCCGGCAGCCCGCTGTTCATGAACCAGTGGTGGCTGGCCTTCACCGCCTTCGTGGGCATCAACCTGCTGCAAAGCGGCTTCACCCGGTGGTGCCTGATGGAAACCCTCCTGCGCAAGCTCGGCGCACGCCAGGGCTGCTGAAGCGAAAGGACGGACCGATGAAAACCGCCCTCGACCTCGTGGCTGCCGCCAAGGCCCGCATCCAGGAAATCCCCGTCGATGCCGCGGAGGCCGCCATCGCCCAGGCCGACGTGCTGATCGACGTGCGCGAGCCCGACGAATACCGCCAGGGCCACCTGCCCGGCGCCATCAACCTGCCGCGCGGCGTGCTGGAATTCCAGATGAGCAGCCAGAGCGCCATGGAGCCGCGCGGCCTGCGCATCGTGCTGTACTGTAAGACCAGCGGCCGCGCGGCCCTGGCGGCCTGCGCCCTGCAGGACATGGGCTACCTGGACGTGCGCTCCGTCGCGGGCGGCTTCGATGCATGGAAGGCGGCAGGCAAGGCCGTGGCCGTGCCCGTGGCGCCGGTCTTTGGCTGAGAGTTGGCAGTCTTTTCAGGCTTCAGCGCTTGTCCAGCAAGCGCTAGCAGCTCTCATTACAGGAGTGCCCTGTACCGTTCGGCGCCTCCTGTGTGCGGTGGCCGCGCAGGCCCAGCTTCGCCAGCAGCTGCGTGTCGGCCTCCACGTCAGGGTTGCCGGTGACTAGCAGCTTGTCGCCATAGAAGATCGAGTTGGCCCCCGCCATGAAGCACAGCGCCTGCACGGCGTCGCCCAGTTGCTGGCGCCCGGCGGACAGCCGCACGCGCGCTTTGGGCATGGTGATGCGGGCCACGGCGATCACGCGCACGAAGTCCAGCGGGTCCACGGGGTCGCTGTCGGCCAGCGGCGTGCCGGGCACGCGCACCAGGCTGTTGATGGGCACGGATTCGGGGTAGGGATCGAGGTTGGCGAGCTGCGTGATCAGGCCCGCACGGTGCACGGGCGCCTCGCCCATGCCGACGATGCCGCCGCAGCAGACGCTAATGCCGGCCGCGCGCACGTGGGCCAGGGTGTCCAGCCGGTCTTGGTACTGGCGGGTGCTGACCACGTCCTGGTAGTACTCGGGCGCGGTGTCCAGGTTGTGGTTGTAGTAGTCCAGGCCCGCGTCCCTGAGCGCCTGGGCCTGGTGCGATTGCAGCATGCCCAGCGTGGCGCAGGTCTGCAGGCCCAGGCCCTTCACGGCGCCGATCAGCGCGCTCACCTTCTCGATGTCGCGGTCCTTGGGCGCACGCCAGGCCGCGCCCATGCAAAAGCGCGTGGCGCCCGCGTCCTTGGCGGCCTGGGCGGCGCGTGTGACCTCTTCCACGCTCATGAGCTTTTGCGCCTGCACGCCCGTGTCGAACTCGGCGGACTGGGGGCAGTAGCCGCAGTTCTCGGGGCAGCCGCCCGTCTTCACCGACAGCAGAGTGGCCAGCTCGATGTCGCCCGCAGGCCAGTGCGCGCGGTGCACCGACTGGGCGCGCCACAGCAGGTCCATGAACGGCATGTCGAGCAGCGCCTGCACGGCGTCGAGGCTCCAGCGCTGCGACGCAGCGCTCTGCTGCGGAGCGCGCGGATGGAACTGCAGCGGCTGCGGGGTGGAAGGCGGGGTGGGGGCAAGGACGGTCATCTGTTCGCTCCTGGACTGGCAAGCCTGCGGCTGGGCTGGGTTCCGACGGGGCGATTGTGGTGGCCTTGCGCGGCGCCTGGAAGGGCCCGAGCCGCAAAAAAGCTCCCTTGAAAACATGCACTCAAATGCCGCCAAATTCCGTATTTTTTGACAGAAGATGATGAAGGAAGGCGGCAAAAGAAGGAATGTTGCCGGCGCTGGAAAAGCCGTGCGGCAACAGTGTGCTTCTGTCGGCCAACAGCGCTCAAAACCATCGAACCCGCAGGATTGCGCGCGGAAAGTTGTGCGGAGAACAAAAAAGGCCCTGGTCGACGACCAGGGCCTTCGTGCGCGAAGCGCAGCCGATCAGCCGCCCTTGCGCGGATAGAGCACCATCTGCGTGCAGCGGAACAGCACCAGGGTCTTGCCCGTTTCGCGGTGCGTGACGGTGGCGTCCCACACCTGGGTGCTGCCGCCCAGGTGCACGGGCCGCGCCACGCATTCCACCGTGCCTTCGCGCGCGGTGGACATGTGGTTGGACTTGAGTTCGATGGTGGTGAACCCCTGCGCGCCTTCGGGCAGGTGGGCGCGGCAGCCATAGCCGCAGGTGGTGTCGGCCAGCGTGACGAGGCTGCCCGCATGCAGGAAGCCGTTGGGCGCCATCAGGTGCGGCTGGACGGCCATCTCGGTGCGGATCTCGCCCTGCTGCAAGGAGACCACGTGGATGCCCAGGTGCCCGGGCAGCGTGCCCTGGCTGGCACGGTTCAGGGCCTCGACGGTCTTGCGTTCCTCGGCCATGCCCTCACCCCAGCGCGGCGATCACTTCGGGCGGCGCCTGCACCAGCTCGATCAGCACGCCCTCGCCCGCGATGGGGAACTCGTCGTTGCTCTTGGGGTGCAGGAAGGTGATGTCGTACCCCGCCGCGCCCTTGCGGATGCCGCCCGGCGCGAAACGCACGCCCCGGCTGGCGAGCCATTCGACGGCCTGGGGCAGGTCGTCGATCCACAGGCCGATATGGTTGAGCGGGGTGGCGTGCACGGCGGGTTTCTTCTCGATGTCCATCGGCTGCATGATGTCCACCTCCACCTTGAAGGCGCCCTGCCCCATGGCCAGGATGTCTTCGTCCACGTTCTCGCGTTCGCTCTGGAAGGTGCCGGTCTGCTCCAGGCCCAGCATGTCCACCCACAGGCGCTTCATGCGGGCCTTGTCGGTGCCGCCGATGGCGACCTGCTGGATGCCCAGCACGCGGAAGGGACGTCGTTCAATGCTCATGGTTGCTCCTTGATTGATAGCTGGTCGCGCTTGACTGTCAAGCGCTGCAGGGCTATTTGGCTTGTATTTTGCCATGGAGCGCCATGCGCATGGAGCCGTCTTACCCCTTGATGAAGGCCGCCACCCCGGCGCGGAACGCGGCGCTGCCGTAAACGGAATCCACCAGGTCGTCGTCGGCCAGGCTGTGCTCGGCCACGATGCGGCGCAGGCTTTCCTTGACGGCGGCCTGGGTGGTGCCCGACAGCGCCATGAGCCGCTGCACGAGCGCATGCGCCTCGTCCGGCAATTGCCCTGCCGGCACGGCTGCGTGCACGAAGCCGCAGGCCAGCGCCTCGTCGGCCGAAAGGTAGTCGGCCAGCAGCAGCATGCGCTTGACGCGCGGCACGCCCAGCGCGGCCACCAGCCGCGCGATGTTGCGTGACGAGAGGGTGTTGGACAGCGTCTTGGCGATCGGCGCGCCGAAGCGCGAGCCCGCGCTGCACAGGCGGAAGTCGCAGGCCGTGGCCAGCGCCAGGCCGCCGCCCACGCACCAGCCGTCGACGACGGCGACGGTGGGCACGGGGATGCGCTCCACCGCGTCGATCACGCGCTCCACGAAGGCTTCGTAGGCGATGCCGTCGCTGCCATCGCGGAAGTCCCGGAAGTGCGCGATGTCCGTGCCCGAGACGAAGGACTTGCCGCCCGCGCCGCGCAGCAGCACGCTGCGCACGGCCGGGTCGGCGCGGCAGGCGGCGATGTGCGCGAGCAGCGCCTCGTACATGGGCGCGGTCATGGCGTTGTGGCGCTCGGGCCGGTAGATGACGATCTCGGCCGCGCCCGAGGCGTGCACCACGCACGTCACCCGTTCCTGCACGGCGGCGCTCATGCGGTTGCCTTTGCGCGGATCTCGGCCACGATCTCCTCGGTGTGCTCGCCCAGCAACGGCGGGTGACGGCGCACCTGTTGGGGCGTGCCCAGCATCTTGACCGGGAAGCCGATGTTCTTGACCTTGCCCTCGATGGGGTGGTCGATCTCCATGCACATGCGCCGGTGCGCGCCGTGCTCGCCCTCGAAGGCCTCGGGGTAGGTCAGGATGGGACCGGCCGGAATGCCGGCGGCCAGCAGCGTGTCCACCCACTCGGCGCTGTCTCGCTTGGCGAATTCGGCCTCCAGTGCCTCGATCAGCGCCTCGCGGTGTTTGAGGCGCAGTGCCACGGTGGCGAAGTCGGGGTGCTCCTGCAGGTCGGGCCGCTCGATCAGCGCGCACAGCTTGGCCCAGAGCTTCTGGTTGGTGGCGCCCATGACGAAGTAGCCGTCGCGCGCCTTCACGGCCTGGTAGGGCGCGCTCATCTTGTTGCTGGTGCCCAGCGGCACCGGCGGCTTGCCTGTGCCCCAGTACTCGGACATGTCCCAGATCGAGAACGCCATGGCCGAGTCGAACAGCGAGGCGTCGATGTGCTGGCCCTGCCCCGTCTTCTGCGCGCCGATGTAGGCCGCGAGCAGCCCGTAGGTGGCGAACAGCGCGCAGCCGATGTCGGCCACGGGCACGCCGGCCTTGACGGGCTTTTCGCCCGGATAGCCGGTCACGCTCATCACGCCGGACATGGCCTGGGCCATGAGGTCGAACCCCGGCCGGCTGGCCCAGGGGCCGCTTTGGCCGAAACCGGAAATGCTCACGTAGACGATCTTCGGGTTGATCTGGCGGATGGTCTCGTAGTCGATCCTCAGCCGCTGCACCACGCCGGGGCGGTAGTTCTCGACGATCACGTCGGCCGTGCGGGCCAGCTCGTAGAAGAATTCGCGGCCCTCGTCGCTTTTCAAGTCGAGCGCGAGCGAGCGCTTGTTGCGGTTCATGTTCAGGAAGCCCATGCTGTCCGGGCCCTTCATCTTGAAACCCATGGCGCCGCGCGTCTGGTCGCCGGTGCCGGGCGGCTCCACCTTGATGACGTCGGCGCCCAGGTCGGCCAGCAGCATGCAGGCGAAGGGGCCGGCCATGACCTGGCTCACGTCGAGCACGCGGATGCCCTGCAGCGGCAGGGGCTGGGAGTGGGGGGTGTGGCTCATGTCGTTCTCAGCTTTCCTCGGTGACCTTGGCGGCGCGCACCACGTCGCCCCATTTCCGGTACTCGTCCACCATGAAGGCGGCGAACTTGTCGACCGAGCCGCCGCCGTCTTCCGCGCCGTAGCCGTCGAAGCGGCTGGCCACGTCAGGCAGGGCCAGCACGGTGTTGATGTCCGCATTGATGCGCTGGGCCAGCTCGCGGGACATGCCCTTGGGCCCCACCACGCCGTACCAGCTCGACGCGTCGAAGCCCTTGAAGCCCTGCTCGTCCATGGTGGGCATGGCGGGGAAGCCCTTGGCGCGGCTCAGGCGCGTCTGCACGATGCACTTCATCTTTCCGGACTTCACCTGCGCGGTGGCGGCCGTCATGGTGTCGAAGCTGAAGTCGATCTGCCCGCCGATCAGGTCGGTCTGCATGGGGCCTGAGCCCTTGTAAGGCACGTGGATGCTCTTGACGCCGGCGGCCATGTTGAACATCTCGGCCGCCAGGTGCTGCACCGAGCCGGTGCCCGAGGAGCCGAAACTGATCTTGCCGGGGTTCTTGCGGCACACCTCCACCACCTCCTGCACGCTGGCGTAGCCGTTCTGGCTGCCCGTCACCAGGATGTGCGGCGTGGCGCCGATCAGCACGATGGGCGCGTAGTCCTTGAGCGGGTCGTAGGTGATGCTCTTGAAGATCTGCGGCGAAATGGCGTGCGTGTTCACGTGCGCCATGAGCAGGTTGATGCCGTCGGTGAATTTGGTCTTGGCGAAATAGTCGGCCGCCAGCGCGCCCGTGGCACCCGGCTTGTTCTCCACGACAACGGGGCGGCCCCACAGCTCGGACAGCTTCTGGCCCACGATGCGGGCGAACACGTCGGTGCCGCCGCCGGGCGCCCAGCCCACGAGGATCTTGACCTGCCCCTTGGGCAGGTCCGCGGCGGACGCATGGGCCCAGGGGACGGCCAGCGTCGCGGCGCTGGCGGCAAGGAAGGAACGGCGTTGCAAGTGCTTGTCTCCTGACGGGTGGTTGTTGGCAGCCACTGTCTCCGCCCGGAGGTTTTGCGGCAAGAATGTGCCGGGCATATCTGATTTCGCCAATGACGAAATCAGTTGAGCGCCGTCAGGCCCGGTGCAGCAGCTCGGCCACCACGTTGCGCAGGGTCTGCTCCTGCGCCTGGCCTTCGACGAAGGAGAGCACGTAGCGGCGCTCGTGCCAGTCGCCCTCCAGCGCCACGGCGGCCAGCGCGGCCTCGGGGTGGAAGCTCTCGAAGATGGCCGGCGGCATCAGCCCCACGCCCAGGCCTTGGCGCACCAGGGCCAGCATGGTGTCGAAGCCGTTGACGGTGTAGTTGGCGTGGAACACGCGCCCGCGGCTCTGGTAGGCCCGCTGCACGGCCGCGAGGATGGCCGAGCCCCGGCCCAGGGTCACCAGCGGAACGCCCAGCACCGCGTCGAGCGGCAGCGCGGACGGGCCGAACTGGAAATGCGCGCGGCTGTAGACCAGCACCAGGCGGTCGCGCCGGTAGTCGGCCTGGGGCAGGTCGATGAAGCCGCTGGTCTTCTCGAAGATGCCGATGTCGATCACCTTGTCGCGCAGCAGCTGCTGCACGATCTTGCTGTTCTCCTCCTGCACCTGCAGGGTGATCTCGGGGTACTTGGCCTGCAGCGCGGCGAGGTCGCGCGCCAGGAACTCGATGATGGCGGCCTTGGGCGCGCCGATGAGGATGCGCCCGTCCCGGCCGTGGCCGAGCGCGAGCGCATCGCCTTCCAGGCGCTGCATCAGGTTGTCCACCTGCCGGATGTGGCCCAGCAGGCGCAGGCCCGGCTCGGTGATGCGCACGCCGTGCGGCTGGCGCTTGAAGAGCCGGGTGCCGAGCTGCTGCTCCAGGTCGGTCAGCCGCTTGGAGGCCGCGGCCACGGCGAGCTGCATCCGGTCCGCTGCGCGGGAGATGCTGCCCTCCTCCGCCACCGCGAGCACCAGCCGCACGGTGGTGGTGTCCATCTTCATCACCGTGCGGGCTCCGTGCGTGGCGGTGAGCGCTTCAGGCGAACTCGATGATCACCTGGTCCACGGCCAGCGACTCGCCCTTGCCCGCGACGACCTTGCCCACCACGCCATCCTGCGCGGCGAAGAGGATGTTCTCCATCTTCATGGCCTCGATCACGGCGAGCTTCTCGCCTGCCTGCACCTTCTGGCCCGGCTGCACGGCCACGTCGACCAGCAGGCCCGGCATGGGCGAGAGCAGGAACTTGGATAGGTCCGGCGGTGCCTTGTAGGGCATGAGCTGGTGCAGCCGCGCGCCCAGCGGCGAGAGCACCAGCGCGTCGATCTGCGTGCCGTTGTGCGCGATGCGCAGCGCCAGCGGGTTCTTGGCCGTGCCGCGCTCCACCTGGGCGGTGAAGCCCATGCCATTGCACTGGCCCTGCACGCGGATGTCGCCCAGGCCCGCGGTGCTGCTGATGCGATAGGTCTTGCCGTTCAGCGTGATGGCGCTGGAGCGGTTGGCTTGGTCGTAGTCGGTCACTTCCACGTCGTGGTGCGTGTTGTTGCCGCCCGCGCCCAGCACCACCACGGTGAACTTGACACCCACCTGCACTTCGTGGCCGGTGAGCTGGCCGCTGATGCCCGAAGCACGCGCGCGGTAGCGGCGGTTCATGTACGCGGCGAGCGCGACGAGGAAATCCGGGTCGTCGTGCGGCACGTCCTCGGCGTTGAAGCCGTGGGCGTAGTGCTCGGCGATGAAGCCGGTGTTGAACTGTCCGCTGACGAACTTGGGGTGCGCCAGCAGCGCGGCCTGGAACGGGATGTTGCTGCTGATGCCGCGGATCACGAAGCCGTTGAGCGCGGCGCGCATCTTGGCGATGGCGTCGTTGCGATCGGTACCGTGCACGATGAGCTTGGCGATCATCGAGTCGTAGTACATCGGGATCTCACCGCCCTCGTACACGCCGGTATCCACGCGCACGCCGTACTTCTTGCTGGTATCGGCCTGGAACATGGACTGCTCCGGCGCCTGGAAGCGCACGAGGCGGCCGGTGGACGGCAGGAAGTTGCGGAACGGATCCTCGGCATTGATGCGGCACTCGATGGCCCAGCCGTCGCGCTTCACGTCGGCTTGCGTCAGGGGCAGCTTCTCGCCCGCCGCGACACGGATCATCAGCTCCACCAAGTCGAGGCCGGTGATGCACTCCGTCACCGGATGCTCCACCTGCAGGCGGGTGTTCATCTCCAGGAAGTAGAAGTCCTGGTCCTTGCCGACCACGAACTCCACCGTGCCCGCCGACTGGTACTTCACTGCCTTAGCCAGCGCCACGGCCTGCTCGCCCATCGCCTTGCGCGTGGCTTCGGAGATGAAGGGCGAAGGCGCTTCCTCGATCACCTTCTGGTGGCGGCGCTGGATGGAGCACTCGCGCTCGTTCAGGTAGATCACGTTGCCGTGGCTGTCGCCCAGGATCTGGATCTCGATGTGGCGCGGCTCCTGAACGAACTTCTCGATGAAGATGCGGTCGTCGCCGAAGCTGTTGCGCGCCTCGTTCTGGCAGGCGGTGAAGCCTTCGAGCGCTTCCTTGTCGTTGTAGGCCACGCGCAGGCCCTTGCCGCCACCGCCAGCCGATGCCTTGATCATCACCGGGTAGCCGATGCCCTTGGCGATTTCCACCGCCCGTTCGGCGCCTTCGATAGCGTCGTTGTAGCCGGGGATGGTGTTGACCTTGGCTTCGTTCGCCAGCTTCTTGGACGCGATCTTGTCGCCCATCGCGGCGATGGAATGCGCCTTGGGGCCGATGAAGGCAATGCCCTCGTCTTCGCAGCGCTGGGCGAAGGCTTCGTTCTCCGACAGGAAGCCGTAGCCGGGGTGCACGGCCTGGGCGCCGGTCTGCTTGGCGGCGGCGATGATCCTGTCGGCCAGCAGGTAGGACTCGCGGCTGGGTGCGGCGCCGATGTGCACGGCCTCGTCGGCCAGCTTGACGTGGCGCGCGTCCTTGTCAGCGTCGGAATAGACGGCGACGGTGGCGATGCCCATTTTCTTGGCCGTAGCAATCACTCGGCAGGCGATTTCGCCGCGGTTGGCGATCAGAATTTTCGTAAACATGTTCTTGTTCTCCTTGGCCGCTTAGAGGGGAATGTTCCCGTGCTTGCGCCACGGGTTGTCGAGCTGCTTGTTCTTGAGCATCGCCAGGCTGCGGCAGATGCGCTTGCGCGTCTCGTGCGGCAGGATCACGTCGTCGATGAAGCCACGCGCGCCGGCGACGAACGGGTTGGCGAAGCGGGCCTTGTACTCGGTCTCGCGGGCGGCCAGCTTGGCGGGGTCGTTCTTGTCCTCGCGGAAGATGATTTCCACCGCGCCCTTCGCGCCCATCACGGCGATTTCGGCATTGGGCCAGGCCAGGTTCACGTCGCCGCGCAGGTGCTTGGAGCTCATCACGTCGTAAGCTCCGCCGTAGGCCTTGCGCGTGATGACGGTGATCTTGGGCACCGTGCATTCGGCGTAGGCGTAGAGCAGCTTGGCGCCGTGCTTGATGATGCCGCCGTACTCCTGCGACGTGCCGGGCATGAAGCCGGGCACGTCCACGAAGGTGAGCACGGGGATGTTGAACGCATCGCAGAAGCGCACGAAGCGTGCGGCCTTGATGCTGGACTTGATGTCCAGGCAGCCCGCCAGCACGAGCGGCTGGTTGGCGACGATGCCCACGGTCTGCCCTTCCATGCGGGCGAAGCCGATGATGATGTTCTTGGCGTAGTCGGGCTGCAGCTCGAAGAAGTCGCCGTCGTCCACCGTCTTGACGATCAGCTCCTTCATGTCGTAGGGCTTGTTGGGGTTGTCGGGCACCAGGGTGTCGAGCGACAGGTCGGCGCGGTCGGCCGGGTCGTTGCTGGGGCGAACGGGGGCCTTTTCCTTGTTGTTCAGCGGCAGGTAGTTGTAGAGGCGGCGCAGCATCATCAGCGCCTCCACGTCGTTCTCGAACGCCATGTCGGCCACGCCGCTGCGCGTGGTGTGGGTCACGGCGCCGCCGAGTTCCTCGGCGGTCACTTCCTCGTGCGTGACGGTCTTCACCACCTCGGGGCCGGTCACGAACATGTAGCTGCTGTCCTTGACCATGAAGATGAAGTCCGTCATGGCGGGCGAGTACACCGCGCCGCCCGCGCAGGGGCCCATGATCATGCTGATCTGCGGGATCACGCCGCTGGCCATCACGTTCTTCTGGAACACGTCGGCATAGCCGCCGAGCGACGCCACGCCTTCCTGGATGCGCGCGCCGCCCGAGTCGTTGAGGCCGATCACGGGCGCGCCGACCTTCATGGCCTGATCCATCACCTTGCAAATCTTCTCGGCATGCGTCTCCGACAGTGCGCCGCCGAACACGGTGAAGTCCTGGCTGAACACGAACACCAAGCGGCCGTTGATCATGCCGTAGCCCGTGACCACGCCGTCGCCGGGGATCTTGGTGTCTTCCATGCCGAAGTCCGTGCAGCGGTGCTCCACGAACATGTCCCATTCCTCGAAGGTGCCGTCGTCCAGCAGCAGCTCAATGCGCTCGCGCGCGGTGAGCTTGCCCTTCTTGTGCTGCGCGTCGATGCGCTTCTGGCCGCCACCCAGGCGGGCCAGCTCGCGCTTTTTCTCCAGTTGGTCGAGGATGTCTTGCATGGTTGCTCTCTTGGGTTTGATGCTATTCAATTAGTAGCTGCTTACGCTTTCCCTGATTGGGCTGCGAGCAGATTTCGTGCTGCGGTGCTGGCGGCGATGCGGCCTGCGGCCACGTCGGCCTGCATCTGCGGCAAAAGCTGTCTGACCTGTGGGTGGGCGCGGAAGGCCTGCTTGAGGCCTGCGTCGATGCGCTCCCACATCCAGGCGAGGGACTGCCGCTCGCGCCGAGACGCAATGCGGCCGTTGGCGGTCTGCAGGCGGCGGAATTCCTGCACGGCGGCCCAGAAGCCGTCCACGCCCTCGCCTTTCAACGCGCTCAACGTGATGACCTTCGGCGCCCATGTCGCCCCGTCGTGGTGCGCATGCTCCGGGTTGCCGTGCATGGACAGCAGCCGCAGGCTGGACGTGATCTGCGCCTGCGCGCGCGTGGCGGCGTGAGGGTCGATGTCGGCCTTGTTGATGACCACGAGGTCGGCCAGCTCCATCACGCCCTTCTTGATGGCCTGCAGGTCGTCGCCCGCGTTGGGCAGTTGCAGCACGCAGAACATGTCGGTCATGCCCTGCACCGCGATCTCGCTCTGGCCCACACCCACGGTCTCGACGATGACCACGTCGTAGCCCGCCGCCTCGCAGACCAGCATGGATTCGCGGGTCTTCTCGGCCACGCCGCCCAGCGTGCCGCTGCTCGGGCTGGGGCGGATGTAGGCCTGCTCGTTCATCGAGAGGTGCTCCATGCGCGTCTTGTCGCCCAGGATGGCGCCGCCGGAGACGGTGGACGACGGGTCGATGGCGAGCACCGCCACCTTCAAGCCTTGCGCGATCAGGTACAGGCCCAGCGCCTCGATGAAGGTGGATTTGCCCACGCCGGGCACGCCGCTGATCCCCAGGCGGAACGAGCGCCCCGTGTGCGGCAGCAGCGCGGTGAGTAGCTCGTCGCCCTGCGCGCGGTGGTCGGCGCGGGTGGATTCGAGCAGCGTGATGGCCTTGGCGATGGCGCGGCGCTGCACGGCGCCGCTGCCCGCCACGATGCCCTGGAGCAGCACCTCAGGCGTCACGCCGTGGCCTTGCGGATCTGCTCCAGCACGTCCTTGGCGCTGGCCGGGATCGGCGTGCCGGGGCCGTAGACCCCCTTCACGCCCGCTTGGTACAGGAAGTCGTAGTCCTGCGCGGGAATCACGCCGCCGACGAAGACGATGATGTCGTCGGCGCCCTGCTCCTTGAGCGACTGGATGATCGCGGGCACCAGCGTCTTGTGGCCGGCCGCCAGCGTGGAGACACCCACGGCGTGCACGTCGTTCTCGATGGCCTGGCGGGCGCATTCCTCGGGGGTCTGGAACAGCGGGCCCATGTCCACGTCGAAGCCCAGGTCGGCAAAAGCCGTGGCCACCACCTTGGCGCCGCGGTCGTGGCCGTCCTGGCCCAGCTTGGCGATCATCACGCGGGGGCGGCGGCCTTGATCCTCGGCGAAGGCCGCGATCTCGCCCTTGAGTTTCTCCCAGCCCTCGGCCGAGTCATAGGCTGCTGCGTACACGCCGGTCACCTTTTGCGTATCGGCGCGGTGGCGCCCGAAGACTTTCTCCAATGCATCCGACACCTCGCCCACCGTGGCGCGCAGGCGGATGGCCTTGATCGACAGGTCCAGCAGGTTGCCCTCGCCGCTTTCTGCTGCGGAAGTGAGAGCATCCAGCGCTTGCTGTACCTGCGTTTGGTCGCGTTTTTCCTTGATAGCGTTCAGGCGTGCGATCTGGCTTTCGCGCACCTTCACGTTGTCCACCTCCAGGATGTCCACCGGGTCTTCCTTGGCGAGCTTGTACTTGTTCACGCCGACGATGACTTCCTTGCCCGAGTCGATGCGCGCCTGCTTCTCGGCGGCGGCGGCCTCGATCTTGAGCTTGGCCCAGCCCGAGTCCACGGCGGCGGTCATGCCGCCCATGGCCTCGACTTCCTCGATGATCTTCCAGGCCGCATCGGCCATGTCCTGGGTCAGCTTTTCCATCATGTAGGAGCCGGCCCAGGGGTCGATCACGTTGGTGATGTGCGTCTCTTCCTGGATGATGAGCTGCGTGTTGCGCGCGATGCGGGCGCTGAACTCGGTGGGCAGCGCGATGGCTTCGTCGAGCGCGTTGGTGTGCAGGCTCTGCGTGCCGCCGAATACGGCCGCCATGGCCTCGATGGTGGTGCGCACCACGTTGTTGTACGGATCCTGCTCGGTCAGCGACCAGCCCGAGGTCTGGCAGTGCGTGCGCAGCATCAGGCTCTTGGGCTTCTTGGCATCGAAGCCCTTCATGATGCGGCACCACAGCAGGCGGGCGGCGCGCATCTTGGCGATCTCCAGGTAGAAGTTCATGCCGATCGCCCAGAAGAACGACAGGCGGCCGGCGAACTCATCCACGTCCATGCCCTTGGCGATGGCGGTCTTCACGTATTCCTTGCCGTCGGCCAGGGTGAAGGCGAGTTCCAGCGCCTGGTTTGCGCCCGCCTCCTGCATGTGGTAGCCGCTGATCGAGATCGAGTTGAACTTCGGCATGTTCCTGGCCGTGTACTCGATGATGTCGCCGATGATCTTCATCGACGGCTTGGGCGGGTAGATGTAGGTGTTGCGGACCATGAACTCCTTGAGGATGTCGTTCTGGATGGTCCCTGAGAGCTTGTCCTGCGATACGCCCTGCTCCTCCGCCGCCACCACGTAGCCCGCCAGCACCGGCAGCACGGCGCCGTTCATGGTCATGGAAACGCTCACCTTGTCGAGCGGGATCTGGTCGAAGAGGATCTTCATGTCCTCCACCGAGTCGATCGCCACCCCGGCCTTGCCCACATCGCCGGTCACGCGCGGATGGTCGCTGTCGTAGCCCCGGTGCGTTGCGAGGTCGAACGCCACGGAGACGCCCTGCCCGCCCGCCGCCAGCGCCTTGCGATAGAAGGCATTGGATTCCTCGGCGGTGGAAAAGCCCGCGTACTGGCGGATCGTCCAGGGCCGCACCGCGTACATGGTGGCCTGCGGGCCGCGCACGTAGGGCTCGAAGCCGGGCAGCGTGTCGGTGTAGGGCAAGCCCTCCAGATCGGCCGCGGTGTACAGCGGCTTGACGGCGATGCCGTCGGGCGTGATCCAGTTCAAGTTCTCCGCGTCGCCCTGCGGGGCCGACTTGCTGGCCGCCTGGTTCCAGCGCTGCAGATCTCCGAAATCGAAAGCCATGGTGGGTGTCCCTGTCATATCTATATTTACAATCTTCGCAAAAACAGCGAGCATTCGCAACAATTAGGAGAAAAATTTATGCGAATTGCGAATGTAAATTTGCGATGTTTGCAAACATGAGCAAGGCTTTCATGGGAACGCACCTGAAGACGCTGCGCGAGCAGCGCGGCCTGACCCAGGCGGCGCTGGCGCAGGCGCTCAAGGTATCGCCCAGCTATCTGAACCAGATCGAGAACAACCAGCGGCCGCTCACCGTGAACGTGCTGCTGCGGCTGCAGGCGGCCTTCGGCATCGACCTGCAGCAGTTCTCGGAGGACTCGCAGGCGCGGCAGCTGGGCCAGCTGCGCAGCGCCCTGGCCGACATGCCGGGCGGCGACCAGGTGCCGCTGGCGGAAACCCGCATCCTGGCCGAGCAGCTGCCGGCGGCCACGCGCGTGCTGCTGGGCCTGCACAAGCGTATCCGCGCTGCGGAGGAACGCCTGTCGGTGATCGCGGAGAACACCGACAGCGGCCACGCCGCGCATGCGGCTCCCGCGCCCGTGCAGCCCTATGAGGAAGTGCGCGAGTTCTTCTACGCGGGCCACCAGCACCTGGCCCTGCTGGACGAGCAGGCCGAGCAGCTCTACCTGCAACTGCACCCCGAGAACACCGACCCCTATGCACCGCATGCGGCCCAGCTCGTGGCGGCACTGGAGCAGCGGCTGCGCAGCCTCCACGGCATCACCGTGCTGCGCGCGGCGGGCTCGCCCGCGGTCGAGCAGCCGGTGCGAATGCTCGAGCGCGCCAGCCACCAGCTGCGGCTGGGGGCCGGCCTGAGCGCCGGCCAGCAGGCGTTCCAGCTGGGCATCCAGCTCGCGCTGCTGGAGGCGGAGCCGACGATCGACGGATTCACCAACGCGGCCAACTTCGGCAGCGACGAGGCGCGCGCCCTGGCCCGCATCGGCTTCGCCAACCACTTCGCGGCGGCGCTGCTGCTGCCCAACCGGCTGTTCCAGACGACCGCCGACGAACTGCGCTACGACATCGACCTGCTCGGCGAGCGCTTCGGCGTGGGCTTCGAGACGGTGGGGCACCGCCTCTCGACGATGCGCCACGCATCCCCGCACAGCATCCCGTTCTTCTTCGTGCGGGTGGACCGGGCGGGCAACATGTCCAAGCGCCAGTCGTCGGTCGATTTCCACTTCTCGCGCACCGGCGGCACCTGCCCGCTTTGGAACGTGTACGACGCGTTCTCGCAGCCCGGCAAGATCCTCACGCAACTGGCCCGCATGCCCGACGAGCGTACTTATCTATGGATCGCCCGCACGGTGGAGCACCGGCGCGGCGGCTACGGCACGCCCGGGCGCATCTTCTCGGTGGCACTGGGCTGCGATGCGCGCCACGCCCATCGGCTGGTCTACGGCGACGGGCTGGGGCTGGACGCGCCTGAGCGCGCCGTGCCGATCGGCTCGGGCTGCAAGGTCTGCGACCGGGAGAACTGCGTGCAGCGCGCCTTCCCCGCGCTGGGCCGGCCGCTGAGCATCGACCCCAACGCACGGCGGTTCGCGCCCTACGCGCCCGCATCCTGAGGCCCCTAGGGTTTCATCGGATGCGGCGCCCCCATGAACCGCGCCAAGATCGCGCCCAAGGTGTTTGTAATTATTAATTCTGAATAATTAATTCCATCCAGCATGAACAGTCCATCTCCCTCCGCGCCTTCTCCCTACCTCGCCCCTGACGACCTGCCGCTCAAGGGCGTGCGCGTGCTGGAGATCTCGCACATGATCATGGGCCCCGCCACCGGCATGACGCTGGCCGACCTGGGCGCCGAGGTGATCAAGGTGGAGCCCGTGGAGGGCGACCGCACGCGCCGCCTCAAGAGCGCCGGCATCGGCTACTTCCCCGTGTTCAACCGCAACAAGCAGAGCTTCGCGGTCGATCTGAAGTCGGCGGAGGGCCGCAAGCTCGTCCAGGACCTGGCCGACAAGGCCGACATCGTGCTGGAGAACTTCCGCGACGACAGCCTGCAGCAGTACGGACTGGACCACGCATCCGTGCGCGCGCGCAACCCGCGCGCCATCTACGTCTCGCTCAAGGGCTTCCTGAGCGGCCCCTACCAGGAGCGCACGGCCCTGGACGAGGTGGTGCAGATGATGGGCGGCATGGCCTACATCAACGGCAGCGACGACCGCCCGCAGCGCGCCGCGCCTTCGGTCAACGACATCCTGGGTGGCCAGTTCGGCGTGATCGGCGCCCTGAGCGCGCTGCACGAGCGCGCACGCACGGGGAAGGGCAAGTACATCCGCGCGGGCCTGTTCGAGACCAACCTGCTGCTGGTGGCGCAGTTCATCACGCAGTTCGAGCTGACCGGCACCCCCGCCCTGCCCTTCGGCAGCAAGCGCGAACCGCCCTGGGGCGTCTACGACCTGTTCACGACCAAGGACGGCGCACGCGTCTTCGTCGCCGTGGTCAGCGACGCCCAGTGGCGCACCTTCGCCGCCACCTTCATGCCCGCGGGCTGGGCCGAGGATGCGCGCCTGTTCTCCGCCATCGACCGCGAGGCCGCGCGCCCGTGGGTCGTGCCCGCCGTGGCCGAAGTGCTCAAGAACTGGAACAGCGCCGACCTGTGCGAAGCCCTCGAAAAGGCCAAGCTGTCGTACGCGCCCGTGAACCAGCCCCATGATCTGCTGAAAGACCCGCACCTCACGCAGGGCGGTGCCTTGATGCCGACGGTGCTCCCGACCGGGGAGCATGTTTCCACGCCCGCCCTGCCCCTCGAATTCGATGGCCGCAAGGTGGGCAAGCGCGCCGACCCGCCCCAGGTGGGCGAGCACACCGTGGCGATCCTCAAGGACCTCGGCCTGGACGACGAGGCCATCGCGCTGCTGCGCCAGCACGGAAAGATCGGCGGCTAAGAGCCTGAGAGTCTTTCGTCCATGCCCGCTCATCACGCCAAAACGCCCTCGCTCGTCGTTGCAAATGCGCGCCATAGCCCGAGCTATGGCTGTGCTTTGCGTCTAGAGCGAGGGCGTTTTGGCGCGCTGCTCGGACACGGCCAAAAAACTCTCAGGCTCTGACCCCACCACCCCCATTCCCCGGAGACACACTCACCATGCAACGACGAATCCTCATCGCGGCGCTGATGGCCACCGCAGCGCTGGCCCACGCCCAGACTCCCGCGCACTACCCCGCCAAGCCGATCCGCGTGATCATCCCCTCCACGCCCGGCGGCGGCACCGACTTCATCGGCCGCAACCTGGCCACCCACCTGGCCGAGGCCAAGGGCTGGGTGGTGGTGCCCGACAACCGCCCCGGCGCCGGCACGGCGCTGGGCCTGGCCGAGCTGGCGCGCGCGGCGCCCACGGGCCACGACATCGTGATCGGCCAGTCGGACAACGTGTCGCTGATCCCGCTGCTGATGAAGACGTCCTACGACCCCATCAAGGACCTGCAGCCGATCTCGCTGCTCGCCACCACGCCGATGGTGCTGCTGGTCACCGCCGATTCGCCCTACAAGACCCTGGCGCAGCTCATCGACGCCGCGCGCAAGGAACCCGGCAGGATCAGCTACGGCACCTCCGGCACGGGCGGCTCGGTGCACATCTCGGTGGAAATGCTGCAGGCGGCGGCCGGCTTCAAGATGCAGCACGTGCCCTACAAGGGGTCGAGCCCGGCATTGGCAGACCTGATGGGCGGCCACCTACAGGTCGCCGGCGCCTCGATCTCGTCGGCCACCAACCTCATCCAGAGCGGCAAGGTGCGCGCGCTGGCCGTCACCTCCGCCGCGCGCAACGCCTCGCTGCCCGACGTGCCGACCGTGGCCGAGGCGGGCTACAAGGACTACAGCTTCGTCACCTACTACGGCGTCTTCGCGCCCGCCGGCACGCCGGCCGACGTGGTCAAGACCTTGAACGACGTCGTGGTGCAGGTCATGGCGCGCCCCGACGTGCGCGCCGCCTATGCCAAGCAGGGGCTGGAAGCCAGCTCCACCACGCCGCAGGACTTCTCCCGTCTGGGGTGATCTCGGTTTCGTTGCAAAACCGGAATCTGGCACCAAAAAAATGTCCAGCGACAACAACTTAGCAGCGTTTTATAGTGTCTTCTGGATTGGGGAGGACGCTGATGTCAAGCTACCGGTACAGATTCGTTGGGTACGAGAAACTTCCATCGGGCCTGGATGCTGACGACGTGCTGTTGCATTGCCGCCTGCCTGATCGCTTGGTCAAGGAGATTCGGGAAAGCAACTATGCAAAACGCTACCACTTAGGGCTCGCCGTCCAATTGTCCTTCGTAGCCCTGACGGGAAGAAATCCGGACAGCAAGCTCAGGATGCCGCCGACGATGCTGCGTTTGCTGTGTGAGCAGCTAGGCATCCATACCACCGCTATAGTCTCACTCAAGGCGCTGTACCAGAACGCGGATCGGACTCTCGCCAATCATCGTGCCTGGGTTCGAGAGAGGCTTGGCCTAGCAGCCTACGATGCAAGCGCCGAAGAGCGTTTGCAAGCAGCGCTCTCCCAGCAAGCCATCGATGCTGCATCGGTCGATGAACTTTTCAACTCCGCTGAGCAATGGCTGTTCGATAACAAGATTGTCCTGCCAGGTAAGCGCCACATCCAAGACCTTGCTCGATCTGCCTTCAGGGTAGTGGAGGAACTGGCACTCACCACCATTCGTGCCGCAGTGACGCCAGTGCGTCTTCGCGCAGTCCTTAAGGTCATGCACGAGGACAGCATGACGCCGGGGATTTCAGTCCTTGAGTGGCTCAAGCAATCAGCGGGAAAACACAGCCTGAAGGCCCTTAAAGAGGTCAACTCGCGAATCGATGCCCTGAAGGCGCTCGGCGTCCATTTGTGGAACCTGCAAGGGCTTTCCATCGGACGTATCCATGCTTTCGCCCAGGCCGTAGTCAACCGCCCGCCCTCCGAGACGGCCCGCCGAGTCGAAGACACGCGCTCCGTGGAGATCGTCTGTTTCCTAAAGCACCTGCTCGGTGAACTCAGCGACGAGGCGATCTTTCGCAACAATCGGCATACCAGCGACATCGTTCGTTCGGGGACCAAGCGAGTGCAGGCGAAACAGGCACAACGCGCCCACGTGTATCGCTGCTCCATTGAATCTATGCGAGACATCGCGGGCAACACCGACATGGACCCCGAGGAGCGCCTAGCCGCCATTAAAGCGCTTGCCGAGGACATGCTGGGCCGTCCCCCAGTCAGCCATGCCGAGGTTGTCAGGGAAACCCTGACAGAGCAGACAACGAGGGTTCGAACGGTTCTCGATGGCATGACCTGCCTGGATCTGCAAGCAGATCCTACGCATGAAGACGGCAAGCTTCTCGCAGCATTGCAGCAACTACACGCTTCTGGAGCCAAAGAACTGCCGACCGACTTTGACACTTCGGTGGTCGATTCGAAGTGGCGGCCGTTGTTGGAAGTTCCCGATCGCGCGGCCGCTCTCCGGGCTTTTGAAGGGTGTGCATTGCTGCGCATCCGCAAAGGCTTGCTCGGAGGCACTCTCTATGTGAATCACAGCGCGACCTACCAAAGTAAAGAGAGTCTCTTGATCCCACAGGAGGAATGGGACCGGGACAAGCAAATCCTTTGCGAGGCCTACGGTCTGGACCTGGATCCAAAGAGAGCACTGGATCTTCAATACGAACTGCTGCGGGCTGGACTGGCAGATGTCGAGACCGGTCTGGAGAAAGGCCTGCTCGAAATCGATGAAGACGGGTCGGTGCGACTCCCAGCTATCCGGGCCATGGAGGAGGAACCGGAACTGCGGCGTACGAACCAGTTCCTGAGTGAAACCATTGGCACGACGCAGTTGCCGGACATCATTCTGGAGATCGACAGCCGTACTCAGATCAGCACAACGCTCTTGGGGCGCCAGCCTGATACGGCCCAGGAACTCATCGCTTTGTATGCAGGCTTGCTCGCCCACGGCACCGAAATCGATGCCAAAGCCGCCGCTTCAATGATTCCCGGTGTCCCAGTAAGTCACGTCTCCGCAGCAATGCGCATGCTGGAGGCCCCTGGCCGCTTGCGGGCGGCCAACGACAGTGTGGTCGCTTTTCAACAGCGCTTCCCCATTGTCAACCTTTGGAGTGATGGGACGAAAGCCTCATCGGACATGATGGCGCTTGACGCCACACGCCATCTGTCCATTGCTCGTACTGATCCACGCCGAAAAACTGCTGCCGCAGGCATTTACACCCACGTTCTGGGCAGCTACCCGGTCATCTTCGATCAACCTATTGTGCTCATGACGCGTCAGGACGCACCGGCCGTCCATGGAATAGACGCCTACAACTCCAAAAGCGAAGATCGCATCAAGGTCGATCTCCTGGCCGTTGACACCCACGGCTATACCTACTCCGGCATGAGCGTCGCTAAGTTGCTCAGGTTCGACCTGTGTCCGCAGTTGGCAGGCCTTCCTGACCGCAAACTCTGGACGCCTCGTTCCATCAAAGTTCCTGAGGCACTGGAGAAAGTTGCGATTCCCTCGATTACAGAAAAAGCGATTCGCGAAGGTTGGGACCAGGCCATGCGGCTTATCGCTTCAATCAGGTCCGGGAGGGTCAGCGTGGCCTGGGCGCTGGCCCGCCATGGCAGCGCGGCCGCTGGAGATGATGTGCGCCGTTGCCTGGATCAGTACGGCCGTCTGCTGCGCTCCGTCTTTCTGTGCGATTACTTCACCAATGACGCCTTCAGGCGGGAAATCCACACCCTCCTGAACCGGGGTGAATCGGTTCACCAGTTGCAACGCGCCATCTACTATGGCCGCATCACGGCCGAGCGCGCTAGGCGCCGCGATGAACTCAGGTCCATCTCCGGTGCACATGCGCTGCTCACAAACATGGTGATTTCCTGGAACACGATGAAGCTGCAGGAGACCGTGGATCGTTTGAAGTCAGGGGGGCAACGCATTGAGGACAATGTGCTGCGGCGCATCGGCCCGGTGCACTTTGGGCACATCAATTTTCGGGGCGTCATGAGCTTCAGCGTAGACCGTTATGCGAGCGTGCTCCTGCGGGCCGAAACCCCATCAAAATGGACCCGCGCTGGTTGAGGCAAATGTGATGGTCCATTTCCTTTTTCTATTTTTTCTCTGCAAAATCGGAAAGCTGCTCCATATGAATCAACAGCTTAGAGCACACATCCATTTCGCATTTTCATTTTTTGCGTGCAGAACCGGAAGGGCTTGGCTTACAGAACGTATTCATGCGGGGATCCCTCTCCCGCAACCTGTGCCGTGACCATTTTCGACGGAATCAAGTGATCACGGCCGTCCCCAGACAAGATCAATTGCCACGAGCAGAACCAGCGGGCGCAGCCACGGCAAGCAGTGCCAAAAAAGCCGCCACCCCCAGTCCTGCCGAGACCCACAGCGCTCCGGCCCCCAGGCGGTCCAGGCAAATGCCAACCACCCAGGGCGAAGCCGCCTGGGCAATGCGTGCGGGCACCATGAGCACTCCCTGCCGGTGCCTATAACCCGCTGGCCCGAACAACACCAATGGCAGTGTCCCTTTGGCAATCGTCAGGATGCCATTGCCAGCACCGTGGAACACGGCAAACACTGCGGCCATCGGCGCTCCAGCGACAGCGAGCAGCCCGGCACCCAACGGGTGCATCAGGGCAGCCAACTACCATCGGCAACTCGCCAGTCAAGCCATACCGGCCTCACTCACACCAAATGGCCTCCACGAAAGTCGGGGCGATTCAATTCTCGGGACGATTCATACCGAGGTCAATGGCGCTTAAGCCGACGAGTGAAGACGGCAATGGGCCGCGGGGCCTTCTCAGATTCGCTCTGCGGGCGCCGAATTTTTTTGCGCCTGACACGGCTAAGATGTGCAAATTCGAGAGTTTTGCGCGCGCACCGAGTGCGAACACCCAATGACTTTCGGCAAAGGTCACATGAGAGGCACGCAGAGCATCAAACATGGCGCTAAAAAAAGAACTATTCATCAACGCTCTTCAAATGGTGGAGGTCGACGAAAGTCAGAACATTCCGACCGCTGTACTTTTTGACTCGATGGGCCCACACATTGGGCACCAGGCTTTAGAACGTGCCGCCGATGCCACCGAGCTCAACGAAAACTTCAAGCTGAACTTGGGCGAAACAGCTCGCGAGAGGCTTGAGCCTCCAAGATTCGACACGGGCGATGGCAAGCAACGGTCGGCACATGAGATCACCAAGACGTTCTTCGAGGGAGTGCTGAAGAACCTCAAGCCGTGGATCTCTTCCAGGGGTCTTCAACCAGCAGATCGAATTCTGGTGGCAGAGCCACTGGCCCTTGATAGGGGGAATGATGACGGCGCCGAGTGGCTCAAAAACTATCGAGCCAAGATTAAGGCCATTCTCAAACCCCATTTCGAAGAAATCGACTTCCTGCCTGAGCCTTTCGCGGTCTTTCAGTACTACCGATACGGCATCCGCCATCCACTCCTTACTAGCAAAACGCGTCATGCGGCATTGGTCGTGGACTTCGGTGGCGGGACCTTCGATGTCAGCGTGGTCGACACGACTGCGTCTGGAGACGTCAGTGGCAGCGGGCGCAACTCGCGGCCGCTGGCGGCCGCATCGATTGCAGTGGGTGGCGCCTACATCAATATGTCGATTGCAAAAAATCTTCTGTCAAAGAATCTCGACAAGGGCGTCGACAAGAACCGAGTCTCCAGGGCCTGGGAGATCTACCAGCAGGGCGCCCATCAGGATCTGCGCGCCGACCTTCTGCAATTTGTCCGGAACATGAGGAAGTTGATCTCTCAGGTAGAGAGGGCAAAGATCCATATTTGCGACACACTCGCGGACTGGTCGCTCGATGCGCAGTACTCGCCCGGCCCAGGCATGCAGATCTCTATTCCGAAGAACCCCTTTTCGGAAAAACCTGAAGAGATCTCCATTAGGTTCGACGCAACGCAACTTCGGGAAGTTTTTGTTACTCGCGTCTGGAGTAACCGACTGAGGCCCGCTTTGACCACTGCTATCGACCGCGCAAAGGAAGAATTAGGCGGACGCCAAGTTGATATCGTCTTGCTCTCTGGGGGCTCGGCCAACATTCGTTGGCTCGCAAGGCTAGTACAACAGTTGCTCCCAAGCTCCTTTCCTGATGCCGAAATTCTTGAGTTGCAGGGAAGTTTTCAGGAGGTCGTGTCGAAGGGCCTCGCTATTGAGTGTGCGCGCCGCACCTTTAACCGCGGCACAAGCGACTTCCAGGCTGTTACCTACAACCGCCTGTGCCTTGTCCTTGCACCCGATGAAAGTGTGCCCGCGGCGCCAAGATTCAAGCTTATTAGCGAGAACAAGGGGCACTCAAACTTGGCCGATGGAACGCTTCTCGAATCGGCATACCTGATAGGGCAGGCCAGCGAGACGCCACTGCGATGGAAATTTCGACTCAGCTCGCCGCCAAAGAGAAGCCTAGACTACTACTTCCTGAAGTCATCCCTCGACCATGAGGCCATCGCAAGTCTCCACAACATCGATCACCGAGTTACCAGTCCTAAAAGCGCGACCTTTGACAGCAACCTCATTCTGGAGCTTAAGGTTTCGCCTGACGGCACTGCATATCCAAAGTTCGTCTATCGGCAAGGAGGATTGAATGGCGATCAATGTAGCGTTGACGGCAAGCCGTTTTTCCTCGACATGACATACGGGGAGAAAACCACTCTTGGTGAAGCGTATGTAGGGTTCGATTTTGGAACTAGCAACTCTTCTATTTCCTACGTTGAGCAGCAAGCTGTCAGGGTCTACACGGAGCGAGCCAGCGACAAGGGGTGGCAGGAACTGAACGAACTGGTTAACGTCCTGCCATTTCCTGCTGCACATCATCTGGCGAGGTTTTTGGGAAGCACCAGCGAGGCCGAGATTGAGGATCGTTTCGGCGTCGCCTTTGAATCTCTTCTGTTCAGTATTTTAGCGCTCGGCTTCGTCGACTACCGCACCACGGCCGAAGCTCGCAAGTCCTCGATCTTCAAGCAATTTACAAAAGGATCTGCCGGGCCGATCTGGAGCGTCCTTCGGTCGATACTGGAGCGCAAGGCCAAGCAGGCCTTGTTTCTCCCCAAGCTAAACACTCTTCTCGAACTGCGAAGTAGATCAGCAATAGATGCGGCCATCGATGCGATCAACGACAAGAAGCACCATCGTGCATCGCACTACGCGGGCCATCGCGAGGTCCTGGCAGCCCTGGGGAATGCACTAAACGGCGCCATGACGGGGTGGCGTTTTGGTCAGTTTGAGGACATCACAAAGCGAGGCTTCTCGTCGAAGTACACCGGAGTATTTCGCACTGCCCATGGGTCCCATGGGCCGTTCGTTGAAATCTACGAATATGAGGGATCTGAAACGTTCTCCAATATGGAGGCGGTCTTGGTATCGCCTGAACGGGGTGATGTTCTGCGTATGTCCCCGCTCTTGTTTTGGACTTCGCAGTCAGAAAATCTGCAGCAGGACATCGCGCTTCTCGACTCAACCTCAGAGGCGAATTCAAACTATCGGCTGGTAACAGGTAGCGGCGCTATCAATGTGGGGGCTACTTCGGAGTTGGCCGCACTGCACGAAATGTGTGTTGAGCTTTCTAATGGTGATTACAGTGCATCGTTCCCAACACTATCAGGGGTAAAGCTGACGCCGAGATAGTTTGCGCTCGGATGAAGAATTCCATGTAACTTACCCTTAGGACATCGAAGCTGATGTGCCCAGCGGTTGAGCCGCAGAGTTCGCTTCAATCGCAATGCCAGTCTATATCTGACATGGAACACGAAGGCTGGCTGCGTCATGGGAATGCCTCATGCCGACCATTGTCTATGTCGGCTCCGCGAAGGGCCGATGACAGAGATATTGTCTATAGCGAGAGTTCGGTGTCCGGCGACGATCGGCAGCAGCCGCTGCGGAGCTGACCTTGACGGCGCCTGGTTAGCTTCAGGCTGTGAGCTGCCGCCCGCACGATCTGCCCATAGCTCGATCGCATTGTGCCGAACAGGTGTTATCGACGTTGCCTATCGGCGTGTGAGCGCATTCGACGCTTGCGAAGATCCGGAATGCTGATGATCAGCCACGCCCCCAGCAGCGGAAGCAGGATTGCAAGAAGCGCCAGCAGCATGTGCCAAAGATCAGGCGCCATGGGCGGTTCTCTGGCAGCCACACCAGTCAATCAGCGTCCCTAGTGCCTGGAACAGTCCAGTGAAACCGACGATGACGCATAGAACAAAAAGAACGTCTTGCAGGAATTGAGGCATACGGTGAGGTTCGAATTTCGATCCTTTGAAGACCATATCCCAATGCCCATTTGGGCGCCGTAAATTCGGCATAAATTCTGCGCGCTCTGCAGGGACCCACATCCGCTGAGGAGGTTGCCACTCAAGGTGCCAGTGCGATTGGCGCCGCTTGAGCACCGCACCAAGCGCCCCAAGAATTTACGAAGAATTTATGCCGAGGCAGCCCTTGTGAATGGATTCTTTACGCGGCCTCATTGAACACTGCAGGCTGGCAATTTCGCCATTCGCTTGCAAGAACAATATGCGCCTCGGGCAATTCAAATTCATGGCAAGTTTCGCCACAGTCGGCGTCGCGGCGATGGCCGCGCTGCCCTCGACAGCGACTGCGCAACTCACCGGCAATGCGGGCCTCACATCGGACTACGTGTGGAGAGGCACTTCGCAGACGCTCGAGAAGCCGGCCATCCAGGGTGGCCTCAAGTACACCCACGGGTCGGGCCTATACGCTTCCGTGTGGGGCTCCAACGTCACGTTCAAGCCGGACAACGGCGCCACCAGCGAGTTCGACATCGCGCTGGGCTGGAGCGGCAAGCTCGCCCAGGACTGGGCCCTGGACGTCTACTACCTGCGCTACCAGTACCCCGGCTCGGACATCGGCCTGAACTGGAACGAGGTCAACGCCGCCGTGACCTGGCGCGACAACTACTGGCTGGCGGTGGGGCACTCCACAAACGCGATGGCCAGCAAAACCCGCGGCACTTACACGCTGATCGGCGCGCGCTACCCAATCAATGACCAGTGGCGGATGGAGGGAACGCTGGCCCGCTACTTCCTCGACAACGCCTACGCGGACAGCTACACGCACGGCTCGGTCGGCGTCGTGTGGGCCTTCAAGGCGCCGTTCGAGGCACGCCTGACGCTGCACGGCACCGACTCGGCGGCCAAGCGGCTGTTCCCCGGCATGGCGGGCACGCGCGCGGAGCTGGCGCTGCAAGCCTCTTTCTGACCAGGCCGACGATGGTCCTGCCCCTTTGTCTCAACGGTATCCACGGAGTTCCTCATGGCTGAGTCCCTTCTACTCCTCATTCTGCTCATCGCGCTTGGCTGGCCGTTCGGGCGTTACCTGGCTGCGGTGATGCGCAGCGCGCCGATGCGCAGCGACGTTTTGTTCGGCTGGATCGAAAGGCCGATCTATGCTGCGCTGGGCACGCGCCCCCATGTGGGCATGAGCTGGCGCGGCTACGCCGGTGCCTTCCTGCTGTCCAACCTGCTGCTGGCCATCGTGGTCTGGATCATCTTCATGACCCAGGCCTGGCTCCCGCTCAACCCCGACGGCGTACCCAACATGAGCTGGGACCTCGCGCTGCACACCATGGTGTCGTTCCTGACGAACACCAACCAGCAGCATTACTCCGGCCAGGCACAGCTGTCCTACCTGTCGCAGATGACGGGCATCGTTGGACTGCAGGTCATTACGCCCGTGATGGGGCTGGCAATAGTGGCGGCCACCCTGCGCGGCCTCTTCGGCGGCCGCCAGGCCATGGAACGCGGTGAAGGCGTGACGGCTAGACCGGTGGAAGCGGTCGATGTCGGCAACTACTGGGCCGACGTGGTCCGCGCCACGCTTCGCTTCATGCTCCCGCTGTGTCTGGTGTGGTCGGCACTGCTGACCTGGCAAGGCGTGCCGGCGACGCTGGCAGCCGGTCCTGTGGCAACACCCGTTGAGGCCACAGCCGAATTCAAGGAACAGAAGATTCCGCTGGGCCCGGTTGCGCCCATGGTCGCCATCAAGCAGCTCGGCAGCAACGGCGGTGGCTGGTATGGCCCCAACAGCGCCGTGCCGCCGGAGAATCCCACACCCCTGTCGAACTTCCTGGAAACCCTGGCGATCTGCCTGATTCCGGTGAGCATCATCTTCATGATCGCGCCGTTCACGGGCCGACGGAAGTTCGGCGCCATGGTGTTCGGCACGATGCTGACCATGTCCGTGGTGTCCGTAGGTCTGTCCCTGTGGTCGGAGGGCCATTCCGCCACGGCGGCCGACATCGCCCTGATGGAGGGCAAGGAAGTCCGGCTCGGTGCCGACGCCTCCGCCCTGTGGGCATCCGTGACCACCCAGGTGAACAACGGTTCGGTCAACTCGATGCTGGACTCCACCGCGCCGCTGACCGGCATGGTGTCGATGGTCAATATGCTGATCAACTCCATCTGGGGCGGCGTAGGCTGCGGGCTGCAGCAATTCATCGTCTATCTGCTGCTGTCCGTCTTCTTGGCCGGACTGATGACCGGCCGCACGCCGGAGCTGTTCGGCCGCAAGATAGAAGGGCCGGAAGTCAAATTGCTGGCCATCCTGGTGCTGTTGCAGCCGCTGGTCATCCTGGGCTTCACGGCCGTGACGCTGGCGGTGCCCAGCCTCACGGGCAACTCGAACCCGGGCTTCCATGGCATCAGCCAGGTCTTCTACGAGTACGTATCGGCCTTTGCCAACAACGGCTCCGGCTTCGAAGGGTTGGGCGACGCCACGATGTGGTGGAACGTCAGCTGCGCACTCGTGCTGGCTGCCGGCCGCTTCCCCGCCCTGGTGATTCCGCTGGCCATCGCCGCGATGCTGGCCGCCAAGCGCCGCGCCCCCGAGGGCTCGGGCACGCTCCACGTCGAAACCCCGACCTTCGCGCTGACGCTCATCGGCATCGTCATCATCCTCACGCTGCTGCAGTTCATGCCGGTGCTGGTCCTGGGGCCCATCGCCGACCACCTCGCGCTGACGCAACTGCTCGCCCGCTGAAAGGGAGTCTCACATGATCACGACACACACTCAAACACCGGTGGACGCGGACCGGGGCCTGCTGCCCGCGCTCATCGAATCCTTCAAGAAGCTGGCGCCCCAACACGCCATCAAGAATCCAGTGATGGCGGTGGTGTGGCTCGGCACGCTGGTCACCGCCGCGGCGACCTTCGCGGGCTGGACCAGCACGGGCTTCGGCTGGGCGGTAACCATCATCCTGCTCATCACCGTCGTGTTCGCGAACTTCGCTGAATCCGTGGCCGAGGCGCGCGGGCGAGGCCAGGCGGCATCCCTGCGGCGCGCGCGCAAGGACCTCGTGGCGCGCCGCCTGGACAAGTCGGGCCATGAGACCAGCGTCCCCGCCGCAGAACTGCGCCCGGACGACCGCGTCGTGGTGGAAGAAGGCCAGCTGATTCCCGCCGACGGCGAGATCGTCGAGGGCCTGGCCACCATCAACGAGGCGGCGGTGACAGGCGAATCCGCGCCCGTCCTGCGCGAAGCCGGCACCGACCGCTCCGGCGTCATCGGCGGCACCAAGGTGTTGTCCGACCGGATCATCGTGCGCGTCACGGCCGAGCCAGGCAACAGTTTCCTGGACCGCATGATCGCACTGGTCGAAGGATCGAACCGCCAGAAGACACCCAACGAGATCGCCTTGGGCATCGTGCTCGCGGTGATGACGCTGACCTTCCTCATCGTGGTTGTCACGTTGCCCTTCATCGGCGGCTTCGTGGACGTGCAGGTCAACGTCGTGCTGCTGGTGGCGCTGCTGGTGTGCCTGATCCCGACCACCATCGGCGGCCTGCTGCCGGCCATCGGCATCGCGGGCATGAACCGCGCACTGCAGGCCAACGTGCTGGTCAAGTCGGGCAAGGCCGTGGAGGTGGCCGGCGACGTGGACGTGCTGCTGCTGGACAAGACGGGCACCATCACCTACGGCGACCGCCAAGCGACCGCCTTCCATGCACTGGCCAGCGTGGATGCCTCGCAGTTGCGCCAGGCCGCCCTGCTGGCCTCGCTGGCCGACCCGACGCCCGAAGGCAAATCCATCGTGAAGCTCGCCCGCGAAAAAGGCGAGAAGCTCGTCGATCCAGAGCACGCGCACTTCGTCCCCTTCACTGCGCAAACGCGCATGTCCGGCGTGAACCTGCCGGGCGATCGCGTGATCCGCAAGGGTGCCATCGATGCCATTAGCAGCCATGTCAAGGCGCTCGACGGGCGGGTGCCTGCAGAGCTGCAGGCGCGCGTGGACGCCGTGGCGCGCAAGGGCGCGACGCCCCTGGTGGTGAGCGACGGCCGCCACATCCTCGGCGTGATCGAGCTTTCCGACGTCATCAAGCGGGGCATCAAGGAGCGCTTCGCACGCCTGCGCGAGATGGGCGTGAAGACCGTGATGATTACCGGCGACAACAAGCTCACGGCGGCCAGCATCGCCGCTGATGCCGGGGTGGACGACTACATCGCCGAAGCCAAGCCCGAGGACAAGCTCGCGCGCATCCGCGCCGAACAGGCCGGCGGACGCCTGGTGGCCATGGTCGGCGACGGCACCAACGACGCGCCGGCGCTCGCCCAGGCCGACGTGGGCCTGGCGATGAACTCCGGCACGCAGGCGGCCAAAGAGGCCGGCAACATGGTGGACTTGGACTCCGACCCGGCCAAGCTGCTGGCGATCGTCGAGATCGGCAAGCAGCAACTGATCACGCGCGGCGCACTGACCACCTTCTCGCTGGCCAACGACGTCTCCAAGTACTTCGCCATCCTGCCGGCGTTGTTCGCCGCGGCGATCCCGTCGATGGCGGCGCTCAACGTCATGAACCTGTCGAGCCCGTCGAGCGCGGTGCTATCGGCGCTGATCTTCAACGCGATCGTCATCCCGGCGCTGATCCCGCTGGCGCTGCGCGGCGTGCGCTTCAAGCCCGCCAGCGCGACCCACCTGCTGCGCAACAACATGCTGATCTACGGCGTGGGTGGCATCCTGCTGCCTTTCCTCGCGATCAAGCTGATCGACGTCGTGTTGGCGGCCCTGTTCAACCTGTGAGGAGTTCTTCCATGACCATGATTGCATCCCTGGCCGCCAACGCGCGCAATTCCGGCGCAGCCACTCCCCCGGTGGTGGACCGGGGCGCCTGGCGCGGCGCCATCGGGCTGACGATCCTGTCGCTGGCCGGCTTCGGATTTCTCTATTCGCTCGCCGGCGTCGGTCTCGGGCAGGCGTTGTTCCCGCGCACGGCCAACGGCAGTGTGATCGAGCAGGGTGGCAAGGTGATCGGCTCCGAACTGATGTCCCAGCCTTTTGCGAGCAACGGGTACTTCCAACCGCGTCCCTCGGCGGCCGGCTACAACCCTATGGCGCTGGCCGGCAGCAACCAGGCGCGGACCAACCCGGATCTGCGCAAGCGCCTGGAGGAAGCGCGTGCGGCCGTGGCTCAGCGCGAAGGCGTCGATCCCTCGGCCGTGCCAGGCGATCTGTTCACTCAGTCCGGCGGCGGCATCGACCCGCACGTCAGCCCGGCGGGGGCAGCCATCCAGATCGCGCGCGTGGCGCGCGCTCGGGGCCTTGGCCGCGAGGTCGTGGAGAAGCTCGTGGCGGAGCACACCGAAGGCCGGCAGCTGGGCGCGTTCGGTGAGCCGCGTGTCAACGTCCTGGTCCTGAATCTGGCCTTGGATGCGCTGGCGGCCAGTCCTGCGCCCTCCATCGCAACCGTTTCAGCCACCGGACGGTGAGAGGCAAGCAGGACATGGGCGCGCTGAGCGGCTACCTGGAGGCCAGGGACATTCTTCTGGGAGTCCAGGCGACAGGCAAACGGGAGCTTTTCGAGATGATCGGCAAGCACATGGAGGTGGCGCACGACGTGCCCGCCGACTCCGTGGCGTCATCGCTGCAGCGCCGCGAACTTGCGGGTTCGACGGCATTGGGCCGCGGAGTGGCCATTCCGCATGCGCGGGTGAAGGAACTGGACCGCATCCGCCTCGTCTATGCGCGCCTGGCGCCCGCGCTGAGCTTCGATACGCCTGACGGCATGGCGGTGTCGGATGTGGTCGCGCTGATGGTGCCGGCGCCAGCGACCCAGGATCATCTGGATGTATTGGCCCATGTGGCGTCCTTGTTCTCGGATCAGGACTTCAGGAAAGCGTTGCACGCATGCCAGGATCCGATCCAGGTCAAAGAAGTCTTCGAGCGCTGGCCGTGCTGAGTTGGAAGCTTCCACGCGCAGGTGCCGTCCCCCGCGAGCCTGGTGCGCGGGGGATGGCCTTGCGCGGAGGTGTCGCCTGTGACCCAGGCCGTTCACCGCGGGCTATCCTTCCCCGCAAGCGCTGGTCGGCGAGGCCAAAGGCCTGTTGCGCATCGCTCGGATGTGAGCCGCGCCTTGTGAAACCAGCCGTCTCCCAAGGCCGACCATCGCTCAAACAACACGGAAAAAGGGCAGACATTCATGGGTGCTGACAACGCGGAGAAGGCCGATGCTCTGATTGGCGAATTGCGCCGCCAGGCGGCGGGGCGGCTCACGGTGTTCCTCGGGGCAGCACCGGGCGTGGGCAAGACCTACGCCATGCTGGCCCGTGCGCGCGAGCTGCATCGCCAGGGCATCGACGTGGTGGTCGGCATCATCGAAACGCACGGGCGCAGCGACACCCAGGCCATGCTGGAGGGGCTGCCTCAACTGCCGCGCAAGCAGGTCGAGTACCAGGAACGCACGCTGGAAGAGATGGACCTCGATGGCCTGTTGGCCCGCAAGCCCGCCATTGCGCTCGTGGACGAACTGGCCCACCGGAACGCTCCCGGCAGCCGCCACGAGCGGCGCTGGCAGGACGTCGAGGAACTGCTGGACGCGGGCATTGACGTCTACACCACGGTGAACATCCAGCACCTGGAGAGCCTGAACGACGTGGTGCATCAGATCACCGGCATCCGGGTCAGCGAAACGGTGCCGGATGCGGTGTTCGAGCGCCTGAGGGACATCCGCCTGGTTGACCTGCCGGCGCGGGAACTGATCGAGCGCCTGAATCAAGGCAAGGTCTATCTGCCCGAACAGGCGGCACAGGCCCTCCAAGCCTTCTTCTCTCCGTCCAACCTCACCGCGTTGCGCGAGCTGGCGATCCAGACCGTGGCCGAACACGTGGATGCTGACCTGAGGGAGAAACGCACGGCCCGCGGGCTGGCGGACATCGCGATCCAGCGCCATGTGCTTATCGCCATCGACGGCAAGGGCCAGTCGGAGTATCTGGTACGGGCCGGCGCGCGCATTGCCGAGCGCCGCGGCGCGCCATGGTCGGTGGTGACCGTGGACACAGGGCATTCCGCCGATGCGGCGTTGCACCCGGAGGATCTGGACCGCGCGGCAGCGCAGCGCCACTCGATGGCACACGCAGAGCAGCAGCGCCAGATGGAGCTGGACAAGGCCTTCGCCCTGGCGCGCAACCTGGGCGGCGAGACCGAGGTACTGCATAACACGGACATCACGCAGGCCTTGCTCGATGCCGCGGCCGCGCGCGGCGCGCGTTCCATCGTGATCGGCCGCACACGCGAGCGCCCGATCGCACGCATCTTCAACCGCACCTTGACACAGCAGCTGCTGCAAAGAGGGGTGCGGTACGAGCTGACCATCGTCAGCACGCCGCAGGCGCGCCAGCGTGCGCGCCGCTTCCAGGACCTGGCAGGTGAACGGCTGGCCAGAGGGGAGCCGGCGTTGATCGCGCTGGCGACGGCAGGGGCGATCGCGGCAGCCGCCATCGCCGAGCGCTTCGTAGGGCTGGAGGATCTCTCCACAGTGTTCCTGATCGCCGTGCTACTTGTCGCTTCACGCACGCGCATGGTGGCTGCGGTCATCACCGCGGTGCTGTGCTTCGTCGCCTACGACTTTCTGTTCATCGAGCCGCGATTCACCTTCCTCATCAGCGCACAGCGTGGTGTGGCCACGGTGTTGTTGTTCATGGCCGCGGCACTGATCGCGGGCCGCCTGGCATCGCGGCTGCGTATGCAGGTAATGTCGCTGCGGGCCTCGAACACGCACGCGACGGCCATGCAGAACCTGGCCAGGCAACTGTCCAAGGCAGCGGACCTGGGGCAGGTAATCGCCGCCAGCTCCTCCGTGCTGCAATCGACTCTGAGCGCCCAGGCGTGGCTGCGCATCAACGGCGAGTCGGGCCCCGTGGCCGCCGCTGGCGACCTGACGGACAAGGACATGGTGGCCGCCGATTGGAGCCAGCAGCATGGACAACCGAGCGGGCGCTACACCGACACGCTCACGAACTCCCCGTGGTGGTTCCTGCCGGTCCGCTCGGACCAGGACACGATCGGGGTCGTGGGCCTGCACTTCCCATCAGCGATGGGGCGCCTGTCTTTCGAGCAGCGGCGCCTGGCGGAGAGCATGACGGAAGACATCGGCCAGGCGGCACTGCGCGCCCGGCTGGTGTCGGAGCTGGAGGTCGCCCGCGTCACGAGCGAAACGGAGCGCCTGCGGTCCGCACTGCTGTCCTCTGTGTCACATGACCTGCGCTCGCCGCTGTCCTCCATGATCGGCGCCGCCGACAGCCTGGCGCGCTACAGCCAGGACATGGGGCCCGAGGACCGCAGCAGCCTGCTTGACACCATCCGTGTGGAGGGCGAGCGGCTGGACCGCTACATCCAGAACCTGCTGGACATGACCCGGCTGGGCCAGCAGGAGGGCTTGACTTTGTCGCGCGACTGGATCGGCGTGGACGAGCTGGTGGGCTCCGCAGCGCGCCGCCTGCAGCGCTATGCGCCGGACGTGAAGGTGCAAAGCGAGATCGATCCGCAGATCGGACTGGTCCATGTGCATCCAGCCTTGATTGAGCAGGCGATCTTCAACGTCCTGGAGAACGCTGCCAAGTTCTCGCCGCCGGGCGAGCCGATCAAGGTGCATGCGCGGCTGGTGGATGGCGGCGCGGTGCGCATCGACATCTCGGACCAGGGGCCGGGTATCCCGGAGGACGAGCGTCGCCGGATCTTCGACATGTTCTACAGTGTGGAGCGCGGCGACCGGGGCAAGCAGGGTACAGGCCTGGGTCTGACGATCGTGCAGGGCATCGTGGGGGCCCACATGGGAAAGGTCGAGGCCCTGCCGGGACCGGATGATCATGGCACCACCGTGCGTATTACCTTGCCCATGGGTGAGCGACCGGCTTCAGAGAACTAAAGACATGAGCCAAGAGCACGATTCAACACCGGCGCCGTGCGTTCTCGTCATCGACGATGAGCCGCAGATCCGCAAGTTCATCGACATCAGCCTGCGGTCGCAGGGCTATGCCACGCTGCTGGCGGAGACCGGCCAGCAAGGCCTGACGCTTCTCGCGAGCAAGGGGGCCGACATCGTGGTGCTGGACTTGGGCCTGCCCGACCGGGACGGCCGGGACGTCCTTCGGGAGTTGCGGCAGTGGTCGCGTGTGCCCGTCATCGTCCTCACCGTGCGCTCCGGGGAGGAAGAGAAGGTCGCACTGCTGGATGCCGGCGCCAACGACTACGTGACCAAGCCCTTCGGCGTCGGGGAGCTCATGGCGCGCGTGCGCGCGCTGCTGCGCAACGCCAGGCTTCCCAAGGATGCCGCACAAGTCTATGACGATGGCGTGCTACGGGTGGACGTCGCGGGCAGGGAAGTGAGGCTGCACGGCCAGCCTGTGGCGCTCACGCGCAAGGAATTTGCGCTGCTGTCGTTGCTCGTGCAGCAGCCCGGCCGGCTCATCACTCAATCGCAGTTGCTGCGGGAGATGTGGGGCCCTACCCACGAAGAGGATGCGCACTACCTGCGCATCCTGGTCGGGAAGCTACGTCACAAGCTGGGTGACGATGCTTCCTCGCCCCGTTACATCATTACAGAGCCTGGCGTAGGATTGCGGTTCGTGCAATAGGCAGCCATCTCGCTGCTGCCCGTTTGCACGCGCCAGCAGCGTACGCGGCCCGGCAGATGTGAAGGCGCAGTTTGGCAGTGCCAGCACTCCAGGTCGCAATGACCGACTGCACTTGCCAAAATCTCTAGCGCATCGGTGCCACGGAGATGCGCAGGCCTGCGAGGCCGCTGTCAGCGGCGGAAAAGCCTGTTGTACTCAAACGGCCGGATCACCTTTGCGGTGATCTTGGATGATTCCGGATGCAAAGGATTGATGAGAGCCGCGTGCTCTTCGGGCACGATCACCGATGGGACGAGCAGGATGGGGGAGCGCAGCGAAGACAGCCAGATTGAGCCGTAACTGACGCTGGCCTTGCCTGCCGGGATGGCAGACCAAGCTGGAGGCAGCGATGCAAGCTTGGCCACTTCGTGCCGTTTCCACACGTCGCTGGGCACCTGGATTTCGACCAGGAAACGATTCAGGGGCAATCCGGCATCATCGATGTGCGCCGCAGTCTCCAGAACGGCAATCGCAATGGTCGGCGCACAGTACACGACATGCTGCTTATCGTCATTCCAGCGGCCAGGTGACGCGGCTGCGCCGCCGCCACTCAGATCGTCTGCTTGGTACGTGCGCGTCTCGGTTGCAATGCGCCAGAGCTTCACAGGTAGGCCCCGCTGCGCATGGCGCCCAGCAACTTGGCCACGATGTCCTGCCCAGTGGGGGTGTCAAGATAGTCGGCAGGCTTGCGTCCACCCAGGGCCGGTTGGGGACGCTCAATCCATTGGCCCAGCCACCTCACCGTGTCGAAGTTCCTGGCTTCGTCGGAGGTGCTGTCTTGCACGATGTTCTGGGCGATGCCCAGCAACTTGATCATGCCAACGGCTGCGAGGCCCGCGCGCCCATCCACAAGCGCCCCGGAAGCAGATTTGCGCGCTGCGGTCGCCGGAGGGATGCGAAGCATGGCAAACATCCGCGAGGACGGCAAATCCATGCGCTTGGACAGGTCAGCGATGAAGGTGCCAGCGACACCCTCACGCTCGATCTCTACCATCTGATCAGGCGTAGCCTCGTTCACCTGCACGACGTAGGCATCCACCCCCATGCTGCGCTTGTATGAGGGTTTCCAGCGATTGGCAGCGGGAACCGATGCCGATTTCTTCGCAGAGTACGACGTCCCTTGAGGCTTGCGCGCGCGACTTGTTGGGCTGCTGGATCTGGCCACAAGGATCTTGATGCCCTTCACGGGTGCTGGCTTCTTGATGACCTTTTCGGTGGGTAGCTTGGGAGCCGTGGTGTCCTTGCTGGCGATCGTTGTCATGTTTGGTTCCCATTTGATAAATCAAATGAGATAAATTTTAATCTCAAATGATCAAAAATGCGCCACACACCATTAAGCGACGACCAGACGCCTGTCTACTGCTGACGCAATCTCGCTCCACGGCGCGCGAATACGTGCGCATGCAGGGTCATCCGAAGTCCGAGCCTCTTCCTATACTGTTAACGTGCGTACGATTTTTCTGGATTTTGATGGGGTCACGCACCCCGAGTTCTGCCACGAATCCAGGCACTTCTCCTGCCTGCCTTTCTTCGAGCAGGTGCTGCGCAGAGTGCCTGACTGCGAAGTGGTGATCAGCAGCACGTGGCGTCTGCAGGCGCCGCTCGATGGCCTACGCTCCCGCTTCTCCCCTGATGTGGCGCACCGAGTGATTGGCGTGACACCACGGTTCTGCGATCTGGAGAACGTACCCGGCTCCCTGCTGGGCTATGAGCGCGAAGCCGAATGCAATGCTTGGCTCCGTGCCAACGATCGCATGGTATTCCCTTGGCTGGCTGTCGATGACCGGTCTTGGCTCTACCGCCCGTTCAACCAGTCTTTGTTCTTGGTGAATGGCAAGACTGGCCTGACAGCGACCACAGCGGAAGAACTGAGCGCTCGATTGAGCAATCTTTAGTTCAGCAAGGCATCTGCCCGGTATGTGCGATGCACATACGAGTGCTGCAGAGCAAGATGTCGCAGAACTGTTGAGCATGGTCTGATGACCGCGACGTAAAATACGTGCCGGGTGTTGGCTGCATGGAGCAGCGAACAGGTTCATGCGCAGGTCGGGCCGCCGCGCGGAGTTTTCGCGATCATGAATCTACCCCTTTCTCGGCAGGCCCTGCCGCGTGCCCAACTGTTGGCCGAACGCGCCTTCGCGACTTTCGACCGTTTCCTACATATCGAGGCTGTCAGCGGTATCGTGCTGCTCATCGCCGCAGCGATTGCTCTGATCTGGGCTAATTCGCCACTGGCTCCCAGTTACCATGCGCTCTGGCACACACCGCTGTCGATTGGGCTTGGCAACTGGATATTCTCCCAAGCTCTTCATTTCTGGATCAACGACGCGTTGATGACGATCTTCTTCTTGGTCGTCGGGATGGAGATTCGGCGCGAGATCCATGAAGGGGCGCTGAGCAATCCGAAACGGGGTGATCTCACTTTCCGTGCAAATCGTCCCGTTAAGAGCCAGGGGTTAACCCTGACTCTTTTGAAGGACGCCCTCGTGCGCTCCCCAACTTCGCCGTCGGGTTCCTAAATGTGATTCAAGGGTGACAGCCCGGCTGTTTGCGCCCAATCGGGTTTGGTAAATCTGTCCTAATTTCTTCCCGTCCACTGGTTCACCAGCCGCTCCAGATCGACCTGTTCCAGCGGGTCGGCATCGACATTGGGAAGATCAGGATTCATACCAGCCCTTGGATGAGTTCACGACTTTGACGACCAGCAGCATGACCGGCACTTCGATGAGGACCCCGACCACGGTGGCGAGCGCCGCGCCCGAGTGAAACCCGAACAGGCTGATGGCAGTGGCCACGGCCAGTTCGAAGAAATTGGAAGCGCCGATCAATGCCGAGGGGCAGGCGATCGCATGTTTCTCGCCGACCATGCGATTGAGCCAGTAGGCCAGCGCCGAGTTGAAGAACACCTGGATCAGGATCGGCACGGCCAGCAGCGCGATGACCAAGGGCTGCTTCAGGATGGCTTCGCCCTGGAACGCGAACAGCAGCACCAGCGTGAGCAGCAGCGCCGCAATGGACCAGGGCCCCATGCGCTGCAGCGCAGCTTCAAACGCTGCCTCCCCTCGCGCCAGCAGTGCCCGGCGCAGCCATTGGGCCAGCACCACGGGGATGAGGATGTAGAGCACGACCGAGGTGAGCAGCGTGTCCCAGGGCACCGTGATGGCCGACAGGCCCAGCAGGAAGGCCACGAGCGGCGCGAACGCCACGATCATGATGCTGTCGTTGAGCGCCACCTGCGACAGCGTGAACAGGGGATCTCCCCCCGTCAGGCGGCTCCACACGAACACCATGGCCGTGCATGGGGCAGCCGTCAGCAGGATCAGCCCGGCGATGTAGCTGTCGAGCTGGTCTGCGGGCAGGTAAGGGGCAAACCACTGGCGAATGAACAGCCAGCCCAGGAAGGCCATGGAGAACGGCTTGACCAGCCAGTTCACGAACAGCGTGACCCCGATGCCCCGCACGTGGTGCCGGACCTCGCCCAGGGCGGCGAAATCCACCTTGAGCAGCATCGGAATGATCATCACCCAGATGAGCAGGCCCACCGGCAGGTTCACTCGCGCCACCTCCCAGCCGCCAATGGCCTGGGCCGCGCCGGGGAACAGTTGGCCAAGGCCAATGCCCACGACGATGCACAGCACCACCCATACCGTGAGATAGCGCTCGAACACGCTCATGCCGGACTTCTGCATCGCGGCCTTCAGTTCGCAGCCAGCTGGCGGGCGGAGGTCTGAAGCACTGCCTTGGCCAGCTTGTCCTCGGGCAGGCTCACCAGCAACTCCAGCCTGCGCTTCATGGCATGAAGCGTCTGGCGGAAGGCTTCGAGCTTTTGAGCTTCGGTACCGTCGCCTTCGCTTGGATCGGCATATCCCCAGTGCGCCGTGGCGGGGTGGCCCGGCCAGATGGGGCAGACCTCGCCCGCCGCGTTGTCGCAGACGGTGATGATCAGGTCCATATGGGGTGCGCCGGGTGCTGCGAATTCATCCCAGCTCTTGCTGCGCAGGCCCTCTGTGGGGATGCCAGCGCTCTGCAGCACCTGCAGGCCCAGGGGGTTGGGTTGCTGGTTCTCGCGCGGGCTGCTCCCTGCGGAGTAGGCCTTGAATCGGCTTGTGCCCATGTCGTTGAGCAGGGCTTCGGCCAGGATGCTGCGCGCGGAGTTATGCGTGCAGAGGAAGAGGACGTTCAAGGGTTGTTGGGCTTCGCTCATGGTGAACTCCAGGGTTGAAAGGGGTGGTATGGGGAGCCGGGGCGCAGGCGCTCACAGGCGTAGGTACCTGTATCGCCTCAGGACGGCCGTTCAGCAGTTGCAGGAGGTCGCTTCCTCGGGAAGGCAGGCCGCGCCCTGGCAGCAGTTCTCTGTCAGATAGGCCAGCAACTCGGCCATGGTCTCGAACGAGGCGCGGTAGACGAGATTTCGGCCATGGCGCTCCTGGGTCACCAGCCCTGCGTGGGACAGTTCCTTGAGGTGGAAGGACAGGGTGTTGGGGGCAACCCCCAACTGCTCGGAAATCGCCCCAGGAGTGAGGCCCTCCTGGCCCGCCACGATGAGTGCGCGAAACACACGCAGGCGCACTTCCTGCGCGAGGGCTGCAAGCGAACGGACGACAGCTGATTCATTCATAGCTCGATAATACAATGATTGTTGAATCATTGAAACTATGAGCCCTACATCCTGTCGGATTTACATCAACCTGACTTCTATCGATGGCATGCACCGGCCGCGCCGTGGGCAGGTCATTGCTGGCCCATTCGGCTTGCTTCACCCGGCAGTTCTTTGCGGCCGACGAGTAGCATGTAGGCATGCCGAAGAAAACACCACAGAAACATCGGTTGAGCCCAACGTACCATGCTTCGAGTGAAGACCGGGCTTGGCTTGATATGGCGCCTGTAGGCCGCGAATTCGGAAGCCCGGACTACGAGCGATTGACGGCTCTGGATCAAGCCGCCTTCGCAGCCTTCCAATCGTGGGAGCAGGTGCGCAAGTGGCTGGCCGCACCAAACTCTCAGCTTGATGGAGCTTGCCCAGAGGACGCGGCGCGCAGCCCCGATGGATTTAGCAAAGTCATGGCAATCCTGGTAGTAGCTGGTGGTCGTGTCAGTGACGACTTCATGCGCGGAATTGAGAGTTTGCCTGCTCAGGAACGAGATAGGCTCACGGGAATTTAGTAACGCCTAAATGGCATTCGCAGAGTAGCTGTGCACTCGTCAACACGGGATGACGGGACGCATACGGCGCAACTGCCCGGAGCTTTCGAGCACTTCGTGAGGGCTCGGGCTCAAGCCTTACGCGACCGCACTTTGCTGCAGCTTGTGCCGCAGCTCACGCCGGACTTCCGGGTTGGAAAGTCCGGTAGTGCCCTCACAAGCTACCAAGTTGCCGATGACGAGCGGAGGCCAGTCCTCGATGTCATCGTCCAGGGCGATCCAGTGGCGCGGCTTTCTCCGCTGCACGTCTGCCAGGATCTGCATGCCTCGCGGGGTGCTGCGGAACGACGCCAGGTTCCATGGATCGGCTCCATGGACGCGCTTGTGGTACGTGCCGCCGATGAATCGCGCGCGCAGTTGCTCCGGCAGGCGTTGGAGCGTCTTGGCATAACCCGGGCGGATGCACCAGGTGCTGCTCAGCACCAGGGCCACGGAGGGGTGCGAGGCGAGTTCCTCTTCCAGAATAGGAAGCCACTCAAACAGCGCATGGTCTGGAGCCTCGTATGGATTCATGTAGATGCCGCGATGGGGGTGCCAGAGCACAGATTCGTGGTGGACCACACCGTCGAGGTCCAGGTACAGAATCACATCTGCGCTGCGGGGGGTGGAGGCCGGGATGTAGGGGGCAAGGGGGCCTGCTGACATGGTTGCCATGGGCACATTCTCATGCAGTAACGCCAGCAGAGCATTACTCGCAGGGGTCTGATGCTTGAAGGCTGGCATCCAGTCGATTCCAGCATTGGAGTGGTGTGCGAGAACGGGGGCGTGCTGCTCACTGTCGGTCTGAGTCCCTCCTTATACTGTTCACGTGCGTACGATTTTTCTGGATTTTGATGGGGTGACGCACCCCGAGTTCTGCCACGAATCCAGGCACTTCTCCTGCCTGCCTTTCTTCGAGCAGGTGCTGCGCAGAGTGCCTGACTGCGAGGTGGTGATCAGCAGTACGTGGCGCCTGCAGGTACCGATCAATGGCCTGCGCGTCCGCTTCTCCCCGGACGTGGCGCACCGGGTGGTTGGCGTGACACCACGGTTCTGCGAATTGGAGAATGTTCCCAATTCTCTGCTGGGCTATGAGCGAGAGGCTGAATGCAATGCCTGGCTTCGCACCAATGATCGTGCGGTGTTCCCTTGGCTGGCAGTCGATGATCGGTCTTGGCTCTACCGCCCATTCAATCCATCCTTGTTCCTTGTGGATGGCAAGACTGGCCTGACAACCAATACAGCAGAAGAACTGATCAGTCGATTGAGCAACCTGTAGTTCAGCAAAAAGCGCCTGCCAAGTGGTATGAAGCCATCGGTCCGCCAGCGCCATTGAGGTGCCTTGGATGCTCTGGCGGTGACGTCACAACACTTATGGGTGGCAGGCGTAAAAACTCCAGCGGTTGGGTGCAAGGGGGCCGCTGCCGACCCATCTCAGGCCAGGCCGCATGGCCTCAGTGCTGGTGCCCGCCCGTCGCGGCGCCCGCCCTGGGCTGCTGGACCCACACCTTTACCTTGTGCTCGCCCGCTTTCTCGAACTTCAGGGTCAGGTCGAAGCGGTCGCCGACAGCCAGCGGCTGCCGCAGGTTGACGAGCATGAGGTGCCAGCGCTGGCCGTGCCGCAACTGGACCTCCTGCCCCGCTGGCAGGTCGATCGCGGGCACCTCGCGCATCCGCATGACGTTGCCGTCCATGGTCATCTCGTGCAGTTCGACCCGCTCCGCAGCCTCTGTCGTCGCACCCAGCAGCCGGTCGGCACTCGCCCCACGGTTGCGTATGCTCCGGAAATAGGCCGCGCCATTGGGTGCGCCCGCCAGGGAAGGGGTGGCATAGGGATGGTCGATGACCAGGCTGCCCGCCCGAAAATCATGGGCATGGGTGCTTGCCGCCGCAACGAGCAGGGCGATGGCGGCCAGCGAGCGCAGCGCGAGCCGCCGACCGAAGTATTCCGAGTGCATTACCAGTTCCTTTCAAATAGTGGTCCCGGCGTCCAGAGCGCCCGCAAGGCCAGCACGGTGCTGCCCTTGCCCGCGACGCGCTCGCGCGCCGCTTCCAGGGTAAAAAGCCAGCCCGCGAACGGCCGCCAGCCCGCCATCGCGGAAAACCGGCGCGATGGGTCGTTGGGCAGCAGGCTGGCATCCGCCGCCACCAGGGCCGCGCCCGGCCCGCTCACGCTGTTGGTGTTCCTGAGCCATTCCTGGCGCACGCCGAAGTCCCATTGGGCGCTGGGCTGCCAGACGGCCTCGATCCACCCGCCCACGGCTTTGCCCCGGTAGGCGGTATCGCCGTTCTGCGAATAGAGGCTGCCGCGCTCACGGCGCAGCAGGCCCGCCCCGGACAGCGTCACGCCCTGGATCGGCGTCTCCCAGGTGGCGCTGGCCCCCGCCAGGTCCACCGTGCCGTCAAAGCAGGTGATGTCGCGCAGGCTGGCGTTGCACTGCGGCGCGGTGTGGATGTGGCCCGTGTTGCTGCGCTGGACGTAAGCGCCGCGCCCTTCGGGCCGGAGGCGGCTGTAGAAACCGTCGATGACCCAATCGGCCCATGCCGCGCGCACGTGGAGGGTGGGCGCCCAGCGGGTGTTCTCGCTGCCGGGGAAGGTCCTGGCGCGCCACAGGCCCACATCGACGGCCTGCAGCCATTCCCAGGCGCCTTCGAGGTGCGGGCGCCACGCGGCGTTGAGGCCGTCCTCGATCCAGTCGCCATTGAACAGCGCGCGCTTGGCCAGCGGCGTCTGCGCATAGCGGTCGAAGTGCCCGGCGTTGCCGATCACCGGGCCGAGTGGCATGCGGCTGCGGCCACCGCCCAGCGTGAGGTCCGATGCCTCGGAGGCTCGCGCCTCGACCCATGCGGACTCGACGTGCGCTCGGTCCTTGCCGTGCCAGCCCACGGCCACCGCAGCGCCGAGTTGCGGCGCGAACCGCGCGCCCAGCCCCAGGGTGCCGTGCTCCAGCTCCCATCCCCGGCGGTCGGCGGGCGTGTCGCCCAGGCCCAGCACGCCCGTGAGGCGCGGTGCCGGTGCGCTCTGGCTGGAATGCAGGTAGCTGACGGCCGCCGCCGCGTCGACGCGCAGCCCGTTGGCTTCGGGAATGGACGAGTCGCCTGTGTCATGGGCCAGCACGGCCTGCGCGCCCGACAGCGCCAAGAATGCGACCCAACTGGCGCGGGATCGCCGTGGTGTGAAGTGTGAAGCCATGCTACTGCGCTCCTGCGGCCGCAAAGGGGTCGGCCAGCTTGGGGTTGGTGAGCAACTCGTGATCCGTCAGGGACTTGAGGAAGGCGACGATGTCGGCGCGCTCCTGTGCGTCCAGCGAAATCTGGTTGATGAAGTCGTTCTTGTTCGGGTTCGCCCGCCCGTCGCCCGCATGCGGCCCGGAAGTGATGTTCCTGCCGCCCGCCGCATAGAACTCCAGCACCTCCTCCAGGGTGGTGATGCTGCCGTCGTGCATGTAGGGGCCGGTCACTTCCACGTTTCTCAGGCTGGGCGCGCGGAACTTGCCCATGTCCTTGACCAGTTGCGTCAGCTCGTAGACCCCGCGATTGGGTTCGGGAAACGCCCCCGTGCCGCCGATGTTGTAGAGCCCGGTGTTGTGGAACGGCGTTTCCACGATGCGGCTGCCCGCGTGCACGATCTGGTCGTTGAAGTTGAAGCTGCTGTGGCAGTGGAAGCACTCGGCCTTCTCACCAAAGAACAGGTTCATCCCGCGCTCCTCGGCGGCCGAGAGCTTCGCGGTGCCTTTGAGGTACTGGTCGTACTTGCTGTTGCCCGACAGGATGGTGCGCTGGAACGATGCAATCGAGTGGATGACGTTGCCCCAGGTGATGGGCGCCTGCTGGCCGGGAAAGGCTTTGGCGAACCGGTCCGTGTAGCCTCCGTCAGCCGCGAGGCGCGCGAGGATATCGGCCTTGTTCCCGTCGTTGACGCCCATTTCCACCGGGTCCGTTCCGAACAGCGGCGTTTCCATCTGCTTTTCGAGCGTGACCAGCGAGGGGTTCGCCCAGGTGAGCGTGGCGTTGTAGACCACGTTGGCCAGGCCCTGTGCGTTGCGGGGGTGGAACTGGCCGGTCGAGCCCAGCGAGGTCGTCAACCCGTCGGTGAACGCCTTGGACTGGATGTGGCAGCTGGCGCAAGCCTGCGTGCCGTTGCCCGACAGGCGGCGGTCGTAGAACAGGAAGCGGCCCAACTCCACTTTCTCGGAGGTGAGCGCATTGGTCTCGGGCACCTTGGGTGTGGGGAAGAAGGATGGCAGGGCCCAGGACCAGCTCGCGCTGCTCCCGGAGCCGTCGGTGACGGAGGTTCCCCCTCCGCCGCAGCCGCCCAGGGCCAGCGCCCCGGACAGGCCGAGCAGGCCGACGGCTCGGCGCGCCATCCGCCGGGGCGAATGGTCGCGTGCCATCACTTGGCCTCGGTGCGGAACACGGTCTGGCCGTGCCCGTCGTCAATGGGCTTGCCGGTGACCAGGTCCAGCTTCATGGCCTTGTAGATGGGCTCGCACTCGGGGTCGGTGGCGCCGGACATGCAGCCCGGCGCGCCGCCCAGGTCGGTCCCCAGGTCGGAGCCTGCGTAGAGGCCCGCTAGGTCCAGCACGATCTTCTGGGTGGCGGTGTTGAACTCGTGGAAGTGGAAGTCCATCCGGTTCGGGCGGGCGCAGCTCACCGTCTCCCCGGTGACGGGGTTGCCGGTGCACCCCGTCGAGCCCAGGTGGACGTAGAAGGTGCTGCCGGGCGCGGCAGGCGCGGGGCGTGCGACGCCGCCCTGGGGGTTGACCTCGATCTGCGCGAACTTGCGGCCCGCCTGCCAGGACCAGGCCAGCGCCTGCACGTCCATCGGCTTGGCGGCCACGGCGTAGTCCGTGTGGTTCAGGCTGGCGGGCACGCCCACGGTCAGCTTGACGCCCTTGTAGGTGCCCGCCGGTACGGTGCCCTTGATCTGGAAGTTGGTAGCGCTGGTGCCCGCGTCCGCGCAGGCGCCCTTGGCGTCTTCCAGGTCGATCAGCGCGACCTCCTTGGTCTGCCAGTCGTTCACGTCCAGCGTGACGGACACCGGTTCGTCCTTCTCGTTGAGCAGGGCCACGTTGCTGACGTAGAACCGCAGGTCGTGCAGTTCGGCCGTCACGCCGCCGGTTCCCAGCCCGGTGATGGGCGTGCCGCATTGGACGTTCTGGCTGCCCGCCTTGGCGGCAAAGTCGATGGTGATGCTTTGCGGGCCGGTGGGCGCCGGGGCGGCGCTGTCGCCGCCACCGCCGCCGCCGCAGGCCGCGAGGATCAGGGGAATGGCCGCGACGGCGGTGAGCCGCGCAGTGGCAGGGGTGGTGAATGGATAGTGTTTCATGGCAGTTTGTTTTTCAGTTGCCCGGACAGGGGCGTGATGGGTCGGCAAGGCTCCTTGCAGGAGCGCTCGCCAGGGGAATGGGGACGGGTCAGGAATGCCGCAGCGGCGGGGCGCGCGGCGCTGAGGTGAGGATGACCCGTGCTGCTGTGGCGCACGGCACCGGGGCCGCGCGGGGCGGCACCTGGAATCTGCGGGGCGGGGCAAAGCACAGGTCGTCCCGATGGAGGTCCACGGGCGCATCGCCGACGAAACGGCACAGCGGGCAATGGGGCGTGCCGTCCGGGCTGTCCGATGGCGCCGTCTTTTGGACCTCGTCGGTGGAGGCCGCCGCTTCCAGGCTCACCCAGCGCACACCCTGGTTGGTGCAGACCTCGACCATGGCGGACCGGTCCGGCCCCTTGATCAGCACCAGCGTGGCCGCCAGCGCCGAATGCAGGCTCACGAAGGCCATCAAGGCAATGAGCCAGGTCGCCAAGGGTCGAACGTACCGCCGCTTCATGCGGGCCTCATGCAAAACAGATTGCCATTGTCACGAAGCTAGTGCGAAGCTGGAACGCGCTCTGAAATGACCGGGTACAAAGCCATCCGCCCCGTGTGGTGGACGGCATCGTGGCCGTATTCACCCGGCGGTAGTTCGTGGCTCTGCGCATTGAGGACGGCTAGCGCATAGGCCGACCCGAGGGCCGCCAGGTGCAGCAGCACGAAGCATGCGATGAAAAGGCCGCGATGAGGCTGCGGCGGAAAGAGGCCAAGGGATCGATATGGACTGTTCACGGGACACCGGAATCGTTGTGTGATCAAGGCGCGGGACAACGCCCACGCACTGCGCCAGACATGCGGACCTCTCCGACAAAGGATGTCGAACCCTGCAGCGCGGCAGGAACCATGTGGGAGAAGCCGGCAGGAGAGGGAACTGCTCAAGAGCCGGGCGCTGGCGCGCGGCGGATGCAGGCCTGTCTTGCTGCCTGGATTCAGCTAACGAGTGCTGGAGGCCCGCGAGGGGGCAGCGGCGCGCCCACAAGCGCCGCCATCCTGGCCGCCACGACTGGCTTCAGGGCATGCGCGAGCGGTTGCTGGTGCACTGCGGTCTGTGGCTCGCGCGGAACGTTCGTGGCGACATTCAGGCACAGGGAGCAATCCAGCGTGTGATGCTCCATGCCGGTGGCCGCGTCGTCTTCGCCGACCACGACCAGTTTCACCGTGTTCGCGGTGGAGCAGACGATTTCCATCGCTTGCGGATGGACGATCGGTGATGCCACGGCTACGCCCAGCGTCAAGACGAACCACGCCAATACGAGGCGGGCCAGAATTGAAGATGAACGCAACCGGTGCATGGGCCGATTATCGCCGGGTAAAACCATCCTGAGCGAAATGTTTCTTTCGAATGGCTTTGGCATGCGCTCCAAGGGGATAGCGCACGGCTGCCGTGCAGGCCCACATTTGCGCGGGCGCAACGTGTTCCGCAGACGTTGGCCGATAATCCTCCGCCATGAACCGCTTGCGAACCATGAACTTCCTAGGCCGCCTCGTGCTGGCCTGGTTCATGGCCACGCTCGCGGTCGCCACTGCATCGCCGTTGGCGAAGCCGGTGGACATGCATGTTGTCTGCACCAGCGCGGGCAGCGTGTTGATCGTTGGCGACGTGAACCAGCAGGGCAAGGCGTCCGGCCTGCACTCGACGCTGGATTGCCCGGCCTGCCTGAGCTTCCTGCCCCTGCCGCCGCCGGAGACCTGGGCGGCCGCGGCCGCACCGTTGCCGCAAGCGGTGGTAGTCGAATGGCGCTCCGATGCGCCGCTGCCTTCCACGGTGAGGGCGCCTCTTCCTCCGCGGGGACCTCCGGGCCTGGTTTGAGTTCCTGCATCCAGGCGTGTTCATGCGCCGGATGCTGATCGTCCTGGCGCCGCTTGCCGTGCCAGGAATACCTTGTTCTCCTGCGGCCAGGCCAGCGTCCGGCCGCGCATCCCCGTACTCGCATGCCTACCCCGAAGTCCCGCGCCTTTCGTGGCGCCTTTGCCGTCCCTTTCCTCACCCCGCTGCTGGCCGCTCAGCCAGCGCTGGCGCAAACGGCGGCCACGCTGCCGCCCGTCATCGTCACGGCAGATCCGTCGCTGCGCCTGGAGCGTGCCACCTCCACGGGCTCCAACCTCGACCTGACCCCGCTGCAGACGCCTGCGAGCATAGAAGTCATTGACCGGCAGCAGCTCGAATCACGCGGCGACGCCACCGTCATGGACGCGATCACCCGCGCCACCGGCATCTCCAGCATGGGCCACCCGGGCAACAGCGGCAGCGCGCTTTCGGCACGCGGCTTCACCGACGCGACTTCCATCATGCGGCTGTACGACGGCACGCGCCAGTACGGCAATGTGTCCGTGAGCTTTCCATTCGACACGTGGTCGGTGGAGCGCATCGAAGTCCTCCGCGGCCCGGCCTCGGTGATCCATGGGGATGGCGCGATTGGCGGCGTGATCAACATCGTCCCCAGAAAGCCGACACGCGGTCCCATCCGCAGCGAGATCCAGGCCACCGTGGGCACGGACGGCAAGCGCGCCCTGGCATACGGCAGCGGGGGCAGCATCAGCGACGTGCTGTCCTACCGGCTCGACGTGAGCGGAGACCGCTCGGACGGGTGGGTGGCGCGCGGTGACTCGCGCAATGTGAATTTCTCCGGGGCCGTCCAGCTGGACGTGTCTCCCGACCTGCAGGTCAAGTTCAGCCATGCGCAGGGCCAGCAGAAGCCCATGCGCTACGCCGGTATCCCGATGATCAACGGAGGCTTTCCGCAAGCCATTCGCGAACAGAACTACAACGTCCTGGACAGCGCCATCGAATACCGCGACCGCTGGAGCGAGCTGGCGGTGCAGTGGACGCCGAATGCGGGCACCCTGGTGCGCAGCAAGCTGTACCACATCGGCAGCGACCGGTACTGGCGCAACACGGAGGCATTCACCTACAACCCTGCCACCGGCCTGATCGACCGCGCGGACAACACGGAGATCGGCCATGACCAGTACCAGGTGGGCAATACCACCGATGCTTCCTTCACAGGCAGGCTGTTCGGCCTGCCCAACCAGGTGTCCGTGGGTTTCGACATCAACAAGACCTCGTTCCAGCACACCAACAACACCTACGCCGGCACCTCGCCGTCGGTCGATCCCTTCGATCCCGTGCCTGGCTACTACAGCAGCCCGTTCCTATTCATTCCCCGCTACCGCAACCGTGCGGAGCAGCACGCGCTCTTCGCGGAAGACCGCATCGAGATCAGTGACCGGCTGTCGCTGGTCGGCGGCCTGCGCTACGACAGCGCCCGTGTCGATCGGCAGAACCTGATCGCAGGAACGCAGGATTTCGCGAAGACGTACTCCAGCGTCGGGGCCCGCCTGGGGGCGGTGTACATGGTCCGGCCGGACACCTCGGTCTACGGACAGCTCTCCCGCGCCGCAGACCCCGCCCGATCGCTCATGTTCATGACCGCAGCGAACAGCGTGTACGACTTCACCATGGGCCGCCAGGTTGAAATCGGCATCAAGCAGTCGATCCTGGACAAGAAGGGGGAATGGTCCCTGGCGGCGTACCACATCGCCAAGAAGAACCTGATGACCCGGGACAACGCCAATCCGTCGCTGTGGATCCAAGTGGGACAGCAATCGACCCGGGGCATCGAAGGGGCCTTGTCTCTTCCGGTGGCCAGCACGGTCCAGCTGGATGCCAACGTGGCCCTGCTCAAGGCCCGCTACGATGATTTCACCGAATCGGTCGGCGGCGCGGCCGTCTCCCGGGTCAGGAACGCCCCGCCCAACGTGCCCAAGCGCCAGGCGAACCTGTGGCTGGGATGGAAGGCCTTGCCCGGCTGGACGATCTCGGGCGGGCTGCGTTACGTGGGGGAGCGGTTCGCCAACAGCGCGAACACCATTCTGCTGCCTTCGTACACGACGGCCGATCTTGCGGTGCAGTGGCAGGTGCGGCCCGACACCACGCTGACGCTGCGCGGTGCGAATGTATTTGACCGGTACTACTTCACTACCGCGTACTACAGCGGCACCCAGTGGCTGGTCGGTGAGGGCCGCCGGATCGAATTGACCGTGAACCACAAATTCTGACGGAGCGTGCGCATGTGGAGCAGCGCACACGCCAAGCGCTTCGTGTACCTGTTTCATCGCTGGAGCAGCATCGGCTTCTGTGTCCTGATGCTGCTGTGGCTGGTGAGCGGGGTCGTGATGCTGTTCGTGGGCTACCCCAAGCTACTCTCCCAGGAAAGGCTGGGGGCGTTGCCGCCGCTGGCGGTGCCCGGCTGCTGCGTTCCCGCGCAAACGGCGTTGGCGCAAAGTGCCGATCCTGAGAGGGTGCGATCCTTGGCTCTCACGAGCATTCGCGGCCAGCCTGTTTACCGGATCACGGAGGGTGATGGCAAGCTGCGTGTGGTGGATGCAACCACCGGCCGCCGTCTCCCGCCGCCTGACGCAGCGGCCGTCTTGGGGAGTGCGCGGGCTTTCCTGCCCAGGGCCGGTGCCCGGATGGCCGGCCAGGTTGAAGATGACCGTTGGTCGCATGGCCGGGCCTTGGACCCCCATCGCCCGCTTTTCCTAGTGCAGATGGATGACGCACAGGCCCATCTTCTGTACGTGTCCTCGGCCACGGGCGAAGTCGTGCTCGATGCGCCACGGCATCAGCGGCTGTGGAACTTCGTGGGAGCCTGGCTGCACTGGCTGTACATGTTCCGGGCCGGCTCCAGCGATCCTGTCTGGACCTGGCTGCTGATCATCCTGTCGGCGGCGGGAACGCTCAGCGTGATCGCCGGGGCGGCAGCGGGCATCTGGCGTTGGCGGTTCCGGGAGCCCTACAAAACGGGAGACCGGACTCCCTACCGCAAGGCGGCCATGCGGTGGCACCACATCACCGGCCTGGCATTCGGAACCATGATGATCCTCTGGATGTTCAGCGGCCTGATGTCAATGAATCCGCTAGGGATGTTCAATGCTGCACATGGCCGCCCCGACGTGGCGGCCTATCGCCAGGGAACGCCTGGAATCTCGCTCGCGACGTTCTCCACCCAGGATGCGCTGGAACGGCTGAACCGGACGGGCTTTCCCGCCAGCGAGCTGGAATGGAAGGTCGTTGGCGGACTCCCCTACATCCTGGCGCGCAGCGCGTCTGGCGGCTCGCGTGTCATCGTGGATGCAGTGGGCGGCTGGACCGTGAGGGAGCAGTTGCCGCGCGCACACCTGCTGTCGGCCGCCGCCCGCCTGCGCCCGGGAGGGTCCATGCACACCGAGGTGCTGGAGACATACGACGCCTACTACTACCCGCGCCACTCGGCGTCGATGTACGCCGACCGGGAAAGGCCGTTGCCCGTGCTTCGATTGAAATTCGGGGACGAGGGCCGAACGACGGTCTACCTGGACCCTGCAACCGGGGATGTGGTCCACAGCGCCGACAGCACCCAGCGCACGGGCCGGTGGCTGTTCAATCTCCTGCACAGCTGGGACCTTCCTGCCATGCTGGCTGCGGGGGCCGCGCGGGAGGCGAGTTTGATCGCGCTGAGCCTGGGCGGTCTGCTCATCGCAGGAACCGGTGTCGTGATCGGTTACCGGCGGATAAGGTTCAAGGTCCGACGCTAGGTCAGCCGTCCCGGGGCAGGGTTACAGGGTTTTGGCGCAGGTGTTGGAGTCAATCCCCAGCGCGCAGGAACGCTGGCGGTGTGGATCTGCTTGGATCTGACTGCCACGATGGCGAGGACTGGCGAACGATCTTGTCGCCTCAGGAAACCGACCATCCCAGCTTGTGCAGGCTGGAGGTCTGGTCGTGGCGCCGATCGTCCTCTGTATGGACGTAGATGCTTGTCGTGGCAATGTTCGCGTGTCCCAGGTTGTCACGCACGGCTTTGAGATCCATGTTGTCGCTTTGATGGGTCCCCGCCGTGTGACGGATCCAGTGGGCAGAGGCTTGCTCCACATGAGTAGCTGCCGCTTCGTGATCAGGGCCAAGCGCCCGCAGGCGCACGGCAGTTTCGCGAAAGACATTCTTGACTAGTTCGTGCACGCCACTGCGCCCCATGGGGCGGGCACCACCAATGAGCGGCACCAGCAACGGAAGAGCATCGCCCTCGCGTGGAAGCGGTGCCAGATCGTTCGCTTTTCGGTAGCGCATCAGTTCCGTTATCAGTTCGTCGGTTGCTGGGATCACACGGCGTTTTTCCCCCTTGCCAAGGATCTCCAGCCACCAGCGCTCCCGACCGTCAGCCCCTCGCCGCCAGTAGAAGTCGCCCATGGAGCTGCTGCAGACCTCGGAGATCCGCAGGCCACCGATGTAAAGGAGGGAAAAGAGCCAGCGATATCGGGCTGCCTGCCGTGCAAGGCGTGGCGTGTCCGTGGGAAGGGACTCGATCGTTGCGCGAACCTGCGCCCAATGCTCTTGCGGCAGGAACCTGCTGGTCTTGGTTGATCTGGATGTGGATTTGCGGCGCCGCAGGGCAAGGGGATTACCTGCCAGATATCCAGCCTGAACCAGCCAGTTGAAAAGGCTGTTCAGGATGGACAGCGCCTGGCGCTGGCTCTGCCGGTCTAGTGGCTTGGCGAACGGACGCCAGTGGGGCGAGGACCTAGGTGCCTTCTGGGCGATCTGCATGACCCACCGGTCGGCTGGCTGTGGATCTTCCAAAAAAGTCTCGTAGGCCAGGAAATCTTCGTGGGTCAAATCGGACAAGGCCTTTCCGTGCTGGTGCACACACCAAAGCAGCAGCCTTTCCGCCTCCTTGCGATAGCTGGCCAGCGTGGCCGCTGAATCCTTGTACCGCGCCAGCCAGGCCAAAACAGCAGAGCGGTCGTCACTGGCCGCAACCTGAGGCAGGCCCTGAGCCCGATTGCGTCCACGCTCTCCGGACAGGTGCAGGGGTAGCAACAAGCCGTCCAAGGGCTCAAGATGCGCGAAAACGGACGTAGCGACAGTCAAACTGCTCATGGCGCCAATTCTATGGACATTAGAGTAATTATGTCCAGAGATTAGAAATAAATTCAATAATTCATACGTTATACGTTGTATTATTTAAATATGAGCCAAGAACTTGAGATCCAAGCCGAAGTTGAAGCCCTGCGGGAGCGATTCAGCGACACCAAAACGCTGTACCGCGAGGTCTGCGCGCTGCTGTTTTTTCGGCACGGCATCACGCCCACCGCGAGCAAGCTCTATCAGCATGTGCGGAAGGGATCCATGAGCGCCCCGGCCGAGGCGCTGGCCAAGTTCTGGGAAGAGTTGCGTGACAAGGCGCGGGTGGAGATCGACCACCCGGATCTGCCTGATGCGCTGAAACAGGCAGCAGGTCAGGCCGTCAGCGTTTTGTGGACACAGGCGACAGAATTGGCACGCGAGGAACTGACGGCAATACGCGTTGAGACCCGCGCTGAGGTCCAAAGCGCCCAGGCAAGCCTGGAGGAGGTTCAGCAGCGAAACACCGATCTGAAGACGCAAATTCAGGCTGCGCAGGAAAAGGTTGCAGAGCTGGCAGACCAACTGCAGAGCCTGGGTGCCGAACTGGAGCAGGAGCGGCGCACTCACGCGGCCGCTACGGCACGGGGTGAAGCCCTATCGCGGCAGGTGGATGAGCTGAAGCTGGAGCAGGCCAAGAGCCGCCAGCATTTCAGTGCCGAGTTGGAAAAGGGGCGTGCAGCCATTGATGAAGCTGCCCAACGGGCTACTGAGGCGGAACACCGGGCCCTTCGTGAGATTGACCGGGAGCGCACCGCGCGTGCGCAGGCAGACAAGCAACTGGAGCACCTGCGCAGCAAGCTCGCAGAATCCGAACGGGATCATCATGCCAAGCTACTGGAAGCCAATGCCGCCCAGACTCGACTGGCTGCGGAATTGGACAGTGCACGAGTCGCCATGGCCGAAAGCTCCACACTGAACCAGGCACAGGCCACCGAGCTGCAGCAAGCCCTTCAAGCGGTGGCACAGCACAAGGCTGAAGCTGATACTTTGCGTGCTCTGGTCGAGCAGTTCAGACCTGCACAAAGGTCCACGCGTAGAAAGCGTGGTAGCGACGCGCCATAAGGGCAGTGAGTGAGTTTCATTCTTGTCGTAGCAACTAAAGACTTTGAACGGCCGGGACTATCCAAGCTAGCATTCATCGATAAAACACTTTCTCAATAAATGATCCCTACGGATTCCTTTTCGAACATTCATCAGGAGTACCTGGCAGCGATGAAGTGGATGGCCAGTCTAGGGATTGACCTGCAGATGGGACGCACTTCCAACTATGAAAAGGTCATAGGTTACTGGAAGGATGCGTACCTCACTGCTTCTATCGAGGAGGCGAACCAAGCGTTCCCAGACTTTGTGAGTTCACTGCTTGAAATCATAGAGTTCACAAGAATCCACCAGGCCTTGCAGGACGTTCCGCAACTGCAACTAAAGTCAGTGATTGAGAAGCTGAAAAAGGCCGTCAATGGCCCGGTCAATGCAGCCAATGAAACCCCAAAATCCACCGCCGCACGCAATTTCCTATTCGAAGCCAGTGTGGCAGCCATGGTCCATCGTCCAGATCGCAGCGTGGAGGCGATCTTGAACGCGCGCAGTGACACAGGAATTAAAATCGAGGGACGAAAGATTTGGGTTGAGTGCAAACGGGTGACAACGGAGCAGGCGCTGGAGGGTAATCTGCGCAAGGCCTGCTCACAACTTCAAGAGACTTTTAAAACCGAGATTGGGTCGGGCCACAGGGGCATCGTTGCGATGGATGTGTCAAAGATACTCAATCCGAAAGGAGATCTTTTGGTTGCCAAGGATGATGCCGATTTAACAAGGACGCTCGCGCGTACGCTGCGGCATTTCGCCGACAAGCATTCCGGCCTCTGGCAACGTATTTACACCGAGAAGAGCCGAAAGATCATTGGAACAGTCTTTCGGCTGTCGTGCTTAGGTATGACTGAATCAAAAAGGATGGCTGTTCAGTGCTCCCAATGGGCAGTAAGCCCAAGAGCAGACGCAACAGCAGCAGATGTTCAGATTCAAGAGCGACTGGTGGAAGCTTTGTCGCAAGATCTCTGAAGTATGTGCTCGGTAGTGAGCCCGTCGCACCTAGGAGACTCCGTCCAGCCATACCGTCCACAAATGAGCCCTCTGTACCAAGCGATAGGCTTCAATAGTTTTATGTGGTTTTGAATTTTTATTTATGTAGGGTTTTGAATCGTATCTCGGCACATCATCATATCGGTCGCGCATTTTCAATCTGCACCGAAACCCAATCGTAAGAGACGGAGTACTGTGACCTCAAACGACCGGTGAGTTGTGTCGGCAGTGGTCAAAATTGGCAAAAAACAGGAGGCGATATGGACGATGACGCAATGGTAGAAGGAGCAAAAGCTATACAAGAAGTTGCCAAAACAGCGAATACTGGCCTAGAAACACTTCAGAAATCAGGTGGATATTTAGCTCAGCTTTTCAGCGGCGTACTGGAACAATGGTTTGGAATCAAAGAGGATAACCTGCGATTCAAGCGAGCATCGAATTTATTCAAGCTGCACCAAAAGTTGGAGGCCGAGTTGCACAATTTAGGGGTGCCTCAGTCCAAACTTGATGAGTTGCCGCTTAACTTTCTTTTACCTGCTCTCAGCGAAGCCAGCCTTGAAGGTGACGAGGAAGTCTTGGAAATATGGGCCCGTTTGGTGGCCAATTCCGTTCAGAGCGGAAAGCCGAGAGTAGCCTTTGTTTCAATACTCAAAGAGATGACTCCTCTCGACGCCCGTGTCTTCGCCGCTATCTACAGCATTTCTTCACCTAGCGGCAGATTTGTGCAAGTCGCCATCGAAGGGCTTCCTGATAAGGTGGAGATTATCCAAGAGCGCGAATATTCTCGCCCTTCCTCCGAGGTCATTGAGTCCCTTGCCAACTTGGAGAGGTTGGGCATCATTGCTTTTGGAACGTCTTGGTCAGGAGGCGAGGTTTTCGAACGAGCCAACCAAACCACGTTGGGCCAAGCCCTCTTCAATGCAATCAAGCCGCACAACGACACAATTATGACCAGTTCTTAGCATCTAACCAATTATCCCAACGACGGGTATAGATCGCGAAGTTCAAGGCGGTAGTGAACCCAAAGGCTGGTGAGTGGTGCTCCTAGGTCCTGAGCAGTTCTTTTTCCAAGCTGGCATATCGGGATAAAGAATGGATTCTTAATAAGAAAAAGCTTATAAATCAAAACTGGCCGTATCCGTCCCTGAGCTGCTACGAGTAACACTTCTGATGCAGCGCATTCTATGTACCAGGAGGAGATTGAATTGCCAAGGACACTTGCGCAAATGAAGAAACGCCTTGAAGAGGCGATGCACGAAGCCAGTGAGGCAGAGGAGATCATTCCTCTGTTGAAGGAAGCCATCGCTCAGTTCGATCTGGAGCCTGACGATCTCTTTGAGCAGCGCCCGGAAACTTCGAAGCGGCCAGCATCTGACGCCGCGAAAGGGCGAGCAGCAGCATCGCAAGCCAAGGCGGTGTATCAAGACGCGGATGGCAACACGTGGGCCGGGCGCGGGCGTCGGCCCACATGGTTGAACGAAGCGCTTGAGCGCGGAAAAGCCTTGGAAGACTTCAAGCTCGGAGGTGCACGTCTTCGCAAGGCTAAATGATTGATCCAGAAGGACTTTTTGCCTCTGGTTTCAGATTCTGCTCAAAAACCGACATCTCCCCCGTCTCATCGAGAACGACATCGCCAAGGCGAAGGCGACGATCCAGGCGGCGCACATCCAGGTGCAGCAATAGGCCCGCTATGTCCGAGCGCGTCACCGTCACCGAAGTCGGCCCCCGCGACGGGCTGCAGCTGATCGCCCAGCCCGTCTCCACCGAGGCGAAGATCGCCTGGATCCGGGCGCTGCACGCGGCCGGCCTGAGGGACATCGAGGTCGGCAGCTTCGTCTCGCCGCGCCTCGTGCCGCAGATGGCCGACTCCGCGGCGGTGGTGGCGCAGGCGCTGCAGATCGAAGGGCTGACGGTCTACGCCCTCGCCGCCAACCTCAAGGGCGCCATGGCGGCCTACGCGGCGGGCGCCCACGTCATCGTGATTCCGCTCTCGGCCAGCGACCGGCACAGCCGCGCCAACGTGAACAAGGGCACGCTGGAGCACATCGCCGCCATCGGCGACATCATCGAGTGGCTGCGCGCGCAGCCGCGGCCCGTGCGCGTCGATTGCGTGACCGCCTCGGCCTTCGGCTGCTCGGTGGCCGGCACCGTGCCGCTGAAAGACGTGGTGGCCGCCGCCAAGGCGCTGGCCCTGGCCGGCGCCGACCGCATCACCCTGGCCGACACGGTGGGCTATGCCCATCCGGCCCTGGTGCAGGGCACCGTGCGCGCCGTGCAGGACGCTGTGGGCCCGCTGCTGCACAAGCTCCACCTGCACGACACCATGGGCCTGGGGCTCGCCAACGCGCTGGCGGGCCTGCAGGAAGGCATCCGCGAATTCGATGCATGCATGGGCGGGCTGGGCGGCTGCCCCTTCGCGCCCGGCGCGTCGGGCAACATCGTAACCGAGGACCTGGTCTTCATGCTGGAGAGCATGGGCTACGCCACGCACGTCGACCTCCCCGCCCTCCTGGCGGCCCGCGCCGCCATCGCGCCGCACCTGTCCGCGGGGGCGCTGCGCGGCGGCGTTCCCGTGGCGGGCATTCCGGCCACCTACCAGTCCGCCAGCGCCTCCATGCACTGATATTCTCGGGCGCATGAAGACCGTCCCGCTGCCCCGCCAAGCCCTGTACGAAGAAGTGGCTGAACTGCTGCGCCAGCGCATCTTCCGCCAGGAGCTGGAGCCCGGCAGCTGGATCGACGAGCTGAGGATCGCCGAGGAAATCGGCATCAGCCGCACGCCGCTGCGCGAGGCGCTGAAGGTGCTCGCGGCCGAAGGCCTGGTCACGATGAAGGTGCGCCGCGGCGCCTACGTGACGGAGATATCGGAGAAAGACCTGCACGACGTCTACCATCTGCTCGCGCTGCTGGAGAGCGACGCGGCCGGCGTGGTGGCGTCCACCGCCACGCCCCAGCAGTTGGGCGAGCTGGAGGCTCTGCACGCCGAGCTGGCCGCCGCCGCGGGCGACCGCGAGCGCTTCTTCACCCTCAACGAGCGCTTCCACCTGCGCCTGCTGGAGCTGGCCGACAACCGCTGGCGCGGCCAGATGGTGGCCGACCTGCGCAAGGTGATGAAGCTCAGTCGCCACCACTCTCTGTTCAAGCAGGGGCGCATTGAGGATTCGCTGGCCGAGCACGAGGCCGTCATGTCTGCGCTGCGCGCGCGCGACGCGCAAGGCGCCGCGCAGACCATGCGCGCGCATTTCGCCCACGGGCTGGAAGCCGCCGGCTGACGCGCTGGCTGCGATAATCCGCGGCACGGTCGTGCGGAAATCTGCACGAAATCCGCTTCCAAGCCTCGCCAGGAAAGCGCTGGCAGCTCCTGTTTTTGACATTTTCAAGGCCGGGACAGCCGGCCGATGGTGCGCATGACCTCCACCCTTCCCGACCTGCACGCCGTGCAGACGCTGCCCGAGCTGCTGGCCCTGCGCGCGCGCCTCACCCCCGCCGCCGAGGCCTACCGCCAGTGCGATTCCGCCACCGGCCAGTGGACTGGCCTCACCTGGGCCCAGACGCACGAGCGCGTGCAGCAGTGGAGCCGCGCCGTGGCCGCCAGCGGCCTGCCCGCCGGCGCGCGCGTGGCCATCCTGCTGCCCAACGGGCTGGATGCGATGAGCATCGACCAAGCCGTGCTCGCCACCGGCTGCGTGCCCGTGCCGCTGCACGCCATCGACAACCCCGGCAGCATCGCCTACATCCTGGCGGACGCCGAGGTGTCCCTGCTCGTCGTGGCCGACACGGCGCAGTGGGAGCGCATCCGCGCCGTGGGCACGCCCCTGCCGCACCTGCTGGGCGTGGTGGTCGCCGGTCCGGTGGCGGAGGCAACTCCCGGCGATGTTCCCGTGGCGCCGCTGTCCGCCTGGCTGGCCCATGCCGCGCCGGACACGCCGCTGCCTCCCCCGCCCGGCCCCGGCGACCTGGCGGCCATCGTCTACACCAGCGGCACCACCGGCAAGCCCAAGGGGGTGATGCTCACGCACGCCAACGTGATCGCCGACGTGAAGGCCGTGCTAGCGCGCATCGTGCCCACGCCGGACGACGTGTTCCTCTCCTTCCTGCCGCTGTCGCACACCTTCGAGCGCACCGGCGGCTACTACCTGCCCATGGCCGCGGGCAGCTGCGTGGCCTATGCGCGCTCGGTGGCGCAGCTGGCCGAGGACCTGCGCACCGTGCGCCCCACCGTGCTGGTGTCGGTGCCGCGCATCTACGAGCGCGTGCACGCCAAGCTCATCGAGAAGCTCTCGCCCTCGCCCTTCAAGATGCGCCTGTTCCAGGCCGCGCAGTCCGTGGGCTGGCAGCGCTTCCGCGCCGCGCAGCGCCTGCCTGCCGCGCCGCAGGACGGCGCGGGCGGCTGGCTGCGCGCCCTGCCCTGGCCGCTGCTGCGCGCGCTGGTGGCCCGGCCGCTGCTGGCGCAGTTCGGCGGGCGCGTGCGCGTGGCGGTGAGCGGCGGCGCGCCGCTGTCGCCCACCATCGCCCAGTGCTTCCTGGGCCTCGGCCTGCCGCTGGTGCAGGGCTACGGCATGACCGAGACCACGCCCGTGGTCAGCGTCAACACGCTGGAGGACAACGACCCCGCCACCGTGGGCCGCGCGCTGCCCGGCGTGGAGGTGCGCATCGGCGAGAACCGCGAGCTGCAGGTGCGCGGCCCCATCGTCATGAAGGGCTACTGGAAGCGCCCCGAGGACACCGCCCGCATCCTCTCCGAAGACGGCTGGCTGGGCACGGGCGACCAGGCCGAGATCGTTCACGGCCGCATCCGCATCCTGGGCCGCATCAAGGAGATCATCGTCACCTCCACCGGCGAGAAGGTGCCGCCCGGCGACCTGGAGCTGGCCATCACGGGCGACGCGCTGTTCGGCCAGGCCTTCGTGGTGGGCGAGCAGCGCCCCTTCATCGCCTGCGTGGGCGTGGTGCAGCCCGAGGAATGGCGCCAGCTCGCGCGCCAGCTCGGCCTGGACCCCGGCGACGACGCCAGCCTGGCGCACCCCAGCGTCCAGCGCGCGGCGCTGGCACGCATCGAGCGGCAGGCTGCCAGCTTTCCGCGCTATGCTGTGCCGCGCGCTGTGCGCCTGGTGCGCGAGCCGTGGACCATCGAGAACACCTTCATGACGCCCACGCTCAAGCTCAAGCGCAACAACCTCTCCGCCCACTACGCGCAGGCCATCGAGGCCATGTACCAGAAACGCTAACCATGACCCAAGACCCCATCCAGTTCGGCCTGCGGGGCCGCGTGTGCATCGTCACGGGCGGCGCCCAGGGCATCGGCGAGGCCTGCGTGCGCCGCTTCGCGCGCGAGGGTGCCCTGCCCATCGTCGCCGACGTGGATGAAGCGCGCGGCCGTGCGCTGGCCCAGGAGACCGGCGCCGCCTTCGTGCGCTGCGACGTGGGCGACAAGGCCCAGGTGGACGCGCTGGTGCGCGAGACGCTGGCGCTGCACGGGCGCATCGACGTGCTGGTGAACAACGCCGGCATCTTCCGCGCGGCCGATTTCCTGGAAGTGACCGAGGAGGACTTCGACGCCGTGCTGCGCGTCAACCTCAAGGGCGCCTTCCTCATGGGCCAGGCGGCGGCGCGCGCCATGGCGGATGCGGGTGGCGGCAGCATCGTCAACATGAGTTCGGTCAACGGCGTGCTGGCGATTCCCAACATCGCCAGCTACAACGTCAGCAAGGGCGGCATCAATCAGCTCACGCGCGTGATGGCGCTGGCGCTGGCCGACAGGAACATCCGAGTGAACGCCGTGGCCCCCGGCACCATCGCCACCGAGCTGGCCGCCAAGGCGGTGCTGACCAGCGAGGACGCCCAGCGCAAGATCCTGGGCCGCACGCCCATGAAGCGCCTGGGCGAGCCCGCCGAGGTGGCCGACGTGGTGGCCTGGCTCGCCAGCGACGCCGCCAGCTACGTGACTGGCGAGATCGTCACCGTGGACGGCGGGCGCATGACGCTGAACTACACGGTGCCTGTCTGAAACTATCGAAACGATAGCTGCAAGCGCTTGCCAGACAAGCGCTGGAGGCCGTTTTTTCTCTTATTCCAGCCGATGCTCCAGCCCGGCCGCGCTGGGCCCCGCACACCACACGTCCAGGCGGAAATCCACATCCCGCACCTCCAGCACACGCGGCAGCGCCAGGCCCGCGTGCAGGCAGGCGTGCACGGCGTCGCCGTCCAGCGCGCAGTCCGGTATCGGGTGCCGCCAGTGGCAGGCCAGCACGGTGCCGTGCGGCAGCAGGCTCGCGCGCAGGGCATGCAGCAGGGCGTCCAGCGCGGGCGGCGCCAGGTAGTAGAGAAATTCGCTGAGCACGACCAGGTCGAACAGGCGGCCGTGCGGCCACTGCTCGGGAAGCCAGGCCTGCACGCATTCCACGTGCGTCTGCCCCGCAAGGCGCTCGCGCGTGGCGTGCACGGCCGGGGCGGCGGTGTCGCAGGCCAGCAGGCGGTCGCAGCGCGTGGTCAGCGGCGCAGTCAGGCCGCCGTTGGCGCAGGCAGGCTCGAAGGCGGCGCCGTAGCGCTGGCGCGGCAGGCTGGCGAGCACCAGGGCGCGCTTGCGGGCCTCGTACCAGCTGCCCTCGAAGCGCCAGGGATCGGGGCTGCGCGCGTAGAGGCGCTCGAAGAACGGCGCATCCATCGCGGCGCCAGCGTTCATGGCTCGACGAAGAAATATTCTGCGCCCCACTCGGCGCGCTGCAGGATGGCCTCTTCGAGGATGGGCGGCAGCCCGCCCGCGCGCGGCGTTCTCTGCGTGGCGTGCAGGGCCAGCGCGTGGCGCTTGCAGGCGGCCGAATCGGGCGCCACGGGCACGGCGCACAGGCGCGCCCAGGGGATCAGCGGGTCGCGGGTGTCGGCCCAGTGCCACATCCAGACCGGCGCCTCGGCCACGGTGCAGCCCTGGCGTGCGGCGGCGGCCACGGTGGCGGCGCCGCAGGCTTCGTGGTCGGGGTGGCCGTCCCAGCGCCAGGTGGTGAGCGCCACGTCGCCCGGCTGCAGCAGCGCTTCCAGCGTGGCCTGCAGGCGCGGCGCATAGCGCATCACGCGCCCGTCGGGCACGCCCAGGCGCAGCACGGGCAGCGCCCGCCCGGCCGAGAGGCGCAGCAGGCCGGCCGCGCTTTCCGCGCGGCGCTGCTCGGCCAGGCGCGGCGCGGGCCATTCGGGGTCGCCCGGGTGGCTGGCCTCGCCGTCGGTCACGGCCACGACCAGTGCCTCGCCGCCGCGCGCCAGGTGCCCGTGCAGCAGGCCGCCACAGGCCAGCACTTCGTCGTCGGGGTGCGGCGCCACCACCACCAGGCGCTGCGCGGGCGTGAGCCAGGGCGGGCTGGTATGGCGTGTCACGCCCATGCGCGCCAGCCAGGACTGCCAGACGTCGGCGGGCGTGCCCGCGCCGGCGATGTGGCGCGTTCTGGGGGGCGCGGCCACGGTGGCGGCGCGCTCGGCGGTGGTCACAAAGTCCATGGGGCCTCCTCTTGTGCGGCGAACTGGCCCAGGGCGGCATCGTCCTTGGGGCCATGGCTCTGGCGGATGAACACGGGCAGGTCGGCGGCGTGGCGGGCGAAGGCCGCGTCCTGGCAGAACGGGGCGGCGCCCAGCGCCTGGCCGGCTTCGTCGAGCACGGTGCGCGCGGTGCGCTCGGCCGACTGGCGCGTGCGCAGCGCCACGGCCTGCGCCGGGGCGCGCGGGTGCGCGTCGATCCATGCCGCGGCGGCGCGCAGCAGCGCCGCCGTGGATTGCAATGCCACGTCCGTGCGGCCCAGTGCGGCCTGCCGCCAGGGCGGCGCGGAGGGCTGGCGCGCCGCGCGGTGCAGCGCCTGGCCGATGGTGCAGGCGCTGCCCCACCAGCACGCGGCGATGCCCGCGCCGCCCTGCCAGAAGCCGGGGCGGTCGAGGTAGGCGCCTTCCGCGCCCACGGCGATGGCGGGCGCGTCGTCGAAATGCACGACCGCCGTGGCGCTGCCCGCCATGCCGACGGCCTGCCAGCCCTGGCCGTCCACGCGCACGCCGGGCTGGCGCAGCGCCACGGCCACGAGCTGGGGGTGTTCGCGGCCCGGCCGCCACGCGGTCACCAGCGCATGCGTGAGCGATGCGGCGCCTGAGCACCACGCCTTCGCGCCGCGCAGCCGCCCGTCGGGCGTGAGCGTGGCGCGGGCCGGGGGCGCCTCGGCCGCCCAGGTGCCCCAGAGGGCGCCCGCCGGGCCGGGCGCGCCGCCCAGTTCGGCCAGGATGGCCAGCGCATCGGTATGGCCTTCGTAGAGCTTGGCCAGCGACAGGTCGTGCGCCGCCACGGCGGCCAGCGCCTGCCAGCGCGCGAGCGTGGCCCCCTGGCCGGGCAGCGGCAGGCGGTCGCAGCCCGCGTCCACCAGGCGTCGCAACTGCTGCGCCGCGTCGCCGCCACCCTCGCCCGCCAGGCAGGCGTGCACGCGCTGCGCTGGCGGCTGGGGCAGGGATGCGATGGCCGACGCGCTCATGCCGCGGCCCCCATGGCGTGCAAGGACGGCAGCGCCAGCCGCTCCAGCGTGGCGCCGAAGCCCTCGCACGCGCGGTAGCTGCGGCGTGCGCTGGTGGTGACGCGCGGCGCCGCGCTCCAGGCGATGCGCGCGCCCCAGGCCTGCAGCGCGCGCACCAGCGCCACGTCTTCATGGCAGGCCAGCGGCGCGAAGCCGCCCGCGCCGTTGTAGGCATGGGCGCTCACGCCCAGGTTGGCGCCGTGGATGTGGCCGTGGCCGTCCGCGTCGCGGTAGCCGGCCTCGAACGCCGCGCGCACGCCAGGCGGGTGCTCGCGCCAGTCCTGCACCTGCACCGTGCCGCACACCGCGTCGCTGCGCTGCGCGAGCTGCTGCGACAGCCAGTCGGGCGCGACGCGGCTGTCGGCATCGGTGAAGGCCAGCCAGCGCGCACCGGCCGCCAGCGCCGCCTGCGCCCCGGCCGCGCGCGCCAGGCCCACGTTGCGCGCCTGCACGTGCACCGTGAGCGCGCCCCAGCGCACGGCGACGGCGTGCGAGCCGTCGGTGCAGCAGTCGAGCGCGACGACGACGAGCACGTCCTCGCCCTCCAGGCGGGGGCAGCGCGCCGCGCGGCGCAATGAGCGCAGGCAGGCGCCGAGGTGGCGTTCTTCATCATGCGCGGGAACGACGATGGCGATCATGGCGGCGCGGCGGGAGTGGAAGGTGTCCCGACGGTAGCTGCCCCGCCCTGCCCGCCCGCGTAGGACGCCGGAGATTGGCGCCCGAGGAAAAAGGCGCGGCTCTCAGTAGACCAGCTACCAGAAATATAGCTGCCAGCGCTTGCTGTACAAGCGCTGGAGGCCGATTTTGCTCATGCCCTGGCAGGTGCCAGCGCGTGCGATTCCCGGATCGGCAGGCTCGCCAGCGCGGCGCCCGCGGCCAGGGCGATGTCCACGTACCAGACCCAGTCGTAGCTGCCCGTGGCCTGGAACACCGTGCCGCCGAGGTAGGCGCCCAGGAAGCCGCCGATCTGGTGCGCCAGCATCACCAGCCCGAACAGCATCGCCATGTTGGCCATGCCGAACATCTTGGCCACCAGCCCTGCCGTGGGCGGCACGGTGGAGAGGAACGTCACGCCCATCACCGCCGAGAAGACCAGCACCACGGCGGGCGTCTTGGGCGCCAGCAGGAACACCAGCACCGCCACGCCGCGCGTGGTGTAGAGCAGCGCCAGCAGCGACTTCATGCGCCAGCGCCCCACGGCCCAGCCCATGAGCAGGCTGCCCGCGATGTTGAAGAGGCCGATCACCGCCAGCGCCCAGCCGCCCACCTCGGGCGGCAGCCCGCACGCGGCGATCACGCCCGGCAGGTGCGTGGCGAGAAACGCCACGTGGAAGCCGCAGACCAGGAAGCCGGCCGCCAGATAGCGGTAGCCGGGCGTGGCCAGGGCTTGCGCGATGGCCTCGCGCGCGCTCAAGGCCCGCATGCCCGACGCGGCCGCCGCCTGCGCGGCCAGCGCGTTGGAGTTGCCGCGCAGCACCCAGGCGGCGGGCAGCGCCAGCAGCATCAGCGCGCCCAGCCACTGCATCGCGCCCGCCCAGCCCACGCTGGCGGTGAGGCCCACGGCGATGGGCGCCATGGCGAACTGGCCGAACGAGCCGCCCGCGTTGACGATGCCGCTGGCCAGCCCGCGCCGCTGCGGCGGCACGAGGCGCGCGGTGGCGGCCATCAGCACCGACGGCCCCGCCATGCCCGCGCCGCCCGCCGCCAGCACGCCGATGGCGAAGACCAGCCCCGCCGTGCTCTGCATCAGCGGCGTGATGCAGGTGCCGACAACCACCAGCACCACCCCGATGGCCAGCACGCGCCCCGTGCCGATGCGGTCGGCCACCGCGCCCGCGAAGGGCTGCGTGAGGCCCCACCAGAGCTGGCCGAACGCGAAGGCCAGGCTGATGCTAGCCAGCCCCAGGCCGGTGGAGGTGTTGAGCGGCGAGAGGAACAGGCCCATGGTCTGCCGCGTGCCCATCGTGAGCGCGAAGGCGCCCGCCGCCGCCAGCAGCACCCACGCGAGGGTGCGGGAGTCACTGCGCGCCGTCATCGCCGGGCTCCGGTGCGGGGTCGAGCAGCGCCAGCGCATCGTCCAGCAGCGCGTGCAGCGCCGCCACGCGCTCCACGCCCAGCGTGTCGTTCAGGGACAGTTGCGCCACCTTCCAGCGGCGTTGCGCCTCGGCGCGCTTGGCGCGGCCCGCGTCGGTGATGTGCACAAGACGGCTGCGCGCGTCGGGCCCCGCCTCCAGCGCGACCCAGCCCGCGTCCACCAGCGGACGCAGGTTGCGCGTGAGCGTGGAGGCGTCCATGGTCATCGCCGCCGCCAGGTCGCCGGGACGGATCGGCCCGAGCTTGAGCACGTGCGAGAGCAGCGAGTACTGCGTGGTCTTGAGCCCGCAGCGCGCCATCTCCGCGTCGTAGTGTTGCGACACGCGGCGCATGAGCTGGCGCAGCTTGAAGTTGGTGCAGCCCTGCGGCTGCGTGGGTGCAGGGTCGGCGTCTTGCATGGTTTTATTGTATCTGCAATGATTGCATATGCAAATTAATAACCGGAAAGGCGCTCCATGACCCACAACCACCCCCTCGAACAATGGCTCGCGCAGGAGCGCGAAACCACCGCCCGGCTCGATGCCGGCGCAGGCCCCGGCGTCGCCCGGCGCGAGCAGATCGCCCACCTCACGGGCCTGCAGATGATGCAGGCCATGCTGCGCGGCGAGCTGCCCTACGCGACCATCGCGCGCACGCTGGACTTCCTGCTCGTCGAGGTGGACGAGGGCCGCGCCGTGTTCCAGGGCACGCCCGGCGCGGCCCACCTCAATCCCATGGGCACGGTGCACGGCGGCTGGTTCGCCACGCTGCTCGATTCGGCCCTGGGCTGCGCCGTGCACACGCGCATGCCGCCGGGGCGCGGCTACACCACGGCGGAGCTGGGCGTGAACCTGGTCAAGGCGCTCACGCCCCAGGTGCAGCGCGTGCGCGCCGAGGGCCGCGTGGTCCACTGCGGCCGCCAGCTAGCCACGGCCGAGGCGCGCCTCACCGGCCCCGACGGCACGCTGTACGCGCACGCCACTACGACCTGCCTGGTCTTCGACTTGCCGGCACAATCGCGGGCATGAGATTCCTCCACACGATGCTGCGCGTTGGCAACCTCCAGCGCTCGATTGACTTCTACACCCAGGTGCTCGGCATGCAACTGCTGCGCACCTCCGAGAACCCCGAGTACAAGTACTCGCTGGCCTTCCTCGGCTTCGACGGCGGCAACCCCGGCCAGGCCGAGATCGAGCTGACCTACAACTGGGGCACCGAGAGCTACGACATGGGCACGGCCTACGGCCACATCGCCCTGGGCGTTCCCGACGCCTACGCGGCCTGCGAGAAGATCAAGGCCGCCGGCGGCAACGTGACGCGCGAGGCCGGGCCGGTCAAGGGCGGCACGACGGTGATCGCGTTCGTGACGGATCCGGACGGCTTCAAGATCGAATTAATACAAACAAAATCAACGACTTACGAATACAGACGCCATTCAGACGCCAAAAACACCGATCCGCTGCGCAGCGCGTAGCAGATAAGCAACAGAAGCCCGTATAAGCGGGCTTCTGTTTTGTCCGGTGATGGCACGCACCATGGCTACCAACTTCCGCTCCATCGGCCAGGAGCGACCTTTCGGGCCCGCCGGCTTCATGACCGTTTCTGAGGCTGATCTGAGACGTTCATGGTCGAGGGGTTGTTGCCAACGGCCCCGGTCATGAGCGTGTCGTCATCGCTGAGCAGGTCATCGATCACGAGGCCCAAAATGGTTGCTGCACCACACAGGCCGTGGTTGGGCGTTGCGCCAGGCACCAATTGTCGATTCGAGCTCACGGTGTCGAGCAGGACAGATGGCCGATCAAACGGTGGCCGTCCTTAATGAGCTCTGGCTGCTTGCGGCGCGCCGCGTACCTGCGCGCCTTTCGCAAGGATCTCAGATTAGGTACTGTCGCGAGGTCAATTTCGGCCGGCGGCAATGACCGCAACGCTGGTATCGCCGACGATCTGGTGCTCGGATTCGATGGGTTATCGAGGATCGTGACGTTGCGTTGTGATGGTCTATCCCTTGTCGGACTTGTCAGACGAAACGTTGAGCGTGCTCAGCAAGGGCGTGTCCGAATTTTTGTGTAAACGGGTCGGACTTCAATTGACGGAGATGCGGTCTCCGAACTGAATGGT
>NZ_DF238912.1 GCF_000400995.2 Acidovorax sp. MR-S7 | reverse complement strand
TTGTGCTTACGGACAGGCCGGCTCGCGCCGGCGGTGGATTGTCCGTTTACACAAAATTCTGCACACCCTCGTCCGTGACCCTCTCTCGACAAGCTGCCAACTCCTGTCGAGTTCCTGCCATGGAGCCACCCAGTCGTTTTGTAACCTTGTGTCGATTCCTGCGTGATTTGCCGGGGCTGCCCGGCCGCCCCCGTTTTCATCAACGACAATGCGCCCTTGGCGCCGAAAAGACGCCCGCATCGACCATTTCTTGAACACGATGGCCGACCATCGTGCAGATGTACCGGACACAATGAACATAGTCATTCTCGACGACTACCAGGACGCGGTGCGCAAGCTCCACTGCGCATCCCGCCTCGACCCCTATTCCGCCAAGGTCTACACGAATACGGTCAAGGGCCTGGGCCAGTTGTCGGTGCGGCTGAAAGACGCGGACATCATCGTCCTGATCCGCGACCGCACCCATATCAACCGCCAGCTGGTGGATAAGCTGCCCCGCCTCAAGCTGATCACCCAGACCGGGCGGGTAGGCTCGCACATCGACGTGCCGGCGTGCACGGAACGCGGCATCGCCGTCGCGGAAGGCGTCAGCTCCCCCGTGGCGCCTGCCGAGCTGACCTGGGCTTTGATCATGGCCGCCATGCGGCGGCTGCCCCAGTACATCGCCAACCTCAAGCATGGGGCCTGGCAGCAATCCGGCCTGCGCGCCGCCGCCATGCCGCCCAATTTCGGCATCGGCACGGTGCTGCGTGGCAAGACGCTGGGCATCTGGGGCTACGGGCGCATCGGCCAGATCGTCGCCAGTTACGGCCGCGCCTTCGGCATGAATGTGCGGGTCTGGGGCCGGGAGGCCTCGCGGGCACAGGCACTCAGCGACGGGCTGCAGGTGTCCAGCACGCGCGCCGAGTTCTTCGCGGAATGCGACGTGGTGTCGGTACACGTGCGGCTCACGGACGAGACGCGCAACATGATCACGCTGGACGATCTGTCGTGCATGAAGCCCACCGCCCTGTTCGTGAATACGTCGCGCGCCGAACTCGTCGAACCTGATGCGCTGATCGCCGCGCTCAACCGCGGCCGTCCCGGCATGGCGGCCGTGGACGTCTTCGAAAGCGAGCCGATCCTGCAAGGCCATGCCCTGTTGCGGCTGGAGAACTGCATCTGCACCCCGCATATCGGCTACGTGGAGCAGGACAGCTACGAGCTCTATTTCGGTGCCGCCTTCGACAACGTGGTGAATTACATCAAGGGAACACCGACGAATATCGTCAATCCCGGCGCCTTGCAGGTCCGGCGCTGATACCGATAACCCGAAGGCAATGCAAAAAAGGGGCTTCGATCGAAGCCCCTTTTTAATGCCGGTCCTGGTCGGACCGGCAATGCACGAATAACCGGCTAATTAATTCAGCGGCGTCTTCTTGCCATCCTTGTAGACATACAGCGTGATGGCGGGATTCTTCATTTCGCCATTCGGCTCGAATGCGATATTCGCGGTCACGCCCTTGTAATTGGACTTCAGCAGTTCAGGGATGTACACCTTGGGATCCCACGAACCGGCACGCTTCATGGCATCGACCAGCAGCATGGTGGCATCGTAGGTGTAGGGGCTGTACACCTGGAACTGGTTGGGGTACTTGGCATCGTACTTGGCCTTCCAGGCCGTGCCGCCAGGCATCTTCGCCAGCGAAGCGCCACCTTCCGCGCACACCACGTTGCCCAGCGTCTTGGCGCCTGCCGCCAGTTTGGCGATCTCGGTCGTGCAAACGCCGTCACCGCCGAAATACTTCACGTTGGCCATGCCGAGTTGCTCCATCTGGCGGAGCATGGGGCCGGCTTGCGGGTCCATGCCGCCGAAGAAGATGGCGTCGGGGTTCTTCGCCTTGATGGCCGTCAGGATGGCCATGAAGTCCGTGGCCTTGTCGGTCGTGAACTGTTCATCGACCACCTTCATGCCCTTTTCGGCGGCCACGCGCTTGAACACGTTGGCCACGCCCTGGCCGTAGGCCGTACGGTCGTCGACGATGGCCACGGTCTTGAGCTTCAGGGTTTCGGCGGCGTAGACAGCCAAGCCGGAACCCAGCGCATTGTCGTTGGCGATGATGCGGAAGGTGGTCTTGTAGCCGGGCTTGGTCAGGTTGGGGTTGGTCGCCGCGCCCGTGACGTGGGGGATGCCGCAGTCGTTGTATACCTTGGAAGCCGGAATCGTGGTGCCCGAGTTCAGATGGCCGACGACGCCCGCTACCTTCGCATCGCACAGCTTTTGTGCGGCAGCGGTGCCCTGCTTCGGATCGGCGGCATCGTCTTCCGCCAGCAGTTCCAGCTTGACCTTCTTGCCGCCGATGGTGACACCCTGCGCATTCAACTCCTCAATGGCCATGCGCGAGCCGTTTTCGTTGTCCTTCCCGTAGTGTGCCTGGGCACCCGATACCGGGGCCACGTGGCCGATCTTCACCACCTCTTGAGCGGCGGCCATCCCAGCAACCGCTGCGATCGCAGCAGCCACGGTCAGTTTCAACTTCAGTTGCATATGGATCTCCAATAAAAAGACGCTGGAATATGGTTGTGTCCAACGCAGAGAAACATATCGCAATTCCTATGCCCAATCACTAGGGAACACGATGAAGTTTCCAGGAAACGACACAGGGGAATACCCTGTCAGCTACGAGACGTTTGAACCGTTCGCCAATTCTTCCGCCACCGCCTCGTAAACGGCATGGCGAACAACGGCTTCCACTTCTTCCCTGAGACGAGGGACCATGGAGCGCGTCTGCTCCTGCACGACGAGGGCGATGGCTTCGCGCAGGCGCTGGTCCAGGACCACGTCCACGCGCTGCATGACACGGTGCACTACATATTCCTCGATGCCATGCGGCAGCGGACTGGCCGCCACCGGCGCTTCAGCGGGCGCAGGAACAGGCGCCTGGTCCGCCGCAGACGGTGGTGCCGCCTGTGCCTCGGCCAGGACTGCGGTTTCGGGAAGGTGCACCACATCGGTGAGCGTGGGCACGAATCTGGGCGGCATGCGCGGCGGGGTGGACATCACGTCCCCTCCTTGAGCACCAGGTCGTGGCGCACGATCTGGTGGCCGCGCGATGCATAGTGGCGCCACCGCTCCCGCGCCCTGCTGCGGTCGGCCTCGTCGGAGCGGCTCACCACCTCGACCAGCTTGGCGAATTCGCCATACCCTTCGGGCACCGCATCGCCGAGGTTCAGCAGCATCTCGCGGTGCCGGCACTGGCGCATGTCATAGGTGGCGCGCGCCAGCAGCACCGGCGATGCCGTCCGCTGCTCCTCGTCCGCCTCGTCCAGGCAATGGGCCACGAAGTCGGTCGGCGCCATGGCCCACAGCATGCGGTCGAGCTGGCGCAGGTCCTGCTCGGAACCGGTGATTACCACCCGCATGTCGCGGCGCACCGCCTTGCGCGCGAACCGGCAGGCATAGGCCAGCTTGTCCGGCGCATTGAAATGGAACGCCACCTCGGTCATGTTCATCCCACGCGGGCCGCGCGCCTAGCAGGCTTGCGGGCAGAGCCCGCCGCTTCGATACCCAGCAGGTAATGCACCAGCAGGCCCACGGGCCGGCCGGTGGCGCCCTTGGCCGCGCCACCCTTCCAGGCCGTGCCGGCGATATCCAGGTGCGCCCAGGGCGTATTGCCGACGAAGCGCTGCAGGAACTTGGCCGCGGTGATGGAGCCTCCGGCGCGGCCGGCCACGTTGGCCACGTCGGCGAAGTTGCTCTTGAGCCCCTCGGCATATTCGTCGTCGAGCGGCATGCGCCAGCAGGGGTCCAGCGCGACGTCGCCGGCCGCCAGCAGGCGCTCGGCCAGGCCGTCGTCCGAGGCGAACAGGCCGCTGCGCAGCCCCCCCAGGGCGATGACGCAGGCCCCCGTGAGCGTGGCGATGTCGATCACGGCGGCCGGCTTGAAGCGCGCGGCATAGGCCAGGGCGTCGCACAGCACCAGGCGCCCCTCGGCGTCGGTGTTCAGGATCTCGATGGTCTGGCCGCTCATGCTGGTCACCACGTCGCCGGGCTTGACGGCCCGGCCGTCGGGCATGTTCTCGCACGCGGGGATCAGGCCGACCACATTGATGGCCGGCCGCAGCTCCGCCAGCGCACGGAAGACGCCGAGCACGCTGGCCGCGCCGCCCATGTCGAACTTCATCTCGTCCATCTCCGCGGCCGGCTTGATGGAGATGCCGCCCGTGTCGAAAGTGATGCCCTTGCCCACCAGCACCACCGGGGCCTGGGTCTTGGCCGCGCCGTCGTAGCGCAGTTCGATGAAGCGCAGCGGTTCCTCCGAGCCGCGCGCCACGGCCAGGAAAGCGCCCATGCCCAGCCTGGCGACCTCGGCCGGACCGTGCACCTTGCATTGGATGCCCGGGTGCTTGGCCAGCGCCTTGGCAGCCTGGCCCACCAGCGTGGGCGTGGCGTGGTTAGCGGGGCGGTTGGCCCATTCGCGCGCATATTCGACGCCGGCGACCAGCGCCGTGGCCGTGGCGAACTCGGCCCGCGCCGCCGCGGCATCGGCCACCCCCACGGCCACGCGCGCGAGTGCGCGCGGTTCGGCCTTGCTCTTGGTGGCCGTATAGACGTAGCTGGCTTCCGACACGGCCCGGACCGCCGCGCCCACCGCGCCCGCCTGGGGCGCGGCCGCGAAGACCAGCGCCAGTCGCCTGACGGACGGCGCCTTGATCATCGCGCCCGCCGCCAGGACGGCCTGGCGCACGGCGCGCGCGGTGCCGTCGCCGCAGCCCAGCAGCGCCACCCTGCGCGCGGATACGCCCAGGGGCGCATACAGCGGCAGCAGCTTGCCCGCCTTGGTGTCCAGGTCGCCCGCCTTGAGCGCGTGGGCCGCCAGCGACGACAGCGCATCCGCGCGCGGCTTGAAGCCCTCGGGCACCAGCACCACGAGCAGATCGCACGGATGCGCGGCAGCGGCGGACAGCGAAAGCGTCTTCAGTTCGAAGTTCATAATCAGCGTTTTCCTTCGAACCAATGTTATTCGATTCGTCCATTCGCAAGGAGCTGGCGCGCAGCTTCGGCGCCACCCTGGTTGTGCTGATCACCGTGGTCATGACCATGATGCTGATCCGCACGCTGGGCCAGGCCTCGCGCGGCAGCGTGGCCCCGTCCGACGTGATGCTCGTCATGGGTTTCACCGTGCTGGGGCAGTTGCCCACCATCCTGAGCCTGAGCCTGTTCATCGCCGTGGTCGGCACGCTTTCGCGCATGTACCGCGACAGCGAGATGGTCATCTGGTTCTCCGCCGGCCGGGGGCTCATGAGCCTGCTGGCGCCGCTGCTGCGATTTTCCTGGCCGGTGATGCTGGCCGTGGCCGCGCTGTCTCTGGCGGTGTGGCCCTGGGCCAACCGGCAGGTGCAGGAGCTCAAGGAACAGTACGAGCAACGCAGCGACGTGGACCGCATCGCGCCGGGTGAATTCCAGGAATCCTCCAACGGCACGCGTGTGTTCTTCATCGACAAGGACTCGCCCGACGCCAACGCGGCCAACAACGTCTTCATCGCCACTACGGAGCCGCACCGGGAGACCGTCACGTCCGCGCGCAGCGCGCGGCTGGAGGTGCGCAACGGCGAGCGCCTGGCCCTGCTGAGCGACGGGCAGCGGCTGGAGACCCTGCTCGACAAGCCGGGCCTGCGCATCAGCGAGTTCGAGGAATACGGCACCCGCATCGGTTCCGCCGCGCCAGGCGACCGGGAAGAGGCTGCCGCCAAGACGCGCGACACGCACGAGCTGGCGCAAAGCCCCCTGCCCGCCTACCGCGCCGAGCTGGGCTGGCGCCTGGGACTGGCCTTCGCCGTGCTGAACTTCACCGTGCTCGGGCTGGCACTGGCCGTCGTCAATCCGCGCGCCGGGCGCAGCGGCAGCCTGGTGTTCGCGCTGTTCGCCTTCGTGGTCTATTACAACCTCATGACCGTGGGCCAGAGCTGGATCGCTGCCGGCCGTCTGGGCCTGCCGTCCTTCATGCTGGCACTGCACGGCGGCACGTTGCTGCTGGGCCTGCTGCTGCTGGCCGCCCGGCACAACCACTGGTCGCCGCGCATGCTCTGGCGCGGGCGGAGCGCCGCATGATCACCATCCGCCGTTTCATCTACCGCGAGGTCGTCGCCAGCGTGGCCTTCGCCACGCTCGCCTTCCTGGCACTGTTCTTCTTCTTCGACATGGTGGACGAGCTGCGCTGGGTGGGCCGCAGCACGCCCTTGGGCGACTACCAGCTATCGCACGCGCTGCTATTCGTCGCGCTGAGCCAGCCCAAGCACCTGTACGAGCTGCTGCCGATCACCGTGCTGATCGGCACCATCTTCGTCATGGCCCGGCTGGCGCAGAGCTCCGAATTCACCATCATGCGCACCAGCGGCCTGGGGCCCTGGCGGGCACTGAGCACGCTGCTGCTGCTGGGCGGTGCGTTCGTCGTCGCCACTTTCGCCATCGGCGACTACATCGCCCCCGCCAGCGAGCGCGCAGCCCAGCTGGTCAAGGCGCGGCGGCTGGGGCAGATCAGCACCGGCGCCACGGGCGCGTGGCTCAAGGAGCGCCAGGGCGACCACTCCGTCGCCGTCAACGTGCGCGCCATCGACCCCGATGGCCAGATGCGCAACGTGCGCATCTTCGAGTTCGACGGCAATGGCCGCGTGGCCTCCACCATCCAGGCCGAACAGGGAGATTTCGACGACGCGGGCGAGGGCTGGAACCTGTCGCAGGTGCAGCGCAGCGTGTTCCAGCGCGGCAGGGGCAAGGACGCCGACGAGGTCCGCGTGAGCCGCCTGCAGGAGCCCACGCTGCACTGGCCCACGCGCATCAGCCCCGAGATGGTGGCCGCCTCGCTGCTCAAGCCCGACAAGATGGCGACCATCGACCTGTTCCGCTACATCCACCACCTGGAGGCCAACGGCCAGGCCGCGCAGCGCTACGAGATCGAGTTCTGGCGCAAGGTGTTCTACCCCCTCTCCTGCCTGGTGATGGTGGTACTCTCGCTGCCCTTCGCCTACCTGCACTTCCGCTCGGGCGGCATCGCAGGCTACGTGTTCGGCGGCGTGATGGCGGGTATCAGCTTCTTCCTGCTCAACAACGTGTTCGGCTTCGCGGGCAACCTGCAGAACTGGTCGCCCTGGCTCACGGCGGCGGCGCCGGGGCTGATCTACTCCGTGCTCTCGCTGGCGGCGTTCGGCTGGCTGGTGCTCAGAAGGTAGCCGGCTCTCAAGCCTTTTCAGCCCCTAACGCTTATGCAGCAAGCGCAATCAGCTATTATTTTGCTAGCACACGGCTCGCGCGACCCCCTGTGGCGCCGGCCCATCGAAGCCGTGTGCGCACGCATCCAGTCAGACCAGCCGCACCGCGCCGTGCGCTGCGCCTACCTGGAGCTGTGCACGCCCGACCTGGCCAGCGCCGTGGGCGAACTGGCGGACGGCACCACGCAGATCACCATCGTTCCGCTGTTCCTGGGCACGGGCCGTCACGCCCGCGAGGACCTGCCCCGCATGGTGGAGGAGCTGGCCCGCGCATTCCCCCACCTGCGCCTGCACCTGCAGACCCCGGTCGGCGAGGACGAGCGCATGGTCGCGCTGATGGCACACATCGCCAGCGAAACCACCCACGAGGCCACCATTCGTTAGATGAATGCAGCATAATGATGCGACTTTTTAGCCGCTTTTCAGTATGAATCTGCACCAGTTCCGCTTCGTCCAGGAAGCCGCGCGCCGCAACCTCAACCTGACCGAGGCCGCCAAGGCGCTGCACACCTCGCAGCCCGGCGTCTCCAAGGCCATCATCGAGCTGGAGGACGAGCTGGGCGTGGACATCTTCGCGCGCCACGGCAAGCGGCTCAAGCGCGTGACCGAGCCGGGGCAGCACGTGCTCAAGAGCATCGAGCTCATCATGCGCGAGGTGGGCAACCTCAAGCGCATCGGCGAGCAGTACAGCGCCCAGGACAGCGGCACCCTCTCCATCGCCACCACGCACACCCAGGCGCGCTACGTGCTGCCCATGCCCGTGGCCAAGCTGCGCGAAGCCTATCCCAAGGTCCACATCAGCCTGCACCAGGCCACGCCGCACGAGGTGGCGCGCATGGTGATCGACGAGGTGGCCGAGATCGGCATGGCCACCGAGTCGCTGGCCGACTACCCCGACCTCGTCACCCTGCCCTGCTACGAATGGCAGCACGTGCTGGTCATGCCGCCCAGCCACCCGCTGGCGGGCAAGGAGCGCATCGGCCTGGACGACATCGCGCACGAGGCGCTCATCACCTACCACCCCTCGTTCACCGGCCGCGGCAAGATCGACCAGGCCTTCGCCGCGCGCAAGCTGCAGCCGCGCATCGTGCTGGAGGCCATCGACTCCGACGTGATCAAGACCTACGTGCGCCTGGGGCTGGGCATCGGCGTCGTGGCCGAGATGGCGATGCGCGACGACCCGCTGGGCGACCTCGTCGTGCGCCCCGTGGGGCATCTGTTCGGCCAGAGCGTGGCGCGCGTGGCGTTCAAGCGCGGCGCCTACCTGCGCAACTTCGTCTACAAGTTCGCCGAACTGCTGAGCGACCGCCTGAGCCGCGACCTGATCGCCCGCGCGATGACCGGCCACGTGAACGACTACGAACTATGACCACCCCCACCTTCCCCAGCCGCCTGCCCAACGTGGGCACCACCATCTTCACCGTCATGTCGGCGCTCGCCACCGAGCACCAGGCTGTCAACCTGGGCCAGGGCTTCCCTGACTTCGCCTGCGACCCCGCGCTGCTGGACGCCGTCACCCGCGCCATGCAGGCCGGGCACAACCAGTACCCGCCCATGACCGGCGTGGCCCCGCTGCGCGAGGCCGTCTCCGCGAAGATCGAAACGCTGCATGCGCGCCGCTACTGTCCCAACACCGAGATCACCATCACCGCCGGGGCCACGCAGGCCATCCTGACGGCCGTGCTCGCCTGCGTGCAGCCGGGCGACGAGGTCATCGTGCTGGAGCCCTGCTACGACAGCTACGTGCCCAACATCGAGCTGGCCGGCGGCGTGGTGGTGCGCGTGCCCCTCACGCCCGGCACCTTCCGTCCCGACTTCGCAAAAATAGCCGCCGCCATCACCCCGCGCACGCGCCTCATCATCGTCAACACGCCGCACAACCCCAGCGCCACCGTGTGGACCGAAGCCGACATGCGCACGCTCGAAGAGCTGCTCGCGCCCACCAACGTGCTGCTGGTCTCCGACGAGGTCTACGAGCACATGGTCTTCGACGGCGCCCAACACCAGAGCGCCGCGCGCTTTCCCGGCCTGGCCGAGCGCGCGTTCATCGTCTCCAGCTTCGGCAAGACCTTCCACGTCACCGGCTGGAAGATCGGCACCGTGGCCGCGCCCGCCGCGCTCACGGCGGAATTGCGCAAGGTGCACCAGTTCAACGTGTTCACCGTCAACACGCCCATGCAGTACGGGCTGGCCGAATACCTGAAGAACCCCGCGCCCTACCTGGATCTGCCCGCCTTCTACCAGGCCAAGCGCGACCTGTTCCGCCAGGGGCTGGAGGGCTCGCGCCTGAAGCTGCTGCCCAGCACCGGCAGCTACTTCCAATGCGTGGACATCTCGGCCGTGAGCGACCTGCCCGAAGCCGACTTCTGCCAATGGCTGACGCGCGAGATCGGTGTGGCGGCCATTCCGCTGTCGGCCTTCTATGGCGACGGATTCGACCAGCGCGTGGTGCGCTTTTGCTTCGCCAAGCAGGACGACACGCTGCGCGCGGCGCTGGAGCGGCTGCGCAAGCTTTGAGCCCAATCGGGCTCCAGCGCTTTTCCCGCAAGCGCAAGCAGCTCCTTTTTGAATAGCACCTACCGGCGTGCCAGCCACACACCGGTGGCTGCCACCGCCATGCCCGCCAGCGCCCAGCCGGTCAGCGTTTCGCCGAACAGCAGCCAGGCGACCAGGGCCGTCACCGGCGGCGTCAGGTAGAACAGGCTCGCCACATGGACCGCCCCGCCGCGGCGGATGAGCAGGTTCAGCAGGCTGACCGCGCCCACGGAGAGCACCAGCACCAGCCAGCCCAGCGCGAAGGCGAATTCACCCGTCCACTGAACGGCCATGGTTTCGGTGGCAGCGGCCAGCGCTGCCGTTGCCACCAGGGTGGGCAGGTACTGGATGACCGTACCCGTGCGCAGGTCGAACGACGGGCAGAACCGCTTCTGGTACAGCGTGCCCGCCGTGATGCCCAGCAGCGCCACCACCGCCGGGCCCAGCATGCCTGCCACCGCCCCGGCCGGCACCCCGGCCACCTTGCCCGCCACCACCAGCACCACGCCCGTGAAGCCCAGCGCCAGCCCCGCCCACTGCGCGGGCCGCACCTTCTCGCCCAGCAGCGCCCCCGCTGCCAGCGCCGTGACCAGCGGCTGTAGGCCCACCACCAGTGCAGTGATTCCCGACGGCAGCCCCTGGCCGATGGCGATGAACACGCCGCCCAGGTACACGCCATGCACCAGCAGGCCCGCGACGCCGATGTGCACCCAGTTCCTGCCCCACGCAGGCCAGGGGGCCCGCGCCAGCACGGCCACCGCGAGCATCAGCACGATGACAATGGCAAAACGCAGCGTCAGGAAGGTGAGCGGCTCGGCATAAGGCAGGCCCAGCTTCGCGCCGATGAAGCCCGTGCTCCACAGCACCACGAACAGCAAGGGGGCCAGGGCATCGAGTGTGCCGGGTGCTTTGGACATCGGGGTCATAGGCGATGGAAATGGCGCCGCGAGGGCATGGAAGTCAGGCCTGCGAGCCGCTGCGCGCCAGGAACGCGGCGATGCGCTCCAGCACCTCGGCCGCACGTTCGCGGTGCGGCAGGTGGTGGCAGCCGGGAAGCACCGCCAGTTCGGCGGGGCCGCGCACGCTGGCCGCGATGCGCCCGGCCTGCTGCGGGGAGCCGTACTCTTCCTCGGCGCCGTGGATCACGAGCGTGGGGCAGTGCACGCGCGCCAGCGCGGGCTCCAGCGAATAATCCGCGAAGGCAGGCGACAGCCAGGTGCGCGTCCACGCGTCCAGCACCCAGCGCGCCTTGTCCCCGTGGTATTTGCGCAGGCGGTCCAGCTCGGCCTCGTCGGCAAAGGCGGCCCCGGCCGCTCGGATGCCCTCCAGCGTGCGCTCCTCCACATAGCACTGGGCAGACACGGTGACCAGTGCCTCGCACGCGCTGCCCAGGTGGGCCGCGGCGAAGGCGGCCATGCCGCCGCCCACGCTGTGCCCCAGCAGCACGGCGCGTTCCCTGCCGCACTGCGCCAGCAGGCGCGGCACGACCTGCTCGCCCTCCTCGCGCACGAAGCCGGTGCCCGGCAGGCCGGTGCGCGCGGCGGAGCGGCCAAAGCCCCAGCGGTCGTAGGCCAGCACCTCGCGGCCCGTGGCGGCGCACAGCTGCGCGGGAAAGTCCCGCCACAGCGCCACGCACCCCAGGGAGTCGTGCAGCAGCACGATGGGCGCACGGGCGCCGCCGCCCTGGGGCTGCCACAGGCGGCCGTGCAGCGCAACGCCGCCCGGCCCTGCCAGAGGCAGGTCGCGTACGGCGGGGGCGGACGCTTCACTACCCCTGTCGGGTCCTGTTTTCATAGCTGCTTGCGCTTGCTGGATAGGGGTTTGACGCCATTTTCATATGAAACCTCCGTCACCGGTCATACGCGGAGATGGCGATGGGCAGCCGCGGTGCCTGCCACACATAGTCCTTCGCGAGCACGTCGCGCGCGGGCTGCAGGCCGGGCCAGCGCAGGTGCAGCAGACTGGCCATGGTCCAGCCGGCCCAGTCCCCACGGAAGGGTCGCGCGGCGATGGCGGCGCGCTCCGGGCGCGGCGCATCGTTGCTCCACAGCAGCGCGGGTATGCGGTAGCCCGCGGCCGTGCCGGGGCTGTGGCCGGCATGGTCGGTCGCATGGCCCACCTCCTGGCCATGGTCGGACAGGTACATCCAGGCGCGGTAGCCCGGGTTGCCGCCGGCGTTGCGCGTGAGCGCCAGCGTCTCGGAGACGACGAAGTCATGGTAGAGCATGGCCGCGTCGTAGTCCTGGCGCAGGCGGCGCACCCAGTAGGGCCGGCCCTGGCGCTCCAGCTCGCGCTCCACGCTGTCGGGCGCATCGTCGAACGGATTGGCGTCGGCAGGAAAACGCAGCCGGTAGTGCGGGTGCGTGCCCAGCAGGTGCACCACGATGAGCTTGCGCGGCGCGCTGTCCTCCAGCGCCTTCTGCAGCTCGTCCAGTAGCTCGCCGTCCAGCGACATGGTGGAGCGGCCCGGCGTACGGTTGATGAAGTCCACGACGTCGGCCAGCCGTGCATGCGTCTGCTCCACGGCCACGTCGTCGTGGTTGCTCACCCACCAGACCTTGTAGCCGGCCGCGCGGGCGAGCGCGAGCAGGTGGGGCGGCGCATCCTGCCGACCCAGGCCGCCGAAGCCGAAGATGTTGCGCAGCGCGGGCAGCGTGCTGGCATCGGCGGACCAGGCGTGGCGCAGCGTCAGCATCTGGTCGCCCAGCTGCCGCACCTGGGTTTCCAGACGGTGCGTGGTCGGCCTGGCGTAGCCGTAGAGCGACATGTTGTCCCGGTTCACGCTGTCCCCGAGCACCATCACCACGGTGGATGGCCCTTCCCTGGCCACCGACGGCGCCGCGGCGCGCGCCCGCGCCAGCTCCGCGCGCCGGAACGCTTCCTGGTCCCCCAGGGTGCCGCGCAAGACCTGCACGGACTGGCTCCAGCCGGCCCAGAAAACGACGGGATGCAGCCGGCGCCACGGCTTGCTCCCATACCCCAGAGCGCCGACCAGCAAGCCCACGGCCAGCAGCACCACAAGGCCGCGGGACAGCCGGCCCGTGCCCTGCGCGCCGGCCTGCGCGGCCAGGCGCCAGCTCCACGCGCCGGCTGCGGCCAGCCCCGCCAGCCACAGCAGCAGGGTGCGCCAGTGCGCCTGCAGGTACTCGCCCGTCTCGCGCGCATTGGTGTTGGCCGCGGCACCGAGCACCAGCGAGCTGTCCGGCGCGGATTGGTAGGCATCCAGCAGGAATCCCCGGGCCGCGCCGTCCAACGCGAAGCACATGAAGCCGGCCCACGCCAGCACGCGCCGCCATCGCCGCACCGCCGGGCTGCGCACCGGCCAGGCCAGCCAGGCCATGAGCGGCAGGAACAGGATGAGCAGTTGCGCCACGCGGCGCCCGTCGTGCCCCAGCACCACGAACACGGCCGCGAGGCCCCAGAGACATGCCAGCGCCCCGCGGGCGCGCAACGGCGCCGCGGCGCCCGTGGTCGATCCAGACACGAAAGATGCTTTCCCGGAAAAACGGCCGCTTCAGAGCAGGACGATGTCGTACTGCTCCTGCCCCATCGCGTTCTCGGCCTGCAGCGAGATCGGCTTGCCGATGAAGTCCGACAGGCCCGCGAGGTGCTGGCTTTCCTCGTCGAGGAACAGTTCCACCACCTTGGGCGAGGCGATCACGCGGAACTCGCGCGGGTTGAACTGGCGCGCCTCGCGCAGCACCTCGCGCAGGATGTCGTAGCACACGGTGCGCGCAGTTTTCACCTCGCCCACGCCATGGCAGGTGGGGCACGGCTCGCAGAGCATGTGGGCCAGCGACTCGCGCGTGCGCTTGCGCGTCATCTCCACCAGGCCGAGCTGCGAGAAGCCGCCCAGCATGGTCTTCACGCGGTCGCGCGCGAGCTGCTTGCGGAATTCCGCCAGCACGGCCGTCTTGTGGTCCTCGCGCAGCATGTCGATGAAATCCGCGATCACGATGCCGCCCAGGTTGCGCAACCGCAGCTGGCGCGCGATGGCGCCGGCGGCCTCCAGATTGGTCTTGAAGATGGTGTCGTCGAAGTTGCGCGCGCCCACGTAGCCGCCGGTGTTCACGTCGATGGTGGTGAGCGCCTCGGTCTGGTCCACGATGAGGTAGCCGCCGGACTTGAGCTGGACGCGCCGGCCCAGGGCCAGGGCCACCTCCTCGTCGATGGCGAACAGGTCGAAGATCGGGCGCTCGCCCTTGTACAGCTGCAGCTTGGAGGCCGCGGCGGGCATGAATTCGCGCCCGAAGGCGGCCAGCAGCGCGTGCTGCTCGCGCGAGTCGATGCGGATGGACTGCGTTTCCTCGCTGGCGATGTCGCGCAGCACGCGCTGCAGCAGGCTCAGATCCTGGTAGAGCAGCGACGTGGGCGGGCGGCTCAGGGACGCCTGGCGAATGCCCGTCCAGGTCTTGCGCAGGTAGGCGATGTCTTCGGCCAGCTCCTCGTCGCTCGCATCCTCGCCGTTGGTGCGCAGGATGAAGCCGCCCCCGCCGCCCGCGGCCTTGTCGCCCACCAGCGCCTGCAGGCGCGCGCGCAGGGCGTCGCGCTCGTCGGCCGGGATCTTCTGCGAGACGCCCACGTGGTCGTCCTGCGGTAGGAAGACGAGCAGCCGCCCGGCGATGCTGACCTGGGTGGACAGGCGCGCGCCTTTGGTGCCGATGGGGTCCTTGATGACCTGCACCATGAGCGACTGGCCCTCGAACACCTGCTTCTCGATCGGCACGGGCGGCTCGTTCTTGCGCGCGAACATGGGCGCCTCGCCGCCCTCCTGGCGGTGCCACACGTCGGCCACGTGCAGGAAGGCGGCCCGCTCCAGGCCGATGTCGATGAACGCCGACTGCATGCCCGGCAGCACGCGCGAGACCTTGCCCAGGTAGATGTTGCCGACCAAGCCGCGTTCCAGCGTGCGCTCCACGTGCAGCTCCTGCACGGCGCCGTTCTCCACCACGGCCACGCGCGTCTCCTGCGGCGACCAGTTAATCAGAATGTCTTGTTGCATGGGCTTCGCCAAGTGAAGCCCGGATGATGCCCGAAACCACCCGATCAGCGCGTGTTCATGGCCTGCAAGCCCTTGAGCAGTTGCGGGCGCAGCGCCACCACCCCGCCCACCACGATCAGCGCGGGCGGACGCACGCGGTGCTGCAAGGCGAGCTGCGGCAGGCTCTGCAGCGTGCCTTCGATGCAGCGCTGCCCCGGCAGCGACGCCTGCTCCACCAGCGCCGCCGGCGTGTCCTGCGGCAGGCCGTGGCGCACCAGCTCGGCGCAGATCACGGGCAGGTTGCCGATGCCCATGTAGATCACCACCGTCTGGCGCGGGCGCGCCAGCGCCTGCCAGTCCAGCGCCACTTCGCCGTCGCCCTGCAGGTGGCCGGTGGCGAACACCAGCGTGGCCGCATGGTCGCGGTGGGTGAGCGGGATGCCGGCGCAGGCGCCGGCGCCCTGGGCGGCGGTGATGCCAGGCACCACGTCGAAGGCGATGCCGGCGTCGGCCAGGGCCTGCGCCTCCTCGCCGCCGCGGCCGAAGATGAAGCCGTCTCCGCCCTTGAGGCGCACCAGGCTGCGCCCGCTGCGTGTCAGCCGCAGCATGAGGTCGATGATGGATTCCTGCGGCAGCGTGTGATGAGCGGCCTCCTTACCCACGTAGATCAGGTCGGCATCGTCGGCCACGTAGCGCAGCACCTCCTTGCCCACCAGGTGGTCGTAGAGCACCAGGCGTGCGCCGCGCAACGCCTTCACGGCGCGCAGCGTGAGCAGCTCGGGGTCGCCGGGGCCGGCGCCCACCAGGGTCACGCGCCCGGGACGGGCGTTCGCCCCGGCGGCGGGAGGCGCTGCGAACCAGCGCGCGTCTTCTATGAAGCTCATACAGGTCTTCTTTCTTCGCGGATCGTGGTGGTGCCGATTGTTCAAAGGCCCTGTGCATCCGTCCTTGAACCAGTTCAAGGACAGGCGCGCGGGCCGGCGCGACGATCACAGCCACTCGCATGAAGAGGGAATGGACAGCGACCTCGCGAGAGGGCCCGCGGCATCCGCCGGGGGACCACCCATGCGCTGATCCGTGACGCAGAGGACCCACAATGACAGCAAAGAGGATCGCCAGGCTGGTCGCGCTTGCCGCCGCCACCCTGGTGTCGGCCACCGCGATGGCGCAGGACGCCAAGCCGGTCTCCGAGGCCGAGAAAAACTACCAGGCCGGCGGCTCGCCTCTGGCGGATGTGCCCATGCACCAGAGCACGAACCCCAAGGCGCCTGCGATGACGCAGGCCGAGTTCGACCGCGCCCGCCAGATCTATTTCGAGCGCTGCGCGGGGTGCCACGGCGTGCTGCGCAAGGGCGCCACCGGCAAGGCGCTCACGCCGGACATCACCCTGGGCAAAGGCACGGACTACCTGAAGGTCTTCATCGCTTACGGCTCGCCTGCTGGCATGCCCAACTGGCTGACGTCGGGCGACTTCGACGAGGCCACCGTGGATCTGATGGCGCGCTACGTGCAGCAAGACCCTCCCACACCGCCGGAGTTCTCGCTGGCGGACATGGAGAAGTCGCGCAAGGAATACGTGCCCGTCGCCCAGCGGCCCGCGAAGAAGATGAACAACTACAACATCAACAACATCTTCTCGGTCACGCTGCGTGACGCGGGCGAGATCGCGCTGATCGACGGCGACACCAAGCAGATCATCAACATCGTCAAGACCGGCTATGCGGTGCACATCTCGCGCCTGTCGGCCTCGGGCCGCTACCTCTACGTGATCGGCCGCGACGCGCGCCTGAACCTGATCGACCTGTGGATGGAAAAGCCCGACAACGTGGCCGAGATCAAGATCGGCCTGGAGGCCCGCAGCGTCGAGACCAGCAAGTTCAAGGGCTGGGAAGACAAGATCGCCATCGCCGGCACCTACTGGCCGCCCCAGTTCGTGCTGATGGACGGCGATACGCTCACGCCGCGCAAGATCGTCTCCACCCGCGGCATGACCGTGGACAACGAGTACCACCCCGAGCCGCGCGTGGCCGCCATCGTGGCCAGCCACCAGAAGCCCGAGTTCCTGGTCAACGCCAAGGAGACCGGCAAGATCTGGATGGTCGACTACACCGATCTGGAGAACCTCAAGACCACGCAGATCGACTCGGCCAAGTTCCTGCACGACGGCGGCTTCGACGCCACGCGCCGCTACTTCCTGACCGCCGCCAACGCGTCGGACAAGATCGCCGTGGTGGACACCAAGACCAGCAAGCTGGCCGCTCTGGTGCCCGTGGGCAAGATCCCGCACCCGGGCCGGGGCGCCAACTTCGTGCACCCGAAATTCGGTCCCGTATGGTCCACCTCCGGCCTGGGTGACGAGAGCATCGCCATCATCGGCACCGACCCGGCCAAGCACAAGGCCAACGCCTGGAAGGTGGTGCAGTCGCTCAAGGGCCAGGGCGGCGGCTCGCTGTTCATCAAGACGCACCCGAAATCCACCAACCTGTGGGTGGACACGGCACTCAACCCCGACCCGAAGATCAGCCAGAGCGTGGCGGTGTACGACATCAAGGACCTGGGCAAGGCGCCGCAGATCATCGACATCGCAGGCTGCGCCAACCTCAAGGACGACGGCGCCAAGCGCGTGGTGCAGCCCGAGTACAACCAGAAGGGCGACGAGGTCTGGTTCTCGGTGTGGAGCGCCAAGGACAAGGAATCGGCCATCGTGGTGGTCGACGACAAGACGCGCACCTGCAAGACCGTGATCAAGGATGCGAAGCTGGTCACGCCGACGGGCAAGTTCAACGTCTACAACACCATGCACGACGTCTACTGACGTCGACGAGGACTGTCATGGTGCGTCCCGCCATCCTCCTCCTCGCCGGGGCCGTCTGCGCGGCGCAAGCCATGGCGCAGAGCGCGGTGCCCACAGCCGAGCGCAGCGCGCAGCTCGTGCGCATGGTGCGCCAGGATTGCGGCTCGTGCCATGGCATGCGCCTCACCGGCGGCCTGGGCCCCGCGCTCACGCGCGAGTCCCTGGCCGGCAAGCCCCCCGAATACCTGGCCGCCGTCATCACCCACGGCATTCCCGGCACTCCCATGCCGCCCTGGAGCGCCCTGCTCCAGGGCAGCGAGGCGCGGTGGATCGCCGAGCGGCTGGCCAGCGGCTTTCCCGAAGAAAACAGGAGCCCGGCTCCATGACTCCCATGAAACGGCGCAACCTGCTGTCGCTCGCCGCCAGCGCGCCGCTGCTCGCCAGCGGCTGCGCGGCCCCCTCCTCGCCTGCATCGCCGCCGCAGGCGCCCACGCTGCAAGGCACGGGCGACCTGGGCGTGGTCGTCGAGCGCGCCCAGGGCGCGCTCACCCTCGTCAACACCAGCCGCCGCGCCGCCATGGGCCGCGTCACCGGGCTGGGCGATCTGTCGCACGCCTCGGTGGTGTTCTCGCGCGATGCGCGCTACGCCTACGTCTTCGGCCGTGACGGCGGCCTGACCCGCGTGGACATCCTCGCGGGGCGCATCACCCACCGCGTGATGCAGGCCGGCAACTCCATCGGCGGCGCCATCAGCGCCGACGGCAGCCTGGTCGTTGCGCAAAACTACACGCCCGGCGGCATCAAGGTGTTCGACGCCGCCACCCTGGAGCTGCTGGCCGACGTGCCCGCGCTCACCCCGGGCGGCGAACGCTCGCGCGTGGTCGGCCTGGCCGACCTGCCGCAGCGGCGCTTCATCTACAGCCTGTTCGACGCCGGCGCCATCTGCATCGCCGACTGCGCCGACCCGCGCCAGCCGCGCATCGCCACCCTGCCTGACATCGGCAAGCAGCCCTACGACGCCCTGGTCTCGCCCAACGGCCGCCACTACATCGCCGGACTGTTCGGCGAAGACGGCCTGGCCATGGTGGACCTGTGGGACCCCGCACCCCGCGCGCGCCGCATCATGAAAGGCTACGGGCGCGGCCAGCAGCCCCTGCCCGTGTACAAGATGCCGCACCTGCGCGGCTGGGCCATCGCGGGCCGGCACGCCTACCTGCCGGCCGTCGGCCGCCACGAAGTGCTCGTCGTCGACACCGACACCTGGGCCGAGGTCGGCCGCATCCCCGTCGCAGGCCAGCCCGTGTTCGTGATGGCGCGGCCCGACGGACGCCAGGTGTGGGTCAACTTCTCGGTCCCCGACTACGACCGGGTGCAGGTGATCGACACGCCCAGCCAGCGCGTGGCGGAGACGCTGCGCCCCGGCAAGGCCGTGCTGCACATGGAGTTCACGCCGCGCGGCGAGTCGGTGTGGATCAGCTGCCGCGACGACAACCGCGTGCAGGTCTACGACACCCACACGCTGCAGGCGCAGGCCAGCCTGCCCGTGGATGCCCCCAGCGGCATCTTCTTCACTGCGCGCGCACAGCGCATGGGGTTCTGAATGCCTGCCGGCGATGCCTTGGGCCTGGCGCTGCTCAACACCTGGCAGCGCGGCTTTCCGCTGTGCGAGCGGCCATTCGAAGCCATCGGCCGGACCCTGGGCCTGGATGAAGGCGAGGTGCTGGGCCGCTACGCGCGGCTGTGGCAGGCCGGCGCGCTCAGCCGCATCGGCGCCGTGTTCGCGCCGGGCGCGGGCGGCGCGTCGCTGCTGGCCGCCATGGCCGTGCCACCCGCGCGGCTGGACGACGTGGCCGCCACCGTCTCTGCCCACCCCGGCGTCAACCACAACTACGAGCGCGAGCACGCCACCAACCTCTGGTTCGTCGCCACCGGCCGCGATGCACAGCAGGTGGAGCGCCTGCTGCGCTCCATCGAGCAGGCCACGGCCCTGCCGGTGCTGCGCCTGCCCATGCTGCGCCCCTACCGCATCGACACCGCCTTCGACCTGCAGGCCGGCCTGGCCGGCGCCGCGCAGCCCACGCCCGCGGCGGCCGCCCCGCTGGCGCCTGCCGACCGGCCGCTCGCCGCCCTGGCCGAGGAAGGCCTGCCGCTCACGCTGCGGCCCTACGACGTCTGGGCCGACCAGCTGCACGGCAGCACGCTGGCCGTGCTGGACACACTGTCGCGCTGGCTGGCCCAGGGCCAGCTCAGCCGCTTCGGCGTCGTCGTGCGCCACCACGAGCTGGGCTACACCGCCAACGCCATGGCCGTGTTCGACGTGCCCGACGCGCTGGTAGAGCGCCACGGCGCGGCCCTGGCGCACACGCCAGGCGTCACGCTGGCCTACCGGCGCGCCCGTGCGGACGGCTGGCCCTTCAACCTGTACTGCATGGTGCACGGACGCGACCGGCAAGCAGTACATGCAGCGCTCTCCCACGCCAGCGCACAGGCCGGCCTGCAGGCCTATCCCAGCGCCGTGCTGTTCTCGCTGCGGCGCTTCAAGCAGACCGGCGCGCGCCGCTTCGCCCACCACGCGCCGCATGCCTGCCCGGCGCCCGAACTCCAGGAGCCCGCCCATGCTGAGCCCTGACGACGCACTCCTGGTGGACCACTTGCACGGCGGCTTTCCGCTCGTGGACCGCCCCTTCGCCACCGTGGCGGCCGCGCTGGGCTGCACCGAGGAGCAGGTGCTGGTGCGCCTGCGGCGCCTGCTGTCGCAGGGCGTGCTTACGCGCTTCGGCCCGCTGTTCCAGATCGAGCGCGCGGGCGGCCTGTTCGTGCTCGCCGCCATCGCCGTGCCCGAGGAACGCTTCAGCGCCGTGGCTGCCACCGTCAACGCCTTTCCGGAAGTGGCGCACAACTACCGGCGCACGCATGCGCTCAACATGTGGTTCGTCGTGGCCGCCGAATCCCCCGCGCAGGCGGCCGACGCGCTCGCGCACATCGAGGCCGCCACGGGCCTGCCCGTGCACGCGTTTCCCAAGGAGGAGGAGTATTTCGTGGAACTGCGCCTGCCTCCGCTGCCCCTCGCAGGAGCACCCCATGGCGCTTGATGCCTTCGACCGCGCGCTGATCGCCGCCACCCAGGGCGGCCTGCCCCTGGTGGCGCGCCCCTACGAGGCCGTGGGCGCCATGCTCGGCGTGCCTGGCGAGCAGGTGCGTGAACGCCTGGAATACATGCTGGCCCGGGGCCTGGTGCGCCGCATCGGCGCCGTGCCCAACCACTACCGCCTGGGCTACACCGCCAACGGCATGAGCGTCTGGGACGTGGCCGACGAACACGTGGCCACGCTCGGCCCGCGCGTGGCCGCCCTGCCAGGCGTGAGCCACTGCTACCGCCGCCCGCGCCACCTGCCCGGCTGGCCCTACAACCTGTTCGCCATGCTGCACGGCACTAGCCGCGAGAGCGTGGCGCAGCAGGCCGGCGAGATCGCCGCGCTGCTGGGCGGCGCCTGCCGGGGCCACGACATCCTGTATTCCACCGCCATCCTCAAGAAAACCGGTCTCCGATTAAAGGACTGAACCATGTTCCGCATCAGCCAGTACCTGCGCGAACTCGCGCAGGCACAAGCCACCGGCAGCTACCCCACGCCCCGCGAACGGCACGCGCGCGGCCCCGTGGTCATCTGGAACCTGATCCGCCGCTGCAACCTCACCTGCAAGCACTGCTACGCGCTCTCGGCCGACCACGACTACGCGGGCGAGCTGTCCTTGCCGGAAGTCTTCACGGTGATGGACGACCTGAAGGCCTTCGGCGTGCCCGCGCTCATCCTCTCGGGCGGCGAGCCGCTGCTGCGGCTCGACCTGTTCGAGATCGCCGCGCGCGCACGCGACCTGGGCTTCTACACCGGCCTCTCGACCAACGGCACGCTGATCGACGCCCCCCTGGCCGCGCGCATCGCGGGCGCGGGCTTCGACTACGTGGGCATCAGCCTCGACGGGCTGAAGCCCACGCACGACAAGTTCCGCCGCCTCGACGGCGCGTTCGACCGCAGCCTGGCCGCCATCCGCCACCTGGCCACGCACAACGTCAAGGTGGGCCTGCGCTTCACCATGACGGCGCTGAACGCGCACGACCTGCCCGCGCTGCTGCAGCTCATGCAGGACGAGGGCGCGAACAAGTTCTACTTCTCGCACCTCAACTACGCCGGGCGCGGCAACATCCACCGCGACAAGGACGCGCACCACCAGGCCACGCGCGCCGCCATGGACCTGCTGTTCGACCACGCCTGGGCCGCCGCCCAGGCCGGCAGCCTGGACGACTATGTGAGCGGCAACAACGACGCCGACGGCCCCTACCTGCTGCAATGGGTGCGCCAGCGCCTGCCGCAGTGGGAGGGCGCACTGCGCCAGCGCCTGGTGGCCTGGGGCGGCAACGCCAGCGGCCAGATGGTGGCCAACATCGACAACCTGGGCCGCGTCCACCCCGACACGATGTGGTGGCACCACGACCTGGGCTGCGTGCGCGAGCGCCCGTTCTCGCAGATCTGGAACGACACCAGCGACCCGCTGATGGCCGGCCTGAAGCAGCGCCCGCGCCCCGTGCAGGGCCGCTGCGCGGCGTGCCAGTACCTTGCCATCTGCAACGGCAACACGCGCGTGCGCGCCCAGCAGCTCACCGGCAACCCGTGGTTCGAGGACCCGGGCTGCTACCTCGGCGATGCCGAGGTGGGCGCCGCTAGCACGCCGTTCGAGGCACACGCCAGGAAAAACGCGCGCCGCACCATCGAGATCGCCCATGCCTAAAGCCCTCCGCCCCCTGCTGACCGCCGTCATCACCCTCGCCTCCCTTGCCGCGCTGGCCCAGGCCCCGGCGCCCGCCAAGCCCGACGCACCCGCCCTCTACCAGCAGCACTGCGCCGTGTGCCACGGCGCGCAGCGCACCGGACTGATGGGCCCGGCGCTGCTGCCCGAGAGCCTGGAGCGCACGCGCCCGGCCGAGCTGCAGCGCGTCATCGCGCAAGGCCGCCCGGCCACGCAGATGCCCAGCTTCAGCGGCCAGCTCTCGGAAGGCGAAATCGCCGCCCTGGCCACCTGGGTGCGCACGCCCGTGGTACCCGCGCCGCGCTGGGGCGAGGCCGACATCCGCGCCTCGCGCAGCTTCACGCCCCTGCCGGACGATGAGCCAGTGAAACCCAAGTGGGACGCCGACCCGATGAACCTGTTCGTCGTCGTCGAAGGCGGCGACCACCACGTCTCGCTGCTCGACGGCGACCGCTTCGAGGTCATCACGCGCTTCGCCAGCCGCTACGCGCTGCACGGCGGCCCCAAGTTCACGCCCGACGGGCGCTACGTGTTCTTCGGCTCGCGCGACGGCTGGATCACCAAGTACGACCTGTGGCGCCTGGCCGTGGTGGCCGAGGTGCGCGCCGGCCTGAACATGCGCAACGTGGCAGTGAGCGGCGACGGGCGCTGGGTCATGGCCGCCAACTACCTGCCGCACACGCTGGCGCTGTTCGACGCCGACCTCAACCTGGTCAAGACCTACGGCGCCGCCACGCTCGACGGCAAGGCCAGTTCGCGCGTCTCGGCCGTCTACGACGCCACGCCGCGCCACAGCTTCGTGGTAGCGCTCAAGGACATTCCCGAGATCTGGGAAATCTCCTACGACCCGCAGGCCGGGCCCATCCACGACGGCCTGGTGCACGACTACAAGATGGGCGAAGCAATCGCCAAGCCCGGCTACCTGGGCGTGCGCCGCACGCCCCTGAGCGAGCCGCTGGACGACTTCTTCTTCGACCAGAGCTACCGCCACGTGCTCGGCGCCACGCGCCCCAAGCAAGGCGCGGGCGCCAGCGCCCAGGTGGTGAACCTGGACGCGCGCACCAAAGTGGCCGACCTGCCCATCGCCGGCATGCCGCACCTGGGCTCGGGCATCACCTTCGCATGGAACGGCACCACCGTGCTCGCCAGCCCCAACCTGGGCGGTGGCGCGGTGGACGTGATCGACATGAAGACCTGGAAGACCGTGCGCACCCTCAAGACGCCCGGCCCCGGCTTCTTCATGCGCAGCCACGAGGACACGCCCTACGCCTGGACGGATTCGATGATGAGCCCCGCCGCCAAGGACACGCTCACCATCATCGACAAGCGCACGCTGGAGCCGGTGGCCCAGGTGCGCGAGCCGGGCAAGACGCTGGCGCACATCGAGTTCACGCGCGACGGGCGCTACGCCCTGGCCAGCGTGTGGGAGATGGACGGCGCCCTCATCGTCTTCGATGCCGCCACCTTCCAGGAGGTCAAGCGCCTGCCCATGAAGAAGCCGGTGGGCAAATACAACGTGTGGAACAAGATCACGCGCAGCGAAGGCACGTCGCATTGACGCACGTCACGAACGTACAGAGCGAATTCCCCTTCAATCCGGCGCATGGATATTTCGCACTTCGACATCGCGCGCTACCTCGCGGCCCTGCCCTTGTTCCAGGAGATGACGCTGCCCGAGCTGCAGCGCCTGGCCACGGGCTGCCGCCTGCGGCGCTATGCGCGCGGCGAAGGCATCTTCCACGTGGGCCAGCCATGCGAGGAGTTCCACGTCACGGTGACGGGCCAGGTCAAGCTGTTCGCGCTCTCGCCCTCGGGGCAGGAGAAGGTGATCGAGCTGGCCGGCCCCGGCATCAGCTTCGCCGAGGCGCTGATGTTCACCGGCAAGCCCTACATCGTGAACGCCCAGGCGCTGGCCGACACGCTGCTGCTGTCCGTCGGCAAGGACGCCGTGGTGCGCGAGATCGGCAACGACCCGCGCTTTGCCATGCGCATGCTCGCCGGCATCTCCCGGCGCCTGCACGGGCTGGTGCATGACGTGCAGACCTACACCCTGCACAGCGGTGCGCAGCGCGTGATCGGCTACCTGCTGCACGCCCTGCCCGAGCACGCCGCAGACGCCGCCGCGCTGGCCCTGGCCGCCACTGCCGCACAGGCAGCGGCGCACCCGCCCGGCGCGCGCAGCGTGTCGCTGCCGGTGAGCAAGGCCACCATCGCCTCGCGGCTGTCCATCACGCCCGAATACTTCTCGCGCGTGCTGCACGACCTGGAATCGGCCGGGCTGATCCGCATCGACAAGCGCGACATCCACATCCCCGACGCCGCGCGCCTGGCCAGCCATCCCCTGTAGCCGATACTCGCTGCTTCAACAGGAGAAGCCCAGCGTGCAATCGGCAAGCGATGAATGGTTCGACGAGGCGTATTACCAGCGCTACTACTTCGACAAGAAAACCCGTGTGGTGGACGCGCAGCACACGCAGCGGCTGGGCAACTTCGTCTGCGCCTACCTGCAGTACCTGCGCGTGCCGGTGCGGCGCGTGCTGGACGTGGGCTGCGGCATCGGCCTGTGGCGCGAGGCGGTGGAGCGGCACTTTCCCGGCGCGGCCTACCATGGCGTGGAGTACAGCGACTACCTGTGCCAGCGCTACGGCTGGGAGCGCGGCTCGGTGGTCGACTACCGGGCCACGGCGCCCTTCGACTTCGTCATCTGCCAGGGCGTGCTGCCCTACCTGGGCCCGGCCGACCTGAAGGCCGCGCTGGCCAACCTGGGCCGGCTGTGCCAGGGCGCGCTGTACGTGGAGGCGGTCACGCGCGAGGACTACGAGCAGGACATCATCGACGAGACGCTGACCGACCCGCGCCTGTTCCGCCACCGCGCGTCGCTGTACCGGCGGGGGCTGTCGGAGCATGCGCGGGAGATGGGCGGCGGCGTGTGGCTGAGCCGCCGGGCCGACGTGCCGCTGTTCGCCCTGGAGTCCGCTGTGCCCTGATCGTGGCGCCCTGTAGGACATCGTCCCATTAACACTTGGCAATCCGCGCAACCCCTGATTTTCTCTAGAATCCGCCGCTTCGCCGGGACCTGCGCGCCCGGCGCCGTCAACGGAGTTTCAGGTTTTGGCGCACACCAAGAACAACAGCAATCCCCCTCATGCGGGCGGCCCGGCCGCCCTTCCCTACAACCCCGCGCTGGACGGGCTGCGCGGCGTGGCCATCGTCCTGGTGATCCTCTCGCACGCACACGCGCCGATGTTCGACGGCGCGTTCTACGGGGTGGATCTGTTCTTCGTGCTCAGCGGCTTTCTCATCACCTCGCTGCTGCTGCAGGAACTGCGCCGCGAGGGCCGTATCGACTACTGGCGCTTCTGCCGCCGGCGCCTGTACCGGCTGATGCCGGCGCTAGCGCTGTTCCTGCTGGCGTACTGCGCGTTCGCGCCGCTGCTGTGGCCCGGCCTGGCGGACGTCTATTCCGATGCGCTGGTGTCGCTGCTCTACCTGGCGGACTACGGCATCGCCTTCTTCGACAGCCCGGACACGCTGCTGCACATGTGGTCGCTGTCGGTGGAGGAGCATTTCTACCTCGCCTGGCCGCCGCTGCTCGTGCTGCTGGTGCGCTTTTCGCCGCCGGGGCAGCTGTGGCGCCCGGTGCTGGGGCTGTGGCTGCTGGGCTGGGCCTGGCGCGTGCTGTGGGTGGCGCAAGGCCAGCAGTTCTACGAGGTGTTCTTCCGCTTCGACACGCGCGCCACGGGGCTGCTGATGGGCAGCCTGCTGGCCGCCCTGGTGCTGGAGCAGCCGGCCTGGTTCCTCTGGCTGCGCCAGCGGCTGGCGCATTGCATGTGGCTGGTGCTGGCCGTGCCGCTGCTCATGGCCCAGAGCTGGGACGACATGAACGCCATGGTCTGGGGCATGACGGTGGTGGAATGCGCCACCCTGCTGGTGCTGGTGGCCGTGCTGCAGCGCCGCGGCGCGGTGTACGAGGCGCTGGGCGCACCGGCGCTGGTGCTGCTGGGCCGGCTGTCCTACGGCGTGTACCTGTGGCACTACCCGGTGGTGCGCTACCTGCGCGCCGACCTGCCCTGGCCCGCCGTGGTGGTGCTGGGGCTGGCGGTTTCGCTGCTGCTCGCTGCGCTGTCGTACCACACGGTGGAGCGCTGGGGCCTGCGCCGGCGCGACGCGCTCCCGCGGCGGCGGGCAGGCGCTATCAGAACCGTAGCTGCCTGCGCTGGACTGTCCTTGTCCGTGGTACCCATCACCTTGGGAACCTTGGAATAGCAGGCGCGACCAGCTCCTGATTCGATAGCACTCCCTCAGAACCGCTGCGCATTGCCGCGCGGCGAGGGCTCCCAGCTGAAGCGGTTCTTGCCCAGGTGCTTGGCCGCGTACATAGCGCGGTCGGCGTGGGCCACCAGGGTCTCGGCGTCGGTGCCGTGCAGGGGGTAGAGCGCCGCACCCGCGCTGGCCGAGATGCTCACCGCATCGCCCTGCAGCTGGAACGGCATCGACAGGGCCTGGATGACCTTGAGGGCGATGGTCTCGCAGTCCTGCTCCCGGTTCACCGTGGCCAGCACGATGCCGAACTCGTCGCCGCCGAAGCGCGAGACCGTGTCCTCCGCACGCACGCAGTCCTCCAAGCGCCGCGCCACCTGCTGCAGCAGGGCGTCGCCGGCCGCATGGCCGCGGCTGTCGTTGACGGCCTTGAAACCGTCCAGGTCGATGTACAGCACCGCCGCGCGGCGGCCGTAGCGGTGCGGACTCCAGCACCTGCGAGAGCCGGTCATGGAACATCACGCGGTTGGGCAGCCCGGTGAGCGCGTCGTGCAGCGCGTCGTGCGACAGCCGTGCCTCCAGGTCCTTGCGGGCCGTGATGTCCTGCGTGACTGCCACCAGGAACTCGGGCCGCCCCTGAATGTCGCGCACCACGCCGAGCGCCTCGCATACCCACAGCACCGTGCCGTCCTTGCGCCGGTAGGTCTTCTCCATCTCGGGCGAGAAGACCGCCGCGTGGGCGGACAGCCGGTGCGCCAGGAACTGCCGCGCCTCCTCGCGCCGGTCCATGTCGCTGAGCTCGAACACCGTGCGCTTGCGCAGTTCGTCGCCGCTGTAGCCCAGCATGCGGCAGAACTTGTCGTTGGCGCCCAGGATGCGTCCGTCCGGCGCGATGTGCGCGATGCCCATGGCCGCCTGGTGGAAGGTGGCGCGGAACAGCGCCTCGCTGGTGCGCAGCGCATCGGCCACGGCGCGCTGGCGCCGCAGCACCAGGATCAGCACGGCGGCGAAGACCAGCAGCGCCACGCTGGCGCAGGCCGTCATCACCAGGTACACGGCGCGCCGCTGCAGCACGGGCGCCATCTCGTCGTCGTAGGCCGTGCCCACGGCCACCATCAGCGGGTAGCCAGCCACGGCGCGGTAGCTGAGGATGCGGGCCACGCCATCCACTCCCTCGCCGCCGTCGACGAAGCCGCCCTCGGAATCGAACGCCTGGCGCTGGAACCACGCCAGGCCCTGCGCGTCGCCGCCGAAGCTGGCCTGCCCGCCGGTCTTGCGGCCGCGCACGATGCCGTCGGTGCCCGCCAGCTCCAGCAGGCCCTGGCCGCCCAGGTCGGCCTGGCGGTAGAAGTCGGTGAAGTTCACCGGATCGACCGACACCACCACCACGCCGCCGAAGCCGCCGTCGGGCCGCGTGATGCGCATGGACATGGGGATCTGCCAGCGGCCCGTCACGCGGCCGAGCACCGGCGCACTCACGTACAGCTCGTCGCTCTCGGCGCGCTGCTGCGCCTGGAAGAAGGCACGGTCGGCATAGTTCACGTGTCCCGTCGGCAGGCTGCTGCTGACGATGGCGCCGCTGGCGTCCACCACGCTGACGATGTTGAACATCGACTCGCGGATGACGTGCTGCATCACCCACTGCCCCAGGTCGATGCTGGAGCCCTCCCGCCGGTACTGCTCGCGCACGAAGGCGGCCACCTGCTCGGCGGACTTCAGCGTGCGGAACACCTGCTGCTCAAAGGCGATGGCCAGGTTGGAGTTGGACTTCATCGCCGCGGCCACCGCCTGCTCGCGCTCGGACAGGATGCGCTGCAGCGTGGTCAGCCAAAGCCCGGCGATGAGGGCGCCGCACACCAGCACGATCAGCAGGGTAAGCGGCACGTCGATGCGCGCATGCCACGGCAAAGCCGCGGAGCGGGCTCCTTCGGGCACCTCACCCACGGGCTGGTCGGGCGTCATCGCATGGCTCTCCGGGCATCACGGCCGCAAGTCGTTTCAAAATGTATAGCATTATCGGCAAGAACCGCCAGCGGGTTTACCGCCGCGGCGTCGCCGCCCGCGTGGGGGCCGCGCAACAGGCGCTAGCATTTCCATAGCTGCTGGCGCTTGGCGCGCGGCGCTTTCATCGGAAAAATCGCCTCATGTGCGCTTGCAGCAAGCGCAGCCAGCTATTGTATCGATAGCATCAAATCCAGGCCCCATGCAGCCGCTACACTGCGCGCTCCGCTTTTGCAGCCCCACGCCATGTCCGCCGTCTTCAACTTCACCTTCGTGCCCTGGTTCCGGTCGGTGGCGCCCTACATCCACAAGTTCCGCAACCAGACCTTCGTGGTGGGCCTGACGGGCGAGGCCATCGCCGCCGGCAAGCTGCAGAGCATCGTGCAGGACCTGGCGATGATCCAGGCCATGGGCGTGAAGATCGTGCTGGTGCACGGCTTCCGCCCGCAGGTCAACGAGCAGTTGCGCCTCAAGGGCCAAGAGCCGCGCTACTCCCACGGCATGCGCGTGACCGATTCCGTGGCGCTCGATTGCGCGCAGGAGGCCGCGGGCCAACTGCGCTACGAGATCGAGGCTGCCTTCAGCCAGGGCCTGCCCAACACGCCCATGGCGGGCGCGCGCGTGCGCGTGATCTCGGGCAACTTCCTCACCGCGCGGCCGGTGGGCATCATGGACGGGGTGGACTTCCAGCACACCGGCCTGGTGCGCAAGGTGGACGTGGAGGGCATCCGCCGCGCGCTGGAATCGCAGGCGCTGGTGCTAATCTCGCCGTTCGGCTTCTCGCCCACGGGCGAGGCGTTCAACCTGGCGATGGAGGAAGTCGCCACGCGCGTGGCGGGCGAGCTCAAGGCCGACAAGCTGCTCTTCCTCACCGAGCTGCCCGGCATCGCCACCCGCCCGTTGGAGCCGCTGGGCGACGACAACCCCATCGACACCGAACTCCCCCTGGCCGCCGCGCGCCTGCTGCTGGCCCAACTGCCCCCGCCCGCGCAGCCCACCGACGTGGGTTTCTACCTGCAGCACTGCGTGCGCGCCTGCGAGCACGGCGTGGAGCGCAGCCACATCCTGCCCTTCGCGGTGGACGGCGCGCTGCTGCTGGAGATCTACGTGCACGACGGCATCGGCACCATGGTCATCGACGAAAAGCTCGAAGAACTGCGCGAGGCCACCATCGACGACGTGGGCGGCATCCTCCAGCTCATCGAGCCCTTCGAGCGCGACGGCACGCTGGTCAAGCGCGACCGCACCGAGATCGAGCGCGATATCGCCGCCTATACCGTGATCGAGCACGACGGCGTGATCTTCGGCTGCGCCGCGCTCTACCCCTACCCCGAAGCGGGCACGGCCGAGATGGCCGCCGTCACCGTCTCGCCGCAAAGCCAGGGCACGGGCGACGGCGAGAAGCTGCTCAAGCGCATCGAGCAGCGCGCGCGCCTGCTGGGCCTCGCCAGCATCTTCGTGCTTACCACGCGCACCATGCACTGGTTCATCAAGCGCGGCTTCCAGCCCGTCGATCCCGACTGGCTGCCCGATGCGCGCAAGCGCAAGTACAACTGGGACCGCAGGAGCCAGGTGCTCGTCAAGCGGCTCTGAGCCAGGCGGCCGCGAGCGCTCCGGCCTCGGCGATGGCCGCATCGCGCAGCGCCGGCGCGCCCGGGCATTCGGTGAGGTAGCAGGCCACCACGGCCGGCGCACCTTGCGCGGGCCAGACCACGCCCGCGTCGTTGCCTGTGCCCTGTGCCGTCCCCGTCTTTTCCCCCACGCGCCAGCCAGGCGGCATGCCCGCGCGCAGGCGCCTGTCGCCCGTCAGGTTGCCCAGCAGCCAGCCCTGCAGCCGCTCGCGCGAGGCCGGCGCCAGCGCATCGCCCAGCACCAGCGTCTGCAGGGTGCGCGCCATGGCCAGCGGCGTGGTGGTGTCGCGCACCTCGCCGGGCGGCACGTCATTGAGCGCGGGCTCGGTGCGGTCCAGCCGCGTGTGCGCGTCGCCCAGCGTGCGCAGCCAGGCCGTCAGCCCCTCGGGCCCGCCCTGGCGGCGCAGCAGCAGGTTGGCGGCGGTGTTGTCGCTCAGCACCATGGCGGCCTCGCAGAGTTCGGCCACCGTCATGCCCGCGCCGCCCGCATGCGGTTCGGTGCGAGGCGAATATTCCACGAGGTCGCCCCAGCCGAAGTGCACGCGTGCATCCAGGCGCTCGCGCCGCTCGTCCACGCGGCGCAGGATCTGCGCCGCCAGCAGCAGCTTGAAGGTGCTGCACAGCGCGAAGCGCTCGCCGCCCCGGTGCGCGGCGAATGCGCCGGTGTCCGTATCGAGCACCGCCATGCCCAGCCGGCCACCCAAGCGTGCCTCCAGGCGGCGCGCCTCGCGCTCGAACAGGGCCGTGGCTTCCCCCCTGTTTTTCTTGGTCCTGGGCTGTGTGCAGCCCCACAGCGGCAGCAGCGCCACACCCGCCATCACCATCCGTCTTTGCATATTTTTTCCTTGATTCCTGGGTTGGAATGGCGCGACGATAGCGGTGCCACGGTCGCCTGACCATCGACAATAATCGCGCCCAGACCCCAAAAAAACTGCACCCATGCACCTGCCGCTGAACGCTCTGCGCGCCTTCGAGGCTGCAGCCCGCCACCTGAACCTGACGCGCGCGGCCGAGGAGCTGAATGTGACGCAGACGGCCGTGAGCCAGCACATCCGCAACCTGGAAGAACGGCTGGGCAAGCCGCTGTTCCGCCGCCTGCCGCGCGGGCTGGCGCTGACGGACGAGGGCCTGCAGCTCGTGCCCGTGCTGACGGAGAGCTTCGCGCGCATGGCGCAGGCCCTGGCCCGCATGGCCGACGCACGCCCGCGCGAGGTGCTGACCGTGGGGGTGGTAGGCACCTTCGCCGTGGGCTGGCTGCTGCCGCGCCTGCGCGGCTTCCAGGACGCCCACCCGTTCGTGGACCTGCGCCTGCTGACCAACAACAACCGCGTGGACCTGGCCGGCGAAGGGCTCGACTGCGCCATCCGCTTCGGCGACGGCGCCTGGCACGGCACCGATGCCGAGCGGCTCCTGCCCGCGCCGCTGGCGCCGCTGTGCGCACCCGAGCTGGCCGCGCGCCTGCACCACCCTGCCGACCTGGCAGCCCAGGTGCTGCTGCGCAGCTACCGCGCCCACGAGTGGCCCGCCTGGTTCGATGCCGCGGGCGCGCCCTGCCCGGTGCTGCGCGGCGCGGTGTTCGACTCTTCGCTCACGCTGGCCGAGGCCGCCGCCCTGGGCGCGGGCGTGGCGCTGCTGCCGGTGCGCATGTTCGAGCGCGAGCTGCGCCAGGGCCGGCTGGCGCAGCCCTTCGGCCACACCGTCGCGCTGGGGCAATACTGGCTGTGCCGCCTCAAGTCGCGCCCGCCCACGGCGGCGCTGCAGGCGTTCCGCGCCTGGCTGCTGCGAGAGACGGCCTCCGCCGGCTGAAGCGCCCCACTGCGCCAGCGGTATTTGCGGGACTTATGGCGCAGTTAAAAACAACTCAATGGACGCCGGCAGGGGCGTGTTCATAGGATTCCTCCACCCTGGAATCCGACATGACACAAGCACACGCCCCCTCCAAGAAGCCGCTGGCCGGCATCCGCGTCCTCGACCTGGGGACCTTCGTCGCCGGCCCTTTCTGCACCACCATCCTCGGCGAATTCGGCGCGGAGGTCATCAAGGTCGAACCGCCCGGCACGGGCGACTCCCTGCGCCGCTTCGGCACGCCCACCGCCTGCGGCGACACGCTCATGTGGCTCAACGAAAGCCGCAACAAGAAATGCGTGACGCTGAACCTGCGCGACGCGCGCGGGCAGGCCCTGCTGCGTGACCTGGTCGCGCACAGCGACGTGGTGGTGGAGAACTTCCGCCCCGGCGTGCTGGAGCGCTGGGGGCTGGGCTACGACGAGATCAAGAAGATCAACCCGCGCGCCATCCTCGTGCGCATCTCCGCCTACGGCCAGGAAGGGCCGTACCGCAACCGCCCCGGCTTCGCGCGCGTGGCGCATGCGTTCTCGGGCCTGGCCTACCTCGCGGGGGAGCCAGGGCGGGTGCCGGTCACACCGGGCTCCACATCGCTCGCGGACTATGGCTCGGGCATGTATGGCGCCATCGGTGTGCTGCTCGCGCTGCGCGCACGCGACCAGACCGGCGAGGGCCAGTGCGTGGACCTGGCGCTGTACGAGTCCATGTTCCGCGTGCTCGACGAGATGGTGCCGGTCTACCACCAGACCGGCGAGGTGCGCGAGCGCCAGGGGGCCGACACGGTCAACGTCGTGCCGCACAGCCACTACCAGACGCGCGACGGCAAGTGGGTGGCCATCGCCTGCACGAACGACAAGATCTTCGAGCGCCTCGCCCACGTCATGGGACGGCCCGAGCTGGCCTCGCACCAGGCCTGGGGCACGGTGCAGGCGCGCCTGGCCGAACGCGGCGCGGTGAACGCCTGCGTGGCCGAATGGGCCGCGCAGCGCGACTGCGCCGAGCTGCTCGCCGAATGCGATGCGGGCGGCGTGCCCGCGGCCACGCTCTACAGCGTGGCCGACATTTTCGAAGACCCGCAGTACAAGCTGCGCGAGAACATTACCCTGGTCGACTCACGCATCGGGCCGCTCGCCGTGCAGAACGTGATTCCCAAACTGTCCGGCACGCCCGGCGGCATCGAGTGGCTCGGGCAGCCGCTGGGCGCGCACAACGATGCCGTCTTCGGCGAACTGCTGGGCCTGTCCGGGCAGGAGCGCGCCGAACTCCGGAGCGCCGGCGTGATTTGAGGCCCTGACCGGCACACCCTTCTCACAACAAAGGAGACAACCATGGACAAAAGAACCTGCCTGGCGCTGCTCGCCGCCTTCGCCTTTGCGCCTGCCGTGCACGCCCAGACCGACTGGCCGAGCAAGCCTGTACGGATCCTCGTGCCCACGCCGCCCGGCAATGCGCTGGACATTTCGGCCCGCATCCTGGCCGATGGGCTGACCCAGCAGTGGAAGCAATCGGTCTTCGTGGAAAACAAGGGCGGCGGCGCGGGCATTCCCGCCATGGCGGCCGGCAAGGCCGCGGCCCCCGATGGCTACACCATCATCTTCGGGCCGTCGTCCACCGTCGGCATCAACCCGGGCCTGTTTCCCAAACTGCCCTACGACCCCGTCAAGGACTTCGATCCGGTGACGGGCGTCTACCTCGGGCCGATCATGCTGGTGGCCAATAACAAATCGCCCTACCGCTCGCTGGAAGACGTGGTCGCCGCCGCGCGCAGCAAGCCCGGGCAGGTCTCGGTCGCCCACGGCGGACCCATCGGCACCACGCAGCACCTGTCGTTGGAATTGTTCCGGCACCGCGCCGGACTGGATCTGGTCGGCGTTCCCTACCAGGGCAGCGCACCAGCCATGCAGGATCTGATTGGCGGCCAGGTCGAGCTGCTGTTCGACAGCGTCGCATCCGCCCTGCCCCACATCGCGGCAGGCACCGTGCGCCCGATCGCGGTTGCGACGCGCGAACGCATGCCCCAGTTGCCGAACGTGCCCACCATCGCCGAACTCGGCTATCCGGATTTCGAAGCCGTGAGCTGGGGCGGGCTGATGGTTCCCAAGGGCACTCCGCCCGCCGTGGTCGAGCGCATCGGCGCGGATGTCGCCCGCATCGTCAACACGCCGCAGGTGCGCGACCAGATGCTCGCGCGCGGGCTGCTGCCGGATCCGCGCAGCGCCAAGGACTGGAGCGCGTTCATCGATGCGGAAATCAAGAAGTGGGGCGGGTTGATCCAGGCCGCCCACATCAAGCCCCAATGAGCACGCGCATGCATTCCTTCCTGTACGTGCCCGCCACCCGGCCCGACCGCTTCTCCAAGGCCGTGGACACGGGCGCCCATGCCGTCATCGTGGATCTGGAGGACGCCGTCAACGCGGACGACAAGGACCGGGCCCGCGCGCATCTCGCAGCGCAGGCAGCGGCCCTCAAGGCCGCATGCGATGCGCGGGGCATGCAATTGCTGGTGCGCATCAACGCCAGGGCCACTCCCTGGCACGGTGAAGATGTGCGCCTCTGCGCCACGCTGGGCCTGCACGGCATCGTCGTGCCCAAGCCGGACTGCGTGCAGGCCTTGGGCACCCTGGCCGATGCCCTGCCCGGCAAGGACCTCTACCTGCTCGTGGAAACCTTGCGGGGCTTCTCGCGCATCGACGCCATCGCGGCCGCGCCGGCCGTGCGCCGCATGATGTTCGGCACGGTCGATCTGATGCTGGACATGGGCATCACCGACGCCGACGTGCCGCTGCACCACTTCCGCTCGCTCATCCTCATGCACTCCCGGCTCGCCGGCCTGGAACCGCCCGTCGACGGGGTGTGCACGGCGCTGGACGACGGCGAGGCGCTGCAGGGCGAAATCCGCCGGGCCCAACGCTTCGGCTTCGGCGCCAAGCTCTGCGTGCATCCGTCGCAGGTCGGCCCCATCAATGCGCTCTTCGCGCCTTCCGCCGAAGACCTCGCCTGGGCACGGCGCGTGGTCGAGGGCGCGGCGCACGCGGGCGGCGCAGCCATTAAAGTCGATGGACAGCTGGTGGACGCCCCCGTCCTGGAGCAGGCGCGCCAGCTGCTCGCCCGCGCCCGTTGACCCGCGCGCCGCCCCGGCCGGGCGCGCGCTTTTGCCAATCCCATGGACCTCCAGCACATCCGCGCCTTCGTCGCCATCGCCCGGGAGGGCAACCTGACCCGGGCGGCGCAGTGCCTGCATCTGACGCAGCCCGCCGTCAGCCTCCAGATCAAGGGGCTGGAAGAAAGCCTGAAGGTCGCGCTGTTCGACCGCACCTCGCGCGGCCTGAAGATCAGCGCGAGCGGCGCCGTCCTGCTGCCGCTGGCAGAGAAGATACTGGCTTCCATCGGCGAATTCGAGGGGCGCGCCGGACACATGCAGAGCGACGTCTCCGGCCGGCTGACGATGGGCACCGTCCTGACACCCGAGACCATCCGCCTCGGACAGGCGCTGCAACACCTCGTCGAGCGCTACCCGCGCGTGCAGACCGTGCTGCGCCACGGCATGTCCGGCTGGGTGCTGAGCCAGGTGCGCAGCGGCGCGCTGGACGCGGGCTACTATCTCGGCCCGCGCAACGACGAGGTGGACGCGGACGACATCCTCGCCCTGCGGCTGACGTCCTTCACCTACTACGTCATGGCCCCCAAGGGCTGGCGCGACCGCGTCAAGGGCAAGGGCTGGGCGGAGATCGCGGCGCTGCCATGGATCTGGACGCCGCCCCACTCCACGCACCACCGCATGCTGGTGCGCAAGTTCTCGCAGGCGGGCGTCAAGCCGCACATCGTGGCGCAAGTCGATCTGGAAGCCTCCATGCTCGGCCTCGTCAAGTCCGGCGTGGGCCTCACGCTGGCGCGGGACTCGGTGGCGCTGAAAACCGCGCAGACGGAGGGCACCGTGGTGGTCCGCAAGCTCACCACCTCGGCCGACCTGTCGTTCATCACCCAGGCCCACCGCGCCGAGGACGGCCCGGTGATGGCGGCCTTCGCGGCCGTGCGCTCCGCGTTCGCCTAGGGCGCCGTCCTCCTCCCGTTCCTCCTGCCCTGCGACCACCCGGCCAGCGTTCGCATGCCCGTGGCGGACAGCCATCGCACCAGGCTGGTTCTCCGTGCACCGTGTCGGTGAAAACCATTAGCTCGTTGCATTGACCTGAAAAGTCACAAGTGTCTACACTTGATTAGACACTGATATCTATCAATCAGACGCGGCTTCTGCAGGAACAGCGCAACGCACCTTGCAAAGAAAATTTTCCTTGCAAATCAGCCACTTGCATGCGCCATGGCAGTGGCGGACCAGCCAGACTGCCTGTACCTGGCACGCTTCTTGGTAGTGGATAGCGGTGACTGCACAACTGTCTTCACTTGGTGAAGGCAGCCCTTTGTTCAACGACCCGGAGATTCCTCGCATGACGATCCAGCGCATCAAGACCAACAACCGCATGAGCCAGGCCGTGGTGGCCAATGGCTTCGTCTTCCTGGCGGGCCAGGTGGCCGACGACACCTCGGCCAGCGTGGCCGGCCAGACGAAGCAGATCCTGGACAAGATCGACGCGCTGCTGGCCGAGACCGGCTGCGACAAGACCAAGATCGTGCAGGCCACCATCTGGCTCGCCGACCACAAGACCTTCGCCGAGATGAACGAGGTGTGGGACGCCTGGGTGCCCGCAGGCCATGCGCCGGCGCGCGCCTGCGTGGAATCGGCCCTCGCCTTCCCGCCCTACACGGTGGAAATCGGCGTGGTGGCCGCCCTCTGACGCACGGCCGCAAGGAAACCCTTTCCATGCACACCGTCGTTCTGGGAGCCGGCGTCGCGGGCATCACCACCGCCTGGTATCTGGCCGCGCAGGGCCGCCAGGTGACGGTGATCGACCGGCAGCCGCTGGCGGCCTCCGAGACCAGCTATGCCAACGCCGGCATGGTCGCGCCGGGCCACTCGTACACCTGGGCGTCGCCGCGCGCGCCCGGTATCCTGTGGCGCTCGCTGCGCGACAGCAGCCAGGCGCTGCGCCTGAAGCTCAACGCCGACCCGCACATGTGGGTCTGGCTGTGGAAATTCCTGCAGAACTGCACGGCCGAGCGTTCGCGCATCAACACCAGCCGCAAGCTGGTGCTGTGCCGCTATTCGCAGGAGCGGCTGCAGGCGCTGACGGCCGCCCAGGGCCTGGAGTACGATTGCATCAGCCAGGGGGCGCTCTACATGTACCGCGATGCGGCCTCGTTCCAGCGCGGCCAGGCCAACATGCGCATCCTCTCGGACGGCGGCATGCGCCTGGACGTGCTGGACGCAGGCGGCGTGGTCGCCCGCGAGCCCGCGCTGGCCTCGGCCCGAGAGCACATCGCCGGCGCCATCTACTGCCCCAGCGACGAGAGCGGCGACGCGCGCATGTTCACCCGCGCGCTGGCCGAGCGCTGCCGCGCGGCGGGCGTGCGCTTCCTCATGGACACGTCCATCGACCGCATCGAGGCGCAGGGCGACCGCATCGCCGCTGTGCACACCAGCGCGGGCCCCGTCACGGGGGACGAATACGTGCTGTCGCTGGGCAGCTACTCGCCCATCCTCGCGCGGCCGCTGGGCTACAGCCTGCCGATCTATCCGGTCAAGGGCTACTCGGTCACCTTCCCCATCGGCGAGGGGCACGAGGCGCCCACGCTCGCGGGCGTGGACGAGAACAACCTCGTGGCCTGGGCGCGCTTCGGCGACCGGCTGCGCTTCACCGCCACGGCCGAGTTCAGCGGCTATGACACGCGCCATACCCCGCGCGATTTCGAGCCCATGCTGCGTGCGGCGCGCCAGTTATTTCCCAACGGCGCGGACTGGAGCCAGCCGGACTACTGGGCCGGCCTGCGCCCCATGACGCCGGAGAACACGCCCATCCTGGGCGCGAGCCGGCACCGCAACCTGTTCCTGAACACCGGCCACGGCCACATGGGCTGGACCATGGCCTGCGGCACCGCGCAGATCGTGGCCGACCTCATGGACGGCCGCAAACCCGCCATCGACATCACCGGGATGACCCTCGCATGAACGACACCGCAACCCTGGAGCAGAGCACCTATACGGTGCTGCCCTTCACCATGGACGAGGGCGTAATGGCCCGCGCCGCCATCGGCCTGGTGGTGCTGGCCACCGATCAGACGCTGGAGCACGAGTGGCGCCAGATCATCGACCTGCCCGGCGTGGCCTTCTTCGAGTCGCGCATGTACAACTCGCCCGACATTTCGCCGGCCACGCTGGCCGCGATGGAGAAGGACATCACCGCCGCCGTGGAGCTGATCGTGCCCGACGTGCCGCTGCAGGTGGTGGCCTTCGGCTGCACCTCGGGCTCCATCGTGATCGGCGAGGAGCAGGTGGCCCAGCGCATCCGCAATGCGCGCCCCGGCGTGGCCGTCACCACGCCGATCACCGGCGCCGTGGCAGGCCTCAAGGCGCTGGGGGCGCGGCGCGTAGCGCTCATCACGCCCTACGTGCAGAGCGTGAACCAGCTCTTCGAGCGGCACCTGCAGGGCTGCGGGCTGGAAGTGAGTCGCATCGGCACCTTCAACCACGGCAACGACAACGAGGTCGCGCGCATCGACGCCGCCTCGCTGCGCGCGGCCATCCTGGCCACCGGCGGGCACGGCGACGTGGATGCAGTCTTCGTCTCGTGCACCAGCCTGCGCATGGCCACGCTGATCCGCAGCGTGGAGCAGGAGCTGGGCAAGCCCGTCGTCGCCAGCAACTCCGCCATGGCCTGGCACGCGCTGCGGCTGGCCGGCGTGCGCGATGCGCTGCCGCAGTTCGGCCGCCTGTTCGACATCTGAGTTCCCCATCGCCCCACGGCATTCCCTTCCCTCACCACAGGAGTTCACCATGCGTTCCTCTCGCGTTCCCGGATTCCGCCGCGCCCGCATCGCGGCCGCGGCTTCGCTGCTCACCCTGGCCGGCACCGCCGCCTGGGCGCAGGACAGTGTCAACATCGGCGCCGTGCTTTCGCTCACCGGCGCCAACGCCACGGTGGGCGAAGACGTGCGCCGCGGCATCATGCTGGGCGTGGAGCACGTCAACGCCAAGGGCGGCGTGCTCGGCAAGAAGTTCAACATCATCATCGAGGACTCGGGCGGCAACCCCACCACGGCGCTGAACGCCGCGCGCAAGCTGGCCACCGTGGACAAGGTGCCCGTGGTGATGGGCGAATACTCCTCCGGCATCACCCTGCCCATGGCGCAGTACCTGGTCAAGGAAGGCGTGACGCACCTGAACATCGCCAGCAGCAGCACCAAGATCCGCCAGCTGGGCGCCACCTCGTTCAGCCTGGTGGGCCTGGAGAACTTCGGCAACCAGTTCTCGGCCAAGGACACGTGGGACCTGGGTTACCGCAAGGTGGCCATGATCGCCCCCAACAACGCCTACGGCCAGGGCGTGCTCGAAGGCTACAAGGCCGAGTTCGAGAAGCTCGGCGGCAAGGTGGTGACCGAGGTGCTCTACACCGCCGGCCAGTCCACCTACCGGCGCGAGCTGCAGCAGATGTCGCGCAGCAACCCCGACGCCTATGTCTACACCGCCTACGGCCAGGAGTCGGCCGTCATCAACCGCGAGGCCGAGGAACTGGGCCTGCGCAAGACGCCCTGGTACGCCATCCTCATGAGCATGAGCCTGTCGGACACGCCGCCCGCCATCGCCAATGGCCAGATCGGCATGGAGCTGGGCTCGGTGCAGGGCGCGGCGGGCAAGGCCTATGCCGATGCGTTCAAGGCCAAGTACACCGAGGGCTTCAAGACCTCCTACACCGGCTACGGCTACGACGGCGTGCTGCTCACCGCCGCCGCCATCGAGAAGGCCAAGGCCACCACACCCGCGGCCATCCAGGCCGCGCTCAAGGAGATCGGCGCGGCGGGCTTTCCCGGCGTGACCGGCACGATCCGCTTCGACCAGGACCGCCAGCGCGTCGACCCGCCCTACGACAAGCTCAAGTTCGAAGGCGGCAAGCTCGCGCCGCGCTGACCCACGCCCTTTCGCGCAGGCCTGCACGGCCTGCGCTCCCCTTGCCCGAGATCCCCGATGCTTCAATTCCTCGTCGACACGGTATTGCGTGCCTCCGACCTGGCGCTCATCGCGCTGGGCCTGAGCATGCTCTACGGACTGGTGAAATTTCCCAACGTGGCGCACGTGCAGTACGCCATGTTCGGCGCCTATGTGACCTACGCCCTGCAGTCCAGCGGCTTCCCGCTGGTCGGCGCGCTGCTGGCTGGCAGCGTGGCGGCGGGGCTGCTCACCCTGGGGCTGCAGGTGCTGGTGTTCCAGCGCCTGCTGCGCGGCGGGCCGGCCATCGCCATGATCGGCTCGCTGGCCGTGGCCATGCTGGTCATCGCCATCATGCAGGGGCTGGCCGGGTCGTTCCCGCGCATGTTCAACCTGCCGCGCGTGGAGCCGCTGGTGATCGGCGGTGCGCGCATCGCGTGGACGCAGCTCTACCTGATGGGCACCACCATCGTGCTGCTGGCGCTCTTCATGCTGGTGCTGTTCCACACGCGGCTGGGGCGCGCCATGCGCGCGCTGTCGAGCAACCCCATGCTCGCCAACGCCTCGGGCCTCAACGCCGAGCGCATCACCTATTGCGTGAGCTTCGCCAGCGGTGCCATCGCCGGGCTGGGGGGCAGCATGCTCGCGCTTTCGACCGGTGCGCACATCAACCTGGGCAACGACCTGCTGCTGCCCGTGTTCGCGGCAGCCATCCTCGGCGGGCTGGGCAACCCCATCGGCGCGGTGTTCGGCGCGCTGCTGATCGCGCTGACCGAGACCGCCGTCACCAACCTCAACTTCGGCCCCCTGCTCGGGCGCGAGCTGGCCTTCATGCCCGTGGGCTACATCTCGGCCGGCTCCTTCCTGATCCTGCTGCTGGCGCTGCTCTTCAAGCCCTACGGGCTGTTCGACCGGGAGGTCCGCCGTGTTTGACTTCGCCGTCTCCACCGTCACCATCGCGGGCATCTACGCACTGATGGCCCTGGGCCTGAACCTGCAGGCGGGCTACGCGGGCCTGCTGAACTTCGGCCACATCGCCTTCGCGGGCCTGGGCGCCTACGCGGCGGGCATCGGCTTCGGCCTGGGCTGGGCGCCGCTGCCCAGCCTGGCGCTGGGCGTGGGCCTGGCCATGCTGCTGGGTGCCTTCATGGCGGGCCTGGGGCGCAAGCTGGCCTCCGACTACTGGGGCATCGCCACGCTGGCCATCGCCGAGATCCTGCGCACCATCGCCACCAACGAGGGCTGGCTCACCGGCGGGGCCAACGGCATCAGCGCCATCCCCACGCTGTTCGACAGCCTGCCGCGCCCCTGGAACGCCGTGGCCTTCCTGGCGCTGGTGCTCGGCGTGCTGGCCGCCGCCGCATGGCTGTGCGCGCGCCTGGGCAACGGCCGCTTCGGCCGCGCGCTGCGGCTGATGCGCGAGGAGCCGCAGCTCGCCACCTGCCTGGGCTACAACCTGCGCACGCTCAAGACCCGCGCCATCATGGCCAGCGCTGCCGTCACCGCGCTGGGTGGTTTTCTCTACGCGCACTACATGAGCTTCGCGGGGCCCGAGTACATGCTGGCCTCCGAGACCTTCCTGCTGTGGACCATGGTGATGATCGGCGGCCTGGGCAACACGCTGGGCGTCCTGGTGGGCGTGGTCACCGTGCAGGCCGCGCACGTGCTCGTGCCCTTCGCCAAGGACTGGATCGGCTTCGACTCCGACGTGGCTGGCGCGCTGCGCCTGGGCCTGATCGGCGCCATCCTGCTGGCCTGCCTGCTGTGGCGCAGCGAGGGCCTGGTTCCTGAAAAACTGCGGAAGATCCCATGACCCCCCTGCTTCGCGTTCACGACGTCGCCAAGGCCTTCGGCGGCAACCAGGTGCTCCACGGCGTGGAGTTCGACATCGCCCCCGGCGAGATCGTCGGCCTGCTGGGGCCCAACGGCTCGGGCAAGAGCACGCTGCTCAACACCATCACCGGCTTCGAGGCCATCGACCGCGGCCGCATCGAGTTCGAGGGCCGGCGCATCGACCAGGTGCCCGCGCACCGCATCGTGGCCGCCGGCGTGGGCCGCACGTTCCAGCTGCCCTCCATGCCGCGCCGGATGTCCGTCATGGAAGTGGCCATGGCCGCCGCCACGTCGCACCACGGCGTATGGGGCACGCTGCTGGGCACCACGGGCAGCCGGCAGGCGGAGGCCGCCGCGCACGCCAAGGCCACGGCGCTGCTGGAGCAGCTGCTGCTCACCCGCGTGCGCGACCTGCCCGCCTCGGCGCTCTCGGGCGGGCAGAAGAAGTTGCTGGGCATCGTCTGCGCGCTGATGGGCGACCCGCGCCTGCTGATGCTCGACGAGCCCACGGCCGGCGTGCACCCCAACCTGCGCCGCGACATCGTGGCCGCGCTGCAGCGCCTGAACGCGCAGGGCATGACGCTGGTGATCGTGGAGCACGACATGCACTTCATCCGCGAGGTGTGCACGCGCTGCATCGTGCTGGACCGCGGCCGCATCGTGGCAAGCTGCCGGCCCGACGAGCTGGCGTCGAACGAACACGTGGTGCAGGCCTACCTGGGCAGCGTGGAACCGAAGGCCGTGGAGGAGACCGCCTGATGATCAAGATAGACAACATCGTCGCGGGCTACACGCCCGAGGTGGACATCCTCAAGGGCATCTCGCTGCACGTGGACAAGGCCGAGATCGTCACCCTGCTCGGCCCCAACGGCTGCGGCAAGAGCACGCTGCTCAAGACCATCGCGGGCGTGCTGCTGCCGCGCAGCGGCACCATCACGCTGGAGGGGCAGGACCGCTCGCAGATGCCCGTGCACCGCAAGATCCGCCATTGCAGCCTGGGCTTCGTGCCGCAGACCGACAACGTGTTCGCCAACCTCACCGTGCGCGAGAACATGCAGGTGGGCGGGCACTACATGCCGGCGCAGGCCTGCCAGCGGCGCATGGAGCAGCTGGTCACCATGCGCACCAAGGTTTGCCAGCCTCGCCGAAGGCCTTGAGGCACTGGCGCATCGCGGCCAGTTCGACATCAGACGGATCGATCATGGCGACCTCCGTCTTGTCGATGCGGCCTTCCTTGGCCCGCTGCCAGTTGCCGTACAGCCCGTGAAATGCGTCCTGGCAGCGGCGCGAGCAGAACACCCAGTCGAGCACGTAGCGGCGCGGATCTCGCTCCATCCCTGCATGCTTGAGTTGCTGGTGCAGTTCACTGGCAGTGACCTTTCGGCCACGGGGAATGCGGCGCAGGAGTTCCACGGCGAGCAAGACCGTTTCGAGAGTGTCGGATCGTTTCGCCATGTCAAATCTTCAAGGACGAGTTGGAGAACGCGGCCCACAGGCGGACCATGGCGTAGGTATCCAGGCCACAGTAAGCCAGAAGTTGTTGTTCAATCACGGCTTTGCGGGCCAGAGAGGTTTGCGGCGAAATCGCTTCCAGAAAAACCTCCATGGCCATGCCGCCATCCTGCACACCATCAAGGTCACCGTAGTTCAAGTCCGGGCACAGCGCTGGTAGTACCGCCTTGATGCTCCAGCTCCCTTGCTGGCTTGGGTGGTAGTAGTGCTCACGTGCCACCGGCAAAAGATCCACGACCCGCTCGTTCAGCGCCAGGAGGGATTCAGACAGGCATGGAAAACGCTGCGCCAGATCGCGGATCCGGGCCGTCTCAAAACCAGCGTTGTAGACAAAGATGGGACCACGTTCACCGCACGCACTGATCAACGCCTCGGCAAAGGCTTTTGAGGGGTCACCGCCCGAGAGATCGAGAAAAGCTTGCTGTTCGAGCTTCCCGGTACCTATGGGCCTATGCCACGGGCGCCTTCGAGAACATCAAGGCGGTCGTCTACGACTTCTGCGAATCGCGCTCGGGCGAACACGCCCGGCGCTTCCTGGGCGACTGGAGAGGCAGCCTCACCTGTGACGACTTCAGCGGCTACAAGGCCTTGATCGCAAGTGGTGTGACCGAGGTCGGCTGCCTGGCGCACGCGCGGCGCAAGTTCTTCGATTTGCACGCGGCGAACCGTCCCCAGCAATACCAGCGTGGCGGCTGGATCCAATACGTGATGACGCAAAGCGGACCCGAACCTCTGGAGGCCCTGCATTCCCGCATCGACTATGAGCACTATCTCGTCAAGCAACTGCAGCCCATCGCCGATGTGATTCTTCAGCCGCTGGGGGATAGCTTTGTGGCACTGACGAGTGCGCAGAAGGTGTTGTTCTAGGGGCGCCTACGCCCCGCCAGCCGTGAACAGAGCTGACAGGGCAATGGGAGAAAGTTCCTTCTTGAGACATTGGGCGATTAATGCACTGTGAACAGTGCACCTCAGTCTCTCTTCAGAGTCCGTCTATTAACCCCTGCTTGCGCCATACCCGTGGTGCCCCGCCCCATACTGCTTCGTCCTTGCCTTGCACAGATAACTGGCCCGATGAAAGAGCGCAGCAGATGACTCGGGATCATCGCGCAGGATCATGTACGAAGGATTCTCCGGAAAGTGCACCAAGGTCTTGGCCCTCTCCACGCTTTCGCCCAAAGCACTGGCCCAGGACTCCCATAATCGATGGGCCATGTTTACTGTCGATGACTGGTAGTTGCCCAGCCAGTTAAAAGCATCCCCATTCAGGAGGAACAAGACATGGTAGTGAACCCTCCCGCATTCACCTACCTCCCTGACCCAGAAATAACGCACCTTGGTTCCATGAGCGCATGAGCCTGTCTTGGAAGCCACCGCACGGTTATGCCGAATCTTGGCCTTGAATGATTCGATGAACCTGGACACGACAGAGTTGCAGAACTCATCGTGACGCCCCCCGGTTCCGGCAGGAAAGTGCAAATCCACCCTGAAGGCAAAAACTCGTCGATACTGGTGAATCGCCTTGTCAAGCACATCATGCAGTGCCCGCAGATACTCCTCAATCATGGGGTAGTGCCCATTCATCACGGGCAGAGATTGGTACACCTCATCACTGTACAGGCGATGATTCTTGTTTATCTCAAAATCACTGTAAAACATGTCCACCTCACACAAGTACCCCTTGGTTGAATGGTTGCCGATGTATGTGCTGTGCCTGGATGTGTTACCGGTATAGATTTTCCCATAGCTCTATATCTATCTATACTACCAATACCGAGGCAAGAACAGTCCAAAACAACAGCAACATCGGCACACCAAAATAGACAACCCCTGGGGTTATTGATAAAAACCAATGGCTAATCTGCTCTGGAAAAATGGGATTCGGCTTAAGAAGCCCGCGATTCCATTTTCTGACGCAGCCACTGATCCACCTCCTCCTGAATCCAGCCGACAGATTTGATGCCGAGCTTTATGGGCTTTGGGAAGAGACCCTTACTCATGTACAGATACAACGTGGACCGTGGCAGTCCCGTCAATTCACTCACTGCAGGTAGTCGCAAGATACGCATGGCATTCACTCGTTGGTAGTTTGTCCAATGCATGCGTGATTGTTTATTTCTTAATCATCCTGCAGCTCATTGCCTTAATCGTCCCTGAACAATCCCGCGAAGCCGTGCGCTACCGCGGCCAAGCGTTCGCCCAATAGCTTTCACTTGAATTTCCCGTAAGCTAGCATTTCTGGGAGACTTGCGATATCTGCAGTGGTAGCCACTGGAGTCTTCTTCCGAGTCGCTTATAGGTGCCATACCTCGACGGCAAGCTTCTCGCACACGGCCTCGGCAGCACATCGAGGCCTCGTTCAATCACCCTCAAGCCGCGCACCAATTTCAACTGGAGAGACAGAAGCTATGGGGTCGACTGCCGGCGGACCATGGAAACCGTCCACAGCAATCGATTCAGAATCGTTGCCCAGCTCTAGACAACGAGTTGTTGACCATGCTCTACATAGCCCCCATCTGTGCACTGAAGAAATCAGTGTCGAGAGACCAAGCATTTTTCGTCTAGAAACCAACAACTTTTGTTCTAGAATGCATCCAGACTGCTTCTAGAAGCAATCTGGATTCATTCTTTTATCAGCCTACAAATTTTTGCAGCATGGCAGTTAACATTCCTAACAGGTTCTCATTAAGAATTGGCTCTACTGGCGAAGATCCGTCCCGCGTTGCAACAGTCGCTTGGCTGATAGCTGCTCACGAAGATTCATCCCTAGTAGACTTGAATCCAAATGCTCACGATCTCCAAAAAGCACTAAAGGAGTTTGTTAATAAAAATCCCGAGACAGGAGTTTTCATAAATGACAGCATGCCAAAAAAGCTAGTGCCGCAGGAGCATATTAATTGGATTAAAGACAATCAAAGACAGTTTTTTTGGATACGCGACTACATTTCCAAACTTAAAACATCGCAACCAAAAAAAAATAAGGAGCGACCTGTCTCCAGTAACTCACACACTACCCACATCTATACCTCACCATCTATCAAATCGGGAGAGGAACGTTGCATTCGTAGATTACTGGTTGACTAAGTCATTTCGCGAGATGATTACAGCCATTCAGTATTGCAAAGAAATGGAGTTTGGATGGAACAAGCACATAGAATCAGACAAACTATTTTCATGGCTTGAAGGGGTGGATGCAGAAAAAAAGAGGGATTGTTTTTTGAGTTTTCTAAAAAATAGAATACCCAATGAAATCAATGATTATTACAAATTCCAATCACACGAGGATCTCTTGATCTTTTTTGATCATCCGATGTTTATAAGAGACACGAAGGAACTTTACAGCAAGGACGCCAGAAAAATTTGGAACCAGCGGCTGCGCAGGGAGAAGGCAACAGATGAGAAGCAATGCAACTTTGTACTTCCGCTGAAGACGATATCAAAGCTAGATAGGCTTGCCAAAAAGCATCACTTGACTCGCACAGAAATCATCGAGCTGATCATCAATGGCGAAGCGGAAAAGGAAACCTACATCCGTGAACGCCTCAGTCGCAGGCTATTATTGCTGGGCCCACGTGGTTCTACCGAATAAAATCAGCCCATGTCGCCAATACAACACAGGAATAACTTAACACAAAAGGAGATTATTGAAATTCTGATTTTCCCCGAAGCCCACCCGTGAGCCTTGTATTTCAACGTGCATACGAAAAAATTCAGATTACAACCCCGTTAAAATATTTAGAAAGCCAAAATCAATTTTTCGGCACAGGCTTTAAATAAAATGAACTCAGAAAAAATTAATCTATTTTTCCTGACGTAGCACATCTAAATAATCAGCCCATTTTTGCATCATTCGCACACGATGCTCTAAATACTGAGTTCTATTGTAGGCTCTTCCATTTGCATCTTTAACCGCATGAGCAAGTTGCGCTTCGATTACCAAGGGATCACAATCTAGCCGCTCTGCCAACATGGTACGTGCCGTCGCCCGAAAGCCGTGCCAGGTATGAATTTCAGAGGTGTATCCCATCGAAATTAACGCCGTGCGAACCGAGTTTTCCGAAATGGGACGAGCATGGCTACGCTCCCCAGGAAATACCAGCTCCCCGTGACCAGTCAAACGTTTCAGATCGCGCAGCACTTCCACCGCCTGAATGGATAGAGGAACGAGATGAGGAGCACCGTTTTCCTTGCCGTCCTTACCGCGCTTCATACGAACTGCTGGAATGGTCCACATTGCCGCATCCAAATCGATCTCAGTCCAAGCTGCCGCACGCAGTTCTCCCGGTCGCTGAAACAATAGAGGGGCGAGTTGCAGGGCAGCCCTGACGATAGGACCGCCTCGATAAACGTAGATAGCCCGCAAAAGCTCACCGAGCTTCACCGGATCTGTAATGGCAGCAAAGTGCTTCCCTCTGTAGGGAGACAAGGCTCCTTTGAGGTCTCCGGTAATGTCGCGCCCTACCCTTCCAGTGGCCACGCCGTAGCGCCAAACCTGGCGTGCCAGCATCAATCCCCGGTCAGCAGTCTCAACAGCTCCTCGCTCTTCTACCTTACGTAACGTGGCGAGCAGTTCAACAGGTTCAATTGCAGCCAACTTCCGCTCCCCCAACCAGGGAAACAAGTCGCGCTCAAACTGTCGAAGAGAGCGTTCAGCGTGCCCTTCGCTCCATTGCGATTTCTGCTTCCCAAACCACTCTAGAGCGACCGCCTTGAAGGTATCCCCTGTCGGGTTGCTGGCCCTGAGCTTTTCAACCTTACGGGCTTGAACCGGATCGACCCCTGTGGATTTCTGCAGTTTCGCTACATCACGTGCTTTGCGAGCAGCTGTCAATCCGACTGTTGGGTAGCTGCCCAACGCCATCCGACCTTCTTTGCCATCAAGTCTGTATTTCCAAAACCAACGTTTAGACCCCGTGGGGCTTACCTCCAAATAGAGGCCACCAGAGTCAGCCAAACGCTCGCGCTTGGCATCGGGGGAACAACGGGCATTTTTACAGTGTGCATCGGTCAACATGGGGGAACGTTTTTAGGAGAGAAGAGGCCTTCCTCATAGGGAAGTGGGGGAACAAGCACCCAGAGTTTACGATTTTTCGTCCTTGTTCCCCCACCTGTTCCCCCACGTTGCCTTGGATGCGGTTAGACAACCCTAGACATCCATGCACTGTAACTTGTTGATTTTCCAAAGAAAAAGGGCGTTCACTGGACTTCAGTGAACGCCCTTGGACGTTATAGTGGTGGAGCTGGCGGAATTGAACCCTTATCTCAGGATTTTGGCAAGTTTTTGCTCATTGTGAGTGAGTGTCGACGACTCAATCAATAATACGCTCAAATGTGCATTTTTATTCTAACCTCAGATACAACAGATTCTTTGAGGTCTCCAGAAACACTAAAGCCCGCACGTGGCGGGCTTTAGATTAGGAAAAGGGTATGGAGGTGGCGGGGTTCGAACCCGCGTCCGCAAGCCTTCTTCGTCCAGTTCTACATGCGTAGTCGTCTGATTTGAGTCTCGCCCGATGCGTCGCACAGCGACACGCTACGCATCAGACCAGTGCCCTTGAATCTCGTCCACACCCAAGGCACCCGGGCGCAGACCAGCCAATATAGATTCCCTTGCAGCCGGGAGGCTTACGCCCCCTTGCCCAGCCTATCGGCCAACTGTTGCAAGGCTCACCGAATTAAGCGGCGAGTGCGAAACGTTCGTCGTTTGCAGTTACTTTTTTTCTGCGGTTTAGCGAGGTGACAGAACCTCGGCATGCCCTGATACGTGTCCGTACCCACGTCGAAACCAATTCACCCCCATAGATGCTCGACGAGTGTTGGAGTATAGCGCCTCGCCCAAAGTTCCCGTACGACTGGGCCCAAGTTGAAGAGTCAAACTTCCATCTGCAGTGCGACTGTCACGGTGCTTAGCGGAGCGGCGTACCCTTGCCGGCAACCGCTGGTTCAATCTCGTTCTCAACCTTTGCTACCAGGTCGCATGCTTGCAGTTCCAATGCTTGGGCAAACCTAAAAACTGCGTCCAAAGATGGGCAGGCCTTCCCAGCTTCAAGGCTTCTGATGTACCTTGAAGTCAGTCCAGTGCGCAGGGCGAGGTCGGCCTGTGTAAGGCCTGCATCGTGTCTTGCCCGCCTGAGCACCATTGCAAAGGCATCTTGAAGTTGCATGTTGGCTGAGGAACCGATGGCCAACATCTTGTGCGAACGGCATCTATAAAATAGGAACTAAAATTCCTCAACGTTGAGCTACCCGCAGTGGTTGCCATCAACACGCAAGAACCCTAACGTTTTTCAAAACAGGTCGAACCCAGCACCAGCAGCTGCCCAGCCTCTTTGACGACGTGGATAGCTTTGTAGATGGTGTGATGGCAGCCGGGTTGGGCGCAGTAGACCCGCTCTGACTTGTCTACCTCAACGATTGCCAATAGGCACGGGCTGTCAGTCGTCATGGCGTGACTGTGGACTGTTCATCAGTGCGGGCACGAGCTATTCCGCCAACGCTTTCAACAATGCATCTCGGCCGTCCTGATAGAACTCGATGTCGAGCTTGGTAGCCATGTCGTCGGACAAATCGAAGAGTTGACGACGGCATGAAACCGGCAACAGGAGCGCTTTCGCCCCCTTCTCTACCGCCATCTCAGCGATGGTGACCGCGTTGTGTATGGGCTCGATGGTGCCGCCAAGGGTGACTTCACCCACCACAACCAGGCCACCTCGGACCGTCTTTTTCAGCAAGGCGCTTGAGAGCGCAATCAGGGCGGCGACGCCCGTCTTGGCTCCAGACTTGGCAGCATCAAAGCCTCTGAGCTGCACCGAGAACTCATGTGACCTGGGGTCCCTGTCGCCAACCAGTTGCTGAGCACGGGCATAAAGGTTTTGCTCTGCGCAACGGATGGACTCTTTGAAAGCAGCAGGCACCGGGTTGTTCAGAACCTTCACCCCACCGCCTGGTCCTTCATTTACTTCAAGCCTGAACAGGCCGGGGTGTTCCTCTTCGCCACCAGGGCTCATGGTCCAAATCTGGCCGCACTCCAGGGGTTCTTCACTGATGCCCCCTTGGCTTTGCAGTTCCGGGGTGCTGACGAACTTTTCGACGCCCTCAGACCCTATCGTGTAGCTGAAATGGGTATTGCGAAACTCGGCAGCCCCAATGCGCTTTTGTTGCTCTTTGACCCGGCGCCGGACTTCCAGCGCCAGTCGAACAGCCCACTCCAGGTCTTCCTCACTGACCGTCATGTCCGCGCCGGGGTAAAGCAGCTTCAGAAGACCACTTACTGTCTTGTTGACCCCATTCAGGTCGCGGCCCGACAGGGCTCCGCCCCATCGCACTCGACCCTGCAGTACGGATACGCGGCTCTGGTTGCGTAGCTGCGTGAAACACTCCGACAGGAAGTCGCTCACCAACCCGAAATGGGAGGTGAACAGGCCAGGGCTGAGTTTGGGAACATCCCAGCCGGGCAAGAAGCAGTGGATACGGTCCATGAACGCGGTGTCATTCCGCATCTCTGGAGGCAGTGGTCCAAACAGGTGGCATCCTGCACCCGACCGTGGTCGTCGATGAGCTTGGCGGAGAAGATGTCTGCGTACGCGGAGTGCGCGTCCGACTCGGATAGCATTGGGCTGCGCCCCACCTTGAGCACCGCTGCGCTGGCTGCTCGGTCCCGCATCGCCAGCTGCTCTTTGAGCGACCCGATTTCCATCTGCGCGTCGATGAGCTTGGCGCGAAGAAGCTCCGGAGGAGCGTCCTTATCGGCTACGAAAGTCGAGCCACCGGCTTGTCCAACCAAGAATTCAAGCAGCAACCGGTGGTAAAGCGGGTTCCGCACCAACGTCGTCCGGTGAATCTTGGTTCTCGAAGACATGTCCGACACCAGGGTCGCCTTGTCCGGGTACGGCATCTTTCGACGCTTGGCCCTCTCGAGCTCCGAACGCAGGAGCGCGACCGACGTTTCCTGCTTAGCTGCACGGAAGGACTTGAAATTGTCGGTTCCCTTGGGGACTCCCATCTCAGACTCCTGCCAGCAACGGCGTAGCCGAGGAGGCTGGCAGTGCAGCCAACCTAGACAAATCCTCTAACGCCGAGCTCAGGTCTTGAATGCTCAGGCCCTTCGCCTCGATGAATGGCTTCAGGAGCGATGCAAAGACCGTGGTTTCGCTGTGCGGAGGAACGTCCAGGAAAGCCGCCTCTTTGAGGCGGTCCTGCTGCGCCAAGATGAGCCGCGTATAACGCAGCGCCTTGGCCCGGACCTCTTGGGACTCCAGCGACGGGTACGCGTTCGAGTCAGCGATTCGCTGCAGGAAGAACTCGCTCTCGGTGCGGTTGCGCGTGACCAGCTCGAGTTGCTTCTTGACGAGCTCCGGTTGGTCGACGTGGTAAACCTGTCGACAACGGATTCCTGAAAGTAGCGCTCCGCAATCAGCGACCGTCGAACCCGCCACGACGCGAGGTTCCTCCACTCGTCGTGAGTCTTGTCCGTGTTGATGTAGAGGGCGTGGTAGTTCTGCCCCTGGGGGTTCCCGTGCAGGTCTGCCAGCGACGAGACCGGCGGAGCCAGCTGGTCGAAGGAACGGCGGTCCAGCCACTGGACTGATTGCCCGCGTAGGCCGGTCTCGACCATCGACACCAGCAATCGAACCACCGTGAGGTGCGGAAAGTTCAGGGTCACGTTTCGAGATGGGCCCGAGTTGATGCGCTGCCCGTGAACGTACAGCCCGGACTGCCCTTTGGGGTTCGATTGCAGCGTCCGCTTCGAAATCAAGAAGATGTTCGGCAACCAGTCCAGGTTGTACAACCTTCCGCGGTACCAGAAGAGGGGGACGTAGCCCCACTCGGAAGTCTTGTAGCCGTCAGAGGGCCCATTGGGCAGTTCCCTGAAGCAGTTTCGGATGTAGGCCTCCTGCTGCAAGAACTCTCCGAACGCCTCCACCGCCTGTCCGTAGTGGACGAGGAACGGGAAGACGTCCTCGGCGAACGGGACCTTGTTGGTCTTCGTTCGGCGACCAGCGACCTCGTTATCGAAGTCGGTCCGAACGGGGTTCTGCATTCCCCGGCTGACGAACGCTTCGTTGTCCTCGAAGTACGTGACAACGAAGTTGAAGAACTGCTCCAACGTGAGCCGCGTGGTGTTCCTTGAACCTGGCGTCGGTCGGCGAAGCGGAAGCAGCTCGTTGAGTGTCTTCGGCAGGTTGGCCAGTTCGGCCGCTTCCTCCGATTGGAAGCGCGTGCGGTCGACGTAGAAGTAGCGCAGGAACTGCTTGGGGGACGACGGGTACTCGAGCGTTGTTTGCGGATGAAGTTCCATCCACCAAGGAAGGTAGAGCAGCAAGTAGTCCGCAAGTACGGCGAGCGCGGACCTCACCTGCTTGTCGGTCTCGTAGTCTTTCCGACGGTGCGCCAGGAAGGCTCGGAATGCGGTGAACCACTTGTCGCCGAGCTTGGCGACCTCGACTGTCGGTCGTCCGGGATAGTTGATTGGCTGGTCCAACCAACCATCTGGACGAAACCCCTTCACGTTGGACCCGCCCCGGAGCTCTGCGAAGTAGTCCTCAGGCGAAGTAGCCGCATCCGAGCGAGCTATGCGGTGAAGACCCTCGACGTAAGGGCTGTATGAGCGAGAGGCGCGCTCTGCTTCTTTGCGCTTGTTGTACTTGGCCTGCCGAAGCTCGATGTGGTGTTGCAGCTCAATGCGTTCCCGTTCATGGCCGTGAATCCGCATGCCGGCCATGTTCTTCGGGTCGGCCATGAACTCTTCGAAGCCCATCGTCTTGTCCGAGTCCGACGCGCGCCAGATGATGTACCCATGGCGAAGGTCGCGGCCGAGCGTTGCCGCGTCCGCCATCTCAAGACCTCGCAGGAGAAGGTACTCAGGCGCCGAGAGAGAGAACTTGCTGTCGACCGAATGCTCATGCATGAGCCAACCGTGCAGCTGCGCAAAGTCATGGATGCTGAAACCACCAGCCTGCCGACAATCAGTGGCCAGGAGCAGTTGCAGGTGGCTTCGCTTCGGCCACCACCTCGGCTTCTGGCCCCGGACCCAGTCGTCGACTTGACGAAGGAACGATGACAATTCCAGCGCGTAGTCCGGTGGCGCAATCGCAAAAAGCGAAGGTCCGACGGCTGGAAGCATCACGTGCCCCTCCAAGGCCAGAGAGAGGAGCGCAGCAGCGGCCGCTGATTGCGCTGGTCCTTGTATGCTGGACAGCGCCACCAGGTTCTGCAGTTCGGCCTGTATGCAGCTCTCGTCGACCACCTCAGGCAACGGTGGAGCGATTGCAATTCCAGTCAGCGCAGCGACTTTGGCGAAGGCCTCGCTAAGCCCGCGTGCGAGCCCGCCGGGCTGAAGTACCACAGGATTGGATGACAGATTCACTCGCAAGTTAGTCCCTCCGTACCGAGGGGTAGCGTCGCAGTAGGCTGAGCCAAACACGGGGGTGACTTGTCGCCCTGGATGTACAGCCGGTCATGCGACCGGAGCTTCTCCTGCAAGCGACTCGTGCGCTCCCGCGCATACTTGCGAGTGGAGTTAACGTCCTTGTGGCCCATCAGCTGCTGCACCTCCGCCAGGGTCAGCCCAGGCGTGTGCTGGTCTGGCACGGCGTAGTCGTTGAGCATGTAAACTCCGTAGGCATGCCGCAACGAGTGTGCCGTCCAGATGTGGCTCCTGGCGACAACCGGCCCCGGGATTCGGGCACGTTGCACCGCTGACTTGAAGGCCGAGTTCAACGTCTCGTCGGACGCCTCGACTAGCGGCCTGCCGTGGTGGGGCCTGATGAGGTACTGGAAGACGAAGTCGTTGCCGTCCTGAGGCAGTCTGTACTCCTCTTTGCGGTACCGAGCCAGGTACTCGAAGAACCAGTTGCGATACGGCAAAAACAGGTACGTCCGCGACACAGTGCGCCCCTTGAAACGAAGGTCCCGCTCAGCCTGCGGCATCTCACGCCCGTAGCGGAGAAGCTCGGGGTCGAGCACGTAGACCTGTCGATTTGCGAAGTCGATGTCGCACCACTGAAGGTTCAGGGCTTCCGAGCGCCGGATGCCGCTCGCAAGTAGCAGGGACCACAGGGCTCGGTCTCGCCAGCAGGCCACAGCCGTCATCAGAGCGGGAAAGTGCTCGAGCGGAAAGTCCAGCCAGTCCACGTCGATTTGCCGCTGCTGCCGGACGCTCTTACGCAGCCCTTTGGGACGCATCAGCTCGCCGCTGCGGAACCGGATGACGCCGCCGAGCATCGTGGATTGCTTGAGATGCTGGACCTCCTCCGGGCTGAAGGCGGAGCTGCCGTCGACCGCCTCGAGCAACGGCCGGTAGTCCCACTCGGCGTCGTTGATGACAGTTCGGTCGATGCCGCCGCGAAGGATGGCCATCTCCTTGGCTTCGCGCTCTAGCAAAGCGCAGAGCCGAAGGAAGTGGTTCAGCGCCGCGATAGTGTTATCCCAGCTTGCCGAGGCCAAGGGCTCGATGCCCAAGCGGCGCGCGACACCCCTCAAGGCCGTCTCTCGCGCCTCATCTCCCTCGCTGTAGCGGGACCTCTCACGAACGCCAACGGCGAGAGAAATTCCTTCACCGCTGCGCAGCAGTTCCAAGTAGTAGTCGATGGCGTCGTTGACCACGGCCCGAGTGACCGGCACCGCACCAAGCACCTTCACTTCGTAGAGGTAGTCGATGAACCGCGCGACCACCGTGGTGTATCTGCGCAGCGTGTCGTACTGGAGGCCTCGAAGCTTGTGGCAGAACTCCGAGAAGACGGAAATGGGAACGCCGGCGGGGTCACGGAGCAGCCAGCTCTGGCGGCCGTGCACGTTGACCTCTTCCTTCCGAACATGGACCAGCGCCATAAACATGCCCCTTCTGCATGTTTACTCTAACCCATAAAGACGCACAAGCAACAACGCCACTCTTAGAGCGGCGTTGTAATAGGAAGGGGTAGCTCAATTGGAGGGGAGTAAAGGTGCTCGCTTCGAAGTCCTGAGATAAGAACCCGCGTCCGCAAGCCTTCTTCGGGCAGATCTACATGTTTAGCGTTCTGTTTTGAATCTCGCATCCCCCATCGCGCAGACGCACGCTATGCGGAATGCCAGCACCCTTGAATCTCGTGCCATGCCAAGGTACCCGGCATGCCACCAGCTGATGTGAATTCCCTTGCAGCCGGGAGGCCTTGCGGCCCCCTTGCCCAGCCCATCAGCGTGCTGTTGCAAGGCTCACCGGTATTTAAGCGGCGAGTGCGAAACGTTCGTCGTTTGCAGTTACTTTAGTGAATGGAGATTTACGAGCGTCACTCAAGCTCGACATGCACCACGCCGATTCCGAACCCACGTCGAAACCGGGACAGCCCCATGGCATCTATTTTAGTCCAGTCCCAGCAGTTTCAAGACCTCGAGCGGAGATTCGACCATCGCATCCGCTCCCCAGCCCTGCGGGGCGCCGTGAGCGCCCAGGTAGCCGTACATTGCTGCGACCGTGCCCATGCCGGCCGCGCGCCCGGCCACGATGTCGCGCTCATCGTCGCCCACGTAAATGCAGTGCTGCGGCGCCACGCCCAGCCGTGCAGCGGCCTCCAGCAAGGGGGCGGGATGGGGCTTGGAGTGCGGGGTCGTGTCTCCGCTCACGACAGCGCCCGCAGTGCCGAACAACGCCATCCGCTGCGCAATGAGCGAAGTGAAGCGTGTCGCCTTGTTCGTGACGATCCCCCACTGCAGCGTATTGCGGCCCAGTGCCTCCACCAGTTCCGGCACCCCCTCGAACGCATAGGTGCGGTCGTGGATGCAGCGCTCGTAGTTGGTGAAGAACTCTTCTCTCAAGGCGGGAAAGTCCGGGTGTTCAGGGGTGATGCCGAACGCTACCGCCAGCATGCCCCGCGCCCCCGCCCCGGCCATGGAGCGATAGGCGTCCAGCGGCAGCGAAGGCAGCCCGCGGTGGACGCGCAACTGGTCCGCGGCAGAGCCGAGGTCCGGCGCACTGTCGATCAGCGTGCCGTCCAGGTCGAACAGCACGGCGCGGATACCCGCCGATGCGAAGGCACTCATGCGGCGGGACGCCGTGTGGCGAACAGGTAGTTCACGCTGGTGTCGCTGCTGAGCCAGTACCGTCCCGTGAACGGATTGTGCTGCATGCCGCGCGTCTGCACCACATCCAGGTCCGCAGCGCGGCAGGCAGCGGCCAGCTCGCTCGGGCGGATCAGCTTGGCATATTCGTGCGTGCCGCGCGGCAACATCCTGAGCACGTATTCCGCTCCCACGATCGCCAATGCGAATGCCTTGGCGTTGCGGTTGATGGTGGAGAAGAACACCCAGCCGCCGGGCTTGACCAGTTGCGCGCAGGCGGCTACCACGGAATGCGGATCCGGCACATGCTCCAGCATTTCCATGCAGGTCACGATGTCGAAGGACGCGGGCGCCTCCTGCGCCAGTGCTTCCGCGCTGATTTCGCGGTACTGAATGCGGGGCGTTTGCGCCTCCAGCGCGTGCAGGCGTGCCACGCGCAGCGCCTTGGAGGCCAAATCGATCCCCGTCACCTCCGCGCCCTTGCGCGCCATGGAGTCGGCCAGAATCCCGCCGCCGCATCCCACATCGAGCACCTTGCGTCCATCCAGGGGCGCCAGCTGGTCGATCCAGTCCAGGCGCAGAGGATTGATCTGGTGCAGGGGGCGAAACTCGCTGTCCGGGTCCCACCAGCGGTGCGCCAGCTCCGAAAACTTGGCCAGTTCGGCCGGGTCGGCATTCACGGATTCATTCATGCGTTCATTGTCCCATGGAGGCTTCGGGCCATAAAAAAAGCCCCGTTTCCGGGGCTTTCTTCGATCGTGGAGAAGATTAGTGGGAGCGGGTGCCCACTACTTCGATTTCCACGCGGCGGTTCTTGGCGCGACCTTCCTTGGTCTTGTTGTCGGCCACGGGCTGCTTCTCGCCCTTGCCTTCGGTGTAGACGCGGTTCTTCTCGATGCCCTTGGAGACCAGGTAGGCCTTCACGGCTTCGGCGCGGCGCACCGACAGCTTCTGGTTGTAGGCGTCAGTGCCGATGGAGTCGGTGTGGCCCACGGCAATGATGACTTCCAGGTTGATGCCTTGGATCTTGGAGACCAGATCGTCCAGCTTGGCCTTGCCTTCGGGCTTCAGCACGGACTTGTCGAAGTCGAAGAAAGCGTCGGCGGCGTAGGTCACCTTGCTTGCCACAGCCGGAGCAGCCGGCTTGGGAGCCGGAGCAGGTGCAGCGGCGGGAGCCGGAGCAGGTGCAGCGGCGGGAGCGGGGGCGGCCTTCACCAGAGCGCCATCGCAGCCTTCGGCAGCGGTAGCAGGCGTCCAGTTGGCATCGCGCCAGCACAGTTCGTTGGTACCGTTCTTCCAGACCAGTTCGCCGGAACCGTTCTGCCAGTTGTCGATGACCTTGCCACCGTCTGCGGCCTTCACTTGGGCGCCAGCCGAGGTTGCAATCACGGCAGAGGCCAACAACATCGCCACTTTGTTCAGTTTCTTCATGGTTCTCCTCTTGGGGAAAAAGCCGCAGCCGCGCTGCGAATCATGGACGTCGTCAGTGACCATCACCAAAAACGTTGATTTGATTGTGCCATACGTAACAACGCAAAGGCGGCTTTGGCCGGGCCAGAACCGTAGGACGAAAGCGCAATCCAGGGGTTATGTTGCTCTGCCGCGACACAGTCTTGCACCTAAAATGGACTTTTCCCGCCGCCCTCTTCCCTGCCTGCCGCCATGACCCAGTTCGCCAAAGAAACCCTGCCCATCAGCCTCGAGGAGGAGATGCGCCGCAGCTATCTGGATTACGCCATGAGCGTGATCGTGGGCCGGGCGCTTCCCGATGCCCGCGACGGCCTCAAGCCCGTGCACCGGCGCGTGCTCTACGCGATGCACGAGCTCAATAACGACTGGAACCGTCCTTATAAGAAGTCGGCCCGTATCGTCGGCGATGTGATCGGTAAGTACCACCCGCACGGCGACAGCGCGGTGTACGACACCATCGTGCGCATGGCGCAGGATTTCTCGCTGCGCCACATGCTGGTGGACGGCCAGGGCAACTTCGGCTCGGTGGACGGCGACAACGCTGCGGCGATGCGCTACACGGAAATCCGCCTCTCGAAGATCGCGCACGAGATGCTGGCGGACATCGACAAGGAAACCGTCGATTTCGGCCCCAACTACGACGGCAGCGAGCAGGAGCCCCTGGTGCTGCCCAGCCGCCTGCCGAACCTGCTGGTCAACGGCTCGGCCGGCATCGCCGTGGGCATGGCGACCAACATCCCGCCGCACAACCTCAACGAAGTGGTTGACGCTTGTTTGCACTTGCTGCGCAACCCCGAGGCGTCGATCGACGAGCTGATGGAGATCATCCCCGCGCCCGACTTCCCCACGGCCGGCATCATCTACGGCATCAACGGCGTGAAGGAGGGCTACCGCACGGGGCGCGGGCGCGTGGTGATGCGCGCCAAGTGCCACTTCGAGGACATCGACAAGGGCCAGCGCCAGGCGATCATCGTCGACGAGCTGCCCTACCAGGTCAACAAGAAGACGCTGCAGGAGCGCATGGCCGAGCTGGTGCACGAGAAGAAGCTCGAGGGCATCAGCCACATCCAGGACGAGTCCGACAAGTCCGGCATGCGCCTGGTGATCGAACTCAAGCGCGGCGAAGTGCCCGAGGTGGTGCTCAACAACCTGTACAAGCAGACACAGCTGCAGGACACCTTCGGCATGAACATGGTGGCGCTGGTGGACGGCCAGCCGCGCCTGTGCAACCTCAAGGAGCTGATCCAGGTCTTCCTGCAGCACCGCCGCGAGGTGGTGACGCGGCGCACCGTGTTCGAGCTGCGCAAGGCGCGCGAGCGCGGCCACGTACTGGAAGGCCTGGCCGTGGCGCTGGCGAACATCGACGAGTTCATCCGCATCATCCGCGAATCGCCCACGCCGCCGGTCGCCAAGGCCGAGCTGATGGCCCGCTCGTGGGACAGCCAGCTGGTGCGCGAGATGCTGACGCGCACCCGCGAGGACGGCGGCGTGGTGAATGCCGACGACTACCGCCCCGAAGGGCTGGAGCGCGAGTACGGCATGCAGGCGGGCGGCCTGTACCGCCTCTCGGACACGCAGGCGCAGGAGATTCTGCAGATGCGCCTGCAGCGCCTCACCGGGCTGGAGCAGGACAAGATCGTCGCCGAGTACAAGGACGTGATGTCCGTGATCGAGGACTTGCTCGACATCCTAGCCCGCCCAGAGCGCGTCTCGACCATCATCGGCGAGGAACTCACCGCCGTGCGCCAGGAGTTCGGCCAGACCAAGCTGGGCGCGCGCCGCAGCCTGATCGAGCACAGCGCGCAGGATCTTTCCACCGAAGACCTGATCACGCCCACCGACATGGTGGTGACGCTGAGCCACACCGGCTACATCAAGAGCCAGCCCCTGTCCGAATACCGCTCCCAGAAGCGCGGCGGGCGCGGCAAGCAGGCCACGGCGACCAAGGAAGACGACTGGATTGACCAGCTTTTCATCGCCAACACGCACGACTACATCCTGTGCTTCTCCAACCGCGGCCGGCTGTACTGGCTCAAGGTATGGGAAGTGCCCGCGGGCTCGCGCGGCTCGCGCGGGCGGCCCATCGTCAATATGTTCCCCTTGCAAGAGGGCGAGAAGATCAACGTGGTGCTGCCGCTCACCGGCGAGTTCCGCAGCTTCCCGGCCGATCATTTCGTATTCATGGCGACCAGCATGGGCACGGTGAAGAAGACGGCCCTCGACGAATTCAGCAACCCGCGCAAAGGCGGCATCATCGCCGTGAACCTGGACGAAGGCGACTACCTCATCGGCGCGGCGCTGACCGACGGTCAGCACGACGTGATGCTGTTCAGCGACGGCGGCAAGGCCGTGCGCTTCGACGAGAACGACGTGCGCCCGCTGGGCCGCCAGGCGCGCGGCGTGCGCGGCATGATGCTCGAAGACGGCCAGAGCGTGATCGCCATGCTCGTGGCCGAAGACGAAACGCAGAGCGTGCTGACCGCCACCGAGAACGGCTACGGCAAGCGCACCCCCATCACCGAATACACCCGCCACGGGCGCGGCACCAAGGGCATGATCGCCATCCAGCAGAGCGAGCGCAACGGCAAGGTCGTGGCCGCCACGCTGGTGCATGCCGACGACGAGATCATGCTGATCACTGACACCGGCGTGCTGGTGCGCACGCGCGTGTCGGAGATCCGTGAACTCGGCCGCGCCACGCAGGGCGTGACGCTGATCAGCCTGGACGAGGGCGCCAAGCTCGGCGGCCTGCAGCGCATCGTGGAGAACGACGCCAACGCCGCCGATGCAGAGGGCGATGCGCCCGCGCCCGCCGACGAGTGAATTTTCAAAAACCATAGCTGCCAGCGCTTGCCAGCCGAGCGCTGGAGGCCTATTTGACCCATAGACCATGAACCGCCCCTACAACTTCTCGGCCGGCCCGGCCGCCATCCCGGAGGAAGTGCTGCAACAGGCCGCCGCCGAAATGCTCGACTGGCACGGCAGCGGCATGGGGGTGATGGAGATGAGCCACCGCGGCAAGGAATTCATCGCCATCTGCGAGCAGGCCGAGGCCGACCTGCGCGAGCTGCTGGCCATCCCGCCGCAGTTCAAGATCCTGTTCATGCAGGGCGGCGGTCTGGCCGAGAACGCCATCGTGCCGCTGAACCTCTCGCGCGCGGCCACGGTGGACTTCGTGGTCACGGGCGCGTGGAGCCAGAAGTCGCGCAAGGAAGCGCAGAAGTACGCGGCCGAGGTCCATACCGCCGCATCGGGCGAGGACAGCCACTTCACCACCCTGCCCGACCCGGCCACCTGGCAGCTCTCGCGCGGCGCGAGCTACGTGCACCTGTGCAGCAACGAGACCATCCACGGCGTCGAGTTCCAGCAGCTGCCCGACCTGCGCGCACTCGGCAGCGACGCGCCGCTGGTCATCGACTTCTCCTCGCACGTGGCCTCGCGCCCCGTCGACTGGAGCCGCGTGGGCCTGGCCTTCGGCGGCGCGCAGAAGAACCTGGGCCCGGCCGGCCTGACGCTGGTGGTGGTGCGCGAGGACCTGCTGGGTCACGCCCTGCCCGCCTGCCCCACGGCCTTCGACTACCGCGTGGTGGCCGAGAACCGCTCCATGTTCAACACGCCGCCCACCTGGGGCATCTATGTGGCCGGGCTCACCTTCCAGTGGCTCAAGCGCCAGCGCGAGGGCGACGCCACCGGTGTGGCGGCGATGGAGGCACGCAACATCGCCAAGGCCGCGCTGCTCTACGGCTTCATCGACCAGTCGCAGTTCTACGTGAACAAGGTGGCGCCCACCTGCCGCTCACGCATGAACGTGCCCTTCTTCCTGCGCGACGAATCGCGCAACGACGCCTTCCTGGCCGGCGCCAGGGAGCGCGGGCTGCTGCAGCTCAAGGGCCACAAGTCCGTGGGCGGCATGCGCGCCAGCATCTACAACGCGATGCCGCTGGCCGGCGTGCAGGCACTGGTGGACTACATGCGCGACTTCGAGCGCAGCGCCGCCTGAAAACCACTCATAAAAAATGAGCTGCTTGCGCTTGAAGGACCAGGGTTTCAGGTAGTTTTCATACCAGAACCCACTACCAGCAAGCGCAGGCAGCTATCAAAACCATGGCAGACAACCCTTCAAGCATCACCCCCCAGGCCAGTCCCGCCCTGGCCGACCTGCGCGTGCAGATCGACTCGCTGGACCACCAGCTGCTCACCCTCCTGAACCAGCGCGCCCACGTGGCCGAGCAGGTGGGCGAGCTGAAGAAACGCGAGGGCACGCCCTTCTTCCGCCCCGACCGCGTGGCCCAGGTGATCGAGAAGATCACCCGCGCCAACCCCGGCCCGCTCAAGGGCGCGCACGTGGCCGCCATCTGGCGCGAGATCATGTCCGCCTGCCTGGCGCTGGAGTCGCCCCAGCGCGTGGCCGTGCTGGGCCCCGAGGGCACGTTCTGCGAGCAGGCGGCCATCGAATACTTCGGCGGCGCGGCCGACCTGATGTACTGCGCCAACTTCGACGAGGTGTTCCACGCCACCGCCGCGGGCAGCGCGCAGTACGGCGTGGTGGGCGTGGAGAACTCCAACGAGGGCGTGGTCACGCGCTCGCTCGACATGTTCCTGCACACCCCCTGCCACGTGGTGGGCGAGGTGAGCCTGCTGGTGCGCCACAACCTGCTGCGCCAGATCCCCTCCGCCGGAGGCATCGAGGCCGTGCTGGCCCACCCCCAGGCGCTGGCGCAGTGCCAGGCCTGGCTGTCCAAGCACCTGCCGCACGCCGAGCGCCGCCCGGTGTCCAGCAACGCCGAGGGCGCCCGCCTGGCCGCCACCAACCCGGCCTGGGCCGGCATCTCCAGCGAGCGCGCGGCCCAGCAGTACGGCCTGCACGTGGTGGCCCACGCCATCCAGGACGACGCCTACAACCGCACCCGCTTCGCCGTCATCTGCCTGCCGCACACGCTGGCCACGCCCGCCCCCTCGGCCAAGGACTGCACCAGCCTCATCATCTCCGTGCCCAACCGCCCCGGCGCCGTGCACGACCTGCTGGTGCCGCTCAAGAAGCACGGCGTGTCCATGACGCGCTTCGAGTCGCGCCCCGCGCGCACCGGCCAGTGGGAGTACTACTTCTACATCGACATCGAGGGCCACCCCGCCCAGGCCAACGTGGCCGCCGCGCTGGCCGAGCTGCAGGAGCTCGCCGCCTTCTACAAGGTGCTGGGCACGTACCCGGTGGCCGCGTGAGGAAGGGCCGCCATGTTTGAGCAACTCGGCCTCATCGGCTGCGGCCTCATGGGCGGCTCGTTCGCCCTGGCGATGAAGAAGGCCGGCCTGGTCAAGCGCGTGGTGGGCTACAGCAAGTCGCCCTCCACCACCGACCGCGCGCGCCAGCTCGGCGTGATCGACGTGGAGGCGCCCTCGGCCCTGCTGGCCGCCGCCGGCGCCGACATCGTGCTGCTGGCCGTGCCCGTGGCCGCCACCGAATCGACGCTCAAGGCCATCCGCCACCTGGTCACGCCGCAGATGCTCATCATGGACGTGGGCTCCACCAAGGCCGACGTGGTGCTGGCCGCGCGCCGCGCGCTGCAAAGCCAGGTCGCCTCCTTCGTGCCCGCCCACCCGATCACCGGGCGCGAAGTGTCGGGCGTGGAGCATGCCGACGCCGAGCTGTACCACGGCCGCCAGGTCATCCTCACCCCCACCGAGCGCACCCTCACCGCCCACCTGCAGCGCGCCGAGGCGCTGTGGACCCAGCTGGGCTGCCGCGTGAGCAGCATGGCGCCCGAGGCGCACGACGCCGCCTTCGCCGCCGTGAGCCACCTGCCCCACCTGCTGGCGTTCGCCATGATGGGCAGCATCACCGCGCAGCCCGAGGCCGACGACTTCCTCTCGCTGGCGGGGCCAGGCTTCCGCGACTTCACGCGCATCGCCGCCAGCGACCCGAAGATGTGGCGCGACATCCTGCGCGCCAACAGCGCCGAGGTGCTGGCCCAGTCGCGCCTGTTCCAGAAGGCGCTGCACGACCTGGAGGCCGCCATGCAGGAGGGCAGCGAGCAGCCGCTGGAAGACCTGATCACGCTGGCCAGCCAGACCCGCGCCCACTGGCGCATGGGCGCGCAACGCAAGAGCGCAGCGCAGCCACACAAGGAAGCCTGATGTACCGCACCGCGTTTCTCGACCTGCCCCCGCTGGCGCACGCCAGCGGCGACGTGCGGCTGCCGGGCTCCAAGAGCATCTCCAACCGCGTGCTGCTGCTTGCCGCCCTGAGCGAGGGCACGACCGAGGTGCACGACCTGCTCGCCTCAGACGACACGCGCGTCATGCTCGACGCGCTGCGCCAGCTCGGCTGCGCCGTGGAGGAAGCCGGCGGCGGCCTGGTGCGCATCACCGGCCTGGGACAAGCCGTGCCGCGCTCGCCCGCCGAGCTGTTCATGGGCAACGCCGGCACGGCCATGCGCCCGCTCACCGCGGCGCTGGCGCTGCTGGGCGGCCAGTTCACGCTGTCGGGCGTGCCGCGCATGCACGAGCGCCCCATCGGCGACCTGGTGGACGCCCTGCGCCAGCTCGGCTGCCGCATCGACTACCTCGGCAACGAGGGCTACCCGCCCCTGTCCATCGCCCAGGGCGGCGGCGTGCCGCTCCTGCGCCTGGATGCGCCCATCCGCGTGCGCGGCGACGTGTCCAGCCAGTTCCTCACCGCGCTGCTCATGGCGCTGCCGCTGGTGGCGCGCACGCAGGACGTGGTGATTGAGGTGGTGGGCGAGCTGATCTCCAGGCCCTACATCCACATCACCCTGGAGCTGCTGGCGCGCTTCGGCATCGCCGTGCGGCACGAGGCGTGGCAGCGCTTCACCATCCCCGCGGGCAGCCGCTACCGCTCGCCAGGGCGCATCCATGTCGAGGCGGATGCCTCTTCCGCTAGTTATTTCATAGCGCTTGGCGCTTTATCCACGGGCGCTGATGGCCAAAATGGCATCAAGATCCTGGGGGTAGGACTGGACTCCATCCAGGGCGACATCCGCTTCGTCGAAGCCGCGCAGGCCATGGGCGCGCGCGTCGAAGGCGGGCCCAACTGGCTGCACGTCTCGCGCGGCGCATGGCCGCTCAAGGCCATCGACCTGGACTGCAACCACATCCCCGACGCAGCGATGACCCTGGCCGTGATGGCGCTCTACGCCGAGGGCACCACCACCCTGCGCAACATCGCGAGCTGGCGCGTAAAGGAAACCGACCGCATCGCCGCCATGACGGCCGAGCTGCGCAAGCTGGGCGCCACGGTCGAGGAAGGCGCCGACTACCTGCGCGTCACCCCGCCCGCCACCGCGGCCGATTGGCGCGCCGCCAGCATCCACACCTACGACGACCACCGCGTGGCCATGTGCTTCTCGCTCGCGGCCTTCAACCCGGCGGGCCTGCCCGTGCGCATCGAAGACCCGCAGTGCGTGGCCAAGACCTTCCCCGACTACTTCGAGGCGCTGTTCCAGGTGGCCCGCACGCCGGATGCGCGCATCCCCGTGCTGTGCATCGACGGTCCCACCGCCTCGGGCAAGGGCACGGTGGCGGCGGCGGTGGCCGAGCGGCTGGGCTACCACTTCCTCGATTCGGGCAGCCTCTACCGCATCGCCGCGCTGGCCGCCCTGCGCGCCGGCCTGGCGATCGACGCCGCGCACGAGACGCGCATCGCCCAACTGGCGCGTGGCCTGCCCGTGCGCTTCGAGGGCGGCCGCATCCTGCTGGGCGAGGACGACGTGACCGACGCCATCCGCACCGAGGAAGCGGGCATGAACGCCTCGCGCGTCTCCGCCCTGCCCGCCGTGCGCGAGGCCCTGGTAGGGTTGCAGCACGGCTTCAGGCGCCTGCCGGGGCTCGTCGCCGACGGGCGCGACATGGGCACGGTGATCTTTCCCGCGGCGCCGCTCAAGGTCTTCCTCACGGCCAGCGCCGCCTGCCGCGCCGAGCGGCGCCATAAGCAGTTGATTTCCAAGGGGATTTCGGCTAATATCTTCGACCTTCGCGCGGACTTGGAAGCGCGTGACGCACGGGACAGCACCCGCAGCGTCGCGCCCTTGAAGCCCGCTGAAGACGCCGCGCTGCTGGACAGCTCCGCGCTCACGATCGACGAGGCCGTGGCGCAGGTGCTGGACTGGTGGCAGGCACGCCAGCCGTTCGGCACGTAACACGTCCGCACGGCCGGCAAACGGCCCGCACGGCTCCCTCCGCGCCCTGACAGCGCACCGGCCGTGCGGTTCATCCACCCTGACCCGCGGTGCAACTACCGCACAACCTCCGCAGGCAGTCTTAGAAACGGTGGCAATGGTGCCGCCGGAAACCTGTCCGTGGCTTGAGGAAATACATGTCTGAATCTTTTGCCGCCCTGTTTGAAGAATCGCTGCAACGCACCGAAATGCGTCCGGGCGAGGTCATCACCGCCGAAGTCGTGCGCGTGGAGCACAACTTCGTCGTCGTGAACGCTGGCCTGAAGTCCGAAGCCTACGTGCCGATCGACGAATTCAAGAACGACCAGGGCGAGATCGAAGTCCAGGTGGGCGACTTCGTGTCCGTGGCCATCGGCTCCATCGAGAACGGCTACGGCGACACCATCCTGTCGCGCGACACCGCCAAGCGCCTGGCTTCGTGGCTGGCACTGGAAAAGGCGCTGGAATCCGGCGACTTCGTGACCGGCACGACCTCCGGCAAGGTCAAGGGCGGCCTGACGGTGCTGGTCAACGGCATCCGCGCCTTCCTGCCCGGCTCGCTGATCGACACCCGTCCCGTCAAGGACCTGACTCCGTACGAAAACAAGACGATGGAGTTCAAGGTCATCAAGCTCGACCGCAAGCGCAACAACGTGGTGCTGAGCCGCCGCGCCGTGGTGGAAGCCTCCATGGGCGAAGAGCGCGCCAAGCTGATGGAAACGCTCAAGGAAGGCGCCATCGTGCAGGGCGTGGTCAAGAACATCACCGAATACGGTGCGTTCGTGGACCTCGGCGGCATCGACGGCCTGCTGCACATCACCGACATGGCATGGCGCCGCGTTCGCCACCCCTCCGAGGTGGTGCAGGCCGGCCAGGAAATCACGGCCAAGATCCTCAAGTTCGACACCGAGAAGAACCGCGTCTCGCTGGGCCTCAAGCAAATGGGCGACGATCCCTGGCTGGGCGTGTCGCGCCGCTACCCCTCGGGCACGCGCCTGTTCGGCAAGGTCACGAACATCGCCGACTACGGCGCGTTCGTCGAGCTGGAGCCCGGCATCGAAGGCCTGGTGCACGTCTCCGAGATGGACTGGACCAACAAGAACGTCGCTCCCTCCAAGCTCGTGTCGCTGGGCGACGAAGTCGAAGTCATGGTCCTGGAGATCGACGAAGACAAGCGCCGCATCAGCCTGGGCATGAAGCAGTGCAAGGCCAACCCCTGGCAGGAATTCGCGCAGAACACCAAGCGCGGCGACCGCGTCAAGGGCCCGATCAAGTCCATCACCGACTTCGGCGTGTTCGTGGGCCTGGCTGCCGGCATCGACGGCCTGGTGCACCTGTCCGACCTGTCCTGGAACGAGCCCGGCGAATCCGCCGTGCGCAACTACAAGAAGGGCCAGGAAGTCGAGGCGATCGTGCTGGCCGTGGACGTGGACCGCGAGCGCATCTCCCTGGGCATCAAGCAGCTCGACGGCGACCCGTTCACCACCTTCGTGACGGTGAACGACAAGGGCCAGACCGTGTCCGGCAAGGTCAAGACGGTTGACGCGCGCGGCGCCGAGATCGACCTGGGCGAAGACATCGTGGGCTACCTGCGCGCTTCGGAAATCTCCCGCGACCGCGTGGAAGACGCCCGCAACGTGCTCAAGGAAGGCGACGAAATCACCGCCGTGGTGGTCAACGTGGATCGCAAGACCCGCAACATCCAGCTGTCGATCAAGGCCAAGGACATGGCCGACGAGCAAGGCGCCATGGCCCACCTGTCGGCCCAGTCGGCCAAGGAAAACGCCGGCACCACCAGCCTGGGCGCCCTGCTGCGCGCCAAGCTGGACAACTCCGACAAGTAAGCCGGAGCCTGTCTCCAGGCACTGAACCGGCCGCCATCCTCCGGGGTGGCGGCCACCGCAGCGGGCGCCACGGCGCCCGCTGCTTTTTGCCCCGCTACGCACCCGAGAACACCATGACCCGATCTGACCTCGTCGAAGAACTGGCCGCCCGCTTCGGCCAGCTCACCCAGCGCGATGCCGAGTACGCCGTCAAGACCATTCTGGATGCCATCGGCGATGCCCTGGTGCGCGGGCACCGCATCGAGATCCGCGGGTTCGGCAGCTTTTCCGTCAACCGCCGCCCGCCCCGCATGGGCCGCAATCCGCGCAGCGGCGAAGCCGTGCAGATCCCCGAAAAGCGCGTGCCGCACTTCAAGCCCGGCAAGGCCCTGCGCGAGGCCGTGGACCAGCGCACCGGCGCGCCGGAACAGCAAAAACCATAGCTGCCTGCGCTTGCTGGAAAAGCACTGGAGCCTTGTTTTACCCCTAAAACGCCGCGAACGGCACCGTGCGGGTGGCAGACCGTAGAATCTCGCCACCACTGGGGAGCCGCATGAAATACCTCCTGTGGCTGCTCAAGGCAGCCATTTTTTTCACCCTCTTCGCCTTCGCGCTGAACAACCAGCAGGACACCACGGTGCACTTCTTCTTCGGCACCCGGTGGAACGCACCGCTGGTGCTGATCGTGCTGGCCGCGTTCACGCTGGGCGTCGCCGTCGGCGTGCTGGGCATGGTGCCCCGCTGGTGGCGCCACCGCAGCGCGGCGCGCCGCATCCAGGCGGAGCAGCCTGCCACCGCAGTGGCAGCCCCGCCCGCGCCCGAGCCCGCCCTGCCCCCGACTATCCATGGAATTTGACCTCAGTTGGCTCTTGCTGGGGCTGCCGCTGGCCTTCGGGCTGGGCTGGCTCGCCTCGCGCTTCGACCTGCGCCAGCTGCGCGACGAGAACCGCCGCGCGCCCAAGGCCTACTTCAAGGGGCTGAACTACCTGCTCAACGAACAGCAGGACCAGGCCATCGACGCCTTCATCGAAGCCGTGCAGAACGACCCCGACACCACCGAACTGCACTTCGCCCTGGGCAACCTGTTCCGCCGCCGCGGCGAATACAACCGCGCCGTGCGCGTGCACGAGCACCTGCTCTCGCGCGGCGACCTCTCCCGCGCCGACCGCGAGCGCGCCCAGCACGCGCTGGCGCTCGACTTCCTCAAGGCCGGCCTGCTCGACCGCGCCGAAGACGCACTGCGCCGCCTGGAAGGCTCGCCCTTCGAGGCCCAGGCCCGCATGGCCCTGCTGGCCATCTACGAGCGCTCGCGCGACTGGCCCCAGGCCACCGAGATCGCGCAGCGCATGCAAGCCGCGCAGCAGGGCGACTTCAGCACCCGCCAGGCCCACTACCTGTGCGAGCAGGCGCTGGCCCAGGCCGCGCGGGGGGAAACCGCCGCCGCCCAGGCCCTGCTCGCGCAGGCCATCGCGATCGCGCCGCGCGCACCGCGCGCGCGCATCGAGCTGGCGCGCCTGCAGCAGCGCACGGGCGACGCCGCCGCGGCGCTGCACACCCTGCTGGAGCTGCCCCAGGCGGCCCCCGCCGCGCTGCCCCTGGCCGCGCCTCTGCTCGTGGAAACCGCCCAGGCCACCGGCAGCGCCGAACAGGCCCTGGCCCTGCTGCAGGCGCACTACCAGGACATGCCCTCGCTCGACCTGCTGGACGCCATCGTGGCGCTGGAAACAGGCGGCAGCACGCCCCAGGACGCGCGCGGCTGGTACGTGCGCCACCTGGAAAAAGAGCCCTCGCTCGTGGCCGCGACCAAATGGCTGGCCGGCGAGACGCTGGCGCACGAGCAGTTCCACCCGCAGATCCAGCGCGCGCTCGAGCAGGCCGCCAAGCCGCTCACGCGCTACCGCTGCGCGGCCTGCGGCTTCGAGGCGCGCCAGCACTTCTGGCAATGCCCCGGCTGCCAGACCTGGGACAGCTACCCCGCCCGCCGCGTGGAAGAGCTGTGAACGCCCCGCGGCGCCTGCTGTGCCTGGGCGCGCTGCTGCTGCACGCGGCCTGCGCCCTGGCGGCGGTGGAAGTGAACCAGGCGGGCGTGGCCGACCTGGACGGCGTCAAGGGCATCGGCCCCGCGCTCTCCGGCCGCATCCTGGCCGAGCGCGCCCGGGGGCCGTTCAGCGACTGGCGCGACCTCATCGCCCGCGTCAAGGGCATCGGCCCCGCGGCGGCCGGCCGGCTGTCGGCCGAGGGCCTCACCGTGAACGGCGCCGCGTACCCGCAGGCGGCCCGCCAGCCCCCCTCCACGGCACCCGGCCATTGAAACCATGGGCAGACGCTGACCCAATCGCCGGTAGCTGCTCGGGTTTTCATAGCAGCGCGCGCGGAGCTTCCCCGTAGAATCAGGCACCCATGTCCCTGATTCTCCTCATCGTCCTGCCCTTCGTCGGAAGCCTGATGGCCGCCGTGCTGCCCGCCAACGCGCGCAACACCGAGTCCACGCTGGCGGGGCTGATCGCGCTGTTCTGCACCGTGCAGACGGCGATGTACTTCCCCGAGGTGGCGGACGGCGGCGTGCTGCGCCAGGAGATCGCCTGGCTGCCCGCGCTGGGCATGAACCTGGTCGTGCGCATGGACGGCTTCGCCTGGATGTTCAGCATGCTGGTGTTCGGCATCGGGGCGCTGGTGGTGCTCTACGCGCGCTACTACATGTCGCCAGCCGACCCCGTGCCGCGCTTCTTCTCGTTCTTCCTCGCCTTCATGGGCGCCATGGCGGGCGTGGTGCTCTCGGGCCACCTCATCCAGCTGGTGTTCTTCTGGGAACTCACCAGCCTGTTCTCGTTCCTGCTCATCGGCTACTGGCACCACCGCGAGGATGCACGCCGCGGCGCGCGCATGGCGCTCACCGTGACCGGCACCGGCGGCCTGTGCCTGCTGGCCGGCCTGCTCGTCGTGGGCCACATCGTCGGCAGCTACGACCTCGACCGCGTGCTGGGCTCGGCCGAGCTGGTGCGCGACCACCCGCTGTACCTCACGGCCCTGGTGCTGGTGCTGCTGGGCGCGTTCACCAAGAGCGCGCAGTTCCCGTTCCAGTTCTGGCTGCCCAACGCCATGGCCGCGCCCACCCCCGTGTCCAGCTACCTGCACTCGGCCACCATGGTGAAGGCGGGCGTGTTCCTGCTGGCGCGCCTGTGGCCCGTGATGGGCGGCACCGAGCCCTGGTTCTGGCTCGTGGGCGGCGCGGGCGTGCTCACGCTGCTGATCGGCGGCTACGCGGCCATGTTCCAGCACGACCTGAAAGGGCTGCTGGCCTACTCCACCATCTCGCACCTGGGCCTGATCACGCTGCTGCTGGGCCTCAACAGCCCGCTGGCCGCCGTGGCGGCGGTGTTCCACATCATGAACCACGCAACCTTCAAGGCGTCGCTGTTCATGGCCGCGGGCATCGTGGACCACGAGAGCGGCACGCGCGACATCCGGCGCCTGTCGGGCCTGCGCACCATGATGCCGGTCACCGCGACGCTGGCCACGGTCGCCGGCGCGGCCATGGCCGGCGTGCCGCTGCTCAACGGCTTCCTGTCCAAGGAAATGTTCTTCGCCGAGACGGTGTTCCTCGACGCCACGCCCTTCGTGGCCACGGCGCTGCCCGTGGCCGCCACGGTGGCCGGCATGTTCAGCGTGGCCTATTCGCTGCGCTTCATCGCCGACGTGTTCTGGGGCCCGCCCGCCACCGACCTGCCGCACACGCCGCACGAGCCCCCGCACTGGATGCGCGTGCCGGTCGAGCTGCTGGTCTGCGCCTGCCTGGTGGTGGGCATCGTTCCCGCCTGGTCGGTGGGCAAATACCTGGACGCCGCCGCCCTGCCCGTGGTCGGCGGCGAGCTGCCGGCCTTCAGCCTGGCCGTATGGCACGGCATCAACACCCCCTTCGTGATGAGCCTGGTGGCGCTCGCGGGCGGCACGGCGCTGTATTTGCTGCTGCGCTGGCAGCGCAACCAGGGCCACGTGGACGCGCCGCCGCTCATGTGGCGCATCAGCGGGCGCCGCGTCTTCGAGGCCTCGCTCACGCTGCTCACGCGCTGGGGCCGCAGCGGGCGGCGCCTGCTGTCCACACAGCGGCTGCAGTGGCAGATGCTGTGGCTGGTGCTGGCCACGCTGAGCGCGGGCGCCCTGCCGCTGTGGAAGCTGGGCGTGCAGTTGGGCGACCGGGGCACGCTGCCGCTGTCCCCCGCGTTCGTCGTGATCTGGATGGTCGGAGTGAGCTGCGCGCTGGCCGCGGCCTGGCAGGCCAAGTACCACCGCATGGCCGCGCTCACGCTCGTGGGCGGCGCCGGGCTGTGCACCTGCATCACCTTCCTGTGGTTCTCCGCGCCCGACCTGGCGCTCACGCAGATCGCGGTGGAGATCGTCACCACCATCCTCATCCTGCTCGGCCTGCGCTGGCTGCCCAAGCGCGACCAGAGCCTGCCCCCCGCCGACCCCCGCCCCATGCTGGCGCGCGCGCGCCGCCTGCGCGACCTGCTGCTGGCCGTCGGCGCCGGCGGCGGCATGGCCTGGCTGGCCTTCGCCATGATGAGCCGCCCCTTCCCCGAGAGCACCTCCACCTTCTTCCTGGAGCGCGCGCTGACCGAGGGCGGCGGCACCAACGTGGTCAACGTGATGCTGGTCGACTTCCGCGGCTTCGACACCTTCGGCGAGATCGTGGTTCTGGGCATCGTGGCGCTCACCGTCTACGCGCTGCTGCGGCGCTTCCGCCCTGCGCGCGAAACCATGGACCTGCCCGAGCAGCAGCGCTTCCTGCCTGCCGACCTGCAGACCGACCTGCTGAACCCGCGCAACGCGCAGGACACGGCCGTCGGCTACCTCATGGTGCCCGCCGTGCTGGTGCGCCTGCTGCTGCCGTTCACCGCGCTGGTGGCGTTCTACCTGTTCATGCGCGGGCACAACCAGCCGGGCGGCGGCTTCGTGGCCGGGCTGGTGTTCTCGGTAGGGCTGGTTCTGCAATACATCGTCTCGGGCACCTCCTGGGTGGAAGCCCACATGCCGCTGATGCCCCGCCGCTGGATCGCCACGGGCCTGCTGCTGGCGCTGGCCACGGGCCTGGGCGCGATCGCCGCGGGCTACCCCTTCCTGACCAGCCACACCGCCCACCTGCACCTGCCGGTGCTGGGCGACATCCACGTGGCCAGCGCCATGTTCTTCGACATGGGCGTGTTCTCGCTCGTCGTCGGCGCCACCCTGCTCATCCTCACGGCCATCGCCCACCAGTCGGTGCGCGGCCACCGCTACCACGCACGACTCATGGAAGAAGAACAGCAAGCCCTGGCCGCCGTGGTGGCCTACGACGACGAGACGGCCGCCCCCGCGCCGCAGGGAGCCCGCTGATGGAAACCATCCTGGCCCTGTCCATCGGCGTGCTCACCGGCTCGGGCGTCTGGCTGCTGCTGCGCCCGCGCACCTTCCAGGTCATCATGGGACTGTCGCTGCTGTCGTATGCGGTGAACCTGTTCATCTTCAGCATGGGGCGGCTGGGCCTGGAGGTCAACAAGGAGCCCGTGCTCCGGCCCGGCGTGCCGCAGGACCTGCTGCACTACACCGACCCCCTGCCGCAGGCGCTGGTGCTCACGGCCATCGTCATCGGCTTCGCTATGACGGCCCTGTTCCTCGTGGTGCTGCTGGCCTCGCGCGGCATGGCCGGCACCGACCACGTGGACGGCACGCTCTCGCGCGACGTCCAGGAGATGCAATGAGCCGCCTGGCCGACTTCACCTCCACGCTGATGCCGCACCTCATGCTGGCCCCCATCGGCCTGCCGATGCTCACGGCCGCGTTCATGATGCTGCTGCGCGAGGAAAAGCAGCGCCTCAAGCTCACGCTCAACATCTTCTCCACGCTGGCGGGCCTGCTGATCGCCATCGCCCTGCTGGTCTGGACGCACCAGGCCGGCGCCCCCGCCACCATGGGCGTGTACCTGCCTGGCAACTGGCCCGCGCCGTTCGGCATCGTGCTCGCGCTGGACCGCCTGTCGGCGCTGATGCTGGTGCTGACCGGCATCGTGGCCCTGTGCTCCATCGTGTTCGCAGGCGCGCGCTGGCACCGCGCCGGCGTGCACTACCACACGCTGTTCCAGCTCCAGCTCATGGGGCTGGGCGGCGCCTTCCTCACGGCGGACCTGTTCAACCTGTTCGTGTTCTTCGAGATCATGCTCGCGGCCTCCTACGGCCTGCTGCTGCACGGCTCGGGGCGCGCACGCGTGCAGGCGGGGCTGCACTACATCGCCATCAACCTGGCGGCCTCCTCGCTGTTCCTCATCGGCGCCTCGATGCTCTACGGCATCACCGGCACGCTCAACATGGCCGACCTGGCGCAGAGCGTGCCCCAGGTGTCGGACGCCGACCGCGGCCTGCTGCACGCCGCGGCGGCCATCCTCGCCACGGCCTTCCTCATCAAGGCCGCCGTGTGGCCGCTCAACTTCTGGCTGGTGCCCGCCTACAGCGCCGCCACGGCGCCCGTGGGCGCGCTGTTCGCCATCATGACCAAGGTGGGCGTCTACACGCTGCTGCGCCTGTGGACGCTGCTGTTCAGCAGCGAGGCCGGCCCCTCGGCGCTGTTCGGCAGCCTGTGGCTGGTCGCCGGGGGCATGGCCACCATGGCCTTCGGCGCCATCGGCATGATGGGCTCGCAGCGCCTCACCCACTTGGCGGGCCATGCGGCGGTGCTGTCCTCCGGCACGCTGCTGGCGGCGGCGGGCTTCGGGCAGAACGGGCTCACCGCCGGGCTGCTCTACTACCTGCCCAGCTCCACGCTGGCGGTGAGCGCCCTCTTCCTGCTCGCCGACCTGATCGACCGCTGGCGCAACGACGGCTCCACGCTAGCGCCCTACGAGATGGACGACGACGCCCCCTTCCTCACCCCCGAGCTGGTGCCCTCCACGGGCCTGAACCTCGACGAGGACGAAGAGGTGCTGGTGGGCCGCGTGATCCCCGCGGCCGCAGCCTTCCTGGGCCTGACCTACCTCATGTGCACGCTGGTCATCGCCGGCATGCCGCCGCTGTCGGGCTTCGTGGGCAAGTTCGCCATGCTCACGGCCCTGCTCAACCCGCTGGGCCTGGGCTCCTCGGCCGGAACGCAGCTCGGCCCCTGGGGCTGGGGCCTGCTGGCGCTGATGATCGGAACCGGCCTGGTGGCGCTCATGGCGCTCACGCGCTCGGGCATCCGCCACTTCTGGGCCAGCCACGACCGGCCCACGCCCCGGCTGCGCGTGATGGAAGGCATGCCCATCGCGGTGCTGCTGGGCATCTGCGTGGCGCTCACCATGCAGGCCGACGGCGTGATGCGCTTCACGGAAGCCACCGCCAACGCGCTGCACGCGCCGGGCACCTACGTGCGCGCGGTGATGTCCGCCACGCCCAAGCCGGGCCCCACGACGGCCGCCGCCGAGGGCCGCCCTGTCGAGGGCCGCCCCGAAGGAGCCGCGCCATGATGAAGAAGCTCTTTCCCGCGCCTCTGATCTCGCTGGGCCTGTTCGTGATGTGGCTGCTGCTGAACCATTCGGTCAGCGCGGGCCACATGATCCTGGCGCTGCTCCTGGCCCTGGGCCTGCCCGTGCTGTTCAAGGAGCTGCGCCCGCAGAAGGTGCGCGTGCGCCACCTGGGCACGGCGCTGCGCCTGTGCTTCGCCGTCATGGTGGACACCACCCAGTCCAACATCGCCGTGGTGCGCTTCCTGCTGCTGCCCTCCCAGCGCCGCCATCCGCCCGCTTTCGTGAAGATCCCCCTGGAGCTGCGCGACCCGAACGCGCTGGCCGTGCTGGCCATGATCGTGTGCATCACGCCGGGCACCGTGTGGGCCGAGCTGTCGCTGGACCGCTCCGCGCTGATGCTGCACGTGCTGGAGGTCGACGACGCCCAGGCCGTCATCGACCACGTCAAAACGCGCTACGAGCGCCCGCTGATGGAGATATTCGAGTGAGCAGTCCCGTGCTTTCCTGGGCCCTGCCCGTGGCCCTGTTCCTCCTGGCCCTGGCCATGGTGATGTGCCTCGTGCGCGTGCTCAAAGGCCCCTCGGCGCAAGACCGCGTGCTGGCGCTGGACTGCATGTACCTCAACGCCATGCTGTTCATGCTGGTGCTGGGCATCTACTACGGCAGCACCAACTACTTCGAGGCCGCGATGCTGATCGCGCTGCTCGGCTTCGCCAGCTCCACCGCCATGGCCAAGTTCCTGCTGCGCGGCGAGGTGATCGAATGAACGGCCAGCCCCTGCCGCTGTGGCTGGACATCGCCATCTCCGCGGTGGTGCTGTGCGGCGCGCTCATCGCGTTCATGGGCTCGCTCGGCCTGCTGCGCCTCAAGAGCTACTTCGAGCGCGTGCACGCCCCTTCCATCATCGCCACCATGGGCTGCTGGTGCGTGATGCACGGCGCGCTCGTGTACTTCTCGGTGCAGGAAGGCTTCCTGGCGCTGCACGTGCTGCTGATCGCGCTGTTCGTCGCCGTCACCGTGCCCGTGACCAGCATCTTCCTGATGCGCGCCGCCCTTTTTCGCGCCCGGCGCTCCGGCGAGGCGGTGCCGCAGAGCCTGAGCCGCATGACCGGCAGCGGCGAAGACCGGGACTCCTGAAACCATAGCTGCCTGCGCTTGCTGGACAAGCGCCGCAGCCATTTTTCACTCAAACCGGCGAGCCGAAGCCGCCGCCGCCCGGCGTGTGGACCTCGAACACGTCGCCGGCCTCCATCGCGGCCTGGCCGATGTGCTCCAGAACCTGCACCCGCCCGTCGGCGCGCACCACGCGGTTGATGCCGGGCCGGCCCGCCACGCCGCCGGCCATGCCGAAGGCGCCGTGCAGCCTGCCGTTGGACAGGATGCCCGCAGTCATGGGCTCCAGGAAGCGGATGCGCCGCACCCCGCCGTCGCCGCCCTTCCAGCGGCCCGCGCCGCCCGAGCCCGCGCGGATGGCGTAACCCTCCAGCCGCACGGGGAAGCGGAACTCCAGCACCTCCGGGTCGGTCAGGCGCGAATTGGTCATGTGGGTCTGCACCACGCTCGTGCCGTCGAAGCCGCCCACGAGCGCCCCCGCCCCGTCGAACTCGCCCCCCGCGCCGCTGCCGCCGGCGATCGTCTCGTAGTACTGGTGGCGCGCGTTGCCGAAGGTGAAGTTGTTCATCGTGCACTGGCTGGCCGCCGACACGCCCAGCGCCCCCAGCAGCGCGTTCGTGATGCAGGTGGACGTCTCCACGTTGCCCGCCACCACCGACGCGGGCGGATGGGGGTGGAGCATGGAGCCCGGCGGGATGATGACCTGCAGCGGCTTGAGGCACCCCGCGTTGAGCGGGATGTCGTCCTGCACCAGCGAGCGGAACACATACAGCACCGCCGCCATGCACACGGCCGTGGGCGCGTTGAAGTTGTTGGCCTGCTGGGGCGAGGTGCCGGTGAAGTCGATCACCGCGCTGCGCGCGGCCGCGTCGATGCGCACGGCCACCTGGATCTGCGCGCCGTTGTCCAGCGGCAGCGTGAAGCGCCCGTCCTTCACCCGCGCGGCCAGGCGCGTGATGGCGCGGCGCACGGATTCTTCCGCGTTGTCCTGCACATGGCGCATGTATGCCTGCACCACCGGCAGCCCGAACTGCCCGGCCATGCGGCGCAGCTCCTGCACGCCCTTCTCGTTCGCGGCGATCTGCGCCTTCAGGTCGGCCAGGTTCTGCTGCGGGTTGCGGCTGGGGTAGGCGCCGCCTTGCAGCAGCGCGAGCATCTCGGCCTCGCGCAGCACGCCGCCTTCCACCAGCTTGAAGTTGTCGATCTGCACGCCCTCTTCCTCGATGCGCGTGGAAAACGGCGGCATAGATCCCGGCGTGGCGCCGCCCACGTCCGCATGGTGGCCGCGGCTGCCCACGTAGAACGTGGGCGCTGCGCCCTCCCCGTCCGCATCCGCGCCGATGTAGACCGGCGTGATGACCGTGATGTCCGGCAGGTGCGTGCCGCCGTGGTAGGGGTCGTTGAGCACGTACACGTCGCCCGGCCGCATGCGGGCGCGGTTGCGCGCGATGACGGTCTTGATGCTCTCGCCCATGCTGCCCAGGTGCACCGGCATGTGCGGCGCATTGGCGATGAGCTGGCCCTCGGCGTCGAACAGCGCGCACGAGAAGTCCAGCCGCTCCTTGATGTTCACCGAATGCGCCGTGTTCTGCAGCTGCAGTCCCATCTGCTCGGCGATGTTCATGAACAGGTGGTTAAACACCTCCAGCAGCACCGGGTCGGCCGTGGCGCCCGCCGCATGCCGCTCGGCGCGCGGCACGCAGCGCTCCAGCACCAGGTGGTCCAGCGCGGTCAGGTGCGCCTGCCAGCCGGGCTCGACCACGGTGGTGGCGTTTTTCTCCGCGATGACGGCCGGCCCCTGCAGCACGTCGCCCGCGCGCAGGTCCTCGCGCACCACCAGGGCCGCGTCGTGCCACGCGGGCGCGCCATCCAGGCCCACGGTGAACATGCACACCGTGTCGCGGCGCGGCACCGTGCGCGGCCCATGCAGCGGCAGCGTGCGCTCGGCCGGCGCGTCGCCGGCCAGCACCGCCTCCACCGACACGGCCTCCGCGATCAGCGCCTTGCCCTGCAGCAGGAAGGCGAAGCGCTGGCGGTAGGCGGCCTCGAAGGCCGCCACGATGGCCGGCAGGTCGCCGAAAGGCACGACCAGGGCGGCGTCCGAGCCCTCGTAGCGCACGTGCACGCGCCGGTGCACCGCCACGCCGGCGCCCGGCGCGCCGCTGCCCGCCATCTCCGCCAGCGCGGCCTCGGCCAGCACGTCGAGCGCGGCGGCGATGGCCGGCAGGGCCTCGGGCGCCAGGCACGCCTCCACCGCCTGCTCGCGCATCACGTTCTGGTCGGCCAGGCCCATGCCGTAGGCCGACAGCACGCCAGCCAGCGGATGCACCAGCACCCGCTGCATGCCCAGCGCATCCGCCACCAGGCAGGCGTGCTGCCCGCCCGCGCCGCCGAAGCACTGCAGCGTGTAGCGCGTGACGTCGTAGCCCCGCGCCACCGAGATCTTCTTGATGGCGCCCGCCATCTGCTGCACGGCGATCTGGATGCAGCCGTGCGCCAAGTCCTGCGCGCTGCGGCCCGCCTGCGCGGCCAGCGCCTGGAAGCGCGCGCGCACCACGTCCGCGTCCAGCGGCTGGTCGGCCGCGGGGCCGAACACGCGCGGGAACCAGGCAGGCTGGATCTTGCCCACCAGCACGTTGGCATCCGTCACCGCCAGCGGCCCGCCGCGGCGGTAGCTCGCCGGGCCGGGGTTGGCGCCCGCGCTGTGCGGCCCCACGCGCAGGCGCGCGCCGTCGAACTCCACGATGGAGCCGCCGCCCGCCGCGACGGTGTGGATGCTCATCATCGGCGCGCGCATGCGCACGCCGGCCACCTGGGTCTCGAACTCGCGCTCGAACGTGCCGGCGAAGTGGCTCACGTCGGTGGAGGTGCCGCCCATGTCGAAGCCGATCACGTGCGCGTGGCCGGCCAGCGCCGCCGTGCGCGCCATGCCCACGATGCCGCCGGCCGGGCCCGAGAGGATCGCGTCCTTGCCCTGGAAGCGGTGCGCATCCGTGAGCCCGCCGGAGGACTGCATGAAGTAGAGCGGCACGCCGGGCATCTCGGCCGCCACCTGCTCCACATAGCGGCGCAGGATGGGCGAGAGATAGGCGTCCACCACCGTGGTGTCGCCGCGGCTGACGAACTTCATCAGCGGGCTCGTGCCGTGCGAGGTGCTGACCTGGGTGAAGCCCGCCTGCCGCGCCAGCCGCGCCGCCGCCTGCTCGTGCGCCGTGTAGCGGTAGCCGTGCATGAACACGATGGCCACGCTGCGCAGGCCGGCGTCGTAGGCGGCCCAGAGCCGCTCCTTGAGGTGTTCCTCGTCCAGCGGCTCGACCACCTCGCCGTGCGCGCCCACGCGCTCCTGCGCCTCGATCACGCGGCTGTAGAGCAACTCGGGCAGCACGATGCGGCGGTCGAACAGGCGCGGCCGGTTCTGGTAGGCGATGCGCAGCGCATCCCGGAACCCGCGCGTGGTCACCAGCAGCGTGGGCTCGCCCTTGCGCTCCAGCAGCGCGTTCGTGGCCACCGTCGTGCCCATCTTCACGCACTCCACGCGGTCCGGGGTGACGGGCTCGTGCGGCCCCAGGCCCAGCAGGGCGCGGATGCCCGCCACGGCCGCGTCGCGGTAATGGCCGGGGTTGTCCGACAGCAGCTTGTGCGTGACCAGCGCGCCGTCCGGGCGCCGCCCCACGATATCGGTGAAGGTGCCGCCCCGGTCTACCCAGAACTGCCAGAGTTTCGTCGCCATGTGCATCGTCCCGCCGTCACGTTTCCCCATAATGGATGGGCGATCATCGCTCATCCCTTCCCCGCCCCGCCGCATGCCCTCCACCCCCGAGCCCTCCGGCCCGCAGGCCGTCCTTCTCGACCGCACGTTCGACCGCACGCTGCACGCATGGGTGCAGCGCTTCTCGCATCCCCACTGGCACGGCCGCCACGTGGAAGGCTGGCTCTTCGAGGGCCGCGCGCAGCGCCAGGAGGCCGAGCGCCAGCTGGCCCAGGCCGGCGTGCACGCACGGCTGCACAGCGCCTACAAGCCGCTGCTGCACCACTTCCTGGAGGACGTGGACACCGCCCGCCTGGCCACGGCCCGTATCCGCTACCCACGCACGCATGCCGGCCCCGCGCACCGCTTCCTGCTGGAGGCCTACCCGCTGGCCGCGCTGCCCCTGGCCGAACCGCCCCGCTTCGAGCCGCGCGAGGACACGCAGCCGCACTACGACGTGGAACTGCTCTGGCGCGACGGGCAGCGCACGCAGCAGCGCGTCTTCGCCCCCAACCGCATGCATGCCGACGTGCTGGGCGCCGCCACGCTGTCACCCACGGGCTGGCTGCGCGCCGGCACCCGCGCCGGCGCGGCCGACCTGCTGGACACGCCCGTGCACACCGACGCCGAGCAGGCGTTCGAGCACGCCCTGCAGGCCGTGCTGGGCCATCCCTGGCCCGCGCAGGAGCCGTATTTCGAGCGCCTGCAGATCCAGGTGGACCTGCCCGGCTTCGAGCACCACCTGGCCTGGGCCGGCGAGAGCGTCAGCCTTCCCGAGGCCGTGCACGAAGACCTGTACTTCTCGCTGTTGGAATGGTTCCAGCGCCACAGCGGCCGCCCGCCGGGCGACCGGCGCCTGCAGCCCGGCCAGATCGTGCCCGACGTGCGCGGCGGCGCCGGCGCGCCGCGCGTGCGCGTCGCGCTGCAGCGCTTCGATGCCGCCAGCCAGGACGCGCAGGCCGCGCCCGCCTGGCACGCAGCCACCGACGGCCAGCCGCTCGACACGCTGGACACCGCGCCGCCGCCCGCGCGCATCCACCGCCACCTGCAGGACGGGGGCGGCGAGCCCTTCTCGGCGGGCACGCGCCAGGGCCGCACCGTCTGGGGCCGGTACCACCGCGGCACCCAGGCGCCCGTGTTCCTGAGCGCGGGCCAGCACGCGAACGAGACTTCCGGCGTGGTGGGCGCGCTGCGCGCCGCGCAGGCGCTGCTGGCGCGGCCGGGCACGCACCTGGCCCTGATCGCGCTGGAGAACCCCGACGGCTACGCCCTGCACCGCGAGCTGTGCGCCGTGCACCCGGGCCACATGCACCACGCGGCGCGCTACACCGCGCTGGGCGACGACGTGGAGTACCGCGACGCGCCGCCCTTCTTCGAGCGCGAGGCGCGCCAGGCCGCGCTGGCGCTCTCGGGCGCACACCTGCACGTGAACCTGCACGGCTACCCCGCGCACGAGTGGACGCGGCCGCTGTCGGGCTACGTGCCGCGCGGCTTCGAGCAGTGGATGCTGCCCAAAGGCTTCTTCCTGATCCTGCGCCACCACGCGGGCTGGGAGCGACCTGCGCGCGCGTTGCTGGAAGCCGTCTGCGCCGCCCTGCGGCAGGTGCCGGGGCTGGCCGAATACAACGCGCGCCAGCGGGCGCTGTACGAGCGCCACGCGGGCCCGCTGCCCTTCGAGGTCATCGACGGCATCGCCTGCATGCAGTCGGAGAACCGGCACGACGCGCCCGTCACGCTCATCACCGAGTTCCCCGACGAGACAGTGCACGGCGAGGCGTTCCGCTTCGCGCACACCGTGCAGATGCACACGGCGCTGGCCGCCTACGAGGCGTGGCAGCGCATCAGTCCTGCATTGCCTCGATCATGACACGGCCGAAGCCCGAGCAGCTCACCTGCGTGGCCCCGTCCATGAGGCGCGCGAAGTCGTAGGTGACCTTCTTGCTCTGGATGGCCTTCTCCATCGCGCGGATGATGAGGTCGGCCGCCTCGGTCCAGCCCATGTGCCGCAGCATCATCTCGGCCGAGAGGATCTCGGAGCCGGGGTTCACGTAGTCCTTGCCCGCGTACTTGGGCGCGGTGCCGTGCGTGGCCTCGAACATGGCCACCGAGTCCGACAGGTTGGCGCCCGGCGCGATGCCGATGCCGCCCACCTGCGCGGCCAGCGCGTCGGAGATGTAGTCGCCGTTGAGGTTCAGCGTGGCGATCACGCTGTACTCCGCCGGGCGCAGCAGGATCTGCTGCAGGAAGGCGTCGGCGATGCTGTCCTTGACGGTGATCTCCTTGCCGTTGCGCGGGTTCTTCAGGCGCATCCACGGGCCGCCGTCGATGGGCTCGGCGCCGAACTCGCTCGCCGCCAGCTCGTAGCCCCAGTCGCGGAAGGCCCCCTCGGTGAACTTCATGATGTTGCCCTTGTGCACGAGGGTCACGCTGGGCTTGTCGTTGTCGATGGCGTACTGGATGGCCTTGCGCACCAGGCGCTGCGTGCCCTCGCGCGACACCGGCTTGACGCCGATGCCCGAGGTCTCGGGGAAGCGGATCTTCTTCACGCCGAACTCGTCCTGCAGGAACTGGATGAGCTTCCTGGCCTTCTCGGACTGCGCCTCGAACTCGATGCCGGCGTAGATGTCCTCCGAGTTCTCGCGGAAGATCACCATGTTGGTCTTCTCGGGCGCCTTGACCGGCGAGGGCACGCCCTTGAAATACTGGATGGGGCGCAGGCACACGTACAGGTCCAGCTCCTGGCGCAGGGCCACGTTCAGCGAGCGGATGCCGCCGCCCACCGGCGTGGTGAGCGGGCCCTTGATGGACACGACGTACTCGCGCACCGCGTGCAGCGTTTCCTCGGGCAGCCAGACGTCGGGGCCGTAGACGCGGGTGGACTTCTCGCCCGCGTAGACCTCCATCCAGTGGATCTTGCGGCGGCCGCCATAGGCGCGCGCCACGGCCGCGTCCACCACCTGCAGCATCACGGGCGTGATGTCCACGCCCGTGCCGTCGCCCTCGATGAAGGGAATGATGGGCCGGTCCGGCACGCTCAGCGTCATGTCGGCGTTGACGGTGATCTTGCCGCCTTCGGCGGGTACTTGGATGTGCTGGTAGCTGGTCATGGAACTGTCTCCGGTCTCCGGTGTAAGGCCCGAAGATTTTAGGGCTTGTCAACGGCGCGGCGCGCCGGCCGTTGATCCAGGGCGTGCCTGCCTCTTCCTCCCGCGGCGCGCGCCACGCGCGCGAGCGCATGGCTGTCACCGACCTCCCTCAAGGAACTGGCATATATGAAAAAACTCCTCGCTCTCCTGATCGGTGGTCTGCTCGCCTCGGGCGCCTACGCCCAAGCAGATCCCGCCACGCCCGCCGTCTCCGCGCAGCCCGCCGCCCTGGCAGCCCCGGCCGCCAAGGCATCGAAGGCCCGCAACCACCACGCCAAGGCCCCGGCCAAGCACAAGGTGGCCAAGAAGAAGAGCCACAAGCAGCGCAAGGCCGCCTGACCGCTCCTTTTTTGCACGCACCGGCCCGCCTTATTGCGCGGGCTTTTTTTCGGCTGCTACGCTAGTAGCCTTTCCGCCCGAGCTTCCTGCCATGACACCCATCCGCCCGCCTTCCTCCTCGCGCTCCATCCTGCCCCGCCTGCTGGCCATCGGCCTCGGGCTGGCCGCCTCGGCCGTGGCGCTGGCGCAGGAGGGCGCGCAGATGCACCTGCCCCGCGTGGAGCTGCGCGCCGGCATGCACCGCATCGAGGCCCAGGTGGCCCAGGCGCCGCAGGAGCGCCAGACCGGCCTGATGCACCGGCGCGAGATGCCGCAGCACGAGGGCATGCTGTTCGTGTTCGAGCAGCCGGCCACGCAGTGCTTCTGGATGCGCAACACGCTGCTGCCGCTCACCGCGGCCTTCGTCGCCGACGACGGCACCATCGTCAACCTGGCCGACATGAAGCCGCTGGACGAGTCCTCGCACTGCTCGGCCAAGCCGGTGCGCTACGTGCTGGAGATGAACCAGGGCTGGTTCGCCAAGCGCGGGCTCAAGGCGGGCGCCAAGCTGGGCGGCCAGCCGTTCTCGGCGCGCTAGCACCTGTTTCAGGAGCTGCTTGCGCTTCTTGTGCAAGGGTTTCGATGTGATTCCCACCTGAATTACCCAGCCATCAATCGCCACCAGCTCCTTTCTTCATAGCACCACTCAAGAAAAAACCGGCCGCCCTTGCGGGCAGGCTGGTCGTGCGCCGGGAGCGGGCCGGTCAGCGCCGCATCAAGCGAGGGCGCCGAGCGCCGCGTTGAAGGTGGCGCTGGGACGCATGATGGCGTCGAGCTTGGCCACGTCGGGCAGGTAGTAGCCGCCGATGTCGGCAGGCTTGCCCTGCACGGCATTGAGCTCCTCCACGATCTTCTGCTCGTTGTCGGCCAGCTGCTTGGCCAGGAGCGCGAACTTGCCAGCCAGTTCCTTGTCCTCGGTCTGCGCGGCCAGTTCCTGCGCCCAGTACAGGGCCAGGTAGAACTGGCTGCCGCGGTTGTCGAGCTGGCCGGTCTTGGGGCTGGGGTTCTTGTTGTTGTCCAGCAGCTTGCCGGTGGCGGAGTCCAGGGTCTTGGACAGCAGCTTGGCGCGCGGGTTGTTGTTCTTCAGGCCCAGGTCTTCCAGCGACACGGCCAGCGCCAGGAACTCGCCCAGCGAATCCCAGCGCAGGTGGTTCTCTTCCACGAGCTGCTGCACGTGCTTGGGCGCCGAGCCGCCCGCGCCCGTCTCGTACATGCCGCCGCCGGCCATCAGCGGCACGATGGAGAGCATCTTGGCGCTGGTGCCCAGCTCCATGATCGGGAACAGGTCGGTCAGGTAGTCGCGCAGGATGTTGCCAGTGGCGCTGATGGTGTCCTGGCCGCGGATCACGCGCTCCAGCGTGTAGCGCATCGCGCGCACCTGGCTCATGATTTGAATATCGAGGCCCGTGGTGTCGTGCTCGTGCAGGTACATCTTCACCTTGGTGATGAGCTGCGCCTCGTGCGGACGGTACGGGTCGAGCCAAAACACGACCGGCATACCCGAGTTGCGCGCGCGCGTGACGGCGAGCTTCACCCAGTCGCGGATCGGTGCGTCCTTCACCTGGCACATGCGCCAGATGTCGCCCTGCTCCACGTTCTGCGAGAGCAGCACTTCGCCGGTGTCGAGGTCGGTGATGTTGGCCACGCCGTCCTCGGAGATCTCGAAGGTCTTGTCGTGGCTGCCGTATTCCTCGGCCTGCTGCGCCATCAGGCCCACGTTGGGCACGGTGCCCATGGTCTTGGGGTCGAACGCGCCGTGCCACTTGCAGAAGTTGATCATCTCCTGGTAGATGCGGGCGAAAGTGGACTCGGGCATCACGGCCTTCACGTCCTTCAGGCGGCCATTGGCGTCCCACATCTTGCCGCCGTTGCGGATCATGGCGGGCATGGAGGCGTCCACGATGATGTCGTTGGGCGAGTGGAAGTTGGTGATGCCCTTGGCGGAATCGACCATCGCCAGCTCGGGGCGGTGCTCGTGGCAGGCGTGCAGGTCGCGCTTGATCTCGTCCTGCTGGCTCTGCGGCAGCGTGGCGATCTTGTTGTAGAGATCGACCATGCCGTTGTTGACGTTGATGCCCAGCTCGTCGAACAGCTTGGCGTGCTTCTCGAACGCGTCCTTGTAGAAGATGCGCACGCAGTGGCCGAACACGATGGGGTGCGACACCTTCATCATCGTGGCCTTCACGTGCAGCGAGAACATCACGCCGGTCTTGCGCGCGTCCTCGATCTCCTTTTCATAGAAGGCCAGCAGCGCCTTCTTGCTCATGAACATGGAGTCGATCACCTCGCGGTCCTGCAGCGCGACCTTGGGCTTGAGCACGATGGTCTTGCCGCTCTTGGTGATGAGTTCCATCTTCACGTTGCGCGCGCGGTCCAGCGTCATGGACTTCTCGCCGTGGTAGAAGTCGCCCGCGTGCATGTGCGAGACGTGCGAGCGCGAGGCCTGGCTCCACTCGGCCATGCTGTGCGGGTGCTTGCGCGCATATTCCTTGACGGCCTTGGGCGCGCGACGGTCGGAGTTGCCCTCGCGCAGCACCGGGTTCACGGCGCTGCCGATGCACTTGTTGTAGCGCGCGCGGATGCTCTTTTCTTCCTCTGTCGCAGGGTTCTCGGGGTAGTCGGGAATCTTGTAACCCTTGCCCTGCAGCTCCTTGATGGCCGCCTTGAGCTGCGCCACCGAAGCGCTGATGTTGGGCAGCTTGATGATGTTGGCGTCGGCCTGCAGCGTCTTCTTGCCCAGCTCGGCCAGGGTGTCGGGCACCTTCTGCGCGTCGCTCAGCGCCTCGGGGAACTGGCCCAGGACGCGCGCGGCCACGGAGATGTCGCTCTCGGCCACGTTGATGCCGGCCGGCGCCGCGAACGCGCGCACGATGGGCAGGAACGAAGCCGTCGCCAGGCGCGGCGCCTCATCGGTCAGGGTGTAGATGATGGTGGGTTGTTGGGTGCTCATCTCGTCTCTCAGGTGAACAAAAAACAGGGGGATCGGTGCTGTCGGGCGACCCGGCGCGCGGCCATGGCGGTGACCTGTGGGATTGTGCTTGAGATGCCCGCGCGGAAGTCCCGTTTTCCGCAATGAAATATTGCGATATGAAAAATTCGGACGGAAAAGCCGGATTTTTTTGCAAGTCTTCTACAAGACTGCCCGCGCCCCACGAAAAAAGGGCCCGGAGATCGCTCTCCGGGCCCCCTTGGCAGAAGCGGCCGCGCCGGTCAGGCGAAGTTGGCTTCGGCGAACTTCCAGTTCACCAGCTTGTCCAGGAAGGTCTCGACGAACTTCGGGCGCAGGTTGCGGTAGTCGATGTAGTAGGCGTGCTCCCACACATCCACCGTCAGCAGGGCCTTGTCCTCGGTGGTTAGCGGCGTGCCGGCGGCGCCCGTGTTGACGATGTCCACAGTGCCGTCGGCCTTCTTCACCAGCCAGGTCCAGCCGGAGCCGAAGTTGCCCACGGCGCTCTTGACGAAGGCTTCCTTGAACGCAGCGTAGCTGCCCCACTTCTTGTTGATGGCATCCAGCAGGGCGCCCGTGGGCTCGCCGCCGCCATTGGGCGCCATGCAGTTCCAGAAGAAGGTGTGGTTCCAGATCTGGGCCGCGTTGTTGTAGATGCCGCCGGAGGACTTCTTCACGATCTCCTCGAGCGCCATGTTCTCGAACTCGGTGCCCTTTTGCAGGTTGTTCAGGTTCACCACATAGGCGTTGTGGTGCTTGCCGTGGTGGTACTCCAGCGTTTCCTGGCTGTAGTAGGGAGCCAGGGCGTCGATGGCATAGGGCAGCGGAGGCAGGGTGTGTTCCATGGTCAAGTCCTTCTCGTGGGGTTTGGAATGTGCGAAGCGCCGGCAAGCGGCGCAGCAACGGGCATTGTAGGAAGGAACCGCACGCGGCGTTGTAGGCGGCGGGCGACTCCCGCCGCCGCCTGCGGGATTCAGAGCGTGTTCAAGGTTCTATCGTGGTGACCTCAAGGCAGCAAACAGCCGCAATCTAGGCGCGCACCGCAGGCCATGCTGGCGGCCTGGGCAAGGTGCGCAACGACGAGTGCGGCTGTTTGCTGCCTTGCCCGAAGGGTTGCCCCGCAAAGGCAGCATCTGCGGCGTTGCAAATCCTCGCCGGGGCACCAGCCCGTCTGCGGTTTGCGCCTTGCAGCTACTGCCTTTGCGGGGCAACGGGCACCACGATAGAACCTTGAACACGCTCTCAGATCAGCCGCCGCGGCGTGACCGCCAGGTCCAGCTCGCCCTCGGCCAGCCGCGCGTGCACGGTGTCGCCCAGCCGCACCTGGCCGGCCCGCGTCACCGCGCGGCCCTGCGCATCGGTCAGCAGCGCGTAGCCGCGCTGCAGCACCAGGCGCGGGTCCAACAGCTCCAGGCGCAGCGCGGCGCGCTCCAGCCGCTCGGCGCTGCGCGCCAGGCCGCCGCGCACGATATGCGGGAAATCGGCCTGCAGCGATTGGCTGGCGTGCGCGAGGCGCTGCGTTTTCAATAGCATGCCGTGGCGCATGCACTGCGCCAGCCGCGCCAGCTGCAATTGCTGGCGCCCCACGAAGCCCGAGGGCCGGCCCAGGCGCTGCGCCGCCCCGTCCAGCCGCTGGTGGTCCAGGTCGATCTGCCGTTGCGCGGCATCCTGCAGCCGCCCGGCCAGCAGCTCCAGCGCTCCCAGCCAGACGGCGCGCGGCTGCGCCACCAGCTCGGCCGCGGCCGTGGGCGTGGGCGCGCGCAGGTCGGCGCAGAAGTCGGCGATGGTGAAGTCGGTCTCGTGCCCCACGCCGCTCACCAGCGGCACGGGGCTCTGCACGATGGCGCGGGCCACGCGCTCGTCGTTGAAGGCCCACAGGTCCTCGATGGAGCCGCCGCCGCGCACGAGCAGGATGACGTCGACGGCCGAAGCAGCCTCCAGCGCCTGCCCCTCCTGCGCCAGCCGATACAGTTTCGATAGCGCCTCGGCGATGGACGCGGGCGCCTGCGCCCCCTGCACCAGCGCCGGCACCAGCACCACGGGAATGTGCGGCACGCGCCGGCGCAGCGCGGTCACCACATCGTGCAGCGCGGCGGCGCCCGGCGAGGTGACGAGGCCGATGCCGCGCGGCAGCACCGGCAGCGGGCGCTTGCGCGCAGGGTCGAACAGGCCCTCGGCCTCCAGCTGGGCCTTCAGGCGCAGGAACTGCTCGAACAGCGCGCCCTGCCCCGCGCGCTGCAGCCCTTCCACGATCAGCTGCAGGTCGCCCCGGGCCTCGTACACGCCCAGGCGCCCGCGCATCTCCACCAGCTCGCCGTCGCGCGGCACGAAGTCGAGCTGGCTGGCCGCGCGGCGGAACATGGCGCAGCGCACCTGCCCCTGCGCGTCCTTGAGCGTGAAGTAGCAATGCCCGCTGGACGCGCGCGAAAAGCCCGTGATCTCGCCGCGCACCGCGACAGGGTTGAAGCGCGCCTCCAGGGCATCAGCAATGGCGCGGCACAGCGCCCCGACCTCCCAGACAAGCGGCGCCACGCCTGCGTTCGGGCGCTCAAACACAGGCTGCTCCAGCCCTGGCGCGCGGCGGGGGGGCCGCACTAGTCCACAGATCTGCGCCAGCGGGAGCGGCGCTGCAGCAAGACAGCCGCATCGGCCGCAAATCACGCATCCACATGCAAGTCATTGATTTATATGAAAATTTTGCTGCGTATTTTTTCATCACCCCAAGCAAACCACGCAGCGGTGCCGCCTGGCGCTGTCTGTACAAGCGGTTTCCCACAAAGTTATCCACAGAAAATGTGAGTCAGGCCGCCGTCAGCAAGCGTGCCGGCGCCGGGCGGTGCGCTCGCGGGGGCCTTCGCAAGCTGCGCCATAATCCCCCGCTGCTTTCATCGTGCGCGGAGTGAGAATTGCTGTCGATCATACAAGCCGCCGGTTGGCCCATCTGGCCCCTGATTGCCTGCTCCATCGTGGCGCTGGCGCTGATTTTCGAGCGTTTCATGGCCCTCAAGACGGCCCGCGTCGCTCCGCCCAAGCTGCTGGACGAGGCCATCTCCGTGTCCTCCCGCTCCGTGCCCACGCCCGACGTGGTGAACCAGCTCGCGCAGAACTCCGCGCTGGGCGAGGTGCTGGCCAGCGGCCTGCGCGCGCTCCAGGCCAACCCCCGCAGCACCGAGGCCGACCTGCGCGCCGCCATGGAAGGCACGGGCCGCGCCGTGGCGCACCGCCTGGAGAAATACCTCACGGCCCTGGGCACCATCGCATCGGCCGCGCCGCTGCTGGGCCTGCTGGGCACGGTGATCGGCATGATCGAGATCTTCGGCTCGCAAGGCGGCGCCGGCGGCATGGGCGCGGGCGGCGGCAACCCTGCGCAACTGGCGCACGGCATCTCCATCGCGCTCTACAACACCGCGTTCGGCCTGATCGTCGCCATTCCCGCGCTGATCTTCTGGCGCTACTTCCGCGGCCGCGTGGATGAATACCTGCTCACGCTGGAGCTGGCCGCCGAGCGGTTCGTGCGCCACCTGGGGCGCCTGGCGCCATGAACTTCCGCCCCCGCGCCAAGGATGAGCCGGAGATCAACCTCATCCCGTTCATCGACGTGCTGCTGGTGATCCTCATCTTCCTGATGCTGACCACCACCTACAGCAAGTTCACCGAGCTGCAGCTCACCCTGCCCGTGGCCAATGCCGAGCAGCTGCGCGACCGGCCCAAGGAAATCATCGTGTCCGTGGCCGCCAACGGCCGCTATGCCGTGAACAAGGACACGCTGGAGGGCAGGAACGTCGAGCTGGTGGCCCGCGCCCTTGCGGCCTCCGCCCCGGCCGGGGGCGAGAGCGTGGTCATCATCAGCGCCGACGCCTCCGCCCCCCACCAGGCCGTGGTCACGGTGATGGAGGCCGCGCGCCGCGTGGGCCTGTCGCAGATCACCTTCGCCACGCAAACGCCGGCCTCGGCCGGCAAGTGACACGCATGGCCGCCGCGCAGCGCCTGCGCCGCGCCTGGCAGGGCCGGGGCCCGCTGGCCTGGCTGCTCTGGCCGCTGTCGCTGCCCTACGGCGCCCTCTCCGCGCTGCGCCGCCAGCTCTACCGCCGGGGCCTCCTGCGCAGCGAGCGCCTGCCGGTGCCGGTCATCGTCGTGGGCAACGTGATCGCCGGCGGCGCGGGCAAGACCCCCGTCACCCTTGCCGTGGTGCGCCACCTGCAGGCGCGCGGCTGGCGCCCGGGCGTCATCTCGCGCGGCTACGGCCGCCGCACGCAGGACTGCCGCGAGGCCCTGCCCGGCAGCAGCGCCGCGGAAGTGGGCGACGAGCCCGCGCTGATCGCCCGCGCCACCGGCGCACCGGTCTTCGTGGCCCGCCGCCGCCTTGACGCCGGCCGCGCACTGCTCGCCGCCCACCCCGCCATCGACGTGATCGTCTGCGACGACGGCCTGCAGCACCTGGCCCTGGCGCGCGACGTGGAGATCTGCGTGTTCAACGACGAGGGCATCGGCAACGGCTTCCTGCTGCCCGCCGGCCCCCTGCGCGAGCCCTGGCCGCGCGCGGTGGACCTGGTGCTGCATGCCGGCCCCGCGCCGGGTAGCCCCGCGCCGCAGTACCCGCTGGCACGCACGCTGGCCCCCGAGGCCGTGGACGCCACCGGCGCCCGCGTGCCCCTGGCCGCGCTGCGCGGCCAGCCGCTGCACGCCGTGGCGGCCATCGCCCGCCCGCAGGACTTCTTCGCCATGCTGCGCGCGCGAGGCCTGGCGCCCGAGCGGGAGGAAGCCCTGCCCGATCACTATGATTTTTCTAGCTGGCAGCGCTTGCCAGACAAGCGCCTGAGGCTGATTTGCACCGAAAAAGACGCCACCAAGCTCTGGCCCGCGCACCCCGACGCGCTGGCCGTGCCCCTGGCCGTGCAGATACCGCCCGCCTTCTTCGACGCGCTGGACGCGCGCCTATCATCCCTGTCCCATTGAGGATCACCGCCATGGACCCCAAACTGCTCGAACTGCTGGTCTGCCCCGTCACCAAGGGCCCCCTCACCTACGACCGCGAGCGCCAGGAACTCGTCTCGCGCAGCGCGCGCCTGGCCTACCCCGTGCGCGACGGCATCCCCGTGCTGCTGGAAACCGAAGCCCGCACGCTGACCGACGCGGAGCTGGGGCAGTGAGCACGGCACCCTTCACGGTGCTGATTCCGGCGCGCCTGGCCTCCACGCGCCTGCCCGACAAGCCCCTGGCGGACATCGCCGGCCTGCCCATGGTGGTGCGCGTGGCGCGCCGCGCGGCCGAGAGCGCGGCCGCGCGCTGCGTGGTGGCCGCCGACGACGCGCGCATCGTGCAGGCCTGCCAGGCCCACGGCGTGCAGGCCCTGCTCACCCGCAGCGACCACCCGAGCGGCAGCGACCGCCTGGCCGAGGCCTGCGAGCTGCTGGGCCTGGACGACGGCGACATCGTGGTCAACGTGCAGGGCGACGAGCCGCTGATCGACCCGCGCCTCATCGACGCCGTCGCCGCCCTGCTGCAAGCCAGGCCGCAGGCGGCCATGGGCACCGCCGCCCACCCCATCGACAGCGTGGACGACTTCGCCAACCCCAACGTGGTGAAGACGGTGCTTGACGCCCAGGGGTTCGCCCACTACTTCAGCCGCGCGCCCATCCCCCATGCGCGCGACGCCGCGCTGGGCAGCGCCTGGTGGCGCGAGCCCCGCGCCCAGGGCCTCGCACCGCTGCGCCACATCGGCATCTACAGCTACCGCGTGGGCTTCCTGCGCCGCTTTCCGCAACTGCCGCCCGCGCCCACCGAGGCGCTGGAATCGCTGGAGCAGCTGCGCGCGCTCTGGCACGGCCACCGCATCGCCGTGCACGTCACGTCCCACGCCCCCGGCCCCGGCGTGGACACGCCCGCCGACCTGGAGCGCGTGCGCGCCCTGCTTGTAGCCTGAGGAGGCACGTCAGGCTCGCGCAGGGATCGCGTGCTATGCTCGAATGCAACAAATAAGGCACGCACCCCCTCCGGCGCGGTCGCGTGCCCACTGATTTCAAATCACCAGAGGACCTCCCATGAGACTGATTCTGCTCGGCGCGCCCGGCGCCGGAAAGGGGACGCAAGCCACGTTCATCTGCCAGAAATTCGGCATTCCGCAAATCTCCACCGGTGACATGCTGCGCGCCGCGGTGAAGGCCGGCACGCCGCTGGGCGTGCAGGCCAAGGCGGTCATGGATGCGGGCCAGCTCGTGAGCGACGACCTCATCATCAACCTCGTGAAGGAGCGCATCGCCCAGCCCGATTGCGCCCAGGGTTTCCTGTTCGACGGCTTCCCCCGCACCATCCCGCAGGCCGATGCCATGAAGGCCGCCGGCGTCAAGCTGGACTACGTGCTGGAGATCGACGTGCCGTTCGACGCGATCATCGAACGCATGAGCGGCCGCCGCTCGCACCCCGCCAGCGGCCGTACCTACCACGTGAAGTTCAACCCGCCCAAGGTGCCGGGCAAGGACGACGTGACCGGTGAAGACCTGATCCAGCGCGAGGACGACAAGGAAGACACCGTCAAGAAGCGCCTGGAGGTCTACAGCGCCCAGACCCGCCCGCTGGTGGACTACTACTCCAGCTGGGCCCGGCAGGATCCCGCCAGTGCGCCGAAGTACCGCTCCATCAGCGGCACCGGCAGCGTGGAGGAAATCACCCAGCGCGCGCTGGCCGCGCTGTCCGCGTAACCAGGCGGCTCAGCGCGCGGGCGTCACGCGCACCAGGGCCCCATCCGGGGCATCGGTCAGCACCATGATCGCGCCGTCCCGGGCGACGGCGACGTCCCGGATGCGGCCCTGCCCCTGCAGGCACCGGGCCTCTCCCACCACACGCCCACCGGCCAGCTTCAGCCGCACCAGCGCCTGGCTGGCCAGCCCCCCGATCAGCAGATCGCCCTGCCATCCGGCAAACAAGCCGCCCTGGTAGAAGGCCATGCCGCCGGGCGCGATCACCGGATCCCAGTAGTAGACGGGCTGCTCCATGCCCTCCCGGGTGGTCACCCCTTCGCCGATGGGGCGGCCGCTGTAGTCCAGGCCATAGGTGATCACCGGCCAGCCATAGTTCAAACCGGCCTGCGGCCGGTTCAATTCATCCCCTCCGCGCGGGCCATGCTCCGCCGTCCAGAGGTTGCCGTCGGCATCCAGCGCGGCCGACTGCAGGTTGCGGTGCCCATACGACCAGACCTCGGGCCGCCCACCCTGCAGGGAGGGATTGCCCTGCGCTGCGCCGCCCTGCGGATCGATGCGCAGCACCTTGCCGAGATGGGTGCCGACGTCCTGCGCCAGCACGCGCGGCTGCGGCAGGGAGCGGTCGCCGGTGGTCACGAACAGCATGCCGTCGCGGCCGAACACCAGCCGCGAGCCGAAATGGGCCGTGGAACTCCACGCGGGCTGCTGCTGGAAGACCACACGCACCTGCGTGAGCTGGCGACCGTCCTCGGACAGGATGCCCGTGGCCACCGCGGTCGCGTTGCGCCCCTCGCCCCGGGGCTCGGCGTAGCTCCACCAGACCTGGCGCGTCCGGGCGAAGTCCCTGCCGACCGCCACATCCAGCAAGCCGCCCTGCCCCCGCGCGTCCACGGGCGGCAGGCCGGCCACCGGATCAGACACCGTTCCATCGGCGGAGACCAGGCGCAGCCGCCCCGGGCGCTCCGTCACCAGCCAACGGCCATCGGGGAGCTGCTCCATCCCCCAGGGATGGACCAAGCCCCGCGCGACGATCTGCGTGTGCAGCCGGACGCTCTCATCGATGGCGGGCGCCCGCGTCTGGCCCTTGAAGGCCGGGCGCTGGTCCGGCGCATTCGGCGGGCGGGCATTGAAATCCAGCGCATGCCCCACCCCCGTGGCACCCAGCAGCACGGCAGCCGCCGCAGCCATGCGCACGCACGGGACGGGGAGGAAATGGCGGATTCGCTTCAGGGACGGTGGCCGCATGTGTTTCTCCCACGCAGTTCAGTAAAGGAAACCGCTGCACACCCCGCAAAGCAGGCATACGTAGCGGATTGCAGCCCATTGTGCCCGAGCCAATGCAGAGAAAAGACGACAGATTGCCACGAGAAGGCGGCAAGAAAACGGCACTTTCAGCAACGTGCAGCAGTTGCAGGCAAACAGACGCCAAACCGGGCCCATTTTGCGCGTAGATACGGCAGGATGAATACACTCGTTTTTCCACATTTAATGAAAGAAGAACGTCTTTTGCAGAAAGATGCGTGTGCATAAAATGCATTTCGATCTGACACGACCTATCGCCATGGACTGCCCGGCCGCCGCCTCCACGACTGCACTGCTCGAAGTGCAGCGCGTACGCCTGCGCCGCGGAGCCACACAGGTGTTCGATGGCCTGGACCTGCGGCTGGACGGCGAGCGCATCGGCCTCATCGGCCACAACGGCGCGGGCAAGACCAGCCTGCTGCGCCTGCTGTGCGGGCTGGACGCGCCGGAGGCAGGACAGGTGCTTTCGCAGGGGCAGGACCTGCACACCCTGCCGCCGGGCGGGCCCCGCGCACGGCGCGTGGGCATGATGTTCCAGAACCCGGACGACCAGATCCTCTTTCCCACGGTGGAAGAGGAACTGGCATTGGGCCTGCAGCCCCGCGGCGCCCCGAAGCGCGAGACGCTCGCGCAGGCACGCGCCTTTCTGGCCGCGCGCGGCCTGCAGGATTGGGCTCCGCGCGCCGTGGGTGCATTGAGCCAGGGCCAGCGCCAGCAGGTGTGCTGGCTGGCGCTGCTGATCGCGGGGCCGCGCACGCTGCTGCTGGACGAGCCCTATGCCAGCCTGGACTTGCCCGGCCAGGCGCGGCTGGCCGATGAGATCGGCGCCTGCGCGCAGCAGGTGCTGGTCTCCACCCATGTACTGGAGCACGTGCGCCACTACCCGCGCGTGCTCTGGCTGGAACAGGGCCGCGTGCAGGCCGACGGGCCGGGGCGCGAGGTCTGCGCCGCCTACGAGGCCGCCGTGGCGGCCGAAGTGGCAGCGCGCAGGAAGGAGGCGTGATGGGCAGCCTCTACAGCGCACAACCTGCGTGGCTGCACGCCTGGCCCGCCGGCCTCAAGCTGGCCTGCATGGCCGTGTTCGGCACGCTGCTGTTCCTTGTGGACAGCCCCTGGGTGCTGGCCGCCGCGGCGTGCGGCTGCCTGCTGCTGTGGGCCAGCCTGGGGGAGGCCACGCGCGTGGCGCGCCGGCTCATGGCGTCGGTGCTGACCGCGGCGCTGCTGGTGGCCGCCTTCCACCTGTGGACGGGCCGGCCCGACGTGGCCGCCGTGAGCGCGCTGCGGCTGGCCTGCGCCTCGACCCTGGGCGTGGCGCTCACCGTGACCACGCGGCCCACCGATCTGCTGGCGGTGCTCGACGCGCTGCTCGCGCCGCTGGCGCACCTGGGCCTGCAGCCGCAGCGCGTGTCGCTGCAGCTCGCACTCATGCTGCGCTTCACCGAACACTTCTTCACGCAGTGGAAGAAGCTCGACGATGCCCACCGCCTGCGCACCGGCCGCACGGGCGGCCTGCGGCTGATCGCGCCGCTCACCGTGCAGATGCTGCAAAGCGCGCGCCGCGTGGCCGATGCCATCGACGCCCGGCTGGGCGGTTAGTTTTTTTCTTACACAGGACGCTTCACACATGCCTGCTGCCGCCACCCGCACGCACTCGCACTCCATGGCGCTGGTCGCGCTGTTCGCCGCCCTGATGGCCGTCATGGGGCTGATCCCCAAGATCGACCTGCCGCTGGGCGTGCCCATCACCATCCAGTCGCTCGGCGTGATGCTCGCGGGCTGCCTGCTGGGCGCGCGGCAGGGCTTTCAGTCCATGGCCCTGTTTCTCGTCGCGGTGGCGGCGGGGTTGCCGCTGCTCGCGGGCGGGCGCGGCGGGCTGGGCGTGTTCATGGCGCCCTCGGCGGGCTACCTGCTGGGCTACGGCGTGGCCGCAGGCGTGACAGGCGCCGTGATGGGCCTGCTGCCGCACGCCACGCCGCTGCGCACGGCGCTGTCGGCCTTCGTGGCGTCGGTGCTCGGCGGGCTGGTGTGCCTGCACGCCATGGGCATCGCCGGGCTGGTGCTGGTGGCGCAGATGCCGCTGGCGCAGGCCTTCATGGTGGACCTGGCCTTCGTGCCGGGCGACCTCGTCAAGTGCGTGTTGTGCGCGCTCGTGGTGCACACGGTGGCCAAGGCATTGCCGGACTGGCCCTTCGGCAACCGCGCGCGTTGAGCATGGCGGACGAACGCCTCGTGCATGCCCCGCTGGCCCGCTGGGCGCACGAGCGCCCCGCAGCCGTGGCGCTGGCCAATGGCGAGCGGCACCTCACCTTCGCCGCGCTGCACGCGCTGGTGCAGGAGCGCGCCGCGCGCCTGGATGCGCAGGGCGCTCCGGCCACGGTGCTGCTCGAAGGCGAAGGCGGCACGCTGGAGCGCGTGGTGGACTTCCTCGCCGTAATCGCCAGCGGCCGCTGCGCCGCCATGGGCGATGCCGACTGGCCCGCCACCGTGGCCCAGGCCATCGCCGCGAAACTGCCCGCACGGGCGCACACGGGTGCGCCGCCCGCACCCGAAACGCCGTTCTACGTCGGCTTCACGTCGGGCAGCACGGGCCTGCCCAAGGGCTTCGAGCGCAACCACCGCTCCTGGGCCGAGAGCTTCGCCGTGACGCTGCGCGACTTCGGCCTCGACGCCGCCACGCGCGTGCTGGCGCCCGGGCGCATGTCGCACTCGCTGTTCCTCTTCGGCGCACTGCTGGGCCTGTGGAGCGGGGCGGGCGCCGAGGTCCAGGAGCGCTTTTCCGCGCCGCGCGCGCTCGCCACGCTGGCCGCGGGCGGCACGCCGCTGCTCGTGGCCGTGCCCAGCCAGCTCGTGCTGATGCTGCAATGGGCGCAGCGCAGGCGGCTCGCGCCCATCGAGGGCGTGCGGCTGGTGCTGATCAGCGGCGCGCGCTGGATGCGCGAGCGCACGCCCGAGCTGCGGCGGCTCTTTCCGCGCGCGCGCATCGTGGAGTTCTACGGCGCCTCCGAAGCCAGCTACATCGCCTGGATGGACGCCGACGCGCAGGCCCCCACGCAGGCCGTGGGGCGCGCCTTCAGCAACGTGGCCCTGCACATCGGCCCCCATCCCGGCACTGCCCCGCTCCCCCGTGGCGAAACCGGGCTGATCTGGGTGCGTAGCCCCATGCTGTTCACCGGCTACGTGAACCTGGCAGACGGCACGGCCGCGCTGCGCGAAGGCGACTGGCTCTCGGTGCGCGACGTGGGCTTCCTGGACGCGTCCGGCCTGCTGCACCTGTGCGGGCGCGAAAGCCGCATGGTGGTCACGCAGGGCAAGAACCTGTTCCCCGAGGAAATCGAAACCTGCCTCGCGGCCCACCCGGCCGTGGTCCAGGCCAGCCTGCACGGCCTGCCCGACGCACTGCGCGGCATGGCTGTGCACGCGGTACTGCAATGCCCGGGCGAGCCGCCCCCGGCACCGCTGCTGGCCGCGTGGTGCCGCGAGCGGCTCGAACCCTTCAAGACGCCACGCCATTGGTGGCTGTGGCGGGGCCCGTGGCCGCAGACCGCGAGCGGCAAGACCGACCACGCGGCCATCGCGCGCGCGCTGGCATCGGGCGGCCACGCATCCCTCGCACGCCTGCCATGAGCCAGGCGCCCTTTTCCATCCTCGCCTGGGCGCGCACGCCGGTGGCGCCCGTGGGCGGCGCGCTCTCGCGCTGCCAGCCGCACGACCTCGCCGCGCCGCTCCTCGCACGCCTGCTCGCCGACAGCGGCCTGCCCGCCGACAGGGTCGATGCCGTGGTGCTCGGCAACGCCCTGGGCGCGGGCGGCAACCCCGCGCGCATGCTCGCGCTGGCCGCGGGGCTGCCCGAGCGCACGCCCGCCGCCACCGTGGACACGCAATGCTGCGCAGGACTGGACGCCATCACCCACGCCTGCGGGCTGCTCGCGCTCGGGCAAGCGCAGGTGGTGGTGGCGGGCGGCGCCGAGGCCTGGAGCCGCGCTCCGCTACGCCACCACCGCCCGCTGGAGCACGGCGCCGCGCCGGTGCCCTATGACAGCCCGCCCTTCGCCCCCTGGCCCGACCGCGACCCCGGCATGCTGCAAGCCGCGGCTGCCTGGGCGCAGCGCCACGGCGTCACCCGCGCTGCGCAAGACGCTTGGGCCGCCGCAAGCCACGCACGCGCCGCTGCCGCCCGCGGCGCGATGGCCGGCGAGATCGTGCCCCTGAACGGGCTGGCGCATGACGCCTACCCGCGCGAGCGCCTCAGCGCCGCGCGCATGCCCGCCGTGGCGGGCGGGGGGGCCTGCGCCGTCGGCACCGCCGCCGTTTCGCCCAGGGCCGACGGCGCGGCCCTGCTGCTGCTGGCCACGCACGAAGCCTGTGCACGCTTGGGCCTGCGAGCGCGCGCGCTGTGGCACGGCGCCTCCAGCGTAGGCGGCGCGCCCGAAGTTCCCATGCTCTGCGCCGCCGCCGCGGCCCGCGCCGCGCAGGCGCGCAGCGGCTGGCCGCTGGCGCGGCTCGACGCACTGGAACTGCACGACGCCTTCGCCGCGCAGGGCATCGCTTTCTGCGACGAACTCGGCCTGCCGCCCGGCACCGTCAACCGCCAGGGCGGCGGACTCGCGCGCGGCCACCCCATCGGCGCCTCGGGCGCGATCGCGCTGGTGCGCGTACTGGCGCAGCTGCAGGCCACACCCAGCGCAGCGCCGCGCGGCATGGCCTGCATCGCGGGCGCGGGCGGGCTGGGCACGGCCGCATGGGTGTCCATGCCCAGGGAGGGTGCATGACCCCCACGGCCCACGACCTGCTGGCGCGCGAACGCCACTCGGTGCGTGCCTTCTTGCCACGCGCCGTGCCGGCGGAACTTCTCGAACATCTGCTGGCCGTGGCGCGCCGCGCACCCAGCGGCGCCAACCTGCAACCCGGCCGCTTCTGGGCCGTGGAAGGCGCCGCGCGCGAGCGGCTGTGCAGCGCGCTGGCCCAGGCACGGCGCGATGGCGTGCCCGAGCAGGAGGACTACGGCTACTTCCCCCGGCCCATGCCGCTCGCGCTGCGCAAGCGGCAGGTGGCCGCTGCCCAGGCGCTGTACGGCGCCATCGGCGTGGCGCGGGGCGACGAGGCGGGACGTGCCGCGCAGTTCGAGCGCAACTTCCGCTTCTTCGACGCGCCCGTCGCACTGGTCGTGACCATCGACCGGGACTTCGGCGCGGGCGGTTTCATGGACCTCGGCATGTGCCTGCACGCGCTGATGCTGGCGGCGCAGGGACACGGGCTGGCCGGCTGCGCGATCGGGGCGTTGGCGAGCTATCCCGCGGTGGTACGAAGCGCACTGGGGCTCGCGGAGTCAGAGGTGGTGGTGTGCGGAATGGCGCTGGGTTGGGAAGACACGCAGGCGCCAGTGAACAGCACCCGCACGGCGCGCGAGCCGCTGGAGCGGTACTTCGCCGTGCTGCGTTGAGCTTCCAGGCCTTTTCGCGCCTGCGCACCGGCTGCCGCTGGAGCGCAGGCTTGGCTCACTGCGGCCCGATCATTCCCACTCGATCGTCGCCGGCGGCTTGCTGCTCACGTCGTAGGTCACCCGGTTGATCCCGCGCACCTCGTTGATGATGCGGCCCGACACCTTCTTCAGCAGCCCATAGGGCAGCTCCGCCCAGTCGGCCGTCATGAAATCGCTGGTCTGCACGGCGCGCAGGGCGACGACGTAGTCGTAGGTGCGGCCGTCACCCATCACGCCCACGCTCTTGACGGGCAGGAAGACGGTGAAGGCCTGGCTGGTCAGGTCGTACCAGGTCTTGCCGGTGGCTTCGTCGCGGAAGTTGCGCAGCTCCTCGATGAAGATGGCGTCGGCGCGGCGCAGCAGGTCGGCGTATTCCTTCTTCACTTCGCCCAGGATGCGCACGCCCAGGCCGGGGCCGGGGAACGGGTGGCGGTAGACCATCTCGCGCGGCAGGCCCAGGGCCACGCCGAGTTCGCGCACCTCGTCCTTGAACAGGTCGCGCAGCGGCTCCAGCAGCTTCAGGCCCAGTTGCTCGGGCAGGCCGCCGACGTTGTGGTGGCTCTTGATGGTGACGGCCTTCTTGCTCTTGGCGCCGCCGCTCTCGATCACGTCGGGGTAGATGGTGCCTTGGGCCAGGAAGGTCGCGCCCTTGTGGCCCGCGTCGCCGGCCTTGAGCTTGGCGGCTTCGGCCTTGAACACATCGACGAACAGGCCGCCGATGATCTTGCGCTTGGCCTCGGGCTCGCTGACGCCGGCCAGCTTGCCCAGGAACAGGTCGCTGGCATCCACGCGGATGACCTTAGCGTGCAGCTTGCCCTCGAACATCTCCATGACCATGTCGCCCTCGTTGAGGCGCAGCAGGCCGTGATCGACGAACACGCAGGTGAGCTGGTCGCCGATGGCACGGTGGATCAGCGCTGCGGCGACGGAGGAATCGACACCGCCCGACAGGCCGAGGATGACCTCCTCGTCGCCCACCTGCTCGCGGATTTTCGTGACCGCTTCCTCGATGTAGTCGCCCATGATCCAGTCCGCATCGGCGCCGCAGATCTCGCGCACGAAGCGCGTGAGCATGGCCGCGCCCTGCACGGTGTGCGTGACTTCGGGATGGAACTGCACGGCATAGAAACGGCGCGCCTCGTCGGCCATGCCCGCGATGGGGCACGACGGCGTGGAGGCCATCACCTTGAAGCCCGGAGGCAGCGTGGTCACCTTGTCGCCATGGCTCATCCACACCTTGAGCATGCCGTGGCCCTCGGCGGTGGTGAAGTCGGCAATGTCCTTGAGCAGCGCGGTGTGCCCATGGGCACGCACTTCGGCGTAGCCGAATTCGCGGGTGTGCGAGCCCTCCACCTTGCCGCCGAGCTGCGTCGCCATGGTCTGCATGCCGTAGCAGATGCCGAGCACGGGGATGCCCAGATCGAACACGGCATCGGGCGCGCGGTCATCCACCTCATAGACGCTGGCATGGCTGCCCGAGAGGATCACGCCCTTGAGCCGGCCGTCGGCGGCGAAGGCGCGCACCCAGTCGCTGCTCACGTCGCAGGGATGCACCTCGCAGTAGACATGGGCCTCGCGCACGCGGCGCGCGATGAGCTGGGTGACTTGGGAGCCGAAATCGAGGATGAGGATCTTGTCGTGTTGCATGGCGGAGCGGCGGGTCGGGAAAGACAAAGGCCCGAACACCTGGCTGCGGGGTTCGGGCCTGCGGGCTGCGGCGTATCAGTCCGCGCGGTAGTTGGGGGCTTCCTTGGTGATCTGCACGTCGTGCACGTGCGACTCGCGGATGCCGGCGGCCGTGATCTCCACGAACTCCGCCTGGTTGTTCATCTCCTCGATGGTGGCACAGCCGCAGTAGCCCATGGCCGCGCGCACGCCGCCCGCCATCTGGAAGACGATGGACACCATCGAGCCCTTGTAGGGCACGCGGCCCTCGATGCCCTCGGGCACGAGCTTGTCGGCGTTGGGGTTGCCCGTGGTGGCTTCCTGGAAGTAGCGGTCGGCCGAGCCCTGCTGCATGGCGCCGATGGAGCCCATGCCGCGGTAGCTCTTGTAGGAGCGGCCCTGGTAGAGGATGACCTCGCCGGGCGCCTCTTCGGTGCCGGCGAACATGCCGCCCATCATCACCGTGGATGCGCCTGCGGCCAGCGCCTTGGCGATGTCGCCCGAGAAGCGGATGCCGCCGTCGGCGATCAGCGGCACGCCCGTGCCCTGGAGCGCCGTGGCCACGCTGTCGATGGCCATGATCTGCGGCACGCCGACGCCGGCGACGATGCGGGTGGTGCAGATCGAGCCCGGGCCGATGCCGACCTTGACCGCGTCCGCGCCGGCCTCGACCAGCGCCAGCGCAGCGGCGCCCGTGGCGATGTTGCCGCCGATGACCTGCACCTGCGGGTGCTTCTGCTTGACCCAGCGCACGCGGTCGATCACGCCCTTGCTGTGGCCGTGGGCCGTGTCGACCACGATGGCGTCCACGCCGGCCTTGACCAGCAGTTCGACGCGCTCCTCGGTGCCCTCGCCCACGCCCACGGCGGCGGCCACGCGCAGGCGGCCGGCCGCATCGCGCGCGGCGTTGGGGAAGGTGGTCTGCTTGTTGATGTCCTTGACGGTGATGAGGCCCTTGAGCTCGAAGGCGTCGTTCACCACCAGCAGGCGCTCCAGCTTGTGCCGGTTGAGCAGCGCCTTGGCCTGCGCGGGCGTGGTGCCGTCCTTGTCGTTGACGGTGACCAGCTTCTCGCGCGGCGTCATGATCTCGCGCACCTTCACGTCGTAGCGCGTCTCGAAGCGCACGTCGCGGCTGGTGACGATGCCCACCACCTTGCCGCCGTCGCATACCGGGAAGCCCGAGATGCCCAGGTTCTCCGACAGCTCCAGCACCTGCAGCACCGTGTGCTCGGGCGTGATCACCACGGGGTCGCGCACCACGCCGGACTCATGGCGCTTGACCTTGGCAACCTCGGCCGCCTGCTCCTGCGCCGTCATGTTCTTGTGGATCACGCCGATGCCGCCCTCCTGCGCAATGGCGATGGCCAGGCGCGCCTCGGTGACGGTGTCCATGGCGGCGGACACGAGGGGGAGATTCAGGGTGATGTCGCGCGTGAAGCGCGTGGAGAGGGAGGTGTCCTTGGGCAGGACCTGGGAGTACGCTGGCACCAGCAACACATCGTCGAAGGTGAGCGCTTTTCCGAGAAGGCGCATGTGAAAGCTCCAAAAAAAGGATTGTACCCGCGGCGCGACACGTTCCGCCGGGGCGCCGCTGGTGGCAGCGCAGCGCCGCCGCTACACTCTGCCGCATGAGATCCCGCAAGCTGCTTCTGTTGGCCATTGCCTGCACCTGGGCGATGGGCGCCTCGGCGCAATGGCAATGGGTGGACAAGGATGGGCGCAAGGTCTTCAGCGACCGGCCGCCCCCGCAGGACGTTCCCGAGAAGAACATCCTCAAGCAGCCGCACACGCTGGGCCGCGCCGCGCCGGCGGCAGCGCCCGCCTCGGCGGCCGCGGCACCCGCCAGCGCGCCGGCGGCCGCCGCGCCGCAGGTCAGCGGCAAGGACAAGCAGCTCGAGGACAACAAGGCCAAGGCCGATGCCGCCGAGGCCGCCAAGAAGAAAGCCGAAGAAGACCGCATGGCCAGGGCCCGCGCCGACAACTGCGCGCGCGCCAAGCGCGCCAAGGCCGCGCTGGCGCCCGGCCAGCTCGTGGGCCATGTGAACGCGCAGGGTGAGCGCGGCTACATGGACGACGCCACGCGCGCCGCGGAGCTGCGCCGCGCCGACGAGGTCATCGCCTCCGACTGCCGGTGAGAGCGTAAACACGCTCTAAGCCCCTCTCCTGGAACCGCAAGGCCGCCCGGGAGGCGGCCTTTTCGCATCAGTACCCGGCCTTGGCGCCCGGCCGGCGCTTGGAGAAAAGGCCCGCCGCGCGTGCGCCCTGGCTCGCGAAGCGTTGGCGGCGCGCCAGCTTGGGGTCCACCCGCAGCGGGCGGCACCACTCCACGCGGTCGCCGTCGCGCAGCGCCTCGTCGGCCGGGACTGCGCGGCCCCAGATGCCGCAGGCGAAGCTGCTGTCGCCCATCTCCAGCCCGCACGCCCGCAAGGCGTCGGCTACGGTAGCCCCTGGCGGCAGCTGCAGCGTCCACTCGCGCACCCCGCCCGGCGCCAGCCCGGCGGCCACGGTGATCCGCAGCACAGCCCCCACGGCATCAGCCATAGACCTGCTCCGCGCGCTGGATGAACGCATCCACGAAGCTGGCGGCGATGCGGTCGAACACCGGCCCCACGAGGGCAGCCAGGGCCCGGTTGTCGAACCCATAGCGCAGTTGCAGCTCGACCTTGCAGGCGCGCTGCGAGCCATCGCCCACGGGGTGGAAGTGCCAGTCGCCGTCCAGCTGCGAGAACGGGCCTTCGACCAGCTCCATCTTCACGCGGCGGCCCGCCTCGTGCGTGTTGCGCGTGACGAAGGACTTGCGGATGCCCCCCAGCGCGATGCCGACCTCGGCCTTCATGCCGTGCTCGTCACGCTCCAGCACCCGGGCATGATCGCACCAGGGCAGGAACTGCGGATACTTCTCCACGTCCGTCACGAGTGCGAACATTTCTTCGGGGCTGTACCAGATGAGGACGGACTTGTTGACTGTTTTCATGAAGGCGGGGCGCCTAGAATCCATGGCGCGAGACGGATGACCATTGTAGGGAGGCATTGCATCCTCCTATGGCATCCGCATCTAGAACCCATGGCCAAGAAACCCGAAACATCGTCACGCATCGCCGACAACAAGAAGGCGGCATACAACTACTTCTTCGAGGAACGCTACGAGGCGGGCATGGTGCTGCACGGCTGGGAGGTGAAGGCGCTGCGCGAAGGCAAGGCCCAGCTCACGGACGGCTACGTGGTCATCAAGGAGGGCGAGCTGTACCTGATCGGCTGCCAGATCAACCCGCTCAAGACCGCCTCCACCCACGTGAGCCCCGACGCCGCCCGCATCAAGAAGCTGCTGATGCACAAGGACGAGATCAAGCGCCTGATCGGCAAGGTGGAGCAGAAAGGCTACACGCTGGTGCCGCTGAACCTGCACTGGAAGGACGGCCGCGCCAAGTGCGACATCGCCCTGGCCAAGGGCAAGGCCGAGCACGACAAGCGCGACACCATCAAGGACCGCGAAGGCAAGCGCGAGGTGGAACGCGCGATGAAGAGCCGCCACCGCTGAAGCATCTCGGGCACCCGTCCGACAGCCGGGCAGCGCCGCCCGCCCCTACAGTCGAAGGCTCCGCCAACTCCAGCAAGGAGCCCGTCCATGACCCGCAAGCTTTCCCTCGCCGCCGTTGCCCTGTCGGCCACCCTCCTGGCCGCCTGCGGCACCGGCGGCATGCACCACGCCAAGCCCAGCACGCCCACCCGCGCCGCCGACGGCACGCTGATCGGCCCCGACGGCCGCACGCTGTATTTCTTCACCCGGGATGCCCAGGGCAGCGGCGCCTCCGCCTGCTACGACCAGTGCGCCGTCAACTGGCCGCCGCTGGCCGTGGCGTCCGGCGCGCAGCCCCAGGGCGACTACACCATCCTCGTGCGCAGCGACAACACCCGCCAATGGGCCTACAAGGGCCAGCCGCTCTACTACTTCGCCAAGGACACCAGGCCCGGCGAGAAGCTGGGCGACGGCGTGAACGGCGTCTGGAAGGTGGCGCGGCCCTGACGGCCCTGCCGCCTGCATGAAAAAAGCCGCACGGTTGTGCGGCTTTTTTTCACGGTGCCCGCCTCAGTCGCGCAGCGGCGCCAGCGGATGCGCGTGCACGGGCCAGGGGCTGTCGAAGAACGGCTGCCACACCGCGGGCGTCACGTCCTCGATGCGCGCGGGGGCCCACTGCGGGCTGTGGTCCTTGTCCACGGCCAGCGCGCGGATGCCCTCGATGGTCTCGCTCTGGCCGGGGCGCAGGTAGAAGCAGTGGCGCACCATGTCGCGCTCCATGCGCAGGTCGTCGGCCAGGCCCATGCCCCGCGCGCGGCGGATCTGCTCCAGCACCACGTGCAGCATCAGCGGCGAGCGCTTGCGCAGGGTGGCGGCCGTGGCGCGCTCCCATTCGCCCGGCGCGGCTTCCAGCGCCGCGATGATGGCCGGCACGCCGTCCAGACCGAAATATTGGTCGATTTGGGCTCCAGCGCTTACCTGGCAAGCGCCAGCAGCTACGAATTTGGAAGCAACGAAGTCCTGCACCGCCTTGCCGTCGGAGAACGGCTGGCTGCCCAGCTGCTCCCACACGGCGCCCAGCTCGCCGCAGGGCAGGAAGCCGTCGGCCAGCTGGAACGCGATGGCGTCCGCCGCGCCGATGGTGTCGCCCGTCAAGGCCAGCCACTCGCCCACGCGGCCCGGGCAGCGCGAGAGGAAGTAGCCGCCGCCCACGTCTGGGAACAGGCCGATGGCCGTCTCGGGCATGGCCATCTTGGTGCGCTCGGTCACCACGCGCAGCGTGCCGCCCTGGCTGATGCCCATGCCGCCGCCCATGACGATGCCGTCCATGAACGCGATGTAGGGCTTGCCGAAGGTGTGGATCAGGTGGTTGAGCGCGTATTCCTCAGTGAAGAAGTCCTCGAGCTGCGGGTTGCCGCTGCTACCCGCCGCGTGCAGGAAGCGGATGTCGCCGCCCGCGCAGAACGCGCCGAACGGCCCCTCGCGGCCGTTGCCGCGGATCGCCACGGCCAGCACCTGGTCATCCTTCTGCCAGGCCAGCAGCGTGGCCATGAGGCTGCGCACCATGCCCAGCGACAAGGCGTTGAGCGCCTTCGGGCGGTTCAGTGTGATGCAGCCCACGCGGCCGCGCACCTCGGTCACGACTTCCGCCGTCATCTCCGTCATTGTTGTTCCTTCCATCCAAGCAGTTCATTGAAAACGAACGCGCCGATCACCAGCGCGCCACCCCATCAGCACGGCCGGGGCCGGGCGCTCACCCGCACCCGCCCAGGCCAGCAGAATGCCGAAAATCACCTCCAGCAGACCCAGCAGCGCCACCTCGGGCGCCTTGAGCACGCGCGCACAGTACACCACGAGCACGCACGGAATCGCCAATTGGACCAGACCCCGCAAGGCCAGCAGCGCCAGGTCGTGCCCCGTGGCCTGGAACGGCCAGGCCAGCGGGAAGGTGGCCAGCGACGAAAGCGCTGCGCCCACCAGCACGGCCGGTACCAGGTCCACCGCATGGCCCTGGCGCTGTCCGCGCAGTCGCTGCCACAGGCCGTTGTCTGCATCGCTGTGTGCAGCGCCGCACGGTAGCCGCGCAGCCCGCTTTGCGCAGGCCCGGATGCGCGCAGGGCGAGCCCTCCTTGCGGAGCGGCTCGCCCTACGGGCCACGGGCCGGTCAGCCGGCGCGCAGCGTCATGCGCCCTCGCGGCTGGCGCGCTTGCGCTCGTGCTCCTTGAGGTGGCGCTTGCGCAGGCGGATGCTCTTGGGCGTGATCTCGACGAGTTCGTCGTCCTCGATGAACTCCACGCCGTATTCCAGCGTGAGGTCGATGGGCGGCGTGATCTTGATCGCGTCTTCCTTGCCGCTCACGCGGAAGTTGGTGAGCTGCTTGGTGCGCGTGGCGTTCACCACGAGGTCGTTGTCGCGGTTGTGCACGCCGACGATCATGCCCTCGTACACCGGGTCGCCCGCGCGCACGAACATGCGGCCGCGGTCATCCAGCTTGCCCAGGGCGTAGGTGAAGATCTCGCCGTCGTCCATGGAGATCAGCACGCCGTTCTTGCGCCCGCCGATGTCGCCCTTGTGCGGCTCGTAGCTGTCGAAGATGTTGCTGATGAGGCCCGAGCCGCGCGTCAGGTTCAGGAACTCGTTGGTGAAGCCGATCAGGCCGCGCGCAGGGATGCGGTATTCCAGGCGCACGCGCCCGCGGCCGTCCGGCTCCATGTTCACCAGCTCGCCCTTGCGCTCGCCCAGCGCCTGCATCACGCCGCCCTGGTGGCCTTCCTCGATGTCGGCGGTCACCAGCTCGATGGGCTCGCAGCGCTCGCCGTCGATGTCCTTGAAGACCACGCGCGGCTTGGAGACGGCCAGCTCGTAGCCCTCGCGGCGCATTTCCTCCAGCAGGATGGTCAGGTGCAGTTCGCCCCGGCCGGACACCTCGAAGATCCCGTCCTCGTCGGTCTCCTTCACGCGCAGGGCGACGTTGGAGCGCAGCTCCTTCTGCAGGCGGTCCCAGAGCTGGCGGCTGGTCACGAACTTGCCTTCGCGGCCCGCCAGCGGCGAGGTGTTCACGCAGAAGTTCATGGTCAGCGTGGGCTCGTCGATCTTGAGCATGGGCAGCGGCTGCGGGTTGGCCGGGTCGGTCAGCGTCTCGCCGATGCCCACGTTCTCGATGCCGTTGATGAGCACGATCTCGCTGGGGCCGGCCTCGGTCACCTGCACGCGGTCCAGGCCCTGGAACTGGTGGATTTGGTTCACGCGGCCCTTGTAGCTCTCGCCATCGGGGCCGGCCATGACCAGCACGTCCTGGCCTGCCTTGAGCGTGCCCTGCGTGATGCGGCCCACGCCGATGCGGCCCACGAAGGTGGAGTAGTCCAGCGCGGACACCTGCATCTGCAGCGGCGCGGAGGGGTCACCCTTGACCGAGGGCACGTGCTTGAGGATGGTCTCGAACAGGGCCGACATGTCGGGGCCCCACTGCTCGCCCGGCGCGCCCTGCTCCAGCGCGCTCCAGCCGTTGATGCCGGAGGCATAGACCACGGGGAAGTCGAGCTGCTCGTCGGTCGCGCCCAGCTTGTCGAACAGGTCGAACGCGGCGTTCACCACCTTGTCGGGGTTGGCGCCGGGCTTGTCCACCTTGTTGACCACCACGATGGGCTTGAGGCCCAGGGCCAGCGCCTTCTTGGTCACGAAGCGCGTCTGGGGCATGGGGCCTTCCTGCGCGTCGATCAGCAGCACCACGCCGTCCACCATCGAGAGCGCGCGCTCCACCTCGCCGCCGAAGTCGGCGTGGCCGGGCGTGTCGAGGATGTTGATGTGCGTGCCGTTCCAGCTCACGGCGCAGTTCTTGGCCAGGATGGTGATGCCGCGCTCGCGCTCGATGGCGTTGTTGTCCATCACCGTGTCCACGACTTTCTCGTGGGCGGCGAAGGTGCCGGACTGGCGCAGCAGCTGGTCCACCATGGTGGTCTTGCCATGGTCGACGTGGGCGATGATGGCGATGTTGCGGATTTGTTTGCTCATAGCGTTGTTGCCTTCAATGTGCCGCGTTGGCAGCGCGCGGCGCGCTTTCCAGGATCTGTTGTATTTCGATGGGAGAGAGCAGCCGGCCAGGGATCAGCTCGCCCCGCGTGATGTGTGCCACGCCCAGCAGCGCGCGTGGGCGCGTGCCGAACACGGCCACGGCCGGCGCATCGGGCCAGGGCCCGCGCCGGCGCATGCCGGAGAGGAACCGGCCTGCATTGTCCTCGTCGAGCGTGACAGGCACGTGCCCGGCCAGCAGCGTCTCCACCGGCTGCACGCAGGCCAGGCGCTCGTCCTCGCCCATGGCCTCCAGCGCGTGCAGCGTCACGCAACGCGCGACGCCCAGGCCCCCGGTGTCGGTGCGGCGCAGGAAGGTGAGGTGCGCGCCGCAGCCCAGGGCCGCGCCGATGACCTCACCCAGCGTGCGGATGTAGGTGCCCTTGCTGCACGTCACTACCATCTTGATAGCTGGCTGTGCCTGCCCAGCCTGCGTCAGGGTCAGTTCCAATGCGTGGATCGTCACGTCGCGCGCCTCGCGCTCCACGGACACACCGGCGCGCGCGTATTCATAGAGCGCCTTGCCGTCCTTCTTGAGCGCGCTGTGCATCGGCGGCACCTGCCGGATGGGGCCGGTGAACTGCGCCTGCACGGCCGCCAGGCGCTCGGGCGTGAGCTGCGCGGGGTCGACCGCCCGCCGCTGCAGCACCTCGCCCTCGGCATCGCCGGTGGCGGTGGTCACGCCCAGCAGCGCGACGGCCTCGTAGGTCTTGGGCGCATCGAGCTGCAACTGGCTGAACTTGGTGGCCGCGCCGAAGCACAGCGGCAGCACGCCCGTGGCCAGCGGATCGAGCGTGCCCGTGTGGCCCGCCTTCTCGGCGCGCAGCAGCCACTTCGCCTTCTGCAAGGCGTCGTTGCTGGACAGGCCCAGGGGTTTGTCGAGCAGCAGCACTCCGTGCACCGGGCGCCGCTGCACCCGGATGCGGGGAGCGCGCTCGGTCATGCGTCGTCGTCGTCCTTGGAACGAGAGGCCACCGCGCGTGCGATCAGCGCATTCATGTCGGCCGCGCGCTCGGTAGTGCGGTCGAACACGAAGTGCAGCGTGGGCACGGTGTGGATGTGCAGGCGCTTGAACAGGCCGTTGCGCAGGAATCCCGCGGCCTGGTTCAGCGCCTCCTGCGTGGCGTCGGCATCGCCCACGAGCACGCTGAAGAACACCTTGGCGTGCGCGTAGTCGGGCGTCACTTCCACGCCCTGCAGCGTGCACATGCCGATGCGCGGGTCCTTCAACTCGCGGATCAGCTCGGTCAGGTCGCGCTGGATCTGGTCCGCGACCTTGAAGCCGCGGTTGGGGGTGGATGATTTCTTGGCTGCCATGGCGGTTCAAAGATGCAGGGGTTGCCACCAGCGGTCCACGCGCGGCACGTACATATGGTCCGGATCGTGGGACAGCACCACGCGCACGGCCTTGCCGGTGACGCGGCGCACGTCGATGAAGCCGAGGAAACGCGAATCCTTGCTGTTGTCACGGCTGTCGCCCATGACCATCACGTGGCCTTCGGGCACGCGCACCGGCGCGAAGCCGGTGTAGAGGTTCATGCCGGGCAGGCGGGCCACCTCGATCATGTGGCCGTCCAGCGCTTCGTGCCAGACCTCGGCCTTCAGCAAGCCCTGCTCCGTGGGTATGTCGCGCTGCGCATCCACCAGGATGCGCGGCTGTGGCCGGCCGTTCAGGAACAGCTGGTTGTTCGACATGGACACCTCGTCGCCTGCCACGGCCACCACACGCTTGATGAGGTTGAGCCCGTCGGCCGGCGAGTCGAAGGTGATCACGTCGCCGCGCTGCGGCGTACCCCAGCGCGCCACCTCGTGCAGCGTGAAGGGCACGCGCAGGCTGTAGGCACGCTTGTCCACGAGTACGCGGTCGCCCGCGTACAGGGTCGGGTTCATCGACGACGAGGGCACGTAGTTCCAGTCGGCCACGGCCGAGCGGAACACGAGCATCAGCCCCACGAAGAGCATGAAGCCGCGGTGCTCACGCCACATCCTGTGAATGATCTGCATAGCGTGCCCTTCCCGTCGTCCTGCTTACAGCGTACGCGCGATTTCCTTGATGTCGAAGAACTCCAGCTGGTCACCCTCGCGGATGTCGTTGTAGTTCTTGAGCTTGATACCGCACTCGAAGCCTTCCTTGACTTCCTTGACGTCGTCCTTGATGCGGCGCAGCGATTCGACCTCGCCCGTGTACACCACCACGTTGTCGCGCAGCAGGCGGAAGCGTGCGTTGCGATGGACCATGCCCGAGGTGATGTAGGAGCCCGCCACCGTGCCGATCTTGGAGGCCACGAACACCGTGCGGATCTCGGCCGTGCCGATGACCTCCTCGCGCTGCTCGGGCGCCAGCATGCCGGACATGGCCACCTTCAGCTCGTCCACGGCGTCGTAGATGATGCCGTAGTAGCGCAGGTCCACGCCGTTGCTCTCGGCCAGCTTGCGCGCGCCTGCGTCGGCACGCACGTTGAAGCCGATCACGATGGCCTTGGAGGCGATCGCCAGGTTCACGTCGGACTCGCTGATGCCGCCCACGCCCGCATACACGAGCTGGACCTTGATCTCGTCGGTCGAAAGCTTGAGCAGCGACTGCGCCAGCGCTTCCTGGGAGCCTTGCACGTCCGCCTTGATGATGATGGGCAGGTTCTGCACCTCGCCCGCCGCCATATCGGCGAACATGTTCTCCAGCTTGGCGGCCTGCTGCCTGGCCAGCTTGGTGTTGCGGAACTTGCCCGCGCGGTAGGTCGCGATCTCCCGTGCACGGCGCTCGTCGGACAGCACCATGAACTCGTCGCCCGCCTGGGGCACCTCGGTCAGGCCCTGGATCTCGACAGGGATCGAGGGGCCGGCTTCCTTGGTGGAGCGGCCGTCCTCGTCGGTCATGGCGCGCACGCGGCCGAAGGTCTGGCCCGCGAGCACCACATCGCCCACCTTGAGCGTGCCAGACTGCACCAGCACCGTAGCCACGGGGCCGCGGCCCTTGTCGAGCTGGGCTTCGATGACCAGGCCCTTGGCCATGGCGTCCACCGGGGCCTTGAGCTCCAGCACTTCGGCCTGCAGCAGCACCTGCTCCAGCAGCTCGTCGATGCCCATGCCGGTCTTGGACGACACGGCCACGAAGGGCGAGTCGCCGCCGTATTCCTCGGGCACCACCTGCTCGCCCACCAGCTCCTGCTTGACGCGGTCGGGGTTCGCTTCGGGCTTGTCGGCCTTGGTGATGGCCACGACGATGGGAACGCCAGCCGCCTTCGCGTGCTTGATGGCTTCCTTGGTCTGGGGCATCACGCCGTCGTCGGCTGCGCACACCAAGATGACGATGTCGGTCGCCTGGGCGCCGCGGGCACGCATGGCCGTGAAGGCCTCGTGGCCGGGGGTGTCCAGGAAGGTGACGATGCCGCGCGGCGTCTCGACGTGGTAAGCGCCGATGTGCTGCGTGATGCCGCCGGCCTCGCCCGCCGCCACCTTGGAGCGGCGGATGTAGTCCAGCAGCGAGGTCTTGCCGTGGTCCACGTGGCCCATGACGGTGACCACAGGCGCGCGCGACAGGGCCTCTGCCTGGTGGCCGGAGACTTCCTCGGCGGTGAACGCTTCCGGATCGTCCAGCGCGGCGACCACGGCCTTGTGGCCCATTTCCTCCACCACGATCATGGCGGTGTCCTGGTCCAGCGGCTGGTTGATGGTGACCATCTGGCCCATCTTCATGAGCGCCTTGATGACCTCGGAGGCCTTGATGGCCATCTTGTGCGCCAGCTCGGCCACGGTGATGGTCTCGGGCACGTGCACCTCGATCGCGCGGAACTCGGCCGGCGCCTGCTGCTGGCGCTGGTCGTCGCGGTCGTTGCCGCGCCGGCCGCGCGGGCCGCCGCGCCAGTTGTTGCGCCCCACCCCGCCGCTGCTGTCGCCGCGGGTCTTGATTTCCTTCTTCTTGGTCGTGTCGTTGGCCCAGCTCGACGAGAGCTTGGCGGACTTCACTTCCTTGCCCGCGCCCGGAGCGGCAGGCGCGCCCGCGCGGGCGCCGCCCGTGCCGGTGGCCGGCTTGTGCAGCGTGCCCTTCTTGGCATCGGCCGCGGGGGTGGCTGCCTTGGCGGCCGGCTTGGCCTCCTCGGGCTTCTTGGCCACGAGCACCTTCTTGGGCGCGGCCATCATGGCGCGGATGGCCTCGGCCTCGGCCAGGGCCCTGCGGCGGCGCTCGTCCAGGTCGGCCGCGCGCGCCGCATCCTCGGCCGCGCGGGCCTTGGATTCGGCTTCGGCCTTGGCACGCGCCTCGGCCTGCGCCTGGTTGCGTGCCTCGGCCTCGGCGGCGGCTTCGCGCTGCGCTTCCTGGCGCTCGGCGGATTCTTGGGCCTTCTTCTCGGCCTGCTGGGCCGCATAGGCGGCGGCGCGCTCCTCGGCCTCGCGTTCGCGGCGCTCGCGCGCCTCGCGCTCCTGGCGCTGTGTGGCCAGCTCTTCCTCCTGGCGGCGGAACAGTTCGGCCTGCTGGCGCGCTTCTTCCTCGCGGCGAACCAGGTCCTGGTCCTCGGCGGAGGGTGCCTCGGGCGCCTCGGCAGCGTCGTCGCGCTTGATGAAGGTGCGCTTCTTGCGCACTTCCACCTGGATGGTGCGCGCCTTGCCCGTGGCGTCGGCCTGCTTGATCTCGCTGGTGGACTTCTTCACCAGGGTGATCTTCTTGCGGTCGCCGCCCACGGTACCGTGGCTGGCCTGCAAATAGGCCAGAAGCTTTTGCTTGTCGGACTCATTCAGCGCATCGACCGCGGACGTCTTGGCCACGCCGGCAGACTTGAGCTGCTCCAGCAGGGTTTCAGGCGATTTCTTGAGCTCTGCAGCGAACTCGGCAACAGTGTTACTCGACATATTCAGTTCGAACCTCCCTGACCTTTACTCTTGCCCCGCGGCAAACCAGTGCTCACGCGCCTTCATGATCAAGGCCTTGGCATCCTCGGCGGTCTGGCCGGTCAGTTCGGTCAATTCGTCAATGGCCAGATCGGCCAGGTCATCACGCGTATGCACTCCGCCAGCGGCGAGCTTGGCGATCAGCTCGGCATTGAGGCCTTCCAGGTCGCGCAGATCCTGGGAGACGGTGCCAATGCTCTCCTCGCGGGCGATTTCCATGGTCAACAGCGCGTCCTTGGCGCGGGCGCGCAGCTCGTTCACGGTGTCTTCGTCGAAGCTCTCGATCTCCAGCATTTCCTGCAGCGGCACGTAGGCCACCTCCTCGAGGCTGGCGAAGCCTTCCTCGATCAGGATGTCGGCGATCTCCTCGTCCACGTCGAGCTTCTCCATGAACAGCTTGCGGGCCGCGTCGGTTTCCTCGGCCTGCTTCTGGGCGCTTTCGGCCGCGTCCATGATGTTGATCTTCCAGCCCGTGAGGTCCGAGGCCAGGCGCACGTTCTGGCCGCCGCGGCCGATGGCGATGGCGAGGTTCTCCTCGTCCACCACCACGTCCATGGCATGTTTTTCCTCATCCACCACGATGGACGACACGTTGGCCGGCGCCAGCGCGCCGATCACGAACTGGGCGGGGTCCTCGGACCAGAGCACGATGTCCACGCGCTCGCCTGCCAGCTCGTTGGTCACGGCATTCACGCGTGTGCCGCGCACGCCCACGCAGGTGCCGATCGGGTCCACGCGCTTGTCGTGCGACAGCACGGCGATCTTGGCGCGGCTGCCCGGGTCGCGGGCGCAGCTCTTGATCTCCAGCAGGCCCTGCTCGATCTCGGGCACTTCGTTGCGGAACAGCTCGATCATGAACTCGGGCGCCGAGCGCGACAGGATGATGGGCGCGCCGCGCAGCGTCAGGTCCACCTCCATGATCATGGCACGCACGCGGTCGCCATTACGCAGGTTCTCCTTGGGGATCATCTCGCTGCGGCGCAGGCGCCCTTCTACGCGGCCGGACTCGACGATGATGTCGCCCTTGTCCATGCGCTTGACGGTGCCGGTGAAGATCCTCTCCCCACGGCTCATGAAGTCGTTGAGCAGCATCTCGCGCTCGGCGTCGCGGATCTTCTGCAGGATCACCTGCTTGGCGGCCATTGCGCCGATGCGGCCGATGGGCACGGACTCCACCGATTCCTCGATGTATTCGCCCACCTCGATGTCGGGGACGCGCTCCTGCGCATCCATCAGCAGTTCTTCGGCGTCGGGGTTCTGCAGGCCCGCGTCGTCGGGCACCACCAGCCAGCGGCGGAAAGTCTCGTACTCGCCGCTGTCGCGGTCGATGGCCACGCGGATGTCCACCTCGCCCTGGTACAGCTTCTTCGTGGCCTGCGCCAGCGCCGACTCCACCGCGCCCAAGACTACATCGCGCTCGACGTTCTTCTCGCGCGAAATGGCTTCCACCAACATCAACAATTCGCGATTCATGCGACGACTCTCCTGTTTCTCAATCTCTCGCGGGCCCCGGCCATACACGGCGGCCCCACTGTTCGGTTTCTCAGCCTTCGGTCCCGGGCTTGGCGCCCCGCCCCTTGAAGTCCACGATGGGCGCCAGCCGCGCCTCGCGCAGCTCGTCGAACGTGAACCCCAGCGCCTGCAGCGGCGGCGGCACGCGCTTCTTGCTCACGCGCTGGCCTGGCTTCGGGGGCGGCTCGTCGCTCCACACGACCTGCCAGCCACCGGCCTGCACGCGCTCCAGCGTGCCCCGGAATTTCTTGCGGTTGGCAGACACCTGCCCGCCCGCCGCCGCACCCAGCGGGGCCTTGAGCGTGATGTCGACCATCTCGCCCTCGAAGCGCTCGAAGTCGCGCTCGTTGCGCAGCAGGCGGTCGATGCCCGGGGAGGACACCTCCAGGCGCTTGTAGTCCACGCCCTCGACCTCCAGCGCGAACTGGAGCTGGCGCGTGACCTTCTCGCAATCTTCCACGGTGATGAACTGCTCCGCGGCGGGCGGCTCGCCCTCCTGCACGGGAGTCCACGGGAGGTCGATGGTGATACGCAGCAGGCCCCCTGCGGAGCGTTCGATCTCCACCAGGTCATAGCCCAACCCGGCCACGGTCTGTTCAACAATCTGCTGCAATGCCACGTGTGTGCGCTCTGTCCAATTCCAGATGAAATGCCCGGCCTGCCCTCGCCTTCGTGGCGGCCGGGACTGAAAAGCAAACGCCCAAAAAAAACGGGCGGTTGGTACCCGCCCGATTGGTCGTGAAGCGAGTATTGTACTCGCTAATGCCCCGCGATGCAAAGGATCGCGGCACGCATCTTGCATTCAAGCGCGGCTGGCAACAATGCGCCGCAACAGCGCTTCCGCCGGCCCGTCCGCCACAGGGGAAAACCCTTTGCTGCCGAGCCCTTGCAGCAGCCGCCCCAGCACGCCGGCCTGCGGCAGCAGAGGCCCCAGGAAGCGCACGCCCCGGCCGTCGCCGATCAGGAGCGTGGGGAAAGTCTCCACGTCCACGTCGCCGACGACGCCCTCCTCGTCCTCCACGTCCACCCACAGGAACCGGGCCCCGGGCCACTCGCGGGCCAGGGCCTCGAAACCGGCACGGTACTGGCGGCACACGTCGCACCACTGCGCGCACAGGCAGATGACCCACAACCCTTCCCGCATGGAAGAGGCAGGGGTCGTCGCATTCGGTTCGGCAGGTGGGCCCATGGAGGAGGTGCTCGATGTCAATGGCCGCGCCGCTCCCGGCCGCGGTGGACGTCAATGGTATCCACCCTGGAGCCCTGGTTGCCCCAGGCTGCGCGGATGTAGGAAAGCACCGCGGCCATGTCCTCGTCGCCCAGGCTGTGCATGAAAGGCGGCATGCCATGGGGACGCGGGTTGCCCTGGGTGGCCGGCAGGTAACCGCCTTGCAGCAGCACGCGCACCAGGTTGACGGTTTCTGGCATCTCCACCGCGCGGTTGCCGGCCAGCGCGGGAAATGCGCCAGTGCTCCCCTCCCCCTGCCGGCCGTGGCATTGCGCACAGTGCTGCGCATACACCTGCTCGCCACGCTCCATGACCTTCTGCGATGGCCTGGCCACCGGCAGGGGCGCGTCCTGCGCCTGCGGCAAGCCACGCAAATAGGTGGCCATGGCACGCAGGTCCTCCTCGCTCAGGTACTGCAGGCTGCGGAACACCACCTCCGCCATGGGGCCGGAAACGGCCGCCCGGGGAGACACGCCGGTCTTGAGCAGCGCTACGGCATCCTCCAGCGGCCACGCCGCCAGCCCGGCCTCGCGCGCGGAATTCAGTGCAGGGGCATACCAGTTCTGCACCGGCATCAGCCCGCCCTGGAAGGCCGCCCCCTCGCGCGTGGCACCCAGGGCGTTGCGCGGCGTGTGGCATGCAGCGCAATGGCCCAATCCCTGGACCAGGTAGGCACCGCGGTTCCATTCTTCGGTTTGCCCGGGCTGCGCGTCCAGCACGCCGGGACGGAAGAACAATGCCCGCCAGACCGCCAGCGCGGCCTGCGTGTTGTACGGGAACCGCAGCGCATGCGCAGGGCTGGGCTGCTCGACCGGCGCGAGGCTGCGCAGATAGCTGAAGATGGCGTCCGAGTCCTCGCGCGTCACGCGCGTGTAGTTGGGATAGGGAAACGCGGGGTACAGCAGGCGGCCGTCGCGCGAACGGCCGTTGTGCAGTGCGCGCCAGAATTCGGAAGACGTCCACCGGCCGATGCCCGTGGCATCGTGCGGCGTCAGGTTGGAAGCGTAGATGGAGCCGAAGGGCGTGTCGATCGCCCGCCCGCCCGCGAAGGCGGCGCCTCCCGGGCTCGTATGGCAGGAGATGCAATTGCCCGCACGCGCCAAGTATTCCCCCCGCGCGATGGTTTCGGGCGCCGAGGACGCGGGCGCGTCCTGCGCGGGCAGAGGCGCCTCATCGAGGCGGTTGAGCGCCCACACGCCCGCCGCCGCGACGGCCACGGCGCAGGCCAGGCCTGCCCCCCAGAGCGCGAGGCGGGACGTCATCGCACACCTCCCGCCGCCGCTTGCGGCTGCTGCGGCACGCCGCCGCAGGGCAACGGCAGCCGCATCGCCAGCGCAGTAGCCGGCCGCCCCTGCGCAGGCACAGGCTGGGAGGCCAGCCATGCGGACACGGCGCTCACGTCTTCCACCGAGAGCTGCCGGGCCACTTGCGCCATGCAGTCGGGCGCCTGCGCGCGCCGCTGGCCGGTCTGCCAAGCACCCAATTGGCTGTTCACATAGTCACGCGACAGGCCCAGCAGGCCGGGAATGAACGGCGCCACGCCGGTCAAAGACTCTCCATGGCAGTGCACGCAGGCCGGGAGGTCGCGCCCGGCATCGCCCTGCAGCACGAGCGCGCGCCCCCGCTGCAGCACGGCGGCAGGGGCCTGCGCAGGCTGGGGCGGCGCATAAGGCAGGTCCAGCGCGGCGAAATGCTCCGCGACCTCGCGCAGGTAGTCGTCCGTCAGGTGCTCCAGCAGGTACGACATGGGAGGGTAGCTGCGCCGCCCGTCGCGGAAGTTGAGCAGCTGGTGGTAGAGATAGCCTGCGGGCTTGCCCGCGATGCGCGGGAAATAGCCGCCCGGCGTGGCCCGCCCTTCGCGCCCGTGGCACGCGGTACATGCCAGCACGCGCGATGCCATCGACTCCACGGGAGGATGGTCCGCATCGGCCGCCCAGGCAGACGGCGCCAGAATGGCGGCCCACACCGCCAGCGCCCGGAGGAGCGCGCTCATCCGCGTCCGGCGAACGGCATCTTCGTGGCCATGACGGTGTGGAACATCACGTTGGCTTCGAGCGGCAGGTTGGCCATGTAGAGCACCGACTGCCCGACGATGTTCACGTCCATCAGCGGCTCGGGTGCGACGGCGCCGTGCGCCTGCATCACGCCCTGGGTCATGCGCTGGGCCAGTTCCGTACCCGCGTTGCCCACGTCGATCTGGCCCACGGCGATGTCGTACTTGCGCCCGTCGAGCGAGGCCGTCTTCGTCATGCCCATCACTGCGTGCTTGGTGGCGGTGTAGGCGATGGAATTGGGGCGCGGCGTGTGGGCGGAGATGGAGCCGTTGTTGATGATGCGCCCGCCGCGCGGCGCCTGCGCCTTCATCACACGGAAGGCGTTCTGGATGCAATAGAACATGCCGTTCAGGTTGATGTCCACCACGTTCTTCCACTGCTCCACCGGCAGGTCTTCCAGGGGGACGGCGGGGGCGCCCACACCGGCGTTGTTGAACAGCAGGTCCACGCGGCCGAAGCGCTCCACCACCTGGTCGAACAGGCTGCGCACGGCCTGCGGGTCCGACACGTCGGTGGGCACGGCCAGGGCACGCGGCCCGGCGCCCGATTCGGCCGCAGCGTCCAGCAGCGGCTGCTCGCGGCGGCCGGCCAATGCCACGGTCCAGCCGTTGCCCAGCAGGGCCAGCGCAGCCGCCTTGCCGATGCCGGTGCCGGCGCCCGTGACGATGGCGATTTTGGAAGTCTCACTCATGGCGATGCCTCTTGTTCTCAAAGGGTGGTGGGGATGCGGGCAGCGCCCGCAAGGCGCAGAAGGCTCAGCCGCGCGAGCGGCGGCCCTTGCCGCCGCGGCCGGCCTTTCCGGCTTCGGGCTTGCGGCCGGGGGGCTTGTCCGCCTTGCCGCGTGCGCCGCTACGGGCCTGCGCGCGCGCCGGGGCGGGCGCCCTGGCATCGTCCACCGGAGCGCGCACGGGCGATTCTCGCCCTTTCGCGGCCTTGCCGGGCTTGGCAGGCATGCCGTCCATCTCGTCGCGCACGAGGCGGAAGTCGATCTTGCGCCCGTCCAGGTCCACGCGGCTGACCTGCACGCGCACGCGCGTGCCGATGGAATAGCGGATGCCGGTGCGCTCGCCCCGCAGCTCCTGGCGCGCCTCGTCGAACTTGAAGTATTCGCCGCCCAGCTCGGTGATGTGCACCAGGCCCTCGACGTACAGCGCATCCAGGGTGACGAAGATGCCGAAGCTGGTCGCCGCGCTCACGACGCCGCTGTACTCCTCGCCCAGGTGCTCGCGCATGTACTGGCACTTGAGCCAGGCCTCCACGTCGCGGCTGGCTTCGTCGGCGCGGCGCTCGTTGGCGCTGCAGTGCAGGCCGGCGGCCTCCCATGCCTCGATCTCGCGGCTGCTGCCCGCTGCCTTGCCGCGCGGCGGCTTGGCGCCGTCCGACGCCTTGGAGGCCGCCAGGCGCTTGGCCAGCTTGAACTGCGCCTCGCCCGGCGTGGGCAGCTGGGGCAGCACGTAGCGGCTCTTGCCCAGGACGGACTTGATGACGCGGTGCACCAGCAGGTCGGGGTAGCGGCGGATGGGGCTGGTGAAGTGCGTGTAGGCCTCGAAGGCCAGCCCGAAGTGCCCGCTGTTGACGGGCGTGTAGATCGCCTGCTGCATGGAGCGCAGCAGCATGGTGTGGATCTGCTGCGCGTCGGGCCGCTCCTTGGTCGCATCGGCGATGGCCTGGAACTCCGACGGACGCGGGTCGTCCCCGATCGTCATGCCCACGCCCATGGCCTTGAGGTAGGAGCGCAGGATGTCCTGCTTTTCCGGCGTGGGGCCTTCGTGCACGCGGTACAGGCCGGGGCGGTCAGCCTGCCCGATGAAGTCCGCGCTGCAGACGTTGGCCGCCAGCATGGCCTCCTCGATCAGCCGGTGGGCCTCGGTGCGCACGCGCGGCACGATGCGCTCGATGCGGCCGTTGTCGTCGCAGACGATCTGCGTCTCCGTGGTCTCGAAGTCCACCGCGCCGCGCGTCTGGCGCGCCCCGAGCAGTGCGCGGTACACGTCGTGCAGGTGCAGCAGGTTGTCCACGCGCTCCTTGTAGCGGCTGGCCTCCGGCCCGCGGGTGTTGGCCAGGATGGCGGCCACCTCGTTGTAGGTGAACCGGGCGTGGCTGAGCATCACTGCCGGGTAGAACTGGTAGGCGTGGATCTCACCCTTGGCCGTCACCAGCATGTCGCAGACCATGCACAGGCGCTCGACGTGCGGGTTCAGCGAGCACAGGCCGTTGGAGAGCTTCTCCGGCAGCATGGGAATGACGCGCCGGGGAAAGTACACGCTGGTGGCGCGGTCGTAGGCATCCACGTCGATCGCGCTGCCCGTCTCCACGTAATGGCTCACGTCGGCGATGGCCACCAGCAGGCGCCAGCCCTTGCCGCGGCCCACGCGCGCCGGCTCGCAGTACACGGCGTCGTCGAAGTCGCGCGCGTCCTCGCCGTCGATGGTGACCAGCGGCACGTCCGTCAGGTCCACGCGCTGGCGCTTGTCCTTGGCGCGCACCTTGTCGGGCAGCGCCTTGGTCTCGGCCAGGCAGGCTTCGGAGAATTCGTGCGGCACGCCGTACTTGCGCACCGCGATCTCCACCTCCATGCCGGGGTCGTCCACCTCGCCCAGCACTTCGACCACCCGGCCCACGGGCTGGCCGAACAAGGCGGGCGGCTCGGTCAGCTCGACCACGACCACCTGGCCGGGCGTCGCCGCGCCGGTGGCGCCTTTGGGAATCAGCACGTCCTGGCCGTAGCGCTTATCCTCCGGCGCCACCAGCCACACGCCGCTTTCCTGCAGCAGGCGGCCGATGATGGGCTGGGGCAGCCGCTCGACGATCTCGACCACGCGGCCCTCGGGCCGGCCCCGGCGGTCGTGGCGCACGATGCGCACGCGCACGCGGTCCTTGTGCAGCACGGCGCGCATCTCGTTGGGAGGCAGGTAGATATCGGCCTGCCCGTCGTCGCGCAGGACAAAACCGTGCCCGTCCCGGTGCCCCTGCACGCTGCCTTCGATCTCATCCAACGAGAGCTGCGGCGCGGGTGCACTGGAGTGATTTTTTTTGATATACAATCTCTGTCTTTCCTGAAATGCCCAGGTGGCGGAATTGGTAGACGCACTAGTTTCAGGTACTAGCGAGTAACATCGTGGAGGTTCGAGTCCTCTCCTGGGCACCAAGTTTAACGAGAACCCGCCAGGGTTTCCTACAAAAGGCCGCTTTCGCTGAAAGCGGCTTTTTTTATGGCTCTGTCACAAATCTGTGTTGGTAGTATGTGGGCCAACGCGTTGACGGAGTGGGTTTGCCATG
>NZ_DF238911.1 GCF_000400995.2 Acidovorax sp. MR-S7 | reverse complement strand
GCGTCAGCGTGTACGGGATTGTCTTGCGCGGTTCACCAGGAACGATCTGTTCCCAGGTCTTGCGCAGCTCGTTGCCCTTCCAGAAATCGGTTTCGAAGGTTTGTGCAGTCATGGCTTACAAGTTGAGGTTAAAAAATTCGGCGAATCGTCCGAAACATCCGCCTGCCGGTTATCAATAACCGCCTGGAGATCATTATTGACGGGCAAGCGGCTGTTGTCAACATGAAGAATTTATGGCCACCCCAGAAAGCGAATTCTTCGTCCGCACGTTTTCACGCGGACTGAAAGTCATTGAGGTTCTGGGCTTACGTCCAGGCGGCCGAGGTGGCGGACGGTGTAGCACTGCCGTGCGCAGGTTCCTGCTAACGCTGATTGATCTGGCATTCGTTCGAACCGACGGCAAGCGCTATTGGCTCACACCACGCGTTTTGCGCCTTGGTCTTTCCTACCTCTCCACGCTCCCTTATGGCAGACGACGATCCCGTCATCATTTCCGGTCTCCTCATGGCGCTGGCCAGGCTACCGAAGCAAGAGGCGCGGGCACGAACCATTGAGTCTGATGAGCCCCAGGTGCTGATTGCAGACGGCAACGATGTGGTCTACGAGGCGCCTGATCCGGTTCGCCAGGCTGTTATGGCGCTCAGCGTCGAGGCATCCTCATCGCTCAAGCCGATCTCTGGTGCGAGCGCGGCTGCTGGCCATGCAGGCATAAGTGCGTCTGCTGCAGCCCAGAAGGGCTTGCGGCCAGTCCAATGGCGCTATTTGATGGCCCTGGGACGCTGAAACTTATCCGCTATGGACTCATCTCGTCGGCTTGGCAGATCGGTCGTGCGGCCGCAGCGGGTTTTGCAGAACCTCCCTAGCAATGCTTGGTATCGACACAAGCAGTCATTGAATGGGCAGAGTTGGACGGCAGCAAGCAGCCTTGAAGAGTCAGTCATTGCAGTGAAATTCGCCAAATCTACCCAATGGTCACAATCGTGATCGGCTAAATCTGCGTGGGCACAAGACGGGCACAGAATGGGCACAACTTGGGCACAAACAAAAACGCCCACTGAAAAGTGGGCGTTTACTGTTAGCGAGAACCGCTATTTTACTGGTTGCGCGAGAAGGATTTGAACCTCCGACCTTTGGGTTATGAGCCCAACGAGCTACCAGACTGCTCCATCGCGCGGTAGAAAAGTATTATAGCCTATTTTTAAGCTCCAGCTTCCGCTTCGCCAGCAGAAACTTCGGAACGTTCGACCAGTTCCACAAAAGCCATGGGCGCATTGTCGCCAACGCGGAAACCCATCTTCAGGATGCGGGTGTAGCCGCCCGGGCGCGCCTTGAAGCGGGGGCCCAATTCATTGAAGAGCTTGGTCACGCTGTCACGATCGCGCAGGCGATTGAAAGCCAAGCGGCGGTTCGCCACGGAGTCTTCCTTGGCCAGCGTGATCATGGGCTCGATCACCCGACGCAGTTCCTTGGCCTTGGGCAGTGTGGTCTTGATGGCCTCGTGCTCGATGAGCGAGTTCATCATGTTCTGTAGCATCGCGAGGCGGTGCGAGCTAGTGCGGTTCAGTTTACGGAGTCCGTGTCCGTGGCGCATGGTGCTTTTCCTTATCAGTCAATTAAAACGGGCAGCCGTATCAGGTACTGCCCGGAGCACTCTTCCTCTTGGAGAGGAAGCCAGAAATTATAACTCAGCGCTTATCCAGGCCGGCAGGCGGCCAGTTCTCGAGCTTCATGCCCAGCGTAAGGCCGCGCGAAGCCAGCACTTCCTTGATCTCGTTGAGCGACTTGCGGCCCAGGTTCGGGGTCTTGAGCAGCTCGTTCTCGGTACGCTGGATCAAGTCGCCGATGTAGTAGATGTTCTCGGCCTTCAGGCAGTTCGCCGAACGAACCGTGAGCTCCAGCTCGTCCACAGGACGCAGCAGGATCGGGTCGAACGTCGCAGCCCCGCGGGAGCTGGCAGGAGCGTCAAACGCCGCCAGTTCACCCCCTTCGAGCTGTGCGAAGACCGCCAGCTGCTCCACCAGGATCTTGGCGGAGGCACGCACTGCGTCTTCGGCCGTGATGGCGCCATTGGTCTCGATCTCTACCACGAGCTTGTCCAGGTCGGTGCGCTGCTCGACACGGGCGCTCTCGACCGTGTAGCTCACACGCTTGACCGGGGAGAACGATGCATCCAGCACGATACGGCCGATCGACTTGGTGGATTCATCCCCATAGCGGCGCAGGTTGCCCGGCACGTAGCCGCGGCCCTTCTCCACCTTGATCTGCATGTCGAGCTTGCCGCCTGCGGACAGGGTGGCAATGACATGGTCGGGGTTCACGATTTCAACGTCGTGCGGTGTCTGGATATCGCGCGCCGTCACCACACCCTCGCCGTCCTTGCGCAGGCTCAGCGTAACCTCGTCACGGTTATGCAGCTTGAACACAACCCCTTTGAGATTCAACAGGATGTTGACGACATCTTCCTGGACGCCATCGATCGACGAATATTCGTGCAAGACTCCCGCAATCGTCACTTCCGTTGCTGCGTACCCCACCATGGACGAGAGCAGTACACGGCGGATGGCATTGCCCAGCGTGTGGCCGTAACCGCGCTCAAAGGGCTCCAATGCGACCTTGGCGCGGTTGGGGCCAAGCTGCTCGACATTGATTGCCTTGGGTTTCAGCAAATTGGTTTGCATGCAGACTTCCTCTCAATACCCCCAGCTCGTTACACCGGTAAGGCTGGTGAAGCGCCTAAACCGCGATGCCTCGCGGTTCAGGGACGATTTCGGTTAACGTGTATCAGCTAGGCTTAGCGCGAATACAACTCAACGATCAGGGATTCGTTGATGTCTGCACCGAACTCATCGCGGTCCGGCGCCTTCTTGAAAACGCCCTCGACCTTGTCGGCGTTCACTTCCACCCATGCCGGGATGCCCACTTGCTGCGCCAATTGCAGGGCTTCGACGATGCGCGCCTGCTTCTTGGACTTTTCGCGCACGGCCACCACATCGCCGTCCTTCACCAGGTAGGAGGCGATATTGACGGACTGGCCATTCACGGTGATGGCCTTGTGGGACACGAGCTGGCGCGCTTCGGCGCGCGTGGAGCCGAAGCCCATGCGGTAGACGACGTTGTCCAGGCGCGATTCCAGCAGCGACAACAGGTTCGCACCGGTGTTGCCCTTGCGGCGCTCGGCAGCTTCGAAGTAACGGCGGAACTGCTTTTCCAGCACGCCGTACATGCGCTTCACCTTCTGCTTTTCGCGCAGTTGCAGACCGTAGTCAGACGTACGGGCGCCGGAGGTGCGGCCATGCTGGCCAGGCTTGGAATCGAACTTCGCCTTGTCCGCGATGGAGCGACGTGCGCTCTTGAGGAACAGGTCGGTGCCTTCACGGCGGGAGAGCTTGGCCTTGGGGCCGAGATAACGTGCCACGTGTATTTCCTTGTGTAATCAGCTGCCGCAGGAACCTGCGGGAGCCACCATCGCGCCAGGCGATCGGTGGCGGTGGGCTTCAGTGAAAAAAATCAGATGCGACGGCGCTTCTGGGGACGGCAGCCGTTGTGCGGGACAGGCGTCACGTCGGAAATGGACGTGATGCGGATGCCCAGTGCACCCAGAGCGCGCACCGAGGATTCGCGGCCAGGGCCAGGGCCCTTGATCTCGACATCCACGTTCTTGATGCCTTGTTCGATGGCAGCGCGGCCCGCGACTTCCGATGCCACCTGGGCAGCGAAAGGCGTCGACTTGCGCGAACCCTTGAAGCCCTGACCACCGGAAGAAGCCCAGGACAGCGCATTGCCCTGACGATCCGTGATCGTGATGATGGTGTTGTTGAAGGACGCATGCACGTGGGCGATGCCATCCGACACGTTCTTGCGAACCTTCTTGCGCACGCGCTGCGCGGCGTTATTGGCAGGAGACTTGGCCATATTGATCTTTCAATCCTTACTTCTTCAGTGCCGCCGCGCCCTTGCGCGGACCCTTGCGGGTGCGGGCATTGGTGCGCGTACGCTGACCGCGCATGGGCAGGCCACGACGGTGGCGGAAGCCGCGGTAGCAGCCGATGTCCATCAAGCGCTTGATGTTCATCGTCGTCTCACGACGAAGGTCACCTTCGATAGTGAACTGGGCGATCTGATCGCGGATCTTTTCCAGATCTGCGTCGGTCAGCTCCTTCACCTTCTTGGAATAGGCAATGCCACATGCTTCGCAGATCTTGCGAGCACGGGTGCGCCCGATACCATAGATGGCCGTCAGGCCAATCTCGGCATGTTGATGGGGCGGGATGTTGATACCAGCGATACGTGCCATTTGCGTCCTCTAATCTTTCCCGATCAACCTTGGCGCTGCTTGTGGCGCTGATCCGTGCAGATCACGCGAACCACGCCCTTGCGGCGGATGATCTTGCAGTTACGGCAGATTTTCTTGACCGAAGCCGAAACTCTCATTGCATTCTCCTAAAACTATCCAATCGTTCCGGCCCACTGCACGGAACACAAAACATGTGCCCGCGATGGATCGAAGGGCATCAATAAACCGTACTTCTCTGGCGAACCCGCAACTATAGCGCATTCGCCAAAGAGGCGTCGGAATCAGGTACCTGGTGTCGCCTTGAAGTTCGCCTTCTTGAGCAGCGATTCGTACTGCTGCGACATCATGTAGTTCTGCACCTGGGCCATGAAGTCCATCGTCACCACCACGATGATCAGCAGCGAAGTGCCGCCGAAGTAGAAGGGGACGTTGTACTTCAGGATCAGGAACTCCGGCAGCAGGCACACGAACGTGATGTAGATGGCCCCCGCCAGCGTCAGCCGGACCAGGATCTTGTCGATATAGCGCGCGGTGTGCTCCCCCGGGCGGATGCCAGGAATGAACGCCCCGCTCTTCTTCAGGTTGTCCGCCGTCTCCCGGCTGTTGAAGACCAGCGCGGTGTAGAAGAAGCAGAAGAAGACGATGGCTGCCGCGTAGAACATCACATAGACGGGCTGACCAGGCGTCAACGCACCCGAGATGTCACGCAGCCAGCGCATGGACTCCCCTGCGCTGAACCAGTTCACCACCGTGGCCGGAAGCAGGATGATGGACGACGCGAAGATCGGCGGAATCACCCCGGCCATATTGAGCTTCAGCGGTAGGTGGGACGACTGCCCACCATACACTTTGTTGCCCACCTGCCGGCGCGCATAGTTCACCAGGATCTTGCGCTGACCACGCTCCACGAACACCACGAAATAGGTCACCAGCCCCACGACCAGCACGATGAAGATCGCCGCCAGGATGCTCATGGCTCCCGTGCGTACCAGCTCCAGCAAGCCGCCGATGGAACTCGGAAGACCCGCGGCGATGCCCGCGAAGATCAGGATCGAGATGCCGTTGCCCAGGCCGCGTTCGGTGATCTGCTCACCCAGCCACATCAGGAACATGGTGCCCGCGGTCAGGCTGACCACGGCCGTCATGCGGAACCCGAAACCAGGGCTCAACACCAGGCCAGCGGAACTCTCCAAGGCCACGGCAATGCCCAGCGACTGGAAGATCGCCAGTGCCAGCGTGCCATAGCGCGTGTACTGGGTGATCTTGCGACGGCCCGCCTCGCCTTCCTTCTTCAGTTGCTCGAACGTCGGAACGACGTAGGTCATCAGCTGCATGATGATCGATGCCGAGATGTACGGCATGATCCCCAGCGCGAAGACCGTGAAACGCGAGAGCGCCCCACCCGAGAACATGTTGAAGAGGTTCAGGATGCCGCCTTGCTGGCCACTGAACAGCTGCTGCAACTGCGCCGGATCGATACCAGGCACGGGAATGTGCGCGCCCACGCGATAGACGACCAGCGCGAGCAGCAGGAAAACCAGCCGCCGACGCAGGTCGCCGAAACGACCCGTCTTCGCCAGTTGAGCTGCGTTAGTAGCCACGGGTGCCTTTCTTCAAAGCCGGATCAGGCCAGGCTGCCGCCAGCAGCCTCGATGGCTGCCTTAGCGCCAGCAGTGGCGGTGATGCCCGACAGCTTGACTGCCTTGGAGATCTCGCCGCTCTTGATCACCTTGACCACCTTGGCCAATTCGTTCACGAGGCCGGCCTTCTTCAGGGCGAGCACGTCCACTTCGGCCAGCTCCAGCTGGTTCAGGGCCGTCAGCGTCACTTCGGCATTGAACTTCAGCAGGTGCGACTTGAAACCGCGCTTGGGCAAACGGCGCTGCAGAGGCATCTGGCCGCCTTCGAAGCCCACCTTGTGGTAGCCGCCGGAACGCGACTTCTGGCCCTTGTGGCCCCGGCCAGCGGTCTTGCCCAGACCCGAGCCAATGCCGCGACCGACGCGGCGCTTGGCGTGCTTGGCACCTTCTGCGGGCTTGATGCTATTGAGTTCCATCATCAACCTCTCAGAGGATCTTGACCAGATAGCTGATCTTGTTAATCATGCCGCGCACTTCTGGCGTGTCCTGGAGCTCGCTCACGCTGTTGAGCTTGCGCAGGCCCAGGCCACGCACGGTGGCGCGGTGCGACTCTTTGGTGCCGATCGGGCTGCGCACCAATTGAATCTTGACGGTTTGTTGCGTTGTCATATCGCCTCCCTTATCAGGCAGCGAAGAGGTCTTCGACCGTCTTGCCACGCTTGGCGGCCACTTCGGCCGGCGTAGTGGAATTGGCCAGGGCGTCGAACGTCGCACGAACCATGTTGTAGGGGTTGGACGACCCATGGCTCTTGGCCACGATGTCGGTAATGCCCATCACCTCGAACACGGCGCGCATCGGACCGCCGGCGATGATGCCGGTACCCTTGGGGGCCGGAGCCACCATCACCACAGCTGCGCCGTGGTGGCCGGTCACACCGTGGTGGATGGTGCCGTTCTTCAGGGACACCTTCACCATGTTGCGGCGCGCTTCTTCCATTGCCTTCTGCACGGCTGCAGGCACTTCCTTGGATTTGCCCTTGCCCATGCCCACGCGGCCGTCACCGTCGCCTACCACCGTCAGTGCAGCGAAGCCGAGGATACGGCCGCCCTTCACGACTTTGGTGACGCGGTTGACCGCGATCATTTTTTCGCGCAGACCGTCGTCACGACCTTCGTCTTGCACCTTGGGTTGAAATTTAGCCATTTTTATCCGCTCCGCTTAGAACTGCAGGCCGGCTTCACGGGCCGCATCGGCCAGAGCCTTCACGCGACCGTGGTATGCAAAACCTGCGCGATCGAATGCAACCTTCTCGACACCGGCCGCCTTCGCCTTCTCAGCGATGCGCTTGCCGATGACCTGGGCCGCGGCGGCATTGCCACCCTTGCCGGAGCCACCGAGCGACTTGCGCACATCGGCTTCGGCAGTGGAAGCGCTGGCCAGCACCTTGGTGCCGTCGCCGGAGATCACACTGGCGTAGATATGGAGGTTCGTACGGTTGACGGTCAGGCGCGCTACCTCTTGCTGGGCAATGCGGATGCGGGTCTGACGGGCACGACGAAGACGCTGCTCTTTCTTGGTCAACATGCTGCAGCTCCTTACTTCTTCTTGGTCTCTTTGATCACAACCTTCTCATCCGCGTAGCGGATGCCCTTGCCCTTGTAGGGCTCGGGAGGACGAACAGCGCGGATCTCGGCGGCCAGCTGGCCCACCACCTGGCGGTTCGCACCCTTGATCACGATCTCGGTCGGGGTCGGAGTGGCGACGGTGATGCCGGCAGGCATCTCGAAGTTCACGGGGTGCGAGAAACCGACGTTCAGGTTCAGCTTGGCGCCAGAGGCTGCCGCCTTGAAACCCACGCCGATCAGCGTGAGCTTCTTCTCGAAACCCTTGCTGACGCCGACCACCATGTTGTTCACCAGCTGACGCACGGTGCCGCTCATGGCATTGGCTTCACGCGAGTCGTTGATGGGCTCGAAGCTCAGCTTGCCGTCGTTGCTGGACACCTTGACCAGCGCATTCTGGGCCAGCGACAGCGTGCCGCCTGCGCCCTTGACGCTGATCTGGTCGTCCTTGATGGACACATCCACGCCTGCGGGGATGGTCACCGGGGATTTACCTACTCGGGACATTTCAGTTTTCTCCTCAATGCCGCGTTAGGCCACGTAGCACAGCACTTCGCCGCCGACACCGGTAGCGCGCGCCTTGCGGTCGGTCATCACGCCCTTGGGGGTCGTGACGATCGCCACGCCCAGGCCGTTCATGACTTGCGGAATGGAATCGCGGCCCTTGTACACGCGCAGGCCAGGACGGCTCACGCGCTCGATGCGCTCGATCACCGGACGGCCGGCGTAGTACTTCAGGGCGATTTCGAGTTCAGACTTGCCGTCGGCGTTCTTCACTTCGAAGCCGTCGATGTAACCCTCGTCCTTCAGCACCTGCGCGATGGCAACCTTCACTTTGGAAGAAGGCACCGACACGGTGGCCTTGGACACCATTTGCGCATTGCGGATGCGGGTCAGCAAGTCAGCGATGGGATCACTCATGCTCATGTTATCTCTCCTGCCTGCTTACCAGCTGGCCTTGGTGACACCAGGGATGTCACCGGCAAAAGCCAGTTCACGGATCTTGGCGCGGCCCAGACCGAATTGACGGAAGGTGCCACGGGGGCGGCCCGTGATCTCGCAGCGGTTGCGCTGGCGCGTGGGATTGGCGTTGCGCGGGAGCTTCTGCAGGCCCAGACGGGCTGCTTCGCGCTCGTCGTCGCTGCGCTTGGCGTCGCCAGCGATGGCCTTCAGTTCCGCGTACTTGGCGGCGTACTTGGCGGCCAGTTTTTCGCGCTTCAGTTCGCGCTGGATCAAAGCTACTTTAGCCATACGCTGCCTTTAGTTCTTGAACGGGAAACGGAAAGCCGTGAGGAGCGCCTTGGCTTCCTCGTCGGACTTGGCCGTCGTGGTGATGCTGATATTGAGACCGCGCAGGGCATCGACCTTGTCGTACTCAATTTCAGGGAAGATGATCTGTTCTTTGACGCCGATGTTGTAGTTGCCACGGCCGTCGAAAGCGCGGCCGGAGATACCACGGAAGTCGCGCACGCGGGGCAGAGCCACGGTAACGAAACGGTCCAGGAACTCGTACATCTGGACGCCACGCAGCGTCACCATGCAGCCGATGGCCTGGCCTTCGCGGATCTTGAAGCCGGCGATAGCCTTCTTGGCCTTGGTCACCACGGGCTTCTGGCCGGCGATCTTGGTCAGGTCGGCCACGGCGTTGTCCATGACCTTCTTGTCCGCCACGGCCTCGCTCACGCCCATGTTGAGCGTGATCTTGGTCAGACGGGGAACCTGCATCGGCGAGGTGTAGCCGAACTGCTTGACCAGTTCGGGAGCGATCTTGTCGCGATAGATTTGTTGCAGTCGTGCCATGGGAACTCCTTAGGCGGCCTTGATTTCGGCGCCGCTGGACTTGAACACGCGAACGCGCGAACCGTCGGCCTGCACCTTGATGCCCACGCGGTCGGCCTTGCCGGTCGCGGCATTGAAAATGGCCACATTGGACTGGTGGATGGGCATGGCCTTTTCCACGATGCCGCCGGTGGTGCCCTTCATGGGGTTCGGCTTGACATGCTTCTTGACCAGGTTGATGCCTTCGATGACCAGATGGGAGTCATCCTTGCGCAGCGCGACCGTGCCGCGCTTGCCCTTGTCACGCCCGGCGATCACGATGACCTCGTCGCCCTTGCGGATCTTGTTCATGGCGTGTCCTTTTAGAGAACTTCAGGAGCCAGGGACACGATCTTCATGAAGCGCTCGGTACGCAGTTCACGCGTCACGGGGCCGAAGATGCGGGTGCCAATCGGCTCCAGCTTGGAGTTGAGCAGCACGGCGGCATTGCCGTCGAACTTGACGAGCGAGCCGTCGCCGCGGCGGATGCCCTTGGCCGTACGAACGACCACGGCGCTGTAGACCTCGCCCTTCTTGACGCGGCCACGCGGAGCGGCTTCCTTCACGCTCACCTTGATGATGTCGCCAACGCTGGCATAGCGACGCTTGGAACCGCCCAGCACCTTGATGCACAGGACGGACTTCGCGCCGGTATTGTCGGCAACGTCTAACCGAGATTCTGTCTGGATCATTTCAATATTCCCAACTTGTACCAGCGGCCGGAGCCTTGAAGAGCCCCCGCATGCCAGTCAGTCTTGGGCCCGTCGTCCGCGCCGCAAACCACTTGCGATGCTTCCCGCTGGGCAGAAACTCCGCGCTTGAATAACGCGAAGCCCGCTATTGTTGCCGAACTCGATAAACGCGTCAAGCGCTTTTTAGGCTGGGACGCTCGCGTACTGTTGCGCCAGCGCCAGGAACGCGGCCAACTGCGGGTCATGGCCCGGCAATTCCTCGACGAGGATGTCCGCCACGCGGGGGGCCAGGGATGCGGCGAGGCGTGCGTCCAGGAACAGGATGCGGGCACGCCGGGCCAGCACATCTTCCACCGTGCGCGCATATTCGTACCGTACGGCGAACCGCACCATGGACTCGGTCAGCCCCGGGGCCAGCACCGCGTCCGCCCCCGGCAGGCGGGCGACGGCCTGCGCCTCCGATCCGTAGGAGTGCAGCCCCTGGGGTGCGCTCAGACCCTGCCCTCCCTTGCGGCCGTCGGCGCCTACCATGGGCAAGGTCACGGTCACGCCGCCCGGGCGCGAGGGCAGCAGGTGCTCGTCCATGCATTTGCGCAGCACATCCTCGGCCATGGCGCGGTAGGTGGTCCACTTACCGCCCGTGACCGTCACCAGCCCGCTGCGGCTGGCCAGCACGGTGTGCTCCCGGCTGATGCTCTTGGTGTTGCCGCCATCCTCGTCCTGCGGCTTGACGAGAGGGCGCAAGCCCACCCAGATGCTGCGCACGTCCTCCACGCGCGGGGCACGGCGCAGGTAGCGCGCGGACTCGCCGAGGATGAAGGCCACTTCCTCCCGCATGGCCTGGGGCTCGCGCGCCAGGTCCTGGCGCGGGCTGTCGGTCGTGCCCAGGATGAGCTTGCCCAGCCACGGCACCGCGAAGAGCACCCGGCCGTCGGCCGTCTTGGGCACCATCAGGGCATGGTCGGAGGGCAGGAACTCGCGGTCCACCACGATGTGCACGCCCTGGCTGGGTGCCACCATGGGCTTGACGTTCAGGCCCTGGGCCTGGCCGTCGCGCTGGCGCAGGCCGTCCACCCAGACGCCCGTGGCGTTGATGACACAGCGGGCCCGTACATCGAAGCGGCGGGAGGTTTCCGCGTCCTCGCAGACCAGCCCGGCCACTTTGCCGCCCTCGTAGAGCAGATCGGTCACCGGGCAATAGTTGAGCACCAGAGCGCCTTGGCGTGCCGCCGTGCGTGCCAGGGCCAGGGCCAGGCGGGCGTCGTCGAATTGCCCGTCCCAGTATTTCACCCCGCCCTTGAGCCCGTCTGCCATGGCGGTGGGCAGGCAGCGCAGGGTTTCCATGCGCCCGAGGAATTCGGTCGGCCCCAGGCCGGCCTTGCCCGCCAGTGCGTCGTACATCTTCAGGCCGGCGCCGTAGAACGGCGTTTCCCACAGCTTGTAGGACGGCATGACGAAGGCCAGCGGCTGCGCCAGGTGCGGCGCGTTGCGCAGCAGCGTAGTGCGCTCGTGCAGCGCCTCGCGCACCAGGGCGATGTTGCCCTGCGCCAGGTAGCGCACGCCGCCGTGCACCAGCTTGGTGGCGCGCGACGAGGTGCCCTTGGCGAAGTCGTGCGACTCCAGCAGGACGACCGAGAACCCGCGCGCGGCTGCGTCCAGCGCCACGCCCAGCCCCGTGGCGCCGCCGCCGATGACGGCCACGTCATAGGTCACGGGCTGCGCCAGCCGCGCCAGGAGTTCGGCGCGCTCGGTGGCCAGGGGAGAAGGCGTTTCGCTAGTCATAAGAATCCATTGTCCACAATCCGGAGGGGGATTTCAGGGTTTACCCTAGATTCCCCTCCGGGAGCCGCCCGGGAATCAGCGCACCTTGCCTTCCTTCCAGGCTTGGAGCAGGCGGTCGTAGGCGATGGTTTCACCCTTCGGCTTTTCGTTGGCCAGCTTCTTCCAGGGCGCGTGCTTGTCGCTCAGCCACTTGGCGGGGTCGCCCTTGGGGTTGAGCTTGGGCGCGCAGTGCTCCATGCCGGCGCGCTGCAGGCGGGCCATGACCTGGTCCATCTCGTCGGCCAGCGTGTCCATGGCGGCCTGGGGCGTCTTCTCGCCGGTGACGGCCTGGGCCACGTTCTTCCACCAGAGCTGGGCCAGCTTGGGGTAGTCGGGCACGTTGGTGCCGGTGGGCGACCAGGCGACGCGCGCAGGGCTGCGGTAGAACTCGACCAGACCGCCGAGCTTGGGCGCGGCGTCGGTCATGGCCTTGGACTGGATGTCGCTCTCGCGGATCGGCGTCAGGCCCACCAGCGTCTTCTTGAGCGAGGTGGTCTTGGCGGTCACGAACTGCGCGTACAGCCAGGCGGCGGCCGTCTTGTTGGCGTCGTGGCCCTTGAAGAAGGACCACGAGCCCACGTCCTGGTAGCCGTTCTGCATGCCCTGCTTCCAGTACGGGCCGTTGGGGCCGGGGGCCATGCGCCACTTGGGGCTGCCGTCGGCGTTCACCACGGGCAGGCCGGGCTTGGTCATGTCGGCGGTGAAGGCGGTGTACCAGAAGATCTGCTGCGCGATCTGGCCCTGGGCAGGCACGGGGCCGGCTTCGCCGAAGGTCATGCCCATGGCTTCCTTGGGCGCGTACTTCTTCATCCAGTCCACGTACTTGGTGAGCGCGTAGACGGCGGCGGGGGAGTTAGTGGCGCCGCCACGGGCCACGCTGGCGCCCACGGGGGTGCACTTGTCGTCGGCCACGCGGATGCCCCATTCGTCGATGGGCAGGCCGTTGGGCGCGCCGATGTCGGCGGAACCGGCCATCGAGAGCCACGCATCGGTGAAGCGCCAGCCCAGCGACGGGTCCTTCTTGCCGTAGTCCATGTGGCCGTAGATGGGCTTGCCGTCGATGTTCTTCACGTCGTTGGTGAAGAACTCGGCGATGTCCTCATACGCGCTCCAGTTCAGCGGCACGCCCAGGTCGTAGCCGTACTTGGCCTTGAACTTGTCCTTGATGTCCTTGCGGTCGAACAGGTCGGCGCGGAACCAGTACAGGTTGGCGAACTGCTGGTCGGGCAGCTGGTAGAGCTTGCCGTCGGGCGCGGTGGTGAACTTGATGCCGATGAAGTCGTTGATGTCCAGGCCGGGGTTGGTCCACTCCTTGCCGGCGCCTGCCATGTAGTCGGTCAGGTTCATCATCTTGCCGTAGCGGTAGTGCGTACCGATCAGGTCGGAGTCGCTGATCCAGCCGTCGTAGATGGACTTGCCCGACTGCATGGACGTTTGCAGCTTCTCGACCACGTCGCCTTCCTGGATCAGGTCGTGCTTGACGGTGATGCCGGTGATTTCGCTGAACGCCTTGGCCAGCGTCTTGGATTCGTATTCGTGCGTGGTGATGGTTTCGGACACCACGGAAATCTCCTTCACGCCCTTGGCCTGCAGTTTCTTGGCCGCGTCGATGAACCACTTCATCTCGGCCATCTGCTGGTCCTTAGACAGCGTGGAGGGCTGGAACTCGCTGTCGATCCACTTCTTGGCTTCGGCCTCGCCGGCCCACGCGGCCTGCCCCAACGCCAGGGCCGCGGCGGCGAATGCTATTTGCCTGAACTGCATCTTCATTGCTGTCTCCTCATAGGACTCCCCCACCTTCATTGGGACGCCGACCTCGGGGGAGGAACGGTCCAGCGCCATGGAATTTTCAAATTTGATAGCTGCTTGCGCTTGCCACATAAGCGATAGAGCCGCTTTTCACCCTTTTTTCATCACCAGCGCCAGAACCGCCATGGACAGCACGAAGCTGATCCACACCGAGGGCTCCGCCTCCAGCGAGAACCACTGCACCATCTTCTCGCCCAGCCCCACCCAGGCGAGGTTGATGTAGGCCGCGGTGAGCAGGCCGATGAACAGGCGGTCGCCGCGCGTGGTGGCGATGGGCAGGAAACCCTTGCGCTCCACCGTGGGGCATTTGATTTCCCACACCGTCATGCCGATGAGCATGAGCACGATGCAGGTGAAGAACACGGCCACGGGCGTGGTCCAGGCCATCCAGTCGAACATGGCGCTTCTCCCTCAGACGCGTCCCATCGCGAAGCCCTTCGCGATGTAGTGCCGCACGAACCAGATCACGATGGCGCCGGGCACGATGGTCAGCACCCCTGCGGCAGCGAGCGTGGCCCAGTCCATGCCGGAGGCGCTCACCGTGCGCGTCATCGTCGCCACGATGGGCTTGGCGTTCACGCTGGTCAGCGTGCGGGCCAGCAGCAGCTCGACCCAGCTGAACATGAAGCAGAAGAACGCCGCCACGCCCACGCCCGCCTTGATGAGCGGCAGGAAGATGGTGAGGAAGAAGCGGGGGAACGAGTAGCCGTCGATGTACGCCGTCTCGTCGATCTCGCGCGGAATGCCGCTCATGAAGCCTTCGAGAATCCACACCGCCAGCGGCACGTTGAACAGCAGGTGCGCCAGCGCCACGGCGATGTGCGTGTCCATCAGACCCACAGTGGTGTAGAGCTGGAAGAACGGCAGCAGGAAAACTGCGGGCGGCGTCATGCGGTTGGTCAGCAGCCAGAAGAACACGTGCTTGTCGCCCAGAAACTGGTAGCGGCTGAACGCATAGGCCGCAGGCAGCGCCACGGTGAGCGAAATCACGGTGTTGATGGCCACGTAGATCAGGCTGTTGATGTAGCCCGAATACCAGCTCTCGTCGGTGAAGATGGTCTTGTAGTTGTCCCAGGTGAAGTGCTGGGGCCACAGCGAGAAGCTCGACAGGATCTCCTCGTTGGTCTTGAAGCTCATGTTGACCATCCAGTAGATGGGCAGCACGGCGAAGACCAGGTAGGCGATCAGGAACAGCGTGCGTTTCTGAAAGCGGGGCTCATTCATGGCCTGCGCCCTCCTTTTCGGCGGTGCCCACGCGCTGCATCCAGTTGTAGAGGATGAAGCACAGCAGCAGGATGATGAAGAAATAGATCAGCGAGAAGGCGGCCGCCGGCCCCAGGTCGAACTGGCCCACGGCCTTCTGCGTGAGGTACTGGCTCAGGAACGTGGTCGCGTTGCCCGGCCCGCCGCCCGTGAGCACGAAGGGCTCGGTGTAGATCATGAAGCTGTCCATGAAGCGCAGCAGCACCGCGATCATCAGCACGCCGCGCATCTTGGGCAGCTGGATGTAGCGGAACACCGCCAGCTTGCTCGCGCCGTCGATGCGCGCGGCTTGGTAGTACGCGTCCGGGATGGAGCGAAGCCCCGCGAAGGCCAGCAGCGCGACCAGCGGCGTCCAGTGCCACACGTCCATCAGCAGCACCGTAAGCCAGGCCTGCGTGGCGTTGCCGGTGTAGCTGTAGTCGATGCCCAGCTCCTGCAGCAGCCGGCCCATGAGGCCAATGTCGGCGCGGCCATAGATCTGCCAGATGGTGCCCACCACGTTCCACGGGATTAGCAGCGACAGGGCCACCACCACCAGCACGGCCGACGACTTCCAGCCCTGCGCGGGCATGGACAGGGCGAGCAGGATGCCCAGCGGAATCTCCACCGCCAGCACCGCCAGCGAGAAGGTGAGCTGGCGCCACAGCGCGGCGTGCAGTTCCTCGTCGCGCATCACGGCGGCGAACCATTCGGTGCCCACGAACACGCGGCGCTCGGGGCTGATGATGTCCTGCACGGAGTAGTTCACCACCGTCATCAGCGGCAGGATGGCCGAGAAGGCCACGCACAGGATCACGGGCAGGATCAGGAACCAGGCCTTCTGGTTCACCGGCTTGGTGGTGGCGCTCATGCCAGCAACTCCTCGTTTTGGTAGAAGCAGGTGTGCTCGCCCAGCACTTGCAGCCAGACGGTATCGCCCGCCGATGGCAACCGCGTTTCGGGCGTGAAGCGCGCCTTGAGCGTGTGCTCGCCCGCCTTGGCGGTCAGCATAAGGTAGGTGCCGATGTCCTGCACCTGGGCCACGGTGCAGGGCAGCGCGCCGCTTTGCTGGGCTTCGGCCAGCGCCAGGTATTCGGGCCGAACGCCGACCTTCAAGCTGCCTTCGGGTAGGGCACGCGGGGCCTGCAGGCGGTGGCCCGCCACATCCAGGCTGCCGCCTTGCACCTGCGCGGGCAAAAAGTTCATGCCCGGCGAGCCGATGAAGTGGCCCACGAAGGTGTGCTGGGGCCGCTCGAACAGCGCGTCGGCCGAGCCCACCTGCACCGCGCGGCCGCGCGTCATCACCACCACCTGGTCGGCGAAGGTCAGCGCCTCCACCTGGTCGTGGGTCACGTAGATCAGCGTGAGCTTGAGCTCGTGGTGGATCTGCTTGAGCTTGCGCCGCAGCTGCCACTTCAGGTGCGGGTCGATCACGGTGAGCGGCTCGTCGAACAGCACGGCCGCAACGTCCGAGCGCACCAGGCCCCGGCCCAGCGAGATCTTCTGCTTCTGGTCGGCCGACAGGCCCGCCGCGCGGTGGTTGAGCTGGTGGCTCATCTCCAGCATCTCGGCAATCGCGCCCACGCGCTCCTTGATCTGCGCCTCGGGCAGCTTGCGGTTCTTGAGCGGGAAGGCCAGGTTTTCGGCCACCGTCATGGTGTCGTAGATCACCGGGAACTGGAACACCTGGGCGATGTTGCGCTCCTGCGGGCTGGCGCGCGTCACGTCGCGGCCGTCGAACAGCACCTTGCCATGCGAGGGCACGAGCAGCCCCGACATGATGTTAAGCATGGTGGTCTTGCCACAGCCCGAGGGGCCCAGCAGCGCATAGGCGCCGCCGTCCTCAAACTCCATCTTGAGCGGCAGCAGCGCGTAGTCGCTGTCCTGCTGCGGGTTCGGCTTGTACGAGTGCGCGAGGTCCAGACTGATGCGGGCCATCTCAAACCCCTCCCTGGCGCACGGGCGCCCATGCCAGGCGGCCGTCGGCGCCAAAGACGTAGATCTGCGCCGGGTCCAGGTGCAGCGTGATCGCCGCGCCCAGCTCGAAGTAGTGCACGCCCGTGAGCTGCGCCACCAGCTCGCCCCAGGGCGTGGCAGCGTGTATGAAGGTGTCGGAGCCGGAGATTTCCGCCAGTTCCACCACCCCGGCCACGCTCACGTCGCCCGGCCGGGCCTGCTCGCGCAGCGCGCTGGCACGCACGCCCACGGTGAGCCCGGCGGCGGCGGACACGCCCTGCGGCAGGGCCACGGCCAGTTCCGTGCCGCCCTGCAGGCGCACGCCCTGGGCGGTGGCCGTGGCGGGGATCAGGTTCATCGGCGGATCGGAGAACGCCCGCGCCACGCGCAGCGAATTGGGCGCATGGAACACCTCGGCCGTGGGGCCGTACTGCAGCAGCCGGCCTTCGTCGAGCACGGCGGTGTAGCCGCCCAGCAGCAGCGCCTCGGCCGGTTCGGTGGTGGCATAGACCACGGTGGACTGGCCGGCCGCGAACAGTTGCGTGAGCTCCTCGCGCAGTTCCTCGCGCAGCTTGTAGTCCAGGTTCACCAGGGGTTCGTCCAGCAGCATCAGCGGTGCGCCCTTGGCCAGCGCGCGCGCCAGCGCCACGCGCTGCTGCTGCCCGCCCGAGAGTTCGGAGGGGTAGCGGTCCAGGAACATCTCGATGTGCAGGCGCTCGGCCAGCTCGCGCACGCGGGCGTCGATGTTCTTCTCGCCGCGCAGCTTCAGCGGAGAGGCGATGTTGGCCGCCACCTTCATCGAGGGGTAGTTGATGAACTGCTGGTACACCATGGCCACGTTGCGCTCGCGCACGGGCATGCCGGTCACATCCACGCCGTCCACCGTCACGCGCCCGGCCGTGGGCGCATCCAGCCCGGCCATGATGCGCATGAGGCTGGTCTTGCCCGCCTGCGTGGCGCCCAGCAGCACCGTCACGGCGCCGCTGTGCAGCGCCAGGCTCATGTCATAGAGCCAGGTCTGCGCCCCCACTTTCTTGCTGATGCCTTCCAATGCCAGTTGCATCGAAGTCGCCCTTTCTTTTTCGTATCTGCGCATTTTTGTTCTTTTTTTATCGTTTCCTCTCAAGGTTTACCCTTATTAGGGTTCCTTTTCGTTCGATTTACAGTCCATCGCGTGAACACGAACCCCCGACAACTCCTGCTGCTCGAAGAGGTGCGCGCACGCAAATCCGCCACCGTGGAGCAGCTGGCCGACACCCTGGGCGTGACCCTGCAGACCGTGCGCCGCGACGTGCAGCGCCTGGCCGAATCGGGCCTGCTCGCGCGCTTTCACGGCGGCGTGCGCGTGCCCAGCTCCACGGTGGAGAACATCGCCCACACGCAGCGCCAGACGCTCAACGCCGAGGGCAAGGCCCGCATCGCCCGCGCCGTGGCGCAGGAGGTGCCCAACGGCTGCTCGCTGATCCTGAACATCGGCACCACCACCGAGGCCATCGCGCAGGCGCTGATGCACCACCGGGGCCTGCGCGTGCTGACCAACAACCTGAACGTGGCCGCCATCCTGAGCAGCAACCCCGACTGCGAGGTGATCGTGGTCGGGGGCGTGGTGCGCACGCGCGACCGGGGCATCGTGGGCGAGGCGGCGGTGGATTTCATCCGCCAGTTCCGCGTGGACATCGCGCTCATCGGCATCTCGGGCATCGAGCCCGACGGCTCGCTGCGCGACTTCGACTACCGCGAGGTGAAGGTGGCGCAGACCATCATCGAGCACGCGCGCGAGGTCTGGCTCGCTGCCGACCACAGCAAGTTCAACCGCCCGGCCATGGTGCAGTTGGCCACGCTGCCCCAGATCGACCGCCTGTTCACCGACGCGCCGCCGCCCGAGCCCTTCCCCGCGCTGCTGCAGGAAGCAGAAGTGCTCTGCACCGTCGCCTGATACCTTCCGCACCATGACCTACCTGCTCGCACTCGACCAAGGCACCTCCAGCTCTCGCAGCATCGTGTTCGATGCCCACGGCCACATCGTCGCCCAAGCCCAGCAGGAGCTGCCGCAGATCTACCCCCAGCCCGGCTGGGTGGAGCATGACCCGCTGGAGATCTGGCGCACCCAGCTCGCCACGGCGCGCGAGGCGCTGGCCAAGGCCGGGCTGTCCGCCGGGGACATCCGCGCGCTGGGCATCACCAACCAGCGCGAGACCACGGTGCTGTGGAACCGCAAGACGGGCCAGCCCGTGCACCACGCCATCGTCTGGCAGGACCGGCGCGCCGAGCCCGCCTGCGCGCAGCTGCGCGAACAGGGCCACGCCGCGCTCATCCAGCAGAAGACGGGGCTGCTGATCGACGCCTATTTCTCGGGCACCAAGCTGCAATGGCTGCTCGACCACGTGCCCGGCGCGCGCGCGGCGGCCGAGCGCGGCGAGCTGGCCTTCGGCACGGTCGACAGCTGGCTCATCTGGCAGCTCACGAACGGCAAGCGCCACGTCACCGACGTGAGCAACGCCAGCCGCACCATGCTGTTCAACGTGCACACCAACCAGTGGGACGACGAGTTGCTAGCGCTGCTGCGCATCCCGCGCGCGCTGATGCCCGAGGTGCTGCCCTCCAGCGGCGACTTCGGCCGCACGGACGCCGAGGTGCTGGGCGCATCCATCGCCATCGGCGGCGTGGCGGGCGACCAGCAGAGCGCGCTGTTCGGCCAAGCGTGCTTTTCCGCCGGCATGGCCAAGAACACCTACGGCACGGGATGCTTCATGCTCATGCACACGGGCGGCAACTTCCAGAAGAGCGAGAACGGCCTGCTCACCACCAGCGCGGCGCAGACGGGCGCCGCGCCCGAATACGCCATGGAAGGCAGCGTCTTCGTCGGCGGCGCCGTGGTGCAGTGGCTGCGCGACGGGCTGCGCGCGATTTCGGCCAGCAGCGAGGTGCAGTCGCTCGCCGAGAGCGTGCCCGACTCGGGCGGCGTGATGATGGTGCCCGCCTTCACCGGCCTGGGCGCGCCCTACTGGAAGCCCGACGCGCGCGGCACCATCACGGGCCTGACGCGCGGCACCACGCTGGCGCACATCGCGCGCGCAGCGCTCGAATCCATCGCCTACCAGAGCGCCGCCCTGCTCACCGCCATGAGCCGCGACGCCGTGGCCGCCGGCGGCGCGCCGGTGAGCGAGCTGCGCGTGGACGGCGGCGCCTGCGTGAACGATCTGCTGATGCAGTTCCAGGCCGACCTGCTGGGCATTCCCGTGGTGCGCCCCGCCGTGGTGGAGACCACCGCCCTCGGCGCGGCCTACCTCGCGGGCCTGTCGTGCGGCGTGTACGGCGGCACGGCCGAGCTGTCGCGGCTGTGGCGCGCCGAGCGCCGCTTCGTTCCCACCCTGCCGCGCGGGCAGGCCGAGGTGCTCATGGCGCGCTGGGAGCATGCGGTGGCGCAGGCCACGCTTTAGATAAAATCGGCCTCCAGCGCTTATGAATCAAGCGCAAACAGCTATCATTTTGAAAGCATCAGCGCCCATGACCGACAATACCTCCACTCCTCCCATCGCCTTCATCGGCGGCGGCAACATGGCCAGCGCCATCATCGGCGGGCTGATCCGCCAAGGCCTGCCGGCCGGCCAGATCGACGTGGTCGAGCCGTTCGAGCCCGCGCGCGAGGCACTGCGCCAGAACTTCGGCATCGCCGCGCAACCGGCACCCACGGCGGCGCTGGCCCGCGCCGGCCTGGTGGTGTGGGCCGTCAAGCCGCAGACCTTCAAGGAGGCCGCCCAGGCCACAGCCGCGCACACCGCGCAGGCGCTGCACCTGAGCGTGGCGGCGGGCATTCCCTCGCAGAGCATCGCCCAATGGCTGGGTACGCAGCAGGTCGTGCGCGCCATGCCCAACACGCCGGCGCTGGTCGGCATGGGCATCACCGGGCTGTTCGCCCGCTCCGGCGTGGACGCCGCCGGCAAGGCGCAGGTGGAACAGGTGGTAGGCACCACGGGTCAACATGTGTGGGTGGAGCGCGAAGACCTGCTGGACGCGGTGACGGCGCTCTCCGGCTCCGGCCCGGCCTACGTGTTCCTGTTCCTCGAGGCCATGACCCAGGCCGGCGTGGACATGGGCCTGTCTGCCGCACAGGCGCACCAGTTGGCCGTGGCCACCTTCCAGGGCGCCTCGGAGCTGGCAGCTCGCTCCGATGAGGCACCCGAGGTGCTGCGCCAGCGCGTGACCAGCAAGGGCGGCACCACGCACGCGGCCATCACCCACCTGCAGGCCGCGCAGGTGCCCGAGCACTTCATCGCCGCCATCCGCGCCGCCGAGAAGCGCGCGCAGGAACTGGCGGCCGAGTTCGGCGCTTGAAGGGGAACATCCCCCTGTGGCGCTTCGCGCCTTCCCCCTTCTCTCTACGCGCTTCGCGCTACGGGAAGAGGGACGCAGCCGGCGCGGCGGGGCGGCCCTTGCGCGGCGGCCCTCGCAGGGCACGTCAGTCGCAAAGGCCGCGCCCTGAAGCACCCACGATCTCGATTAAATCAGGCTCCAGCGCTTGCCAGACAAGCGCTGGCAGCTATCAATAGCGCAGCAAATACCCGAGCGCCACGCCCGCGAACAGCGCCGCGCCGATCCAGTGGCTCTTGCTGAAGGCGGTGAAGCAGCCTTCGCGCGTGCGCCCCCGGATCAGCGTGTAGTGCCACGCCACTTGCGCGGCGGCAGCGGCCAGCCCCAGCGCGAAGGGCCAGCCGCCCACGCGCGGCCACAGCACCCAGGCCGTGAGCGCCAGGCAGAGCACGAAGCACAGCATGACGCCCGCCACGTCGAAGCGCCCCAGCGTGATGGCCGAGGTCTTCATGCCGATCTTCAGGTCGTCGTCGCGGTCCACCATGGCGTATTCGGTGTCGTAGGCCAGCACCAGGAACAGGTTGGCCAGCCACAGCACCCAGGCGGTGGCGGTCACCTCGCCGCGCACGGCCGCGAAGGCGATGACGATGCCGAAGTTGAACGCCAGCCCCAGGAAGGCCTGCGGCATGGCGAAGAAGCGCTTGGTGAACGGGTAGAGGATGGTGAACAGCACCGCGGGCACCGACCAGGCCACGGCCTGCCAGCGCGTGGTGAGCACCAGGCCGAAGGAGACCAGCGCCAGCGCCGCGCCGAGCAGCGCCGCCTCCTTCACGCCGACCTGGCCGCTCGTGATGGGGCGGTGCGCGGTGCGCTTGACGTGGCGGTCGAAGTCGCGGTCGGCGATGTCGTTGATGCAGCAGCCCGCGCTCCTCATGAGCACCGTGCCCGCCACGAACACCGCGAGCAAATGCCAGCCCGGAAAGCCGTCCGCCGCCACCCACAGCGCCACCAGCGTGGGCCACACCAGCACCAGCCAGCCTGCGGGGCGGTCGAAGCGGATCAGGTCGAGGTACAGGGACAGGCGGCTGCGCGAAGAAGACATGGCCGGATCCTACCGCCGCGCCCTGGCCCATTCCGCCGTGCAGACGACGAGCGCCAGCCACGCCAGCCCGAGCAGCCAGCCCGCGAGCACGTCGCTCGCGAAATGCACGCGCAGCATCACGCGGCTGGCGCCGATGGCCAGGCCCAGGGCCAGCGCCACGCCCCAGACCGCCGCGCGCCAGTGCCGGGGCAGGCCGCCCGCGAGCAGCCAGGCCAGCATGCCGTAGAGCACCAGCGTGCCCGCGCTGTGGCCGCTCGGGAAGCTGTAGTCGCCTTCGGACACCCAGCCGGCCTCGGGCCGCGGGCGGGCGACGAAGCCCTTGATGGCGCGGATCCACAGCCCCACGCCCGCCGTGCCCAGCAGCCACGCGCCCGCGCGCAGGCCCTCGCGGCGCCACAGGAGCCACAGCAGCACGGCCACCGAGAGCGCCGCCGTCCAGCCCACGTGGCCCAGGTGCGTGAAGGCCGCGACGGGCCCGAGCCACGCGGGCGGCCGGTGGTGCGCGAACCACTGCTGCACGGCCAGGTCCATCGCGTGCCAGTGCGCGCCCTCGGCGCAGCCGGGTGCGGTGAGGCAGAGCATGTCGCACGCGAGCACCGCCAGGCCCAGCGCGGCCAGCAGTCCGGCCAGCGCCAGCGCGTGCCACGCGGCGGGCGGCAGGGCGGCATCGGAGGGTGCGGCCTGCGCGGGCGCGCGGCGCAGGTAGAAAAAAAGGCCGCCCAGGGCGGCCATCACGAGCAGCAGCCCCGCGGGGGCCGCATGCGCTTCAATCCAGGACATGCGGAGCGGGCGCTCCCATCACGCTTCAAGCAGCGAGCGCAGCATCCATGCCGTCTGCTCGTGCACCGTGAGGCGCTGGGTGAGCAGGTCGGCCGTGGGCTCGTCGCTGGCCTTGTCTGCCAGGGGGAAGAGCTCGCGCGCAGTGCGGGCCACGGCCTCGTGGCCTTCGACGAGGATGCGCACCATCTCCAGCGCCGCGGGCGGCGTGGTGGGCACGTCGGCCAGCGAGGTGAGCTTGCCGAATTCGGCGTAGGAGCCGGGCGCGTGGTGGCCCAGCGAGCGGATGCGCTCGGCCACCGGGTCCACGGCGTTCCACAGCTCGGTGTACTGCTCCATGAACATGGCGTGCAGCGAGTTGAACATCGGGCCCGTCACGTTCCAGTGGAAGTTGTGCGTGGTCAGGTACAGCGTGTAGGTGTCGGCCAGCAGGCGCGACAGGCCCTGCGCGATGGCGGCGCGGTCCTTTTCGCTGATGCCAATGTTGATGCGCGGCACGCCGGTCTTGGCGGTGGCGGATTTGCTCGGGGATTTGGCCATGGTGTTTCCTCCTGTTGAACAACGGCGAAAGCTTACGACAGGCGCGTGACGCCCGGCAGCTCGCAAGCATAGACCGCATTGCGCAGCGCTGCGATGGCTTCGTAGCGCGTGAAGCTGCGCCGCCAGGCCAGCACCACGCGGCGCTTCGGGGGGGCGCTGCCGTCGTCCTCGACGATGGGAAGGTAGCGGATGGGGGCGTCGTCGCTCTTGCGCCGGCGCGCGCCGGCGTGCAGCGCGTCGCGCGGCACCGACAGGCGCGGCACCAGCGTGACGCCCATGCCGGCCGAGACCATGTGCTTGATGGTCTCCAGCGACGAGCCCTCGAAGGTGCGGCGGATGCCCTCGGCGTTGCTCGCGTAGCGCGCGAACTCGGGGCAGACCTCGAGCACGTGGTCGCGGAAGCAGTGGCCCGCGCCGAGCAGCAGCATGGTCTCGTTCTTGAGTTCGGTGGCGGAGACGGAGGCGCGCGCGGCCAGCGGGTGGCTGCTGGGCACGGCGGCCATGAAGGGCTCGTCGTACAGCGGCGCCACGGCCAGGCCGGTGTCGGGGAAGGGCTCGGCCATGATGGCGCAGTCGATCTCGCCGGTGCGCAGCATCTCCAGCAGGCGCGCGGTGAAGTTCTCCTGCAGCATCAGCGGCATCTGCGGCGTGCGCGCGATGGCGTGGCGCACCAGCTCGGGCAGCAGGTAGGGGCCCACGGTGTAGATCACGCCCAGCGTGAGCGCACCGGCCAGCGGGTCCTTGCCGCGCTTGGCGATCTCCTTGATGGCAGCGGCCTGCTCCAGCACGCTCTGCGCCTGGCGCACGATCTCCTCGCCCAGCGGGGTGACGGAGACATCGCTCGCGCTGCGCTCGAAGAGCTTGACCTCCAGCTCGTCCTCCAGCTTCTTCACGGCCACGGACAGCGTGGGCTGCGAGACGTAGCACGCGTCCGCGGCACGGCCGAAGTGCTTCTCACGCGCGACGGCGACGATGTATTTGAGTTCGGTAAGTGTCATGTGTGCAAGAGGAGCCGGCTATGGCGCAAGGCGACACCATAGTGCACTGCAGGCATTCTGAAAAGCCGCCGCGCTCATGCAGGGTGTGCAGTTCGTGCATTTTTGTGCAGCCGGCCCATTGTCCCACCGCCGCGCGCGCCGTGTGCCGCGCCCGGTCATGCCTTGAGATAGTCGGCCTTGCCGCCCAGCCAGCGCTCCACGTGGCGCGCGGCGAGCTGCGGGTGGCCGTCGAGCATGCGCGGCGCCGTCTCGCGCGCCCAGGCGAGGAGCAGCGTGTCGGTGGCCAGGTCGGCGAAGCGCAGCAGCGCGTCGCCCGACTGGCGCGCGCCCAGGAATTCGCCCGGCCCGCGGATCTCCAGGTCGCGCCGGGCGATCTCGAAGCCGTCCGTCGTCTCGGCCATGGCCTTGAGCCGGTCGCGCGCGGTCTCGCCCAGGCGGCCGCTGTCGCCCGTGGAATAGAGAAGCACGCAGGCCGACGCGGCCGCGCCGCGCCCCACGCGCCCGCGCAGCTGGTGCAGCTGCGAGAGGCCGAAGCGCTCGGCGTGCTCGATGACCATGAGCGAGGCGTTGGGCACGTCCACGCCCACCTCGATCACCGTGGTGCTGACCAGCACGCCCATGCGCCCGCTCTTGAATTCCTCCATCACCGCCTTCTTCTCGGCCGCAGGCATGCGCGAATGCAGCAGGCCGACGGACACGCCCGGTAACGCCTCGCTCAACTCCACGTGTGTGGCCGTGGCGTTGGACAGGTCCAGCGCCGCGCTCTCCTCGATCAGCGGGCACACCCAATAGACCTGCCGCCCCGCCGCCACCTGGGCGCCGATGCGCTCGACCACCTCGTCCTTGCGGCTGTCGGCGATGAGCTTGGTGACGATGGGCGTGCGGCCCGGCGGCAGCTCGTCGATGGTGGAGACGTCGAGGTCGGCGTAGTAGGTCATCGCCAGCGTGCGCGGGATGGGCGTGGCGCTCATCATCAGCATGTGCGGCTCCAGGCCCAGGTGGGCGAGCTTCTTGCGCAGCTCCAGCCGCTGCGCGACGCCGAAGCGGTGCTGCTCGTCCACCACCGCGAGCGCGAGGTTGTGGAAGCGCACCTGCTCCTGGATGACGGCGTGCGTGCCGACGACCAGCGCGGCTTCGCCGCTGGCCACGGCCTCCAGCATGGCGGCGCGCTCCTTCTTCTTCTGCCCGCCCGCGAGCCACGCGACGCGCTTGTCACGCGCGGCCAGCAACGGCTCCAGCCAGCCGATGAGCTTGGCGAAGTGCTGCTCGGCCAATATTTCCGTGGGCGCCATGAGCGCGCACTGCCAGCCGGCATCCATGCAGACGGCGGCGGCCAGCGCGGCGACCACCGTCTTGCCCGAGCCCACGTCGCCCTGCAGCAGCCGGTGCATGGGGCGGCTGGCGGCGATGTCGCGCGCGATCTCCTCGCCCACGCTGCGCTGCGCGGCGGTGAGCTGGAAGGGCAGTGCGGCGAGCAGCTGTTCATGCAGTGCGGTTTCGCCCGCAGCACGCAGTTGCGGCGCGCGCAGCCGGTCGCGCGCGCGCTTCGCGGTCAGCTGCGAGAGCTGCTGCGCCAGCAGCTCCTCGGCCTTAAGGCGCTGCCAGGCGGGGTGGCTGTGGTCCTCCAGCGTTGCCAGGGCCACGTCGGGCGCGGGGTGGTGCAAAAAGAAGAGCGCCTCGCGCAGGCTCCATGGGCGCTGGAGGCCATTTTGGCGATCGAAGCGCGCCAGGGGCGGCTCCAGGCCCGGCGGCAGCGTCTCGGGCAGGTCCACGCGTGTGAGCGCGCTGGCAATGGCGCGGCGCAGGTAGGCCTGCGGCAGCTGCGCCACCGTGGGGTAGACGGGCGTGAGCGCGGCGGGCAGCTCTCCCTCGGCCTTGCGGAACGCCGGGTGCAGCATCTGCCGGCCCCAGAAGCCGCCCTTGATCTCGCCGCGCGCGCGCACGCGCGTGCCCACGGCCAGGGTCTTCTGGTGCGAGGGGTAGAAGCTGAAGAAGCGCAGCTCGCAGGTGCCCGAGCCGTCGTCCAGCGTCACCACGAGCTGGCGGCGCGGGCGCATCTGGATTTCGCTGGCGGTCACCTCGCCCTCGATCTGCACCGTGCTGCCGTCGCGGGCGCTCTTGATGGGGGTGATGCGCGTCTCGTCCTCGTAGCGCAGCGGCAGGTGCAGGGCCAGGTCGATGTCGCGCGTGAGGCCCAGCTTGACGAGGGCTTGCCGGGCGGGCGAAGCGGCAGGGCCGGAGGAAGAAGGGTTCGGACGGGGCACGCGAAAAGGCTACCATGTCCGGTTACCGCCAACTCTCTGGAGACTCCGTTTCCCGCCATGCTCAAGCGCATCCCCGTACGGCACCTCACCCTGGGCATGTACCTGCACGAGTTCTGCGGGGCGTGGATCGAGCACCCCTTCTGGCGCAAGCGCTTCCTGCTCGAAGACCCCGAGGACCTGGCGCGCATCCGCGCCACGCGCATCCAGGAGGTCTGGATCGACATCGCCCGGGGCCTGGACGTGCCCGCGGGCGCAGCGGCCGCGGTGCCACGGCACCCCGTGCCCGGCGCGCCCCCGGCCCCGCAGGAGCCGCCCCGCACGCCCGCGCCCGAGTCCGCCCCCATGGAACAGGAGCTGCGCCGCGCCGCCACCATCTGCGGCAACGCCAAGCAGGCCATGGCCTCGATGTTCAGCGAGGCGCGCATGGGCCGCGCGGTGGACGTGGCCGGCACCGAGGGGCTGGTGCACGCGATCTCGCACTCGGTCACGCGCAACCCCGGCGCGCTCATCAGCCTGGCGCGGCTCAAGACGGCAGACGAATACACCTACATGCACTCCGTGGCCGTGTGCGCGCTCATGGTGGCGCTGGCGCGCCAGCTCGGCATGGACGACGCGGCCACGCACCAGGCCGGCCAGGCGGGCCTGCTGCACGACCTGGGCAAGGCCGCCGTGCCGCTGGCCGTGCTCAACAAGCCGGGCAAGCTCACCGCCGAGGAATTCACCACGGTGCAAAGCCACCCCGTGGCCGGCCACGCCATGCTGCAGGGCAGCGGCCAGCCCGCGGGGGTGCTCGACGCCTGCCTGCACCACCACGAGAAGATGGACGGCACAGGCTACCCCCACCGCCTGCCGGGCGAGCGCATCGGCCAGCTCGCGCGCATGGCGGCCATCTGCGACGTGTACGACGCCATCACCTCCGACCGCCCGTACAAGCGCGGCTGGGACCCGTCCGAGGCCCTGCGCCGCATGGCCGAGTGGACGCGCGGCCACCTCGACGGCCGGCTGTTCCAGGCCTTCGTGAAGACCATCGGCATCTACCCCGTGGGCTCGCTGGTGCGCCTGGCCTCGGGGCGCCTGGGCGTGGTGGTGGAGCAGTCGCCCGGCACCCTGGTGGCGCCGCGCGTGAAGGTGTTCTTCTCCACCAAGTCCGGCATGCGCATCGTGCCCGAACTGGTGGACCTGTCCGCCCCGGGCTGCGCCGAACGCATCGCCGCGCGCGAAGACCCCGACGCGTGGCAGTTCCCCGACCTCGCCCAGCTGTGGTCGGACCTGCCGCCGCAGCCCTGGTGAGCCGGTAGCGCCGGCATCCCGCAAGCAGCGGGTGAAATGCCAATAATGCGAATGATTCTTGATAATATTCGTTCGCCTATTCCCCCGCTCTTGCATTCCATGCTCGCCCTTCTCCTCGTCCCGCTGGCGCTGGTGCTCGCCAGCCTCGCCCTGGTCTTCGCCCCGGAGCGCGCCGCTCGCCGCATCACCCGCCCGCTGGGCTGGTGCCTGGTCGCGCTGCTGGCGGCCGCGCTGCTGGGGGGCCACCTGCCAGCCACCGCGGCGGCCGGTCAGCAGCTTGCCGTGGGTGCCGCCCAGGCGGGCGCGCTGGGCGCGGGCCAGGTCCTGCGCTGGCAGCCCGCCGTGCCGCCGGGCCATGTAGTGCAGGGCAGCTTCGACGGTCCCGGCGCCGTGCTCGACCTGCTGGCCGCCGAGGGCCGCCACCTGCGCCGCCTGGTCGCCGAGGACGGCAGCCCCCAGGGCTTCACCTGGCAGGTGCAGCCGGGGCAGCAGCTGCAGGTGCGCGGGGGCGCGCAGGCCGGCGCCTACTCCCTGGTGCTGCGCCGCGCGTTCGCCCCGGCGGACATGGCCGCCGCCGCGCCCGCGCCGCAGAGCCCGCGCCTGCGCGCGCTGGTGCAGACCCTGGCCGAGGGCGGCGGCACCGCCGCCTTCTGGGCCGAGCGCGCGCGCGAGGGCACGCCGCTGGTGGAGCCGCTCTCCGCCCGCGAGGCGCTGGTCACCTTCCTGTGGCGCGGCGCGCCGGACACGCGCGGCGTGCGCCTGTTCGGCAGCCCCTCGGGCGACCACGACCCGCTGCAGCGCCTGGGCGGCAGCGACGTGTGGTGGACGAGCTTTCGCATGCCGCTGGGCGCGCGCCTGTCCTACCGCCTCGCGCCCGACGTGCCGCAGGTCCAGGGCACGGCGACGGACAACCGCCGCATGATCCTGGCCACCGCGCAGCGCGATCCGCTGAACCCGCGCGCCTTCCCCGCGCGCACCGACACCGCGCTGGACGCCTTCCAGGGCTTTTCCGTGCTGGAGCTGCCCGGCGCGCCCGCGCAGCCCTGGGTGGCCCCGCGCCCGGGCGTGGCCCGGGGCACGCTCACGCGCCACGTGGTGGACAGCCGCATCCTGGGCAACCAGCGCACCGTCTGGCTCTACCGCCCGGCCGGCGCGCCGCCGCAGGCACTGCTGGTGCTGTTCGACGCCCATGCCTACCGCGACGACGTGCCCACGCCGCGCATCGTGGACAACCTGCTGGCCGACGGCCTGATCCCGCCCACCGCCGTGGTGCTCGTCGCCAACCCCAGCCCCGAGGCGCGCGGCGCCGAACTGCCACCCAACCCGGCGTTCGCGCGCTTCCTCGGCGAGGAGCTGATGCCCTGGGTGCGCGCGCGAGGCCTGGCGCAGCCGCCCGAGGCCACCGTGGTGGCCGGCTCCAGCTACGGCGGCCTGGCCTCGGCCTATGCCGGGCTGGTGCTGCCGCACTGGTTCGGCCGCGTGCTGAGCCTGTCGGGCTCGTACTGGTGGGCGCCGCCGGGCGAGATGCCCGGCGCCATGATGCGCGCCTACGCCGAGGCGCCGCCGCGCGCCGTGCGCTTTTACCTGGACGCCGGGCGCTACGAGAGCGCCCGCGGCGGGCAGGACGGCATCCTGGAGACCAACCGCCACCTGGGCGACGTGCTGCGCGCCAAGGGCTACGCGGTGACCCAGCGCGAGCACGCCACGGGCCACGACTATCTCCACTGGCAGGGCGCGCTGGGCTGCGGCCTGGTGGCACTGCTGAACCCCGCGCGCTTCGCGCAGGGGCTGGCGGCGTGCGATTCGTCCGCTATGTAATCAGGAGCTAGTCGCGCTTTGCCTGATTGGAGTTCCAGCGCATTTCATATGAAAATCTAGAAACAGCCAGCGCCAGCAGCTCCTGTTTTCAGAGCACTGCGCCGACAGCCTCCGCCGCCACGCAGCGGTTGCGCCCCTGGTGCTTGGCCTCGTAGAGCGCCGCATCGGCCCGCGCGATCAGCGCCGCCGAGCCGCTGGCGCCGCCGGCGGCCGGCAGCGGCACCTGGCTGCACACGCCCGCGCTGATGCTGACGCTAGGCCCGGCCAGCGAATCGGCGTGCGGCATGCCCAGCGCGCGCACCGCCTGCACCATGCGCCCGGCCATGGCCTGCGCGCCGGCCGCGTCGGTCTCGGGCAGCACCACGGCCAGCTCCTCGCCGCCGTAGCGCGCCACCAGGTCGGTGCCGCGGCGCACGCAGCCGGCCACGGCGCGGGCCACGGCCTGCAGGCAGGCGTCGCCCTGCTGGTGGCCGTAGTGGTCGTTGTAGCGCTTGAAGCAGTCCACGTCGATCATCACCAGCCCCACGGGCCGCCGCGCGCGGCGCGCCAGGGCGCAGGTCTGCTCCAGCCATTCGTTGAAATGCGCGCGGTTGGCGATGCCCAGCAGCGCGTCGGTGCGCGAGAGCGTGCGCAGGCGCTCGTTGGCCTCCTCCAGCTCGTGCGTGCGCTGGGCCACGCGCTCCTCCAGGTGCTGGTTGGCGGCGGCGAGCTGCGCGTTCTGCACCGACAGCGCGGAGTAGAGCTTGCTGATCATCTTGAGCAGCGCCTGGATGCCGTTGTCGTGCGCCTCGCGTTCGCGCTCGAACGCCTCGGCCGCGCTCAGCCCCGCCTGCACCGAGGCGATCTGCCGCGCCATCGACTGGTCGATGCCCAGAATGTGCAGGCCCAGCCACGAGGTGAGAAAGTCCACCAGCGTGGTGCCCGCATCCGCCATGGAGGCGCGCTGCATCCACAGCATGCGCACCTGCTCCTCGAACTGCTGGTGCAGCAGGCGGTGGCCCTCGATGTGGCGCGCGTCCAGGCCGCAGCGCCCCATCAGCTCCTCCTCTTCGCGGAAGTGGTAGGCGGTGTAGGCCAGCAGGCGCCCGTAGACGTCGGCCAGCAGCGCCTCGCCGCCGCTGGACGGCGAGAACAGCGCGTGGCTCAGCTCGTTGAACAGGTCCACCAGCGCGCGGTGCTGCACGTCCACCACGTCCAGGCCCGTGACGAAGCCATCATCCCAAACGAAAGAGGTATCCATGTGAGCCCGCAGCGTGTCATGACATGGACCGCAGTCTAGGCCTGTGCGCACGCAAAGGGTTGACTTCTCTCAAGATTACACGCGCACGCCGCCCCGTGCCGGAGTTGCGACAATCGCGCCTTCCGCCTGCCCGCACGGGCAGGCCGCCCCAACGGATCCCGCATGTCCCCCAGCCCCCGCACGCACACCCTCAGCGACTTCGACTTCGAGCTGCCCGAGCTGCTCATCGCCCAGCACCCCGCGCCCGAGCGCAGCGGCTCGCGCCTGCTCGACGGCCGCGCCCTGCCGCCCACCGACCGCATCTTCCGCGAGCTGCCGCAGCAGCTGGCACCGGGCGACCTGCTCGTCTTCAACGACACGCGCGTGGTCAAGGCGCGCGTCTTCGGCGAAAAAGCCAGCGGCGGCCGGCTGGAGCTGCTGATCGAGCGCGTGCTCACCGGCAACGAGGTCGTGGCCCACATGAAGGTCAGCAAGAAGCCCCTGCCCGGCGCCACCGTCCACATGGCCGGCGGCAAGGCGGCGGGCGGCTTCGACGCCACTCTGCTCGCGCGCTGGCCTGACGCCGACGGGCCGCTGTTCCGCTTCGCGCTCCACGGCCCGGCCGGCGAGACGCCCTGGGAACTGATGGAGCGCCACGGCCACCTGCCGCTGCCGCCCTACATCGAGCGCCAGCAGAACGCCGAACACGACCCTCATGAATCCGAGGACGCCGAGCGCTACCAGACCGTCTTCGCCCGCACCCCCGGCGCCGTGGCCGCGCCCACGGCGGCGCTGCACTTCGACGACGCCGTGCTCGCCGCGCTCGCCGCGCACGGCGTGGAGCGCGCCAGCGTCACCCTGCACGTGGGCGCCGGCACCTTCCAGCCCGTCAAGACCGAAAGCCTGGCCGAGCACCGCATGCACAGCGAGTGGTACGAGGTGCCGCTGGCCACCCTCGCCGCGCTGGAGCGCTGCCGCGCGCGCGGCGGGCGCGTGGTGGCCGTGGGCACGACCACCGTGCGCACGCTCGAATCGTGGGCGCGCAGCGGCCAGACCACGGGCGAGACGGACATCTTCATCACGCCTGGCTTCGCGTTCCAGGTGGTCGATTTGCTCGTCACCAACTTCCACCTCCCCAAGAGCACACTGATGATGCTGGTGAGCGCCTTCGCGGGGTATGAACACGTCATGGCGCTGTACCAGCACGCCATCGCGCAGCGCTACCGCTTCTTCAGCTATGGCGATTCGATGCTCCTCGAACGCACCCGTTGATGGCACACACCAGCACACGCCATTCCGCCCTGGCCGGCATCGCGCTCACCGTGGGCGCGTGCGCCTGCTTCGCGCTGCTGGACACCGCCACCAAGCTCGTCAGCGCCACGGTGCCGCTCTTCATGGCGCTGTGGCTGCGCTACCTGTTCCAGTCGCTGCTCACCTCGGCCTGGGTGCTGCCGCGCTCCGGCTGGCGGCTGCCGCGCACCGCGCACCCGCGTTTCCAGGTGCTGCGCGCGGTGCTGTTCGCGGGCACCAGCCTGTTCGGTTTCTTCAGCATCCGCGTGATGCCGCTGCCCGAATTCACCGCCATCGTCGCGGCCACGCCGCTGTGCGTGACGCTCGTGGCCGCGCTGTGGCTGCGCCAGCACGTGAGCCTGCCGCGCTGGCTGCTGGTCGCCACGGGCCTGGCCAGCGTGATGCTCATCCTGCGCCCCGGCGGCGACACCCTCGGCTGGGCCCTGCTGCTGCCGCTGGCCATGCTGGCCCTGGCCACGGGCTACCAGATCCTCAGCAGCCTGATGGCGGGCCAGGAAGACCCGGCCACCACACAGTTCTACACAGGCTGGATCGCCACGGCGCTCACGTCGCTGGGCGCGCCCTTTGTCTGGACGCAGATCGACAACCCGTGGATCTGGCTGGGCACCTTCGTCATGGGCCTGTCGAGCGCACTGGGCCACCTGATGCTGCTGCGCGCGTACGCACGTACCACGCCCGCAACCATTGCGCCGTTCCTCTACACGCAGATCGGCTTCGCCATGCTCGCGGGCTGGGCGGTGTACGGGCACATGCCCGACGGCTGGTCGCTCGTGGGCATGGCGCTGATCGCGGCCAGCGGCGTGGCGAGCGCGTGGTTGACGGTGCGCGAGACACGCTAATGCTCCCGAAAAGAGAGCTGTTGGCGCTTTCTGAATAAGCGCTGGCAGCCAATTTGGCTTAGAACGCCACCGCGCACCCGTCCTTGCGCGGATCGGAGCCCGCGACGTACACGCCGCCCTGCTTCAGCACCAGTTGCGCGCCACCGAAGGCGAAAACGCCGTTGCCCGCCTCCACCGTGACCTCATGGCCGCGCGCGCGCAGTTGCTCGACCACCGCCGCGTCGAAGTGCGGCTCCACTGCCACGCCCTTGCCACCCGTCACGCGCCAGCGCGGCGCATCGGCAGCGGCCTGCGGGTTCTGGCCGTAGCGCAGCACGCGCAAGGCCATCTGCGCGTGGCCCTGGCTCTGCATGGGGCCGCCCATCACGCCGAAGGCCATCTGCGGCGTGCCGTCGGCGTGCATGGCGAAGGCGGGAATGATGGTGTGCGAGGGGCGCTTGCGCGGGCCGACCTCGTTGGCGTGGCCGGGCTCCAGCGTGAAGCCGTGGCCCCGGTTCTGCAGGCTGATGCCCGTGCCTGGCACGACCACGCCCGAGCCGAAGCCCATGTAGTTGGACTGGATGAACGAGACCATCATGCCGTTGGCATCCGCCGCTGCGAGGTACACCGTGCCGCCGGGACGCGGCGCGCCGTACGCGGGATCGCCCGCGCGCGCGGGGTCGATCAGCGCCGCGCGCTCGCGCAGGTATTCGGAGCGCAGCAGGTCGGCTGGATCGACGCGCATGTGGTCGATGTCGGCGTTGTACTGGTGCAGGTCGGCGAAGGCGAGCTTCATGGCCTCGATCTGCAGGTGCACGCTGTCGATGCCGTCGAGCGGCTGGCTGCCGACGCCCAGGGCGTCGAGCATGCCCAGCGCCATCAGCGCCGCGATGCCCTGGCCGTTGGGCGGGATCTCGTGGATCACCGAGTCGCCAAATTTTTGCGACACCGTACCGACCCAGTCGGCCTGGTGGGCGGCGAGGTCTTCCACCGTCATCGCACCACCGTTGGCCTGCGAATGCGCGGCCATCTTCTCGGCCAGTTCGCCGCGGTAGAACGCTTCACCGTTGGTCGCGGCGATCAGCTCCAGCGTGCGCGCATGCGCCTCGCTGCGGAAGACGTCGCCGGCACGCGGCACGCGGCCGCCGGGCGCGAAGCATTCGGCGAAACCGGGCTGATCGCCCAGCTTGGCAAAGCCCAGCTCCCACAGCCGCGCGATGACGGGAGACACTGGAAAACCATTGCGCGCATAGTCAATGGCAGGCTGCGCGAGCTGCGCGAACGGCAGCTTGCCGAAGCGCTGTGACAGCGCCACCCAGGCCGAGACGGCGCCCGGCACGGTGACGGCGTTCCAACCCTTCTCTGGAATGCCGCCGAGCTTGGCAAAGTAGTCGGGCGTCCACGCGGCAGGCGAGCGGCCCGAGGCGTTGAGGCCGTGCAGTTCCTTGCCGTCCCAGACGATGGCGAAGCCGTCGCTGCCGATGCCGCAGCCCGAGGGCTCGACCACGGTGAGCGCCATGGCGGCGGCCAGCGCCGCATCCACCGCGTTGCCGCCGGCCAGCAGCATGCGCAGGCCGGCCTGGGCGGCCAGCGGCTGCGAGGTGGAGACGATGTTGCGCCCCATCACCGCGCTGCGGTGCGAGGCGTAGGGAAGGGTCCAGTCGAGGTTCTGTGCGTCGTGCATGGCGGTCATTCCAGAGTGATCTTGTGCTGGCGGATCACGCCCGCCCAGCGTGCGCTGTCGGCCTGCACCATGGCGGCGAACTGTGCGGGCGAGCCGGGCGCGGCGGGCTCCACGCCCAGCTTGGCGAGGCTGGCGGCCACCTCGGGCGTTTGCATGGCCTGGGTGAAGGCCTTGTGGATGCGCTCGACCAGCGCGGGCGGCGCGCCGGCGGGCAGGTACACGCCGAACCACGTCACGGACGAATAGCCCGGCAGGCCCGATTCGGCCAGCGTGGGCAGCTCGGGCGCGAGCGCGCTGCGCTTCTCGCTGGTGACGGCCAGCGCACGCAGGCGGCCGCTTTTCACGTGCGGCATGCCGGTGGGGATGGAGTCGAACAGCACGTGCACCTGGCCCGTGGCCAGGTCGGTGATGGACTGGGCCGTGCCCTTGTAGGGCACGTGCGTCATCTCGATGCCGGCCTGCGCGCTGAACGCCGCAGCGTTCAGATGCACGATGGTGCCGTTTCCGCTGGACGCATAGTTGAGCGCGCGCGGGTGGGCCTTGGCGTAGGCCACGAGTTCCTGCACCGTCTTGGCGGGGAGCGACGGCGTGACCAGCAGCACGCTGGCCGCGTCGGCCAGGTGCGCCACGGGCGTGAAATCCTTGCGCGCGTCGTAGGCCAGGCGGGGCATGAGGTGCGGCGAAATGGCGTGCGTGCTGCTCGTGGTGAGCAGCAGCGTGTAGCCGTCGGGCTGCGCCTTGGCGGCCTCGCCCGCGCCGATGGTGCCGCCCGCGCCGGGCTTGTTGTCCACCACGAACTGCTGGCCCAGGTCCTGCGACACGCGCTGCGTGACCACGCGCGCCACCAGGTCGGTCGCGCCGCTGGACGGGAAGGGCACGATCACCCGCACCGGCCGCGCGGGCCAGTCCTGGGCCTGCGCCAGTGCCACCCCGGCCGTCCACAATGCCACGCCCCATGCCCATTTGCGCATCGCCCGCTCCTTTCGTCTCCGTTGGAAGCCGGCATCTTAGAAAAGCGCCCGCGTTCTGACCAACACCGATTCTGCAATCCTGCGTTGCCGGATCGGCAAAGTGCATACTCGCGCGCATGCGTGCCCACCAGTTGCAGGACACCGCGCTGCGCTACTTCCTCGAGGTGGCGCAGTGCGGCTCGATTACCGAGGCGTCGGCGCGCCTGCATGTGGCCGCGTCGGCGCTGAGCCGGCAGATCGCCGGGCTGGAGGTGCAGCTCGGCGCGCCGCTGTTCGAGCGGCACCCGCGCGGCATGGTGCTCACTGAGGCCGGCGAGATCCTGGCGCGCCATGCGCGGCGCGCGCACCTGGACGCCGAGCGCGCGCTGGGCGAGATCGGCGCGCTGCGCGGCCTGCGCGCGGGCCAAGTGCGGCTGGCCACGTCGGACGCATTCGCCAACGAACTCGTGCCGCGCCTGTGCGCCCGCTTCCAGCAGGCGCACCAGGGCATCCGCTTCGGCGTGCAGGTGCTGCCCACGGCCGAGGTGCCCGGCGCGGTGCGCGGCGGGGCGGCCGACATCGGCCTGTGCTTCAGCCGCGCGCCCGAGAAGGACATCGAGGTGGCCTACCGCCAGAGCGCTCCCGTGCAGGCCCTGCTGCCCCCCGGCCACGCGCTGGCGCGGGCGCGCTGCCTCACCCTCGCGCGCATGGCGCGCTACCCGCTGGCCCTGCCGCCGCCCGAGACCACGGTGCGCCAGATGGTCGATGTGGCCTGCAGCCGCCAGGGCCTGCGGCTGGACCCCGTGCTGGTGAGCGGCCATGCCCGCACGCTGCTGCACTTCGTGGCCAGCGGCGGCGGCCTGTCGGTGGGCAGCGAGGTGGCGGCGCGCCACCTGGTAGCGGCTGGCGAGCTGGTGGCGCGGCCCATCGGCGACCAGGGCATGGACCTGCGCGACATCGAGGTGCAGACGCTGGCGGGCCGCAGCCTGCCGGTGGCGGCGCAGGCCTTCCTCGCGCTGCTGCGCGAGAGCCTGCCGGGATAAGGACTGCTCAGTAGCCGTGCTGCTCGCGGAAGGCGCGCGCCTTGCCGAAGTGCCCGCAGCCGATGAACGGCACGGGCGGGCGCAGCGCCGACAGCGGCGAGGGGTGGTTGGCCGTGAGCACCAGATGCCCCCGGCCCTGCGGGATGAAAGCGCGCTTGGATTGCGCGTGGCTGCCCCAGAGCATGAAGACCACGGGACGCTCCGCTTCGGCCACGTGGCGGATCACGGCGTCGGTCAGCAGCTCCCAGCCCTTGCCGGAATGGCTGGCGGCCTGGCCCTCCTCCACCGTGAGGCAGGTGTTGAGCAACAGCACGCCGTTTTTGGCCCACTTGACGAGGCTGCCGCCCGGGTTGGGGAATGGCGGGAACGGCACGTCCAGGTCGCGCTGCATTTCCTTGAAGATGTTCTGCAGCGAGGGCGGCAGGCGCACGCCGGGCGCGACGGAGAAGGCCAGCCCTTCGGCCTGGCCGCGCCCGTGGTACGGGTCCTGCCCCAGGATGACCACGCGCACCTGCTCGGGCGGCGTCAGCTCCAGCGCGCGCAGGGGCTTGGGAGGAAAGATGGTAGCGCCGGCCTCCAGCCGCGATTGCAGGAAGGCGAGCAGCGCCTGGCCGCGTTCGCTGGCGAAGAAGCCATCGACCAGCGGCTGCCAGCCGGGAGCGACGGGCCAATCCGCCGGGTCGGCGGTGACGAGCTGGGTGTCTTCCGAATTCATGGTCAAAAGTGCCTCCAGCGCTTATCCATCAAGCGCAAGCAGCTATCAAGAAAATAGCTTTGCGAGCGCGAGCCCCGGCTCCGGCGCGCGCATGAACGCCTCGCCGACGAGGAAGGCGTCGATGCCCGCATCGCGCAGGGTCTTCACGTCGTCGGGCGCTAGGATGCCCGATTCGGCCACCAGCAGGCGATCCTGCGGCACGTGCCTTTGCAGATCCAGCGTGGTCTGGATCGACACCTCGAAGGTGCGCAGGTTGCGGTTGTTGATGCCGACGAGCGGGGTCTTCAGCCTCAGCGCGCGCTCCAGTTCCGCGCCGTCGTGCACCTCGACCAGCACGGCCATGTCCAGGCTGCGGGCGATCTGCTCCATCTCGGCCATCAGGCCATCCTGAAGGCAGGCGGCGATCAGCAGCACGCAGTCGGCCCCCATGGCGCGCGACTCGTAGATCTGGTACGGATCGACCATGAAGTCCTTGCGCAGCACGGGCAATTGGCAGCTCGCGCGCGCCTGCTTGAGGTAGTCGGGCTGGCCCTGGAAGAACTGGCGGTCGGTCAACACCGAGAGGCAGGCGGCGCTGACTTTGCCATCGCCTTCGGCGTAGCTCTGGGCGATATCGGCGGGGATGAAATCCTCGCGGATCACGCCCTTGCTGGGGCTGGCCTTCTTGATCTCGGCGATCACGCCGGCCTGGCCCTTGGCTATTTTTGCGCGCAGCGCGCCCACGAAGTCGCGCGTGAGCACGCGGCTTTCGGCGTCGCGGCGCATCTCGGCGAAGGGCATGCGCTTCTTCGCGGCGGCCACTTCCTCGGCCTTCACGTCGCAGATTTTTTGCAGGATGTCGGACATGGCGTTTTCAGTCTTCGGAAGGCTTGTCGGTAGGCGGCGGCGCGCGCAGCACCTTGCGGATGACGTGGTGCATGGCAATGCCCACGACGATGAAGAGCAGCGACACGCCCAGTACGATCCACGTGCCCGCGTCGTGCCAGATGGGCGCATCCAGCAGGCTCATGCGCCAGCGAGCTGATGGGTATAGGCCGCCAGCGCGTCGAGCCTGGCACGCGCCGCGCCGCTGTCGATGGCGGCCTGCGCGCGCGCGAGGCCCTCGGCGATGCTGGGCATCACGTTGGCCGCATAGAGCGCCGCACCCGCGTTCAGGCAGACGATGTCGCGCGCCGGGCCCTGGGCACCGCTCAGCACTTCGAGCAGCATGGCCTTGGATTCCTCGGGGCTGTCCACGCGCAGCGCGCGCGTGCCGGCCATGCGCAGGCCGAAGTCCTCGGGGTGGACTTCGTATTCGCGCACCACGCCGTCCTTCAGTTCGCCCACCAGCGTGCCCGCGCCCAGGCTGATCTCGTCGAGCCCGTCGCGGCCGTAGACGACCAGCGCATGCTCCGCGCCCAGACGCTGCAGCGCGCGCACCTGGATGCCCACGAGGTCTTCGTGGAACACGCCCATGAGGATGTTGGGCGCGCCGGCCGGGTTGGTGAGCGGGCCCAGGATGTTGAAGATCGTGCGCACGCCCAGTTCCTTGCGCACGGGCGCCACGTTCTTCATGGCCGGATGGTGGTTGGGCGCGAACATGAAGCCGATGCCGACTTCCTGGATGCACTGGGCGATCTGCTCAGGCGCCAGGTTGATGTGGATGCCCAGCGCCTCCATCGCGTCCGCGCTGCCCGACTTGCTCGACACGCCGCGCCCGCCGTGCTTGCTGACCTTGCCGCCCGCGGCGGCGATCACGAAGGTGGAGCAGGTGGAGATGTTGAAGGTGTTCGCCCCGTCGCCGCCCGTGCCCACGATGTCCACGAGGTGCCGCGTGTCGGCCACGTGCACCTTGTTGGAGAACTCGCGCATCACCTGCGCGGCGGCGGTGATCTCGCCGATGGTTTCCTTCTTCACGCGCAGGCCGGTGACGATGGCCGCCGTCATCACGGGCGACAGCTCTCCGCTCATGATGAGGCGCATCAGGTGCAGCATCTCGTCGTGGAAGATTTCCCGGTGCTCGATGGTGCGCTGCAGCGCTTCTTGCGGGGTGATCATCGCGCTTGCTCCAGGAAGTTCTTCAGCATGGCGTGGCCGTGCTCGGTCAGGATGCTTTCGGGGTGGAACTGCACGCCCTCGATGGGCAGCTCGCGGTGGCGCACGCCCATGATCTCGCCGTCATCCGTCCAGGCCGTGACCTCCAGCACCTCGGGGCAGCTCTCGCGCTCGATGGCCAGCGAGTGGTAGCGGTTCACCGTGAACTGCTCCGGCAGGCCCGCGAACACGCCCTTTTGCGTCGTGGTGATGACGCTGGTCTTGCCGTGCATCAGCTCCTGCGCGCGGATGATCTTGCCGCCGAAGGCCGCCCCGATGCTCTGGTGCCCCAGGCACACGCCCAGGATCGGCAGCTTGCCCGCGAAGTGCTGGATGGCCGCGACGGAGACGCCTGCTTCGGCCGGCGAGCACGGGCCGGGCGAAATCACCAGCCGCTCGGGCGCGCGCGCGGCGATGCCCTCCAGCGTGATCTCGTCGTTGCGGAACACCTCCACGTCTGCGCCCAGCTCGCCCAGGTACTGCACGATGTTGTAGGTGAAGCTGTCGTAGTTGTCGATCATGAGGAGTTTCATGCGTGCTCTCCCTTCGGTTGGAGTCCCTCGGCGCGCAGCCGGGCCAGCTCGTCGTGTTCGTAGGCGATGTAGCACTCCATCATCGCGCGGTAGAGGCGCTCGATCAGGTCGGCGTTGCCCCCTTCGGCCTCGGCCATGGGGCGCACGCGGTCTATGATGGCCTGGATGCGCGCCTCGTCGCGCACCAGCGACTCGTCGTTCTTCACGCGCGCGGCCTGGGTCATGTAGCCGCCGCGCGCCACCAGCAGAGGCACCAGCACGTCGTCCAGCGCGTTCACGCCGTCGCGCACGTCGCGCATGGTGGCGCAGTGCTTCACGGTATCGATGGCGCGGGTCATTCCAGCCCCTCCTCGACCAGTTCGGCCGCGCGCAGCAGGGCGCGCGCCTTGTGCTCGGTCTCCCTCCACTCCAGCTCGGGCACCGAGTCGGCCACCACGCCGGCCGCCGCCTGCACGTAGAGCGTGCCGTCCTTGACGATGCCCGTGCGGATGGCGATGGCCACGTCCATGTCGCCCGCGTAGCTCAGGTAGCCGCAGGCGCCGCCGTAGAGGCCGCGCTTGGTGGGCTCGAGCTGGTCGATCAGCTCCATCGCGTGTACCTTGGGCGCGCCGGTGAGCGTGCCGGCGGGGAAGGTGGCGCGCAGCACGTCCATGCTGGTCATGCCGTCATTCAGGATGCCCTCCACGTTGCTCACGATGTGCATCACGTGGCTGTAGCGCTCGATGGCGAAGGCCTCCGTCACCTTCACCGTGCCGGTCTTGGCGATGCGGCCGATGTCGTTGCGCGCGAGGTCGATGAGCATCACGTGCTCGGCGCGCTCCTTGGGGTCGTTCACCAGCTCGTGCTCGGTGGCCTTGTCGGCCTCGGGCGTGGCGCCGCGCGGGCGGGTGCCGGCCAGCGGGCGGATGGTGATCTTCTGGCCCTCGGGCGTGGCTTCCTGGCGCACCAGGATCTCGGGGCTCGCGCCCACCACGTGGAAGTCGCCGAAGTGGTAGTAGTACATGTACGGCGACGGGTTCAGCGAACGCAGCGCGCGGTACAGCGACAGCGGCGACTCGGTGTAGCGCTTGTGGATGCGCTGGCCCACCTGCACCTGCATGAAGTCGCCGGCGGCGATCAGCCCCTTGGCGCGTTCCACGGCGTCGAGATAGTCGGCCTTGGCGAAGCTGCGCTGCGCGGGGTGGCTTTCGCTCGCCTTCACCTGCGGAGCGCTCACCGAATACTTGAGCTGGTCCTTCAGCTCGCGCAGGCGCTTCTTGCCGCGCGCATAGGCCTCGGGCTCGGCCGGGTTGGCGTAGACGATCAGATAGAGCTTGCCCGAGAGGTTGTCGATGACGGCCAGCTCCTCGCACTGCAGCAGCAGGATGTCGGGGCAGCCCAGCGCGTCGGGCGGGCAGGTGTTCTCCAGCTTCTTCTCGATGTAGCGCACCGCGTCGTAGCCGAAGTAGCCCGCCAGCCCCCCGCAAAAGCGCGGCAGGCCGGGGCGCAGCGCCACCTTGAAGCGCTTCTGGTAGTCGGCGATGAAGTCCAGCGGGTTGCCGGTGGCCGTTTCGACCACTTGGCCGTCGGTCACCACTTCGGTCTTGGCCGCATCGCCGAACCCGCTGGCGCGCAGCAGCGTGCGCGCGGGCAGGCCGATGAAGCTGTAGCGCCCGAAGCGCTCGCCGCCGACGACCGACTCCAGCAGGAAGCTGTGCTTGCCGTCGCCCCTGCCATGGGCCAGCTTGAGGTAGAGGGACAGGGGGGTTTCCAGGTCCGCGAAGGCTTCCGCGATCAGCGGGATGCGGTTGTAGCCTTCCAGGGCCAGGCTTTTGAATTCGAGTTCAGTGATCACGAGGAGAGTTCCCAGCTCGTGCGGCGCGCCGCTGGACGGGCGCGTGCCGCGGGTTCATTCGGGGGTTGGCCTGCCCACGCGGGGAGGCCACGGGCGCACGCTGGGGAGATGCCTCGGAGCCCCAGGTGCCATCAGGAGTTCGACGGCGCTGGCTTGCGCCAGGGCCAGGCTCCCCGGTCGCTGCGACCTGTGATGAACGTGCGGTGAATGAACATGGCTGTGCAGTGTAGCAAAGCCAGCCTGGGTGACGCCCCGGCGACGCCATGCCGCTGCTGACCGCGCGAAAACCCTATTGCCCTCGGGCGCCTCCTCCTGCAACATTTAGAAACGAACGATCGTTCTTTTTTAAAAAGGAGTCGCGCATGTCCCTGCACCGCCGCCATGCCCTGCTGCATGGGGCCGCCCTGGCCCTTCCCCTCTTCCTGGCGCTGCCGGCCGCCGGGGCCGAGCCCGTCACCGCGGGCGGCGTGCCGTTCGACCCCACGGCGCAGGTGCAGGGCCGCACCCTGCAGCTCAACGGCGCGGGCGTGCGCTACAAGGCTGTCTTCAAGGTGTACGCTGCCGGCCTCTATCTGGAGAGCAAGGCCGCGACGGCCGCCGAGGTGCAGGCCCTGCGCGGCCCCAAGCGCATCAGCGTGACCATGCTGCGCGACATCGACTCCACCGAGCTGGGCAGGCTGTTCTCCCGCGGCATGGAGGACAACATGGACAAGGCTGCCTTCTCCAAGCTGATCCCCGGCGTGCTGCGCATGAGCCAGATCTTCTCGGACCACAAGAAGCTGCTGACCGGCGAGGTCTTCACCGTGGACTGGCTGCCGGGCACGGGCACGGTGGTCACCGTGAAGGGCGTCCCGCAGGGCGAGCCCTTCAAGGAGCCGGAATTCTTCAACGCCCTGCTGGGCATCTGGCTCGGCCCGCAGCCGGCCGACTGGAAGCTCAAGGAAGCCCTGCTCGGCAAGCCCTCCTGAGGCCCCGGGATTCACCGGAGGCGCACGCCCCCTCTTCGTTGCGGCTGGAATTCTCCGCATACACTTCTTGCAAACAACGAAGGGGCTCCCATGCATCTCAGCAATCTCAAGGTCGGCACCCGGCTTGGCCTGGCTTTCGGACTGGTGCTCTGCATCACGGTGGTCATCGCCGCCATCGGCGTATGGCGGCTGCACGACCTCTCGCGTGTCACCGAGCAGTTGACCAGCACCGACAACGAGCGCCTGCAAGCCGCCGTGGAATGGCGCCAGACCATCGACCTGAACTGGATCCGCACGCGCGCCGCCTTGCTGGACTCGGACACCAACCGCCTCGCCGCCTGGCAGGCCGAGATGGACAAGACCTCCGAGACCACCGTCGCCGCGCGCAAGGTGGTCGAGCGCCTGGTGCAATCCGACGAAGGCCGCAAGATGCTGGCCGACATCGACAAGGCGCGCGAGGCCTACCGCACGCCCCGCGCCAACATCCTCAAGCGCAAGGCCGCGGGCGAAGACGTGTCGGCCCTGCTGGACAGCCAGCTCAAGCCCCTGGCAGACGCCTACAGCCAGACCATCCTGGCGCTGGAGCAGCGCCAGCGCAAGCTGTACGAAGACGCCCGCACCGAAGCGGCCGCCACGGCCGCGCAAAGCCGCATCATCCTGATCGCGGGCACGGTGGTGGCCCTGCTCATCGGCATCGGCGCGGCCATCCTGCTGAGCCGCTCGGTCACCGGGCCGCTGCAGCTGGCGGTGCACCGCGCGGGCCAGATCGCCGAAGGCGACCTGACCCAGCCCATCGAGAGCCAGGGCCGCGACGAAGCCGCGGAGCTGCTCAACGCCCTGCGCAACATGCAGAACAACCTGGTGCGCGTGGTGGGCGGCGTGCGCGGCAATGCCGAGAACGTGGCCTCCGCCAGCGCCGAGATTGCCCAGGGCAACCACGACCTGTCGGCCCGCACCGAAAGCCAGGCCAGCGCCCTGGAAGAGACCGCAGCCTCCATGGAGCAGCTGGGCGCCACCGTGCGCCAGAACGCCGACAACGCCCGCCAGGCCAACCAGCTCGCCATGAGCGCTAGCACCGTCGCCGTGCAGGGCGGCGAGGTGGTCAGCCAGGTGGTGGACACCATGCGCGGCATCAACGATTCCAGCCGCAAGATCGCCGACATCATCGGCGTGATCGACGGTATCGCGTTCCAGACCAACATCCTGGCGCTCAACGCCGCCGTGGAAGCGGCGCGCGCGGGCGAGCAGGGCCGGGGCTTCGCGGTGGTGGCCGGCGAGGTGCGCAGCCTGGCGCAGCGCAGTGCGGAAGCCGCCAAGGAGATCAAGCAGCTGATCACGGCCAGCGTGGAGCGCGTGGAGCAGGGCTCGCAGCTGGTGGACAAGGCGGGCACGACCATGACCGAGGTGGTCAACTCCATTCGCCGCGTGACGGACATCATGGGCGAGATCAGCGCGGCCAGCAGCGAGCAGAGCAGCGGCGTGGCCCAGGTGGGCGAGGCCATCACGCAGATGGACCAGGCCACGCAGCAGAACGCGGCGCTGGTGGAGGAAATGGCCGCGGCCGCCGGCAGCCTCAGGAGCCAGGCCACCCGCCTGGTGGACGCCGTGGCCGTGTTCCGCCTGGCCCAGGGCGCAGCCAGCACCGCGGCAGCCGCGGCACCTGCGCCCGCCGTGGCGCGTGCCGCACCGGCGCCCCGCGCTGCGGCCCCGGCCGCCAAGCCCGTGGTGGCCCGCAGCAAGGCTCCCGCCCCTGCCGCGCCCGCTGCCCTGTCCGCCCCACCTGCGGCCGCCAAGCCCGCGGCGGCCGGCCCGGGGACCGATGACGACTGGGAAACCTTCTAACCGTCAGGACGCGGGCGCGAGTTCGGTCAGCGCGTCCACGTAGCCATCGGCATCGACTCCCCGCACCGGCTGGCCATGGTTGTAGCCATAGGTCACCAGCACCACGGGACAGCCGGCGGCGCGCGCGGCCTGGGCATCGTTGCTGGAGTCGCCCACCATCAGCGTGCGGGCGGGCGCCGTCCCCAGCGCCTCGCAGGTCTTGCGCAGGGGCAGCGGGTCGGGCTTCTTGCGCTCGAACGCGTCGCCGCCGAACACATGGTCGAAGAAGCCGTCCAGCCCCTTGGCGCGCAGCAGGGGCCGCGCGAAGTCGGTCGGCTTGTTGGTCAGGCAGGCCAGGCGCAGGCCGGCCGCGCGCAGCGCCTGCAGGCCCTCGGCCACGCCCGGGTAGGCCTGGGCGTATTGGCCGTTGATGGCCAGGTAGTGGTGCTGGTAGCGCTCCCAGGCGCGGGGATAGAGCGCCTCCGCCTTTGCTTCAATTTCGATAGCTGGCAGCGCTTGACTGCCCTGCGCCAGCACGTGTTTCAGCACCGAACGCAGCAGGTGCTCCGAGCCCTTGCCCACCATGCGCTCGATCAGCGCGGGGGCGATGCCCGGCAGTCCCAGATCCTGCAGCATGCGGCCCAGCGCCTGCGCGAAGTCCCCCAGCGTGTCCACCATCGTGCCGTCCAGGTCCACGATCGCCGCGTCCACGCGCGCCAGCAGCGCGGCCGGCGCAGTGTGTTGTTCCGTTCCCATCGAATAGTCGCCTTTCGTGCCGCCCCGGGGCACGCGGCGCGCAGTGTACTGGCGGCGCTGCCGGGGTGTGCGCCACGTCCGACAGGGCGCGGGGCAGCGCGCGGACAGACGCCCCCACCCCTGCGCCCTAAGCTGGAATGCAACCAGACCCAGGAGGTAACACCATGGCCCTTTCCCGTTTCACTGCCCTCGCTCCCGCCGCGCTGCTGCTGTGCGCCGCCGCCCAGGCCGCCCCCGACAGCAATGCGCGCAGCCGCTACTCCGAAGAGCGCGCCGCCTGCGCGAGCGTGCCTGCCGAAAGCCGCGCCGCCTGCGTGCGCGAAGCCGGAGCCGCCCAGCAGGCCGCACGCGCCGGCCAGCTCACGAGCGACAGCGGCGCCTACGAACGCAACGCCATGGCGCGCTGTGAAGTGTTCAAGACGCCGGGCGACCGCTCGGACTGCGAGGCCCGCATCCGCAGCGGCTCCACCGTGTCGGGCTCGGTGGAAGGCGGCGGCGTGCTGCGCGAGGCCGAAACCCTCGTGACCCCGCGCTGATCAGCCCAGCTGCGCCCGCATGCCGTCGATGACGGCACGGTAGTCCGGCTTGCCGAAGATGGCGCTGCCCGCCACGAAGGTGTCGGCGCCCGCATCCGCCACGCGGCGGATGTTCTCCGTCTTGATGCCGCCGTCCACCTCCAGGCGGATGTCCTTGCCGCAGGCGTCGATGCGCTTGCGCGCCGCCTCGATCTTGCGCAGCGCCGAATCGATGAAGCCCTGGCCGCCGAAGCCGGGGTTCACGCTCATGATGAGGATGAGGTCGATGTCCTCGATCACCCAGTCCAGCACGTCCAGCGGCGCCCCCGGGTTGAAGGTGAGGCCTGCCTTGCAGCCGTGCGCCTTGATGTTCTGGATGCTGCGGTGCACGTGCGACGACGCGTCGGGGTGGAAGCTGATGTAGTCCGCGCCCGCCTTGGCGAATGCCGTGGCCAGGTCGTCCACGGGCTGCACCATCAGGTGCACGTCGATGGGCACGGCCTGGCCGGCGGGCGTGACGGCGTGGGGCTTGAGGGCCTGGCAGATCATGGGACCGAACGTGAGGTTGGGCACGTAGTGGTTGTCCATCACGTCGAAATGGATCCAGTCTGCGCCGCTGGCGATGACGTTGCGCACCTCCTCGCCCAGGCGGGCGAAGTCGGCGGACAGGATGGAGGGGGCGATGCGGTAGGTGGGGCTGCTCATGCGCCCGATTGTCGCAGCAGCGCCCTGCCCGCCCCCGGCTTCATCGTTACCATTGCGCGATGCCCAAATACCAGTTCCAGGCCGAGGTGCGGCCCCAGTTCCTGCCCGACCAGTCGGACCCGGAAGCGGGGGTGTACAGCTTCGCCTACACCATCACCATCACGAACGTGGGCGAAGCCACGGCCCAGCTCATCGCGCGCCACTGGATCATCTGCGACGCCCATGGGCACGTGGAGGAGGTCAAGGGCCTGGGCGTCGTGGGCCAGCAGCCGCTGCTGCGGCCGGGCGAAGCCTTCCAGTACACCAGCGGCTGCCGCCTGCGCACCGCCAGCGGCAGCATGCACGGCAGCTATTTCTGCGTGGCCGAGGACGGCGAACAGTTCACCTGCCCGATCGGCATGTTCGTGCTGGAGGCCATGGGGCCGCACACGCCCCAGCAGCCGCACGGCGGCAGGGTGCTGCATTGAAGCGCGGCGGCCCGGACCTGGCGCAGCTGCTCGCCGCCGTCGATCCCGCGGCGCCCTTGGCGCAGCGGCATCTGCAGCTCATCGCCCTGCTGGACTGGGTGCGCGGCGACGGCCGGAGCGTCGAGGGCGCAGCCGGCCACGTGGCGCTGCTGGTGGAGGCGGCGGAGCGCTCCGCCGAGACGCGGGCCCGCCTGCAGGCCTGGTGGGCCGTGCTCGCCAGCACGGTGGACATCACCACGCTGCTGGCCGACTTCGGCTTCGCCCAGCGCACCGCGATGACCAGCGAGCTGATGGAGCGGCTGCGCTACAAGCTGCTGCCCGCCAGCCCCGACACGCTCGATGCCTCCGAGTTGTTCATGCTGGCCCTTCCCGATGAATTCGACGCCCACTGGCTGGCCGCGCTGGACGAGCCCCTGCTGGACCGCCTGCTCGCCGTGCTGGCGCCGCCGCAGGAGCCCGGCGGCGCCACGCTGTGGCAGCACGCGCTGGTGGACGCCATCACCTATTGCGCGGGCCAGATCCTGTCCACCGGCTTCGCGCCCGAACTGCGCCTGCGCATGAGCGACGCCGCGCGCGAGGAGCAGCCCTTCCACGCGCTGATCCGCGACGTGGAGAGCCTGCGCGTGGAGGTGTTGCACCCGCTGCGCACGCAGGACCGGCTGCAGGAAAGCGTGCAGCGCCTGCGCGAGCGCCTGGACGCCTGCCGCGGGGCCGTCAACACCGTCTATACGCACTTCGAGGACAACGGCATCTCCGTGGGCCTGGTGTTCCGCCTGCGCCAGTTGCGCGAGCGCATCCTGCGCGTGCGCGAGCTGCTCGAATGCCTGCTGTCGCCGCGCCCCGCCGTGGCTGCCGCCCGGCTCATGGCGCGCCTGGTGAACGTGGGGCGCGACCGGCGCAGCCTGCGCGCGCTGGTCGCCTCCAACTCCTCCATGCTGGCCGCCAAGGTGGCCGAGCGCAGCGCCGAGACGGGCGAGCACTACATCACCCGCACGGGCGGCGAATACCTCGCCATGGTGCGCAAGGCCGCGGGCGGCGGCGTGGTGATGGCCTTCACCACCATGGCCAAGTTCGGCCTCTACGCGCTGGCACTGTCCGCCTTCTGGGGAGGGCTGCTGGCGGGCGTGAACTACGCGCTGAGCTTCGTGCTCATCCAGCTGCTGCACTTCACCGTGGCCACCAAGCAGCCGGCCATGACCGCGCCCGCCATGGCCGCCAAGCTCAAGGACCTGGGGGACGACCGCAGCGTAGAGGCCTTCGTGGACGAGGTCACGCACCTCGTGCGCTCGCAGGTCGCGGCAGTGCTGGGCAACGTGCTGCTGGTGTTTCCCGCCGCACTGGGCCTGGCGCTGCTGTTCGCCCAGGCCTTCGACCGCCCGGCCATCAGCGCGGGGCAGGCCGAGCACGTGTTCGAGTCGCTGCACCTGCTCGGCCCCTCGCTGTTCTTTGCGGCGTTCACGGGCGTGCTGCTGTTCGCATCGAGCATCTTCGCGGGCTGGACGGAAAACTGGTTCGTGCTGCGCCGGCTGGACTCCGCCATCGAATACAACCCGCGCATCACCCGCCTGCTGGGCACGCGCCGCGCCGCGCGCTGGGCGCACTTCCTGCGCAAGAACATCTCGGGCCTGGCGGCCAACATCTCGCTGGGCTTCATGCTCGGGCTCACACCGGCCATCGCTGGCTTCTTCGGCCTGGGGCTGGACGTGCGCCACGTCACCCTGTCCACGGGCCAGATGGGCGTGGCCTCCGCCACGCTGGGCTGGGATGCGGTGCACCAGAGCGCGTTCTGGTGGGCCGCGGCCATGATCCCTTTCAACGGCGCGCTCAACGTCATCGTGAGCTTCTACCTCGCCTTCCGCCTCGCCCTGCGCGCCCACAACGTGGGCAGCGTGGACCGAGCGCGCATCTACCGCGCGCTGCGCGCGCGCTTGCGCCACGCCCCTCTGGGCTTTTTCCTGCCCCCGCGCCGCGCCGTCTGATAAGGTGCGCCCATGCGCTGCCTGCCGTCCTACACGGGGCGCGCAGCACCTGCAGATACATTCGGTAAAAAAACCGCACGCCCGCAGGCGCGGCCCCGGCGCCCTGGCGCCCTGGCGCCCGCCGCGGCCTGCGCACCCAGCGGGCCTGGCCCGCGCGAGATACAGGACACCCGGTACATGAACGAACTGATGAGCTTTTGGGCGCAGTGGCTGCGCCCATCGGCCGGACTGCCCACCGTGCAATGGGCCCTGCTGCTGGCCGCCGCCACCGTGGCCGGCTACCTGGTGCAGCGCTACAGCGGCCTGCCCAAGGTGGTGGGCTACACCCTGGTGGGCACCATCGTCGGCCTGCTCGGCTTTTCCGGGGCCGTGTGGCCCCTGCAGGGCATCGGCCTGTACCTGGTGGAGCTGGGCGTGGCCGTGGTGCTGTTCGAGGCGGGCGGGCGCATCCCGCTGCGCTGGTTCCGCCACAACCCCATGGTGCTGGTGCAAAGCATCGCCGAATCCGCGTTCACCTATTTCGCCGTGTACTGGGTCATGCTCTGGCTGGACGTGCCGCCGCGCGCCGCCGGCCCGCTGGCGCTGGTGGCCATGGCCGCCTCGCCCGCCGTGCTCACCCGCGTGGTGGCCGACACCCGCGCCGCCGGCCCGGTGACGGACCGCGCCATCGTGCTGGCCACGCTGTCGTCGCTGTACGCGCTCACGCTGGGCAGCGCGCACGCCGAGCTGATCAACCGCCCCGCCGCCGACTGGGCCGGCAAGGTCTATCCCGTACTGGTGGTGCTGGGCGTGTCCATCGCCGTGGGCGCGCTGCTGTCGCTGGCGATGCGCCTGGCGCTGCGCGTGATGAGCCCCACGAGCGAGAACACCTCCATTCTGCTGCTCGTGCTCATCGCCGCGGGCACCGCCATCACCGCGCACATGGGCGGCTCCGCGCCGCTGGCCGCGCTGCTCGGCGGCATGCTGCTCAAGCAACTGCACCCGCGCCCGTGGGCCTGGCCGCGGCAGTTCGGCACGGCCTCGTCGCTGCTGACCATGCTGATGTTCGTGCTCGTCTCCACCGTGGCCGCGCAGGCCGACTGGACCGCCCCCGTGGCCGGTGCCGTGCTGGCGCTCATCGTCGTGCGCCTGCTGGCCAAGGCCGTGGGCGTGGGCGTGGGCAACGTGGGCAGCGGCGCGAGCTGGCGCCAGGCCCTGTGGGTGAGCTGCGCGATGACGCCCATGTCTGCCATCGCGCTGCTCGTCGCCTCGCAGTTCGTCATGGCGTCGGCCTCCACCGGCCACCTGATTGCACGCATCGCCCTGCCGGCCATCCTGCTCATGGAAGTGCTGGGCGCCGTGATCGCCACCGTGGCCATCTACCGCGCGGGCGAGAGTTCCAAGCCCTGGGCGCCCCTCACCGGCCTGGCCGGCCGCGCCGCCCATCCGGAGAAAGAGCAGCCGTGAGCCTTGAAGCCTTCCAACATTCCGAACCACTGACTCTCGGCGTGGAGCTGGAGCTGCAGCTCGTCAGCACGCACGACTACGACCTCGCGCCCTACGCCGAGGACATGCTGCGCCTCATGCACAAGACGCCACTGCCCGGCAGCGTGGTGCCCGAGATGACCAACAGCATGATCGAGGTCTCCACCGGCGTGTGCCACAGCAGCAGCGAGGTGCTGGGCCAGCTCACGCAGATCCGCGACGCGCTGGTCAAGAGCGCCGACAAGCTCAACATCGCCGTGGTCGGCGGCGGCACGCACCCGTTCCAGCAGTGGCACGAGCGGCGCATCTACGACAAGCCGCGCTTCCAGGAACTGTCGCAGCTCTACGGCTACCTCTCCAAGCAGTTCACCATCTTCGGCCAGCACGTGCACATCGGCTGCCCCGACGCCGACGCCGCCCTGCTCATGCTGCACCGCATGAGCCGCTACATCCCGCACTTCATCGCGCTGTCGGCCTCCAGCCCCTACGTGCAGGGGCAGGACACGCAGTTCGACTCCGCGCGGCTCAACTCGGTGTTCGCCTTTCCCCTGTCGGGCCGCGCGCCCTGCGTGCTCACCTGGGACGAGTTCGAGCAGTACTTCGACAAGATGACCCACACCGGCGTCGTCAAGAGCATGAAGGACTTCTACTGGGACATCCGCCCCAAGCCCGAGTTCGGCACCATCGAGATCCGCGTGTTCGACACGCCGCTCACCGTCGAGCGCGCCGCTGCGCTGGCCGGCTACGTGCAGTCGCTGGCCGCGTGGTTCCTGGCCGAGCAGCCCTTCATGCCCTGCGAAGACGACTACCTCGTCTACACCTACAACCGCTTCCAGGCCTGCCGCTTCGGCATGGACGCGGTCTACGTGGACCCGGCCACCGGCGGCCACATGCCGCTGCGCGACCACATCCTGCAGACCATCGACCACGTCGCGCGCCACGCGGGCGCGCACGGCGCATCGGGCGCGCTGCACATGCTGCGCGGCGAAACGGCCGCCGGCCAGAACGACGCGCGCTGGCTGCGCGAGCGCCAGCGCGAAGAGCAGCTGCTCGCCGAAATCAGCCGCCAGGCCGCCCTGCGCTTTCGCGGGCAGCCCGCCTGAAGCGGCGTGTGCCGATGGGTGAGTTCGACCTCATCGCGCGCTACTTCACGCGCCCCGCGCGCGCCGATGGCGCCGTGGCGCTGGGCGTGGGCGACGACTGCGCCCTGCTCGCCCCGCGCCCCGGCATGCAGCTGGCCATCTCCAGCGACATGCTGGTCGAAGGCCGGCATTTCTTCGCCGACGTGGACCCGCTCACCCTCGGCCACAAGGCGCTGGCCGTCAACCTGAGCGACCTCGCCGCCAGCGGCGCGCGGCCGCTGGCGTTCACGCTGGCGCTGGCCCTGCCGCGCGTCCACGAACCCTGGCTCCAGCGCTTCTCCGAAGGCCTGCTGCGCTTGGCCGACGCGCACGGCTGCGAGCTGATCGGCGGCGACACCACGCAAGGCCCGCTCAACATCTGCATCACCGTCTTCGGCGAAGTGCCCGCCGGCCAGGCCCTGCTGCGCAGCGGCGCGCGCGCAGGCGACGACATCTGGGTCAGCGGCACGCTGGGCGATGCGCGACTGGCGCTGGAAGCGCTGCAAGGGCGCATCGGCCTGCCCGCCGGCACGCTGGCCGCCGCGCGCGCGCGGCTAGAAACACCCACGCCGCGCGTGGCCCTGGGCCAGGCCCTGCGCGGCATCGCCACCAGCGCGCTGGACCTGAGCGACGGCCTGCTGGGCGACCTGGGCCACATCCTGCGCGCCTCGGGCGTGGGTGCCGACATCGATGCGGACGAAACATCGAAATTGATAGCTGCTCGCGCTTTATTCACGGGCGCTACAGCCCGTTTTGATGTGGAACTTCTACGCCAGTGCACGCTGGCGGGCGGCGACGACTACGAACTCGCCTTCACCGCCCCGCCCGCGCTGCGCGAAGCCGTGGCCTGTGCCGCCGCCACGGCAGCCACGCCAGTGGCGCGCATCGGGCGCATCAGCGCCGAGCCGGGGCTGCGCCTCGCCGATGCGCAGGGCCGCCCGCTGGCCGGGCGCTACGCCTCTTTCGATCACTTCGGTGGCTGATCGCGCTGTGCCGCGATCGCTATCGCGGCCACGACCTCCTGCACCGTCTTGCGGCGCGCGGGCGTCAGGGTCAGGTACTGCGCCAGCATTTCCCGGTCCTGCAGATTGAGCCGCCGCTCCAGCGGACTCGGCTCCCGTGCCATCACCGCAGCCCCAGGACTGGGACCGAAGCGCAACTCGTCGGGGGCTACCTGCAGCCACTCGCTCAAGGTGCGGACCTTGTCCTGCATAGGGATAGCCACGCCTGCCAGCCAAGCCCGCGCGGTATGCGGCGTGATGCTCTTGCCCCAATAACGCGTGTTGAACTCGTTCGCCACCACCGTAGGGGACGGTCGTACACCTGCATCTTCCAACGCCTGCTTCAACCGCACAGAAAAGGCCTTTGCCTCCTCCGCATGAACACCTTTTGCCATGGCGGCGACGGTAGGGGAGGCCTTGCAGCGCTTCTTAAATTTCGTTTACATTGCGTAAAAGTCATTTACTTCGCACCGCCAACCGCTTCCCATGACCTACGCACACCCGGCCCGGGCAAGGCGCTCTCCGGGCTACTCCGGCCGAATGGCCAGTTGCGGCTTCACGCTCATCGAGGTGATGATCGTCGTGGCCATCGTGGCGATCCTGGCCTCCGTGGCGCTGCCCTCCTACCAGGACTACATCCGGCGCGGGCAGTTGCAGGAGGGCTTCTCGCAGATGTCCGCCTTCCAGCTCAAGATCGAGCAGCATTACCAGGACAACCGCAGCTACAAAGACACCAGCGCTGACACCTGCCCCGCCGCGCTGCTGGCCAGCCTCACCAGCAAATACTTCACCTTCTCCTGCGCCAAGGGAGCCGACTGGCAGAGCTACACCCTCACGGCCACCGGCCAGGGCAACACCGCCGGCTACGACTACACCATCGACCAGGCGAACGCGCGCAAGACCACCAAGTTCAAGGGCACTGTCCAAAGCCCTGCCCTCACCTGCTGGGCCGAGCGCTCGGCCGCGTGCTGAGACCGGGGCGCGCCATGGTGCAACGCGGCCATGCATACGGTTTCTCGCTGCTGGAGCTGATGGTGGTGCTCACCCTCGTCGGCATCCTGGCGCTGCTGGCCACACCCAGCATGGCCGAGTGGATGAAGAACCAGCGCATCCGCGGCACGGCCGAGGCTCTGTTGAACGGTCTGCAGACGGCGCGCGAGGAAGCCATCCGCCGCAACCGGCCCGCCAGCTTCTGGCTGGTGAGCAATCTCACCAGCGGCTGCGCGCTCTCCAACACCAGCGGATCCTGGGTGGTCAGCCTCAACTCGCCCGCAGGCCAGTGCGACAGCGCACCATCGGCCACGGCCGCCCCGCTGCTGGTCACCTCCTATGCCGTCCAGGGCAGCCTGGACGTGAAGGCACTCGACAAGGACGGCAGCGCCGCCAGCGAAGCGCGTTTCGACGGCTACGGCCGCCTGGCGGGGACCGCCCCCATCGCCCGCATCGAAGTCCGCGACCCGGCCGACGCCGACAAGGCCAGCGCCGCCACCCATGCCTACCGCAGCCTGCGCGTGCAGATCCTGGGCACGGGCGTCATCCGCCTGTGCGACCCCCGCATCAGCGACGCAAACGACACGCGCCGCTGCACGTAAGTCCCCCTCCGGAGCCCTTCCCATGCCCGACCGCCCCCGCCGCACCCTCCGCCGCGCGCCTCGCCGCGCAGGCGGCTTCGTGCTGCTCGAAGCCCTGGTCGCCATCCTGCTGTTCGTCCTGGGCGTCATGGGCATCCTGGGCCTGCAGGCCAGCATGACCCGCTCGCAGACCGAAAGCAGCCTGCGCTCCGAAGCGGCCTACCTCGCCCAGGAACTGATCGGCCTGATGTGGGCCGACATTCCCAACCTCACGGGATTCGCCATCGCCAGCGGCAGCTGCACCGCCACCTCCTGCCAGCGCTGGCTGGAAAAGGCCAAGACCGCCCTGCCCAGTGGCAGCGCCACCGTCGCCATCGCGGCACTCGCCGACGGTTCCACCGGCAGCGACGTGGACATCACCGTCACCTGGACCATGCCCGGCGGCGAGGCGCGCAGGTACATGACCCGCTCCACCATCGCCCTGAGCCACACGCCATGACACCCCCTTGTCCCACAGCCCGCGCCCAGCGCGGCATCTCCCTGCTGGAGCTGCTGGTGGGCATCGTCGTCAGCATGTTCACCGTGCTGGCCATCACGCAGGTGTTCCTCGAATCCGAGCGGCAGCGGCGCATCCCCGCCACGGGGGCCGACGCGCAGGTCAACGGCATCCTGGCGCTCGACGCCATCCAGCGCGACGTGCGCCAGGCGGGCTACGGGTTGGGCGGCGGCCCCTGGGTGGGCAACTGCACCACGGGCGTTTCGAGCGAGGCGCAGGCCGTCGGCCTGTCCGGCCTGCCTCTCGCGCCCGTCACCATCGCAGCAGGCAGCGGCACCGCACCTTCGGACAGCATCGACATTCTCTCCAGCGGCAAGGTGGACGCCGCCCTGCAAATCAAGCTGGAGGAAGACCGCGCCAACGGCAACGGCGCATTCATCGTGCCCTCCACCGTAGGGATCGAAGCCAACGACTGGCTCATCATCGCCACGTCTCCCGCAGGCACCACCTGCCATGCGTTCCAGGCGCTCTCGCTGACCTCCGCCGCGCCCTGGAGCATCACCCCCACCGGCAGCGTGCCCGCCTACGCCGCAGGCAGCCTGCTGACCAACCTGGGCGCCGCGCCCATCCGGCGTCGCTGGAGCGTGTCGGACACCTTCCACCTGCGCATCACCAACCTGGCCGCCAGCGGCACGCCCGCGCCCGTCGCCGCCGACGACGCCTACCCCGAGGTCGTGCTGCTGCGCGCCTTCTATGCCAAGGACACCGACGCCGACGGCGCCGTGGACACCTACGACACCACTACCCCCGCCGACCGCGCCGCCTGGAACCAGGTCATCGGCGTGCGCCTGGCCCTGGTCGTGCGCAGCCCGCAATGGAACCAGGAAGAAATCACCCCCAGCGCCCCGGTCTGGAACCTGGGCAGCGCCGCCACCGTGGCGGGCAGCGCCGCCTGCGCCGGCGACGCCAGCAGCAAGTGCATCACCCTCGGCCTCACCCACACCGCCACCGGCGACGAGTGGAAGCACTACCGCTACCGCATGTACGACTCCCTGATCCCGCTGAGGAACCTGCTATGGAACGCCGGCTGACGCCCCCCGGCCGCCAGCGCGGCATGGCCATGATCATCGCCTTGCTGGTGCTCGTCGCCATGTCGCTCGGCGCCGTGGCGCTGGTGCGCTCGGTGAACACCGGCGCGCAGATCGCGGGCAACCTGAGCTTCCGCCAGGACGCCACCGCCAACGCCGACCGCGTGGCGCAGGAAGCCATCGCCATGCTCTACGGCAAGCTGACGGTGGACCCCGACAGTCTCAACAACGACCAGGCCGGCGACGGCTACTACGCCAGCCAGCCCGGCAAGCTCGATCCCACCGGCAACGCCCGGGCGGGCGACAACACCCGCGCCCTGATCGCGTGGGACGGCGGCTACTGCGCCACCTACCCCAGCGGCGGCCATGCCAGCTGCGACCACACGCCCAAGGCCAGCGCGGCGGAGCTGACGGCGGGCAACAGCGCCGCGTTCATCGTGTTCCGCATGTGCGCGGCGGCGGGCTCGGTGGACGTGTCCACCACCCGCTGCGCCACCACGGCCGCGTCGGTCTCCAACACCTGCCAGGGCGCCATCAACTACGAGAACGAAGGCAAGTGCCCCTCGGGCGCGGGCGTTACGCCGTACTACCGCGTGCTGGTGCGCACCCTGGGGCCGCGCAACACCGCGAGCTATACCGAAACCATCGTGCACTTCTAGCATCAAAACCGGCTCCAGCGCTTTCTGGTCAAGCGCGAGCAGCTATCTTTTTTGAGAACAACGGCCGGAGGCCCGCCATGACCGCACACCGCCCCACCCGCCTGCTGGCCGCCTTGGCCGTGGCGGCCACCCCTTTCGCCCAGGCGGCAAAGACAGACATTGCCGACGAGCCGCTGATCACGCAGGCGGAATTCAAACCCAAGCCGAATCTGCTGGTGGTCCTGGATGACTCGGGCAGTATGCGAAACGCCCACATGCCAGACGAATTGGAATCTGGCTCTTGGTGGGTTCCAAGATACAACTGGCTTGGCTTTTACGCCTCCCAATGCAATGGCGTGGCCTATGACCCCAACTACACCTACACCCCGCCGCTGAAAGCCGATGGCACTTCTTATCCGGCTGCAAGGTTCGACGCGGCATATCCAGATGGCTTCATTCCAGGCGACTGGCATGGCGGCGATGTCACCAACAAGACCATCAACCTCGCGGAAAAATCATGGCTGAAGAAAAGCGACAGCCAATGGGAAATCTATCTCAGGGATGCGCAGCCCACGATTCCCATTGCGGTCAAACTGCCTGCGCAAGGACAAAATGCCACGTCCTTCTCCATCTCCAGCAACAGCACCAGCGGCGTGCTGGTAGGCGTGAACAGTTTCCCGCCTAACACCAAAGTGGTGCTCGAAGCCAAATACGACCATAAAGTCGGATCGACCACCTATAAAAACAAAACCCTTGCCATTACAGGTACGGTCGATACGTGGGTTTACGCTGCCGCAACGAAAGAAGGCACGCTCCAACTCAAGGACATCACGAGCAAAAGCGACAATGGCAATGGCACCGGCATCATCAATGGCACCGTCACCAAAATTGACTGGACCATCAAACCCACCGGCCAGCACTACTACACCTATGCGGGCAAGCAACCCCGGCTGACATGGAAGTACGAGAGCGATGGCAAACTGATCAAGAACGATTTCAGCAACGAATGCAAGATCGACATTACCAAGAGAGAGTGGTCTGGGAACGCCGTCTTTGAACTCCATCTCATCACGGACAAATCCTCAGCAGCAGCAAAGCAGAATTACGCCAATTGGGCCTCCTATTACCGGACACGCCAGTTGCTGATGCGCACGGCCCTGGGAAATGCATTCGATCCGCTGGATGCGAATTACCGCGTGGGCTTGATGACCCTCAACAGGCAAGGCCCCAGCGGGGCAACAGACCACATCATCTACGAGCCGGTCAAAGATTTCGACAGCACCCAGAAAATCGCTTTCTATCGTGCCCTTCATACTGCCGGCCTTCCGGGGGGAACTCCTTTGCGCAGAGCATTGAGCGACGCGGGGAAATACTATGCCCGAAGATTCACCGATACAGCCAAGAACCAGAAGAACGATCCGATGCAATATGCCTGCCAGCGCAATTTCGCGCTCCTGACCACCGACGGCTATTGGAATGGAGCCAGTGGCAAGAGCCTGGAGAACGCCGACATTGCAGAATTGGCCAGTGTTGCAGATCATTACTACCAAAGCGATCTGCGCACGGATGATCCGAACACTTGCACCAGTTGGGACACCGGCAAGGACGTATGCACCAATATCCTTTCCCCCGTCGGTAAGGATGATGCCAAGCACCAGCACCTGACCACTTTCTCCATCGGCATGGGGGTCTCGGGCAGCGTGCCGCTGACGAATGACGAGGAGGTCATCAAAAACATCGCCTGGCCCACGCCCGAGGCTGACAAACCCACCGCAGTGGACGACCTCTGGCACGCCGCGATCAAGGGCCGGGGCCAGTATTACTCGGCGCAGAATGCCGAACAATTGACCACGGCCATCCAGAGCATCGTCACGGCGATCCAGGACGTGACCGGCGCCGGCTCGGCCACGGCCACCAGCACGCTCGATCTGGTACAGGGCGACGGCAACATCGCCTTCGAGGCCAGCTACACCACGGGCGCGTGGTATGGCGACCTGCTGGCGCGCGAGCTGGATTCGCGCACGGCCGAGGTGAAGCCGGGCGACCCGCAGTGGTCGGCCCGCGAGAGGCTGGATGCCAAGAGCGCAGCCAGCCGCAAGATCTACTTCAAGAACGGCTCGGCACTCGGGGAGTTCACCTGGGGCAACCTGCCCTCGGCGCTGCAGGCGCATTTCAAGGACTTGTGCGCCAGCCCCGCCAAGCTGACCCAGTGCGCCACCCTGAGCACGACGCACCAGACCACGGTGAACGGCGGTGCCGAGCTGGTCAGCTACCTGCGCGGAGACCGCACCAAGGAAGCCAAGTCCACCAACACCACGGCGCCGCTGTTCCGCGAACGCAAATCCGTGCTGGGCGACATCATCAACAGCAAGCCCATCCACGTGGGCAAGCCGCCGTTCGATTACGCCGACGCCGGCTATGCCACGTTCAAGACCAGTCATCTCACCCGCAAGAAAGTGGTCTACGTGGGCGCCAACGACGGCATGCTGCACGCGCTGGACGCAGCCACGGGCGAGGAGCTGTGGGCCTACATTCCCACCGCGGTGATGCCTAACCTGCACAAGCTGGCCGACGTGAAGTACGGCAGCAACACCAGCCAGCCGCACACCTACTTCGTGGACGGCAAGACGGTGCAGGGCGATGTGAAGATCGGCGGCGCTTGGAAGACGATCCTGGTCGGCGGGCTGAACAAGGGCGGCCGGGCCTACTACGCGCTGGACATCACCGACCCGGAGAATCCCCAGGCGCTGTGGGAATTCGCCCATGACGACAGCACCGTCCATAACAACCTGGGCCTGACATACAGCGACCCGGTCATCAGCAAGCTGGACGACGGCACCTGGACGGTGGCCTTCGGCTCGGGCTACAACAACGTCTCGCCGGGCGATGGCAAGGGCCGCCTGTTCGTGGTGAACGCCGCCACGGGCGCCATCCTGCGCAACATCGCCACCACCGCGGGCGGCACCACCACACCAAGCGGCCTGTCCAAAATCAACGTGTGGGTGAAAGCCCTGAACGACAACACGGCGCAGCGCTTCTACGCGGGCGACCTGCTGGGCAACGTGTGGCGCTTCGACGTGGATGACAAGGTGCTGCCCCACAAGGCCGCGATGCAGTTGGCACAGATGCAGGACGCCAGCGGCACCCCGCAGCCCATCACCACCGAACCCAAGCTGCGCGAGTACGACAAGCAGCCCGTGATCGTGGTAGCCACGGGGCGCTACCTGGGGCGCGACGACATCGACGACACGCAGGTGCAGTCGGTTGCAGCCATCCGCGACCCGCTGACGGCCACGGGCTGGGGCGCGGTGCGCACCAACACCGCCAAGTTCAAGAAGGTGACCATCACCAAGAGCGGCACCACCGCCAGCGGCGCGGCGGTGACGGTGGACTGGGCCACGGACGGCGGCTGGTGGGCGGACTTCCCCACCGCGGGCGAACGTGTGGCCATGCCCATGGAATGGGACGGCGCGCGGCTGCTGGCAGCCACCACCCTGCCCAGCGGCGACCAGTGCAAGTCGGGCGGCGCGTCGTGGCTGTATTCGTTCGGCCTGGCGGGCGGCAAGACCGACGCCGAGCAGTTCAGCGAGGACACGCTGATCGTCGGTTTCAGCGTGGTGACCAACGACGAGGGCCAGCCCAAGATCCTCGTGCGCACCAGCGGCAACGAGACCCAGGTGAAGGACGGCACGGGCCTGGGCGGCGGCACGACGATCAAGCGCGCGCGGCGGGTGTCGTGGAGAGAGCTGCCGTAGCCGCTTCGCGGCGGGGCGTGCCTGCTAGCATCCCCCGCATGCCCGCATTCCCCTCCCCGCTCCAGGCCGGCGGCCTTGCCGCCCTGCTGTTCCTCCCGGCGTTCGCGCACGCCCAGGCCGACGCCCCTTCGCGCATCACCAGCGTCAAGCTTTACCCCGGCAGCGCCACTGTGGAGCGCACGGCGCGCGTGCCCGCGGGCAGCCGCAGCGTCACCTTCCGCTGCCTGCCGCAGGGGCTGGACGCGCGCAGCCTGCAGGTGGCGGCGGATGCGCCCGTGCGCGTGGGCGACATCGGCGTGCAGGTGCAGGAGCGCGCCCTGGCCGGCGGCTGCGCCAGCCCGCTCGACGAGCGCGTGCGCGCCGCGCAGGACCAACTGGCCGCCGCGCAGGCCGAAACGGATGCGCTGGAACTCGCGCACACCTACCTCAAGACCGTGGCCGGCACGGCGCCCACCACGCAGACCAGCGGGCCGGGCACGCCGGGCGCGGGCAACATCAGCGTGACCACCGATGCCCTGCGCCGCTCCGCCCAGGACACGCTCATGCGCCTGCACCAGGCCAAGCGCCGCCAGGAGGCGCTGGAGCTGGACGTGCGCGCCCTGACGGCCGAGCGCGACCGCATCGCCGGCCCGCGCGCGCGCGTGGCGACCGTCACCGTCGCGCTGGCGGCCGAGCGCGAGGGCGACGTCCGCCTGGCCTACCAGGTGCGCGGCCCGAGCTGGTCGCCCAGCTACCGCGCCACACTGGACAGCAGCGCCGCCACCGTGCGCCTGGAGCGCCTGGCGCTGGTGGCGCAGAGCACGGGCGAGGACTGGAGCGGCGTGCCGCTCGTGCTCTCCACGGGCCAGCCGCTGGGCCAGACGCAAGGCAGCCTGCCGCGCCCCTGGACGGTGGACGTGCAGCCCGAGCCGCCCGCCAGGCCCGTCGCCATCGGCATGGCCGCCGCGCCCGCCCCCGCGCCTACGGCGCTGGGCCGCGCCGCGGAGGTGGCGCAGGAGGCGCAGCCCACGTTCGACGTGGCCATCGCCGATGGCGCCTACGCCACCGAATTCACCGTGCCCCAGCGCATCACCGTGCCCTCGGGCGGCCAGCGCGTCACGCTGTCGCTGGGCGCGCAGACGGTGCACGCGCAGTTGTTCACGCGCACCGCGCCGGCCGTGGAGCCGGCCGCCTACCTGGTGGCGCAGCTGCCCGCGCTGGAGGGCGTGTGGCCGGCCGGCCCGGTGGCGCTGCAGCGCGACGGCGCGTCGGTGGGCCAGGGGCAGTTCGACCCTGCCAGCGCCGCGATGGCGCGCACGGGCTTGTCGTTCGGGCGCGACGAGCGCATCACCGTCACCGCCGAGCCCGTGCGCGAGCACACGGGCAGCAGCGGGCTGACGGGTGCGCGCACCGAGCGCCAGCTCTCCCGCAGCTACCGCGTGGAGAACCGCCACGCCCGCCCCGTGGCGCTGCAGGTGCTGGACGCGGCGCCGGTGTCGCAGAACGAACAGATCACCGTGGAATCGCACTACGAGCCCGCCCCGCAGGACACGGCCTGGAACGGCCAGCCGGGCAGCATCCTCTGGAGCCAGGAACTGGGCGCAGGCGCCACGGCGCGCTTCACCGCGGCCCACACGCTGCGCTACGCCAAGGAGCTGCGCATCCGGGAGCGGCGCTGATGCCCGCCACCCTGCCTGCGCCGCACGTGCTGCGCCGCTTCCTGCTCACGCACCCCGCGCACTTCATCGCCCTGGGCTGCGGCAGCGGCCTGTCGCGCGTGGCGCCGGGCACCGTGGGCACGCTGTGGGGCTGGCTGGCGTTCCTGGTGCTGCAGCTGTGGCTCACGCCGCTGGGCATGGGCCTGGTCATCGCACTCTCGCTGCCGCTGGGCTGGTGGGCCTGCACGGTGGCGGCGCGGCACATGGGCGTGGCCGACCCCGGCCACATCGTGTGGGACGAGATCGTCGCCATCTGGATCGTGCTGTGGCTGGCCATGCCCATGGGCTTCTGGGGCCAGCTCGCCGCGTTCGGCCTGTTCCGCTATTTCGACGCTGCCAAGCCCGGCCCCGTGGCCTGGGCCGACCGGCTGTTCAAGGGCTTCGGCTGGCGCGGCGGGCTGGGCATCATGCTGGACGACCTGGTGGCGGCGTTCTGCACGCTGCTGGTCATCGCGCTGTGGCGGCACGTCCTGGGATGAGTGGCCGCAAAACTATCAAAAAGAGAGCTTCCAGCGCTTGATGGACAAGCGCTGGATGCCAATTTTCCTCAGAAAATCGGGGCGATGGGCTTGACCACGTAGAGCATGTTGCTCTCGACCTTGCCGTCGTACAGGTACTTCTGCTTGACGCCGCCCTTCCCGTCGGGGGCGATCATGAAGTCCGCGTCGTTGAGAATGCCCAGGCGGTTGGCGTCGATCACCCACAGGCCTTCCATCTTGTCGTGCGGGTACTTCTGCGAGGCAATGCCGTCGTAGGCCAGCGTCTTCGCGGCGGGCTGGATGCCCAGCGCGGCCAGGCGGGCCCAGCCCGCGGCGAAGTTGCCCTCCGCGCCTCCCTCCTTGACCACCAGTTCCAGTGTCTTACCGTCCACCAGCAGCCCGTTGGCCGCGCTGGCCGTGAACGCCGCCTGGCCTGCGCGCAGCGCGGTGTGGGACACGTCGATGTTGGTGGCGCGGCTCAGGTCGACCTTGTAGACGTTCTTGCGGATGGTGCCGGTATCGATGCCGTAGAACTTGGTATCGCGCTCGATCACCAGGAAGCTCGTGGCGCTCAGGGCCACGATTTCGGAATTGGCCAGGCCCGCCGCGTCCTGTTTGTACAGGTACTGCGCGACGGCCCCGGTGCCGATGTTCACCGTGACGATGCGCGTCAGGTTGATGCTGCCCACGGCGCTGGTGGGGTTGTGCAGGTTGGACTGCATGATGCCCACCAGCGTCGTGCCGTCGGGCGTGATCGTCAGCCCCTCCATGCCCCGGTTGGGCCAGCGCGTGGACAGCTCGGCGGGCAGCACGCGGCCGGCCTTGTTGCGCGGATCGGCGGCGAACGGGTTGATGCGTTCGATCTCCTTGCCCGTGGCGTCGAAGTGCACGATGTGCGGGCCGTATTCGTCGCTGATCCAGAACGTACCGTCCTTGAGCGCCACCAGACCCTCCGAGTCGAGCCCGCTCTCGTCGAAGCCCTCGATGCCGTCGCCGTCGGGGTCCAGCGAGACGACGCTGCCGTCCAGGTTGTAGGGCGTTTCGCCCGTGCCGCCGAAGCGCTTGTTGGGCAGGCCGGTGATGGGGCGACCCTTGGGGTCCTTGAGAAGGATGGTCTCCACCAGTTCGGGCTTGCCCTCGCCGGTGAGCCTGAACAGCCCGATGCGCGGCGTGTAGTCGGGCGTGAGGAAAATGATGCCCGAGGGCGTGCGTCCCGCCTCGGTGGCCGCATTCGGGCCGCGGTCGCTCAATCCGTAGAAATAGCCCTCGCGGGTGGGATGCGGTGCCATGGCGGAGCCATAGCTGCCGTTGCGGATCTCCGTCTTCTCCGTGTTGTCCACCCGGCCCATCAGCGCATAGGGAAGGGCCGCCCCGGTGGCGCCGGGGAACTGGAAGCCGTCGTCGCCGGAGCCGCCGCAGGCGGTCAGGCTCACGGTGAGAGCCAAGACAAAGGGTGCAGAAAGTTTCATGGTGATGGAACGGATAGAAAGGCAACATAGAGGATATGAACCGGACGTGACAACACCATGAAACACGCGCGCGCCCTTGTCCACCCAACTGCCCACGGAGCTCCCGATGACACTCCCTGATTCGCTATATAAAAATGAGCTGCCTGCGCTTTCCGCACAAGCGCTGGAGGCCGATCTGGCTTATATCTCCACCACGCTGCCCGCACGCGGCTGGATGCTGGCCACGGCCGAGAGCTGCACCGGCGGCATGATCGCCGCCGCCTGCACCGACCTGGCCGGCTCCAGCGCGTGGTTCGAGCGCGGCTTCGTCACCTATTCCAACGCCGCCAAGGCCGAGCTGCTGGGCGTGCCCGCCGCGCTGATCGACACGCACGGCGCGGTGAGCGAGCCCGTGGCCCGCGCCATGGCCGAAGGCGCCGTGGCGCACAGCGCCGCGCAGGTGGCCGTGGCGGTCACCGGTATTGCCGGGCCCACGGGGGGCAGCGTGGACAAGCCGGTGGGGACGGTGTGGTTCGGCTGGCAGGTGGGAGGGCGCACGCACAGCGAGGCGCGCTGCTTCGATGGGGACCGTGCTGCCGTGCGTGCGGCGACGGTGTGCCATGCGCTGGGACGGCTGCGGGAGTTGCTGGGCTAGCCGGAAGACGGGCACACCAAAGCACCCCGCGGGTGCATTTCTTCACAAAGCCCGTCGCCGCCACCATTGCCAGCCCCGCCCGCCATCGCCAGAATGCGCGGCTTCGCCCCCAGCCCCCGCGCCATGTCCGCCACATCCCACCACGCCCACCAGAGCGAACTGCTCACCGAACACCTGCGCACCTTCCTGCCCGGCATCGAGCCCGAGGCGCTGGAGCTGCTGTGCAGCCACCTGGAGTGGGTGGAGGTGCCCGGCGGCGGCACGCTGATCAGCCAGGGCGAGCCCGGCGAGTCCATGTACATCGCCGTCAGCGGGCGGCTGCGCGCCTACGTGCGCGATGCCGATGGCCAGCAGCGCCGCGTGGCCGACATGGGGCGCGGGCAGATCATCGGCGAGATCAGCCTGTTCACCGGCGCGCCGCGCGCCGCCACGGTAGTGGCCGTGCGCGACTCGGTGCTGGTGCGGCTGACCAAGGACATGTTCAAGCACCTGCTGGCGCGCAGCGCGCAGGTGTCCATCGCGCTCACGCGCCAGATCATCGAGCGGCTGCAGGCCAGCCCCGCGCCGATGGAGCGCCCCGTGGCGCTGGGCCTGCTGCCCATCAGCGCGGGCGTGGACCTGCGCGGCTTCGGCGACGCGCTGGCGCGCCAGCTCGCGGCCATCGGGAGCGTGCGCGTGGTGGATTCGGCCACCGTGGACGCCGAGCTGCAGGCGCCCGGCATCTCGCACCGCGAGGGCGGCGACGCCACGGCCAACCGGCGCATCGCCATGCTGCTCGACGAGATCGAGGCGCGCCACGACTTCGTGCTGCTGCTGGCCGACCCCGACCCCACGCCGTGGACGCACCGAGTGAGCCGCCACTGCGACGAACTGCTGCTGCTGGCCGACGGCCAGGCCGAGCCGGCGCTGCACCCCATCGAGGAGCAGTGCCTGATGCGCCGCAGCCCGCTGACCGAGGCGGCAGAGATCCTGGTGCTGCTGCACCCGTCCGGCCTGCAGTGCCCGCAGGGCACGCACGCCTGGCTGGCGCGCCGGCCGGTGGCCGACCACGTGCACATCCGCCCCGCGCTGGAGCGCGACATGGCGCGGCTGGCGCGCATCCAGAGCCGCACCGCCGTGGGCCTGGTGCTGGCCGGCGGCGGCGCGCGCGGCTTCGCCCACCTGGGCGTGTACCGGGCGCTGCGCGAGCGCGGGGTGGAGATCGACTGCGTGGGCGGCACCAGCATCGGCTCGGTGATGGCGGCCTACGTGGCCTCGGACCAGCCCCTGGAAGACGTGATGGCGAACGCGCGCGACGCCTTCCGCACCAACCCCACGGGCGACTGGAGCCTGCTGCCGCTGCTCTCGCTCATCAAGGGCGAGCGGCTGCGCCGCATCCTGCACGGCGCGGTGGACCGGCTGGTGGGCTTTCCCGCGCAGGTGGAAGACCTGTGGAAGAACTACTACTGCGTGGCCACCAACTACTCCAAGGCCAGCGAGCACGTGGTGCGGCGCGGCAGCCTGGTGAAGTCGCTGCTGGCCAGCATCTCCATTCCCGGCGCGCTGCCGCCCGTGCTGCACGAGGGCGACCTGCTGTGCGACGGCGGCACGTTCAACAACTTTCCCGTGGACGTGATGCGCGGCATGCGCGGCGTGGGCACGGTGATCGGCGTGGACCTGAACTTCCGCAAGCCCCGGCGCATCGACCTGGAGGAGGTGCCCACGCACTGGGCGCTGCTGCGCGACCGCCTGCGCCCGCGCGGGCGGCGGCGCTACAAGCTGCCCTCGCTGGCCAGCTACCTGATGCAGGTGACCATCCTCTACAGCATGTCGCGCCAGCGCCAGTCGCGCCAGCTCACGGACCTGTACTTCAACCCGCCGCTGGACCGCGTGGGCATGCTCGAATGGAACCGCTTCGAGCAGATCGTGCAGCAGGGCTACGCGCACGGCACCGAGGTGCTGGCGCAGTGGGAGGGGCAGCCTCCGCTACCGAAAAAAGAGCTGGCTGCGCTTATCCAGTAAGCGCTGGAGGCAAATTCGGTGCTGAACCGGCCCCGTCAGGCGCCGTGGCACTTCTTGTATTTCTTGCCGCTGCCGCACGGGCACGGGTCGTTGCGGCCGGGCTGGGCGCCCTTGACGATGGTTTCCTGGCGCGGGCCCAGGCTCTTCCAGAGCTGGCGCAGGTCGTAGACGCCCCAGATCGCCTCGCCGAACACCTCCAGCCGGTCCTGGCTGGTGCTGGGCGGGCCGTTCTCGTCGTACATGCAGACCTCGGGCTTGCCGGTGTCGTCCTCGGTGAGGGCGACGATGGACTCCAGCGCGCCGTCCAGCCACTGGGCGGCCTCCTTGTCGCGCGGAGCGGCCCAGTCGTCGGGCCAGTTCTCCACGGCGAACATGAAGCCCAGCGCCCACACCTGGCCGAACGAGGGGATGTCCTGGCCCTCCATCTCGCGGCGCTCTTCCTCGGGCAGGCTGGCGATGGCGCCGCGCATGTCCATCACCTCGGGCTGGAAGGCGTTGTCGGCGTCCAGCGATTCGGCCTGCTCGTCCAGCTGCGCCGCCGCCTCGGCCAGGCGCAGCTCGCACAGCGCGAGGAAGCGCTGCTGCTGGGCCGCGTCCTTGAACGGCGCGATCAGGGGCAGCGCGTGGCCCTCGGCCCCTTCTTCGAGCGCCAGGCCGTCGCCCAGCAGCATGGGCAGCCATTCGGCGGCGGCAATCGGCCGGCGGGTGCAGACCAGGGCCGTCAGGAAGCCGTCGCAGAACTCCCACTGGGGCACGTCCTCCTCGCGCGAGCGCAGGTCGTCCAGCAGGGTGTCGAGTTCGTCGAGCTCATCGGGGCCCAGGGCGGGGGTGGGTTCGGTCATGGCAATGCGTGTTCTAAGATCAATCAATGAGTGTAGTGCCCGCCTCCCTACCCCACGAAACCCCTGCCGGCCCGGCCGCGTTCCTCGCGCGGCAGTTGCCGCTGCAGCCCAAGCCCATCGACCACTACCTGCTGGGCGGCGACCAGGTGTGGCTCAAGCGCGCAGGCCCGGGCAACAGCGCATGGCGCTACCGCGTGCTCAGCGTGGCCGCCGTGCTGCTGCGCCTGCCCGTGCTGCGCCCGGTGCCCAACCCCGGCGGGCAGGCGGCCATCGCCACCGAGGTGCGCCGCCTGCGCGCGCTGGCCGCCCAGGGCGTGCGCGTGCCCGCCGTGCTGGCGGCCGAGCCCGGGGGCTTCCTGATGAGCCACCTGGGCGTGCCGGGGCAGGAGGCGCCGTCGCTGGCCAACGCGATCCGCGCCGCCGTGGCGCAAGGCGCGCCCGCCGTGCTGCCGCTGTGGACGCAGGGGCTGGAGCTGCTGCAGGAGGTGCATGGCCAGGGCCTGTGCCTGAGCCAGGCCTTCGCGCGCAACATGGTGATCTGCGCCGACGGCGCGCTGGCCTGCGTGGATTTCGAGGACGATCCGGCCGCGGCCCTGCCGCTGGACGAGTGCCAGGTGCGCGACGTGCTGTGCTACCTGCACTCCACGGCCATCTACCTGGCCCACGCCCAGGCGCTGCCCGAAGCGCGCACGGTGTGGGACGCCTGGCTGGCCCGGCCGGTCTACGGCGAGGCATTCCACGCCACGCTGCGCCAGACGGTGGCCCGCCTGGGCTGGCTGCGCCGCCTGCCGCAGGACCGCAGCTGGGGGCGCGACGCGCAGCGCCTGCGCGCGGCCTACGACCTGCTGGCAAGCGCCGATCACTCCTGAATCGATAGCTTCTTGCGCTTTATTGGCGGGCCTCAGAGTCATTTTTGGCCTGAAAAGCAAAACGCCCCGTGGCACGAAAGGCCAAGGGGCGTTGCCACTGGGAGAAAGCCGTTTACTGGCTTGCGATCTCCAGATGGGCCGCACGGGCTTCCTGGATGAACTCGATGAGGGAAAGGATGGCTTCGCGCATGGTGGACTCCTGTCAGAGATGCTCATCCGGTGCTGCGGCACGCATCTCAAGCGCCGCATGACACAGGGTTAACATCTAAGGGTTAACCCTTGGCGTAAGTATAAACCACAATGTGCGTCGTTGCTGCACCGCAGCAATAACCTCACTCGTCGCTGGTCCACTCCACGCGCGCGCCCAGGCTGCGCAGGTTTTCCACGAAGTGCGGGTGGGCGCGGCGGATGGGCACGGCGTTGCGGATCTCCGAGCGCCCCTCGATGCTGGCCGCCACCATGAACAGGGCGATGGCCACGCGGATGATGTAGGGGCTCTCCACCACGGCCGGCGTGAGCTGCCCCCCGCCGAAGGTGACGATGCGGTGCGGGTCGGACTGGTAGACGTGCGCGCCGAACTTCGACAGCTCGCCCGTCCAGCCCAGCGCGCCGTCGTACACCTTGTTCCAGAACATGGCGTTGCCCTGCGCGCGCACGCCCAGGGCGATGAAGATGGGCAGCAGGTCCACGGGGAAATAGGGCCAGGGCGCGGCCTCCACCTTGGTGAGCACGTTGGCGGTGAAGGGCGTCTGCACGGCCAGCGGGCCGTCCACGTGCGCGCGCGACCAGCCGTCCGCGTGCTCCACGCGCACGCCGAACTTGGCGAAGGTGCGGTCGATCAGCGGGAAGTTCTCCGGCGCGCTGTTCCTGACCTGCACGTCGCCGCCGGTGATGGCGCCCAGCGCGAGGAAGGTGGTGATCTCGTGGAAGTCCTCGTCGAAGCGGAATTCGCCGCCGCCCAGCGCCGCCCCGCCGTGCACCGTGAGCCGCGAGGTGCCCACGCCCTCGATGCGCGCGCCCAGCATCTGCATGAAGCGGCAGAACTCCTGCACGTGCGGCTCCGACGCCGCGTTGGTGAGCGTGGACGCGCCCGGCGCGGCCACGGCGCAGAGCACGAAGTTCTCGGTGGTGGTGACCGAGGCGTAGTCCAGCCAGTGGTGCACGGGCGTGAGCGACGCACCGCGCCGCACGAGCAGCGAGCCCTGCGTGCGCTCCACCTGCGCGCCGAAGTGGCGCAGCACCTCCACGTGCGGGTCGATCTCGCGCACGCCCAGCGTGCAGCCCTTCACGTTGTCCTCCAGCCGCGCCACGCCGAAGCGCGCCAGCAGCGGCGGCACCAGCATGATGGACGAGCGCATCTCCTCGGGCAGGCGGTGCGTGGCGGCGTCGAAGTGCGTGTCCTGGTGGTGCAGCTCCAGCACGCCGCTGGCGTGGTCCATGCGGACCTGGCTGCCCAGGGTGCGGAAGATGTCGAGGATCTTGCGCACGTCGGTGATGTCGGGCACGCCGACGAGGCGCAGCGGCGCGCGCGTAAGCAGCGTGGCGCAAAGGATGGGCAGCACCGCGTTCTTGTTGGCCGACGGCGTGATGCGGCCGCGCAGCGGCGTGCCGCCGTGGACGATGAGGTTGGACATGGCCTGGATTCGGAAAAAGGCAGGCCGGCACTGTAGCGCCAACCGGCTGCCCTCCCCGGCACAATGGCCGTTCCCGATACACAAGGAGACAAGCGCATGAAGCTCACCGCCGCCGTGGCACAGACCGCCACCGTCCTGTTCGACACCCCCGCCACGCTGGCGCGCGCCGAGGGCCTGATGGCCGAGGCCGCCCGGCGCGGCGCGCAGGTGATCGTGTTCCCCGAGGCCTTCATCGGCGGCTACCCCAAGGGCGCGGACTTCCACATCTTCGTGGGCGCGCGCACGCCCGAGGGCCGGCGCGAGTTCCAGAAGTACTGGAGCGCGGCCGTCACGCTGGACGGCCCCGAGATCGCGCAGCTCGCCCAGGCCGCGGCCGCGCACCAGCTGTACGTGTGCGTGGGCATCATCGAACGCGACGGCGGCACGCTGTACTGCACCGCCGTCTACCTGGGGCCTCAAGGCCAGGTGCTGGGCCACCACCGCAAGCTCATGCCCACGGCGCTGGAGCGCATCATGTGGGGCTACGGCGACGGCTCCACGCTGCAGGCGGTGGACACGCCATGGGGCAAGCTGGGCGCGGTGATCTGCTGGGAGAACTACATGCCCGCGATGCGCATGGCCATGTACCAGCAGCGCGTGGCGCTCTACTGCGCGCCCACGGCCGACGACCGCGCCACATGGATCAGCAGCATGCAGCACATCGCCATGGAGGGGCGCTGCTTCGTGCTGTCGGCCTGCCAGCACCTGCGCCGCGCGCAGTTCCCCATGGACGCGATGCACAACCGCCTGCCCGAGGCGCCCGACACGGTGCTGATGCGCGGCGGCAGCTGCATCGTGAGCCCGCTGGGCAAGGTGCTGGCCGGGCCGGTCTACGACGAGGACGCACTGCTCACCGCCGAGCTGGACCTGGACGAGATCGCGCAAGGCCAGTTCGACTTCGACCCCGTGGGCCACTACGCGCGGCCGGACGTGTTCCAGCTCGCCGTCAATACCGCGCCGCAGCGCGCGGTGCACGCGGCGGCGGGCGCCACCACGGTGGTCACGCCGCCTGCGGAGTGAGTGCGTCCGCTTCCAAAACGATCGCTGTCACCGCTTGCGTATCCTGCGCCAGCAGCCGTTTTCGCATGCAAAGCACCGCCTTGTCCTTGGACACGAGGATGGCGCGGTGCGCCACGGCCAGGTCGATGAACTTCTGGTCATCGGTATCCTTGCAGGCCCAGGGCGCGCGCGGGGCCACGTCCGCGCGCTGCGCGCCCGCATCGAACGCGGCGAGCACGTCCTGCGCGGTCACGCCATAGAACTGCATGCGCGGCTGCAGGTGGGCGTAGTCGAGCACGCGCTCCAGCTCGTCGCGCATGACCTGCGTGGCGATCCAGCGCAGCCGCCCCCCGGCGAGCAGCGTGCGGATGGCGGCCACCTGCGGGTCCGCGAAGATGAACAGGTCGAGCACGATGTTGGTGTCGAGCACCACGGTGCGCGGCGCATCGCCCGCCTCCTGCGCGTTCCAGCGCAGCACGGGGCGCGTCACGCCGCGCCTTCCGGACGCTGGCGCACGGCCCCCTTGACCATGTCGAAGCGGAACAGACGGCACTCGATGGGGCCGTTCCACATCGGCACGCGGCGCGATTCCTTCAGGCGCATCTTGCCGGGCAGCTTGAGGTCGGGCGTGAGCATCCAGGCCTGCCAGCCCGCGTAGTGCTTCTTCCAGTGCGCGGCGAGCTGGGCGAAGAAGTCCACGCCGTCCTCGGTCTGCGCGGTTTCGCGGCCCGCGCGCTCCACCACGCCCATGCGCTCGCGTGCGCTGCGCCCGGCCGTGCCGGCGGCGGCGATGCGCTCGCCATACGGCGGGTTGAGCAGCATCACGCCCGGCTGCTCGCAGGGCGGCATGCGCTGCAGCGCGTCGCCGCCGCGCAGCTGCACGGCGTGCGCAACGCCCGCGCGCTCGGCGTTGCGCTGGGCGAAGTCCACCATGCGGTGCGACACGTCACTGCCAAAAATGGGCGCAGCGCTTGCCTGGATTTCGCTGGCCGCTTCTTCTTTGATAGCGGACCAGACATGCGCCTGGTAGGGCAGCAGCCGCTCGAACGCGAAGCGGCGCCTGCCGCCCGGCGGGATGCGGCAGGCGATCTGCGCGGCCTCGATGGCGATGGTGCCGCTGCCGCAGCAGGGGTCGTAGAGCGGCGCGTCGGCCTGCCAGCCGGTGGCGGCGATCATGGCGGCGGCCAGGGTTTCCTTGAGCGGGGCGTCGCCCTTGTCCTCGCGCCAGCCGCGTTTGAACAGGGGCTCGCCGCTGGTGTCGATGTAGAGCGTGGCCTGGTCGCTGGTCAGGTGCAGGTGGATGCGCACGTCGGGCCGCTGCGTGTCCACGTCGGGGCGGCTGCCGCCCTTGGTGCGGAAGCGGTCGGCCACGGCATCCTTCACGCGCAGCGCGGCGAAGTTCAGGCTCTTGAGCGGGCTGTGCTGGGCCGTCACCTCCACCTTGAAGCTCTGGCGTGCGGTGAACCAGATCTCCCAGGCCACGTCGCCCGCGAGGGCGTAGAGGTCGTTCTCGCCCCGGTAGGGCCGCTGGGCGAGCTGCACCAGCACGCGCTGCGCGAGGCGGCTGTGCAGGTTGAGCCGCAGCGCATCGCGCCACGAGGCCTGGAGCAGCACGCCGCCGCGCCCGACCAGCAGGTCGTGCCCGGTCAGGCCCGTGAGGGTGTGCACCTCGTCGGCCAGGAAGCCCTCGACGCCGGCGGCGCAGGGCAAAAAAAGTTGCAGGGAATTCATAAGATGCGCCAAGGATAAGCGGGCCGGGCCTCTGGATCACAATCCATGCTCCATTTCCCAAGGCTCCTCCCATGTTCCACACCCTGCGCGCACGGCTGATCGGCGCCTGCATCGCCATTGCCACGCTCTCCCTCGTCGCCTTGTCGGCCGTGACTTTCCTGGCCGTGCGCAGCGACACCCTCTCGACGCTGGACGACCGCATGGGCCGCTTCACGCGCCTGTATGCGCAGGAGCTGGCGCAATGGGCCCGCGACAAGCAGCGCCTGACCAGCTCCCTCAAGCTGGCGGTGCCGCAGGCCGAGCCCCTGCCCTTCCTGCAGGCAGCCCAGCAGGCCGGTCTGGACGAGGCCTTCTTCGTGCTGGCCGACAAACGCAACGTCTTCACCACGCCGCGCCCGCCGGGCTACGACGGCACGACGCGCGCCTGGTACAAGCAGGCCGTGGCGGCGGGCGGGCCGGCCATCACGCCGGTCTAGCCCGACTCGGCCACGGGCAAGCTCACGGTGAGCTTCGTCGAGCCGGTGCTCCAGGGCGGGCAGGTCGCCGCCGTGGTCGGGGCCGACATGCTGCTGGAGTCGGTGATCCAGAAGGTCAACAGCATCCACCCCACGGACAAGAGCTTCGCCGTGCTGCTCGACGGCACGAACGCCACCATCCTCGCGCACGCGCGGCCGGAGCTGGCGCTCAAACCCGTGACCGACCTGGCGCCCGGCCTCGACGCCGCGCTGGTCGCCCGCCTGGCCGCGCAAGGCGGCCATGCCGAGGTGGAGATCGACGGCGCCGTGCAGATGGTCTATGCCGCCAAGGTCGAAGGCACGCCGTGGGTCCTGGCCGTCGCGGCCGACAAGGCCGAGGCCACCGCCGCCCTGGGCGCGCTGATGCGCACGGCCGCCGCCATCGCCGCGCTGTGCGTGCTGGCCGCAGGGGCACTGGTGACGGTGTTCGTCAGCCGCCAGCTGCGCCGCCTGGTCGTGGTGCGCGATGCGCTGGAGGACATCGCCTCCGGCGAGGGCGACCTGACGCGCCGCATGGACGCCACGGGCCGCGACGAGCTCACGCAGATCGCCAGCGCCTTCAACCGCTTCGCCGACAAGATCGCCGCCGTGCTGCTGCGCATCCGCGAATCGTCCGAATCCGTGCGCCTGGCCTCCAGCGAGATCGCCAGCGGCAACCAGGACCTGTCGGCCCGCACCGAGCAGCAGGCCAGCTCGCTGGAGCAGACCGCCGCCGCCATGGAGCAGCTCACCGCCACCGTGCAGCAGAACGCCGAGAACGCCGCGCAGGCCAACCAGCTCGCCGCCAGCGCCTCGCAGGTGGCCGGCCACGGCGGGGGCGTCGTGCAGCAGGTGGTGCAGACCATGGGCGGCATCGACGCGGCCTCGCGCAAGATCGTGGACATCATCCAGGTGATCGACGGCATTGCGTTCCAGACCAACATCCTGGCCCTGAACGCGGCCGTGGAAGCCGCGCGCGCGGGCGAACAGGGCCGGGGCTTCGCCGTGGTGGCCGGCGAGGTGCGCACCCTGGCGCAGCGCAGCGCCACGGCGGCCAAGGAGATCAAGGCGCTGATCGACGACTCGGTGCAGCAGGTCGGCGCGGGCAGCCGCCTGGTGCAGGACGCGGGCACCACCATGCAGGAGGTGGTGGAGAGCATCCGCCGCGTCACGGCCATCGTGGCCGAGATCAGCAACGCGAGCCGCGAGCAGAGCAACGGCATCACCGAGATCGGCGGCGCCGTCGCCCAGATGGACCAGGGCACCCAGCAGAACGCCGCGCTGGTGGAGCAAGCCACCGCCGCCGCGCAATCGCTGCAGCAGCAGGCCCACGACCTGGCCGAGGTGGTCGCGGGCTTCAAGCTGCCGCAAGGCGCCGCGGCGCAAAGACTCCTTCATTGATAGCTGCCAGCGCTTGATGGGCAAGCGCTGGAGCCTATTTTTCCTCTAACTGCGGCGGCGCCAGCCCAGCAGCCCCAGCCCCGCCGCCAGCAGCGCCAGCGCGAAGGGCGACAGCGCCGGGATGGCCGCCGCTCCGCCCGGCGCGGCCAGCACGGCCAGGCCGCCGGGGTCGGTGATGGTGCCGTCCTGCGCAGCGTCGGTGTCGCCCACGCCGCCATCGGTCAGCGTGATCTCGATGGTGGTGGCGTTGATCCGCGCCATCGGGATCTGGTGCCAGCCCTGCGGGCCGTGCTTCCAGTACTCGGCGCTGGCGGGCACGTTGCCGGGGTACTGGATGCGCAGGGTGACGGCGTTCCCCAGGCCCACGTTCTCCAGCTTGAAGCCCACGATGCCGAAGGGGAAGGTGTAGCCCGGCATGGACGGCAGGCTCGCGCTTGCCGGGTCGTTGGCGAACATCGTTTGCGCAAACTGCGCCGAGGCCGTGAGCGGCGCGGCGGCGGACTGCACGCTGACCGTCGCCGTGCCGCCCGGCACGGGGCCACTGATGAGCAGCGGCGGCAGGGCGTCATTGGTCAGCACAAAGGGCACCGTGCCCCCCGCGTGGCTGGCGACGACCTGGTAGCTGCCCGCCGTGGCGTTGGCGGTAACGGTGATGGCGGCTTCGCCGTTGCCGTCCGTCACCGCGGAGGCGGCGGACAGCGTGGCCGATGCGCCCGAGAGCGGTGCCGCGAAGCCGATGGCGGCGCCCACCAGGGGTGCGTTGTGCTCGTCCCGCAGGCGCACGCGCAGCGCCTGTGCGAAGGCCGTGCCCACGGTGGCCGATTGCGGCGTGCCGCTGACGGCGATGAAGCTCCCCACCCCCGGCGCGGCGGTGTTGGCCAGCGCGAAGCTGGCGGTGTAGGCGCCCGACGTGGCCGTGACGGTGTAGGAGCCTGCGGTGCCATTGGCGGTGGCGGTGACGGAGGCTTCGCCGCTGGCGTCGGTCACCACGGACATGGAGGACAGCGCCGCCGATGCGCCCGATGGCGGCACGGCGAAGGTCACCGTCTGCCCCGCTTGCGCCACGCCACTGGCGCCGCGCAAGGTCATCTTGAGCGGCCAGGGGAAGGCCGTGCCCACGGGGGCTGACTGCGGCGTGCCGTCGGTCACGGCCAGGCCCGGCGCGCAGGCTTGCGCATCGGGCACCACGCGCGGAAAGGGGTAGTTGGCGATGCCGGTGATGGCGATGTCGTCCACCTCCCAGCCTTCGGTGGTGGCGGCCGGGTCGGTGTGGACCACCCAGGCCAGGCGCACGGTTTGCCCGGCGTAGGCGGTACCCAGGTTGACGGTGGCGGCGGCCAGGGCGGGCCAGCCGGGGCTTTGGCCCACGTAGGCCTGCTGGCCCTCGGCCGGGTTGCCGCTGGCGCCGTTGATGGTGCCGGTGTAGCCCGCTGCGCTGCCCACGCTGGCCCAGGTGGTGCCGCCGTTGGTGGAGATCATCAGTTGGCCGCCGTCCCAGTTTTTTCCGTCGGACTGCTCGAAGCGGTAGCGGTGCTTGAACGACACCACCAGGTCGCCCGCGCCCGCCTGCAGCGGCGGCGTGCGCATCCAGTGCGAGCCAATGCCCGCCGGCGTGGCGCCCGCGTAGAAGCGGCTGCCGATGCTGCCCTTGGCGCCCCAGGCGCTGGCGAAGGCCGGGTCCGTGCTGCCGAACTCCATGGCGCTGGCCGCTGCCTCGGCGTCGTCGGTGGCGGCGCGGTTGGCCCATTCGTCGCGGTGCAGGGGCAGGTCCAGCGTGCGGTCGTCGGGCGTGGTGGGTTGGCTGCCGTAGGCCAGTTGGGCGGTAATGCGCGCCGCGCCGGGTGCCGTCAGGCCGGAGAGCAGCACGCGCGCGGTCACGGTGACGGACGCGCCCGAAGCCACGCCGGGTACGGCCACGGGGCCATCGGGGAACGACAAGGCGGGGTTGTCGGCCGACAGCGTCGCCGTGCCAGGGTTGGTGAATTCAAAGCCCCGGTTGCGCAGCGTGATTTGCACCACGCCGGTTTCGCCGCTGTCGAGCACGGTGTCGGCGTCGCACATCACCGCACCCGACGCGGCCAGCGACAGTTGCAGGCCGGCAATTTCCAGCACGCCCGCCGTGCCGAAGTCATCCACCACGCCCGCGTTGGTGGTGGAGTAGCGGTCGGGCACCAGCGCCAGCGATCCCGCGCCGCGCCTGGCGAAGGCGGCGGAGAAGCTGGTGTAGTCCGCCGGGTCACTGGTCCGCGCGACGGCCAGCAGCGCGTCACGCGCCTCGGTCAGCGTGGGGTTGACGGGGGTGAGCTTGTAGCCCGCCACCAGGTACTGCTTCATGCGGTCTTGCGCTTCCTGGAAGGAGTACGCGTTGAGCAGGCTGACATAGCACTCCCACAGCATGTTGGCCCAGACCTCGCCCATGTTGTGCACCTCGGCGTTGAGGCCGCCCGCGCTGGGGTTGCGCGGCGCGCCGCCGGGCAGCGCCTGGCCGTCGGTAATGTGGCGCAGGGTGAGCGGGTTCTTGGCCGTGTCCGTCGAATACGGGTAGCGGCGCATGCCGTAATAGGCCACATCGGCGGCGTCCGTTCCGGCGCCATTGGCCATGGCGTGCCCCGCGATGGCGTAGGTGCCCTGCCAGAGGTTATTGCCGGCCACGGTCCTATCCTGCTCGGCAGCCATCAGCAACAGCGCGTGGAAGTCGCCCCAGCCTTCGCCTAGGCCCCGTGCGTGGTTGGTGGTGAGGCCGCTGGCGTCGCCGATCAGGCGGTTGCTGATGAAGTGGCCCCACTCGTGGGCGATGACGGTGTTGTCCAACGCGCTGCTGCGCTCGGCGCCGTAGCCCTGCATGCGCAGCGTGACGCCGCCGGCGGCCAGCGCGGCGCGGTCAGCCTGCGCGACCATGATGGCCGCAATGGTCACGCTGGCGCCGGACGCGCCAGGCCCCATCGCCGTGGGCGCGCTCGCCAGGTTGTTCACGATGACGACGCCCGCCGCACCCGCCTGCTGCGCGTTCAGCACCTTGACGGAGAACTCGCAGTTGCCACGGTCTATGAGGGCGATCTTGTTGGTGAGGCTGGAGGCGTTGGTCAAGGGCGTGCAGCCTTCGGCTGGGGCTGCCACGGCCACGTCGGCCGTGAGGTCGAACGCGAGCGGCCCGAATTGCGCACCGGCGGGAGGCTGGGTGAAAGTCACGCTGGCGGCACTGGCCTGCACGCCCCCACGGTTGAGGAAGCGGTACATCTGCATGCGCGGCGGCGCGCCGTCCGCAGGGGTGGACATGTTGGCGTTGTTGGTGCCGCTGTAGTCCAGCGCCTCGGCGCGCATGGCGTCGCCGTCCTGCCCGCCCCGGCCGAAGTTGTCGGCCTGGGCGTTGCCCGCGGCTTCGTCGAAGCCCGCGTCGTAGAACCAGTCGTGCAGCCAGTTGGTGGCGTAGAACAGGTTGACCACCGAGGCGTCGATCTGGCCCTGGTTCGCCAAAGGCCCCTGGAGCGGGTTGTAGGCGTAGTCGAAGGCGCCGGGCGCGGAAACATCGGCGATGCGGTCGCCGCCCCCGTTGAAGCCATCGGGCGCGGCCAGGTCGGCATAGGCATGCACGTTGTTGCCCTGGGTTTGCGTGGCACCGCCGGGCAGCCAGGGATCGTTGCGGGAGAACGGCGCGTTTTGCAGCGTCACCAGATTGGGCGGCGCCATGGGGGCGGCGTAGCCGTTGGGCGTGCCGGCGGGGTGGGGCGTGCCGTTGCGGCCCTGGGGGCCGGGCCAGGGCGTGTAGGGCGGCGTCGCGTCGGCGGGCACGCGGTAGCGGAAGTCGGCGTGCGCCGTCTGGTCGTGGCGCAGCAGCAGGCGGGCGTCGCTGCTGGCCACCACGTAGGCGTAGGCATGTTCCTGCCCCTCCTGCAGCACGCGCACTTCCACGTAGGTGGCGGCCACCAGACCCTGGGGGAGGCGGAACCACACGGGTTTGGTGCGGGCGGACAGGAGCGTGGCACCGTCCTCGCCACTGGTCCCGCCGGGCAGCACCCACCACTGGTAGGCCCCCTGGGGCGCGCCGCTGGGCTGGAGCAGGCGCTCCACATCGGCGGCAAAGCCCCAGTCCTGCAAGGCGCGGGCCAGGGCGCCGGGGGCGGTCAGGGGCTGCGCAAGCGCCGCCTTGGGCTGGGGCGCCAGGGCGGTGCTGCCCAGGTAGCCGCCGATGGCCGTGGCCTGCGCCTCGGCGTCCAGCAGCACGGTGGCCTGTTCGCGGAAAACCTCGATGCCATCGCGCCGGCTGGTCAGGCGCACCAGGCGCGCGCCGCCGGGCAGGGCTTGCACATGGTGCAGCACGGCGGCGTCGGCTTCTTGCTCGGTGATGCCGTACAGGCCGGCCAGGGCTTTCAATTCGCCGCGCGCGGCGCTGGCGGGATCGGCGTTCGCGGGGCGCGACTTGGCCAGGGAGGGCCTCAATTGCACGAAGGTGGGCACGCCCAGCCGTTCCTCGCGCGAGAGACTCTGCACCTGGACGGGCAAGGCCTGGGCGGCCTTGCGCTGCACTGCGGGGGGAGCCTCTCCCAGGGCGTCGATGGGCGCAAGCTCGCGGGCGTGGGCAAGCGGCAGTGTCAGGACAGCGGCGCACAGCAGTGCGCGGCTCCAGGAGCCCCAGATAGGTGAGTGCATGGCGTTTGAACTATGGGTTTGATAGCTGCCTGCGCTTGCCAGGCAAGGGCTAAAGCCCAAAAACACTCAAACCAAGCCCACGCGGCCAAACAATGTTAACGGAATGTGACTTTTCGCAACATCCCTGAAATTGGGTAATTTGCTGCCCCGGGCCGCCCGCATGTTCAGGCTGCCTGCACGCTGCGCTGCAGCAGCAACTGCCGCACCGATTCAGGGATAGGCGCGGGCTTGCGGGCCGCGCGGTCGATGAACACGATGCCGGTCTTGCCGCGCGCGATCTCGCGGCCCTGGGTCTTCTCGGTCATGCGGAAGACGAGGTCGAAGCCGTAGCGGTTGAAGTCCTGCGGCGCCATCTCCACGCGCAGCGTCTCGCCGTGGAAGGCCTCGGACTTGTATTGGGCGACCATGTCGCCCACCACGGTGGCGAGGCCCGCCACGTCGGCCTCCGGGTAGCCCAGGGAGCGGAAAAAGCGCACGCGCGCCTCGGAAACGAGGCTGAGCAGCTGCGCGTTGTCCAGGTGCCCACCCTGGTTGACGTGGCTGATGTAGACCTGCAGCTCGGTGGCGAAGCCGAAATGGGCGGGAAGGTTGAAGACGACGCGGGCCATGAGGAAGATGTGCTTTCTAGAGCGCCTTGCGCAGGTTGGCGGGCGCGATCTTGAGTGCCTCGCGGTACTTGGCCACGGTGCGGCGCGCGCACTCGATGCCCTGCTCCTTGAGCATCTCGGCGATCTGGCTGTCCGACAGGGGCTTGTGCGGGTTCTCGGCAGCCACGAACTGCTTGATGAGCGCACGCACCGCCGTGCTGGAGGCGTTGCCGCCGGTCTCGGTGCCCAGGCCGGAGCCGAAGAAATACTTCAGCTCGAACGTGCCCTGCGGCGTGGCCATGTACTTGGCGGTGGTCACGCGGCTGATGGTGGACTCGTGCAGGCCCAGCTCGTCGGCGATGTCGCGCAGCACCAGCGGGCGCATGGCCAACTCGCCGTGGACGAAGAAGTTCTTCTGCCGCTCGACGATGGCGGTGGAGACGCGCAGGATGGTGTCGAAGCGCTGCTGGATGTTCTTGATGAACCAGCGCGCCTCCTGCAGGCGCTGCTGCAGCGCCTGGTGGCCTTCGCTGCCGCGCCCGCCGCGCAGCGCTCCGGCGTAGATGTCGTGCACGCGCAGGCGGGGCATCACGTCGGGGTTGAGCTGCACGCTGAAGCGCTGCTGCGCGCCGCGCCCGGTTTTGCGCACGATGACGTCGGGCACGATGATGTTGCGGTCCACGTCGGCGAAGCGCCGGCCGGGGCGCGGCTCCAGCCGCGCGATGAGCGCCATGGCGGCGCGCGTCACGTCCTCGCTGCTGCCGGCGGCCTGGGCCAGGCGACGCACGTCGCGCTTGGCCAGCAGCTCCAGCGGCTGGCGGCAGATGGCGAGCGCGGCCTGGATCACGGCCGGGTCGCCCTCCTCGTCCTGGTCCATCGCACGCAGCTGCAGCGCCAGGCATTCGGCCAGGTTGCGCGCGCCTACGCCGACGGGCTCCAGGCTTTGCAGCAGGCCCAGGGCGACGGTGAAGCGGTGCACCAGCTCGTCCACCTGCTCGGGGTCTTCGGTGCCCGCGAGGCTCTGCGCGAGGGATTCGAGCGGCTCGTCGAGGTAGCCGTTGTCGTTCAGCGATTCGATGAGGAAGCGCAGCGCGGCGCAGTCCACCTCCGACAGACGCAGGGACAGGGCCTGGCGGTGCAGGTGGTCGGTGAGCGATTCGTGGCCGCGGGCGAGCTCCGTGGCGTCCACCTCGTCGCCATCGCCGCTGGAAGATCCTGTGCGCGCAGGAGCGTCTCCGCCCCACTCGCCGTCGTCGGGGGCCATCTCGACGGTGCCGTCGCCCTCCCAGTCCGGAGAAGGTTCCGGCTCATTCGGAGCCTCAGCGCTTGCTGGTTCAGCGCTGGCAGCTCCTGAATAAGGAGCATCCTCGTCGGCGCTGGCGGGCGCGTCGGCCTGTGCGATGCCGAATTCCTCGCGCGGCGCCTCGTCCTGCGCCACCTCCAGGAAGGGGTTGTCGCCGAGCATCTGCTCGACTTCCTGCGCCAGCTCCAGCGTGGAGAGCTGCAGCAGCCGGATCGACTGCTGCAACTGCGGCGTGAGCGCCAGATGCTGCGAGACACGCAGCGACAGGCTGGGTTTCATCACATCCTGAAGTGTTCGCCGAGATAGACGCGGCGCACTTCAGCGTTATCGACAATTTCGGACGGCGTGCCCTGCGCGAGCACCTGGCCGTCGCTGATGATGAAGGCGTGGTCGCAGATGCCCAGGGTTTCGCGCACGTTGTGGTCGGTGATGAGCACGCCGATGCCGCGCGCCTTCAGGAAGCCGATGATGCGCTGGATCTCGATCACAGCGATGGGGTCGATGCCCGCGAAGGGCTCGTCCAGCAGGATGAAGCGCGGCTGCGTGGCCAGCGCCCGGGCGATCTCCACGCGCCGGCGTTCGCCGCCCGACAGCGCCAGCGCGGGCGATTCGCGCAGGTGCTGCACGCGCAGCTCTTCGAGCAGCGCGGTGAGGCGGCGCTCGATCTCGGCGCGCGCCAGGGGGCGGCCGGCCTCGTCCTTCTGCAGCTCCAGCACGGCCCGCACGTTCTCTTCGACGTTGAGCTTGCGGAAGATCGAGGCCTCCTGCGGCAGGTAGGACAGCCCCAGGCGCGAGCGCCGGTGGATGGGCATGTGGGTGACGTCCTGGCCGTCGATGCGGATGCTGCCGCCGTCGCTGCGCACCAGGCCCACGATCATGTAGAACGACGTGGTCTTGCCGGCGCCGTTGGGGCCGAGCAGGCCCACCACTTCGCCCTTTTGCACCGCCACCGACACGTCCTTGACCACCTTGCGGCTGCCGTAGGACTTCTGCAGGTGCCAGGCTTCCAGGCGGCTGTCGGCTCCGGCATCCATGGCGTGCGCCGCGGGCGCCTGTGCCTCGTGCGCGGCCATCACTTCGCGCCGCCGCCCAGTTCGGGGCTGGAACGCAGCGCGGGCGCGTCGGCGGGTGCCGGCGCGGGCTGCGCGCCGGAGGCGGGTTCCTTGGGCGAGAGCACGGCGCGGATGCGCCCGCCGGGCGTGCCCGCGCTGGTGCCGGCCGGCGCGGTCTTCTGGCCGTCCACGGTGAAGACGTCCGTGAGGTTGTTGTAGACGATGAGCGCGCCGGCCAGCTCGTCGGTCAGCGTGGCCTCGCGGTAGCGGCGCAGCTCGGCGCGGCGGATGAGCCGCACCTTGTCGGCGCGGCCGTCGTATTCGATGAGCTCGCCCTCGCCCTCGACGAATTCGTCGGGCGCGCCGGGCGCGGTGTCGCGCTTCTGGCGGAAGAAGGCGCGCTTGCCCTGCTCCGCCGTCACCACACCGTACTGGAAGCCGTCGGCGTCCTGGCGCACTTCGAGCTGCGCGCCGCGCAGCACGATGGTGCCCTTGGTCATGACCACGCGGCCGGAAAACACGCTGGTCTGCTTGAGCTCATCGTGGCGCAGCGCGTCGGCCTCGATGTTCATGGGCTTGTTGCGGTCGGCCTTCTCGGCACGGGCGCCCCACGAGGCACAGGCCAGCGCGCAGAGCAGGAGGAGCGGGAGCAGTCGTTTTCTCATAGGGCACGAATCTTGCGGGCCATTGTACTGACGCATGCGCCCCAGCTTCTAAAAAGACAAAGCGCGCCCCGGGGGCGCGCTCGCGCAGCGGAAACGGGCGGTCAACCCTTGCGCGCCTGCGACGCCAGGTATTCCACCACCTGCAGCACGCTTTGCATGTTGCCGGCCATGGTGCCGTCGGTGTAGTAGCGGCCCGCCACGCCCATGGAGGGCACGCCCTCGACCTGGTAGGCGTCCTGCAGCTGCGAGGCCTTGCGCACCTGGTTGGAGACGGTGAAGGAGTTGTAGACCTCCTTGAACTTCGCCACGTCCACGCCCTGCTTGCCGATCCAGTCGAAGATCAGGTCGTCCTTGTTCAGAGGCAGCCGCTCCACGTGCACGGCGCGGAACACCTTGGCGTGCAGTTCGGGCAGCTTGCCCATGCCTTCGAGCGTGTAGTAGAGCTTCTGCTGGGGCACGAAGCTGGAATTGAACGCCACGGGCACGCGGCGGATGTGCAGCTCCTTGGGCGCGGACTTGATCCAGGCCTCCAGCGTGGGCTCGAAGGCGTTGCAGTGCCCGCAGCTGTACCAGAAGAACTCGATCACCTCGACCTTGCCGGCGGGTGCTTCCGATGCCACGGGCTTGCCGAGCTTGGCGTAGTCCTTGCCCTCCTTGAACTGGCGGGCCTGCGCGAAAGCGGGCGCAGCCATCGGCAGGCTCAAGGCAGCGGCAGCGGCCGTCGTTGCGGTGGACAGGGAGAACTCGCGGCGTTTCATTTGATAGGTCACTCCGATGGAAGGAAGGCTGTGTGAACCAGCCCATGACGAAAAGTTTCAGCGCTGCACCCGCACGAGGGCGGAATCCACGCCCGCGCCGTCGAGCTTTTCCTTCAGGGATTCGGCGTCGTCGCGCTTGGCGAAAGGCCCCACGCGCACGCGAAAGACCGTACGGCCGTTCTGTTCGCGCTCGCTCACGCGCGCCTCCCAGCCGAGCATGGCCAGCTTGGCGCGCTGCGCGTCGGCATCCTGCTGGGTGCGGAAGGCCCCCGCCTGGATGAAGTAGTCGAACGGATCGGCGCCCGTGGTGGGCGCGGGCGGCGGCGGTGCGGCCGCGGCCTTCGCGCGGGCCAGGTCACCCAGCGGATCAGCCGACTGCGCCGGCCGGCTGGCCGCGGCGGTGGGTGCCGCGGGCGCCGCAGTCACTGCGGGCGCCGGCGCGGGAGCGGCAGCCGTACTGCTGGCCGGCGCCTGGGGCGCGGAGGCCGGGGCGGCGGGCCGCGCCGGGTTCTTGCCGTACAGCGGCGCGTTCGGGTCCCAGTTCTTGTTGCGCTGGGCCTCGGCAGCGTCCTGCTCGGGCGCGCGCGGGCCGTTCTTGTTGAGGAACGGCACGGGCACCTTGGTCACGTAGACGGCCACCGCCAGCGCGGCACCGAGCCCGACGATCATCCCCAGGATGAACCCCACGATGGTGCCGCCGCGTTGCTGCTTCTTCATATCAGTGATCACTTACATTCTGGCTGGCGCCGACACGCCCAGCACCGCCAGGCCATTGTGCAATACCTGCGCGGTGGCGGCGACCAGGGCCAGGCGCGCGCGCTTGACACGCTCGTCATCCACCAGGATGCGCTCGGCGTCGTAGTAGCTGTGGTACGCGGCCGCCAGGTCGCGCAGGTAGAAGGTCACGTCGTGCGGCGCGTTGCCCTGCGCGGCCGCCGTGAGCATCTCGGGGTACTTGGCCAGCAGCAGCATGAGAGCCTGGGCCTGGGGGCCGTCGAGCGCGGCCAGGTCCACGTCCCGCAGTTCGGCCACGTCGTAGGACTCGCGCCAGCCGCGCAGCACCGAGCAGATGCGCGCGTGGGCGTACTGCACGTAGTAGACCGGGTTGTCGTTGTTCTGCGCCACCGCCAGGTCGACGTCGAAGGTGTATTCGGTGTCGGGCTTGCGCGAGAGCAGGAAGAAGCGCACCGCGTCCTTGCTGGTCCACTCGATCAGGTCGCGCAGCGTGACGTAGCTGCCCGCGCGCTTGCTGATCTTCACCTCCTCGCCGTTCTTCACCACGCGCACCATGGTGTGCAGCACGTAGTCGGGATAGCCCTGGGGAATGCCAACTTGGGCTGCCTGCAGCCCGGCGCGCACGCGCGCGATGGTGCCGTGGTGGTCCGTGCCCTGGATGTTGACCACCTTGGCGAAGCCGCGCTGCCACTTCTGGATGTGGTAGGCCACGTCGGGCACGAAATAGGTATAGGTGCCGTCCTGCTTGCGCATGACGCGGTCCTTGTCGTCGCCGTAGTCGGTGGACTTGAGCCACAGCGCGCCGTCCTGCTCGTAGGTCTTGCCGTTGGCGACCAGGCGCTGCACGGTGGCGTCCACGTGGCCGTTGGCGTAGAGGCTGGACTCCAGGTAGTACTGGTCGAACTTCAGGTTGAACGCCTGCAGGTCCTTGTCCTGCTCGTTGCGCAGGTAGGCCACGGCGAACTGGCGGATGTTGTCGTAGTCCTCCACGTCGCCGTTGGCCGAGAACTCGCGGTCGTCGGCCTTCACCGTTTCCTTGTTCAGGAAGGCCTGGGCGATGTCGGCGATGTAGTCGCCGTTGTAGAAGTTCTTGGCCAGCGGGTTGTCCGCATCGGTGGGCCAGCAAGCGTCGCCGGGCTTGAAGCCCTTGGCGCGCAGCTGCGTGCTCTTGGTGAGCGTGTCGATCTGCACGCCCGCGTCGTTGTAATAGAACTCGCGGTGCACGCGCCAGCCCTGGGTGGCGTAGAGGTTGCTGATGGCGTCGCCGATCGCGGCCTGGCGGCCGTGGCCCACGTGCAGCGGGCCCGTGGGGTTGGCCGAGACGAATTCGACCAGCACCTTCTCGCCCCGGTCGCCCTGGAAGCCGAAGCGCGCGCCCTGCGCCAGCACCTCGCTGACGATCTGCTGCTTGGCAGCGGGCTTGAGCCGGATGTTCAGGAAGCCCGGGCCGGCGATCTCGATGGCCTGCACCCATTGGCCGAAGGCGGGCGTGGCTTCCAGCGCGGCCTTGAGCTGCTCGCCGAGGGCACGGGGGTTCTGCTGCAGCGGCTTGGCCAGCTGCATGGCCGCGGTGCACGCGAAGTCGCCGTGCGCGGCCACCTTGGGGTTCTCGAAAGCGGCACGTGCGCCCGCGCCGGGCGACAATTTTTCCAGCTCGCCGGCCAGCGCCGCGAGCAATTCCTGTTTGACGGAAAGCATGGGGCGGGATTCTACGGGGCGGCCCGTCATCCAAAACCGCGGCCCCGGCGTTATGCTGGACAGCCCCTCGGGGCTCTCATCATCCACTCTTGCAGGAGCACTCCATGAAGAAACTGCTTCCCCTGCTGGCCGCCGCCAGCCTCGCCTTCGCCTCCTCGTTCGCCGTCCAGGCCGCCGAGGGAGACGCGGCCGCCAAGAAGGCGCCCACGGCCCAGCAAAACAAGATGAAGACCTGCAACGCTGAGGCCGGGGAGAAGAACCTCAAGGGCGACGAGCGCAAGGCCTTCATGAAGGAGTGCCTCTCGGCCAACAAGCAAGCCAGGCAGCAGGACAAGATGAAGGCCTGCAACGCCGACCCCAAGGCCAAGGCCCTCAAGGGCGACGAGCGCAAGGCCTTCATGAAGGAATGCCTGAGCGCCCAGCCCGCCGCCTGACACGCGGCCCGTCCCATACACCAGCCCCGCCCGTGCGGGGCTTTTTTGTCAGCGCGTCCCCACGCCCCGCGCCAGGAAGACGGCCAGCAGGGGGATCACGGCGAGCAGGTGCGCCTCGATCATCACCAGCCGGCGCGTGGCGCGCACCTCGTGCTCCGGCGGCAGCGCCCCCGTGGCGCGCAGCTGGCGGCGCCAGCGCAGGAAGCGCACCGTGGGGCCGATGGACATGAGCCCGATCACCACGAACAGCGTGACCTTGGCGTGCAGCAGCGGCTGCGACCAGTACCACCCCGCGCCCTTCATGCCCCACCACGTGCGCGCCAGGCCCGTGGCCAGCAGCGCCAGCGCGGAGATGCCGTAGAGCAGGTCCACGCGCACCAGCCGCTCGACCACGGCGGCGCTCATCCATTCCTGGCGGCACAGCGCGGCCTCGCTGGCCAGGAAGGTGGCGGTCATGAGGATGGCCAGGATGTGGGCGTAGGCCAGCAGGGCTTCGGTGGTCATGGGGCGGTCTTCGGCATGAAGGGAGCGTGCGATGCCGCGCATCCTATGCCAGCGCCCGCTACGGCGCCAGCGCATGCCGATGCTGAGAACAATTCCTATTTGAATCTCTACAATGGCGCTCCCATGACCGCTCCATCGCCCTCCGCGCCGCCCATGCTGCACGCCCGGCAGCTCTTTGCCAGCCACCACGGCTGGCTGGTCGCGCGGCTGCAGGCGCGGCTGCGCTGCACGGCCGATGCGCAGGACGTGGCCTCCGAGACCTTCCTGCGCGTGCTGGCCTCGCGGCACCTGGGCGCGGTGCAGGAGCCGCGCGCCTTCCTCACCACCATCGCCAAGCGCCTGCTGTTCACGCTGTGGCGCCGCCGCGCGCTGGAGCAGGCCTACCTGGAGACGCTGGCGCTGCATCCCGAGGAGTTCGCGCCCTCGCCCGAGGACCGGGCCGTGCTGCTGGAAACGCTGGACTACATCGCCCAGGCGCTGGACGGCCTGCCGCTCAAGGCGCGGCAGGCCTTCGTGCTCAGCCAGATCCACGGGCTGGGCTACCACGCGATCGCCGGGCAGCTCGGCATCTCGCACAGCACCGTGCGCCGCCACATGGCCGAGGGCTTCCGCCGCATCGCCATCGCGCTGGCGCAGCAGGAGGCCGGCGTGGCCGCCCCGGCGCGTCGCACGTGAGCGGCGCCCCGCTCGACGAGGCCACCGAAGCCGCCATCGGCTGGCTGGTGGTGCTCCACTCCGGCGCCGTGACCGCCGCCGACCGCGCCGGGTTCGACGCCTGGCTGGCCGCCCAGCCCGGCCACCGCAGCGCCTGGGAGCGGCTGGCCGGCCCGCTGGACAGTGCGCTGCACGGCGCCCGCGCCGCCGCCGCGCGCACGCCAGGCACTCCCGGCGCCCTGGGCAGCGCGCTGGCCCGCGCCGAGGCCGGCCTGCGCCAGCGCCGCCGCCTGCTGCGCGGCGCGCTGGGCCTGGGCGGCGTGGCCGCCGGGGCGGCGCTGCTGCTGGCCGAGCGGCACGCCCCGCTCGCCCAGTGGGCCGCCGACCTGCGCACCGGCACCGGCGAGCGGCGCGGCTTCGCGCTGCCCGACGGCAGCACCGTCACGCTCGACGCGCGCTCGGCCGCCGACCTCGACTTCGGCCCCGGCCGCCGCACCGTCACGCTGCACCAGGGCGCCTTGCTCGCCGAAGCCGCGCCCGCCGGCCGGCACGGCGGCGCGCCCTTCGTCGTGCGCACGGCCCACGGGCAGGTGCGCGCACTGGGTACGCGCTTCATCGTGCGCCTGCACGAGGCCGACAGCTACGTGGGCATGCTGGAACACCGCAGCGACGTCACCGCCGCCGGCGGCCAGCACCTGGAACTGGCCGAGGGCCAGGGCGCGCGCTTCGGCCCGCAGGGCGTGGTGCCCGATACCCTGGCGCCCCAGACCGCCTCCGCCTGGCGGCGCGGCCTGCTGGAAGCGCACGACCTGCCGCTGGGCGAGGTGATCGACGCCCTGCGCGCCTACCGCACCGGCTTCGTCCGCATCGCCCCCCGGGCCGCCGCGCTGCGCGTCTACGGCAGCTACGACCTCGACGACACCGACCGCGCCCTCGCCGCGCTGGCCGAAACGCTGCCCATCGAGGTGCGGGTCTTCCGGCAAGGGTGGCTGGTCACGATCGAGTGAGCACGCCGCAGACTCATAGCCAAAATGGCCTCCAGCGCTTTACCAGCAAGCGCGAGCAGCTATACATAACATAGCTCTCATGCAACGCCGCCACCGCAGGCGCGCAAAAAGATGAACACTTTTGCGCGCTCGCGCGACAAGCCTCGGAACCCCTTCGTCACGCACCCGCCTTCCGAGGACTGCCATGCCTTCCACGCCACCCCTTTGCCCGCCGCGCGCCCTGGCCGCGGCCGCCCTGCTCGCCTGCGCCATCGCCGCGCATGCGCAAGCGCCCCGCAGCTACGACCTGCCCGCCCAGCCGCTGGGCAGCACGCTCGCCCGCATCGCCGCCGACAGCGGCCGGCAGATCAGCATCGACGCCGCCTTGGTGCGCGGCCGCACCGCCCCGGCCGTGCAGGGCCGCTACACGGCCGAGCAGGCCGCCCGCGCCGCGCTGGCAGGCAGCGGGCTGGAGCTGGTGCGCACGGACAACGGCAACTGGGCGCTGCGGCGTGCTGCAGCCGCCACGGCAGGCACCGCCAGCGCGCAGGTATCCACTGCGGCCGCGCTGCCCACGGTGACGGTCACGGGCGCAGCGATCCATGAGACGGCGTACGGCCCCGTGGGCGGCTTCGTCGCCACGCGCAGCGCCACGGCCACCAAGACCGACACGCGGCTGTTCGAAACTGCGCAGTCGGTCAGCGTGGTGCCGCGCGAGCAGATGCAGGCCCAGGCGGCGGACTCCCTGGACCAGGCGCTGGAATACACGGCCGGCGTCTCCAAGTTCGAGGGCGGCGGAACGCGGAGCGCGGGCACGCGGATCTCCGTGCGCGGCTTCAACACGACGGGCACCGAGGCGCTGTACCTCGACGGCAGCAAGTTCCCCGCCAACTCCCTCAGCGGCTCCCTGGAGCCGTACCACTTCGAGCGCATCGAGCTGCTCAAGGGCCCGGCCTCGATCATGTACGGCCAGGGCACGCCCGGCGGCATCATCAACCTGGTGAGCAAGCGCCCGACGGCCGCGCCCCTGCGGGAGGTGGAAGTCCAGGCCGGCAGCTGGAGCCGCAAGCAGGTCGCCGTGGGCCTCGGCGGTCCCGTGACGGAGGACGGCCGCATCCGCTACCGCCTGACGGGCCTGCAGCGCGACAGCGAGAGCATGATCCGGCAGAACCCCAACGACAGGACGTCGCTGTCCGCTGCGCTGGACTGGCAACTGACCGACGCCACGCTGCTGACCCTGCTGGGCGCATACGACACGGCCCATGCCGCGTTCGATCCGGGCAAGCCCCTGAACGGCACCCTGCTGCCGAACCCCGCCGGCAGGATTTCGCGCCACCTGTTCGTCGGAGAGCCGGGCACCAACCGGCACGACAGCCAGGGCACCCGCCTGGGCTACCAGCTGGAGCACGCCTTCAACGGCGCCTGGAAATTCCGCCAGAACCTGCTGGCCTACGACTACGACATCGACTCGGACTACGTCGCGGTGTACCCCCGCGTCGCCGCGGCGACGCCCCGGCTGGCCCAGCGCTACGCCGTCTTGCGCACCGACGGCGACAAGGGCGCCAGCCTCGACAACCAGTTGCACGGCACGGTGCGGCACGGCCGTTTCGAGCACACCCTCCTGTTCGGGCTGGACTGGAGGCAGAGCCACTTCGAGCGCACCCAGCGTTTCGGCACCGTGTCGCCGCTCGACCTGTTCTCGCCGGTCTATGGCGCGCCCATCTCGGGCGCCGCCCGCAGCGGCGAAGACCGCTCCCGGCAGCTGGGCTTGTACGCGCAGGACCACATCAAGTTCGACGGGCGCTGGATCGCCGTGATCGGCGGCCGCTACGACGCCACCCGCTACGACGAAGGCGCAGGCACGCCGGCCGACAAGGCCCACGCCTTCACGCCGCGGCTGGGCCTGATGTACCTGGCGGACAGCGGCATCGCGCCCTACTACAGCTACAGCCGCTCTTTCCAGCCGACGGCGGGCACGGACTTCCACCTCAACCGGCTCCGGCCCACGACCGGAACGCAGCATGAGATCGGCGTGAAGTACGAGCCGCAGGGCATGGACGCATCGGTCACGGTCGCCGCCTACGAGATCAAGCAGCGCAACGTGCTGACCAGCGATCCCGACCACGCGGGGTATCTGGTGCAGACGGGCGAGGTGCGCTCGCGCGGCGTGGAGGTCGAAGGCCGCGCCGAAATCGGCCGGCACTGGAGCCTCGTCACCGCGCTGGCCGTGACCGATGCCAAGATCACCGCCAGCAACGCGGGCGACGTGGGCGCCCGCCCCGCCTCGGTACCGCGCACCACGGCATCGCTCTGGGTGGACTACCAGCTGCCGGCCGCTCCCGGCCTCAGCCTGGGCCTGGGCGTGCGGCGCGTGCGCGAGCAGGAGGTGAGCCGCATGGCCGTGCCGTCCTTCACCGTCTACGACGCCGCCGTGCGCTACCAGTGGGACCGGTGGCAGTTCGCCCTGAACCTCAAGAACCTGGCGGACAAGACCTATGTCGCCGCCTGCTCCAGCGTCTGCTACTACGGGGACGAGCGCAACTTCACGCTGACCGCGCGCTACCGCTGGTAGCGGGCGCGCCTACCGCGCGCCAGCGCCGCCGAACTCCTTGCGCACCCAGTCGTCCAGCAGCACCTTCTCGTGGCGCAGCGGGTCGTTGGGATACATGTCGGGTCGCATCAGGAAGGCGCTGTCGCGCAGCTGGCGGCTGCCCTGGCGCAGCACGGCGCCGCCCTCGTCCAGCAGCTTGAACGAGAGGTCGATGCGCGGCGGATAGATGTCGCGCACGATGCGCACGTTGGCCGCCTGCGGGCCGCGCCAGGGCTCGAAGCCGCCGGCGCGCTGCACGTCGGTGATGTTGACCTCCAGGCGCTGCCCCCGGGGCAGCGCGGCGGCGGCCCGTTCGGACAGATGCAGGCACAGCGCATCCAGCCAGGCACGGCGGGCCTTGGCGCTTTCGGGCGGCGCGTTGCGGGCCTCGCCGAACCCGGCCGGATCGCCATGGACGACGCTGACGATGCCCGCAGGCGGCGGCCCGGGCTGCTGGCGCGCCTGCTGGGCGCAGCCCGCGGCAAGCGCCACGGCCGCGGCGGCCAGCAGGCAGCGGCCCGTGCCCCTGGTGATGGTGGCCGTGGGCGATGGCGCGGCGGTGCTGTGCATGAAGAAGCCTTTCTTTTCCAAAAAGGGAGATGGTCGTGCAGTTGCGCTGGCGCGGATGTCAGCGGGTGCCGAATTCCTGGGCGACCCAGCCGTCGAGCAGCGCCCGTTCGTAGCGCAGCGAGTCGCCGGGGTAGCGTTGCGCATGCTGCATGAAGCCGGCCTGGTCCAATGTCCGCCGGCCTATTTGGATGATCTCGCCATCGCTCCCGACACGCTTGAATTCCAGCTCGATGCGCGGCGGAGAGCCTTCGCTGACGATACGCACGGGCGTCGACCCCGCTTGCGGCTTGGCATCGAAATACCCCGCACGCCGCACATCCAGGATCTGGACTTCGAGCCGCTCGCCCGGGGCCATCAACGGTGCGGCCCGCTCCGCGAGGTGCTCGCACAGCAGGGTGATCCACTCGCGCCGCTGCACGTTGGTTTCCGGCCGCGCGTGTGCGAGCGCGTCCGTGAAGCGGGAGGGGTCGGCATAGGTCACGCTGACGATGCCCGCGTCCGTCTCGGCAGGTGGCTGCGGCTGGCCCGGCTGCTGCGCGCAGCCTGCCACCAGCGCGAAAACGGCAGAAGCCATCCATCGGGCAAGCGTTGGGATGTGCATGGGTTCCCTTCTCTGTCTTTCTTCAATGGTCCGCCGGCCGCGCCCAGAACTCCGGCTGCGCGTAATGGTGCCGCAGGTATTCGATCCACAGCCGCACGCGCAGCGGCAGGTGCTTGCGCTGCGGGAAGACCACGTAGATGCCGTTGGGCGGCGCGGCGAAGTCTTCGAGCACGGCCACGAGCCGGCCGGCCGCGACCTCGGTCTCCACCTCCCAGGTGCTGCGCCAGGCGATGCCCCAGCCGCCCATGCACCAATCGTGCAGCACCTGGCCGTCCGAGCAGTCCAGCGGCCCGCCGGGCTTGAAATGCAAGACCTCGCAGGCGCCGCCGCCGCCCGCGACGGGCACGCGAAAGGCCCAGCCGCGCGTCTGCGAGGCGTCGCTGGAGAGGGTGAGGCAGTCGTGCTGGCTCAGCTCGCCCGGGTGCAGGGGCGTGCCCCGGCGCTCCAGGTACTGCGGCGTGGCGACGCACAGGCGCCGGTTGTCGGCCATGCGCACGCTGACCAGCGAGGAGTCGGGCAGGTCACCCACACGCACGGCGCAGTCGTAGCCCTCGCCAGCCATGTCCACCACGCGGTCGCTCAGGTTGAGCGAGATGGTCACGTCCGGGTGCAGGTCGCGAAAGCGCGGCACCAGCGGCGCGACGTGGCGCCGCCCGAAGCCCGCAGGCGCGGTGATGCGCAGGTGCCCCGTGGCCTTCACGCCGCCGGCGGAGACGCTGGCCTCGGCGTTCGCCACGTCGGCCAGCAGGCGCTGGCAATCCTCCAGGAAGGCACTGCCCTCGTGCGTGAGGCTGATGCGCCGCGTGGTGCGCACGAGCAGCTTCACGCCCAGGTGCTCCTCCAGCGCATCCAGCCGCCGGCCCATGATGGCGGGCGCCACACCTTCGGCCTTGGCGGCAGCGGTCAGGCTGCCCTTGGTGGCCACGGAGACGAAGGACTCGAAGGCTTTGAGTTTGTCCATGGGTGCGTTTCAAGCCGAATCGGCCTCCAGCGCTTGCCCATCAAGCGCTGGCAGCTATCAATTTTGCAATATCCTGGAGCGAAGACCGCAGTGTCGCCAATCTTTGCAAAAAAGTCATTGGTTTAGAGATATTCGCGCAATTTATTAATGGAAATATTTCTAATACAGTGGCCCTCAAGGCCCGCTGCCCGGGCCACGGCTTTGTCAATTCACCGCTAGGGGGTTTTCCCATGACCGCACGTACCCAAGTCCACGGCCTGCAGGTGGCCAACGAACTGCACACTTTCATCAACGAGCAGGTGCTGCCCGGCACCGGCGTGGACAGCGCCGCGTTCTGGAAGGGCTTCGACGCCATCGTGGCCGACCTCGCGCCCAAGAACGCCGCCCTGCTGGCCGAGCGCGACCGGCTGCAGAAGGAACTGGACACCTGGCACCAGGCCAACCCCGGCCCGATCAAGGACATGGCGGGCTACCGCAACTTCCTCACGCGCATCGGCTACCTGGTGGAGCCGCCCAAGGGCGCACAGGCCACCACGGCCAACGTGGATGCCGAGCTGGCGATCCAGGCCGGCCCGCAGCTGGTGGTGCCGATCCTGAACGCGCGCTATGCGCTGAACGCCGCCAACGCGCGCTGGGGCTCGCTGTATGACGCGCTCTACGGCACCGACGTGATCGGCGAGGAAGGCGGCGCGGAGAAGGGCAAGGGCTACAACCCGGTGCGCGGCGACAAGGTGATCGCGTTCGCGCGCGACTTCCTCGACCAGGCCGCACCGCTCGCCAGCGGCTCGCACAAGGACGCCACAGGCTACAAGGTGGAGGGCGGCAAGCTGGCCGTCGCGCTCAAGGACGGCTCCGCCACCGGCCTGAAAGACGCCGCGCAGTTCGTGGGCTACCAGGGCGACGCCGCCGCGCCCTCCTCCGTGCTGCTGGTGCACAACGGCCTGCACATCGACATCCGCATCGACAAGAACACGCCCATCGGCAAGACCGACGCGGCGGGCGTGGCCGACGTAGTGGTGGAAGCGGCCCTGTCCACCATCCTCGACCTGGAGGACTCCGTGGCCGCCGTCGATGCCGAGGACAAGGTGCTGGGCTACGGCAACTGGCTGGGCATCCTCAAGGGCACGCTGACCGAGTCGTTCGACAAGGGCGGCAAGACCGTCACGCGCGGCCTGAACGCCGACCGCGAATACACGGGCGCCGACGGCAAGCCCGTGAAGCTGCACGGCCGCTCGCTGATGTTCGTGCGCAACGTGGGCCACCTGATGACCAACCCCGCGATCCTCTGGGGCGCGGAAGGCAAGGAAATCCCCGAGGGCATCCTGGACGCCGTGGTCACCACCGCCATCGCCGTCCACGACCTGAAGGGCAATGGCGCGGGCGGCATCAAGAACAGCCGCACCGGCAGCGTCTACATCGTCAAGCCCAAGATGCACGGCCCGGCCGAAGTCGCCTTCGCCAACGAGCTGTTCAGCCGCGTGGAGCAGGTGCTGGGATTGAGCGCCAACACCGTGAAGCTGGGCATCATGGACGAGGAGCGCCGCACCTCGGTCAACCTCAAGGCCTGCATCGCCGCCGCCCCGGCGCGCGTGGCGTTCATCAACACCGGCTTCCTCGACCGCACGGGCGACGAGATGCACACCGCCATGCAGGCCGGCCCGATGATCCGCAAGGGCGACATGAAGACCAGCGCCTGGATCCAGGCGTACGAGAAGAACAACGTGCTGGTGGGCCTGTCGATGGGCCTGCGCGGCAAGGCGCAGATCGGCAAGGGCATGTGGGCCATGCCCGACCTGATGAAGGCCATGCTGGAGCAGAAGATCGCCCATCCCAAGGCCGGCGCCAACACTGCCTGGGTGCCCAGCCCCACGGGCGCGACGCTGCACGCGCTGCACTACCACCAGGTGAAGGTGAGCGACATCCAGGCCGAGCTGGAAAAGACCGACGCCGACGCCGAGCGCGACAACCTGCTGACCGGCCTGCTCACCGTGCCCGTGAGTGCCAACCCGAGCTGGAGCGACGCCGAGAAGCAGCAGGAGCTGGACAACAACATCCAGGGCATCCTGGGCTACGTGGTGCGCTGGGTGGACCAGGGCGTGGGCTGCTCCAAGGTGCCCGACATCCACGACGTGGGCCTGATGGAAGACCGCGCCACGCTGCGCATCTCCGCCCAGCACGTGGCCAACTGGCTGCTGCACGGCGTGGTGACCGAAGCCCAGGTGCGCGAGACCTTCGAGCGCATGGCCGCCAAGGTGGACCAGCAGAACGCGGGCGACGCGCTCTACCAGAAGATGGCCGGGCGCTTCAGCGAATCCGCCGCGTACCAGGCCGCGTGCGAGCTGGTGTTCAAGGGCGTGGAGCAGCCCAGCGGCTACACCGAGCCGCTGCTGCACGCCTGGCGCCTGAAGGTCAAGGCTGGTCAAATTTGATAGCTGCCTGCGCTTGATACACAAGCGCTGGAGGCCGATTTGACTCATAACGGCGCCTGCGGGCGCCGTTGTGTTTCCTACACTGGGCACATGACCGCCATCGACACCACGCGCTGCCCGCTCTGCGGCCAGTCCAACGCCTGCGCCATCACGGCGGGGCTGCCCGCCGGGGAATGCTGGTGCATGGCGCAGCCGGTCTCCCGCGCGGCGCTGGCGCGCGTGCCGCCCGATCAGCGCGGCCGCGCGTGCCTCTGCCCGCGCTGTGCCGCCGATATGATTCCCGATCCCCATCCACAGGAGCCCCCATGCCCACCTACCACATCGAAATGATGGAAGGCCGCACCGTCGAACAGAAGCGCAAGCTGGCCGAAGAGATCACCCGCGTCAGCGTCGAAGTCCTGGGCGGCTCGCCCGAATCGGTGGACATCCTCATCACCGACGTGAAGCGCGAGAACTGGGCCACGGGCGGCAAGCTCTGGCTCGACCGCACGTAAGGAACCGAGGCGCCGCCCCATGTGCCAGTTGCTCGGCATGAATGCCAACACCCCGACGGACGTGACCTTCAGCTTCCGCGGGTTCGCGCAGCGCGCGGGCAACACCGCCGACCACACCGACGGCTGGGGCATCGCCTTCTTCGAGGGGCGCGGCCTGCGCCACTTCGTCGACCACGAGCGCGCCGTGGATTCCCCCGTGGCCGAGCTGATCCGCCGCTACCCCATCAAGAGCCGCAACGTCATCGCCCACATCCGCAAGGCCACGCAAGGCGTGGTCACGCTGGAGAACTGCCACCCCTTCGTGCGCGAACTCTGGGGCCGCTACTGGGTGTTCGCGCACAACGGCGACCTGAAAGATTTCCGCCCGCGCCTGCACGCGCACTTCCACCCCGTGGGCACCACGGACAGCGAGCATGTGTTCTGCTGGATCATGCAGGAGCTCTCGAAGTCCCACGCGGGCATGCCGAGCATCGACGAGCTGACGCTCACGCTGCGCGAGCTGGCCGCGCGCATCGCGCCGCACGGCACGTTCAACTTCCTGCTCTCCAACGGCCAGGCGCTGTGGGCGCACGCCTCCACGCACCTGTACTACATCGAACGCCGCCACCCTTTCGCGCAGGCGCAGCTGTGCGACGAAGACCTGTGCGTGGACTTCTCCAGCCACACCACGCCGGCCGACAAGGTGGCCGTGGTGGTCACGGCACCGCTCACGTCCAACGAACAGTGGACCGCCTTCCAGTCGGGAGAGATGCGCGTGTTCGTGGACGGCGCGTGCCACGCGGTCTGACGCCGCCCCACCCTCACCCATCCACATGACCTCCACCTCCACCGATTCCGTGCGCATCCCCCTCGCAGAGCTGCAGGACCTCGCGTGCCGCGTGCTGCTGCGCCAGGGCCTGTCGCGGCCCCATGCCGAGGCCATGGCCCGCACCGTCGTGGCCGGGCAGCGCGACGACTGCCAGTCGCACGGCGTCTACCGCCTCGTCACCTGCGCCCAGACCATCCGCGCCGGCAAGGTGGATCTGCAGGCCGAGCCGGTGGTCGCGGCCACCGGCGGGGCCGTGGTGCAGGTCGATGCACGCTACGGCTTTTCTCCGCTGGCCTTCGAACGCGGCCTGCCCGCGCTGGTGGAGGCCGCGCGCACCCAGGGCGTCGGCGCGCTGGTCATCCGCCACTGCTTCCATTTTTCCGCGCTGTGGCCGGAGGTCGAAGCCGTCACCGGCCATGGCCTGGCCGCGCTCGCGCTCACGCCCAGCCACGCCTGGGTGGCCCCCGCCGGCGGGCGCCAGCCGGTGTTCGGCACCAACCCCATCGCCTTCGGATGGCCGCGCCCGGGGCCGCATCCGTTCGTCTTCGACTTCGCCACCAGCGCCATCGCCCGCGGCGACCTTGAACTGCACCGCCGCGCCGGCACGCCGCTGCCCGATGGCTGCGGCGTCGATGCCCAGGGCCGGCCCAGCACCGATCCCGTCGCCGTAGCGCAGGGCGCCATGCTGGCCTTCGGCGGCCACAAGGGCTCGGCGCTGTCGGCCATGGTCGAGCTGATGGCCGGGGCGCTGATCGGGGACTGGATGAGCCAGGAATCGCTGGCCTTCGACGAGGGCGCGGGCGCCGCGCCCTGCCATGGCGAACTGGTGCTGGCCTTCGACCCCGCCCGCCTCAGCGGCGGCGACCCCGCCGCGCACCAGCAGCGCGCCGAGCAGCTGTTCGCCGCCATCACCGGCCAGGGCGCGCGCCTGCCTTCGCAGCGGCGCTACGCGGCGCGCCAGCGCAGCCTGGCCGAAGGCGCGGCGGTGCCGCGTGCGCTGTACGAGGAAATCCTGGCCCTGGCAGGCTGAAACGGCCGAGCCCGCACGGACGCGGGCTCGCAGGATGGTTTGCCAACAGGGGGAATGTGGCGCGGCTGGCGGGGATCGAACCCACGACCCTTGGCTTCGGAGGCCAATACTCTATCCACTGAGCTACAGCCGCTGGCAGAGATTCGCGCAGCTGCCCTGGGCGGGCAGTGCGGACAAGCTGGGCATTATCGCACGGCGTACTACACCCGAAAGCCAAGCCCGCGCAGGTAGGCCTCGATCGCCGCCAGGCCGGTCGCCCGCAGGTCGAAGTCCGCGTTGCCGAGGATCCACGACTGCAGCAGGCCATCGAACAGGGCGTGCAAGCCCCGCGCCGCCGCGGCAATGTCCATGGGCAGCGCCAGCGCCGCTTCCTCGGCCGCGAGGCGCAGGTCCTGCTCCACCAGGGCCTGGAAGCGCGCGTGTGCGGCCAGGTGCCGCTCGCGCACGCCGCTGAGCTCGCTGACGTATTCCACGCGGTACATCGCGATCTCGAAGACGCGCCGCGCGTGCGCGTTGCTTTCGATGATGCCGAGCAGCCGCTCGACCACGGAGCGCAGCCGCAGCAACGGCGCCTGAGGCGCCAGCGCCTCGCCGGCGTTGCAGGCCTCCTCGAGCGGCAGGGTGACGCGGTCCATCATCGCGTTGAACAGGTCCACCTTGTCCTTGAAGTGCCAATAGATGGCGCCCCGCGTGGCGCCTGCCGCCTGGGCGATCTCGTTGAGCGATGCGCGCGCCACGCCCTTTTCGTAGAAAACGAGTTCGGCGGCGTCCAGCAGGCCATTGCGCGTAGCATCTGCGTCTTCCTTGGTGCGTCGTGCCATGGCGGGTCTCCCGGAAAAAGCGCTGCAGCCATCACTGCAGCCGATCCGCAATTATACATTCATGGATGTATATATAATGCCCTCCCTTGTGCAACTGTCACTCGACGATGCGAGCATTTCGCACCTGCCCGTCACGGCACCCAACGCATCTGCCAGCCAAAGGACTCCCATGCCCCGTTTGAACAACGAGAAAGCCCGCCCTGTCAGCCGCTTCCAGCGCCCCCCGGCGACGGCGCTGTCGATCGTCCTCGCCGCCGTGCTCGCGCTCAGCGCCTGCGGCAAGAAGGACGCGGCCCCCGCAGGCGCGGGCGGACCGCCACCGGCACCGGAAGTGGGCGTCGTCACCGTGCAGCCGGGCGACGTGGGCCTGGTGACCGAGCTGCCGGGCCGGCTGGAGGCCTCGCGCGTCGCCGAGGTGCGCGCACGCGCCGCAGGCATCGTGCAAAAGCGCCTGTTCAACGAGGGAAGCGACGTGAAAGCCGGCCAGAAGCTGTTCCAGATCGACAGCGCGCCCTACCAGGCCACCGTGGCCCAGGCGCAGGCCAGCGTGGCCCAGGCCGAGGCCAACCTGGTGCAGAGCCGGGCGCTGGCCGAGCGCTACCGCCCCCTGGTGGCGGTGAACGCCATCAGCAAGCAGGAATACGACAACGCCGTGGCCGCGCAGAAGACGGCCGAGGCCAACGTGGCGGCCGCCAAGGCCGCCGTGACGACGGCCAACATCAACCTGGGCTACGCCTCCGTCACCGCGCCCATTTCCGGGCGCATCGGCCGCGCGCTGGTGACCGAGGGCGCGCTGGTCGGCCAGGGCACCGCGACCGAGCTCGCGGTGATCCAGCAGATCGACCCGCTCTACATCAACTTCACGCAGTCGGCGGCCGATGCGCTCAAGCTGCGCAAGGCCATGGCCGGCGGCAAATACAAGCAGGCCGGCGCCAACGCCGCGAACGTGAGCGTGGTGCTGGAAGACGGCAGCGTCTACCAGCACCAGGGCCGCCTGCTGTTCACCGACCTCACGGTGGACCCGACCAGCGGCCAAGTCACGCTGCGCGCCGAGGTGCCCAACCCCGAGCGCGCACTACTGCCCGGCCTGTACGTGCGCGTGCGCCTGGAACAGGCGCAGGTGGCCGGCGGCATCCTGCTGCCGCAGCAGGCGGTCACGCGCTCCGGCCAGACCGATACGGTGATGGTGGTGGGCGAAGGCGGCAACGTCGCGCCGCGCCCCGTCAAGCTCGGCCCCAGCCAGGGCTCGAACTGGGTGGTGCTCGACGGCCTGAAGGCCGGCGAACAGGTGATGGTCGACGGCTTCCAGAAGCTGCCGCGCGGCAAGCCCGGCGATCCGGTCGTGGTCAAGCCCGTGCCGTGGCAGGGCAACGGCGGCGCCAAGGCGCCTGCCGCTCCCGCCTCCGCCGCCAGCCCGGGCGATGCCGCGCCGGCCAAGCAATAAGAAATAAGAACCAGGAGCGCGGCACATGGCCAAGTTCTTCATCGAGCGCCCCATCTTCGCGTGGGTGATCGCAATCTTCATCATGGTGATCGGCGCCGTCTCGATCACCCAGCTGCCCATCGCGCAGTACCCCGCCGTGGCGCCGCCGACCATCCAGGTGTCGGTGGCCTACCCCGGCGCCACCGCCCAGACGCTGGAGGACTCGGTGCTCGCCGTCATCGAGCGCGAGATGAACGGCTCGCCGGGCCTGGCCTACATGGAAGCCACGGCCCAGGCCAACGGCACGGGCTCGATCGTGCTGAGCTTCGAGCCGGGCACCAACGACGACCTGGCGCAGGTCGATGTGCAAAACCGCCTCTCGCGCGCCACCCCGCGCCTGCCGGCGGCCGTGGTGCAGCAGGGCGTGCGCGTCGAGAAGTCGCGCTCGAACTTCCTGCTGTTCTCCATGCTCACGTCCGAGACGCCCGACGTGTCCATCGACGCGCTCAACGACTACGCCGCGCGCAACGTCGTGCCCGAGCTGCAGCGCCTGCCGGGCGTGGGCTCGGTCACGCAGTTCGGCTCCGAGCGCGCGATGCGCGTCTGGATCGACCCGGCCAAGCTCAAGGGCTTCAACCTGTCGCAAGACCAGGTGGGCGCTGCCATCCGTGCGCAGAACCTGCAGGTGTCCGCCGGCAACCTGGGCGACCTGCCCAGCGCCGAGGGGCAGACGACGACGGCCACCATCGTGGTGCAGGGCCAGCTCTCCACCACCGAGCAGTTCGGCAACATCGTGCTGCGCGCCAACACCGACGGCTCCACCGTGCGGCTGCGCGACGTGGCACGCATCGAGCTGGGCGCGCAGAGCTACAGCACCAGCGCGCGTCTGAACGGCGCTCCCGCCGTGGGCATGGGCGTGCAGCTCACCCCCACGGCCAACGCACTGGCCACGGCCAAGGCCGTGAAGGCCAAGCTGGCCGACCTGCAGCGGTACTACCCGCAGGGCGTGAAGTCCACCATTCCGTACGACACCTCGGTGTTCGTGTCGGTGTCCATCGAGAAGGTGGTGCACACGTTGCTCGAAGCCGTGGCGCTGGTGTTCCTGGTGATGTTCCTGTTCCTGCAGAACTTCCGCTACACCATCATCCCGACCATCGTGGTGCCCGTGGCGCTGCTGGGCACGTTCGGCGCGCTGCTGGCGATGGGCTTCTCGATCAACGTGCTGACCATGTTCGGCATGGTGCTGGTGATCGGCATCGTGGTGGACGACGCCATCGTGGTGGTCGAGAACGTCGAGCGCATCATGAGCGAGGAAGGCCTGCCGCCGCTGCAGGCCACGCGCAAGGCCATGGGCCAGATCTCTGGCGCCATCGTCGGCGTGACCGTGGTGCTGATCTCGGTGTTCGTGCCGCTGGCGTTCTTCGCGGGCTCCACGGGCAACATCTACCGCCAGTTCGCGGCCACCATGGCCACGTCGATCGCGTTCTCCGCGTTCCTGGCGCTGTCGCTCACGCCGGCCCTGTGCGGCACGCTGCTCAAGCCCGTCTCCGGGGACCACCACGAGAAGAAGGGCTTCTTCGGCTGGTTCAACCGCGGGTTCAAGAGCACCACGCACCGCTACGAGTCGGGCCTGAGCAAGCTGGTGCGCCGCGGCGGACGCATGGCGGTCATCTACGCGGCACTGGTCGGCGCCGTCGCCATCGTCTACACGCGCCTGCCCACCTCGTTCCTGCCCAACGAAGACCAGGGCTACCTGATCACCAACATCCAGCTGCCCGCGGGCGCATCGCTGGAGCGCACGCGCGCGGCGCTGACGCAGGTCGAGCAGTTCGCCCTGAAGCAGCCCGAGGTGAACAACATCGTCACGGTGGCGGGCTTCTCGTTCTCGGGCCAGGGCCAGAACGCGGGCCTGGCGTTCATGACGCTCAAGGACTGGAGCGAGCGTGCCGGCGCCGAACATTCGGCCAGCGCCATCGCGGGCCGCGCCATGGGCGCGCTCGCGGGCTACCGCGACGCGTTCATCTTCGCGCTGAGCCCGCCGCCCATCCCCGAGCTGGGCACCGCCACGGGCTTCACCTTCCGCCTGCAGGACCGGGGCTCCAAGGGTCACGACGCGCTCGTGGGCGCGCGCAACCAGCTGCTCGGCATGGCCGCGCAGAGCAAGGTGCTCGCCGGCGTGCGCCCCGACGGCATGGAGGATGCGCCGCAGATGCAGATCGACATCGACCGCGACAAGGCCAACGCCCTGGGCGTGTCGTTCGACGCGATCAGCAGCGCGCTGTCCACGGCGCTCGGCTCGTCGTACATCAACGACTTCCCGAACCAGGGCCGCCTGCAGCGCGTCGTGGTGCAGGCCGACGCGCATGCGCGCATGCAGCCCGAGGCCGTGCTCGACCTGCCCGTGCTCAACAGCAAGGGCCAGGTGGTGCCGCTGTCCACGTTCGCGTCCACGCGCTGGATCACCGGCGCCATGCAGACCGTGCGCTACAACGGCTACCCCTCGATGAAGATCGCAGGCGACGCCGCCCCCGGCTTCAGCACGGGCGACGCGATGGCCGAGATGGAGCGCCTCGCGGCCCAGCTGCCCGAAGGCTTCGGCTTCGAATGGACGGGCCAGTCGCGCGAGGAAAAGCTGGCTGGCTCGCAGGCCATGGTGCTGTACGCGTTCTCGCTGCTGGCCGTGTTCCTGTGCCTGGCCGCGCTCTACGAGAGCTGGTCCATCCCGTTCTCGGTGCTGCTGGTGGTGCCGCTGGGCGTGCTGGGCGTGCTGCTGGCCACGCTGCTGCGCGGCATGTCCAACGACGTGTACTTCCAGATCGGCCTGGTGACCATCATCGGACTGTCGGCGAAGAACGCCATCCTGATCATCGAGTTCGCCAAGGACCTGCAGGCCTCGGGCAAGAACGTGATCGATGCGGCGCTGGAGGCGGCCCACCTGCGCTTCCGCCCCATCATCATGACCTCGCTGGCCTTCACGCTGGGCGTGCTGCCGCTGTTCCTGGCCACGGGCGCCAGCTCGGCCAGCCAGCGTGCCATCGGCACCGGCGTGATCGGAGGCATGATCACCGGCACCCTGCTGGCCGTGATCTTCGTGCCCGTGTTCTTCGTGGTGGTGCGCAGCTTCTTCAAGGGCAGCGAGCGCCAGCGCGAGCACGACGCCAAGCAGGCCCTGCAGCACCGCAGCGAGGCATGACATGCAGGCCGGAGAACCACACATGCACAAGCACCACACTGTCCAAGCGCGCCGCGCGCGCGCCCTCTCCCCCCTGATGGCAGCGGCGCTGCTGGCGGGCTGCAGCTTCATCCCCACCTACGAGCGCCCCGCTGCGCCTGTGCCGCAGGCCTATGCGCTGGCCGGCGCCGATGTGCCGGCCACGGCCCGCGCCGCCGCGGACATCGACTGGAAGGAATACTTCAGCGACCCGCGTCTGCAGCGCCTCATCGGCGTCGCCCTGGGCAACAACCGCGACCTGCGCGTGGCCATGCTCAACGTGGAGCAGGCGCGCGCGCAGTTCCAGATCCAGCGCGCGGGGCAGTACCCCACGGTGAACGCCATCGCCAGCGGCACGCGCCAGCCCAGCACCGCCACGGGCGAATACACCAACCTGTTCCAGGTCGGCCTGGGCATCACCGCCTGGGAGATCGACTTCTTCGGCCGCATCGCGGCCCTCAAGGAACAGGCGCTGGCCCAGTACCTGGCCACCGAGGAAGCGCGCAAGTCGGCGCAGATCAGCCTGGTGGCCGCCGTGGCCTCCGGCTGGCTCACGCTGATGGCGGACGAGGAGCTGCTGGACATCTCCCGCCGCACCCTGGCCACGCGCGAGGAGTCGGTCAAGCTCACGCGCCTGCGCCTGGAAAACGGCGTGAGTTCCGAGCTGGACAACAGCCAGGCGCTGAGCCTCGCGCAGGCCGCGCGCGCCACCTATGCGCAGCAGCAGCGCCAGCGCATGCTGGACGAGAACGCCCTGGTCCTGCTGCTGGGCCAAGCGCTGCCCGACGACATCCGCGCCAGCCTGCCTTCGGCGCGCCTGGCCGAGGCCGTGCCCATGCAGCCGCTGCCCGCGGGCCTGCCCTCGGACCTGCTGGTGCGCCGCCCGGACATCCGCATGGCCGAGCAGCAGTTGATCGGCGCCAATGCCAACATCGGCGCGGCGCGCGCGGCGTTCTTCCCGCGCGTGTCGCTCACGGCGCAGTTCGGCACGGTGAGCGACGAGCTGTCGGGCCTGTTCAAGGGTGGCTCCTGGGCCTTTTCGCTCGCGCCGCAGCTGGCGCTGCCGCTCTTCGATGCCGGCCGCAACCAGGCCAACCTGGAAGCCGCGCGCGCAGGGCGCGAGATCGCCGTGGCGCAGTACGAGAAGTCCATCCAGACGGCCTTCCGCGAAGTCTCCGACGCGCTGGCCGGCCAGGCCACGCTGCAGGAACAGCTGGACGCGCAGCGCGCGCAGGTCCAGTCCGACGCCAAGCGGCTGGAGCTGTCCGACCTGCGCTACCGCAACGGCGTGGCGAGCTACCTGGACCTGCTGGACGCCCAGCGCTCCCTGTTCGCCACCGAGCAGTCGCTGGTGCTCACGCGGCTGCAGCAGCTGCAGAACCAGGTCGTCCTCTACAAGGTCCTCGGCGGCGGGTGGACGGAACAAGCCGTGCAAGAGAACGCCACACCGCGTTCCTGATGCAGCGCAAGGTGGGGCGCCTGCCTGTTTTCCCCAACGGGCGGGCGCGGGAGCGCCTCCTATAATGAAGGGCTCTTTTCCCCGCCCCACCACTACAACTGCAATCACCAGAGGATCTCATGAGCGTCACCCACGAAGAAGCGCACACCGGGCCGATCACGAACCCCAAGCAGCTCCTGGTCACCGTCATCTTTGCGTTTGTGCTCCCGGTCTTCGCCATCATCGGACTGGTGCTCTACGTGACCGCCGGCAACAAGCCCGCTGCCGGCTCCGGCAACCCCGAGCTGGCCATCGCCCAGCGCATCCAGAAGATCGGCACCGTGGAAGTGCGTGACGCCAACCGCCCCCTGCGTCCCGGCGAAGAGGTCTACAAGGGCCAGTGCGCCGCCTGCCACGCCACCGGCGCGGCCGGTGCGCCCAAGCTGGGCGACGCAGCGGCCTGGGCGCCGCGCATCCAGACCGGCTTCGAGGCGCTGGTGCATTCCGCGCTCAAGGGCAAGGGCGCCATGGCGCCCCAGGGCGGCGGCGACTTCGACGACACCGAGATCGCCCGCGGCGTGGCCTACATGGCCAATGCCGCCGGCGCCAAGTTCGAGGAACCGAACCGCCCCGGCGCCCAGGAAGGCGAAGGCGCCGCGCCTGCCGCTTCCGCCGCATCGGGCGGCTGAGGCCTCGCTCCCGCTCCCTCCGAAGCCGGCCCGTGTGGCCGGCTTTTTACTGGGCGCCTGCCTGCGCCTGCCGTGCCGCAGGGCTGGGCACGAAGCCGTAGGCGGCGGGCAAGTCGCTGCTCTGCACCTCGCGCGGCTGCCAGCGGCCGCGCTCGATGTCCTGTGCCACGGCGCCGACGTCCAGGCTGTGGACCAGGCCCAGGCCCGCCGCGCAGGCCAGGTACACGCGCCCGGCCTCGTCCACCAGGCACTCGCGCACGGCGCCGGCATCCAGGCCGGTGTGCGCCACGGGCGGGCCTCCGGCCTCCAGCCGCCAGACCAGGGGCGCGGCCTCCAGCTCCACGTAGACGCGCTGCGGCCCGTTCTGGAAGAACCAGCGCCCCTGCGCGTCCGGCTCGTAGTTGCGGTGGATGAAGGCGATGAGCCCGTCGTGCCGCAGCAGCGTGCCCCGCTCGGCCGGAAAGCTGCCGCGCGCTTGCACGGCCTCGTCGCGCAGCCACCATTGGCCGCGCGCGTCCAGCCCCAGCCAGCCATAGCAGTCGGGTACGTTGGGCCACTTGGCGATGGCCTGCTTCACGATGTCATCCATGCGCGGATTGTGCTACCAGCCACTGCGCCACGGTGTCGGGCAGTCCGCGCACATGGCCCGGCCACGCGCCCTGCGCGAAGCCCACGTGGCCGCCGTGGTCCGGCTGCCACAGCGTCACGTGCCGCCCCACCTGCCCGGGCCGCGGCAGGCTGGCAGCGGGCACGAAGGGGTCGTTGCGCGCGTTCAGCGCCAGCGCCGGCACGCGCACCTGCGGCAGCAGCGGCTTGGCGGAGGCGCGGCGCCAGTAGTCGTCGGCATCGCGAAAGCCGTGCAGGGGCGCGGTGAAGACGTCGTCGAACCCGTGCAGGTCGCGCGCGGCCAGCAGCGCGGCACGGTCGAACAGGCCGGGGTACTGGGCGAGCTTGGCCAGCGCCTTGGGCACCATGGTGCGCAGGAACATGCGCGTGTAGACCTGCCGGTTGAAGCCCCGGCCGATGGCCTGCCCGCCGGCCGCGAGGTCCAGCGGCGCGCAGATGGCGGCCACGGCGTCCACGCTGGCGGCTGCGGCGGCACCCCACTCGCCCGCCCAGCGCAGCAGCGCATTGCCGCCCAGCGACACGCCCACCGCCCACAGCGGCGCGCGCGTGCCGTCAGGTGCCCGCTGGCGCTGCACCAGGCGCACGAGCAGCCAGGCGATCTCCTCGTGGTCGCCCGAGTGGTAGGCGCGCGGCGCGCGGTTGATCTCGCCGCTGCAGCCGCGGAAATGCGGCACGGCGAAGTCCCAGCCGCGCTCGCGCGCCACGTCGGCGAAGCCCAGGGCGTAGTGGCTGCGCGACGACCCCTCCAGCCCGTGGAACAGCACCAGCAGCGGGCGCGGCGGGCCAGCCTCGCCACCCTGCAGGAAGTCCACGTCCACGAAGTCGCCGTCCGGCGCGTCCCAGCGCTCGCGCCGGTAGCGGGGCGCCGGCCCGAAGGTGCTGCGCGCGAACAGCGCGGGCCAGATGGTCTGCGCATGGCCGCCGCACAGCCAGGCTGGCGCTTCGTAATTCATAGCTGCTTGCGCTTTTCTGTCAAGGGCTAGAGGCCCAAAACACTCTCAATGCAGCACATGCTGCGGCGGCGCCGCAGCGTCGGCCTCGCGCAGCCCGCCCGTGCTCGCGTGGTGCGCGACGAGGCGCCAGCCCTGCGGGGTCTTGTGGTAGACGTTGGTGGCGGCGACCAGCGCCTCGCGCGGGCCGTCGGGCAGCATCACGCGCACATGCTCAACCACGCTGTGCACGGCGCTGGCCAGCGCCTGCACGCGCACCACCTGCGCGGGCCGCACGTTCAGACCGCCCTGCTCCAGCATGGCGATGAACGCGGCACGGATCGCGGCGGCCCCGAGCAGGCGCGCGCTGCCGGGGTGCACGCAGACGATCTCGTCCTCGTCGGCCCAGCAGGCCATCAGGCGCTCCACGTCGCCCGCCTGCAGGGCTTCGTAGAACGCGGTTTCGACGTCGTCGGGGGTGCCGGCCAAGAGGGCGGCGCGCTGCGCGGTTCGTGTCATGGCGACCCCGATTGTCCGCGCCATCGCGCGGCCTGTCACGGCACAATGCGCCATCTTCCGCGTTCAACGATTGGACCCGCACCATGAAACGACTCATCGCCACCCTCGCCGCCGCGCTGGCCCTGACGGGCTGCGGCTACAACGACTTCCAGCGCCTGGACGAGCAGTCGAAGGCCGCCTGGAGCGAGGTGCTCAACCAGTACCAGCGCCGCGCCGACCTGGTGCCCAACATCGTCGCCACCGTGAAGGGCGAGGCGAATTTCGAGCAGGAAACGCTGACCAAGGTGATCGAGGCGCGCGCCAAGGCCACCTCCATCCAGGTGACGCCCGAAACGCTGAACAACCCCGAGGCGTTCAACAAGTTCCAGCAGGCACAGGGCGAACTCTCCGGCGCGCTGAGCCGCCTGATGGTGGTGGCCGAGCGCTACCCGCAGCTGCAGGCCAACCAGGCGTTCCGCGACCTGCGCGTGACACTGGAGGGCACCGAGAACCGCATCACCGTGGCGCGCAACCGCTACATCCAGACCGTGCAGGAATACAACGTGCTCGCGCGCAGCTTCCCCACCAACCTCACGGCCAAGGTGTTCAGCTACGAGCCCAAGCCCAGCTTCACGGTGCAGAACGAGGCGCAGATCAGCACGCCGCCCGCCGTGGACTTCTCTAAGTAAAAAATGCCTCTGGCGCTTGTCTGGCAAGCGCTGGCAGCTATCTTTCTGGTAGTTGCCGGCGCCCTTCCCGCCGCCGCCCAGCCGCTGCGGGCCGTGCCTGCGCTCACCGCGCACATGATCGACCAGACCGCCACGCTGAGCGAGGCGCAGCGCCAGTCGCTGGAGACGCAGCTCGCGGCCATCGAGCAGCAGCACGGCTCGCAGGTCGTGGTGCTGATGGTGCCCACCACCGCGCCCGAGGACATCGCCGCCTTCGCCAACCGCGTGGGCAACGCCTGGAAGATCGGCCGGCGCGACGTGGGCGACGGCGTGCTCGTCATCGTCGCCAAGGACGACCGGCGCATGCGCATCGAGGTCGCCAAGGCGCTCGAAGGCGCGATCCCCGACATCGCGGCGGCGCGCATCATCGACGGCGCGATGAAGCCGCGCTTTCGCGAGAACGATTTCGCGGGCGGGCTGCAAGCCGCCGTGGCGCAAATCGGTGCGCGCATCGCGGGCGAGTCGCTGCCGCTGCCGCAGGAAGGCACAAAGCGCGCATCGCCAGGGGCGGACTGGACAGACCTCGCCATCTTCCTGTTCTTCGGCGTCATGGTCGCGGGGCCCATCGTGCGCCGCCTGTTCGGGCAGCGCCTGGGCGGGCTGGTGATGGGCGGCGGCGTGGGCGCGCTGGCCTTCCTGGCCACGGCCAGCATGCTGCTGGCCTCGGGCGCGGGCATCGCGGCGCTGCTCTACACCTGGATCTTCGCCGGGCGCGGCGCGCCCATCGTCTGGAACGGCGGCGGCTGGGGCGGCGGCCACGGCGGTGGCTGGGGCGGCGGGGGCGGCTTCGGGGGCGGCGGCGGATTCAGCTCCGGCGGCGGCGGGGATTTCGGCGGCGGCGGCGCCTCGGGCGACTGGTGAAGGCATCGAACATGGACAAGAACCGCACCGCATTCCTCCACCGCATCGCCCGCCTGCTGCGCCACCGCTGGGCCGAGGGCGGCCTGCGCCAGGCCCTGCCACCCGATCTGCTCGAACGCCTGGGCCAGCGCGTTGCCGCGAGCGAGCGCCGCCACACGGGCCAGATCCGCATCTGCATCGAGGGCGGGCTGCCGCTGTCGTACCTGTGGCGCGGAGCCGACGCGCGCGAGCGCGCCGTCACTCAGTTCGGCAAGCTGCGCGTGTGGGACACCGAGCACAACAACGGCGTGCTCATCTACCTGCTGCTGGCCGACCACGCGATCGAGATCGTGGCCGACCGGGGCCTGGCGCGCCGCGTGCCGCACGGCACCTGGCAGGCGATGGTCGGCCACATGCGCGCGGCCTTCCGCGCCGGGCGTTACGAGGATGGGCTGACGCAGGCGCTGGCCGAGGTGTCGGCGCTGCTGGTGGCGCATTTTCCTGCGGGGGACCGCGCGGTGCACGGCAACGAGCTGCCGGACGATCCCGTCGTCATCGGCTAAGGCAGGGCCCACACCTGTCCCGCCGCCACCGCGAACAAGCGGCGCCCCGGCGCGCGGCCGACCGTGTAGCCGCCCGTGAATTCGCCGAACGCGGGCAGCACGAGCAGGCCGGGCTCGCTCAGGAAGCAGGGCACGCGCAAGGCATCGCGCCCGCTGCCGCGCAGCACGGCGGCGGGGTGCAGATGGCCTGCCAGCACCCATCGTTCAGGATGGCGCTGTGGATGGTGGCAACAGGCGAAGGAGCCCAGCGGCCAGGGCTCGTCCACGATGCGTGCATCGAGCCAGGGCGGCGGGTCGCCCGCGTGGCTGTCATGGTTGCCGCGCACGAGCACCAGCTCCAATTCCGCGTGCCGCGCACGCCACTCGGCCAGCGCGCACAGCACGCCGCTGTTGTGGGCTTCCGCGGCGTGCAGGAAATCGCCCAGCACCACCAGCCGGCGTGCCTGTGGGTAACGGTCAAACAGCCATGACAGGCGATCCAGATTGCCCCGCGTGGTGCCGCCCGGCACGGGCAGGCCCCGGGCGCGGAAGGTGGCGGCCTTGCCCAGGTGCAGGTCGGCGGTGCAGAGCGTGGCGCCATCGGGCCACCAGAGCGCGCCTTCGGGCAGCAGATGGACGGTGGTATCGGCCAGGGGCAGTTCGATGTGCATGTCTTCCCATCCTCGCCGGATGTTCGATCACCGATCCGGCACGTTGAAGCCGTCGCACAGGCGGCGGGGCTCGGCTAGCGGCGGCTGCCACGCCGCTTTGCCGATGCCCGGCGGTCGCTGTCAGGCACGGCGGAGAAAGCCAGCCCGCTCTGCACGGCATGCGCCTCAGGCGGCGCTTCGTGCCGGCCGGTGGCGGCGTCGGCGGCGGCCTCCATGTCGCCCAGCATGCGCGCGATGCGGTCGGCCAACGCCTCGTTGGTGAGCTGTTCGCGAAAGCGCTCGACCATGAGCGGGAATGCGAAGGGCCCGGGCCGCGCCAGGGGCGAGAGCACCAGCCGCTGCGCCTGCATGGCCTGCAGGGCCGCGAGCAGCACGGCCACGTCCAGGTCCTGGCTCAGCACTTCCTCGTCGGCCTGGCGCAGCAGCAGGTTGCCCGCGTCGTACTGGCGGAAGACCTCGAAGAACAGCTGCGACGAGGCCTGCAGCTGCCGCGCGCTGCGCTGCTCGCCCGGGTGGCTCTGGAAGATGAGGCCAGCCACGCGCGCGATTTCGCGGAAGCGCCGGCGCGCCATCTCGGTGGCGTTGAGGCTGGCGAGCACTTCGTGCAGCAGCTCGGCGCGCGTGCCGGTGCGCAGCAGGCCGGGCAGCAGCGCGGGCCAGTCGCGCGCGGTGGCGCTGAGGATTTCCAGCCCGTAGTCGTTGACGGCGATGGAGAAGGTGCCCGGCGCCTGCTGCGCGGCCCGCCACGCGAACAGGCTGGCCAGGCCCAGGTGCGCGTGTCGCCCCGCGAACGGGTAGAGGAACAGGTGCCAGCCCTCGCGCGAACGCAGCGTCTCGGCCAGCAGCGTGCCGGGCGTGGGCAGTTGCGACCAGCGGCGCTGCACGTCGAGCAGCGGGCGTGCGGCGCGCAGCTCGGGGCTGGCGTAGCGGCCGCGCCCGGCCTGCGCGAGCTGGCGCACCATGAAGTCGGCCAGCACAGCCGACAGCGGCATGCGCGAGCCGGCCCAGCGCGGCACGGTGGGCTTGCGACGCGGGGCGGCGCGTACGAAGGCCGTCATCTCGCGCACGCGCACCAGTTCCAGCACGCGGCCGGCGAAAACGAAGCAGTCGCCGGGCTTGAGGCGGGCGATGAAGCCTTCTTCCACCGCGCCCAGGCGCGCGCCGCGCAGCACCTGCACGGTCATGCTCGCGTCGCTGACGATGGTGCCGATGTTGGCGCGGTGGCGCCGCGCCAGGCGCGCGTCGGGCAGGCGCCAGATGCCGTCCTCGCCCGGCACCACGCGGCGGTAGTCCGGGTAGGCGGCCAGCGACGGCCCGCCGCGCGCGACGAAGTCCAGGCACCACTGCCAGACTTCGCGCGGCAGATCGCGGTAGGCGGCGGTGCGGCGCACCTCGGCATAGAGCGCCTCGGGCGCGAAGCCGCCGCCCAGCGCCACGGTGGCCAGGTGCTGCACCAGCACATCGACCGGCTGGCGCGGGCTGCTGCGCGTTTCCACCCGGCCCGCATGCACGGCCGCGCGCGCGGCGGCGGCCTCCACCAGCTCCAGGCTGTGCGTGGGCACCAGCGTGATGCGCGAGGGCCGCCCCGGCGCGTGGCCGGATCGCCCGGCGCGCTGCAACAGCCGCGCCACGCCCTTGGCCGAGCCGATCTGCAACACGCGCTGCACGGGCAGGAAGTCCACGCCCAGGTCCAGGCTGCTGGTGCAGACCACGGCGCGCAGGCTGCCGCTTTTCAGCCCCGCCTCCACCCATTCGCGCACGGCGCGGTCGAGCGAGCCGTGGTGGATGGCGAGCTGCCCCGCCCAATCGGGCCGCGCGTCGAGCAGCGCCTGGTACCACTGCTCGGCCTGCGAGCGCACGTTGACGAAGACCAGCGTGGTGCCGGAGGATTCCTCCAGCGCGCGCACCACGGCGGGCAGCATGGACAGGCCCAGGTGCCCGGCCCAGGTGAAGCGCTCGGGCCGTTCGGGCAGCAGGGTATCGACGACGAGCTCCTTCTCGACCCGCCCGCGCACCAGCGCGCCGCCCTCGCGGCCCAGCAGCGCGTGCACCGCCTCATCGAGATTGCCGAGCGTGGCGGACATGCCCCAGACCATGAGGCGCGGGTTCCAGCCCGCGAGCCGCGCCAGCGCGAGCTGCACCTGCACACCGCGCTTGTTGCCCAGCAGCTCGTGCCATTCGTCGGCCACCACGAGGCGCACGCTGGCGAGATGCTCGCGCGCATCGGCGCGCGCCAGCAGCAGCGACAGGCTCTCGGGCGTGGTGACCAGCACCGTGGGCAGCCGCCGCGCCTGCGCGCTGCGCTCGGCGCTGCCGGTGTCGCCCGTGCGCGCGCCGATGCTCCAGTGCGGGGCCAGCGCTTCAAGCGGCGCGCAAAGCGCGCGCAGCGTGTCGGCGGCCAGAGCGCGCATGGGCGTGATCCACAGCACGGTGAGCGGCGGCGCTTTGCTTTTGATAGCTGCTCGCGCTTGTCCAGCAAGCGCTGGAGTCCGATTTGGCTTGTAATCCGCGAAGGCTTCCAGCGCACCGAGCCAGACGGCGTAGGTCTTGCCCGCGCCCGTGGTCGCATGCAGCAGCCCGGAGCGGCCGCGCACGATGGCGCGCCACACCTGCCGCTGGAACGCGAACGGCTGCCAGCCGCGCCCGGCGAGCCAGGATTCGGCGAGAGGGAAGGTGCGGGCAGCCATCGGCCTATGAGCCAAATCGGACTCCAGCGCTTGCTGGACAAGCGCTGGCAGCTATCAAAGAAGAAGCAATGCGGCGCATCATGGCAAGGGCAGCAGCGCCGCCAGCGTTTGCAGCGTGTCGGCCTCGTCCACCGGCTTGTCCTCGCGCCAGCGCAGCATGCGCGGGAATCGCACAGCGATGCCGCTCTTGTGCCGGCCGCTGCGCGCGATGCCCTCGAAGCCCAGTTCGAACACCAGCGTGGGCCGCACGCTGCGCACGGGGCCGAAGCTCTCCACGGTGGTCTTGCGGATGATGGCGTCCACGCGCGCCATCTCGGCGTCGGTCAGGCCCGAATACGCCTTGGCGAAGGGCACGAGCGTGCGGCCTTCGTCGCCGGGCGGGCCGCTCCACACGGCGAAGGTGTAGTCGCTGTAGAGGCTGGCGCGCCGGCCGTGGCCGCGCTGGGCGTAGATGAGCACGGCATCGACGCTCAGGGGGGCGATCTTCCATTTCCACCACGTGCCCACGTCCTTGGTGCGGCCCACGCCGTACTGCGCGGCGCGGGCCTTGAGCATCATGCCTTCCACGCCGCGATCGCGCGCGGATTCGCGCTGGCGGGCGAGGTCGGCCCAGTCGGCGCCCGCGAGCACGGGGCTGGCGATGAGCGCGGGGTGGGCCGCGCGGGCGAGCAGCGCGTCCAGCCGCGCGCGGCGTTCGTGCTGGGGCAGGCCGCGCAGGTCGTGGCCGCCCTCTTCCAGCAGGTCGTACGCCAAGAGCGCCACGGGCAGCTCGCGCAGGATCTTGGGGCCGAGCGTCTTGCGGCCGATGCGCTTTTGCAGGTCGGCGAAGGGGCGTGCGCGCTCGCCGTCCCAGACGACGATCTCGCCGTCGATCACCGTGCCCTCGGGCAGCGCCTGCATGCCCATGGCCTGGAGTTCGGGGAAGCGGTCGCTCACCAGTTCTTCGCCGCGCGTCCAGAGCCACGCGCCTTCCGCGCGGCGCACGAGCTGGGCGCGGATGCCGTCCCATTTCCATTCCACGATCCAGTCCGCGGGCGGGCCGAGCGCGTCATCGAACCGCTCCACGGGCAGCGCCAGCGGATGGGCGAGGAAGAACGGATACGGATGGCCCTGCGCCGCCGCGTCGTCATCGGGCGAGACGAGGCGCAGGTAGTCCGCCGCACCGGGCTGCGCGCCCACACCGGTGTAGCCCATGAGGCGCTGCGCGATGCGCTTGGCATCCACCCCGCTCACCGCCGCGAGCGCCTGCGTGACTTGCAGGCGCGACACGCCTACGCGGAACGCGCCGGTGATGAGCTTGAAGTACACCAGCCGCTCCTCGGGCGCGAGCCGTTCCCACTGCGCGCGCAGGCGCTCGGCCTGGGTGTCGGGCGAGAGGCCGCGCAGCGGCAGCAGGTGGTCACGCAGCCATTGCGCCAGGCCCAGCGGCGGCGCCCCGGCGGCGGGCGAGGGCAGCAGCAGCGCGATGGTTTCGGCGAGGTCGCCCACGGCCTCGTAGCTTTCGTCGAACAGCCATTCGGGCAGGCCCGCCGCCTCGCGTGCCACGGCGCGCAGCCATTTGGTAGGCACGAGCTGGCGCGGCTTGCCGCCCGCGAGGAAGTACACGGCCCAGGCTGCATCCTCGGGCGGCGCGGCGCGCAGATATTCGCGCAGCGCCGCCTGCTTGGCGAGGTTGGAGGTGCTGGCGTCCAGCGCCTGGTAGAGCGCGGCGAAGGCTTTCATGGCGGGGGTTCCGCAGGCGCGGCGGCGTCCGCAGGCCCTTCGTCCTCGTCGCCGTATTCGGTGCGGAACGCCTGCGCGTCGAGCCCCTGCTCGCGCAGCCAGCGCACCATGACGGCCACGCTGCCGTGGGTGACGAACACCTGCCCGGCCCCCGTGGCGGCGATGGCGGTCTGCAGCCCCGGCCAGTCGGCATGGTCGGAGAGCACGAAGCCCCGATCCACGCCGCGCCGCCGGCGCGTGCCGCGCAGCCGCATCCAGCCGCTGGCGAAGGCGTCGGCATGGCGCGGGAAGCGGCGCATCCACGGCGTGCCCTGGGCCGAAGGGGGTGCGAGCACCAGGGCCTGGCGCAGAGTGTCGGCGTCCAGCCCCGCGTCGGTGGCGTGGCGCGTGGGCGGCAGCGCCACGCCCGCGGCGCGGTAGGCGGCATTGAGCGGTTCCACCGCGCCATGCACGAGGATCGGGCCGATGCCCGCGTCCACGCCCTGCAGGATGCGCTGCGCCTTGCCGAAGGCGTAGCAGAACAGCACGGAGGGCCGTCCCTCGGCGGCATTGGCCTGCCACCAGGCGTTCACCTCGGCCCAGAGCGCGGCCTGCGCGGGCCAGCGGTAGATGGGCAGGCCGAAGGTGGATTCGGTGATGAAGGTGTCGCAGCGCACCGGCTCGAACGGCGCGCAGGTGCCGTCGGCGTCGAGCTTGTAGTCGCCCGAGGCGACCCAGACGCGCCCGCCGTGCTCCATGCGCACCTGCGCCGATCCGAGCACGTGGCCGGCCGGGTGCAGCGAGATGCGCACGCCCTGGTGCTCGACGGCCGCGCCGTAGGGCAGCGTCTGCAGGGCGATGTCGTCGCCCAGGCGGGCGCGCAGCACGCCGGCGCTGTCCTCGTGCGCGAGGTAGTGCGCATGGCCGCGCCGCGCATGGTCGCCGTGCGCGTGGGTGATGACCGCGCGCTCCACGGGCCGCCAGGGGTCGATGTAGAAATCGCCGGGCGGGCAATACAGGCCCTCGGGCCGGGCCACGACCAGGTCGGTGGGATTCGCCATGGCCCATGCTAGGGCGGGCCGGCGCGCCGCCGCGTCGGACGCCGCCGCGGCACGGGCGAAAAAAAGCCGCCCTGAAGGCGGCTGGCTGGCACCCCTGGAAGGGAATCAGCGCTTCTGGCGGTACTTGCGCAGAGCGGCAATCTGGGCGGCCATGACGGCCAGCTCGGACTGGGCCTTGGCCAGGTCGATCTCGCTCCTGGCGTTCTTGAGGGCTTCCTCGGCGGACGCCTTGGCTTCCTGGGCCTTCTGGTCGTCCAGATCCTTGCCGCGGATGGCGGTGTCGGACAGCACGGTTACGCGGTCGGGCTGCACTTCGAGGATGCCGCCGGCCACGAAGACGAATTCCTCGTTGCCGTCGGCCATTTCGATGCGCACCGAGCCGGGCTTGATGCGGGTGATCAGCGGCGTGTGCTTGGGCAGGATGCCCAGCTCGCCCGCCTCGCCGGGCAGCGCGACGAAGCGCGCCTCGCCGGAGAAGATGGACTCTTCGGCACTGACCACGTCGACGTGGATGGTGTTCATCTTTGCTCCTTGCAAAAGGGGATGGCAAGCCTTTCAGAACCGGGGCCGGCGGGCGTCGTGGACGGCCGGCCCTGCGGCCATCAGGCGACCTTCTTCGCCTTTTCGAAGGCTTCGTCGATAGTGCCGACCATGTAGAACGCCTGCTCGGGCAGGTGGTCGCATTCGCCGGCCACGATCATCTTGAAGCCGCGGATGGTCTCGGCCAGCGAGACGTACTTGCCGGGCGAGCCCGTGAACACTTCGGCCACGTGGAACGGCTGCGACAGGAAACGCTGGATCTTGCGGGCGCGGGCCACGGCCAGCTTGTCCTCGGGTGCCAGTTCGTCCATGCCCAGGATGGCGATGATGTCGCGCAGTTCCTTGTAGCGCTGCAGCGTGCCCTGCACGTCGCGGGCCACCTTGTAGTGCTCTTCACCGACGACCTGCGGGTCGAGCTGGCGGCTGGTGGAGTCCAGCGGGTCCACGGCGGGGTAGATACCCAGCGAAGCGATGTCGCGCGACAGCACCACGGTGGAGTCCAAGTGGGCGAAGGTCGTGGCGGGCGAGGGGTCGGTCAAGTCGTCCGCAGGCACGTACACGGCCTGGATCGAGGTGATCGAGCCGACCTTGGTGGAGGTGATGCGCTCTTGCAGGCGGCCCATTTCCTCGGCCAGCGTCGGCTGGTAGCCCACGGCGGAGGGCATGCGGCCCAGCAGGGCGGACACTTCGGTACCAGCCAGTGTGTAGCGGTAGATGTTGTCCACGAAGAACAGCACGTCGCGGCCTTCGTCGCGGAACGACTCGGCGATGGTCAGGCCGGTCAGGGCCACGCGCAGACGGTTGCCCGGGGGCTCGTTCATCTGGCCGTAGACCATGGCTACCTTGGACTCGCCCAGGTTCTCCAGGTTCACGACGCCGGAGTCGGCCATCTCGTGGTAGAAGTCGTTGCCCTCGCGGGTACGCTCGCCCACGCCGGCGAACACGGACAGACCCGAGTGCGCCTTGGCGATGTTGTTGATGAGTTCCATCATGTTCACGGTCTTGCCCACGCCGGCGCCGCCGAACAGGCCCACCTTGCCGCCCTTGGCGAACGGGCAGACCAGGTCGATCACCTTGATGCCGGTTTCGAGCAGCTCCTGCGAGGGGCTCAGCTCGTCATAAGCGGGCGCCTTGCGGTGGATGGAAGCCGTGAGGGCTTGGTCCACGGGGCCGCGCTCGTCGATGGGGTTGCCCAGCACGTCCATGATGCGGCCCAGGGTGGCCTTGCCCACGGGCACGGTGATGGGGGCTGCGGTGTTGGTGACCATCAGGCCGCGCTTCAGACCGTCGGACGAGCCGAGGGCGATGGTACGCACCACGCCGTCGCCGAGCTGCTGCTGCACTTCCAGCGTCAGGGCCGAGCCTTCGAGCTTGAGGGCGTCGTACACCTTGGGCATCTGGTCGCGCGGAAACTCCACGTCCACCACGGCGCCGATACATTGAACAATCTTGCCTTGCACTTGAGCCATTTTTTGCTCCAGAAATTTGTGAAACCGGTTAGACGGCTGCCGCACCCGCGACGATCTCCGAAAGTTCCTTCGTGATCGCGGCCTGGCGCGTCTTGTTGTAGACCAGCTTGAGCTCGTTGATGACGTTGCCCGCGTTGTCGGTGGCGGCCTTCATGGCCACCATGCGCGCCGACTGCTCCGAGGCCATGTTCTCGGCCACGGCTTGGTAGATCAGCGACTCGACGTAGCGCACGAGCAGCTCGTCGATCACGGTCTGCGCATCGGGCTCGTAGATGTAGTCCCAGCCGTGCTCGGTCTTCTCGGCCTGCATCTTCTCGGACGAGAGGGGCAGCAACTGCTCCACCACCGATTCCTGCTTCATGGTGTTGATGAACTTGGTGTACGAGAGGTACACCGCGTTGATCTTGCCTTCGGCGTAAGCGTCGAGCAGCACCTTGACGGGGCCGATGAGCTTCTCGAGATGCGGCGTGTCGCCCAGGCCCGTGACGTGCGAGACCACCTTGGCGCCGACGCGGTTCAGGAAGCCCAGGCCCTTGTTGCCGATGGCCACCGCCTGCGTTTCCACGCCAGCGGACTGCAACTCGCGCAGCTTGGCCGTCACGGCGCGCAGCACGTTGGTGTTCATGCCGCCGCACAGCCCCTTGTCCGTCGTCACCACGATGACGCCCGCCGCCTTCGCGTCGTTCGTCTTCATGAAGGGATGGACATACTCGGGGTTGGCATGACCGAGGTTGGCGGCGATGTTGCGCACCTTCTCGGCGTACGGACGGGCCGCACGCATGCGGTCCTGCGCCTTGCGCATCTTGGACGCGGCCACCATTTCCATGGCCTTGGTGATCTTCTTGGTGTTCTCCACCGATTTGATCTTGCCGCGTATTTCCTTGCCTGCTGCCATGATGGCTCCTCGTCCGGTTTAAGCGAACGACTTCTTGAACGCCGTGATGGCTTGCGTCAGCTCGGCCTCGTCCTTGCCTTCCTTGTCGAACGCACGGCTCTTCTCCAGGCGCTCCAGCAGGGCGGCATGGCTGGTCTTGAGGAACTGGTGCAGGCCGGACTCGAAGGACAGGACCTTCTTCACGTCCACGTCGTCCAGGAAGCCCTTGTTCACGGCGAACAGCGTCGCGCCCATCAGGCTGACGGGCAGCGGGCTGTACTGCGCCTGCTTGAGCAGTTCGGTCACGCGGGCGCCGCGGTCGAGCTGCTTGCGGGTGGCTTCGTCCAGGTCGGAGGCGAACTGCGCGAAGGCAGCCAATTCACGGTACTGCGCCAGGTCGGTACGGATACCGCCGGACAGGCCCTTGATGATCTTCGTCTGTGCCGACGAACCCACGCGCGACACCGAGATACCGGCGTTGATGGCGGGGCGGATACCGGCGTTGAACAGGCTGGTTTCCAGGAAGATCTGGCCGTCGGTGATCGAGATCACGTTGGTCGGCACGAACGCGGACACGTCGCCGGCCTGCGTCTCGATGATCGGCAGCGCGGTCAGCGAGCCGGTCTTGCCCTTGACCTCGCCCTTGGTGAAGGCTTCGACGTAGTCGGCGTTGACGCGGGCGGCACGCTCCAGCAGGCGGCTGTGCAGGTAGAACACGTCGCCAGGGTAGGCTTCGCGGCCTGGCGGACGGCGCAGCAGCAGCGAAACCTGGCGGTAGGCCACGGCCTGCTTGGACAGGTCGTCATAGACGATCAGCGCGTCTTCGCCGCGGTCGCGGAAGTATTCGCCCATCGTGCAGCCGGAGTAGGCCGACACGTACTGCATGGCGGCGGACTCGGAAGCCGAGGCGGCCACGACGATGGTGTAGTCCATGGCGCCGGCCTGTTCCAGGGCGCGCACCACGTTCTTGATCGACGAAGCCTTCTGGCCGATGGCGACGTAGATACACGTCACGCCCTGGCCCTTCTGGTTGATGATGGCGTCGATGGCCACGGCCGTCTTGCCGGTCTGGCGGTCGCCGATGATCAGCTCGCGCTGGCCGCGGCCGATCGGCACCATGGAGTCGATGGACTTCAGGCCGGTCTGCAGCGGCTGGTCCACGGACTGGCGAGCGATCACGCCGGGAGCGACCTTCTCGATCACGTCCGTCATCTTGGCGTTGATCGGACCCTTGCCGTCGATCGGCTGGCCCAGGGCGTTCACCACGCGGCCGATCAGTTCGGGGCCCACGGGCACTTCCAGGATGCGGCCCGTGCACTTGACGGTGTCGCCTTCGGAGATGTGCTCGTACTCGCCCAGAATCACGGCGCCGACGGAGTCGCGCTCAAGGTTCAGCGCCAGGCCGTAGGTGGGCTGGCCGTCCGCCGTGGCGGGGAATTCCAGCATTTCGCCCTGCATCACGTCGGACAGGCCATGCACGCGCACGATACCGTCCGTCACGGACACCACGGTGCCCTGGTTGCGGATGTCGCTGCTGGCTGCCAGCCCTTCGATGCGGCTCTTGATCAGTTCAGAAATTTCTGCGGGATTGAGTTGCATGACTCTTTCCTTCTTTCTTTAAATAGCCGAAACCTCCAGCCGCTCAGGCCGTGAGGGCCGCTTTCATTTGTTCCAGACGGGCCTTGACGGAAGTGTCGAGCACCTCATCGCCCACCACCACGCGCACGCCGCCGATCAGCGTCTCGTCCTGTTGCACGGAGAGATTGAGCTTGCGGCCGAAGCGCTTTTGCAGCGTGGTGCCGAGGTCGGCCAATGCTTGCGCATCCAGCGGGAAGGCGCTGTACACCACGGCATCCGAGGAGCCGTTGCTGCGATTGACCAGTGCGCGGAACTGGGCCGCGATTTCGGGCAGCGCCTGCACGCGGCCGTTGTCGATCACGGTGCGCAGGAAGTTCTGGGCCAGATCGGGCAACGCCGAGCGGGCCACGCCCGCGATGACGTCGAACACCTGGTTCGTCGTCACCTTCGGGTTGTCTGCCAGCTGGCGCAATTGGGGATTGGCGGCAATCGCCGCCAGCTCGTCCACCCAGGCTGCGGCGCCGTTCAGGTCCGCACCGGCTTTGTCGGTGCAGGCCTTGTACAGCGCCTCGGCGTAAGGGCGGGCAATGGTGGCGAGTTCTGCCATTGGATGCTCCCTTACAGCTCGGTCTTCAGGCGGTTCAGCAGATCGGCATGGACACCGGCATTGACTTCCTTGCGGAGAATCTGCTCGGCGCCCTTGACGGCCAGCGCGGCCACCTGCTCGCGCAGGGCTTCGCGGGCGGTGACCGCCTGCTGCTCGGCCTCGGCGCGGGCGGCGGCGACAATCTTGTTGCCTTCGTCGGTGGCGCGTGCCTTGGCCTCTTCGATGATGGCCTGCGCGCGGCGCTCGGCATCGGCCAGGCGCGTCGCGGTTTCGTTGCTGGCGGCGGCCAGTTCCTGCTTCACGCGCTGGTCAGCAGCGGCGAGCTCGGTCTTGGCACGGTCGGCAGCGGCGAGACCATCGGCGATTTTCTGGGCTCGTTCATCCAGCGCCTTCGCGATCGGGGGCCACACGAACTTCATCGTGAACAGCACCAGGATCAGGAAGACGATGGCCTGAACGAACAGGGTCGCGTTGATACTCACGGCAACACCTTTCTATTCGTTGGCGTTGATCGGAGTGCTTAGGCCAGGACGAAGGGGTTGGCGAAAGCGAACAGCAGGGCGATGGCCACGCCGATCAGGAAGGCGGCGTCGATCAGACCGGCCAAGATGAACATCTTGGTTTGGAGTTCGTTGATCAGCTCGGGCTGGCGAGCGGACGATTCCAGGAACTTGCCGCCCATCAGAGCGATACCGATCGAAGCGCCGATAGCGCCGAGACCCACGATCAGACCACAAGCCAGAGCGACGAGACCGAGAATGTTTTCCATGATGACTCCTAGAGATGAAAAGAAAGGTTGGAAAGGAAAAGGAAAGGATCAGTGAGCTTCATGCGCCTGGCCGAGGTAGATCAGCGTCAGCATCATGAAAATGAAGGCCTGCAGGGTGATGATCAGAATGTGGAAGATCGCCCAGATAGAGCCCGCAATGATGTGCCCCACGGGGAGCAACACACCAGAGAGCGACATAGCCGCCGCGCCGCCCATCAGGGCGATCAGCATGAACACCAACTCACCAGCGTACATGTTGCCGAACAGTCGCATGCCATGCGAGACCGTCTTGGCAACGTATTCGATGATCTGCATGAGCAGATTGACCACACCCAGGATCAGGGCGAAGACGGGATTCTTGCTGGTGCCGAAAGGCGCCGTCACCAGTTCATGGGCCCAGCCACCCACGCCCTTGATCTTGATGCTGTATACGAAGCACAGGATCAGCACCGCGGTGGACAGGCCCAGAGTGGTGGAGAGGTCGGCAGTGGGCACCACGCGCAGGTAGGCATGGTGGTCGCCGGTTGCGCCTTGCCAGAGCACCGGCAGCAGGTCGACGGGCAGCAGGTCCATGGCGTTCATCAGGAAGATCCAGACGAACACCGTGAGCGCCAGGGGAGCGATGAATTGGCGGCTCTGGGCGTTGTGGATGTTGGCCTTGGCCTGGTTGTCCACCATTTCCACGAGCATTTCCACGGCGGCCTGAAAACGGCCCGGCACGCCGGAGGTGGCCTTGCGCGCAGCCAGCCACATGAGGAACAAACCCAGCACGCCCAGAGTCACACTGACCGCAATGGAATCGAAATTGACCACCGAGAAGTCGATGATGGACTTCTGCTTGATGTTCTGAAGATGCTGCAGGTGGTGAACGATGTATTCACTTGCAGTCGGGGCGTTCGCATCTGCGGCCATCGGACAACTCTTCTCTCAAATATCAATCGGTTCGTCGGACACCGGGCCGCGCCAGCAGCGCGATCCAGTACGTTTTCATCGTCACCACCATGCCGACCAGCAGCGCCAGCCAGCTCAGCCCCGGCACCAGCCGGGGCGCCGCCGCCAACATGGCGACGGTCAACACAATCTTGACCAGCTCCCATCCGAAGAGCCCGGCCATGGCCGCCCCTGCGGATGCACGCTTGCGCGCCATGCCCCGCGCGAACAGCGCCGCGGGAATCACCACCGCCAAGGCGCCGTATCCGGCGGACCAGGCCACCTGCACCTGCCCTGTCAGCAACCATGCCGACAGCGCGACCAGCACACCCACCCCTGCCTGGCTCCCGACGATGCGCCAGACCGACACGGCCGGGTGGCGACTGCGCCACTCCTGGGCCTCTTGCGCGGCCAGGGGCTTGAAGTCGGGATCTTCGGCCTCAGCTTCTGTCCCGAGGGCGTCTGTTTTCATGCGCGAAGATTGCCTGTGCGGCAGACCAAAACTTTCACAAAGCCCTTGATTATAAGTAAAAACCCCGGGCAATCCACAAGCCCCCGCTGCGTGCTGCCATCGGGGGCCGGCCTGCGCCATTGTGGCGGCAGACCAACGCGGCCGGAAATCAAGCTTACCTTTGGCAGGCATACCATCGCGATTCATCCCCATCGCGATCGCGCCGCGCGACAGAAGAAAGACCTGAAATGACCACACCCGCCACCCCGGATCCGCGCAAGGATTCGCTGATCGAGTACCCCTCGCGCTTCCCCATCAAGGTGATGGGCGCCAAGGTCGACGGGTTCGTTCACGCGGTGACCGAGGTGGCGCGCCGCTTCGACCCAGGCTTCGACGCTTCCACCATCGAGCTGCGCGACAGCCGCGCCGGCAACTACCTCGGCGTCACGATCACCATCACCGCCACCAGCCGCGAGCAGCTCGACGATCTGTATCGCGCACTGTCGTCGCATCCCATGGTCAAGGTCGTGCTCTGAACGCCATGGAGCTGCGCATGCTCGGGCGCGTGCCCTACGACGCGACCCTGGAGGCCATGCGGCGCTTCACCGAGGAGCGCACGCAGGAGACGCCCGACACGCTCTGGATCTGCGAACACCCGCCTGTGTTCACGCAAGGCCTGGCGGGCAAGGACGGCCACATCCTGCAACCCGGCGGCATCCCCGTGGTGCACACCAACCGCGGCGGCCAGGTCACGCACCACGGCCCCGGGCAGGTCGTGGCCTACCCGCTCGTGGACCTGCGGCGCGCAGGCTACTACGTCAAGGAATACGTCTACCGCCTCGAAGAGGCCGTGATCCGCACGCTGGCGCACTTCGGCGTGACGGGCCACCGCGTGGCGGGCGCGCCCGGCATCTACGTGCGTCTGGACGACCCGTTCGGGCACGCCCTCCTGCCCCAGCGGCCCCAGCAGCGCGGTGCCGCCGCCCCGCCTTCTCCGCCCGACTTCACCGGCCTGGGCAAGATCGCCGCGCTGGGCATCAAGGTCACGCGCCACTGCACCTACCACGGCGTGGCGCTCAACGTGGCCATGGACCTGGAACCCTTCTCCCGTATCAACCCTTGCGGTTACGCAGGCCTTCCGACGGTGGACCTTTCTACAATCGGCGCACGAACCACCTGGGACGAAGCCGCCGCGGTACTGGGCCAACAGCTCTGCACGCGCCTCGCACCCTGACTTTCCCCGCAGCCATGAGCACTCCCGAAGTCGTGCGCGAAGCGCAATCCCCCGAGGCCTACAACCCGCTGGCCAAGCAAAAGGCCGCGGCCAAGCTTTCGCGCATTCCGATCAAGGTCGAGCAGGGCGAAGTGCTCAAGAAGCCCGAGTGGATCCGCGTGAAGGCGGGCAGCCCCACCACGCGCTTCTACGAGATCAAGCAGATCCTGCGCGAGAGCAACTTGCACACGGTGTGCGAGGAAGCGAGCTGCCCCAACATCGGCGAATGCTTCGGCAAGGGCACGGCCACGTTCATGATCATGGGCGACAAATGCACGCGCCGCTGCCCGTTCTGCGACGTGGGACACGGCCGCCCCGACCCGCTGGACAAGGATGAGCCACTGAACCTGGCGAAGACCATCGCCAAGCTGCGCCTGAAGTACGTGGTGATCACCAGCGTGGACCGCGACGACCTGCGCGACGGCGGCTCGGGCCACTTCGTGGAGTGCATCCAGCGCACGCGCGAACTCTCGCCCGCCACGCAGATCGAGATCCTCGTACCCGACTTCCGCGGCCGCGACGACCGCGCGCTGGAGATCCTCAAAGCCGCGCCGCCGGACGTGATGAACCACAACCTGGAGACCATCCCGCGCCTCTACAAAGAAGCGCGCCCCGGATCGGACTACCAGTTCAGCCTGAACCTGCTGAAAAAGTTCAAGGCCCTGCACCCCAAGGTGCCGACCAAGAGCGGCATCATGGTCGGCCTGGGCGAGACCGACGAGGAGATCCTGCAGGTGATGCGCGACATGCGCGCGCACGACATCGACATGCTGACCATCGGCCAGTACCTCGCGCCCAGCAACAGCCACTTGCCGGTGCGCCGCTACGTGCACCCGGACACCTTCAAGATGTTCGAGGAAGAGGCATACAAGATGGGCTTCTCGCACGCCGCCGTGGGCGCGATGGTGCGCTCCAGCTACCACGCCGACCAGCAGGCGCACGCCGCCGGTGTTTGAAGCCAATCGACCTCTAGCGCTTATCCAGCAAGCGCCAGCAGCTACCAAAAAAATAGTAATCGGCTAGGGCGACAGCAGCGCTGCCGGATCGTCGCTGACCAGCACCTGCTGCGCCCAGTCGGCGAGCTTGCGCGTGTCGGCGCGCAGCACTTCCTGCTTGACGGCGAGGATCTGCGCCGGCTGCATCGAGAAGCTGCGCAGGCCCAGGCCCAGCAGCAGGCGCGTCATGGTCACGTCGCCCGCCATCTCGCCGCACACGCTCACGCTCTTGCCCTGACGGGCCCCTGCCGCGATCACATCGGCCACCAAGCGCAGCACGGCGGGGTGCAGCGGGTCGTACAGGTGGGCCACCGCCTCGTCGGCGCGGTCGATGGCCAGCGAATACTGGATCAGGTCGTTGGTGCCGATGGAGAGGAAGTCGAAGTGGCGCAGGAACTCGCGCACGATGAGCGCCGCGGCCGGCACCTCGATCATGGCGCCCACCTCCACCGGGCCGTAGGCCGCGCCGCGCGTGTCCAGCTCGGCGCGCGCCAGGTCGAGTTGCGCCAGCGTCTGGCGGATCTCGCCTGCATGCGCCAGCATGGGAAAGAGCAGCTTGACCTTGCCGTGCCCCGCAGCGCGCAGCACGGCGCGCAGCTGGGTGCGGAACATGGCCGGTTCGGCCAGGCTCCAGCGGATGGCGCGCAGGCCCAGCGCGGGGTTGAGCGAGCTGTCCTTGTGGCCCTTGTCCAGCGGCTTGTCGGCACCCACGTCCACCGTGCGGATGGTGACGGGCAGGCCCTGCATGCCCTCGACCGCCTCGCGGTAGGCGCGGTATTGCTCCTCCTCGTCGGGCAGGCGGCCCCCGCGGCCCATGAACAGGAATTCGCTGCGGAACAGGCCCACGCCCACGGCGCCCACCCCCAGGGCGGCGGCGGCATCCGCAGGCTGCTCGATGTTGGCCAGCAGCTCGATGGCCTGGGCGTCCAGCGTGACGGCCGGCGTGTGCAGCAGGCGGGCCAAACGCTCGCGCTCCAGCGCGATCTGGCGCTGGCGGAAGCGGTATTCGGCCAGGATGATGGGCGAGGGATCGACGATGACCACGCCGGCGTCGCCGTCAATGATGACCCAGTCGTCCTGGCGCACGAGCTGGCTGGCCCCGCGCGCGCCCACGACGGCCGGGATGTCCATGCTGCGCGCGACGATGGCCGTGTGGCTGGTCTTGCCGCCCACGTCGGTGACGAAGCCGGCGAACACGCTCTGCTTGAACTGCAGCATGTCGGCCGGCGAGAGGTCGTGCGCCACCAGCACCAGGGGCACCTCGGTGCTGCCCTCGGGCAGCAGCTCGGCCTGCAGGCCCTGCTCGGCGCGGCGCCGGGGGCTGGCGGGCGGCGGCCCGACGGGGCTGCCCACGCCCTTCATGTGGCGCAGGATGCGCTCGACCACCTGCTCCAGGTCGGCCTTGCGCTCGCGCAGGTAGTCGTCCTCCATCTCGTCGAACTGGCGGCTGATGATCTCCAGCTGCGTGGTCAGCGCCCATTCGGCGTTGTAGAGGCGGTCGCGGATCCAGTGCTTGACGCCGCTGACGAGCATTTCGTCCTGCAGCAGCATGAGGTGCACGTCCAGCAGCGCGGCCAGCTCGTGCGGGGCGTCGGGCGGCATGTCGGTCTGCAGGCGCTGCAGCTCGCCGATCACCGCGTTGCGGCCATTGCGGATGCGCAGGATCTCGGCCTCGACCTGATCCTGCTCGATGAAGTAATGCACCACCTCCATGCGGCTCGCGGCCGCCAGCACCGCACGCCCGATGGCGATGCCGCGTGCGACTGCCAGGCCGTGGACGGAGAAGGTCATATGCCGCTTTCTACTCGCCTTCGCCGAACTTGCCGTTGATCAGGGCCAGGAGTGCATCCATCGCCTCCTGCTCCTGCACGCCGTCGGTTTCTATCTCGACCTGCGCGCCCAGGCCCGCGGCCAGCATCATCACGCCCATGATGCTCTTGGCGTTGATGCGGCGGTCGCCGCGGCTCATCCAGACGTCGCAGGGGAAGCTGCCCGCCAGCTTGGTGAGCTTGGCGGAGGCGCGGGCATGCAGGCCCAGCTTATTGCTGATGGTGATGGTGTTCTTGATCATGGGATGCACGTCGGGTCTGGTTCTGCGGCGCGGCCACGGCCACCGGCATCACGCCCTGCGCGCCACCGGCCAGCGCGCGCTCGGCCAGGGCCTCCAGCGGCTCGGCGCGGTAGCCCACGGCGCGCAGCAGCATGGGCAGGTTCACGCCCGCCACGAGGCGCGTGCGCACGCCGTCCACGAGGCGCTGGGCTACGTTGCACGGTGTGGCGCCGAACACGTCGGCCAGCACGAGGACGGAGGCACTGCCCTGCTGCTGCAGCAGGATGCGCGCGGCGGCCAGCGTCTCCTCCGGCGGTTCGTTCGGCGGCACGTCCAGCGCCAGCACGTCGGATGCGCAATCAGGAAACACGTGCAGCGCGCATTCGCGCAGCGCATGGGCCAGGGGGGCGTGGGCGATGAGGAGGAGGCGCGTGTTCATGGGCGGCAGCAATGACCGCATTATGGCTGCAGCACCAGGGCGTCGAAGAAGGTGCCGGCGGCCGCCTCACCGCGCGTTCTGTGCGGTTCGCGCGTGTAGACCACAGCATGGTAGAGGCGTGCCTGCGTGCCTTCCAGCCGGGCGAACCACACCGCCTCGGCGGCCACGGCGCTGCCGTCGGGCGCGCGCCCGCGCGCGGCCATGCGCACCGACTGCGGCAGGTCCAGCGCGCGGGCGGGAACGAAGCGCGCATGCGGCCCGTCGGGCGGTTCAGCCTGCATGCGCCCGCGCACCGCCGCGCGCCACACGTCCAGCGTGGCGCCGGCCTGGGACGGGTCGGCCAGCAGCAGGTGCGAGACCACGAACGTGGCGCCGTCGGCCTCGCAGCCGGTCATGGCCAGCTCCACCGGCCCGCGCCCCAGGTCCACCGGGCGCGTGGCGTGTTCGGGCTTGCAGGGCAGGGAGAGAGTGAGGCCGGCCTCGGGGATGGACACGCTGCGCCAGTTCAGCGCGGGGCTGCAGGCGGCCAGCGCACAGGCGCTGGTGATGGCAAAGAAAAGGCGACGGAGCATGGCGAGGATTATTTCCGCGAACTTCCGCGCGCGACGGCGATCCACCCTGCGGCACAATGGGCGCAGCATGCGCACGAACGACGGGGAATCCAGGATATGCAAGTGAAGAAGTGGCTGGTAGCGGGCGCCGTGGCGGCATGTGCCGCCGTGGCGGCGGTGGTGGTGCTGGGCACCGGGGCATCGGCCGCGCCGCAGTCCACCTTCGTATTGCTCGACGGCTCGCGCCAGACCACCCAGGATCTGCGCGGCAAGGTCGCGCTGGTGAACTTCTGGGCCACGAGCTGCACGACGTGCGTGGCGGAAATGCCCGAGATCGTCGCCACCTACGACAAGTTCAAGGACCGCGGCTTCGAAACCCTGGCCGTCGCCATGAGCTACGACCCGCCGAGCTACGTGGTGAACTTCACCGAGACGCGCAAGCTGCCGTTCAAGGTGGCCATCGACAATACCGGCGAGGTGGCCCGCGCCTGGGGCGATGTGAAGCTGACGCCCTCCACCTTCATCGTCAACAAGCGCGGGGAGATCGTGAAGAGCTTCGTGGGCGCCCCCGATTTCGCGGAGCTGCACAAGCTCATCGAGCGCCTGCTGGCCGAGGCCTGATCCCTCCTGCCACCCCCAAAAGCAAAGGCTCTGTCACAAATCTGTGTTGATGACCGGCACTCCGATGGCGTCGAGCAAGAGCTGGCGCGGCTTTGC
>NZ_DF238910.1 GCF_000400995.2 Acidovorax sp. MR-S7 | reverse complement strand
TCTACCCAGACCACCCCCGCGCCAGTGCTAGCTTTGCGTACCGTCACTTATTGCACTGAAAACGAGGAGACCCCTGAAGGCCGCTGGCATCAAGAAAGACGGCCCGCGCTACGTGCGCAAGGTCAAGGGTGGCTTGCTTGAAGCCAGCGAGGTGCAACCCGGCACCGTCCAGCTCGCCTGTATCCGTGGAGGCGGCCATGAATAAAGCCGCCATCACCAAGCCCGCCATCGGTCTGCTGGTGGGTGCATCTCTCGCGCTGGCTGCCAGCGCAGGCGCGTCCCAAACCAGCGGCAACTGGTTCTCGTCCATGTTCTCGACGGGCGGCAGTGGTGCCAGCTCTGGCGTCTCGTCGGAGATGGCCGCCGTGGACGCGGCGATGACCCAGAAGATGCAGGATGACCTCAAAAACTGCGACGACGTGGGCATCGGCGCGAGCATCAAGACCGCCATAAGCGCGCACAGCCAAATGGCCTCGGCCACGCCCAACGTCGAAAGCCTGTTTGATCCGAACGACTCGTGCTTCTCGTCGGTGAGCCAGATCATCGACCTGTCGTTCTCGATTCCGTCGCTCGGTTCGATCCTGTCCTCGGCGCAGGACGCAGTTTTGAAGTACGCGCAGAAGAAGGTGTGCTCGACCGTGAGCAAGGTGTCCGGCATGGTCACGTCGCCCATCAACCAAGCCATCGGCCAGTGGAATACCTTGGGCCAGCAGTTCACCGATATCAACGGCATGGCGAATAGCGCCGTGGGTGGCTCGTTGAGCACGCTCGATCCGCAGCTTGGCAGCGCCTACAAGCCCGCCTCGGCCGCAACCGGCTACAGCGTGAACGCCAACGCCTTCGGCACGAACCAGACCGTGTTCAACGCCGGGGCCAGCACCCAGCAGGGTGCGCAGACAGCGCCCGCGACCTCGGCACAGCCGCAGGCCATCCAGCAGGCTCAACCCACACAGACCGAACCCCAGAGCTTCACGAGCTGGGCGGCTGGTCTTTTCAACTGAGGAAAAGAGATGCGCAAGCCGCTCGTTTTGACCCTCGCGCTGGCGATCAGCGGCAGCGCATTCGCTGACACCTGCATGGTGTCGCCTACCTCGAAGGAGCAAGTCTCCGGCCGCTTCGGCAAGTTCCGTGAAGGTGGTGCCGCCAACTTCGGCTCCGGCAATGCCAAGCCGCACATGCACGATGGCCTCGACTTCTCCACCAGCGGGCAAAACGCGCCCCTCTACGCAACCTCGGCGGGCACGGTGACGTGGGCCAAGCTGCGCGGCAGCGCAGGCAACACCGTCATCATCAAGCGGGACAACGGGCAGTCGGCCGTGTACTACCACTTGAGCTACATCGCGGTGAAGGAAGGCGACAAGGTGCAGGCCGGGCAGGAGATCGGCCGGGCCGGTTCCACCGGGATGAAGCCGGGCGGCGCAGTCCACCTGCACTTCATCTATGGCGTGCCCAACGCGGATGACGCCCGAGCCAAGACCTTCTCGGCAGACGCCAACAAGAACCCGACATTCAACCCGGCGCAGCTCCCGAACGCGATCAGCAAGCAGAGCACGGCCTTCAATTACGCGACCGACCCGTCGCCCTACTTCTGCAAGACCTTTCCCATCCAGAACGACGGCCTGTATCCGGTACTGGGCAGCGACACGATGGCCCAGTACAACAAGCTGTTCGGTGCGACTCCGGCGATGGGCGTGCCACCGACCACCCAGTTCGACCCGGTACAGGTGGCGGCGGCCAATGGCGACGCCTTGCAGGCCGCCGCCAAGGGCGCGACCTCGATGGCAAACGTGCTCAACGATGCGGACGGCTACGGCTCACTGCCCTCCCCACCCATTGGCGACTACGAAACCATGTCACCGGCTGAGATGTTGTCTACCGAGGCGCAACGCCGCTTCGCCGACTCCGAATGGAACAAGTCGATCACACAGGTGAGCAGCCGCGCCTTGTGGGTGGACTACACGCGTGCGGCTGGCGTCTCCATTTATCTGAGCGCCGCAATTCGTCAGAAGCAGGAACGCATGGAGGCGCTGATGGCCGTCTACACGGCCCAGAAGCTGGCCGGAAAGCGTGCCCAAGTCGAAGCCGCTCAGATGCGCGCCCTGCGTGACGACGCGACACGCTCCATCAAATAACCAGAGCACATCACATGGAAACCTTGGATCTCAATGCAGTTGCCCGCATGGGCCTGATCTTGGCCCACCTGCTGGCCTTCGCAATGGCCGCTGTGGGCATCGCTTTTGGCGACCTGGCGATCTTCCGCAAGCGCCGGGTCGATGCCGACATGCTGGCCACCTCGCAAACCTTCGTGAAGTGGGCGCTCTATGCCCTCTGGGCGACCGGATTGGTTGTGATCTGGCTCGATACCCGGTTCGACCCGGCCACGCTCGCGACCAAGCCCAAGTTGCTCGCAAAGCTCACGGTAGCCATCGCACTGAGCGCCAACGGGTGGCTGCTGCACAAGGTCGTTTTCCACCGCTTCACGGTGCCACAGGATGATCCACACCGCGCGGCCACCCTGCCCGCCATCGCGGGCGCGATCAGCGCTTCGTCGTGGCTGTTTGCAGCGTTTGTTGGAGTTGGTAAGGCTGTTGCCCCAGCCCTCGGATATACCGGATTCATCGTGCTCTACCTGGCTGTCGTGAGCATGGCCATCGGCTTCTCGCTGTTCTTCATCCGCCCCATCCTGGCCGCCCGGATGCTTCGGCCCGAGCCGGTGCATACCGTCATCGCCGAACACGCCCGCCAGTTGCTCGGCCCATTCGCTGATGACTACCTGGCAGAGAACGGCGTTCGTGCGGCAGACATCGAGCGCAACCCCGCCCGCGCCGTGGTGCGCATCGGCAAGCTGCTCGAAGAGATCGACCCGGCACACCGGGAAGCATTCGACCGTCTGACCGCACGCAAGCTGCGGGGCGAGCTGGCTGAGGCGTCGTGATGCTGCTGTTTTTCGACTTCGGCCGCCTCCTCTGGGGTCACACCATAGGAGCGCACGGGCCAGCGGCCCGGCTCGCGAGAGTGCTGGATGACTTCCCATCGGTCGAGCTGGTCATGATCCGCTGGACAGTCGGCACGCTGCGCAGCATCGACGACGTGCGCGGCGAGGTGCCTGAACTGAGCGATCACCTCCAGCACTTGGCCCATCGGCCCATCCGTGCCGACGCATACCCAGAGCGCGAGATCACGAGCACGCTGCGCCGCAGGAAACAACTCTATTGGGTTGCCGTTGTTCATGAGCGCTTGGCAGGCGGCTACATCCGCACCGCACAGAGTAGCGGCGCTCCCCTCCTGCTCTGTCGCAATGGCTTCGACGATGAGGCCGCTGACCGTCTGCGCGCCGCGCTGGAGCGTGTTGTGAGCGCCGAGGCGTTCGTCAGCGTAGATCACGGATTTTTCAAGTCAAAGGAGACAGCATGCGCTTCGTAAAAAGGGCCGCGAGTGGCGCGGCCAAAGTCACAAAGTACGTCACGATGACGATGCCCTTGTCGATGTTCGGCTGGCAACTGAACAAGGGGCTTTTCGAGTGGAACCGCTCCATGTGGACGCGGACGGTGAATCCAACTTGCCCAGACTGCGATGCCGGAGTGCTGCTGGCCCAGCGTGACGCACCTGCAATCCTGGATCAGACCGACGGTGGCGACGCCCGCCCGCTGCAAGCATGGTCATGCAATCACTGCGGCTTCGGGATGCTGGCCCCGGAAGGCCGAGACGGCATCCGTGAAGTCGCGAGCCGCCACCGCCTAGCGCGCGCTCGGATGGCCTTCGGCGATCTGTCGCGCGCCGAGCGTGAGTCGTTCGGACGCCAGCACCGCATCTCTTCGCGCATCTTCTTTGGCGCAGCAGCGGTGATCGGCACTCATGGCATCTACCTGCTGGCATCGGCAGCGCCGCTCATCATCGCGCTCAACTGGCTCTCTTTCGCGTTCATGTTCTGGGTGCTCGGCATGAAGAAGTCGTATCGGTCGTGGCAGGTCACGACTGGCCACATCTTCCAGGAAGGCGCGGCAAAGCACTGGTTCAACCACGAAAAGTGGTTTGTCTAAAGGGAGGATCACCATGCTGCTGTTCATCGAACACGATGCCGTCATGGGCACGCCCGACGCCCGCAAGGCGCTGGCCGATTTCGTCGGGCACCGGCCCGGCATCAACCTGGCGCTCTTCCACACGGCCGCCGAATCCGACGACGACGTGCGTGCCACCTACCCGGCAGCGCTGCGCGAACGCCTGGTGCTGACGCCCAAGACCCCGCGCGCACGCGATCTGCGGTTCTGGGTGGCCTACGAAGCTGGCTGCGTATGGGCCGCCATGCGGCACAACGGCAAGGTCACCCAGTGCGAGGCATGGGTGGCCCTGGTGCCGCCCGCCTGGGAAAAGGCCGCCCGCGCTCAGTTCGGCGACAAGCGTGTGGTGGTCATCCCGGCTGCGTTCTCGGCCGCTGACGCGCGCAGGTTGGCGCGGACGCTCTCGACCTACCGGCGTGTGCCAGTCGATCCCGAGTCGTCGGTGCGCAACCTGGCCAGCAGCGCCTCGGCCGTGCCGATGGCCTCCAGCTCGGCGGCCGTGAAAACCGGCTCTCGCGGCAAGTCGGCAGGCCACTCGATCCGCGCCGCCTCGTCGGCAAAGCGGTCGGCCAGCTCTGCGAGCATCTTGGGATAGTGCTGGGCGAGCTCAGCCCCTGGGCCTGCCACCTGGCAGGCGTCCAGCACCTGCTGGAGCGACCCCGCCGTGAGGCGCAGGTCGGCAATCAGCGTTTCAATCCGCGTCGGCTTCACTTTACGCACCTCCACATATACGCTAATACGTATTTAAGTAGAAATTACTTCTCAATGCACCACTCGAAGTACGAGTCGTCCAAGGTCAACAGTTGAGGCGTGCCGGTCACGCTGGTACTCGCACGCACCTCCACAGCAATCGGTTGTTCGCCGAAAGACGCACGGGACTCGATGTCGTCGTACCACTGCGCAAGCCACTCTGACTGGTTAATCGACGCCGGTTTTGCCGTGGACGTGAGCCAGTCGGCCACGGCGGCACGGCCAGCCGATGTGAGGCGAGCCGATGGGAACGTTTCGGCAGAAGCGTCCGCGAAGATGCTGCGAGCCTCGGCAGGGGTCAAAGTCTGTTGCGCCATGATCTTTCCTATACGTAGTTGCGTAAAAGCGTAGTTACTTAGAATCACTCTTGCTGGTCTTGGCCTCCAGCGTGGCCACCTTGCCGCGCAGCTCGGAGGCTTCGGCCGCTGACTTCTTCGCCTCGGCGCGCGCCGCAGCCGCGTCCACCTTGGCCGCCTCAAGCTCACGACCAGCCGCATCGAGCGCGCCCTGCTGGGCCTGGGCCTGCACCCGCGCCTGGTTGAGTTCCCCGCTGACCTGGTTGAGCTGCTTTTCCAGCGCATCGACGCGCGTCTCGGCCTTGCCGGTGCGCTCGGTCATGGATTCCAGCTTGGCCGTCAGCACGGCCGCCTGCTGCTCGGCCGCCACCCTGCCCTTCACCTCGCCCGCCAGGTCGGCGCGCAGGCGCTCGACCTCGGCCGCCTGGTGCATGAGCGTTTCAGCTTGGGCGTCGATCTTGAGCTGGGCCTTGGCCAGCTCGACGCGGGCTGCTTCGGCGGCCTGCTGCTCGCGCTCGATCCGCTGCTGGGCTTCGGCCAGGTCGGCGGACTGCTGGGCGGTCTTGCCCGCCAGCGTATCGCGCTCGGTCGTGAGCCCGACCACCTGGGCTTGCAACGCCTCGATCTCCGCATCCTTGGCGTCGCCGTCATCGGCCAGGCGCTTGGCGTCCGCCTGCTCCGCCGCCAGGCGAGCCTCAGCCTCGGAACGGGCCTGCGATGTCGCCCGAGCGATCTCATTGGCAAGAGCCGTCACCAGCGCCTGTGGCAGCTCCGGTGCGGACGCGATGGCCACCGGCCGGGCGTCCCGCCACTTGGCGAGCAGCTTGTGGATGGTGTTGGGACTGCCGGTGCCACCCAAACCCTCGCGCACCGCCCGGATAGTAGGCTGCTGGCCAGCGCCCACGAGGGCGTCGGCCACTGCTGCCACCTGCTCAAACGTAACCCCTTCTCGTGCCATACCAGTGCTCCTGTATCAAATCCGGCCTTTGCCGTATCAATACAGATATGATACATGATATGTATGCGATACGCAAGCGGTTTTTTAGTGCGTGAATACGTATTTGCGGATTTAAGGCCGGTCAACGAACCGGCCGGTGTTCGGCTGTTCGAGTGAAAACCGGGTCAAGGGCCGCAGGGTGGCTGGCGCGGCCCGCAGCGCAGCGAGGACACGGGCCACCCGGAGGGCGCAGCGCACCCTTGACGCGGTTGGAACGTCCCCAGCCTCAAGCCCAGGAGCAGGGAGTCCAAAGGCCGTAGGCCGTCCCCCCTGCTCCTGCGGCGTGTGGGGCAAGACCCCACGCCAGGGAGTCCAGAACCCCAAAGGGGGGTTTTGGTCGCCCAGAGGGCGAAAGCGGCAGGCCGACCAACGGGAGGGAAGATCGAAGCCCGCAGGGGGCGAGACTCGCTTGCGAGGCTCGATGCGAAGCACGAGAGCCCGGTCGATGCGCAGCAGCGAGCCGCCCGAATTTCAGCCTTGGCGCTCCGGCTGACGCTGGCCAGGCGCACCCACCGAGGCAAGCAGCTTGACGGACTTGACGAAATCGAGCCCCAGCAGGTGCATCACCAGGTCGATCCCACCGCCGCCGCCCTTCCCTGCCCTCGTGTCAAACCACTTCGGCCCTGTCACCAGCAGCTCCCACGCGGCACCGTCCGGCGACGACACATAAAGCCGAACCGTGCGGGCATCCTTCTCCGGCTTGAAGTCGGGATCGCGACGCCAAAACAGCTTCCCGGCGTCCCGCAGCCGGTCGAGTACCAGCGACAGCGGCATCTCGCGCACCCACTTCAAGGTTTCATCGTCAAACGACCGCTTGGCCATACACACCTCCAAGATCACGCTCAAAAAACCACCTGGCCGAACCGACAACAGGAGGGGGGGCCGCGCTGTCGCGCGGCGGAAAGACACCTTCGGTCGCTTCGCTCCCTGCGGCGCTGGATGATGGATAAGTCCTGACGGACTTACCCACAACCAGCTTGCGGCTACTCGCGTTTAAGAAACGCTTTGGGCTACTCATTCCAGCTCCACCGGCTCAGCTCGAATCCAGCGGAGGCGCTGGGCCACCGACGACAAGCCTCAAAGCAGGCCGACTGGGCTCACGCTGCACCGCAGAGGTTCCGGACTCGCCTGCGGCGGCCGGGGGGGCGGTTATCTGACGTGTAGCAAACTTAACAATGACCGGCTGGCCAGCGGCCTCCTCCTTCGGGGCGGGGGCCTCGGCGACACGGCTGGTGAATTCGTCGATCAGTTGCTGGTACTTGGCCACCGTCTGGCGCGACAAGCGCGTCAGCGCCGCGAGGGCCGTCTGGGTCAGCGCCTCGCCCTTGGCGCGCAACAGCCCGCAAGCGGCTTGGATGCGCGCGGCCGTGGCCGCCGAGCGCTCGCCATGCGTGCGCTCGGCGGCCAGGCGCTGGCGCTCGACCAGCGGCAGCGCCTTGCTGAGACGCATCACGCCGCGATTGCAGCGGCCGTCGCCCGTGTACTTGTCCCACGTCCACCGGGCGATAGATCGCACCGTGGCGCGCACCTGTGAGGCGCGCAGATCGGTGTGCGGCACCATCCGCTTGAGGTCGATGAAACCGCGCTTGCTGCCGTAGTCGTTCAGGCGCTGCGCCTCGGTCAACAGGCGCTGATAAAAGGCGTCGTAGCTGCTCTGCTCCTTCATGCCGTTGACGATGGAGTAAGCGAAATAGCGCAGCTCGTGGAATAGCGTCGCGTGCCGGGCGTGGTGATGCAGAGACAGGTCGGGCACCTTGCCGAACCGTCGCTCTTCCTTTGGCAGCTCGAAATACTCGTTCAGCTCGCCCAGGCTGTACTCATGCGGGTGCAGCTCGATGGTGTGCCACCAGGCGTGGCCGGGCGTCTTGGTGACGCCCCCGCCGTGATAGTTGGGATCAGCCCCCAGCAGCTCCACCATGCGGTCGCGGATCGCGCGCATGTAGCGCTGCGGATGCTCGCGCGCCTTCTCGGTCGTGCAGACCGGCGTGATCGCATAAAACAGGTGGAAGCCAGGCCCGCCAGTGCGGTTGGCCACGATGAGGTTTGGGGGCGGCAACCCGGCCGCGTCCCAACGGAAAACGTCGGCGTGGTCGCAGTCAAAGACCAACCACGACACCATGCCGGGTCGGTTGACCTGCATGTAAGGCCAACGGACTGCGTAGCTCGTGGGCCGTTGCTTGGTGGCGGTCTTGTCGTCACTGCAACGCGGGTAGTACGGAGCCTGCTCGATCACCCGTTGCATGGGTGATGCAGGCTCGTCGAACCGCGCTTTCAGTGTGTTTTCAAGTACCGCCGATGCCATCCACGCTCCGCTTGCCGAGGCGCGTAACTACGTATCCACGTAGCTACGCAGAAAAAGCTTGCCCATCGGGAGCGTTGGAGAGTAGAATTCGGCTATCGCTTTCCGATCTCTACGGACGGCTCTAAGAGACAGTCGCCAAACCGTCTCCTAACTCCGCTCCAAGGCGCAACCCGCCTAATCAGCAAAAGCCCCGTCGCCAAACGGGGCTTTTTGCTTTGTACGTTCGCTATCTGTTCGCTGCTCTGGTCAGCGCACTCCTTTGTTCGTTACTCGGACGCCGAAACGCCCTTAAAAGTCCGGGGAACCCAGTTCCGGCTGTTGGCCGCGAACTCGACGATCCCCATCGACTGCAAAGTCGAAGCCGCACCATCGAAGCTCTGGAAGTAGCGGACACCGCCGCGCGCCTGTCCCAGCACGCACTCGTCCATTCCGCCGCCAGCATTGAACACGATGACCAACCCCTTGTCGGCCTGCTGGACGCGGACGTTGCCAACGCTTCCGCGCTCGGCAAACGCCTTCATCAACTTCGCAGGCATCTCTTGTAGGCTTGCAACCATCATCATTATTCCCCAATAGCACCGAGTATGCAAGAGATTGCATCTAATTTCAATCGCCACGCATACCCGAAAAATTTGATTGAATGTATGGACTCCCGTCCATGCTCTGAAACCCGCATGGGAAGCGGTCAGCCGAGCTTGTCGGCGTGCTTGGCCAGGTAGTCGTCCAGCGCCGCCTCGAAGATGGCTTGGGACTTCTTGTCCAGGCGCATGCCCAGCGTCTTGAGCTTTTCGTAGCGCGCCCGGTTGAGCTTCACGGTCAGCGCTTTGTAGTAGCCAGCCTCGGGGATCACGGCCGCTTCCTTCGCCTCAGGCTGCGCCTGAGACTGTGGAGCGGGTTCCACACTGACGGCGGGGGCCGGTGCCGGTGCGGCAACATCCTCGACGGGTGCCACTGACGCGGTGGCAGGCACGGCCTGGCCCTTCTTCGCGATGAGTCCTGCGCTGAGGGAGCTTGCTTTGGTTTTCGACATCCTTATCTCCTTAACTACGTATTAGCGTATCTCAAGCCTTACGCAGTTGCTTATCGACGTAGCTCCACAGCTCAGCCACTTCACCGGCTGACTTGGACGCAGGATCGAGTTCCTGGACGGTGCGGCCGTCGATCATCGAGCTGGCAAAGTCGGTGCGCTGGTATAGCGTCACCGGGGCCACGGTGCCGTGCTGGGACAAGGCGATGGCCGCCTCGCCCGTGATACGGGCGCGCTGCGCTGCGCCGTTGACGACGAAAACCATGCGCTTGCCCGCGCGCTCGGCAATCTCCACGGTCGAGCCCACGGCGCGCAGGTCATGCGGACTCGGGCGCGTTGGGATCAGGATCAGGTCGGCAACCGCCATCACCTGCTCGATCATGGATGTCACGGCAGGCGGCGTGTCGATGATGGCCAGCTTGATTCCAGCCTCGTCCAGCAGCCGCAGGTGTTCGGCCAGGTTGGCGATCTGCACCTGGGCAAAGACCGGCTCCGGTGCCTCGCGCTCGTTCCACCAGCTCGCGAGCGAGCCTTGAGGATCGGTGTCGATCAGTGCGACCGGGCCGTGGCCCTTGATCTCGGCTTCGACGCCCAAGTGACCGCAGAGAGTCGTTTTGCCCACGCCACCTTTTTGGGAGCACAGGGCGAGAACCTTCATCTTCATGTACGTATCTCCTTATCGGTGGCGCTACGGCGTTACGTGAATACGTATTTAGCCAGTGACGCGAGTCTAGCACAGTTCGGCGGCTTTGCGTACAATGACTTTTATCTGACGACAACAAAAGCACCGAGAGCGAATGCAATACAAGCGGCCGATAAATGTGGCTAGAAGCCGAAAAACGGGCATCCCGACCTACGTGAACAGCTTTCAGTTCTTGCGAGCAAACAAGCTCGTGCTCTCGGTGAAGCTGAGCGAGCTGGTAAACGGCTGGGAGATTCCGCCCGAGGTCATGGCGCGGTGCAAGGACGGCCCGCTGACGGCGCAAGAGCTGGCCGAGTGGAAAGCCTGGAAGGCCAAGCATGACAAGGAAGAGCGTCAGGACACCGACCTGGCCGTCTACCGCCTGGCCGGGGAGAGCCTGGCCGACACGCTGCGCAACGCCTGCCACGCACTGGACAAGGCCGTCGTCACCTACACCGAGTCGGACGGCGAAGAGCTGTGGGAGCTGCTGGACGCATTCGCCAAGCGGCTCAAGAAGGCGGGCATCGAGCGGCCGACGCGCCCGCGTGGCCGCCCGCGCGCCATCACGATCATCGAGGTCGATGACGGCGGCCAGACGCGCTGGCTGCCGAACTTCCACCCGCCCGGCACGCCGGAACACGACCGCTATGACGAGGCCATGCGCCGCGCAGGCAAGAAACCAGGAGATCCACTATGAGAGTCTGGAGCTTCAACTCGAACACCTGCCGGTTCGACCGGGTAGGGCGTGCCGCCCTGGCTGAGGCCGACGTGGCTGTCATCAGCGACGACACCGATGTGCAGGTGGTGCGCGATCACGCGCCGCCTACGCGCTGGCCCAGCGGCGAGCCGCTGGTGGTGGCCGGGGTCGAGTTCGACCGGGAGCTGTTCGAGTAGCTAAATACGTATTAGCGTAGATATGGCAACACGTAACCACGTAACTAAGGCGCTCGTACTGGATGCCTTCGGCACGGCGATCCAGTACGGCCAGCGCCTGGCTCCCTACAGCCGACTCCTGACCGGCCGAGGGGAGGGCGCGGCACGCCTGCCATTCCTCACCCGCGACGTGCCGGTGGCCACCTTCGCGGCCGAGCTGGGTCTGGAGCATCTGCTGCCCGACATCGAGGCCGACCTGGCCGAAGAGTTGGCGGGCTTGCGGCTCTTCGCCGAAGTGCCGCAGGTGTTGGAGCAGTCCCGCGCAGCGGGTCTGCGCCTGGCTGTGTGCAGCAACCTGGCGGCCGAGTACGGCCCCGCCGTTCTCGGCCTGCTGCCCGGTCTGGACGCCTACGTATTCAGCTACGAGGTCGGCCTGGCCAAGCCCGAACCGGCCATCTTCCAGCGCGTGTGCGACGCGCTGGGCTGCGCGCCTGGTGAGGTGGTTTTCGTGGGGGACTCCAAGCGCTGCGATGTGGACGGCCCGCGTGCCTTCGGCATGCAGGCCCGGCACCTGGACAGGAGGGGAGGGCAGTCGCTGCTCGACGTGCTCGCTGATGTCCTGCTGACCAGCGATCAGCTTGCATCCATCGGCAGCGCCTACGACGCACTGCGGGCGAATCCAGACCGAGGGGTGTCAGCGGCGAGCGTTCGCGCCCGCCTGGCGGCGGCAGGAGGGCAAGAGCCAGGCATGGCCAGCATCCCTCGGGCAGCTCATCCGATGACGGTCGGTGATCTGATCGCCGCACTGCAAGGGCTCCCGACGACGCTGCCGGTGATGATCCCGGCCGAAGGCGGTATCGACCACGCAGGCGCAGTCCGTGTGACCGATGCGGCAAGGCATCAGCGCAACTGGGCCGGTACGCCTGTTGGCCAATACCGCGAGCTGCCCGACGACGAGACGACGGATGAGCCGTTCCGCGCTGTCGTCATCGACTTGGACGGGGCCTCACGATGACACGCGACGAGCTGCTTGCTGCGGTTCCGGTGCATGAGTACGAGGGCCGACCGTTTTACGTCAACCTCGCAGAGATTCCGCAGCCGTGGCGCGATCAGTTTTGGGCGGCACTCTACGGCTCCCAATGCCCAAAGATTGACGGCATCGAGCGTGCGGCCTACGCATGGGACTGGGAATGCTGGGCCAATAGCTGTTGGTACGGCAGACAAGGGCCAGAAGGGTTGCAGCCATGACTGACACAGCCGTCATGCACGCCCTCTACCCGCTGGCAGAGTTTCCGGTTCTCGCTGCGCTGGCCAGCCCACACACGACCGCTACGAAGTTGGACGGCCGCGCCTGCCTGCACCTGTACGTGCGTGCGCTGGGTGACATTGACTGGCTCGCGCTAACCAGCAGGGAACGTGAGTTCATGCGCACGCTGGGTCTTTTCACCATCTGTCCTTGCTGCGGCGCATCTGCCCTGGTGAGAGACACCCGCGACCATGTACTCAGCCGCAGCGATGGCACGCCTGTGACCTTGACAGCTCTGACGGGTGACTACTGCAACGCCTGCGGCGAGGTAATCCTGGACGGCGCGGAAGGCCAGCGAGTCATGGATGCAGCCGGGGAACTCCATCGACGATGATCCTCTTCCTGGATTTCGACGGCGTTTTGCATCCTGACGCGGTGTACCTGGAGCGCGGGCGGCCAGTGCTGCGCGCCGATGGCAAGCTGTTCATGTGGTCGAGCCACCTGGTGGACGAGCTGGCCAGCGCGCCGCATGTCCGCATCGTGCTGAGTACGAGCTGGGCGCGCGAGCTGCGTTTCAGCCGCGCACGCGACTACCTCCCGGCCGAGCTGCGGCCAAGGGTCATTGGCTCCACCTGGCACTCCGGCATGGCGTGCGACGACGAGCACCGCCCACTCGGACGAGGCACCTGGTGGGACACGTCCACCCGATACCAACAAATCCGCCGCTACGTGGATCGAGCTGGCCTCACCGACTGGATCGCCGTCGATGACCACCCGGAAGGGTGGGCCGATGCTGACCGTGACAAGCTGGTGGCCACCGACAGCAGCCGGGGCCTGTCCGCGCCTTCGGCGCGCGTCCGCATTGCTGCGGCCCTCGGCAACACAGCGCACGCCTGGGCAGTAGCCGACACGATGGCCGACGTGCTCACCCTGCCAAGGGTTGGGCGCAGCGAGACATTCGCTGACCTGGTGCGATGGGTGGAATGGTGGGAGTGCTCGTACCTGACCGCCGTCACGCTGGAGCCCGCCGAGGTCGCCCGGCTGAAAGCTGGCCGCTGGTGGCCTCCAGTCGTCTCTACCAAGCAAATCAGCGACATGCCACCCGCTATCGCTCGGAGGCACGTCCCATGAACGACAACGCCCGAGACAAGGAGGCTGCGATGCTCGAATGGGGGTCGTTTGCGGGAGGGGGCGGAATCCTACGCTAAGGCTTTGGCCAGCGATATTCTCCGGTGAGATTGATGTGTTCCCATCCGAGCGGCGAAACATGGGCCAAGAGATCGGGCGATAGCAGCTTTCCATCGCGTTTCTGGTTTGCAACGACCTCGCCGAGCTTCATGGTGTTCCAGAAGATGATGATGGCGGCGAGCAGATTCATGCCGGCGATGCGGTAATGCTGGCCTTCGGCGGAACGGTCGCGGATTTCACCGCGGCGGTGGAAGCTGATTGCCCGCTTCAGCGCATGATGAGCTTCGCCTTTGTTGAGCCCGATCTGGGCACGCCGTTGGAGTTCGGCATCCAGAATCCAGTCGATCATGAACAGGGTGCGCTCGACGCGACCGACTTCCCGCAGGGCTGTCGCGAGCTCGTTCTGCCGCGGATAGGAGGCGAGTTTCCGCAGAATCTGGCTTGGCGCGACGGTCCCGGCAGCAATGGTGGCGGCGATGCGCAGGATGTCGGGCCAATTGCGCTCGATCATGGCTTGGTTGACCTTTCCGCCGATCAACGCTCGCAGGTGCGCCGGGGCGGCCGACGGATTGAACGCGTAGAGCCGTTTGGATGGCAGGTCGCGGATGCGCGGAGCGAACCGGTAGCCGAGAATGGCACATGCGGCAAAGACGTGATCGGTGAAGCCGCCCGTGTCGGTGAACTGCTCGCGGATATGGCGTCCAGCATCGTTCATCAGCAGGCCATCGAGGATGTAAGGCGCTTCGCTTGCCGTTGCAGGAATCACCTGGGTTGCGAACGGCGCATATTGGTCGGAGACGTGGCTATAGGCTTTCAGGCCCGGGGTATTGCCATATTTCGCGTTGACCAGGTTCATGGCCTCACCTTGCTCTGTAGCGACGAAGAACTGTCCGTCGCTCGAAGCCGACGTGCCCATGCCCCAGAACCGGGCCATGGGTAACGCTGCCTGTGCCTCGACCACCATGGCCAGCGCCCGGTCATAGGCTTCGCCCTCGACATGCCACCGTCCAATGCGGATCAATTCCCAGAAGGTGTGGGTGTTTGTCGCATCCGCCATTTTGCGCAAGCCGAGGTTGATCCCTTCCGCCAAGATAACGTTCATTAGCCCGATCCGGTCAGCGCAGGGTGCTCCTGTGCGCAGATGGGTGAACGCTTCGGTGAAGCCGGTCGCCGCATCCACCTCCAGCAGGAGATCGGTGATGCGCGTGGGCGGGATCTGCTTGTAGAGATCGAGCACCAGATCTTCGGCGCCTGTCGGCGCGGCGGCTTCGAGTTTCTCGATATGCAGAACGCCGTTTTCAATCGACCCGCCCGGGATCGTGCCTGCGCGAGCGGCACGGCCAAGCTCGCGCAACCGCATGTCGAGGCGAGCTTGCCGGTCTGCCAGCCATTCCTCCGGCCGCAATGGCACAGCGAGACGACCGCCTTCCGCGATGGATTGTGCCGGAACGAGTGCGTGTTTCAGATCGCCATAGCGCCGGGACCTAGTAAGCCAGACATCTCCGGAGCGGAACGCATCGCGCAGATGGAACAGCACCGCGATCTCCCATAGGCGAGCGTCGCCAGCCCTCTGGGCCCGAAGGTGGCGATGCCATTTCGAGCTGGGCCGCAAGAAGCTGGTCATCGCGGCATCGTTCAAACCGGTACGAAGGGCCGTCACCGCTTCCAGAAGCGGCAGTGCAACGGGCGCAGCTCGCAGATCGAGCAGGCGCAACATGCGTGGAGCGTATCGGCGGAAGCGGTGATAACCGTCGAGCACATGATTGAGCGGATCGTCGGCCATGGTGGCGGTCAGCCTGGTTGCCATTGCAACAAGGGTTTTTAAGCCGTCCCACCCTGACCCACTCGCGATGACATCGCCCAGCGGCTGGCCATCATCCTGTGCATCGACCAGGGCGCCCCCGATCTCGGCGAAGGATTTCAGGGTGTCACGCACCACCCCCGCTTCGTCTGCGACCTTTGCATGGCAAATACGCTCCGAAGCACGGTAGAGACGGCCGACGATCCGGTCGTGGGTTTCGACCACTGCGTCGGCCAACATCGCCTGCCATTCCGAGACGCAAACAGCCAAGATCGCAAGCCGCCTGTCCTCCGGGAGATCGCGCATGCCGTCGGCATAATACCGTTCACCCTGCCTGCGCAGACGAGTCACCCGATGGGCAGGAACGCCGGCAAGCAGATCCTCGGGGAGATCGATGCGTTGCAGATATTCGAGCCGGTCGAGCAGCCGGTTGGCCGACGAAGAGTTCGAGCCAGGCTCGAACTGGCGCAGCCACACAAAACGGGTCACCCGATCATCAGCCGTCTCCTCGAGCAATGCCAGCAACTGTTCTCGGATCGACATAGGCAGCCGACTGGCGATCCTCGTCTCGATGCGTCGCTCGGCATCGACGAGAGCCGCGGCACAAAGCCGCTCGATCGTGGATGTCGCGGGAAGGACAGTGCGGGTGCGTCGGCACTCGGCTACGAAGCGACGGGCGATATCCTCGTTCGACACCGCCATCTCGGCTTCTCGGAACAACCATTCCTTCAGCTCGCTCGCACCACGTCCGGAGAAGGTGCGGAAGCCGTAGAGCCCCCGTAACTCGGCAAGATGCTCGTGCCGTGTTTCCTCGCGGGCAGCATAGTCTACGAGATCGTCGGCACCCAGGCCAAGCTGCGCTCCGATAAATTCGATGACCTCTGCAGGGATCAGTTCGCCTGGAGCCAGCACCCGGCCGGGATAGCGCAGGACACACAATTGCAGGGCGAAGCCGAACCTGTTGTGAGCGCGCCGACGCAGCCTGATATGCCCAAGGTCTTCATCACTCAGCGTATAGTGCTTGAGCAAATCCGTCTGTGAAGTCGGCAAGCGCAACAGCGCGTCTTTCTGCCGATCGGTTAGAGTGACGCGACGCGGCATACATGTTCCTTTTTCAAAATCTGATAGCGTTCAAGACGCTTTGTTTATGAAGCTGGTTGAGATACATTTCCAGAGGTCAATGCAATCGTGGCCGAAGCGCCGCCTCAAACCAACGTTTGTGATACATGCTGATCGGATATGCCCGCGTCTCCAAAGCCGATGGCTCGCAGTCTCTCGACCTGCAGCACGACGCCTTGCGCGCCGCAGGTGTCGAACGGGACAATATCTATGATGATCTTGCTTCCGGCGGTCGTGATGATCGCCCTGGCTTGACTGCCTGCCTCAAGTCATTGCGTGACGGCGATGTGCTGGTGGTCTGGAAGCTCGATCGCCTCGGACGATCGCTTGCCCATCTGGTCAACACGGTGAAGGAGCTGTCAGACCGCAAGATCGGCCTGCGGGTTCTGACTGGAAAGGGCGCTCAGATCGACACCACGACTGCGTCCGGTCGCATGGTGTTCGGAATCTTCGCCACCTTGGCCGAGTTCGAGCGGGATCTGATCCGAGAGCGCACCATGGCGGGTCTCGCCTCCGCGAGAGCGCGCGGTCGCAAGGGCGGACGAAAATTCGCGCTCACCAAAGCTCAGGTGCGTCTCGCGCAAGCCGCCATGGCCCAGCGCGATACTTCAGTTTCCGATCTCTGCAAGGAACTCGGCATCGAGCGCGTCACTCTCTACCGATATGTCGGTCCCAAAGGCGAGCTCAGAGACCATGGAAAGCATGTTCTCGGACTTACGTAGCAACTCGTTTCTTTTCGCAGGTTGAGCCACCTCCGCGCTTCATCAGAAAACTGAAGGAACCTCCATTGAATCGAACTAATATTTTTTTTGGTGAATCGCATTCTGACTGGTTGCCTGTCAGAGGCGGAGAATCTGGTGATTTTGTTTTTCGACGTGGTGACGGGCATGCCTTCGCGAAAATCGCACCTGCTTCCCGCCGCGGTGAGCTCGCTGGAGAGCGTGACCGCCTCATTTGGCTCAAAGGTCGAGGTGTGGCTTGCCCCGAGGTGATCAACTGGCAGGAGGAACAGGAGGGTGCATGCTTGGTGATAACGGCAATTCCGGGAGTACCGGCGGCTGATCTGTCTGGAGCGGATTTGCTCAAAGCGTGGCCGTCAATGGGGCAGCAACTTGGCGCTGTTCACAGCCTATCGGTTGATCAATGTCCGTTTGAGCGCAGGCTGTCGCGAATGTTCGGACGCGCCGTTGATGTGGTGTCCCGCAATGCCGTCAATCCCGACTTCTTACCGGACGAGGACAAGAGTACGCCGCAGCTCGATCTTTTGGCTCGTGTCGAACGAGAGCTACCGGTGCGGCTCGACCAAGAGCGCACCGATATGGTTGTTTGCCATGGTGATCCCTGCATGCCGAACTTCATGGTGGACCCTAAAACTCTTCAATGCACGGGTCTGATCGACCTTGGGCGGCTCGGAACAGCAGATCGCTATGCCGATTTGGCACTCATGATTGCTAACGCCGAAGAGAACTGGGCAGCGCCAGATGAAGCAGAGCGCGCCTTCGCTGTCCTATTCAATGTATTGGGGATCGAAGCCCCCGACCGCGAACGCCTTGCCTTCTATCTGCGATTGGACCCTCTGACTTGGGGTTGATGTTCATGCCGCCTGTTTTTCCTGCTCATTGGCACGTTTCGCAACCTGTTCTCATTGCGGACACCTTTTCCAGCCTCGTTTGGAAAGTTTCATTGCCAGACGGGACTCCTGCAATCGTCAAGGGATTGAAACCTATAGAAGACATTGCTGATGAACTGCGCGGGGCCGACTATCTGGTATGGCGCAATGGGAGGGGAGCAGTCCGGTTGCTCGGTCGTGAGAACAATCTGATGTTGCTCGAATATGCCGGGGAGCGAATGCTCTCTCACATCGTTGCCGAGCACGGCGACTACCAGGCGACCGAAATTGCAGCGGAACTAATGGCGAAGCTGTATGCCGCATCTGAGGAACCCCTGCCTTCTGCCCTTCTCCCGATCCGGGATCGCTTTGCAGCTTTGTTTCAGCGGGCGCGCGATGATCAAAACGCAGGTTGTCAAACTGACTACGTCCACGCGGCGATTATAGCCGATCAAATGATGAGCAATGCCTCGGAACTGCGTGGGCTACATGGCGATCTGCATCATGAAAACATCATGTTCTCCAGTCGCGGCTGGCTGGTGATAGATCCCGTCGGTCTGGTCGGTGAAGTGGGCTTTGGCGCCGCCAATATGTTCTACGATCCGGCTGACAGAGACGACCTTTGTCTCGATCCTAGACGCATTGCACAGATGGCGGACGCATTCTCTCGTGCGCTGGACGTCGATCCGCGTCGCCTGCTCGACCAGGCGTACGCTTATGGGTGCCTTTCCGCAGCTTGGAACGCGGATGGAGAAGAGGAGCAACGCGATCTAGCTATCGCGGCCGCGATCAAGCAGGTGCGACAGACGTCATACTAGATATCAAGCGACTTCTCCTATCCCCTGGGAACACATCAATCTTACCGGAGAATATCGTTGGCCAAAGCCTTAGCGTAGGATTTCGCCCTCTCCCGCAAACGACCCCGAATGCTGCGTGGAGATCGCGACGGCCACGCTGGACGCTCCACGCACACCGGCCGAAGCGAACGTCTGTCGCGTCGCCGGAATGATCCTGAGCCACAACCTGCACGATGCCAGGCGTCGCCTGGCTCAAGCCGCAACCGCGTACTTTGCCGCGCATCCTTCAGAGCTGCTTGAGTCAGCCGTGACAGTTCGGCGTGGCTGGATCGTTAACCTGCCTCGGCTCCGTGATCGCCTGGAGCGACGGCTGCGCGAAGCAGGGCAGGGGGCATCGTCATGATCTACTTCTTCGGCGACACGCACGGCTGCTTCGATCACGTCCTCGACGTGGTTAGGCAGGATCGTCCGGCCGCCGTCATTTTCCTGGGCGACTTGCAGGCGCAGCGCCCCTTGGAGATCGAGCTGGCCACGATCCTCGACAAGACAGAGGTGTGGTTCATTCACGGTAACCACGACACGGACTCCGAGGCCGACTACGACAACCTGTTTGGCTCTGCCCTTGCCGACCGTAACCTGCACGGCCGCGTGGTCGAGATCGACGGGCTGCGAATCGCGGGCCTGGGCGGCATCTTCCGGGGCCAGGTGTGGGCACCGCCTGGTGAGTGGCTGCATGAGCGGCCCGAGGACTTCGCCGCTCGGTGCGGCAAGGGCAACCTCTGGCGCGGCGGCCTGCCGCGCAAGCATCGCAGCTCGGTCTTCCCTGCGGACTACTTCGGCCTGGTCGGTCAGCGCGCCGACATCCTGGTCACGCATGAGGCTCCCAGCTCGCACCCGCACGGCTTCGACGCTATCGACGAGCTGGGCCGCAGCCTCGGCGTCACCAAAGCGTTCCACGGCCATCATCATGATCGGCTGGACTACAGCGGCCACCGCGAGCGGCTTGGGTTCGATGCCTTCGGGGTCGGCTTCTGCGGCGTCAGCGACGCCAACGGCCGCACGGTGCGGCCTGGCGACTTTGACGAGGCGAGGGCGCATCGTCAGACCTGACGCCGGAAAAAGAGCGGCCCCACACAGGGGGCCGCTGGAACTGCGCTGTCGCACAGCCCGCTCAGGGAGGAAAAGCGGGGGCCGAGGTAGGTACGGCCATGCGTGATTATCGACGCGCTAGAACGGCACATCGTCATCCCACGCACTTGCGGCCTTTGTTGTCGCCGCCTTGGCCTTGATCTTGGCTTCAAGCGACTTGATGAAGCGGATCGACGCGGCGACGTGGTTGAAGATCAGCAGGCTTTCCTCGTAGTTGAGGATGGGGTTGTCGTGCGCCAGGCTCTTGTGATTTCGCACGTCGTTGAACGCCTCCAGCACTGAGATCGAGGACTTCAAGATGCGCTCGGTCATGGCCGATTCGAGATGGCCACCGTCGCGCAGGGCGCGGACGTACTCACCGAACACGCTGTGCAGCGGCTTGTCGCGGTTGATGTCGATGCCGTGAGGCTCGCAGGCGACTCGCACGAACTTGATGACAAAGGTGTGCAGCCGATCCAGTGCGCCCTCCGGCTGGTTCTTCTCGATGGCCTCGCGGACGTGCTCCGCAACCACCTCGAAGTCGCGTTCGTCAGCGGTCGCGGCAAGCGCGTCCAGCTCGGCTACCGGCTGGTCGCTCAGCAGGCGCTGGGCGATCTTGCGGCAGTCCTCGATCAGCACCGGGTTGCTATCGCCAAAGCAGCTCTCGTCAGTGGCGTGGTCGATCAAGCCACCGATGACGCGGCCGACCACATGGTTCGCGTCAAGCGCCAAGTGGGTGCGCATGCGGTTGGCCTTGGACGTGCCTCGTGCGCGGTAGCGCTCGGCGTCGATCTCGACGCGGTACTCGTCGAAGAAGTCGCCGAACGTGCGATCAGAGAAGTTGAGCACGTAGCCACCGCCCATGCCCAACATCTTTTCCAGCTTGCGGCGGTCGCTCCCGGTGAGGTCTGCCATCGACGAACAGCCGCCTTACTTTGCAGGGACAGCAACCAAGTCCGACATGGCGCGGCCGTTGATCCGCTCGGCCTGGGAGTGGTTGGAGTAGGTAGGCCAGTCGGGGAAATATTCCTCGGTGGCTTGGTTGCCCCACACGTCCCAGCCCGGCCGCGCGCCACGCGCGAACATTTCAAGGAACGGCCCAGGGCTGCACGACTCGACGATTTCATAGAACTCGTCGGGCTTGCGGGAGTGCTCTCGCTTCTGCGTGGCCAGGAAATTGACCTGGCTGCGGCCGGGGGCGAGGGTGCGTGCGTTCTTGCCACGCACGCCGAACAACACCAGCTCGGTCACGTTGCGGAAGTAGAAGCCGACGCCGCGACCATCCGGCCCGCCATCCTTGCGGATCTTGTGCCAGACGATGTTGCTCTTGTACTGGAAGCCCCAAGCGGCCATCACTTGCAGGCCCTCGGGCAGCAAGGCATTGGGCACCCACAGGTAGAGGTGCGCGGTGTCCTCGGCGATCTGCGCGACGGGCAGCGACATGATGTCCTCAAGCTCCATCGTGCCGTAACGCGACAGTCGCTTGTGCTCTGGCGCAACCTTGCCGGTTCGGTTCTGGAACTGCCAAGGTGGATCGGCCAGGATCGTTGAGAAGCGGCGGCCACCGTGCTGGGTCAGCAGCTCCAGTGCTGCATTGGGTGCAGCATCCGGCTTTTTCTTGGTCATGGTTGTGGGTTCCAGTCTGAAATCAATTTGGGCGTGATCCCGAACACCAGGACAGGACAACCGCCATGCCGACCCGCGTTGAGTCGGTAAAGCAGCTTGCCCATCCAGGTCGTGCTCGCGCCGTACTTCTGTCGCACGTTCTTGGGCTGGCCAGCCTTCGATCCTGTCTTGTGCAGCTCGGGCTCACCGGACTTGGTGAGCTGCGGCACAACCTCGAACACAGGGTTCAGGCTGGCACTGCGCGTCACCATCACTCCGGCGCTGATGAGGCCGCACTCGTGGAATGCCCGCAGGGCATACAGGTCGCGGTCGAACGTTTGATCCTTGGAGTTCCACTCCAAGTCAAACGCGACCCGACCCTTCACGTAGTCGATCTTGTGGCCGTCGATGAAGTTCTCGATCATGCGCGGCGTGCTTTCTGAGCGCTTGACCTTGCGGGCCTTGCCATCGGCAGCAAACAGCTCGTCGTACTCCTGCATGCGCACCAGCAAGTCACCCTGAATGCGCGTCTCCACCCAGCCTGCGGGGCGAAGGGTGCGAGAGAACTTCTTGGGCATGTCCGACTCGTTCCCGCCAGGGGTGCCGATGTCTTTGACCGTGATGCGGAAGTCCAGCAAGGCGCGCTCGATCTGCTGCAACTCCTCGGGGAAGGAGTTGGCCAGGATCGCTGCGGCATGCCGGTAGCTGTACACGTCGTAGAGCGCGCGGACTTCGGCGCTGATGTACCGCTCAACGTCAGCAGCCGCGTCGGCGTTCGGGCCTGGGCGCAGCGCAACGTCATCGAGCGATTCCGCGTCCTGCTCTTTGCTCTCGCTCCCTGCGAGATCTGGATCTTCTTGTTGTGCCATGTAAAGTGTTCGTAGCCATCTCTTGCCTCCTATAAAGGCTGGTTGTGGTTAGGCAGGTGCATCGGTTGCCGCCTTTGCTCCTGCCGCCTGTTTTCCTACCTCCCGGACAAGGCCGCAGCCCCGTCAAGGTGCTTGTACAGCGTCGTCCTCGAAACGCCATACCGCTTTGCGATGTCGGTGACGGGGACGGTCTTGGCGTCGTAGAGCGCCTGGATTTCCCGCCGTTCCTTGTCGCCGATCTTGGGCTTGCGCCCACCCGCCCGACCGCGCGCCCGTGCAGCAGCCAGGCCAGCCTGGGTGCGCTCCCGGATCACGTTGCGCTCGAACTCGGCTAACGCTGCGAACACATGGAACATGAGTCCGCCCGTCGCGCTGCCGGTGTCGATGCGCTCGTTCAAGCTCTCGAAGCCGATGCCGCGCGTCTTGAGATCCCCGACGATGCGCACGAGGTCTGACAGGCTGCGACCCAACCTGTCCAGTCGCCACACGACCAAGGTATCGCCTTCGCGCAAGGCGGCCAGGCACTCTTCGAGCTTGGGCCGCGCCGACGACTTGCCGCTGGCCTTCTCTTCAAAAACCCGATCGCACCTGGCGGCCTTCAACGCATCGCGCTGGAGGTCGAGGTTCTGATCTTCGGTTGAGACTCGGGCATAGCCGAATCGGCACGCTGCCATACGTTTTCGGGACGTTGAAAAGATGACGGGAATTTTAACACTGGAAGCATCCACAGGGGAGGCTTTTTGGGTGTCAACCTGAACTGTCCAGTTTGGCACCGTTTATTGGACACTTTAAAACACTAACAGCACTCGCCAAGCAAGCGCTCCAGACGATCCCGCAGGCGCGGGGCGTTGATGATCCAGCCGCGCCGGACGACCTCTGCGGACGGCACTTGCTGCTCTGGATGGTCGGCAAAGTAGGTCGCAGCCGCATCAGACAGCCGTTTGCCAGCCTCTGGATACCTGCCGTCCACGATCATCCCGGCCAACCGGCAGACGTTGGCCTCGGCCTGATCTCGTGGCATATCGCCCGGTGTGGTGGCAATCTGGAGGCAGCGCTCCAGCATCGCCTGCTCAATGTCGCGGGCAGTGCTCGCACTCATGCGGCGGCATGGCTGGAGAGTAATTCCTGCCGGGTCAACGCCCGTGGCAGGGTCTGGCCCGACCGCAGCAGCAAGGCGACGATTTCATCCTGTCGTGCCATCTTTTGTGCTGGTGTCCATTGGCTGGCGTAGCCCATCTTGAGCAGCAACGCCCATTCCCGCCGAAGGGCGTCGGCCTGCTTCTGGCTCATGGGCTGGGCATCGTTGGCTGTCATGTTCATCTCCCGAAAATGATTGTTGTCACAAGCATGCAGTGCGCGGTCGAAGTCGAGAAAGAGGATCACGGCGATTCCTGCCACGTTTGGTGCAATTCATCCGGTGCATTTGGTACATCCCGCTGTGCCACTTGTGGTGGCATCTCAGTCACCTGCCTATCCGTAGCAGGCGGCCACCATCCCCCGGCTTTGAGAGCCGCTATTTCATCAGCAGATAGACGCTGTGCAGCAGCATAGGACGGTTGCCACCAGTCGATCCACTGCTGCACTTCGTCTGCCATAGCCTCTCGGCCTATCGACTTCACACAGAGTAGAGCGGCCATTGCGTCAGCTCTCATTCGCAACGCCACCCCCCTGCTTTCCTTGCCACACCCTCACAACCTCGGCCTGCATGGCATCCATTCGGGGCAAGGCTCGGTCTATGAGGTCATAGACGGCCTGCTTGTCACTCTCTCGGGGCATCCAGTCATCCAGTCGCACAAAGTCCGGTGACAAGCCACGCATCACGGCTGCCAGCACCAAATCAGCACATGCGCGGGCATGGTTGGCAGCGTAGGCTGTGTCTCCCTCGAACTTGATCCCCAGCGTCCGCAAAAGCTCACTAGCCTCGTAGATACCTGCGTCCCCAAGGAGGCCGGTTGTGTCGGTCAGACACCCAGCGCCCGAAATGAAAGAGCGAGAACGGTGCTGCCGCTCGCGCTCGAAGGTTTGCACAAAATGCCAATCGCCTGTGCCGGTCGATGACGGCAGATTCAGCGCCGCCATGCCTCCGATGTAGCGCAATGGGTGCAGAGACGTTGTAGGGATCACAGCTCCATTCCCCGGTCGTGCCGTGGCTCGACCTTCTTCTCATTTTCATCCTGGCGCGTTTGCTGCTCGAACTCCTGGCGCACCTTCTCCTGGCGCAGTGCCTCCAGCTCGTCCACCTTGAGCAGCGTGGGCGCTTGCTCAAACCGGATGCGCTCACGGACGTCCTGCTCTACGTTGCGCTTGGACAGTATCGCGTCCTGGATGCGCGGGGCAGTAGTGAGCCACTGCGTGCGCCCCGCTTCGCGCAACTCTTCCAGCTCGCGCAGCTCGGGCGCGTGGCCTATGCCTCGATCATGCAACCACGCTTGCACCTTATGTTGCTCCCGCCACTGCTCGGCCTGCTCCTTGGCTCGGGCTTCCTGTTGCTGACCAGCCTGGTGCTGGGCGCTCAACTGTTCCAGCCTGGCGGCGGCTTCTCTCACGGCCTGGTCACGCTCTACCAGGCTAGCCACCGGCGAAGGTCGAATACGCCTGATCTCGGCGGCAAGCTCATTGCTATTCATGCGCTCGATGCGCTGGCGTTCTGACCGCTCCAACTTGGCCGCTTCCAAGTCACCCGACAAGTCGATGATGGAGCGCTCTGCCTCCTTGCCTTGGCGTTCCAACTCGCCCGCCTCGCGGGCACGCTGGAGGCGCTCTAGCGCGTCCTCGTTGTGCTGTTGGCGTTTATGGCTGGGCTGGCCGGTGCGCCGCTCGATAGCGGTGGCCGCTGGCCCAAGGTGCCGGGTCGGCTCCCGCTCGATGCCCTGCGCCTCAAGGGTGCGGTGATCGACGCGGGCCTCGATGCCGTTCTCGCGTAGCCGCTCGTTGGTCAGCGCGGCGACCCGCTCCCGCCACTGCGTGACCAACTTGGAGCCGGTTTTCTGGTCGTCTAGCTCGCGGGTTTTCTCGGTGAGGCCCTCCGGGCCGAGGCGGCGGGTGGTCAGCAGGATGTGGGCGTGGTGGTTGCGGTCGTCGCCGTCCTTGCCGGGGGCATGGATGCACACGTCAGCCGCACATCCGTGCCGCTCCACCAGTTCGCGGGCGAAGTCACGCGCCAACCGCGCCCGCTCTGCGGGGGAAAGTTCCTCCGGCAAGGCAATCTCGAACTCGCGGGCAACGGTCGAGTTCTTGCGCGTCTCGGCCTGCTCGGCAGCGTTCCAGAGTGCCGCCCGGTCGGCGGCCCACTCTGGCGCACCGGCAGGCAAGACAAGCTCGGCGGATTCGACGCCACCCTTGCGGGTGTAGTCGTGAATCTCGCCGGTGCGCTCGTCGGTGATCTCCACCCCGGCACGATAGGCCGCTGCCGCTGTCGCACTGCGACCGGCAGACCGGCTTATCGTCTTGACGGATAGGTGGTAGATCGCCACGGGCGTTTCCTCGGGGTGTCGGGGCGCAGCCCTGACCGCACGCAAACGAAGTTTGCATAAGTGCGCCCTTCATGACTCGCTTCGCTCGGGCCGGGAAGCCATGATACCGGGCGCGCGCCTCCACTGCTAGAGGTTAAAATGCGGCCATCAACCCCAGGGAGGCAAAGACATGGCGGCAGGTATCGAGGACAAGATCAAGGCGCTCGAAGAAAAGCTGAAACAAGCTAAGGCGCAGAAGGCAAAGATCGAGGCTCGTAAAAAGGCAATCGAAGCCAAGGTACAGCGCAGTCAGGACACACGCCGTAAAGTCCTGGCTGGTGCCATGGTGCTTGAGATGATGGAACGCGATGAGGCCACCAGACAGCGCTTCATGGAGCGTCTGGACAAATACCTGACGCGGGCTGACGACCGGGCTCTTTTTGATCTACAGGTAATGCCCACAGAATCCCCAAAGAAAGAAATTGCTGAGGGCTAGCATGATGAATGCTGGAAGCAGTGCTTCACGTCCAAAAACGTTCGTCTCCGTTGAACTCTCAGGCGATGGTCTAGAGCGTTTGATGAAAGAGAACGAGGAGCCTGTGGAAGTCGTTCAAATCGGCCCTGATCGCTATCGCGTTTCAGTCGATTTTGGGGAGCCTTTCGCAGAGGAACAGCGTGATCTAGCCGCCCATCTGTTGGCGAGACGGTACGGCTCAACGACCAAGACTTGACCGTACATCGCCCTGATCCGCTGAATGCGGTTTTGTCACCAAATCTGCTGAGCTTTTTCGATAACAGCAGCCATCACGGATGCCGCTTCAGCTTCGGATGCTTCTCTTGCCCACCAGGCGGGACGACTGGCTGCCGATGAAAGTGCCCCCACGGCCAACAGAACAAGCTCTTGATCGCCATCGCTGGCGGCCTGGATGATGGCATTTTCAACCTGCCGCAATTCATCGGCCAGCCGCTGAAACTCTACGGCGCTAGGCATCACTCAGTTCCTTTCTATTTCTGCGACGTGGCTGCATTTTTTGCCGCCCCTTGCGTGTCCTGTGAACGTTGCAGCGCTTCAAGCTGCCCCGCCAACCTTGCCGCCTGCTCGCGGGCCTCTGCCGCCACCTTGCGGGCGTCGTCTCGCTCGGCCTGTGCCTGTCGGGTTTCCTGCGCCGATGCGGCGCGGGCTTCGGCGTGCTGCTGCGCGGTTTTCTCGGCCTGTTTTTCGATCTGCTCGGCTCGCGCCTCGGCACGATTGATCCGGTCGGCGGCAGCCTCCAACTTTGCGCCCAGCACGGCGGCCTGTTGCTCGGCAGTGGTGCGGCCTTGCTGGGCTTCTGTGAGGGCTGCGCGTAGCCGCTCGATCTCTGTGGCCTGCTCTGCCTGCCGTTCGGCTTGTGCCTCGATCTTGAGGCGGGCGGTTGCCACCTCCACGCGGGCAGCCTCTGCCGCCTGCTGCTCGCGCTCGATGCGCTGCTGTGCCTCGGCCAAGTCGGCGGCCTGCTGGGCGGCTTTGCCTGCCAGCGTGTCGCGCTCTGTGGTGAGGACGGCAACCTGCTCGGCCAGCTCGTCGCGCTCGGCCTCCAGCGCCTCGCCAGCGGCGGCCAGTTCAGCGGCTTCCGCCTGCGCCTGCACCAGACGGCCCTCGATCTCGCCGCGTGCCTGCGATGCGGCCCGCTCGATCTCGGCGGCAATGGCAGCGGTCAGTGCCTGCGGCAGTTCCGGTGCAGCGGCTGCGGCCACCGGGCGGGCCTCGCGCCAGGTCGAAAGATGCTTGTGGATCGTGTTCGGGCTGCCGGTGGCGCCTAGCCGCTCCCGCACGGCCCGGATAGTCGGCTGCTGACCCTCGCCCGCCAGCGCATCAGCGACGGCGGCGACTTGCTCGAATGTGATGCCTTGGCGTGCCATGATCGTTGCCCTTTCGTATCGTACCAATGTAAATTGTATCAATACAGATATGATACACGATACAGATACGATATGCAAGCGATTTTCGTAACGTATCGCCGTCTGGTCGTAGATTCCAACCGCCGAATGTGGGGCGCTGCCCCACGCCCCGCACTCGCCGCCGTGAGGCTCGGGGGGCAGTCCTGGCGGGCTTCGCCCTTGTCCTGCCCCCACTCGTCAGGCTCTGGCCGCTCCTGTCGCGTCAAGGGTTCGCCCCGTCTGGCCCGTGTCCTCGCTTCGCTGCGGGGTCTCCTCGTTTTCAGTGCAATAAGTGACGGTACGAAAAGCTAGCACTGGCGCGGAGGTGGTGTTGGTAG
>NZ_DF238909.1 GCF_000400995.2 Acidovorax sp. MR-S7 | reverse complement strand
GGCTACAACGTCTACCCGGCCGAGATCGAGGGCTACATCAACGAGATGCCCGGCGTGGCCGAAAGCGCGCTGGTGGGCGTGCCGCACCCGGACTTCGGCGAAGTGGGCGTGGCTGTGGTCACGCCCAAGCCCGGCGCGCAGCTCGATGGCGAGGCGATCATCGGCGCGCTCAAGAGCCAACTGGCCAACTTCAAGATCCCCAAGCGCTGCTTCGTCACGGCGGAGTTGCCGCGCAACGCCATGGGCAAGGTGCAGAAGAACCTGCTGCGCGAGCAGCACAAGGGGTTGTTCGTCTGAGTGTGCAGGCCCTCAGGCCCAGTGCAGCGCGCCGATGTCGTGCGCGAAGATGGGGTAGTTCATCCACGCGCCGTGCAGGCCCTTGCGCACCACCGTGCCGATCTTGGGCGCGAAGATCCAGGCGTTGACCGCGTCCTGGGCCAGGTGGCGCTGCAGCGCGGCGAACAGCACCTGCCGCTCGCGCGCGCTGGTGGCTTCGGCATGGCGCTGCGCCAGTTCGCGGAAGGCGGGGCTGTCGTAGCCGAAGTAGTAGTTCGGGTCGGTGTAGATGAGGTAGTCCAGCGGCTCGACGTGGTTGATGATGGTCATGTCGAACTGGCCCTTGAACGGGCCGGCCAGCCACTGCGGCCACGTCAGTTTCTCGATGCGCGCGGTGATGCCCACCTGTGCCAGGTGCGCCGCCACCACCTCGCCGCCCGCGCGCGCATAGGGCGCTGGCGGCAGGCTGAGCGTGAGTGCCAGCGTCTTGCCCACGCCTGCCTGCTTGAGCAGGGCGCGCGCGCGGTCCGGGTCGTAGGGGTAGGTGGTGGCCAGATGCACGTAGCCGGCGTCGGTGGGCGCAAAGTGGCTGCCGATGGCCGTGCCGCGCCCTTCGAGCACGGTGCGGATGAATGCCTCGCGGTCGATGGCGTGGGTGATGGCGCGGCGCACGCGCAGGTCGTTCAGCGGCTTGCGCCGGTGGTTCAGCGCCAGCATGCCCTTGCCGCCCGACGAGCCGATCAGCAGCTGATAGCGGGCGTCGTCCTGCAGCCGGTTGACGGACTGCGTGGCGTAGTGGAAGAACAGGTCGATCTCCCCGGCCCGCAAGGCGGCGAGCTGGTCGTCGGGCTCGCTCAGGAAGCGGAAGGTGGCGCGCGCCATGGACACGGACGCCGCCTGGCGGTAGGTGTCGGTCTTGGCCAGGGTGATGGAGTGGCCGGGCTGGCGGCCCGCGACGCGGTACGGCCCGGTACCCACGGGGTCGGTGGCGGCCTGCGCGGCGCTGTCCGGGTGCAGCACCACGGCCGTGTTCTCGCCCAGGCGGAAGAGCAGGTGCGCGTCGGGGCGGTGCAGCGTGAGCACCACCGTGTGCGCATCGGGCGTGCCGATGGAGGCGATGTTGTCGAACAGCGCCTTGCGTGCCTTGTTGGTCGAGCCCGGCGCGCCTGAGCGCTCCCATGAGAAGCGCACGGCGGACGCGTCCAGCGCCGCGCCGTCGTGGAAGCGCACGCCCTGGCGCAGGCGGAAGGTGTAGGCCAGCCCGCCCGGGTCCTGCTGCCACGATTCGGCCAGCAGCGGGGCGATGGCGCCGCTTTCCTCTATCTTGGTCAACCCCTCGAACACGTTGTAGTGCGTCACCTCGCCCACGGCGGCGGCTGCGGCCATGGTGGGGTCCAGGCTCTCGGGCTCGAACGACATGTTGATCGTCACCGCCTGCCGCTCGCCCGCGCGCGGCTGGGCGAGGGCCGTGAGCGGCGTGAGTGCCGTGGGAGCGGCCGCCAGGGTGGCCAGCGAGCGCGCCAGGCACGTGCGGCGCGTGAAAAGGGGCGGCTGGTCGGTCATGCGCGGGCTCCTCGGAAAGGGGGCTCTACAAAATGTGACATAGTATCCAGACACGCACGCACGCTCCCAAGAATCCTCACTCCGCCGCGCACCATCGATGACCGTTGCAGCGTCCCACGACCCGCGCCGCCGGCGCCCCTGGGCCTGGTGGATACTGCCGCTGGCCGCGCTGGGACTGGTGATGGCGATGGGCTGGGGTGCCTACGAGGTCTACCAGGACCGCGAGAAGCGCTACCGCCACCAGGTCGAGAGCGCGCTGCGCGTGGCCAACATGCTGCAGGCCCAGAGCGTGGCCGACTGGCGCCAGCGGCGGCTCGCCGAGGGCGCGGCCCTGCTCGACGACAGCCTCTTCGCACAGGCCGTGGCGCGCTGGCAGGCCACTCCCGCGCCGGAGCGCGAGGCGCTGGTGCGCGAGCGGCTGCGCACCATGGTCGAGCGCGCGAAATACACCGCCGCCTACCTCGTCTCGCCGGACGGGCAACTGCTGCTGTCGCCCGCGGGCCCGGCGAACGGGCAACTGCCGCTGCCCGCGCGCCAGGTGCTGCAGCGCGCGCTGGATCAGGCCGAGCCGGCGATGGTGGAGATGCACCGCAACGCGCTGTTCGCCTTCCCCATCTTCGGCGTGCTCGCGCCCGTGTTCGACGGCGTGCGCCCCGTGGCCGCCGTGTGGCTGGTGAGCGACGTGCGCACCACCCTCTATCCGCTGCTGGACGCCTGGCCTTCGGCCAGCCGCACGGCCGAATCCGTCCTGGTGGAGCGCGACGGCGACGAGGTGCTGTACCTGAGCCCGCTGCGCCACCGCTTCGACGAGCCGCTGACGCTGCGCGAGCCCCTCGCCGGGGCGGACAACGACGACCCGGTGCAGCGCGCAGCGCTGGGCGCGCGCGGCACGCTGTACGGGCGCGACTACCGCAACGAGCGGGTGCTGGCCATGGTCAGCACCGTGCCCGACTCGCCCTGGCTGCTCATTTCCAAGATGGACGTGGCCGACGCCTTCACCGATGCCCAGCGCCGCGAATGGCTGGCCCTGGCGCTGCTGGCCAGCCTGGGCCTGCTGTGGGCGGGCAGCATGGCCGTGCTGTGGCAGTGGCGCGCATGGCGGCGCGAGCGCGCGCTCAAGACCGAGCTGGAGCGCAACATGCGCTGGCTGGAGAACGCGCAGCAGGCCGCCTCCGTGGGCTACTTCGCCTACGACGCGGCGCGGGCCGAGTTCTTCATGTCGCGCATGGCCAGCGCCATGTTCGGCCTCCCCGCAGACGGCTACATGACGCTGCACCAATGGGTCGCCATGCTGCACCCCGAGGAGCGCGAGCGCGTTCTCGATATCCACGGCCGCGCGCTCTCGGGCCGCGCGCCGCTGCGCACCCAGTACCGCATCCTGCGGCCGAGCGACGGGCAGATGCGCTGGATCGAGGTCTGGGGCGAATACGGCAGCGACGACGAGGCCGGCCCCGCGCGCATGACCGGCACCGTGCAGGACATCACCGAGCGCAAGCACGCCGAGGAGCAGCTGGCCCGCTACCGTGCGGCGCTGGAGGAGCGCGTGCGCCTGGACGCGCTCACCCAGGTGGCCAACCGCCTCGCGCTCGACGAGGTCGTGGCGCAGGAGTGGAGCCGCGCCGAGCGCGACGGCAGCTCGCTCGCGCTGCTGATGATCGACGTGGACCACTTCAAGGCCTACAACGACCGCTACGGCCACGTGGCCGGCGACCAGTGCCTGCAGAGCGTGGCGCGCGCGCTGTCGTCGGGCGCGGTGCTGCGCGCGAGCGACCTCGTCGCGCGCTATGGCGGCGAGGAATTCGCCGTGCTGCTGCCCGGCACCGACGCCACCTTCGCGGCGCAGGCCGCGCAGCGGCTGTGCGAGGCGGTGAACGCGCTCGCGCTAGAGCACAGCGCCAACCCCCAGGGCGACCGCGTGACCATCAGCGTCGGCGTGGCCAGCCTGCGTCCGCGCGACGTGGCTGCGCCGCCGGGCCAGCCCCGTGCCGGCGTGGACGCCGCGCAGGCGCTCTTCCAGCAGGCCGACGCAGCGCTCTACCGCGCCAAGCAGGCCGGCCGCAACCAGGTGGCCATCTATGAACCGGGGCGCATGGACGTGCTGCACGCGCCGGCGCCCGTACCGCAAGACCTCCATGACCTTTGATGCCATTCTTTTCGACTGCGACGGCGTGCTCGTCGACAGCGAACCCATCACCAACGGCGTGCTGTGCCAGATGCTGGGCGAAGCCGGCTGGGACCTGTCGCCCGCCGAATGCCTGCGCCTGTTCATCGGCCGCACCGTGCGCAGCGAGGCTGCCCGCATCGAGGCTGAGACTGGCCGCCCGTTCACCGACGCCTGGCTGGCCGAGTTCTACGAGCGCCGCAACGTACGCCTGCGCGCCGAGCTGGTCGCCATCCCGAATGCGCCCGAGGCCGTGCGCGCCGTGCATGCGCGCCTGGGAGGGCGCATCGCCTGTGCCTCCGGGGCCGACCGGCAGAAGGTGGAGATGCAGCTCGAACAGGTGGGGCTGGCCCCGCTGTTCGCAGGCCGTGTGTTCAGCGGCCACGAGATGCCGGCCACCAAGCCCGCGCCCGACGTGTACCTGGCCGCCGCCGCCGCGCTGGGCATTCCGCCCGCGCGTTGCCTGGTGGTGGAAGACACCGTGACCGGCGTCACCGCCGGCGTGGCCGCGGGCGCCACCGTGGTGGGCTACAGCCCTTCCAGCATCGGCCATGGCTCGCCCGAGGACCTGCGCGCGGCCGGGGCGGTGCGCATCATCGCGGATATGGCGGAGCTGCCCGCCTTGCTGGGCTGATTGCTCAGTTTTTGATAGCTGCCAGCGCTTGATGGGTAAGCGCTGGAGGTCAATTGGGCCTAATTTCCTGCGCGCAGGGCGGCCAGCAGCGCCTGCGCCCGGTCGGTGCGCACGTCCTTCTCCTGCGCCATCTGGCGGGCGACGTGGTCGATCTCGGCACCCGTCGCGCCGGCCACGATGGCGATGTTGCGCGCGTGCAGCGCCATGTGGCCGCGCTGGATGCCTTCGGTGGCCAGCGCGCGCAGGGCGGCCAGGTTCTGCGCCAGGCCCACGGCCACGGCGGTCTCGCCCAGCTCCTGTGCCGTCTGCACGCCCATGATCTTGAGCGACAGGCGCGCCAGCGGGTGGGTCTTGGTGGCGCCGCCCACCAGGCCCACGGGCATGGGCATCTCCAGGCTGCCGACCAGCCAGCCGCGCGCGTCCTTCTCCCAGCGCGTCAGCGAGCCGTAGTGCCCGTTGCGGCAGGCCCAGGCGTGGGCGCCGGCCTCCACCGCGCGCCAGTCGTTGCCGGTGGCGACGATCACCGGGTCGATGCCGTTCATGATGCCCTTGTTGTGCGTGGCGGCGCGGTAGGGGTCGACGGCGGCGAACTCGTAGGCGTCGAGGATGCGCTCGATCATGTCGCGGCCGTCGTAGTCGGCCGTGGTCAGCACCTCGGGCGACAGGGCCACGCGGGCGCGCGACAGGCGCAGGTCGGCCAGGTTGGAGAGGATGCGCAGGCGCACCTGCCCGCCGGTGATGGCCTCGACCAGCGGCGAGACGGATTCGGCCATGGTGTTGACGGTGTTGGCGCCCATGGCGTCGCGCACGTCCACGATCAGGTGCATCACCAGCATGGCGCCGCGCCGCGTGCTCTCCAGCACGTGCACCTCGATGTCGCGGCAGCCGCCGCCCAGGCCGATGAGCACCTTGTCGCGCTGGTTGGCCAGGTCGATGATTTCCTGGCGGCGGCGCAGCAGCGACTGGCGTGCGCCGTGCGGGTCGGTCAGGCCCAGCACCTGCACCTGCGCGCGCATCAGCGGGGCGGTGCTCGACGTCTCGAAGCCGCCGCACTCGCGCGCCAGCTTGGCCATGAACGAGGCGGCCGCCACGACGGAGGGCTCCTCCACCGCCATGGGCACGAGCACGTCCTTGCCGTTGAGCTGGAAGTAGCCGGCCACGCCCAGCGGCAGCTCGAAGGTGCCGACGACGTTCTCGATCATGCCGTCGGCCACGGCGGGGTCCAGCGCGCCGGCGTGGGCGAGCCGCCGGGCGTCGTCGTCGCTCAGGTGCGCGGCGGCCACGAGGTGCTGCAGGCGCTGCGGGACGGTCATGGAGCGGAAGCGGGGCAGGCGGGAGTCAATGGTGGTCATGGTGGATAGGGCAATGGCGGGTGAGGGAATCGGGACGGGCGGCGGGCGGGCACAGGTACAGTGCGGGCACATGAGCGCCACACCTGACCCCTTGTTCATCGTGCTGGCGGATTCGCTGGAGCGGCAGATCCGGGGCGGCGCATACCGCAGCGGCGACAAGCTGCCCTCGCTGCGGGAGATCGCGGCATCGCGCGGCTACGGCAAGAACACGGTGGTCTCGGCCTTCGAGCTGCTGGTGGCCCGGGGGCTGGTGGAGCCCCGGCGCGGCGCGGGCTTCTTCGTCAAGGAGGCCGTGCACCAGGTCCACCAGGCCGGTGAGAGCGCCGACAACCCGTCGCGGCGCCGGGCCATGGACATCGTCTGGCTCATGCGCATGCAGCTGCGCAACGAGCCCGGGCAACTGGCGGTGGGCGATGCGTTCCCGCCGTCCGAATGGCTGGCCGGGGCGCGGCTGGATCGCTCGCACCACAAGGTGGCGCGCGGCGGACTGGGCGCGCTGTTCCGCTACGGCGACCGGCTGGGCTACGCCCCGCTGCGCCACCGCCTCGTGCGGCGCCTGGCGGATGTGGGCATCGATGCCCACCCCCAGCAGATCGTGCTGACCCACGGCGCCAACGAGGCCATGGACCTGATCGTGCGCTACTTCGTTCCGCCCGGCGGCGTGGTGCTGATCGACGACCCCGGCTACTACCCGCTGCTGGGCAAGCTGCACCTGGCCGGCGCCCGGATCGTGGGCGTGCCGCGCCTGGCGGACGGCCCCGACCTGCAGGCGCTGGAACACGTGCTTCAGGCCGAGCGCCCGCGCCTCTTCTTCACGCAGTCGCTGGCCCACAATCCCACGGGCTCGGACCTGTCTCAAGCCAAGGCGCAGGCGGTGCTGCGCCTGGCCGAACAGCACAACCTGCTGCTGGTCGAGAACGATGCGCTGAGCGACTTCCGCCCCGCCACGGCGCCGCGGTTGTCGGCGCTGGACGGGCTGGAGCGCACGCTCTACCTCGGCAGCTTCTCTAAGTCGCTGTCGGCCGCGCTGCGCGTGGGCTACGTCGCCTGCAGCGCGGACCTGGCGCAGGATCTGGCCGACCTCAAGATCCTCACCGCCGTCAGCAGCTCGGAATACGCCGAGCGCGCCGTCGAGACGCTGCTGGCCGAGCGGCGCCATGCCAGGCACCTGGAGCAGCTGCGGGCCCAGCTGGCCGAGGCCACCCACAACGCCTACGCGCTGCTCGACCGCATGGGGGCCGAGGTGTTCGTGCGCCCCGCGCACTCGCTGTTCATCTGGGCGCGCTGGCCCGGCTTCGACGATGCCCAGGCGCTCGCGCAGTCCATGCTGGACCTGGACATCGTGATGGCGCCCGGCAACATCTTCAGCGTGGACAGCGAGCGGGTCAGCCCCTGGTCGCGCTGCAATCCGCACGCGGTGCAGGATCCGCGCTTCGCGCGCGCGCTGGAGCGGCTTCGCGGATGAGGGCATGGCGTTTCAGCCTTGGGCCTTCTTCTGGCGCTTCTTCCACGCACGCAGGTCGTGCATGCCCGGCAGCGTGCGCGGGTCCACGCCCGGGCCGAAGATGCTGTGCTTCTGGATCTTCTGCGTGCCTGTGGTCGGGATCTGCTCGCTGAACCAGACCCAGCCCGGTGTCTTGAAGTACGCGAGCCCCGCCTCGCAATGCGCGAACAACGAGCGCAGCAGGGCCTGCGTGTCTGGTGCCTTGCGTGCATGGGGCTTGAGCACGATGCAGGCCAGCACTTCCTCTTCGCGGATGTCGTCGGGCACGGCCATGACGGCGGCCATCTCCACGTCGGGGTGCGTCAGCAGCCAGGCTTCGACCTCGGCCGCCGCGATGTTCTCGCCCGAGCGGCGGATGATGTTCTTGCGCCGCTCCACGAAGTGCAGCATGCCCGTGGCGTCGCGCGTGACCACGTCGCCGGTGTGGAACCAGCCGCCGCGCCACGCGGCCTCGGTGGCGGGCTCGTCGTCGAGGTAGCCCGAGAAGAAGTCTTTGCGCGGCGTTGCGGCTGAATGGCGGATGAGCATTTCGCCGGGCGTGCCGTCGGGCACGTCGTTGCCCGCATCGTCCGCCACGCGCACGTCGATGCCGGGCGTGGCGCGGCCGAAGGCGCGCGTGCCCACCTGGCGCGGGGGCTGGCAGTCGATGAGGATGCGCACGTTCTCGGTCATGCCCCAGAGTTCGAGCAGCGGGAAGCCGAAGCGCTCTTCGAACGCCGCGTGCAGTTGCGGCTCCACGCCCGCGCCCATGCCGAAGCGCACGCAGTGGTCTTTGTCGCCGGGTGAAGGCGGCTGCACGCAGAGCATCTGCGCGATCACGCCCAGGTAGTGGACGATAGTGGCGCGCGTATCGCGCACCTCGCTCCACCAGCGCGTGGGCTGGAAGCGGTCGGTCTGGATCTGGCAGCTGCCCGTGAGCAGCGCCGCTTGGAACGAGAGGATGGACGCGTTGACGTGGAACAGCGGCAGCGGGTTGTAGATGCGCTCGCCCTCGGGCCGGAAATCAACGAGGCCACCGCGCGTGGCGTAGTAGGCGCCAGCGGCCAGCTCGTAGCGGTGCGAGAGCACGCAGCCCTTGGGCCGGCCCGTGGTGCCCGAGGTGTAGAGGATGCTTGCGGGCGTGTCGGCCTCGGGCGTCCAGTCCGTCGCTGGCGAGGGAGATGGAGGCAGGGCGGCGTCGAACTGCTCGAAGACCACGGTGGGCGGCTGCCACGTGGCCTCGCGCGCGCCGGCCTGCCAGTCGGCCTGGCGCGACTGCAGCACCACGGCCAGGTCCACGTGCGCGTGGTCGATCAGGTAGGCCAGCTCGCGCGGGCGGTAGTCGGGGTTGACGGGCACGCAGCAGATGCCCAGCGCATTCATCGCCAGTTTGTGCAGCATGTGCTCCAGGCGGTTTTCCAGCAGCAGGGCGATGCGGTGGCCCTTGCCGTAGCCCGCCGTGCGGTAGCGGTCCATGAGCCCTTGCACCGCCTGTGCTGCTTGCGCATAGGTGATGGTGCGGCCCTCGGGGTCGTAGGCGCGCGCGGGGTTGGGTGGGGCCACCAGCAGGGGCCGGTCGCCGAATTCGGCGGCGGCCTCCTGCAGCACGCCGCCGATGGTGGCGTTTTCATGCGGAGTCAGCATGGGTTTCTTCCCAGAATAAGGTCGGCCGCCTTCTCGCCGATCATCATCGACGCGGCGCAGATGTTGGCCGAGGGGATGGCCGGGATGACCGACGAATCGGCCACGCGCAGCCCTTGCAGGCCGTGCACGCGCAGCCGCGCATCGACCACGGCGCCCGCGTCGGCGGCGGGCCCCATGCGCGCCGTGCCGCACAGGTGGTAGGACGAGACGCCGTAGCGGCGGATGTAGGCGAGGATGTCCGCGTCGCTCTGGGCATCCTTGCCCGGCATGGCCTCGGCCTCGAAGAAGGGGGCGAGCGCCTGGGTGCGCAGCAGGCCGCGCGCCAGGCGCACGCCGGCGGTGAGCACGCGCACGTCTTCCTCGTGCGACAGGTAGTTGGGGCGGATCAGCGGGTCGGCCCACGGGTCGTTGGAGCGCAGCCGCACCTCGCCCTCGCTGCGCGGGCGGTGCGCCCACACGCCGCAGGTCATGCCGGGGTAGGTGTCGAGCTGGCCCACGTAGCCCTCGCGGTAGCTGGCCGGGGTGAACACGCCCTGCAGGTCGGGCCGCACGCCGTCGCCCAAACCGGAGTGCCAGAAGAAGTGCACGAGCGACGGGCTCAACGCGAGGATATTGGGCTTGCCCGCGAGCCAGCGCGCCGCCTGCGCCCACAGGCGCGGCACGCGCGCCAGCTCGTTGATGGTGACGGCGCTGCCGCGCCGCACGTGCCCGACGACGCGCACCGAGAAGTGGTCTTTCAAATGCGCGCCCACGCCTGCGAGGGAATGCACCACGGGCAGGCCCAGCGCCTGCAACTGCTCGGCCGGGCCGATGCCCGAGAGTTGCAGCAGCCGGGGCGTGTTGATCGCGCCCGCGCAGACGATCACCTCGCGCCGCGCGCCGACCGCTTTGGCATTCCCCTGCGGGCCGCCGTGCGCGTAGGCCACGCCCACGGCGCGCGTGCCGTCGAACACGATGCGCGTGGCCTGCGCATGGGGGCGCACCGCCAGGTTGGCAGGGGGCTGGCGCAGGTAGCCGCGCGCCGTGCTCTGGCGCCAGCCACGGTGGATGGTGCGCTGGAAGTAGCCCACGCCCGCCTGCGTGTCGCCGTTGTAGTCGGGGTTGCGCGGCAGGCCCTGCTCCTGCGCGCCCGCGATGAAGGCCTCGCAGATCGGGTGCGTCCAGTCGATGGGCGTGACCGGCACCCGGCCCGCCGTGCCGCGCCGCGTGCTCCCGGCTGGGCCCAGCCAGCGCTCGTTGCGCTGGAAGTACGGCAGCACCTCGGCGAACGACCAGCCCGGGTTGCCCAGGGCGGCCCAGCCGTCGTAGTCCTCGGCCTGGCCCCGGTTGTAGATCAGGCCGTTGATCGCGCTCGACCCGCCCAGGGTCTTGCCCTGCGGCAGCGGCACGCGCCGGTCCAGCGTGCGCGCATCGGGCTCCGAGCCATACGTCCACGTATAGCCAGGGTCGAACAGCATCTTGATGAAGCCGGCCGGCAGGTGCAGGTAGGGGTGGCGGTCGGGCGGCCCGGCTTCGAGCAGGCAGACACTCACGGCCGGGTCTTCGGCCAGCCGCCGCGCCACGATGGCGCCGGCCGCGCCCGCGCCGACCACCACGTAGTCGAAGCTCTCCGCGAAGTCCATGTCAATGTCCCCCGAGGTAGGCGGCGCGCACTTTCGGGTCGCGGCGCAGTTCGCGGCCTGGGCCTTCCAGCGTGATGCGCCCGGTCTCCAGCACATAGCCCCGGTCGGCCACGGCCAGGGCCTGGTTGGCCATCTGCTCCACCAGCAGGATGGTCACGCCCAGCGTGCGCAGGCTGCGGATGGTGTCGAAGATTTCCTTAACGATCAGCGGCGCCAGGCCCAGCGAGGGCTCGTCGAGCAGCAGCAGTTGGGGCCGTGCCATCAGGGCACGGGCGATGGCCAGCATCTGCTGCTCGCCGCCGGACATGGTGCCCGCCATCTGCTGCTGGCGCTCGCCCAGGCGCGGGAAGCGCTCGTACTGCGCCTGGATGTCGGCCTCGATCTCCGCCGCGCTGGCATTGCGGTGGTAGGCGCCCAGCAGCAGGTTGTCGCGCACGGTCTGGTCGGCGAACACCTGCCGGCCTTCGGGCGACTGGGCGATGCCCAGGGCCACGCGCCGGTGGCCGGGCGTGGCGGCAAGATCCTGGCCCTGGAAGAGCACGCGCCCGGCCTTCGCGGGCTCCAGGCCCGAGATGCAGCGCATCAGCGTGCTCTTGCCCGCGCCGTTGCCGCCGATGATGGTGACCACCTCGCCCGCCCGCACGTGCAGCGAGACGCCCTTGAGCGCCTGCACGGCGCCGTAGTGCACGTGCAGGTCGTCGATGCGCAGCAGTTCATCGGACATCGGTGTCCTCCTCGTCGGCTTCGCCATCGTCGGTGCCCAGGTAGGCCGCGATCACGCGCGGGTCGTTCTGCACCTGGGCGGGCGCGCCCTCGGCGATCTTCTGGCCGTAGTCGAGCACGATCACGTGGTCGGAGACGGCCATCACCAGATCCATGTGGTGCTCGATGAGCAGCACGGTGATGCCCAGGTCGCGGATGCGCAGGATCACCTGCGCCAGCTCCTGCGTCTCCTGCGGGTTCAGGCCGGCGGCGGGTTCGTCGAGCAGCAGCAGGCGCGGGTGCGTGGCCAGCGCCCGCGCCAGCTCCAGCCGGCGCTGCACGCCGTAGGGCAGGCTGCCCGCGATCTCCTGCGCCTTGTCCTTGAGGCCCAGGGCGTCCAGGATTTGCAGCGCCTCGTCGCGCGCGGCGCGCTCGGCCGCGCCGCCGCGCCCCAGCAGGCTGCCGAAGAAGCCCGTGGGGATGTGCGCGTGCAGGCCGAGCTTGACGTTGTCCAGCACCGACATGCCCGCGAACAGCTTGAGGTTCTGGAAGGTGCGCCCCAGGCCCGCGCGGGCGATGCTGTAGGGCGGCAGGCCGGTCACGTCGCGGCCGTTGAAGCGGATGCTGCCCTTGTCGGGCGGCACGATGCCCGAGAGGATGTTGAGCAGCGTGGTCTTGCCCGCGCCGTTGGGCCCTATCAGCGAGTGCACGTGCCCCGCGCGGATGCGCACGTCCACGTTGTTCGTGGGCACCACGCCGCCGTAGGCTTTGTAGAGGCCCTGGGCTTCGAGCAGCATCTCTTCGGCGGCGGCCTCGCCGCGCGGACGCCAGGGCGCGAGCTGCTGCGGCAGCGGCTCGGGCGGCAGCAGGCCCGGCGCCCATTGGCGCGCCATCTTCTTCACGAAGCCGGCCAGCCCGTCGGGCATGGCGTAGAGCGCGAACAGCAACAGCGCGCCGTAGGTGAAATGCTGCACGCCGGGCCAGCGCGAGAGGAACGCGTCCAGCAGCGTGAGCACCACCGCGCCCAGCAGCGGCCCGTAGACCGAATGCCCGCCGAACAGCACCATCAGCAGGATGAAGACCGACAGGTTGAAGGTGATGAAGTCGGAGTTGATGTACTGGTTCTGCTGCGCGATCAGCGCGCCCGCCAGCCCGCAGGTGACGGCGCTGATCACGAAGGCCAGCACCTTGAAGCGGTAGACGCTGATGCCCACGCTCTCGGCCGCCACCTCGGCGGTGTTCACGGCCATGAAGGCGCGCCCGAACCGCCCGCGCAGCAGCAGGCGCAGCATCACGTGCAGCGCCACGCCCAGCAGCAGCACGAACCACACCCAATGTTTGGAGCTGAACATGGTGCCGCCCAGTGACAGCGGCAGCACGCCGTAGATGCCCTGCTGGCCCGCGAACACGTCCTGCCATTCGGAGACGATCTTCTCCACCACGATGCCGAAGCCGATGGTCACCATCGCCAGCGCCGGGCCCTTCACGCGCAGCGCGGGCAGCGCGATGACGATGCCGAAGATGCCGGCCATCACGCCCGCCGCGGCGAATGCCGGCCACGGGTTCCAGCCCCAGCGCGCGGTGAGCAGCGCCACGGTGTAGGCGCCCACGGCGAACAGGCCGGCGTGGCCCAGCGACTTCTGCCCGGTGTAGCCCACCAGCACGTTCATGCCCGCGGCGGCGATGTAGTTGACGCCGATGAGGAACAGCACGCGCAGGTAGAAGTCGTTGTCGGTGAACAGCGGCACGGCCGCCGCCAGCGCGGCGACGATGGCGAGCCAGAGGGTGTGTTTGCTTTCGCTGCCCATCACACCTTCTCCACGATGCGCTGGCCCAGCAGCCCCTGCGGGCGCACCACGAGCACGACGATGATGAGCACGAAGATGCTGATCTCGCGCAGCTCCGCGTGCCACAGGCCCACCAGCGCCTCGATCACGCCGAGGATGAAGCCCCCCAGCATGCAGCCGCGCGGGCTGGTGAGCCCGCCCAGGATGGCCGACGAGAAGGCTTTCAGCGCCAGCGTCATGCCCATGAAGACGGACGCGGTGGTGATGGGCGCGATCAGCAGCCCGGCCAGGCCCGCCAGGCTGGAGCTGATGACGAAGGCCAGCACCACGATGGCACTGACGTTGATGCCCATCAGCGTGGCGGCGGCGCCGTTCTGCGCCACCGCGCGCACGGCCTTGCCGATCTTCGTGCGGCGCATCACCCAGTCCAGCGTGAGCAGCACGGCCACGCTGGCCACGAGCACCAGCACCTCCTGCGGCAGCACGCCCGCGCCGCCAATGCGGATCACGTCGCTGCCCAGCGGCGAGGGCATGACCAGCGGCGACGGCCCCCAGATGGCGAGCGCCGTGTTCTGGATGATGATGCCGAAGCCGATGGTGCTCATCACCCAGGCCATGCCGCCCTGGCCCACGAAGGGCCGCACGGCCGCGTAGTAGAGCAGCACGCCCAGCAGCGCCAGCACCGCCATGGAGCCGGCGAGGCTCAGCAGGTAGCGCGTCATCGTCACTTCTTCGGGCAGCAGCGCATCGGTCATCTGCTTGCCGGCGAGCAGCAGCAGCACCGAGACGGCGACGAAGGCCCCGGCCACCAGGAACTCGCCCTGGCCGAAGTTCAGCGTCTTGGTGGTGTTGAAGGTGATGTTGAAGCCCACGGCCACGAGCGCGTAGATGCTGCCCAGGGCCAGGCCGCTGAAGATCGCCTGGAGTATCGATTCGGCCATGCGCTGCCTTCCGCTGACGCTGGAGATATCAAAAAAGTGAGCTGCTGGCGCTTGTCATACAACGGTTTCAGTATGAAATCCATCTGAAACCGGCTTGTAGCAAGCGCAAGCAGCTCCTGTTTTTCAGCTCACTGCTTGAGATCGGCAGGCGTGAGGGACTTGTACACGTCGTCCTGGAAGCGCTGCACCTCGGTGCCGTTCTTCCAGCGCGCGAGGTAGAAGTCGCCCACGTGCAGGCCCTCGTGCATGGTCTTGCTGAAGGGCTTGTCGTAGGTCTTGATGACGCCCTGTACGCCGCTGACGTTCTCCAGCGCGGCGGCGACCTTCTCGCCGTCGGTGGTGTTCGCCTGCTTCATCGCGGCGGCCAGCAGCATCACCGAGTCGTAGGCCTGCGCGGCGCAGGGGAAGCAGGTCAGCGCGGGGAAGTTCTTGCGCACGCGCTCGCCCAGGGCCTTGGTCTTGGCGGAGGTGTCCTCGGTGGTGGACGCGGCCAGGATCAGGTGCTCGGACAGCTTGGGGCCGGTCATCTTCGGGAACAGCGAGCTCAGGTTGCCCCAGGTGCCCAGCGTGACGGGCATGTAGTTGATCTTCTCCATGCTGCGCACCACCTGCGCGGCGCCGTCGGCGATGCCGTAGATGATGACGGTGTCGGCCCCCGCGGCCTTGATCTTGTTGAGCTGCGAGGTCATGTCCGTGTCCTTGGGGCCGTACTTCTCGACGGCCACGGGCTTCACGCCGTGCAGCGCCAGCACCTCGGTCGCGTCCTTGATGCCGCCCTGGCCGTAGCCGGTGGAGTCGGCCAGCACGGCGATCTTCTTGTCCTTGGACGCCTTGACCGCATACGCGGCCAGCAGCGACACCTGCTCACGATCCACCATCGACACGCGGAACAGGTAGTTCTGCGGCTCCTTGGCGTAGCGCGTGGTGATCTCGGTGGCCGTGCCGATGGGCACCACCACGGGAATCTTCTTCTGCTGCGGAATGTGCAGCCAGGCCAGCGCGTTGCCCGAGTTGGCGGGGCCGACCAGCGCCTGCACCTTCTCGCTGTCGAGCAGGTCCTGCACCGTCTGGATGGCCTTCGGCGGTGTGCCCTGGTCGTCGCGGATCACGCCGACCACCTTCTTGCCCAGGATGCCGCCGGCCTTGTTGACGTCCTCGATGGCGGCCTCGAAGCCCCAGCGGCCGGCGATGCCCAGCTCGGCCACGCCGCTGCCGGATTGGTCGGCCGTGTAGCCGATCTTGATGTCCTGCGCGTGGGCGGCGAAGGCGTATGCCACCGTGAGTGCGGCGGCGGCCGCTTGGGCGATCTGGCGGATTCCTGTCATGGCTTGTCTCCTGTTTGACGCCATTGCTGGCGGTGCGGATCTCGCGATCCATCTGTACCCGCCGCTGGCCGCGCCCGTGGAGCGGGACAGCATGCGAATGTCTACTGTAAGCCCGCTGTACCTATTGGGATAGGTACAGTTCGCGCTGACAGTTGTGCCTTCCCCGGCTAGGCCCGCAGCAGCAGGTCCGCTGCCTTCTCCGCGATCATCATGGTCGGAGCGCCGGTGTTGCCAGAGGGCATGGCCGGCATCACCGAGGCGTCGGCCACGCGCAGGCCCTCCAGGCCGTGCACGCGCAGCTGCGCATCCACCACCGCCGATGCGTCGTGCGCCGGCCCCATGCGGCAGGTGCCCATGAAGTGCCAGGCGGTGCCGCCGCGCTGGCGCGCGTAGTCCAGGAGGTCTTCGTCGCTCACCGCCTCGGCGGGCGGTGCCTCGTCGCGCAGCACGTAGGGCTGCAGCGGGGGCGCGTGCAGGATGCGGCGCGTGAGCCGCAGGCCGTCGATCACCACGCGGCGGTCTTCCTCGCGCGCCAGGTAGGCGGGCTGGATCTCGGGCGACGCGAACGGGTCGGCCGACAGCGCGCGCACGTGGCCACAGCTCGCGGGCCGCATCTGGTAGAAGCCCAGCGTCATGCCCGGAAAGCCGTCGAGCCTGCCCGCGATGCCCGAGGCATAGCTGCCCGGCGAGAAGTGGAACTGCAGATCCGCCGCGTCCAGCCCCGGCCGCGAGGCGGCGAACGCATAGGCCACCGACGGGCTGATGGCCAGCACGCTGGGCCGGCCCAGCGCCCACTTGGCGATCTCCAGCCCCAGGCGCCAGCCGCGCGCCGTGCTGTTGATGGTGGTGACGCCCTGCACGCGCACCACGGAGCGCACCATGAAATGGTCCTGCAGCCGCTGGCCCACGCCCTCCAGTGCATGCACTGGCTGAATGCCCAGCGCCTGCAGCCAGCCGAGCGGCCCCACGCCCGAGAGCTGGAGCAGCTTGGGGCTGTTGATGGCGCCCGCGCACAGGATCACCGCGCGCCGCGCGCGCACCGTGCGGCGCGCGTTGCCCGGCTGCATCAGCACTTCGACGCCCACGGCGCGGCGGCTCTCGAACACGATGGACGCGGCATGCGCGCCGGTACGCACGTCCAGGCTGGCGCGCCCGCGCGCGGGCTTGAGGAAGGCCGTGGCCGCGCTCACGCGGCGGCCCTTGTGGATCCAGCGCTGGTAGTAGCCCGCGCCCGCCTGCACTCCCAGGTTGTAGTCGCCGGCTGGGCCGATGCCCAGCGCGTGCGCGCTGGCGATGAAGCCGTCGCACAGCGGGTGGCGCCAGTCGCAGTCGGTGATGGGCAGCAGGCCGTCGCGCCCGCGGTGAGGTTCGTCGCTGCCACCGATGCGCCGCTCGGTGCGCTGGAAGTAAGGCAGCACCTCGTCATAGCTCCAGCCCGGGTTGCCCTGGGCCGCCCAGCCGTCGTAGTCGCGCGCGGTGCCGCGCGCGTAGTTGAAGCCGTTGATGGCGCTGGAGCCGCCCAGCGTGCGCCCCAGCCGCGTGGTCACGCGCCGGCCCGCCGTGCCCTCGCTGGGCGCGGTCTCGAAGGGCCACGTGTAGCGCGGGTCGTAGCCCACCTTGATGAAGCCGGCCGGGATGTGGATGAAGGGGTGGCTGTCGGGCGGCCCCGATTCGAGCAGGCACACGGTGTGGCGACCGTCCTCGCTCAGGCGGTGGGCCAGCAGGCAGCCGGCCATGCCGGCGCCCACGATGACGTAGTCGAAGGTGTCGGTGGTCATCTCAGGTCGGGCGAAGGGGTGGGGTCCACGCCTTGCTCCAGCGCGGCGCGGTGCTGTGCCTGCAGCGCGCGCTGGAACGCGGGGCGCGCCTGCAGCCGCTGCCAGTAGCCGGCGACGGCGGGCGTGAACTGCGCGTCCAGGCCCAGGTGCTGCGCCAGGTGCAGCGCGTAGGCCACGGCCACGTCGGCGGCGGTGAAGCGGCCGGCGCAGAGGAATTCGCCCTGCTGCAGGGCGGCGTCCACGGCGCGCAGGCGCGCGAGGAACCAGCGTGCATAGTCCTGCGCCACCTGGGGCTGGCGGCGCTCCGGGGGCTCGAAGTGGGTATAGCGCAGCACCAGTGTCTGCGGGAAGGTGAGCGTGGCGTCGCTCATGTGCAGCCAGTTCAGGTAGGCGCCATAGGCCGGGTCGTCCACGGCCACGTCGAGGCGCCCTTCGCCATGGCGCGCCGCGAGGTACTGGCACATGGCGGCCGACTCGGTCATGCGCGCAGCGCCGTCCTCCAGCAGCGGCACGGTGCCCAGCGGGTTGTCTTCCAGGAACTGGCGGGCCTGCACGCGCGGCGGAAAGGGCAGCATGCGCAGGCGGTAGGGCACGCCCGCCTCCTCCAGCATCCACAGGGGGCGGAACGAACGGGCGCTGACGCAGTGGTGTAGAACGATCATGGTGGCGTGCATCGTGGCCGCCGGGGCGGGCGGCTGTCAACCGGGCGGGGGTGCGCCGCGCGCCACGCAGGTCGCGGATCAGGCCGTGGGCGTGCCCTGGCGGCGGAACTCCGCCGGCGAGTGCCCCGTCCAGCCGCGGAAGGCGCGGATGAAGCTCTTCTCGCTCTGGAAGCCCGCCGCCTCGGCCACCTGCTTGACGGGGCGGCGGCTGCGCAGCAGCAGCTCGGTGGCGCGGTGGCGGCGCACCTCGTCCTTGAGCGCCTGCAGCGTGGCGCCTTCGTCCTTGAGCTGGCGGTGCAGCGTGCGCGGCGACATGTGCATGCGCGCGCCCAGAGCCTCGGCGCTGTGCATGGCGCCGGGCTCGTCCTGCAGCAACTGGCGCACGCGCTGCACCAGCAGCCGGTCGCGCCGGTACTGCAGCACCGTGAGCGGCAGGGCGTTCTGCAGCATCTGGCGCAGCGCGCGCTCGTCGCGCCTCAGCGGCAGCTGCAGGTACTGCGCGTCGAAGGACAGGGCCGCGTGCGCGGCCTGGAAGGTGGTGCCACCGGGGAACAGCACCGCATAGGCCGGCGCGTGCGCGGGCGCGGCGAAGGGAAAACATGCGCCCAGCAGCGGGATGCGCGAGTCGATGTACCAGCAGGCCAGCCCGTGGATGTTGCGCAGCACCGAGACGAGGCAGAACTCGCGCATGCCGGCCGGCAGGCTGGCCAGCTCGGTGATCTCGATGTGGGCCACGCCACCCTCGCAGCGCAGCGCGAGGGCGATGTCGGGCGCGATCAGGCCGTGGTGCCGGCACCAGCGCGCCAGCGCCACCCGCAGCGTGGGCGCGCTGAGGCTGGCGCGCGCGAGCATGCCGTAGCTGCCCCAGGGCAGGCGGCGGCTGAACCAGCCCAGTGCCTCGTCGTCCAGCGCGCGCATGGCGTGCTCGGACAGCTGCTGCATCTGCCAGGCGGTGATGCGTGCGCCGGGGTCGGCCAGTTGCTCTGGCGCAATCCGTGCCCTGTCCAGCGCCAGGAGAGCGGCCTCGCGTGGCAGTCCGTGGCGGTCGTAGGCACGCATGATGGCCTGCACGAAGGCGATGGGCGTGGCGGCGACGAGGGGCTGGGCGGGTTGCGGCTGCATGGCACGGAGTGTGCCGCATATCGGGTGAATGCGTGGCGCGATTTGCAACCTGCCTGGCGGGGAAGCACGGGTGACTCGCGCCGCGCATCGCACCACAATCGTGGAACTCGTACCTTGCCGGAAGCCCACCCATGCCGATCCTGGAATCCCAGCTCAACCCCCGCTCCGCGGACTTCGCCGCCAATGCCGCCGCCATGCGCGCCGTGGTGCAAGACCTGAAGGACCATATCGGCCGCATGGCCCTGGGCGGCGGCGAGGCCGCGCGCGCCAAGCACGTGGCGCGCGGCAAGCTGCTGCCGCGCGAGCGCGTGGAGATGCTGCTGGACCCCGGCACGCCTTTCCTGGAGCTGGCGCCGCTGGCCGCGCTGAACATGTACGGCAACGACGCGCCCGGCGCGGGCCTGATCGCCGGCATCGGCCGCGTGAACGGCGTGGACTGCCTCATCGTGTGCAACGACGCCACGGTGAAGGGCGGCACCTACTACCCCATGACGGTGAAGAAGCACCTGCGCGCGCAGGAAGTGGCGCAGCAGAATCGGCTGCCCTGCATCTACCTCGTCGATTCGGGCGGCGCCAACCTGCCCAACCAGGACGAGGTCTTCCCCGACCGCGACCACTTCGGCCGCATCTTCTACAACCAGGCCAACATGAGCGCCCAGGGCATCGCGCAGATCGCCGTGGTCATGGGATCGTGCACGGCGGGCGGCGCCTACGTGCCCGCGATGAGCGACGAGACCATCATCGTCAAGAACCAGGGCACCATCTTCCTGGGCGGCCCGCCGCTGGTGAAGGCCGCCACGGGCGAGGTGGTCAGCAGCGAGGACCTGGGCGGCGGCGACGTGCACACGCGCCTGTCGGGCGTGGCCGACCACCTGGCGCAGAACGACATGCACGCCCTGGCGCTGGCGCGCGCGGCCGTGGCGAATTTGAATAGAAATCAGGCTCCAGCGCCCGCCGGGCAAGCGCCGGCAGCTCCTAAATATGCAGCTGAAGAACTCTACGGCGTGATTCCCGTGGACACGCGCAAGCCCTTCGACGTGCGCGAGATCATCGCCCGCATCGTGGACGGCAGCGAATTCGACGAATTCAAGGCCCGCTTCGGCAACACCCTGGTCTGCGGCTTCGCGCGCATCGAGGGCATGCCCGTGGGCATCGTGGCCAACAACGGCATCCTGTTTTCCGAGAGCGCGCAAAAGGGCGCGCACTTCATCGAGCTGTGCTGCCAGCGCAAGATCCCGCTGGTGTTCCTGCAGAACATCACCGGCTTCATGGTCGGGCGCAAGTACGAGAACGAGGGCATCGCGCGCCACGGCGCCAAGATGGTCACGGCCGTGGCCACGGCCAACGTGCCCAAGTTCACCGTCATCATCGGCGGCAGCTTCGGCGCGGGCAACTATGGCATGTGCGGCCGTGCATACAGCCCGCGCTTCCTCTGGATGTGGCCCAACGCGCGCATCAGCGTGATGGGCGGCGAGCAGGCCGCGAGCGTGCTGGCCACCGTCAAGCGCGACGGCATCGAGGGCAAGGGCGGCACCTGGAGCATGGAGGAGGAAGAGGCCTTCAAGGCGCCCATCCGCCGCCAGTACGAAGATCAGGGCCATCCCTACTACGCCACCGCGCGCCTGTGGGACGACGGCATCATCGACCCGGCCGACACGCGCCGCGTGCTCGCCCTGGGCCTGGCCGCCGCGCACCACGCGCCCACCCCGGACATGAAGTTCGGCGTGTTCCGCATGTAAGGAGACCGCACCCATGAGCGCCCTCACCATCCGCTACGAAGGCCACCGCGCCACCATCACCCTGACCCAGCCCGAGGTGCGCAATGCCTTCAGCGACGAGGTCATCGCCGAGATCACCGCCGCCTTCCTCGAGGTAGGCGCGCGCGCCGACGTGCGTGCCGTGGTGCTCGCCGCCGAGGGCCCGGCCTTCTGCGCGGGCGCCAACCTCAACTGGATGCGCCGCATGGCCGACTACACGCGCGAGGAAAACATGGCCGACGCGGGCAAGCTCGCCGAGATGCTGCGCGTGATCTACGAATGCCCCAGGCCCACCATCGCGCGCGTGCAGGGCGACGTGTATGCCGGCGGCATGGGCCTCGTGGCCTGCTGCGACATGGCCGTGGCGGTGGAGACGGCGGGCTTTTGCCTGTCGGAGGTGAAGATCGGCCTGATCCCAGCCACCATCAGCCCCTACGTGATCCGCGCCATGGGCGCGCGCGCGGCGCACCGCTACTTCCTCACGGCCGAGCGCTTCGGCGCGGCGGAGGCGCTGCGCATCGGCTTCGTGCACGAGGTGGTGGTGGCCGAGCAGCTCGACGCCAAGGTCGATGAACTCGCCAAGGCCCTCGCCAGCGCGAGCCCCCATGCCGTGCGCGCCTGCAAGCAGCTCGTGCAGGACGTGGCGGAGCGCGAGATCGATGCCGGCCTGATCGCCGCCACCGTGGAAGGCATCGCCGACATCCGCGCGAGCGCCGACGGCCGCGAGGGCGTGCAGTCCTTCCTGAACAAGCGCAAGCCGAACTGGCTCTGAGCATGGACGCTTTGTGGCTCCAGATCGTGCAGTGGCTCCACACCGTGGGCCTGCACGTCGATGCGGGCACCGCGCAGGCGGTGGCCGACGGAGCCGCGCGCGCCACGCAGCAGCTCGACATGCCCAGCCTGGTCGCGCTGGCCGCCGCGCTGGGCTGGGCCAGCGGGCTGCGCCTCTATGCGGTGGTCTTCCTCGTCGGACTGATGGGCGTGGCCGGCTGGATCGCGCTGCCGCCCGGCCTGGCCGTGCTGCAGCACCCGGCCGTGCTCCTGGTGAGCGGTTTCATGCTGCTGGTGGAGTTCTTCGCCGACAAGGTGCCCTGGCTCGACAGCGCCTGGGACGCGCTGCACGCCTTCATCCGCGTGCCCGCCGGCGCGCTGCTGGCGGCCAGCGTCTTTGGCTTCGACAACGCCGCCATGGCCGTGGTGGCGGGCCTGCTGGGCGGCTCGCTCTCGGCCACGGCGCTGGCCACCAAGATGACCACGCGCGCGGCGGCCAACACCTCGCCCGAGCCGTTTTCCAACTGGGGCCTGTCGTTCCTGGAGGACGGCCTCGTCGTCGGCATGGTGTGGCTGGCCACGAACCACCCGGTGCTGTTCGCCGTCGTGCTCGTGGCGGTGCTGGCGGTATCCGTGCTGCTGCTGGTCGTGCTGTTCAAGTTCCTGCGCGCCGTGGTGCGGCGCCTGTCGTCTTTCTTTTCCCCCAAGGTGGCCTAGATGTTTTCCAAAATCCTGATCGCAAACCGTGGTGAGATCGCCTGCCGCGTCGCCGCCACCGCGCGCCGCATGGGCGTGAAGACCGTGGCCGTGTATTCCGACGCCGACGCCCAGGCCAAGCACGTGGCCGTGTGCGACGAGGCTGTGCACATCGGCGGCAGCGCGCCCAAGGACAGCTACCTGCGCTGGGAGCGCATCATCGAGGCCGCGCAGGCTACGGGCGCGCAGGCTATCCACCCCGGCTACGGCTTCCTGAGCGAGAACGAGGATTTCGCCCAGGCCTGCGCGGCGGCCGGGCTGGTCTTCATCGGCCCGCCGGCCTCGGCCATTTCCGCCATGGGGCTCAAGGCCGAATCCAAGCGCCTGATGGCCAAGGCGGGCGTGCCGCTGGTGCCTGGCTACCAGGGCGAGGACCAGGACCCGCAGCTGCTGCAGCGCGAGGCCGACCGCATCGGCTACCCCGTGCTCATCAAGGCCAGCGCGGGCGGCGGCGGCAAGGGCATGCGGCTGGTGGAAAAGAGCGAGGACTTCGCGGCCGCGCTGGCCTCGTGCCAGCGCGAGGCCATCAACAGCTTCGGCAACGACGCGGTGCTGGTCGAGAAATACGTGCTGCGCCCGCGTCATATCGAGATCCAGGTGTTCGGCGACACGCAGGGCAACTGCGTCTACCTGTTCGAGCGCGATTGCTCCGTGCAGCGCCGCCACCAGAAGGTGCTGGAGGAGGCCCCCGCGCCCGGCATGACCGAGGCCCTGCGCCGCCAGATGGGCGAGGCCGCCGTGGCAGCGGCCCAGGCCGTGGGCTACGTGGGCGCGGGCACGGTGGAGTTCATCGTGGAGCAGCCGGGCGGCTACGACGCGCCCGACCAGATGAAGTTCTACTTCATGGAGATGAACACCCGCCTGCAGGTGGAGCACCCGGTGACCGAGGCCATCACGGGCGAGGACCTGGTGGAGTGGCAGCTGCGCGTGGCCAGCGGCCAGCCCCTGCCCAAGCGCCAGGACGAGCTGAAGATCATCGGCCATGCCATCGAGGCGCGCATCTGCGCCGAGAACCCCGACAACAACTTCCTGCCCGCCACCGGGACGCTGGCGGTCTACCGCAAGCCCGCGTGCACCAGCTTTGAAAGAGGCATGGTGCGCATCGACGACGGCGTGCGCGAAGGCGACGCGATCAGCCCGTTCTACGACTCCATGATCGCCAAGCTCATCGTGCATGGCGATACGCGCGCGCAGGCCCTGGCACGGCTGGACGACGCGCTGGCGCAGACCCACATCGTGGGGCTGGCGACCAACGTGCAGTTCCTGCGCTACGTGTGCCGCAGCGATGCGTTCGCCTCCGCCCGGCTCGACACCGCGCTGATCCAGCGCGAGGAGGCCGCGCTGTTCCGCCAGGAACCGGTGGGGCTGCCGCTGGCAGCTGCCGCCGCCGTGGCGTGTGCGCTGCTGCGCGAGCGGGCCGAGGAGGGCGCCAGCCCCTTCAGCCGCCGCGACGGCTGGCGTTCGCTGGTCGCCTGCCGGCGCCGTTTCGAATTCGACTTCGGCGGCGCGCACGCCAAGGCATGGCTCACGTACGGCGCCCAGGGCGGTGACCACCACTTGAGCGTGGGCGAGGGCGACGCCGCCGTCGAAGGGCCGCTGTCCTTCACGCCGCTGGGCGGCGGCGCCATCGACCTGCGCTACGCCGGCCGGCGCACGCGCGCCGTGGTGTACGCGCAGGGCGAGAGCGACCACGTCTTCACCCCGCGCGGCGCCACGCGCATCGAGGCGCTGGACCTGCTGGCCCACGCGGGCGACACGCAGGGCGAGGGTGGCCGCCTGACGGCTCCCATGCCGGGCAAGGTGGTGTCGTTCGCCGTGAAGGCGGGCGACGCGGTCAAGAAGGGCCAGGCCCTGGCCGTGATGGAGGCGATGAAGATGGAGCACACCATCGCCGCGCCTGCCGACGGCGTGGTGGCCGAGCTGCTCTACGCGCCGGGCGACCAGGTAATGGACGGCGCGGAGCTGCTCAGGCTTTCCTCGGAGTGACGGCGCGCGCCGGCCAGGCGCGGTACGCTCGGGCGCCATGAAGATCACTTTTTGCTGTACCGATACCAAGGCCGAGCCCTGGCTGCAGGGCCTGGCGGCCGCGCTGCCGCAGGCGGACATCAGCGTCTGGCAGCCGGGTGCGCCGCAGTCGGACTACGCCGTGGTCTGGGCGCCGCCCCAGCAGTTCATCGACGAGCAGCCCGCCCTGCGCGCGCTGTGCAACATCGGCGCGGGGGTGGACGGGCTGCTGCGCCTGCGCCTGCCGCCGTCCATGCGCGTGGTGCGGCTCGACGACGCGGGCATGGCGGTGCAGATGGCCGAATACGTGAGCCATGCGCTGATCCGCCATTTCCGCGAGCTGGACCAGTACGAGGCCCAGATGCGCGCCGGCCGCTGGGGCTATCTCAAGCCGCCGCGGCGCCAGGACTTCCCCGTGGGCGTGATGGGCCTGGGCGTGCTGGGCGAGCGCGTGGCGCGTACGGTGGCGCAGTTCGACTTTCCCGTGCTCGGCTGGAGCCGTTCGCCCAAGGCCGTCGCGGGCGTGCGCACGTACAGCGGCGCCGAGGGCTTCGGCGAATTCCTGGCCGCCACGCGCGTGCTCGTCAACCTGCTGCCGCTCACACCCGAGACGCACGGCATCATGCGCCGCGACACGCTCGCGCGCCTGAAGCCTGGCGCCTACGTCATCAACGTGGCGCGCGGCGCACACCTGGTCGAGGAAGACCTGCTCGCGCTGATCGAGGAGGGCCACGTGGCGGGCGCCACGCTCGACGTGTTCCGCACCGAGCCGCTGCCGGCCGGCCATCCGTTCTGGAACCACCCGAAGATCACCATCACCCCCCATACCTCGGCGCGCACCCTGCGCGACGAGAGCATCGCGCAGATCGCCGGCAAGATAGCGGCGATGGAGCGCGGCGAGGCCGTCGCGGGCGCCGTCGATACCGCGCGCGGCTATTGACAACCCAGCCAGGAGACTCCCGATGAACCCGAACATTCCCGCCCGCGTCAGGCTGATCGACGTCGGCCCGCGCGACGGACTGCAGAACGAAAAGATGCCCGTGCCGGCCGAGATCAAGATCGGCCTGGTGCACCGCCTGCAGGAGGCGGGCCTCCAGGAAATCGAGGTCACGAGCTATGTGTCTCCCAAGTGGGTGCCGCAGATGGCCGACAACCACGACGTGATGAGCGGCATCGCGCGCGTCCCCGGGGTGGACTACTCGGTGCTCACGCCCAACCTCAAGGGCTACGAGGCCGCCGTGCAGGACCGGCCCGACGAGATCGTCGTCTTCGGCTCGGCCAGCGAGGCGTTCAGCCAGAAGAACATCAACTGCTCCATCGCCGAGAGCATCGAGCGCTTCGCGCCCGTGGTCGAGGCCGCGCGCTCCGCGGGCATCCGCGTGCGCGGCGCGATGAGCTGCACCGTGGGCTGCCCCTACGAGGGCGAGGTGGCACCCGAGCGCGTGGGCTACCTCGCGGGGCTGCTCAAGGGCATCGGCGTGCAGCGCGTGGATGTGGCCGACACCATCGGCGTGGGCACGCCGCGCAAGGTGCAGCGCGCCATCGAGGCCACGCTGGCCCACTTCGCGCTTCATGAAGTCTCGGGCCACTTCCACGACACCTACGGCCAGGCGCTCTCCAACACGCTGGCCGCGCTGGAACTGGGCGTGTGGAACTTCCAGTCGTCCGTCGCCGGACTGGGCGGCTGCCCCTACGCCAAGGGCGCCACGGGCAATGTGGCGACCGAAGACGTGGTCTACATGCTGCACGGCATGGGCATCGACACCGGCATCGATCTGGACAAGCTCGTCGATGCGGGCGCCTACATCAGCGGCTTCCTGGATCGCAAGCCCAACTCGCGCGTGGCCGTGGCGCTGCTGAACAAGCGGGCGGGGTGAGCCATGTGCGGGGCTGAGTTGAAGGCATTGCCCGAGGGCGTGCAGCGCGTGGCCGCGGCGCTCGCGGGCCGGGGCCATCCGCATGCGCCCGTCATGCTCGACGACGCGGCGCGCACCGCCCAGCAGGCCGCGGACGCGCTGGGCATCGCCGTGGGCCAGATCGCCAAGAGCATCATCTTCCGCCGCAAGAGCGACGACGCGGCGGTGCTCGTTATCGCCTCGGGCGACCGGCGCGTCGATGAGAAGAAGGTCGATGCCCTCGTCGGCAAGACCGGCCGCGCCGACGCCGAGTTCGTCAAGGCCAAGACCGGCTTCACCATCGGCGGCGTCTCGCCCGTGGCCCATGCCACCGCGCCCGTCACGCTGATCGACCGCGAGCTGTTCCGTTTCGACGTGATCTGGGCTGCCGCGGGGCACCCGCACGGCGTGTTCCAGCTGCGCCCGCAGGACCTGGAGGCGCTCACCGGCGCGCCCGTGGCCGACGTGGTGCAGGCGCCTGCGGTATGAGTGCTGCAAGTTTGATAGCTGCTTGCGCTTGTCAAATAAGCGCTGCAGGCCAATTCAGCATTGAATCCGAAGTGCCTTCGCCCTGCGTGTCCGTGTGCCGCATGACGCCGGACCGCAGCCACTGCGAAGGGTGCTTCCGTACGCTGGACGAGATCCGCGCCTGGTCCAAGGCCAGCGGCGCGGAGCGGCGCGTCATCTGGGCCGCGCTGCTGCGCCGCGCGGGCGTCACCCCACCCGAGGAGCTGGCATGAAGCACATCACGTTCTACCTGGACTTCGTCTCCCCTTACGCCTGGCTGGCCTTCGAGCGCCTGCCGCAGGTGCTGGAGGGCCTGAGCTACCACCTGCACTACCGCCCCGTGCTGCTGGGCGCGCTGCTGCAGCAGCACGGCAACCCCGGCCCGGCGGGCATTCCCCCGAAGCGGGACTGGACCTACCGCCACGTGTCCTGGCTGGGCCATGCCCAGGGCTGCGGCCTGGACATGCCGGCGCGCCATCCGTTCAACCCGCTGCCGCTGCTGCGCCAGGCATTGGCCTGCAGCGAAGACGGCACCGTGAACCGCTTCGTCGCCGGCACGGTGCTGCGCCATGTGTGGCTGGGCGGGCACGATGCCCTGGACCCCGCGCGCCTGGACGCACTGGCCGGGGCGCTGGCCGAGCAACTGCGCCCCGACCCCGAAGGCACGGGCGCGCAGGCCAAGGCGCTCCTGCGTGCGAACACCGACGCCGCCACGGCGCACGGCGTGTTCGGCGTTCCGGCCTACGAGGTCGACGGACGGCTGTTCTGGGGGCTGGACGGCCTGCCCATGCTGCGCGCCTATCTGGATGGAGACAGCTGGTTCGATGGCCCCGCCTGGGATGCCGTGCCGCGCGTGCCCTCTGGCCTGCCCGCCAAGGGCTGAACGCCCCGCTTGCCCGGGCCTGCCGGTACGGGGGGAGGGGTGCTTACAACGCCTTGTCAGGAATCAAGGGTTTGTCCTAGCAAGGGCAAACCCTGCGTTAAAACACCGGGTTAACCCTGAGCTTCTCCCCAGACCGAAGCGGTGCGGCACCGCCGTGGGCCCCGGACTCTCACATCAAGAAACGGAATGCGAGGGTTGCACCTGAGTTTGTCAGGCATGCGTAAGCGGCCTGCTCCGCAGGCCCGCGGCGCATGTCAGCTTTCGGTCAGACGGCGATCGGATATTGCGCAGCAGGCACCGCAGAAGTGCTTACAGGCCCTTTGGTTTTCGCGCATTTTTCCGCGCATCCGATTTCCCATCCCAACAAGCAGGAGACAGCACACATGGCTACCAGCACTGCACACCGGCCCATGTCGCCGGAAGAAAAGAAGGTGATCTTCGCGTCATCGCTCGGCACCGTTTTCGAGTGGTATGACTTCTATCTCTACGGTTCGCTCGCGGCCATCATCGCCAAGCAGTTCTTCAGCGGGCTGGACGCCGGCGCCGCGTTCATCTTCGCGCTGCTGGCCTTCGCCGCGGGCTTCCTGGTGCGTCCCTTCGGCGCGCTGGTGTTCGGCCGCCTGGGCGACATGATCGGCCGCAAGTACACCTTCCTGGTCACCATCCTGATCATGGGCGTGTCGACCTTCATCGTCGGCATCCTGCCCAACTACGCCAGCATCGGCGTGGCCGCTCCCGTGATCCTGATCGCGCTGCGCATGCTGCAGGGCTTGGCGCTCGGCGGCGAGTACGGCGGCGCGGCCACCTACGTGGCCGAGCACGCGCCGCACGGCCGCCGCGGTGCCTACACCTCCTGGATCCAGACCACCGCCACGCTGGGCCTGTTCCTGTCGCTGCTGGTGATCCTGGGCACACGCACCGCGCTGGGCGAGGCGGTGTTCAACGACTGGGGCTGGCGCATCCCGTTCCTGGTGTCCATCCTGCTGCTGGGCATCTCGGTGTGGATCCGCCTGTCGCTGTCGGAGTCGCCCGCCTTCCAGAAGATGAAGGCCGAGGGCAAGACCTCCAAGGCGCCGCTGGCCGAATCCTTCGGCCAGTGGAAGAACCTCAAGATCGTGATCCTGGCGCTGATCGGCCTGACCGCCGGCCAGGCCGTCGTGTGGTACACGGGCCAGTTCTACGCGCTGTTCTTCCTCACGCAGCAGCTCAAGGTGGATGCCGTCACGGCCAACCTGCTGATCGCCGCTGCGCTGCTGATCGGCACGCCGTTCTTCGTGATCTTCGGTACGCTGTCCGACAAGATCGGCCGCAAGCCCATCATCATGCTGGGCTGCGTGCTGGCCGTGCTGACCTACTTCCCCGTGTTCAAGGCCCTCACCGGCGCCGCCAACCCCGACCTCGCCAACGCCCAGGCCACCGCCGGCGTGGTGGTGACGGCCGATCCCGCCACCTGCTCGTTCCAGGGCAACCCCGTGGCGCGCGAGATCGACTTCAAGAGCTCCTGCGACATCGCCAAGCGCTACCTGGTGCAGAACTCGGTCAGCTATGAGAACGCCGCCGGCCCCGCCGGCAGCCCGGCCGTCGTGAAGATCGGCGACAAGACCGTCACCGCGCCCACCGGCAACGTGGTCAACCACAAGTTCGACGAGGAAAGCACCAAGGCCATCGCCGCCTTCAAGAAGGAGATGAGCGACGACCTGAAGGCCGCCGGCTACCCCGCCAAGGCCGACCCTGCCAAGATGAACAAGATCATGATGCTGGTCATCCTGACCTACCTCGTGATCCTGGTGACCATGGTGTACGGCCCCATCGCAGCGATGCTGGTGGAACTGTTCCCCACGCGCATCCGCTACACCTCCATGAGCCTGCCCTACCACATCGGCAACGGCTGGTTCGGCGGCCTGCTGCCCACCACCTCGTTCGCCATCGTGGCCTCCACCGGCAACATGTACAACGGCCTGTGGTACCCCATCGTCATCGCCGGCATGACCGCGGTGATCGGCACGCTGTTCATCCGCGAAACCAAGGACGTGGACATCTACGCCGACGACTGAAGCCCTGCGGCTTCTGCCTCCCTGTCCGGGCCTGCAAGCCCGGGCCGTTGCCGCCACACTTTCCATCGAATGGAAAGTGTGGCGGCAAAACGTCAGGGGGGTTCCGAAAGTGACAATCGTGTGTCTTAACCAGATCGTTACACCTAGAATTTGAGTTCGTAGTCGCACAAGGGCTCACCGGCCAAACGCAGGCGGCGGACTGTGCCTACCCACCCGATGGACACAAGCATTCAAGGAAATCACATGCAAAAACCAAGTCGTTTGCTGCTCGCAACCCTGGCTCTGCTGGGCACCTCCGCTGTCTTCGCACAAAGCAGCGTGACTCTCTATGGCCGCGTGAACACCACCGTTGAGCGTCAGAAAGTTGGCGACGTTTCCACGACGGGCCTGTATAACAATAATTCCCGTTGGGGTATTCGTGGCACGGAAGACCTGGGTGGTGGCCTGAAAGCCGGCTTCGCGCTGGAAAGCGGCTTCGCATCTGACACGGGCGCTGCAGCGGCTACCTACTTCGGTCGTCAGAGCGAAGTGAACCTGTCGGGCGGCTTCGGCATGATTCGCTTGGGCAACTTCTACCCTGAGTCGTATTACGCCACGGCCGACTATGTAAGCATGCACAACCATGACACGGGCTCTTCTTCCGATGCGTTCTACGTCGATCCGGGTTGGATGGGCGTTGGTGCCGTGAACCAGGGTGGCCGCGCCAATGGACTGGGTACTGGCAACAAGATTGCCTACCGCACCCCCAACCTCGGTGGCTTTACGATGGAAGGCTCGGTGGCCTTGCATGAGAAGGTGTCCGGCGCCGGTGGGAAGAACAGCTACGACTTGGCGGCCAACTACAACGTTGGATCTATGCATCTGGGCGCTGGCTATAGCCAGTTCGACGGCAACAAGCAGTTGGGCCTGCGTGGTCTGTACACCTTTGGCCAGTTCACCGTTGGTGGTTACTATCAGCGCAATGATGAGAAGCTGCTTGGCACCCGCAACAACTTCCGTCTGGCCGGCATGTACGCCCTTGGCGCTTCCGAGTTTCACGTGAACGTGGGCCGTGCCAGCAAGTGGAGCGATGTGCCCAATTCCAGCGCTACGCAATACACGCTGGGCTACAACTACAACCTGAGCAAGCGCACCAAGGTGTACGGCTACTACACCCGCGTGAGCAACAGTAGCGGCGCTAATTACAACGTCACCCGTGCTGGCGACGACTTCAGCTCCATCGCCCTGGGCGTGCGCCACAACTTCTGATGGCGCGGCAGCGTAAGCTGCCTGCAATCCAAGCCTGATCCAATGTGGTGGGGCTTGAGCCACAACAGGCCTCACACCTTCCGTGTGAGGCCTTTTCATTGGCGGCCTTGTGTTTCGACAATACTTTGATCAGGAGATGAGCATGTGGAAGATCGTGGTGGGATTCGTGGTGTTCGCGGCGATTGCGTTGTTCGTGATCATGAAGGCCGGCGACCAGGTGGACATGAGCGGGGAAAAGCACGGCGTGGATGCCGTGCATGCGCCCGAGCCCGCAGCGGCGCCGGCGTCCGGCGCCTCGCAGTAAGCGCGCCAAGCGCCATTCCCATGGAAAAGCCCGCGAGAGCACCGCTTTCGCGGGCTTTTTGCTTGGCGGGCCGCCGCTTCAGCGCTGGAAACGGCCGTCCGTGCTGATGATGGACAGGTCGGCGAAGTCCAGGCCCGTGTGGTCCGTGCTGCTGTAGGACAGCTCCAGGCCGCCCACGTCGAACTTGCTCAGGCCTTCCAGCGCGGCATGCAGGCGCACGCGGTCGGGCCGGGGGCCCGCACGGCGCAGGCCCTCCACCAGTACCTTGGCGTTGACGAAGCCTTCGACCATGGCGGGCGTGAGTTCCTTCAGGCCGCGGGCCTTGGCCAGGCCCTGGGCTTCCTTTATCACCGGATAGTTCAGCGAGCGCTCCGACGGGAACACCTGCGTCACCACCACGCCCCGGGCCTGCTCGCCGAGCGCCTTCACGAAGCCTCCGGAGGCGTTGTTGGACAGTGTGAGGATCTGCCCGCCGACCCCCGCGGCGCGCAGCGCCTGGATGCCGCTCACCACGGCCGCGCCCGTGCCGATGAAGATCACGGCCTGGGGCTCGCGGCTGCGTACCCGCGGCGCGATGGCGGAGAAGTCGGGCTTGGCGCGGTCGAACTTCTCCACGAACAGCGCCTTGAGCTGGTTGGCCTGGAAGCCCTTCTGCGCGCCGGCCAGCCCGTCCTCGCCGAAGGTGTCGTCCACGTGGACCACGCCGATGTGCTGCACGCCCAGCAGCGCCAAGTGGGCGATGGCCTTTTCCACTTCGCGCTGGTAGGGCGCGCGGATGTTGAAGACGTTCCGGGGCACAGGCTGGTGCAGCACCATGGCGCCGGTGGAGGGGCCCACGAGCGGCACCCCGTGCTTGTCCAGCAGCGGGATGATGCCCTGCGTATGCGGCGTGCCGCGCGTCATGAAGAGGGCCAGCACGCCCTTGTCCTCGATGAGCGTCCGGGCGTTCTCCAGCGTGAGCTGGGGGTCGAACCTGTCGTCCAGCGCGAGGAGCTCGATCTTCTGCCCCTGCACGCCGCCGGTGGCGTTCACGTGGTCGAGGTACAGCGACGCGCCCAGCATCGATTCCTTGACCGTGATGGCGGCGGAGCCGGTGATGCCTACGGTCTGCCCCACGAGGAGCTGGGCCTGCGCCCCGGGCAGCGCTGCCGCAGCGATGCCGAACGCCAGGGCGCAGCGGGCGCCCCATGTCTTCCAAAGTGCTGTCATGCCTCGCCTCCAGTCCGCACCCCGGCGGTGTGCCGGAGTGTACGGTGGAGGCGCGGGCGCGTCAGCGGCGGAACTTGCCGTCCGTGCCAATGATGGAGAGGTCGGCGAAATCCAGCCCGGTGTGGTCGTCGGGGCCGTAGGTGATCTCCAGCCCGCCCAGGTCGAATTTCTGCAGGGACTCCAGCGCCACCTGGACCTTCTCGCGCGTGGGCTTGGGGCCGGCGCGGCGCAGGCCTTCCACCAGCACCTTCGCGGCGGTGTAGCCCTCCAGCATGGCGGGGCTGATCTCCTGGCCCTTGGCCTTGGCCAGGTCGTGCGCCTCGCGCACCAGCGGGTAGTGGCTGGAGCGCTCGTTGGGGAAGACCTGGGTGACGATCACGCCGCGCGCGTTGGCGCCCAGGCTCTTGGCGAAGCCCGACGAGGCGTTGTTCGACAGCGTGACGATCTGTGCGGTCGATCCGGCATTGCGGAAGGCCGCGTAGCCGTCCACCACGGCGGAGCCCGACGCCAGCATGAGTACGGCCTGTGTCTGCGACTGCACGACCTTGGCCGCGATGGGCGCGAAGTTGGGCTTGGCGCGGTCGAACTTCTCCAGCACCACGGGCTGCAGCTTGGCCTGCTCCAGCCCGCGCTGCGCACCGGCCAGGCCGTCGGCGCCGAAGCTGTCGTCGGCCAGCACCACGCCGATGCGGGTGATGCCCATGGAGGCCAGGTGGGAGACGACCTTCTCCGCCTCGCGCTGGTAGGTGGCGCGCACGTTGAACACGTGCTTGCGCACGGGCTTGTGCAGCACCATGGCGCCGGTGGACGGGCCGACGAGCGGCACGCCGTGCTTGTCCAGCAGCGGCACGATGGCCTCGTTGTGCGGCGTGCCGCGCGTGAGGAAGAGGGCGGTGACGTTGTGCTCCTCGATGAGCTTGCGGGCGTTCTCGGCGGCGAGCTTGGGATCGAACTTGTCGTCCAGCGAGATCACCTCGATCTTCTGGCCGTTCACGCCCCCGCGTGCGTTGACCATGTCCAGGTACAGCTGCGCGCCGTCCGCCGTCTCCTTCACGCCGGCGGCCACGATACCGCTGAAGCCTGCGGTCTGGCCGACCAGGATCTGTGCCTGGGCAGGCAGGCCCAGCATGGTGGCGAGCGCGGCCAGCGCGGCGGCCTTGTGCCATCTCCTCATGGAATGTCTCCGTTGAATGGTGTTATGGGATTTGCCCCCGTGGACCGAGGCAGGGGCTCCTGCCGGGGCTGCGGTGACGCGGCTCCCGCGGCAGCGGGAGCAGGCAGGAACGCCCACTATTGCGTGCTACCGGCTTCGTGGCAAGTGCTGCCGGGGCAGCTGTGGCATTGACCTGACGGGTCGCATGGGAAAGCCCCTTGCGCGTTGTGCTGACGCAACGCACACCGCGCATGACGCACGCCTGCCGGGGTTATCCCTGCCTTCTAGAATGTCCCGCCCCACCCCAGAAAGACCACCGGTATGACCCAGGGACTGATCCGCATCCACGGCGCGCGCCAGCACAACCTCAAGAACCTCGACGTGGACATCCGCACTGGCGAACTGACGGTGGTCACGGGCCCCAGCGGCTCGGGCAAGTCCAGCCTGGTGTTCGACACGCTCTACGCCGAGGGCCAGCGCCGCTACGTGGAGACCTTCAGCGCCTACGCGCGCCAGTTCCTCGACCGCATGGACAAGCCGGCCGTGGACAAGGTGGAGGGCGTGCCCCCGGCCATCGCCATCGACCAGACCAACCCCGTGCGCAGCTCGCGTTCCACCGTGGGCACGATGACGGAGCTGAACGACCACCTGAAGCTGCTGTACGCGCGCGCCGGGCAGCTCTTCGACAAGCAGACCGCGCAGCCCGTGCGCCACGATTCGCCCGACACCATCTATGGCGCCCTGCGCCAGCGCTGCGAGGCCGAGGGCGACCCGCGCATCGTGCTCACCTTCCCCGTGGAGCTGCCCGCGAACACGTCGCCCGAGCAGGTCGAGCAGTGGCTGTCGGCCAGCGGCTTCACCAGGGTGCAGGCCGAGCGCGAGGAGGGCAGCCGCAAGCTGCTCGACGTGGTGGCCGACCGCTTCCGCATGGGCAACACCGAGCGCGTGCGCGCCGTCGAGGCCATCGAAGTGGCCTTGAAGCGCGGCGGCGGGCGGCTCAACGTCTACCGGCTGCGCGAGGAGGGTGAGCCGGAGCTGTGGCGTTTTTCGACCGGCCTGCACTGCCCCGACAGCGACCTGCGCTACAGCGAGCCCATCCCGTCGATGTTCTCGTTCAACTCCGCCGTGGGCGCGTGCGAGGCCTGCCGGGGGTTCGGGCGCGTGATCGGCGTGGACTGGGGCCTCGTCATCCCCAACCACAAGCTCACGCTGCGCGCGGGCGCTGTCAAGCCCATCCAGACGCCCGCGTGGAAGGAGTGCCAGGACGACCTGATGCGCCACGCGGAAAGCGCGGGCATTCCGCGCGACACGCCCTGGTACAAGCTGACCGACGACCAGCGCAAATGGGTCATCGACGGCACGCCTGGCTTCAAGGAAGGCAACTGGAACAAGCAGTGGTACGGCATCCGCCGCTTTTTCGCGTACCTGGAGAGCAAGGCGTACAAGATGCACATCCGTGTGCTGCTGTCCAAATACCGCAGCTACACGCCGTGCCCCGTGTGCGCGGGCGCGCGCCTGAAGACCGAGAGCCTGCTTTGGCGCATCGGTGGCAAGGACGATGCCGACGCGGTGCTCGACCCCGCAAAGCGCTTCATGCCCCAGGGCGTGCAATGGTCGCGCGCGCAGCTCGAAGCGCTGCCCGGCCTCACGCTGCACGACCTGATGCTGCTGCCCATCGAGCGGCTGCGGCGCTTCTTCTCGCACATGGCGTTGCCGCAGGACGGTGCGGCCGGCGAAGCGCAAGCGCTGAAGTTGCTGCACGAGGAAATCACCACCCGCCTCAAATACCTGTGCGACGTGGGCATCGGCTACCTCACGCTCGACCGGCAGAGCCGCACCCTGAGCGGCGGCGAGGTGCAGCGCATCAACCTCACCACCGCTTTAGGCACGTCCCTGGTCAACACGCTGTTCGTGCTCGACGAGCCCAGCATCGGCCTGCACCCGCGCGACATGCACCGCATCACCGAGGCCATGCTGCGCCTGCGCGACGCGGGCAACACGCTGGTGGTGGTGGAGCACGACCCGGCCGTGATGCTCGCGGCCGACCGCGTGATCGACTTCGGCCCCGGCCCTGGCGAGCGCGGCGGCTCCATCGTGTTCGACGGCCCGGTGGCCGACTTGCGCAAGGCAGACACGCTCACGGGCCAGTACCTGGGCGGGCACAAGCAGATCGGCACGGGCTTGAAGCGCATGGTCACGCAAAGCACGCCGCGCCTGGTGCTCGAAGGCGCGCGCGAGCACAACCTGAAGGACGTGAGCGTCGAATTCCCCTTGCAGCGCCTCGTCGCCGTCACCGGCGTATCGGGCTCGGGCAAATCCACGCTGATCCAGGACGTGCTCGCGCCCGCGCTCATGCGCCACTTCGGCAAGGCCACCGAGGCGGCGGGCGCGCACGGCCGGCTGCTGGGCGCGGACCACCTGGGCGACGTGGTGTTCGTCGACCAGTCCCCCATCGGCAAGACCGCGCGCTCCAACCCCGTGAGCTACGTGGGCGCTTGGGACGCCATCCGCGAGCTGTTCGCCGTGGCGCCGCTCGCCAGGGAGCGCGGCTACACCGCCGCCAAGTTCAGCTTCAACAGCGGCGATGGGCGCTGCCCCACCTGCGGCGGCTCGGGCTTCGAGCACGTGGAGATGCAGTTCCTCTCCGACGTGTACCTGCGCTGCCCCGACTGCGACGGCAAGCGCTACCGGCCCGAGATCCTGGAAGTGCGCATCGAGCGCGCGGGCAGGCTGCTCAACGCGGCCAGCGTGCTCGACCTCACGGTGAGCGAGGCCGCCACGCTGTTCGCGCAAGACCGCGACGTGATCCGCGCCCTGCAGCCCATCGTGGACGTGGGCCTGGAATACGTGAAGCTCGGCCAGCCCGTGCCCACGCTCTCGGGCGGCGAGGCGCAGCGGCTCAAATTGGCAGGCTTCCTCGCCGAAGCCGCGCGCACGCAAAGCAAATCGCGCCAGCCCGTGGCGCGCAAGGGCACGCTGTTCCTGTTCGACGAGCCCACCACCGGCCTGCACTTCGACGACATCGCCAAGCTCATGCGCGCGCTGCGCAAGCTGCTGGACGCGGGCCACTCGCTGATCCTCATCGAGCACAACCTCGACGTGATCCGCGCCAGCGACTGGGTGATCGACCTCGGCCCCGAAGGCGGCGACGCGGGCGGCCGCGTGGTGGCCGAGGGCACGCCCGAGGACGTGCGCCAGCACCCGCAGTCGCACACCGGCGAGGCGCTGCGCGAGTACGAGCAGGCGCTGGGCGCGGGCGGCCACTCGGTGCACGAGCGCGCGGCCGTGCTACGAAAAGAGAAGCTGCTCGCGCTTGGTGGACAAGCGCCAGAGGCCAAAAACGCCATTGAAATCGTCAACGCCAAGGAGCACAACCTCAAGCATCTGAGCGTGGACATTCCGCGCGGCAAGTTCAACGTGATCACCGGCGTCAGCGGCTCGGGCAAGTCCACGCTGGCGTTCGACATCCTGTTCAACGAAGGCCAGCGCCGCTACCTCGAAAGCCTGAATGCCTACGCGCGCAGCATCGTGCAGCCGGCCGGCCGGCCCGAGGTGGACGCGGTCTACGGCATCCCGCCCACGGTGGCGATCGAGCAGCGCCTCTCGCGCGGCGGGCGCAAGAGCACGGTGGGCACGACCACCGAGGTGTGGCACTTCCTGCGCCTGCTGTACGTCAAGCTCGGCGTGCAGCACTGCATCCACGACGGCGCGGCCGTGCAGCCGCAGACGCCCGACCGCATCGCCGCGCAACTGCTCGCGCAATTCAAGGGCCGGCACATCGGGCTGCTCGCGCCCCTCGTCGTGAACCGCAAGGGCGTCTATACCGAGCTGGCCGACTGGGCGCGCCCGCGCGGCTACACGCACCTGCGCGTGGATGGCGACTTCCTGCCCACCTCGGGCTTTCCGCGCATCGACCGCTTCAAGGAACACACCATCGAACTGCCCGTGGCCAGCCTGCACGTCAGCGCGCAGCACGAGGACGAGTTGCGCACGCAGCTCGCCAAGGCGCTCGACCTGGGCAAGGGCGTGGTGCACGTGCTGAGCGGGCTCGATGGGCTGAAGGAGGCGATGGAGGAGGGCCGCCCCACGGCGCACATCGGCGCGCTGCAGGTGTTCTCCACCAAGCGCGCCTGCCCCGTCTGCGCGACGAGCTACGCCGAACTCGACCCGCGCCTGTTCTCGTACAACAGCAAGCACGGCTGGTGCCCGGACTGCGTGGGCACGGGCGTCAAGCTCACGAAGGAGCAGCGCAAGGCGCTCGACGACTCCGTGCTGGATGACAAGGAAAAAGGCCGCGAGCAGACCTTCGCCGAACCCGAGGTGGAAGACGTGGCCGACGTGGCCTGCCCGAGCTGCCAGGGCACGCGCCTGAACCCCGTGGCGCGCGCTGTGCTGTTCGCGGGCACGCCCATCACCGAGGTGGCGCGCCTGTCGGTATCGGAAGTGCGGCAGTGGATCGAGGGGCTGCAACTCACGGGCCGCGAGGCGGACATCGCCCGCGACCTGGTGCCCGAAATCCGCAGCCGCCTCGAATTCCTGGAGGAAGTGGGCCTGTCGTACCTCACGCTCGACCGTGGCGCGCCGACGCTCTCCGGCGGCGAGGCCCAGCGCATCCGCCTCGCCGCGCAGCTCGGCAGCAACCTGCAGGGCGTGTGCTACGTACTCGACGAGCCCACCATCGGCCTGCATGCGCGCGACAACCAGATCCTGCTCGACGCGCTGCACAAGCTTGGCGACAAGGGCAACACGCTGGTGGTGGTGGAGCACGACGAGGACACCATCCGCCGCGCCGACCACATCATCGACATCGGCCCCAGCGCGGGCAAGCGCGGCGGGCGCCTCGTCGCGCAGGGCAGCGTGGCCGACATCACGGCAGCCGAGGATTCGCAGACCGGCCGCTACCTGCTGCACGCCATGCGCCATCCGCTGCGCGCGCGCCGCCCGGTCGATGCTCCTGAAAAAATAGCTGCTGGCGCTCGTCCAGCAAGCGCTGAAGGCCAAAAGGACCCAAAATATGATGCGCCCTTTCACTGGCTCACCGTCCACGGCGCGCGCCTGCACAACCTGCAAGACGTGACCGCGCGCGTGCCGCTCAAGCGCCTCGTCGCCGTCACCGGCGTCAGCGGCTCGGGCAAGTCCACGCTCGCGCGCGACGTGCTGCTCGCCAACGTGCAGGCCTGGGTGCAGCAGCGCTCCACAAAGGCCGGCCGCGACGCGATGGACGCAGGCAAGGCCCCGCCGCTCGCGGGCTGCACGGGCCTGTCGGGCTTCGAGACCATCGACCGCGTGCTCGAAGTCGACCAGACCCCCATCGGCAAGACCCCGCGCTCCTGCCCCGCCACCTACATCGGCTTCTGGGACACCATCCGCAAGCTCTACGCCGAAACGCTCGAAGCCAAGGCGCGCGGCTATGCGGCCGGCCGCTTCAGCTTCAACACCGGCGAAGGCCGCTGCCCCGCCTGCGAAGGCCAGGGCGTGCGCACCATCGAGATGAGCTTCCTGCCCGACGTGAAAGTGCCCTGCGAGGTCTGTCACGGCGCGCGCTTCAACCCCGAGACCCTGGCCGTCACCTGGCGCGGCAAGAGCATCGGCGACGTGCTGCAGATGGAAGTCGATGAGGCGGTGGAATTCTTCGCCAGCATGCCCAGCATCGCCCACCCGCTGCAACTGTTGAAGGACGTGGGCCTGGGTTACCTCACCCTCGGCCAGCCCAGCCCGACCCTGAGCGGCGGCGAGGCCCAGCGCATCAAGCTCGTCACCGAACTCACCAAGGTGCGCGACGACGTGGGCCGCCGCGGCCAGAAGGCGCCGCAAACGCTCTACGTGCTCGACGAACCCACCGTCGGCCTGCACATGGCCGACGTGCACAAGCTCATCCAGGTGCTGCACCGCCTCGTCGATGGCGGCCACAGCGTGGTGGTGATCGAGCACGACCTCGACGTAATTGCCGAGGCCGACTGGATCATCGACCTGGGCCCCGAGGGTGGCAAGGACGGCGGCCGCATCGTGGCGGCGGCCACGCCCGAGGAGGTGGTGCGCCTGGGCACGCACACGGGCCGCGCGTTGGCGCCGGTGCTGGCGCGGGGATAGGGCGTTCAGGCGTCGTTGAAAGGCGCCTCGCCACCGAACAGCGTGCGCCCATCGGCGCGCAGTATCCGCAGCATCTGCTGCGCGGCGGGCGAGAGATAGCCGTCCTTGCGGCAGGTGACGCCCAGGTGGCGGCGCAGCGTGGTGGCGGCCAGGCGGACTTCCTTGAGCGTGCTGCTGCGCTCCAGCCGCAGCGTGTGGCGTGATACGAAGGTCAGCAGATCCGTCTTGGCCACCATGCGCGGCAGCAGCGGAATCGAGCCGGCTTCGACCTGCACCGTGGGCAGCGACATGCCGCGCGAGGTGAAGGCCTGATCCAGCCACTGGCGGCTCGGAATGTTGGCGTTCGGCAGCGCCCAAGGGTATTGCAGCAACGCGGCGAGCGTGATGCGCGAGCGCTGGAAGATCGGATGCGTCTGGCTGGCCGCCACCACCACCACGTCTTCGATGATGGGGTAGGAGAGCAGTTCGCCGTCGCCCTCGGCCGTGAGGCCGATCAGCAGGTCGAGCTGCCCCTCGCGCAGGCGGTCGCGCAGCTCCCAGCTCGGGCCGATCACGATGCTGATGGTGATCTTGCGCCCGCCCGCCAGCGCCTTGCTGCACAGCTCGGGCAGCAGGTGATCCGCGGCGACCGGGCCGCTGCCGATGCGCACGTGGCCCGAGATGCCTTCGTTGAAATCGCGCACCTCGCGCAGCGCCTCCTGGCTGGCATTGCGCAGCATGCGCGCGCGCGTGAGCAGCACCTGCCCCACGGGCGTGAGCCGGATGCCGCGCCCGGCGCGCTCGAACAGCGGGCCGCCCACGGCCTGCTCCAGCCGCTGTATGCACTTGGTCAGCGCGGGCTGGGTGCGTCCTAGCTGCTCCGCCGCCCGGCCCAGGTGGCCCAGTTCGGCAACGATTTCGAAGAAACGCAGGTCGCGCAGGTGCAGATCCATTGATGAATAAAAGTGATGATTGAATGAATATTATCGAATAGACGGAATGAGTGGCGCTGACAAGAATCCGGGCCCATCGGAGCACCCATGTCAACACAAGCCTTTACCGTATTCGTCACCGCGCCCAAGCTGGCCTCCAGCGGCGCGGATCTGCTCGCCAAGGCCGGCGCGCGGGTGATCTATCTGGAGCGCGGCGATGACGCTGCGCAGGTCGAGCGCATCATGGCCAGCGAGCCTGTGGACGCCGTGATCTCCCGCACGGCGGAGCTGTCGGCCCGGGCCATCGCGTCCTGCCCCACGCTCAAGGTCGTCTCCAAGCATGGCGTGGGGGTGAGCAATATCGACGTGGCCGCCGCCAGCGCGCGCCGCATTCCGGTGTACGTGACGCCGGGGGCCAACGCCCCGTCCGTGGCCGAGATGGCGCTGGGCCTGCTGTTCGCCGCGGCCCGCCGCATCGCCTGGATGGATGCGGAGCTGCGCGCTGGCCGCTGGTCGCGCGCGCAGGACGGCATCGAGCTGCGTGGCAAGACGCTGGGCCTGGTCGGCTTCGGCCAGATCGGGCAGCGCGTGGCGCTGGCTTGTCAGGCGATCGGTATGCAGGTGGCGGCGTTCGATCCGGCGCTGCAGTCCAGCCCCGTGCCGGGCGTGAAGCTGGTGGCGTCCCTGGATGCGCTGCTGCCGCTGGCGGACGTGCTCAGCCTGCACGTGCCGTTGAACAAGCACACCCGCGGCATGCTGGGCGCGGCGCAGTTCGCCCGCATGCCGCAGGGCGCCATCCTCATCAACACCGCGCGCGGCGAAGTGGTGGACGAGCCCGCGCTCATCGACGCGCTGCGCAGCGGCCGGCTGCATGCGGCGGGGCTGGACACCATGGCCGTGGAGCCCCTGCCGGCGGGCCACCCGCTGGCCACCCTGCCCAACGTGGTGCTGACGCCGCACGTGGGCGGCTCCACGCCCGCCGCGCTGGCCGCCATGGCCAGCGGCGCGGCCGCCAATGTGCTGGGCTGGCTGCAGGGCCAGCCCGTGGACGCCAGCCGCTGCGTGAACCCCGAGGTTCTTTGACCCGCCCCCTTTTTTCTGGAGAACGAGCATGAGCAGCAACCCCGCACCGCAGTGGCCCGCCGGCTACCGCATCAACCCGTGCGCCGCAGGCCCCGATGCCAGCGTCATCGAAGCTTTCAAGCACATCCCCGTGGCCGCCATCGGCGATGCCATGAGCCGCAACGTCGGCACCGTCGGCCTGCGGCAGTACCACGCGCGGCTCGACGCCGTGCTCTGCGGCCCCGCCGTCACGGTGCGCGTGCGCCCCGGCGACAACCTGATGATCCACAAGGCGCTGATGATGGTGCAGCCCGGCGACGTGCTGGTCATCGACGGCGGCGGCGACGTGTCGCAGGCCCTGGTCGGCGGCCTGATGCGCACCACCTGCGTGGCCCGTCAGCTGGCGGGACTGGTGATCGACGGCGCCATCCGCGACCTGTGCGAATGGGCCGAGGACGGCATGCCCGTCTTCGCGCGCGGCCACACCCACCGCGGCCCGAGCAAGGACGGCCCGGGCGAGATCAACGTGCCCGTCTCCTGCGCCGGCCTGGCCGTGCTGCCGGGCGACCTGATCGTGGGCGACGCCGATGGCGTGATCGCCGTGCCCGCCGCCGAGGCCGCCGACGTGCTGCGGCGCAGCCAGGCGCACCTGGCGAAGGAAGCCGCCATCCGCGAAACCAACCGCACCGGCACCGCCGACCCCGAGCGCTTCGACGCCGTGCTGCGCGCCAAGGGCCTGCCGGTATAGCCCCCCGTTCTTCATCCCCATTTTCAGGAGACAACGACATGCGTAGACGCAACCTGCTTGCCGTGGCGATGGCCGCCACCGCTGCCCTGGGCTTCCAGGGCCTGGCCCACGCCGATGCTGATTGGCCGCAGCGGCCCGTGCGGCTGGTGGTGCCCTTTCCGCCGGGCGGCGGCACCGACGCGACATCGCGCCTGGTGGCCGACAAGCTCAACACCGGCATGGGCTGGACGATGGTGGTCGACAACAAGCCGGGCGCCGGCGGCAACATCGGCCTGGATGCCGTGGCCAAGGCCGCGCCGGACGGCTACACCATCGGCATGGGGCAGGCCGCCAACCTGGCCATCAACCCCAGCCTGTACGCCAAGATGCCCTTCGACCCGTTGAAGGACTTCACGCCCATCGCCAGCGTGGCCCTGCAGCCGGTGGTGCTGACGGTGCGCGCCGACTCGCCGTTCAAGACCCTGGGCGACTTCATCCAGGCCGCGAAGGCCAGGCCGGGCTTCTACGGCGTTGCCCAGGCCGGCAACGGCACGGTGGGGCACTTGGCGGGCGAGATGCTGGCGCGCCGCGCGGGCATCCAGATCCTGCAGGTGCCTTACAAGGGCGCCAACCCCGCGCTGACGGATCTGATGGGCGGCCAGGTGGCGCTGTACTTCGGCAACACGGTGTCCGTGATGACCCAGCTGACCGCCGGCAAGATCCGCGCCCTGGCCGTCACGTCGGCCCAGCGCGTGTCCTCGCTGCCCAACGTGCCCACGGTGGCCGAGCAGGGCTATCCCGATTTCGAAGCCTCGACCTGGCTGGGCCTGGTGGGGCTGGCCAACATGCCCGCCGACGTGGTCAAGCGCATCGGCGACGTCACCATGAAGCTGCTGGCCACCAAGGAGGTGCAGGACAAGCTGGCACAGGAAGGCAGCATGCCCACGCCGGCCGACGGCGCGAAGTTCGGCCAATGGATCAAGAGCGAGCATGCCAAGTGGGGCAAGTTGATCCGCGAGGCGGACATCAAGCTCAACTGACCCCCCGGCCGGTTTCCAGACAACGCACTCGACAACGGTGGAGACAAACATCATGAAAACTTTTTCCTTCATGCGGCGCGCCGTGAGCGCATGGCTGCTTCTACTGGCATCCGGTCTGGCCATGGCGCAACCGGCCTGGCCCAGCAAGCCGGTGCGCCTAGTCGTGCCCTATGCCGCAGGCGGCACGACCGACTTCGCAGGGCGGCAGATCGCCCAGAAACTCACGGAACTGCTGGGGCAGTCCTTCTTCGTGGAGAACAAGGCCGGGGGCTCGGGCACCATCGGCACGCAGGTGGTCGTCAGGTCGGCACCCGACGGCGGCACCTTCCTGGTCAACGACACCGCCTACACCATGCTGCCGGCGCTGTTCGCCAAGCTGCCCTGGGATCACGCCACCGATCTGGTGCCCGTCACCACGCTGCTGCAGACGCCCGTGATCCTGGTGGTGCCCGCTGCGTCGCCGTTCAAGACGCTGCAGGATTTGCTGGCCCATGCGCGCCAGCAGCCGGGCCAGCTCAACTTCGGCTCGGGCGGCGCGGGCAGCTCCGCGCACCTGCAGGCCGAGCTGTTCAACAAGGAGGCGGGCATCTCCCTCACGCACGTGCCCTACAAGGGCGCGGGCGAGGCCATGCTGGGCCTGGTGGCCGGGCAGGTGGACATGCTGATCTCCGCGACGCCGACGGCCATACCGCAGATCCGCGGCGGCAAGGCGCGCGCGCTGGCCGTGACGGGTGGCGCGCGCCTGGAGGTGCTGCCCGACGTGCCCACCTTTGCCGAGGCCGGGGTGAAGGGCTATGCGGTGATGAACTGGTTCGGCCTGGCGGCGCCGAAGGGCACGCCGCCGCAGATCGTGGAGCGCCTGCAGAAGTCCGTCGCGCAGGCGTTAACGGATCCGGCGCTGCGCGCACGCCTGGCGGATCAGGGTGCGCAGCCCGGCGGCATGGAAAGCGCGGAATTCGCCCGGCTGATCCGCAGCGAGACGCAGCAATGGTCGGCCGCCGCGCGACTGGCCAACATCCAGCCGCAGTGACGCGGGGGCATCCGAACGATGTGGAATCTCTCCTTCACCGCCCCAGAAGTCATCGAGGCCCGCGTACTGACCCGCCTGCCGGACGCCTTCCGCCAGCCCCGCAAGACGGCCTGGAGCGAGGCCAACAAGCCTGGCCAGAGGATCGACAGCTTCCTGGAAGGCCCGTCGTTCGACAGGCAGGGCCGTCTGTGGGTCACCGATATTCCCAACGGCCGCATCTTCTGCATCGGCACGGATCTGCAGTGGACGCTGGCCGCCGAGTACGACGGCTGGCCCAACGGCAGCGCCTTCCACCAGGACGGCAGCTTGTGGATCGCCGACTACCGGCGCGGCCTGCTGCGCCTGGAGCCGGGCGCATCGCAGCCGCGGGGCGTGCTGGAGCACCGCAACAGCGAGTCGTTCCGCGGCGTCAACGACCTCACGTTCGACGGGCGGGGGCGCTGCTGGTTCACCGACCAGGGCCAGTCCGGGCTGCACGAGCCCAGCGGCCGGGTCTACCGCCTGGACGTGGACGGGCGCCTGGAGCTGATGCTGCAGAACGCGCCCAGCCCCAACGGGCTGGCGCTGAACCCGGACGAGAGCGCGCTCTATCTCGCGGTCACGCGGGCCAATGCTATCTGGCGCGCGCCGCTGGTGGGCGGGGGCGTCAGCAAGGTGGGGCACTTCCAGGGCTTCTTCGGCACCAGCGGCCCCGACGGCCTGGCCGTCGATGTGGACGGGCGGCTCGTGGTGGGGCATGCCAGCCTGCGCGGCGCCTTCGTGCTCAACGCCATGGGTGAGGTTACGCACTACGTGCGCAGCCCCGTTGGCGCGACGGTGACCAACCTGGCCTTCCGGCCGGGAACGCATCAACTGGTGATGGTCGAGTCGCAGACCGGCACCCTGCTGCAAGCCGATCTGCCGGCGCCGGGGCTGGCGCTGTACTCGCACGCAGATGCTACGAAAAATCAAAAAACATAGCTGCCCGCGCTTGCCACAAAAGCGCTAGAGGCCATTTTGACCCCAAAGAAGCCGGTGCCCCCATGCAACCCCGATTCGACGTCGAGCAATTCAACGCGCCTGCATCGTCCGCACCGTCCGGCGCGGGCGAGCAGTCCGCCACGCCGCGCAAGCTGCGCGGCATCCTGTCCCTGGACGATTTCGAAACCGCCGCCCGCAGGCACCTGCCCGCGCCCATCTTCGCCTACGTGAGCGGCGGCTGCGAGACCGACAAGTCCCTGCGCGGCAACCGCGAGGCGTTCGACGGCCACCGCTGGGTGACCCGCGTGCTGGCCGACACCTCGCGGCGCACGCTGGCCACGCCGCTGCTGGGCCAGACCTATGCCGCGCCGTTCGGTATCGCGCCCATGGGCATCAGCGCGCTGTCCGCCTATCGCGGCGATCTGGCACAGACGCGCGCGGCCGGGGCGGCCAACATCCCCGCCATCCTCAGCGGCACCTCGCTGATCGCGATGGAGGAGGTGGCGCGCGCCAACCCGCAAGCCTGGTTCCAGGCCTATGTGCCGGGCGAGAAGGAGCGCATTCTCAAGCTGCTCGACCGTGTGGAGGCCGCCGGCTTCAAGACCCTGGTCGTTACGGTCGATACGCCCGTTTCGGGCAACCGCGAGAACAACATCCGCGCGGGCTTCTCGACCCCGCTGCGCCCCAGCCTGCGCCTGGCGTGGGAGGGCGTCACCCACCCGCGCTGGCTGCTGGGCACGGCCTTGCGTACCCTGGCCCTGCACGGCATGCCGCACTTCGAGAACTCGCAGGCCACGCGGGGCGCGCCCATCCTCTCGTCCACCGTCACGCGCGACTTCGGCGCGCGCGACCACCTGAGCTGGGAGCACCTGGCCCTGATCCGCCAGCGCTGGCGCGGCCCCCTGGTGGTCAAGGGCATCCTGCACCCGCAAGACGCGTTGGCCGCGCGCGACGCGGGCGCGGACGGGGTCATCCTGTCCAACCACGGCGGGCGGCAACTGGACGGCTCCGCCTCGCCCATGCAGACGCTGCCGCATGTGGTGGACGCCGTGGGGCCGGACTACGCGGTCATGGTCGACAGCGGCTTTCGCCGCGGCAACGACGTATTGCTGGCGCTGGCGCTGGGCGCCAAGTTCGTCTTCGTGGGGCGGCCGTTCAACTACGCCGGTGCCGTGGGCGGCGAGGCGGGCATCCGCCACGCCATCGGCATCCTGGCTTCGGAAATCCAGCGAAACATGGCGCTGATCGGCGTGAGCCAGGTGACCGAACTGCATCCGGGGCTGCTGGTGAAACACGCGGCCTGAGTCCGAATTCTTCCATCCAACGAAAGGAGACACACATGCGATACGGCTTTTCCCGGGGGCTTGCGGCCCTGTTGTCGGCCAGCCTGCTGGCCGGGGGGGCGACGGCCCAGCCTTCGGCGGCGCCGGACTGGCCTTCCAGGCCGATCACCTATGTGGCGCCGTATCCGGCAGGCTCGCCGGTGGATCTGATCGCCAGGCGGCTCGGCCAGAACCTGCAGCACGCGCTGGGCCAGCCCGTCGTGATCGACAACCGGGTGGGAGCCGGCGGGGTCATCGGAACGGGCTTCGTCGCCAAGGCGCCGGCGGACGGGTACACCATCCTGGCGGGCTCGATCAGCACCCACGCGATCAACGCGAGCCTGTATCCCAAGCTGCCCTACGACCCCGTGAAGGACTTCGAGCCGGTCTCGCTGGTGGGCTCGACTTCGCTGGTGCTGGTCGTCAATCCCGCGAAGCTGCCGGTGAAGACCGTGCAGGAGTTCGTCGGGTACCTCAAGGCGCATCCCGGGCAGGTTCAGTTCGGCTCGGCGGGCAATGGATCCTCGCTGCACCTGGCCGGGGAGTTGTTCAAGTCCATGACCCGGACGGATCTGGTTCACGTGCCCTACAAGGGAAGCACCGGCGCCATGAACGATCTGCTGGGCGGGCAGATACCCGTGATGTTCGAGAACGCGCCCAATGCGCTGCCTCACATCCAGAGCGGAAAGCTGCGGGCATTGGCCGTGACGGGAGCCTCCCGCATTCCCGCGCTGCCCGACGTGCCGACGGTGGCGGAAACAGTCGCGCCCGGCTATCGGGTGGAGACGTGGCATGCGGTCTTCGCGCCGGCGGGAACGCCGCCGGCCATCGTCCAGAAGCTCAACCGCGCGGTTCTCGATGCGCTGGGCAAGCCGGAAGAGAAGGCGTTCTATGCCAGCCGCTCCATCGAGCTCTCTCCCGGTTCGCCGCAGGCGTTGCGCGCGTTCGTCGCGCAGGAGATTCCCAAGTGGCGTGCCATCGTGGAGAGCTCGGGCGCAAAGGTGGACTGACGGAACCGCCCTAGCCGTGCATTTGCACGCTGCTGCGCACCGCGGGCGGCGCCAGTTCGGTGAACTGGCCGTTCCAGTACGGGTAGTAGGGGTAGGGCGGCATCACGGCGCTGGCGTCGTCCAGCCTGCGCTGCTGCGCATCGGTCAGCGTCCAGCCGATGGCGCCCAGGTTCTGCTGCAGCTGCGCCTCGTCGCGCGCGCCGATGAGCACGCTGGCGACGGTGGGGCGCTGCAGCAGCCAGTTGATCGCCACCTGGGGCACGGTGCGGCCGGTTTCCTCGGCGACTTCGTGCAGGGCATCGACCACGGCGAACAGCCGTTCGTCGGGCACGGGTGGGGCGAACTGCGCCGTTTCGTGCAGGCGGCTGCCCTCGGGCATGGGCTGGCCGCGGCGGATCTTGCCGGTCAGACGGCCCCAGGCCAGCGGGCTCCAGACGAGCGTGCCCACGCCCTGGTCGAGGCCGAGCGGCATCAGCTCCCACTCGAAGTCCCGCCCCGCGAGCGAGTAGTACGCCTGGTTGGCCACGTAGCGCTCCAGGCCCAGGCGGTCGGCGGCGGCCAGCGACTTCATGAGCTGCCAGCCGGAGAAGTTCGACGCGCCGATATAGCGCACCTTGCCCGCGCGCACCAGGTCATCCAGCACCTTCAGCACCTGCTCCACCGGCGTGTGCGCGTCGAAGGCGTGCAGTTGCAGCAGGTCGACGTGGCCGGTCTTGAGGCGGCGCAGGGAGGCTTCCACGGCGGCCGTCAGGTGCAGGCGCGAGCTGCCGGCGGCCCACGGGCCTTCGCCCGTGCGCAGCCCCACCTTGGTCGAGATCAGCGCCTGCCCGCGCCGGCCCGCCAGCGCTTCGCCCAGCACGCTTTCCGAGGCGCCGTCGGAATACACGTCGGCCGTGTCGAACAGCGTCACGCCCGCGTCCAGGCAGATGTCGATCATGCGGCGCGCGTGCGCCACGCCGCTCGTGCCCCAGGCGCTGAACAGCGGCCCCTGGCCGCCGAAGGTGCCGCAGCCGAAACCTAAAGCGGGGACTTTGAGGCCGCTGCGGCCGAGATAGCGGTATTCCATGACGAGAACTCCTGTAGGTGAAGAAAGACGGATTCATGCGGCGGCCGGCGCGCACAGGGCCGCGCCGCCGGTGCGCGCGCTCCAGCCCGCCAGCAGCAGGCCGATGGCCGTGAGCCCCGCGCCCGCCCAGGCCAGCGAGGTCAGGCCCAGCCCGCCCGCCAGCACCAGCCCGCCCGCCCACGCGCCCAGCGCGTTGCCCAGGTTGAAGGCGGCGATGTTCAGGCTCGACGCCAGCGTGGCCCCATGCGGCCCGGCCTGCTGCAGTACGCGCATCTGCATCGGTGCCACGGTGGCGAAGGCCACGGTGCCCAGCAGCACCACGTAGGCCATCGCCAGCGCCGCATCGCCGAAGGCCCAGCGCCCGGCGGCCAGCACCGCCATCAGCGCGGCGATGCTGAGCAGCAGCGCACGCACCACGCCCCGGTCGGCCAGCCGCCCGCCCAGCAGGTTGCCCGCCGCCAGGCCCGCGCCGAACAGCAGCAGCGTGGCGGCCACCAGCCCGTCGCCCATGCGCGTGACCTGCTTGAGCAGTGGCTCCACGTAGGTGTAGAGCGCGAACAGCCCGGCGAAGCCGAACACCGTTACGCCCAGGCCCAGCCAGACTTGTGCGCGGGCCAGTACGGCCAGTTCCTGCCGCAGCGGCGTGGCCTCGGGGCGGCCGGCATCGCGCGGCACGAAGGCGGCCAGGATGGCGAGCGCCAGCACGCCCACGCCCGCCACGGCGGCGAAGGCCATGCGCCAGCCGAAGTGCTGGCCGATCCACGCGCCCGCGGGCACGCCCAGCAGCGTGGCGAGCGTGAGGCCCGAGAACATCAGCGCGATGGCCGAGGCGCGCTTCTCGGCGGGCACCAAGCCTGTCGCCACCACCGCGCCCACGCCGAAGAAGGTGCCGTGCGTGAGCGAGGTGAGCACGCGCGCGGCCATCAGCGCGCCGTAGCCCGGCGCCAGCGCGGCGGCGGCGTTGCCCGCGATGAAGATGCCCATCAGAGCCAACAGCAACTGCTTGCGCGGCCAGCGGCGCGTGGCGAGGGTGAGCAGCGGCGCGCCCACGGCCACGCCGACGGCGTAGCCCGAGATCAGCGTGCCCGCCGTGGGGATGGAGATGTGCAGGTCCTGGCTCACCTGCGTGAGCAGGCCCATGATGATGAATTCCGTGGTGCCGATGCCGAAGGCGCCGGCCGCCAGGGCGAGGAGGGAGACGGGCATGGAAAGCTCTGAAAAATGACGATGCCCATCACTGTGGCGGCGCGCCCGGTCTTTGTGTAGACGGAATAATGGAAACGCGCCTGTGCCTCGCAGGCATCAATCCAAGAGCCATGCCATCCCACGTCAATGAACCCGAAGGCGCCGCCGTCAACCGCGCCGCCGAGCTGGAGGTGCTGGTGCTCGTCGCCGAGCGCGGCAGCCTGTCGGCGGCGGCGCGGCAGCTCGGCGTATCGCCCTCGGCCGTCAGCAAGACCATGTCGCGGCTGGAGGCGCGCCTGGGCGTGCAGCTGCTCCAGCGCAGCACGCGGCGCGTGCACCTCACGCCCGAGGGCGCGCGGCTCTACGAGCGTGGCAAGTGCCTGCTGGCCGACCTCGACGAGCTGGAATCCGACGTGGCCGCGCGCGGCGCGCCCCGGGGCACGGTGCGCATCGGCGCGAGCACGGCCACGGGCTACCTGCTGCTGGCGCCGCTGGTGCCGCGCCTGCTGGCGCAGCACCCGGGCCTGAGCGTGGACCTGCACTTCACCGACCACGTGGTCGATCTGGCGGAGGCGGGCATCGACATCGCCATCCGCTGGGGCCGCCTGCCTTCGTCCGACATGGTGGCGCGCCTGCTAGGGCGCACGCGGCAGGTGGTCGTGGCTTCTCCCGACTACCTCGCGCGCCACGGCGAGCCGCGCCATCCGGGCGACCTGCGCGGCCACCTGCGCCTGGGCTGGAACTACCAGCGTGCGGTGCCGCACTGGCCCTTTCTCGTCGACGGGCGGCGCGTGGACGTGGAAACGGACCACGCGGTGCGCGTCAACGACGGCGATGCGATGCGCCGCCTGGCGCTGCACGGCACGGGTCTGGCACGGCTGTCGCTTTACCACGCCTGGGACGACTTGGTGGCCGGGCGGCTGGTGCCGGTGCTGGAGGCTTTCAACACCGGCGAGCTGGAGCCCATCCACGCCGTCTACCTCGGCAAGCCCGACCGCCTGCCGCCACGCACGCGCGCGGTGCTGGACTTCCTGCAGGCGCACGTGGACCTGCGCCAGGCCGAGCGGGCCTTCGTTTCTCCGGCCGCTGCCTGACCCGGGGCCGACGCCGCGGCGCGCCCTGGTCCTACGCGGCGGGGTGCGCTGGGCCGAAGGGCGCGGCACGGGCGCTCCATAGCATTCACCCATCGTTCCCGCGGGACGGGGTTGGACAAGGTTTCCTGCCCGGCACGCGGAGTTGTCACCCGCCTCTCGATGGAGAACCACCATGCGCCCGACCTTCCGCACACTGCAACTGGCCGCCACCTGCGCAGCCGTCGCCCTTCTGGCCGCCTGCGGCGGCGGCAACGACGACGATCCGAGCCCGAGCGACCAGCCCGGCGTGCTGACCGTGACGGGCTCCACGGTGGACGGCCTCAACGGCATCTATGGCGACGGCAACATCAACCTGACCGACGTGGACAAGAAGAACCCCGTCGGCTCCTACCCCGAGGTCTGCACCTTCCGCTTCGACGGCGCCAACCGCGTGGGCGGCAGCGGGCAGGCGTTTGGCGACATCCGCTACCGGCCGAACGAAGGCGTGGTGTACGAGGCCTTCCTCACCTTCCTGGGCCGCGAATTCCGCGCCGACGACGGCTGGAGCGACGTGAGCGTGGTGCGCGACACCGACCGCATCCGCATGCTGAACAAGACCCTGGTGGCCACCGACGGCTCGGGCGCGCGCGTGACTGTCTCCGGCGTCATCCCCATGCGGCCCAACCGCCCCTCGGGCTGCTGACCGATTACCCCTCGCCCCTTCACGGGGTTTGCCCCGGCCGCCTTGCGGTGGCCGGGGCCTTTTCCGTGCGCGGGCCATCCGGCGTAGCATGCGGGCCGCCATGGGCTCCTCACGCATCGTCCACATCCAACCGGCCGCGCCGCCCAAGCCCGCGCACGGCGCGCCCTGCAACGGCTGCGGCCTGTGCTGCCTGGCCGAGCCATGCCCGCTGGGCATGCTGCTGTCGCGCCGCCGCACGGGCGCATGCGCGGCGCTGCGCTGGTCGCCCGAGGCACAGCGCTACCTGTGCGGCGCGGTGGCCGTGCCCGCCGGCGCGCCGCCCTGGCGCCGTGCGGCTGCGGTGCTTGCGCGGCGCTGGATCGCGGCGGGCGCCGGGTGCGATGCCGACCTGTGGGCGGATGCTATTGAATAAAGAGCTGCTCGCGCTTGCTGGATAAGTGCTGGAGTCCCTTTTTGCTTGAAAGACGAGGCGCGGCGGCCCCGGATGGGAAAATGGCGGCCATGACCGCCACCCCCCTCGACACCCTCACGATCACCCGCCCCGACGACTGGCACCTGCACGTGCGCGACGGCGAACCGCTCGCCACCGTGGTGCCGCACACGGCCGCGCAGTTCGGCCGCGCCATCATCATGCCCAACCTGCGCCCGCCCGTGACCACGGCCGCGCAGGCGCTGGCATACAAGCAGCGCATCCTGGCCGCCGTGCCGCCCGGCGTGCACTTCGAGCCGCTGATGACGCTCTACCTCACCGACAACCTCGCGCCGGACGAGATCGCGCGTGCCAAGGACGCGGGCGTGGTCGCCCTCAAGCTCTACCCGGCCGGCGCCACCACCAACAGCGACGCGGGCGTGACCGACATCCGCAAGACCTACAAGACGCTCGAAGCCATGCAGAAGGCCGGCATCCTGCTGCTGGTGCATGGCGAGGTGACCAGCAGCGACATCGACCTGTTCGACCGCGAGGCCGTGTTCATCGACCAGCACCTGATCCCGCTGCGCCGCGACTTCCCCGAGCTGAAGATCGTCTTCGAGCACATCACGACCAAGGAGGCCGCGCAGTACGTGGCGCAGGCCGACCGCTTCACGGCCGCCACCATCACCGCGCACCACCTGCTCTACAACCGCAACGCCATCTTCACCGGCGGCATCCGCCCGCACTACTACTGCCTGCCCGTGCTCAAGCGCGAGACGCACCGCCAGGCGCTGGTGCAGGCCGCCACCAGCGGCAGCGACCGCTTCTTCCTGGGCACCGACAGCGCGCCGCACCCCGCGCACCTCAAGGAGCACGCCACGGGCTGCGCGGGCTGCTACACCGCGCACGCGGCCATCGAGATGTATGCCGAGGCGTTCGACAACGCGGGCGCGTTGGACCAACTGGAGGGCTTCGCCAGCTTCCACGGCCCCGCGTTCTACGGCCTGCCGCGCAACCAGGGCACCATCACCCTGCGCCGCGAGTCGTGGACGCCGCCGGACAGCTTCCCCTTCGGCGAGGCCGAGCTGAAACCCCTGCGCGCGGGCGAGGCACTGCCCTGGCGCCTGGTATGAGGAACACCCCCCTGAGGCCCTGCGGGCCTTCCCCCCGCTCTCGCAGCGCTGCGCGCTGCGGGCAGGGGGACGCCGCCAGTGCGGCGGGGCGGCGCGGCCGGCTAAGGCCCTTGCACGGCGGCCCTGGCCTGACGCGCGCCAGTTTCAAGCAACACGAACGGTGCACAGCGCCATTCATTTGAAGGAGCCGCTCATGACCTCGCCTGAACGCCAGTTGCGCATCGCCCTGCTGATCGACGCGGACAACGCGCCGGCCGAGAAGATCGACGAGATCCTCACCGAGCTGTCCACCCTGGGCGAGATCAGCATCCGCCGCGCCTATGGCAACTGGACCAAGCATGGCCTGGGCGGCTGGCAGGAGCGGCTGCTGGAGTTCGCCATCCGGCCCATCCAGCAGTTCGACTATTCCAAGCGCAAGAACGCCACCGACATGGCGATGACGGTGGACGCGATGGAGCTGCTCTACAGCGAGCGGCCGGATGCGTTCGGCATCGTCTCGTCGGACGCCGATTTCACGCCGCTGGTCATGCACCTGCGCTCCAAGGGCGCGGCCGTGTACGGCTTCGGCGCGGCGCAGACGCCCAAGCCGTTCGTGAACGCCTGCTCGCGCTTCCTCTACCTGGAGTCGCTGGTGGGCGAGGGCGAGGAGCAGGGAGAGGCCGCCAAGCCGGCCGCGCCCGAAGCGCCCCAGCAGCCGGAGGTGCCCGCGCCCGGCGTGCCCGAATGCCCGGCCCGGCTGCGTGTGCCCACGGCCCAGCTGCGCCAGGACACGCGGCTCATGAACCTGCTGCGCTACGCCGTGCAGGCCTCGCAGGACGAAACCGGCTGGGCGCGCGTCGGCGCCGTGGGTACGCAGATCGGCAACAAGACCTCGTTCGACGCGCGCAACTACGGCTACGCCACGCTGTCCAAGCTGCTCGCGGCCACGCAGGCCTTCGAGTTCCGCGACGAGGGCACCTCGCGCGTGGCCGTGCGCGACAAGCGCACGCCGTGAACGCCATCGACTGGGAGCGCCCCTGGCTCGCTCCCCTGGCGCGGCTGGGCCGCGCCGGCGCGCAGCGGGTGGCGGCGGGCGCCAGCGTGGCGCAGGCGCTCAACGCGCTGGCGGACGGCGGCCTCGCCCCCGCGCCCGGCGTGCGCTTCGTGCCCCAGGCGGCGCTGCCGGAAGGCATGGCCTACGAGCGCTTCATCTTCGAGACCGGCCAGGTGCCCACGCGCGACAACCTGCACGACTTCTTCAACGGCCTCGTCTGGCTGCACTACCCCGCCACCAAGCGCCGGCTCAACCAGTGCCAGGCCCGGGCCATCGCGGCGCACGGCGTGGGCGCGGTGCGCGGGCCGCTGCGCGACGCGGCCACCGTGTTCGACGAGAACGGCGCCATCTTCTGCGCCCCGCCCGCGCTGCACGCGGCGCTGGCCGCGCGCCAGTGGCGACGGCTGTGCGTGGAGCTGCGCCCGCTCTGGGGCCAGGCGCGCCTGCTGCTGTTCGGCCACGCGCTGCTCGAAAAGCTGGTTGCGCCACGAAAACCGATCACGGCGCATGCCCACCAAGCGCCAGCAGCTATCGAAGGCATAGCAAGCGCCGATGCCTGGTTGGCCGCCGCCCTCGCGCCCGAGGTGCTGGCGGCCAAGCCGTTCAATCCCCTGCCGGTTCTGGGCGTGCCCGGCTGGTGGCCCGAAAACGAGAACTTTTGCTTCTATGATGACTCTCTCGTTTTCCGCAGCATGCGCCCCGCATAAGCCAACCACAACAGGGCCGCCCACCGTTGCACGCGCGGCTTGGAAAACGCCGCGCACTCCCCATATACCCGCAGACACTTGTTCCCGAGTGGAGAACCCACCTCTATGAAACGCATCGCGCTTTTTCTGTTGACCAACGTCGCCGTCGTGGTGGTGCTGGGCATCGTCGCCAGCCTGCTCGGCGTGAACCGCTACCTCACCGCCAACGGCCTGAACCTGGGGGCGCTGCTGGGCTTCGCCTTCATCATGGGCTTCGGCGGCGCCATCATCTCGCTGCTCATGAGCAAGCCCATCGCCAAGATGAGCATGGGCGTGCAGATCATCAACGAGCCGCGCAACGCTGACGAGGCCTGGATCGTGGAGACCGTGCGCCGCTTCTCCGAGAAGGCTGGCATCCAGATGCCCGAGGTCGGCATCTACCAGGGCGATCCCAACGCCTTCGCCACCGGCGCGTTCAAGAACTCGGCCCTGGTGGCCGTTTCCACCGGCCTGCTGCAGGGCATGACGCGCGAGGAGGTCGAGGCCGTCATCGGCCACGAGGTCGCGCACGTGGCCAATGGCGACATGGTGACCATGGCGCTGATCCAGGGCGTGATGAACACCTTCGTCGTGTTCCTCTCGCGCGTGATCGGCTACGCGGTGGACAGCTTCCTGCGCAAGAACGACGAGAACAGCTCCGGCCCCGGCATCGGCTACTTCGTCACCACCATCGTGCTCGACATCCTGCTGGGCTTCCTGGCCGCCATCATCGTGGCGTGGTTCTCGCGCCAGCGCGAGTTCCGCGCCGACGCGGGCGCCGCGCAGCTCATGGGCCGCAAGCAGCCGATGATCAACGCGCTGTACCGCCTGGGCGGCATGCACCCGGGCGAGATGCCCAAGAGCCTGCAGGCCATGGGCATCACGGGCAGCATCGGCAAGCTGTTCAGCTCGCACCCGCCCATCGAGGAGCGCGTGGCCGCGCTGCAGCAGGGCTGATCGCCCCCGCGTCTTTACCCGGCCTTCACATAGCCCCTGTCAACACCCGGCAGGGGCTTTTTCGTTGAAGGGGCATCACGTTCCCGGGAGCATGCCGTGAGACTTCTTCGACCTTCTTTCCTGATCGCCGCCGCCGCCAGCGCCCTGCTCGGCGGCTGCGTGGTGGCGCCCGCCTACCCCGTGGCCGGGCCGGGTGAGGCCATATACGCCCCCATGGCGCCGCCACCGCTCTACACCGAAGTGGTGCCCGTGGCGCCGTCGCCCGTGCACGTATGGATCAACGGCTACTGGGGCTGGGGCGGCAGCCGCTACGACTGGCGGCCGGGGCACTGGGCCGTGCCGCCGCGCCCAGGTTACACATGGCAGCCGCGCCAGTGGCAGCACGGCCCGCATGGCTGGCAGCCGCGCGGCGGGCGCTGGGGCCCGCGGTAGGCCGCGCCGCCGCCGATCAGGCGGCGCTGCCCGAACCGCGCGTGCCCGACGAGGGCAGCGGCAGGCCGAGGAGGGCGCAGGCCACGGCCTCGCCGACCTTGATGCCGTCCACGCCCGCCGAGAGGATGCCGCCCGCGTAGCCCGCGCCCTCGCCCGCGGGATACAGGCCGGGGGTGTTCAGGCTCTGGAAGTCCTCGCCCCGGCCGATGCGCAGCGGCGACGAGGTGCGCGTCTCCACGCCCGTCATCACGGCGTCCTCCATGTCGTAGCCGCGGATCTTGCGGCCGAAGGCGGGCAGGGCCTCGCGCATGGCGGCAGTGGCGAAGGCGGGCAGGGCGTCGTCCAGGCTGACCAGCGTCACGCCGGGCTTGTACGAGGGCTCCACGTCCCCCAGCTCCGTGGACGCGCGGCGTGCGAGGAAGTCGCCCACGCGCTGCGCGGGCGCGTTGTAGTTGCCGCCGCCCAGTTGGTACGCACCTGATTCGAGCTGGCGCTGCAGCACGATGCCTGCGAGCGGGTGCACTGCGTCCTGCGGCAAGGCTTCCACGCCGTGCGTGGCGCCGAGCAGCGCCTCGAACGCGGCGGGATCGCGCGGATAGTCCTGCGGCTCCACGCCCACCACCATGCCCGCGTTGGCGTTGCGCTCGGCGCGCGAATACTGGCTCATGCCGTTGGTCACCACGCGCCCGGGCTCGCTCGTGGCGGCCACCACGGTGCCGCCAGGGCACATGCAGAAGCTGTAGACGGTGCGCCCGCCACTCGCGTGGTGCACCAGCTTGTAGTCGGCCGCGCCGAGCAGCGGGTGGCCGGCATGCTTGCCCCAGCGCGCGCGGTCGATCACGCTCTGCGGGTGCTCGATGCGCACGCCCACCGAGAAGGGCTTGGCCTCCATGGCCACGCCGTGCGCGTGCAGCATGGCGAAGCTGTCGCGCGCGCTGTGGCCCAGGGCCATGACCACGTGGTCGGCACGCAGCTCCTCGGTGGCGCCGGTGGCGAGGTTCTGCACGCGCAGGCCGCGCACATGGCGTTGTCCGGGGCGGCCTTCGAGCACCACGTCGCTCACGTGCTGCTCGAAGCGCACCTCGCCGCCCAGCGCGATGATCTGCGCGCGCAGCGATTCCACCACCTTCACCAGCTTGAAGGTGCCGATGTGCGGGTGCGCGGCGTAGAGGATCTCGGGCGGCGCGCCCGCGTCCACGAACTCCTGCATCACCTTGCGGCCCAGGTGGCGCGGGTCCTTGATCTGGCTGTAGAGCTTGCCGTCGCTGAACGTGCCCGCGCCGCCCTCGCCGAACTGCACGTTCGACTGCGGATTGAGTTCGCGCCTGCGCCACAGGCCCCAGGTGTCCTGCGTGCGCTCGCGCACGGGCTTGCCGCGCTCCAGCACGATGGGGCGGAAACCCATCTGCGCCAGCACCAGCGCCGCGAAGATGCCGCAGGGCCCGAAGCCCACGACCACGGGGCGCAGGGCCGCCCCGGCGGGTGCACGGCCCACGGGGCGCCAGGCCATGTCGGGCGTGGGCTGCACGTGCGGGTGGCCGGCGTGGCGGGCGAGCAGCGCGGCTTCATCGGCCACCTGCACGTCGACGATGTAGACGGCCAGCAGGTCGGCCTTGCGCGCGTCGAAGCTGCGCTTGTGCACGTGCAGGCTGGCGATGGCGCCTTCCTCCACGCCGAGCTGCTGTGCCGCGAGCGTGCGCAGCGCTTCCTCGGGCGGGTATTCGGTGTGGTTCTCGGGGTGGTAGCGCAGCGCCGCGAGGGGCAGCTTGAGTTCGGAGAGGCGGATCATGGCTTGTGGCGATCAAGCAAAAGAGGGTGGCGATTATGCGGCGCGCGCGTGGCGCAGCCAGTGCCGCAGCGCGTCGGGTTCCTCGCGCAACGCGCGCAGCTGCAGCCGCAGGTGCTGGATGTCTTCCTGCAGGTCGCGCACCTGTGCGCGCAGATGGCCCATGAGCTTGGCGGGCTTGCTGGCGGCACCTGGCTCCAGCTCGTAGTCGGCGCAGAACGCCTCCTGCGCGGCGCGGGTCTGCCGCTGCAGTTCGGCGAGCTGGTCGGCCAGCAGGCGGTTGTAGGGCGCGAGGCGGGCGTCGCTGAAGGCGGCGATGCGCGCGGGGTCGATCTGGTCGGCTTCGAGCTGCAACTGCAGCAGGCCGGTCAGGTCGCCGGCCGCGTAGGCGAGGTTGACGCGCTGCATGAGCGCGGTCTTGCGCGTGCGCTCGGCGGGGTCGCTCTCGCGGTCGGGGTGCAGGGTGCTGGCGAGGCGGCGGTAGATCTCGCGCAGCGGCTGGGCGGCCTCGCGCGCGGCAGCCTGGGCCTGGCGTTCGCGCGCGCCGGGCTTGCGCGCGCGGCGCGCGGCGTGGTGGGTGGCGCGCGCCTGCTCGGCCTGGGCCTGGGCGGCGTGCATCTGCGCCTCGACGCGGCGCAGCACTTCCTCGGGCGAATCCGGGTCGGCGGTGTCCGGTGCCGCTTCGTCGGCATTGGCGTAGCGGTCGTGCAGCGCCTGCATCGCTGCGCGCAGGGCTTCGTCGCGTACGCCGGCGGCCAGGCGGGCGGCGAGGCGGGCGATGGCCTCGCCCAGCGCGGCGCGGTCGGCTTTCGACAGGCCCTTGCGGCCGGCCTCGGCGTCCAGCACCTGCGCCAGCTCGCAATAGAGCGCGTGGTAGGTGGCCAGCAGCGGCTCCACGTCGCGCGCATACCGCGCATGGAAGGCGGCGGTGGCCTCGTTCCAGGCGGCCAGCAGTTCCTGCTGGGCGGCGATGCGGCGCAGGTGCTCGTTGAACTGCGCCTGCTGCGCACTCAGCGGCGCGGCATGGGTGGGCGTGGCGATGGGAAGGACGGAATGGCGTGGCGGCATGCGGGCATTGTGGCCTCCGCATTCGCTGCATTGCTATCTATTCAATAGCTGCTTGCGCTTGTGCATCAAGCGCTGGAGGCCGATTTGGCTTGTATTTTCCCACGCCACTCCCAGGCCAGCAGCGCCACGCCCGCGACCGCGAGCGGCGCGAAGTAGTAGAGCGCCCGGTAGGCCAGCACGACGGCCAGCGCCTGGCTGGGGGGCATCCAGGGGCTCAGCACGGCGGTGCCCACGGCCTCCAGCACGCCCAGGCCGGCGGGGATGCGCGAGAGCAGCCCCGCCACCGCGCCCAGCAGCACGGCGGCCAGTGCCGCCGCGTAGGGCGCCTTGCCGCCCGCCAGCGCCCACAGCGCGCCGCCCATCAGCGCCCAATTGGTGCACGACAGCAGCATCTGCAGCAGCGCCACCCGCGCGCGCGGCAGCGGCAGCTCGTGCCCGCGCACGGCCAGCGGCCGCCCGCCGCGCCAGGCGCACAGCGCCAGGTAGGCTGCACCGATGGCCGCCAGCGCGGCACCTAGCATGCGCATCTGGTGCGGGCCGATCTCCCAGCCCTGCGGCAGCGGCGGTGCCCAGGCCCAGAACACGGCGCAGGCCAGCACGCAGTAGCCCAGCCAGTTGGTGATGATGGACAGCACGATGACCTGCCCGATCTGCCCCGGCTGCAGCCCCTGGCGCGAGTACAGCCGCCAACGCACGGACACGCCGCCGATGATGGAGCCCAAATTGAGCGCGAACGGATAGGCCGTGAGCGTGACGCCCATGGTGCGCGCCACTCCCAGGCCATGGCGCAGCACGTGGCGGCCGAACAGGTCGAAGCAGCCATAGGCCAGGTGGCTCGCCCAGGCCAGCAGCGCGCCCAGCGCCAGCGTGCCCGGCGGCAGCGCGCGCAAGGCCTGCCACACGCCGGGCCAGTCCACCTGCCGTGCCTGGCGCAGCAGCAGCCACACCACCAGCGCGATCAGCGCGGCCGTGAATGCGCCCGCCAGCCAGGGCCAGGCGCCGCGGCGGCGGCGGTGCTGTGAGGGAGCGGTGTGCGCGTGCATGGGGATCAGGCCGCCGGCTTGTGCAGCCCGTCGGCCTCCACGATTTCGATCACGGGGGCATGGCGCGGAAGCCAGCCGGCCCAGGCGGGGAACCAGCGCATCAGGTGGTAGACGCAGTAGCCGCGCAGCAGGCGCAGGCCCTCCCAGCGCGTGCGCGGCGCGGGCTCCACCTGCTTGCAGCAGTCGCGCATGAGGCGTGCCAGGCGCTCGTGCAGCGTGGCGTTGAACCGCGTGTCGCGGATGACGACGTTGGCCTCCAGGTTCAGCGACAGGCTCAGGGGGTCGAGGTTGCTGGAGCCCACGGTGGCCCAGGCGTTGTCCACCAGCGCCACCTTGCCGTGCAGCGGGCGCTCGCAGTATTCGTAGATGCGCACGCCCGCACGCTGCAGGTGGTCGTAGAGCAGCCCGGCGGCGGTCTTCACGATGGGCATGTCGGGCTGACCCTGCAGGATCAGCGCCACCTCCACGCCGCGGCGCGCGGCGCGGCGCATCTCGCGCACCAGCCGATAGCCGGGGAAGAAGTAGGCGTTGGCGATCACCACGCGCTCGCGTGCGGCGCGTAGCGCGATGCGGTAGTGGCGCTCGATGTCGGTGGTGTGGTGGCGGTTGTCGCGCGTGACGAAGAGGGCGCCCGCCTCGCCCGCCGGCGGCGGCACGGGCGGGGCGGCGCGCAGCCGCTGGCGCAGCTCGGCGCGCGGCAGCACGGCGGCCTGCACGAAGCGGTGCATGTGCGCGACGATGGGGCCGCGCACCTCCACGGCGTAGTCCTGCTTGGCCTCGGGGCCGAAGTCGGCCACGTGGTCGGCCGAGTAGTTGATGCCGCCGATGAAGCTCCGCTCGCCGTCCACCACCACGATCTTGCGGTGCATGCGGCGCAGCAGGTTCAGCCGCTGGCCGAACAGGCGCCGCCCCGGATCGAACACGCGAAAGCGCACGCCGGCCTGCACCAGGCTGGCGACGAAGTCCCCGGGCAGGTCGGGCGAGCCGAAGCCGTCCACCAGCACGTGCACCTCGGCGCCGCCCTGCGCGGCCTGCAGCAGCGCGGCATGCAGGCCGCGGCCGATCTTGTCGTCGAACAGGATGAAGGTTTCCACGAACACTTCGCGGCGCGCGCTGGCGATGGCCTCGAACACGCGCGGGAAGTACTCCTCGCCGTTCTCCAGCAGGCGGAACTGGTTGCCGCCCACCCAGCGTGACGACGGACGGGGCGTCATAGCGCGATCTCCGCGGCCAGCGGCGCGTGGTCCGACAGCTGGTTCCAAGGCCGGCGCGGCAGCGGCAGCGGCATGTGCACGGACACGCCGCGCACGTAGATGCGGTCCAGCGCCAGCATCGGCATGGGCGCGGGGAAGGTGCGCACCGCGCGGCCGCCAGCGTGCACGAAGACCTCGTGCAACCCGGCCTCGCGCCGCAGCACGTCGTGCGCGCGGCCGCGCCAGTCGTTGAAGTCGCCCGCCAGGATCACGGGCTCGTCCTCCGGCAGGCCGCGCGTCAGTTCGGCCACGCGGCGCAACTGCTGCTGGCGGTGCCCCTCCTGCAGCCCCAGGTGCACGCAGATGGCGTGCACCGGCGTGGGGTGGCCCGGCGGCTGCAGCGTGCAGTGCAGCATGCCGCGCCGCTCGGGGCCGCTCACCGAGATGTCGTGGTTCTCGAAGCGCGTGATGGGGAACTTGGACAGCACCGCGTTACCGTGGTGGCCGTTGTCGTAAACCGCGTTGCGACCGTAGGCGTGCTGCTGCCAGATCGAGTCGGCCAGGAACTCGTAGTGCGGCTCCTGCGGGAAGTTGGCCACGCGGTCCGCATGGCGCTGGTGCGTGCCCAGCACCTCCTGCAGGAACACCACGTCGGCCGACACCTCGCGCACCGCGTCGCGCAGCTCGTGCAGCATGAAGCGGCGGTTGAAGGAAGTGAAGCCCTTGTGCACGTTCACGGTGAGCACCTTGAACGCGAGGGAGCTGGAAGGATGTGGCGCGGTCATCGCCCCGATTGTTCCGGGCGCGCCCCGCACGGGCCTGTAGGACGGCTGGCTGAAGGCGTGCCTGTGCCTGCCGCAAAAAGAAAGGCTCTGTCACAAATCTGTGTTGGTAGTATGTGGGCCAACGCGTTGACGGAGTGGGTTTGCCATGCGGAAG
>NZ_DF238908.1 GCF_000400995.2 Acidovorax sp. MR-S7 | reverse complement strand
AAGGGTGGGCGGCCTCCCAGGGCCTGGTGCGCCCCGCGGGCATGGGGCTGGATCAACGCCACCAGCGTCGACCAAGGCACAACCTGGTTCATCTCTTCAAGGAAGACTTCCTTGCGCGTCTTCTTGGGCAGTGGGTCCAGGCCCAGGGTGTATTGATCCATGGCGCCATTGTCTTGGATGCTTGGCGCTGGGGAGGATCAGGTCGGGAGGTTTTGCAGACCTTCCTTAGAACAAAGGAGATAACCATGATGACCACCGTATCCGCCCCCCGCTTTCAGCACTTCGTTAGGGAACTGACTCAGGTGATCGACACATTCGCTGGTGACGAGGAAGCTGTACTCGCCGCTGGGCGTCCACTCCTGAATGAGCTGGTATCCAACGACGACTGGCTGCCCGCTGAATTCGCTCAGCCCCATCCTCAGTATTACCAGCAATATCTGCTGCACGCCGATCCGCAAGACAGATTCTCCGTGGTCAGCTTTGTCTGGGGCCCGGGTCAGAAGACGCCGGTGCACAACCACACGGTCTGGGCCCTTATCGGCATGATGCGCGGATCGGAGCGAGCCGAAGGTTTCGCCGCGTCGGAGCCTGGCAGGCCGATGCAATTGCTCGGAGCCGAAGTTCTCTCTCCGGGGGATGTCGACATGGTTTCGCCGCGCCTGGGCGACATTCACCGCGTCTCCAATCTCTACGATGACCGCGTGTCGATCAGCATCCACGTGTATGGCGGGAACATCGGCCGGATCTCGCGCCACGTTTTCGACGTGGATACGGGCGAGCGCAAGACGTTCATCTCGGGCTATTCCAACGAGCCGAAGCAGCCCGCCGCTTGACCGGCTTTCATCGACAGGGATCCCATGAAAGTCACCGCCATTGAGACCATCGAGTGCTTGCGAGGACAATCAGTCTTTGGCGCGCGGTTCGAGGGCAGCATTTGTGCCCAATCGGCTCTGCTGTCCTTGCGGTGTCATTTGCGTGCGCGCTTTGATGCTATGTTTGCCAACGGTTCAACGGATGTTCGGTTTCTCACCGTGCATACTCAAATCATCGGCGCACTATGCGCGCAAGGTATGGTACTGTCTCTGGAAGTAGATTAGCGCCGCATTGCTGTAATTCCCGGCACGGACACTCATCACCTCGCCGATGAGAAGTGTGTGAGTGGCGACTTCGAAGGTGGACGCAATACGACAATCGAACGAGACCAATGTGCCGTCTAGGACTGGTGAACCCGTAGTAAGAGTGCGCCAAGCTTGGCGATCGAACCTATCTCGCATGGCAATACCGCCGTAACCGGCAAACATCTCTGACAAATCTTGTTGTTCCCCAGCGAGGCAATTCACGCAAAATACCCCGTTTCGCCGTAGCGGGTCGTTCTGCTCGCTGTTCCGGTTCATGCAGACCAGAAGTGTGGCCGGACTGTCGCTGACACTGCAGACTGCCGAAGCAGTGAAGCCCAGACGACCTGCGGGGCCGTCCGATGTGATGACATGGACCGCAGCACCCAGCCGCGACATGGCATCGCGGAACGACTGCCGATCGATCGGGGTTACCTCGGTTGTGCCCATGGTTCAACCTCTGAACTGCGCCGAGAAGCGTTGGGCGAGTTCGGGACTGGTCATGACCGGAAACATGCGATCCGCACGCGGAAAGCCATTGAACATCACGTCGCCCGCGGCTTCGTTTTCGGCCGCTGTGTCCAGCACAAGCTGAGCCGTTTCGTCGAACGGTTCCAGGAACATGTTGTTAAACGTGTAGGCCACGCCGCCGAAGTTGTCCCACATGTCCTTGTTGACCTGCTCCATCCATGCCTCGTCATAGGCGCGATCACCCCGTGCAAAGATGACGTCGGAGATGAACTTGGCGCTGCGGTTGGTGAAGTTGCCGCCCTGACCGCAGACGGGGTCGAACGTGATGGCCGTGTCGCCGACGGGGATCACGTAGCCGCCCGAGGGAAGCTTGCCGAACGCCTTGCGCACGGTGGGTGTGAACTGGCCGGTCAGCCATGCATGTGGATCCTCATGCACGTACTCCATGTCGTCGGCGATCCATGCCTCCCACGGCGCCGACTCGCGCACGATGTCGCAGGCGATCTTCGTTACCTCTTCGCCGGAGCTGCATTCACGGAAGCGGTCGAATCCCTTGCCCGGGCGCGCCTCGAGCAGCATCGCGAAGGTCGCTCCGGCGGTCTTGTGCTCGTACGGCACCCAGAAGTATTCGCCGGTGTCGCCGTACTGGTTGAACTTGGTCGGCACATAGGGCAACCGGGGCGAGAACCACTCGCTGACGTGTTTTCCGCTCCTGCTGCGCACCACGGACATGGCGCAGTAGCGGGGAGGCGAGGTGAAGACAGCGCGCTCCGGATCCCGGGGGATAGCGTTGGCCAGGCTGGCTTTGCCGGCGGCCAGGCAGGTCAGCTCACTTTTGGCGGCGATCTTGTCCAACCGCTCTGGCGTGACGTTTTCGATCACGAGTCGCCCTCCGATGCTCTCGAAGTCGCTGAGCCAGCGGCTGGTGCGCATGCGCTGGTCGATGGCGGCGCCCTGGCGGCCAAACTCCGTTCGCCCCTTCACGACGGTGTGCTTGCCCCCGACGGTGGGGAGCGTGTCCAGGAGGAACCCCTGGCCACGGAACGATGTGCTGGACCAGTGGTCCATGCCGAGCGCGCGCTCGATGTCAATCACCTCGTCGTAGAGGTAGGCGGAGCCGGTCGGCTTGGATTCTTTCAGCCACTGCTCGGGCGTGCGGTCCGAGTAGAGCGTGACGTCGAAGCCGCCCTTGACAAGGCCGTAGGCCAGGATGCAGCCGGCGGGGCCGGAGCCGATGACAGAGATTTTTCTCATGGTGTGTTCCTCGGAAATGAAAGGGTGAACGAGACGATCAGCGGACGCTTCTGCGTCCTTGATCCAGGAAGACGGTGGCCACGATGACCACACCCAGCAGGACCTGCTGGAGGTATCCGTCGATGCGGGCCAGATTCATGCCGGCGGAGAGCGTGGTGATGATCAAGGCGCCCATGACCGGCGCGGCCACGCTGGCTTGACCGCCGCGCAGGGAGATGCCACCGATCACGGCGGCCGCGATGCTCTCGAGCATCAGGCTGCCCCCGAGGTTGGGTTCACCCGATCCAGTGCGGGCGGTCAGCAGCAGCGCCCCCGCTGCGACCAGCATCGAGCACAGGACATAGGCCCCGGCCAGCAGCGCCCGGCTGTTGTGGCCCGCGACCGCGGCCGCTCGGGGGTTGCTGCCGAGAATGAACAGCGATCGGCCGAAGCGGGTGTGGACGAGCAGGATGTGGCAGAAGGCGAGTACCAGCACCGAGGCGACGACGGGCGCCGGGATGCCCAGGGGTGCGCTTCGATAGAAGATCCCGTTCAGGGTGACCGGAAGGTCGAAGATCTGAAAACCTCCCGACAACGAGGACGACAGCCCGAGACAGATGTTCAGCATCCCGAAGGTGGCGACGAAAGGGTTGACCCGGAGGTAGCTCACCACCACGCCATTCGCGGCACCGATCACGGCACCGATGGCGATGCCGGCCAGGATGCCCATGGCGACCGCTGTGTCGGCGTGGGTGCCACCTTGGGCCAGATGGACCATGACCATGCCGGAGGCCACACTGATGGTCGATACGCTCGTGCCGAGCGAGAGGTCGAACCCTCGCACCAGGATCACGACCATCTGCGCGCAGGCGAAGATCACCAGATAGCTGGCCTGCACCAGCATGTTGCGCAGGTTGCCAACGCTGAGCATCGTCGGCTCGAGCGCGGTGAAGATCAACAGCAGCACCGCAAGAACCACAGGCAGTTTGGCGGCCTGGACCATTTGGTACAGGTGCCGCCGGCCCGCGGTTTGACCGACTGCAGTGAGCTGGGAGGATGTGAGGTTGTTCATTCCTGCGTGCTCCCCTTGCGCAGCGATCCCAACGCCACGAACGCGATCAGCAGAACGCCGAGAACGATCGTCTGGATCTTGCTTTCCATGCGGATGAGGTTCATGCCGTTGGCGATGAGTGTCAGCAGCAGCGAGCTCAGGACGAGCCGTTCCACGCGACCGATTCCTCCGCGCAAGGAGGCGCCGCCCAGCACGGCAGCACCGATGCTCTGCAGCATCAGATCCGAGCCGAGGTTGGCCTGTCCCGAGCCGATGCGCGCCGTAAGCAGCAAGCCAGTGATGCCTGCAAGCAGGGAGCAGACCACGTAGGTGGAGAACAGTCCTGTCTTCACCGACAAGCCGGACTGGCGAGCTGCTTGAACGTTGCCGCCAATCGCGTACAGGTGCCGACCGAGCGCGGTGCGGCGCTGGACCACGACCAGGCCGGCGACGATGACCATCGCGATCACCGTCACAGCAGGCACTCCGATCCAGACCGCCCTGCCGAAGTCCTCCGTGAACGCCGTGGGCATGCCGTAGACGGGCATGCCGTGCGTGATATAGAACGCCGCTCCGGAGGCGATGGAGAGCGTGCCGAGCGTCACCATGAACGGTGGCATGCCCAGAAGCGCGACGCAGGCGCCGTTGACGGCACCGATGGCTGCCGCGCTCAAGAGGGCAACGACACATCCCGCGGCAATGCTGAGCGCAACCTGGTCGGGGTAAGCCTCGAAAAGCCGGGTCATGACAGTCGAGCTGACCACGCTGGCCAGCGCGATGGCGGCCCCCACGGACAGGTCGTATCCGCCGACGATCATCACCATCATCTGCCCGGCGGCAACGATCAGGAGGAAGGACGCGTTGCGCTCGATGTTGAGAATGTTGAGGCGGCTGGCGAAGCGCGGCTCGGTGGCGTACAGAGCCAGCACGAGGACGAGCAACATCAGCACGAGACCGAGTACTTGCCGGTCGATGGGAAGGCGAACGGCCGGGGCGCCTGGCCGATCGAAAGGGGCGGTGATCGAGGTCATGTGAGCAGACCCTCCTGAGCGTGGACTTGGTCCGCAGGAAAGAAGTGGTTGAGAACCCTGGATTCGGTGAGTTCGTCGCCAACGAGGTGGGCGGCCAGTGCGCCCCGATGCACGACGTACGCGCGACGGCACAAATGCAGGATCTCGGGAAGATCGGACGACACCATGAGCACGGCGGCCCCGCCTTCGGCCAGTTCCTTGATGGCGCGATAGATCTCGAGCTTGGCGCCGACATCGATGCCGACGGTCGGTTCATCGAACAGGAAGATGCGGGTTGGGCGCACCAACCCACGGGCGAGCATCACTTTTTGGCGGTTGCCGCCGGACAGGTCGATCACGTCGGTGGCGCCAGTTCTTGCCAGCAGGTTCAACCTGCTCAGAGCCTGGTCGGCGAGACCTTTTTCGGCACGACGGTTAAGAAATGGCCCCCAACCGAACTGCGGCAACCGGGTCGCCGTGATCGTCGCGTTTTCGGTGACGGTCCGCGTCAAGGCAAGCCCTTCGGCAACCCGATCCGCCGGAAAATAGCAGAGGCCTCTGCGCAGCAGCGCTTCTGGCGTGAGCCGTGCGACCCGGCGGCCGTCCACCCACACCTCACCGCTGGTGAGTGGCTCCAGGCCGAACACCGCGCGTGCGAGTTCCGACTTGCCGCCTCCCACCAGGCCGGCAATGCCGACGACTTCGCCCGAGGCCACTTCGATGTTGGCATCGCGCACGGTGCCGTTGGCGGTCGTGATGTTCCAGGCGCGCAGAGCCAGTGCGCCGGGGCAATGCTCGATCTGCGGGTAGAGCACGTCGATGGGCCGACCGACCATGAGCTGGACGAGCGCACCGTCAGTCACTTCGCCTGCGCTCACCGTGTCGATTCGCCGACCGTCGCGCAGAACCGTGATGCGGTCTGCCAAGCGGCGGATCTCCTTCATCCGGTGCGAGACGTAGACAATGCCCACGCCGCGCGCCTTGAGCGTGCCGATGAGGGAGAACAGGACATCCGTCTCCGCCTCGGTCAGCGAAGCGGTGGGCTCATCGAGGATCAGGACTTGCGGGTCGCCCAGCAGTGCCTTGGCGATTTCAACCATCTGCTGCTGGGCACGGGATAGAGAGGCGACGAGAGCCCCGGCGGGGATGGCGAAGCAGAGCTGCGCGAGCAGCGCGCGCGCTTTGTCCTCCATCTCCGACTGGCGCAGCAATCCGCGTCCCTTGATCTCACGCCCGAGAAACAAGTTCTCCGTGACGCTCATCGTTGGAACCAGGCTGAACTCCTGGAACACCGCACTGACGCCACGCGAGCGCGCGACGTGTGGGTTCCAACGGCCACGCTCAAGCGGTTTGCCTTGGTACGCGATCTCGCCGGCGTCGTGCGTCACGGTGCCGACGAGGATGTTGATCAGCGTCGACTTGCCGGCACCGTTCTCGCCGAAGAGAACGTGAACCTCTCCAGCGCGCAGATCGAAGTCGACACCATCAAGCGCCCTCGACCCGAAGTACGACTTCGACACCCCACTGAGCTGAAACAGCGTTGTGGCGGTCGAGGGCGCTCCGAGGCCGCTGCTGGGGGCGTCTACGGCCTCGCGCATGGGGACAGGCTCACGCTTCATGCTCAGTTGACCGAGTAGACCGGGCGCCAGGTGGTCGGAGCGAAGATCAGGCTGAGGTCGAGTGCCTCCAGATTCTTGGAAGTCACGGTGACGGGGATCACCATCGACGACTTCAGTGTGGGCTTCTTCTCCAGTGCTCGGATGGCTTGGTCGACTGCCATGCGGGCTTCAAGTACCGGCCACAACGTCACGAAGCTGTTGACCGTGCCCTTGCGGACGCCGTTGAGCATGGCCTGGTTTTCGTTCTCGGCGATGATCCGCACCTTCTTGCTCAGACCCGCCTCGGCGAGGACACCGATGGCAGCTTCCACGGTGGGTGGGGTACCCCAGATCCAATCGATGTTCGAATATGCCTGCACGGCATCTTCGACGAGACGCTGCTGGATCGCGACACCGGTGTCACCGAACTTCGTGTCGAGCAGCTTGACGTTGGAGCTTGCCAAAGAGTCCTTGAAACCCTTCAGGAAGGCCTCAGCCCAGCCGGAACCCTGCGGGCCGGGGAATGCGACGACATTCGCCGGCTTGCCGGCTTGCGTATCGAGCAGGTGCTTGGCGGCGTAGCCGCCCATGGTGACGTAGTCCACCGACACCTTGGCCTCGATCGGTGCGTTGGGAACCGGGTTGACGACGGCGACCTGCACGATTCCCTTCTGCGCCCCCTCCTTGAGCTTGCCGATCATGCCGGCCTCGGATATGGCACCGACGATGATGGCGTCGGCTTTGGCAGCCACGCAGTCGTCGTACTGCGACAGTTGTTTCGGAAGGCTGTCGTAGCCCCCGGCCTGCAGCAGCGTCATCCGAACGCCTTGGCGCTTGGCTTCTTCAACGATGCCGTAGGCGACGGCAACCCAGAGGCTGTCCTTCATGTGCGGGAACAGCACGCACAGGTTCCAAGGCTTCGATGCCTTGTCAAGAGGCGTGTAGTCGACGACCACGTCCTTGCCGGACGACTGGTCGATGACCTTAACGGGTCCCCACTTCTGCTGCGCTTGCGCGGCCGCGCTGCCCATGGCGAGCGTGAGGGAGATGATGCCGAGTCGAATGGAGAGCTTCATGGTGGTACCTCTTGAGATTGAAGAAGGGAGGGCTGCGAGAAAACGGATGTCAGGAGCGGCGCTGCAGGCTCAACCACTCCGCGTAGCTGCGGATGCCGTCTTCGAGCGAGATCTGCGGCTGGTAGTCCAGATCGCGTTCTGCGGCCTGCGTGGCGAACTGGTGCTGCAGGTCATCTACCGGATCAGGGCCGGCCTGCAGGGCGATGTCTGCCCGAGGCAGCACCTGCTTGACGATGCGGGCGACTTCACCGAGGGTGGTGCATCGGCCGCCGGTGATGTTGTAGGTGCGTCGCGTGGGCCGTTCTGCGTCCATGGCGAGCACCAGTGCGCGCGCAGCGTCGTCGACATGCACGTAGTGGCGGTTGAAGTTCTCACCGAAAGCCACCCTGGAAGGTTCTCCGACCAGCGCGTCCTGGATCAGTCCTCGAATGAAGCAGTCGGTCGTCCGGCGCGGGCCATAGACCCAGCAGATGCGCAGGCTGACGCCGTCAAGGCCGAACTGGTCCGCGTAGGCGGTTACCAGGTATTCGCTTGCGGCCTTGCTTGCGCCATACAGGCTTGTGGGACGCAGGAGGGTGTCCTCCGGGACGATACCGGCTGGCGTGGTGCCGTAGGCGCTGGTAGAGGAGCAGTAGACAAAGCGACGCGCTCCGAGCACGCGAGCCAGCTCGAGCATGTTCGCAGTGCCGAGCACGTTGACCTGCACCATGGAATGCGGATGGTCGCGGGCCACCATCGGGCCGGAGTGCGCGCCGCAGTGGATGACGCCGTCGATACCGGTGCCGGCGAGCTGGTAAAGGCGGTGCACGTCGCCCAGGTCGCAGGCCTGCACTTGGACGTCCCCGGGTATCCGGGTAGCGACCCGATCCAGGGCAACGACGTCATCGCCGCGCTCTGCGAGCCGTCGGGCCACGGCAGCGCCCAGAAGGCCTGCAGCACCTGTCACGACAATCTTCTGTTGCTTCATGTCAGGCCGCCTCCGCAAGGTGGCGCATAGGCCGCAAGGAAGGCCTGCCGCAGCGAAGGAACCGACCTCGCCCCTTCGGTGCGGTGAATGCCTTGCCGTCCCATACCACCTCGCCACGCGAAAGCGTCATGCCGGGCCACGCCTTGAGCTTCATGCCTTCGTAGGGGGTGTAGTCCACCGCGTGGTGCAGCATCGCGTTGGACAACGTGAGCTCTCGCTCGTCCCAGATCACCAGGTCCGCGTCCGCGCCGATGGAGATGCTTCCCTTCTTGGGATGCAGGCCATAGGCCTTCGCGGGGCCGGTCGCGGTCAGCTCGACGAACTTCTCGAGGCTGATGCGCCCGCCGAGTACGCCCTCGGAATAGAGCAGGGGCATCCGCGTCTCTATGCCAGGGATGCCATTGGGGATGTGCCTGAAGGCGACCTGCTCGCCCTCGGGGTGCTTGCCCTCCATGCCGTCGTAGCGGAACGGCGCGTGGTCCGACGAGAAGACGTTGAACAGGCCGTCGTTGAGTCCGTTCCAGATGACTTCCTGGTTGGCCTTGTCGCGCGGCGGAGGGCTGCAAACGCACTTGGCACCCTCGTAGCATTCGTCCATTCCGAGGCTCTCGGCTGTGAGGAACAGGTATTGCGGGCAGGTCTCCGCGTAGATGGACAGGCCTTGCCCGCGCGCCCAGCGGATCTGCTCGACGGCCTCGCGACCCGAGACGTGGACGATCAGGATCGGGACGTCGACCAGCTCGGCCAAGGCGATGGCACGGTGGGTGGCTTCTCGCTCGACCAGCATGGGGCGCGCATGGGCGTGATAGCGCGGCGCGGTGCGTCCACGTGCCTCCAATCGCCTCGTGAGCCATTCGATGCAGTCCGAGTTCTCCGCGTGCAACATCGTCATCGCGCCATGGCGCCGCGAGATGTCCAGCACGTCCAGGATCTGCCCGTCGTCGAGTTTCTGGTCCTCGTAGGTCATGTAGACCTTGAAGGACGTATAGCCCTCGCGGATCAGCGCCGGAAGCTCCGTTTCCAGAACTGCTTCGGTGGGGTCGTTGACGATCAGGTGGAAGGCGTAGTCGACATAGGCTTGGCCTTCCGAGCGGGCGTGGTAGTCCTGGACGGCCGCGCGCAGACCGGATCCCCGTTGCTGGGCCGCGAAGGGCATGACCGTCGTGGTTCCGCCGCACGCCGCGGAACGGGTGCCCGTTTCGAAGTTGTCGGCCATCTGGACGGGTGGCGCCATCGGCTGGTCCAGGTGGCAGTGGGCGTCAACGCCACCGGGTGTGACGACGCGGCCGGCCACGTCGATCTCGCGATGTCCGGGCGGGAGCGCGAGCCCAATGCTGGCGATGCGACCGTCCCGGATGCCGATGTCGGCTTCGAACACGTCGCTGGCGGTGGCCACCCGGCAGTGGCGCAGGATGAGGTCGAACGCGGCAGTCACGACTTTGCACCAACTCGACGCGACGCTGTGTCAGAACGGTGCGTCATTGATTTCAAAACTACTTTCAACATCATTGATTCGTGCATGGCAACAAAATGAATTGATTTTGTATAAACCTATGCAAACTTGATGCCAAGCCGTGCGTTCTCTGTCGTCGCATCCCAACTGGCCGAAGACCTGCGCGGTTCGATCACGAAACCAACACCTCTCCCCGGATGAACGGTAAGTTGCTAGACTTTTGACAATCCTTGAATGAATTGTTGGCATCGGAGTGGAAACCGATGCTGTAAAGGCACCATGTCGGCTTCTTCCACTGCAATCCCGGCGTCGCGACGAGAGCGCGATAGCAACGACGAGATCTATGAGCGGATCTACATCGCTATCCAGGAGCACCGGCTTCTGCCAGGTACCAAGCTTCCTGAAGAGCGCCTGGCAGAGCTGTTCAAAGTCAGTCGGCCTCGCATCCGCGAGGTGCTCACGCGCTTCGCCTACGAACAGATCGTCGAACTCATCCCGAACAAGGGGGCCTTTGTTGCCAAGCCGACCATCGAGCAGGCGCGGGAGATCTTCGAAGCCCGCCGCGTGATCGAGCCAGCGATCATGAGACGCTTGGTTCAGCGCGCCACGCCGGATGCGGTCGACACCTTGCTAACGCACGTGGAGCAGGAAATGGACGCGCGCGCGCGCGGCGACAAGCGGGCTGTGATCCGCCTCTCCGGTGAGTTTCACAATGTCTGCGCGGATCTCGCTGGCAACACGACTCTTGCGCGCACCCAGCGCGAACTGTCGACACTGACGTGTCTGATCATCCTGGTCTACGACGCGCCGCCTGCGGAGAGTTGCAGGGCAGACGAGCATTCGATGATCGTGGAGGCCGTCAAGGCGGGGGACGCTGAGCGGGCCGCGCAGTTGATGCTGTCCCATCTCGACCACATCGAGAAAAGCATCAACCTAGAGGACGAGCCCGAAGAAGTAGATCTGAAGGAGATCTTCGGTTGAGCTGAGCGCGACCCGACGGTAGATTCGCAGCTTTGCTGCTGACCTTGGCCGAACCGCAGCGATTAGTAGTCGTGCTGCAAGACACCTTTCGGGCGGACCGAGGTTTCCAGCGACGCACAATCGACGTTTCTGGCGACTTTCCGAACTTGGTCTCGCCGGATTCTGACGCGCTGGTTGCCAGAACGGGCAGAGGCCAGTCAGCAGGGAAGTGCAAGCTCAGCCGCGCGCCTCCTCGGCCACGAGCCAGTCGCGGAAGGCCACGAGCCTCGGCAGGTGCGCGCACTCCTCGCGGTACACGATGTAGTAGGCCAGAGCCGACCTGAACTCGATGGCGGGGAAGAGCCGGACGAGCCGGCCCGCGGCCACGTCGTCGCGGGCCATGACGCTGCGGGCCAGAGCCACGCCCTGGCCATCGATGGCGGCCTGCAGCACCGCTGCCGAGTTGTTGATCCGCAGGCCCCTGCGGGTCCCTGCACCTGCCACGCCGGCCTTCTCGAACCACGCGTCCCAGGACGCGAATCCTTGGCTGCTGTCCACCGACAGGTCATGGATCAGTGTCTGGCTGACCAGTTCGGCCGGGCGGCGCAGCCGCCTGCGCCGCAGCAGGTCCGCAGAGCACACCGGATAGATCTCCTCCTGCATGAACTGCAGCGCGACCAAGCCCGGCCAGCGGCCCGCGCCATAGCGCACGCCCACGTCGATCCCCTGTGCGGCGAAATCGAGCAGCTTGAGGGTGGTGTCCAGCCGCACGTCCGTGTCGGGCCACGCCGCTTGGAAGCGGTCGATGCGCGGCAGCAGCCACTTGGCGGCGAAGGCCGGGCTGACGGTCACGGTCAGTACGCCGCCATGCGATGCCTCCTTCAGCCGTTCGAGGCCCAGGCTCAAGCGCTCCAGGCCCGTGCGGATGTCCGGCAGCGCCCGCTGCGCGGCCTCGGTCGGCACGAGCCGCGCGTGACCCGCGCCGCCGCGAACGAACACGGGCGCACCCAGCCACGTCTCGAGGCTTCGCACCAATTGACCCACCGCCGCAGGCGTCACGTTGAGTTCGGCAGCCGCGGCGGAGAAGCCCTGCTGCCTGGCAGCTGCCTCGAAGGCGCGCAGCGCATTCAGGTGGGTGGGAGACTTCATAGAAAGATTTTATTTCTCATGTCGACAGAATAACTGCGTTGCGTTTCCGAAACGCGGTCAAGAAAATCGTGAATTTCTAGGAAAGAAAAGGTTTTATATGCCTGCGGTACGCCTCCGGGCGGATTACGCCCGTTGCGAGATCGTCCTGCCGGACCGGCACGAGTGGGTCGCTTCACCGCAGCGCGGCGTCGAGCGTGTGATGCTGGACCGGGAGGGCGCGGAGACAGGGCGGGCCACCAGCATCGTGCGCTATGCGCCGGGGTCGCACTTCCCGGCCCATCGGCACCCGCGCGGGGAAGAGATCCTCGTGCTCCAGGGCACCTTCTCCGAAGGCGAGCAACATTTCCCGGCCGGCTGGTACCTGCGCAACCCGCCCGGCTCCCTGCACCAGCCTTCCAGCGCCGAAGGCACGACCCTGCTGGTCAAGCTGGGGCAGATGCGGTCCGAGGACCGGTCCCGCATCCGCATTGACACAAGCGACCCGTCGCGCTGGGTGCGCCTAGGCGGCCGAGACGTGTGCCCCTTGCATGCTGACGCCGCCGAAGATGTCGTGCTGCTGCGCCTTGAAGCGAATACGTCGACCGCGATGGGCCATGCGGGCGGCGCCGAGGTGTTCGTGGTCTGCGGCGGGCTGGTCGCCGGCGCCCGGGCGTTCCTCCGCGGCACCTGGCTGCGGCTGCCGCCCGGTGCCGAGATAGCGGTGACGGCAGGAGGCGACGGCGCTTCGCTCTATCTCAAGACCGGCCACCTCGCGCACCTGGTCGCGCGCAGCTGAGGCCATGCGGACCGTCCGTGTCGTGATCGTCGGCGCCGGCCTGAGCGGCCTATATGCCGCCCACCTGCTCAAGCGCGCGGGGATCGAGGACTTCGCACTCCTGGAAGCGCGCGCGGCCCCGGGAGGACGGATCCGCTCCGAGGACGGCTTCGATCTGGGGGCGACCTGGTTCTGGCCCGCGCTGCAGGGCGAACTCGACGGGCTGGTGCGGCAGCTGGGCCTGGCTCGGCTCGCGCAGCACGAAGCCGGCGACATGCTGCTGCAACATGAAGCCGCCGCGCGGCCGATGCGGACCCCTGGCTACCGCTCTTCGCCGGCTGCTGTGCGCCTCGCCGGGGGAATGGGGACGCTGATCGATGCCCTGCACGGCGTGCTCGACCGCTCGCGCATCGTTACCGGCCAGCGTGTCCGACGGCTCCGCTGCGATGAACAGGCGGTCGAGCTGGAAGCCGAGGACGGCCAGGGCCGGATCGCCACCTGGCGCGCCGGGAGGGTGCTGCTCGCGGTCCCGCCGCGCCTGGCCGCGGCCACGATCGACTTCGCGCCCGCATTGCCGGAGACGTGGCCGCGCAGGTGGAAGGCGACGGCGACCTGGATGGCGCCGCATGCCAAATACGTCGCTGCCTATGAGGCGCCGTTCTGGCGGGAGCAGGGGCTGTCCGGAGAGGCCCGCAGCGCCTGCGGGCCCCTCGCGGAGATCCACGACGCGTCGGTTGCCGACGGTCGGGCCGCCTTGTTCGGGTTCTTCGCCTGGCCCGCAGGGGTGCGCCGCGGCTTGTCCGATGACGTCCTGAAGTCCCATTGCCGCGCGCAGCTCGCGCGGCTGTTCGGCCCTCGGGCGGCGCATCCGACGCTGGAACTCGTCAAGGACTGGGCGGCCGATCCATGCACGGCGACGGCGGCCGACCGGGGCGGCTTCGGCCAGCACGCCGCGGCACCGCCTGCTGCCGCAGCGCAGGGCGTGTGGCAGGGCCGGCTGATCGGCATCGCGAGCGAGTGGTCGCCGAGCTTTTCGGGCTATCTTGCCGGTGCCGTCGAAGCCGCGGGCCGGGGCGTGCATGCGGTGACAGACCTTATGGAGACCAGCAGATGAAGAAGACCTACCGAGCCATGCAGGTCGCGGCGCCGGGCCAGCTCGAACTCGTGGAACGCTGCACGCCCGTGCCCGGTGCCGGCGAAGTGCTGATCGAGGTCGAGGCCTGCGGCATCTGCGGCGCCGATACGAACGACATCGCCAACGCGGACCCTGCGCTGCAGCCGCCCCGCGTTCCCGGCCACGAAGTCGTGGGCCGCATCGCCGCCATCGGCCCAGGCGTGCCGGTATTGTGGGCGCTGGGCCGGCGCGTGGGCGTGGGCCGCCTGGGCGGCCACTGCAACGAATGCGCCCCATGCCGGCAGGGCCGCTTCCAGCTCTGCCTGAACCAGCCGGTGGTTGGAGCCACCCGCGATGGCGGCTATGCCGAGATGATGCTGGCCCACAGCACGGCGCTGGTGTCGATCCCGGATGAACTGAGCTCGGAAGAGGCCGCGCCGATCCTGTGCGCCGGCGTCGCCACGTTCAACGCGCTGAGGAAGTGCGGCGCGCAGGCCGGCGACACGGTGGCCGTGCTGGGCATCGGAGGCCTGGGGCACATGGCGGTGCAGTACGCGCGGCGCATGGGCTTCAGGGTGGTGGCCATCGGACGCGGCGGCGACATCGCCGCGGACGCCCTGGCGCTGGGCGCGCACGTCTACATCGACAACCGCGAGGAAGACGCCGCCGCCCGGCTCAAGGCCCTGGGCGGGGCACAGGCCATCGTGACCATGATCGACCATGCCGACACCGTGTCCGCGCTGCTGGCCGGGCTGGCGCCCGAGGGGCGGCTAGTGGTGCTCAACCCGGGCAGGAGCCCGCTGCAGGTCCCCGCGGGCCTGCTGGTCGGCGGGCAGCGCAGCATCCTCGGATCGATCACCGGCACGCCTTGGGACAACGAGAAGGCGCTGGACTTCAGCGTGCTGGTGGACGTGCGGCCCCAGATCGAGGTGATGCCGCTGGAGCAGGCGAACGAGGCCCTTCGGAAGCTGAAGGCGGGCGACGCCAAGTACCGCATAGTGCTCACGATGGGAGACCCGTCCTGAACAGGAGATCGCCCCTACCAGAGCATCCAGACCACCACGAGAAGAATGACACACGACAACAGTCCTGCTCAAGCCGGCGGTTCCCCCGCCGTGCTGCCTGAAGAAGTCCAGACCGGCAACATCTGGCGGCTGTCCATCGCCCAAGCGCTGGCGGGCGCGAACTCGGTGGTGGTCTACGCCACGGGCGCCATTGTCGGCGACATGCTGGCCCCGGCACCGATGCTGGCCACGTTGCCCATCTCCATCTTCGTCGTGGGCATGGCGGCGTGCATCCTGCCCGTGGGTGTCGTCGCCCGGCGCCATGGGCGGCGTGCCGCCTTCCTGGCCGGCACCGGGGCCGGCGTGCTGGCCGGGCTGCTGGCCACGCTCGCGGTCGTCGTGGGCTCGTTCTGGCTGTTCTGCCTGGCGACCTTCTTCGGCGGAAGCTACGCCGCCGTAGTGCTGTCCTTCCGCTTCGCGGCCGCCGACGGCGTGGCGTCCGAGCGGCGGCCGCGGGCGCTATCGCTCGTCATGGCCGGCGGCGTGGCCGCCGGGGTGGTGGGGCCGCAGCTGGTGACGTGGACGATGGACCTGTGGCCGCCGCACATGTTCGCCGCCACCTTCCTGGTGCAGGCCGCGGTGGCCGTGGCGTCGGCGCTCATCCTGCTGGGCGTGCGCCTGCCGATGCCGAGCGCGCAGGAGCTGGCCGGCGGGCGCCCGCTGGGCGAGATCGCGCGCCAGCCGCGCTTCGTGGCCGCTGCCGTCTCCGGTGCCGTGTCCTACATGCTCATGAATTTCCTGATGACGGCCGCGCCGCTGGCGATGCACATCTGCGGACATTCGCAGGCCTCGGCCAACCTGGGCCTGCAATGGCACGTCATCGCCATGTACGGACCCAGCTTCTTCACCGGCAGCCTGATCGCGCGCTTCGGTGCCGGGCGCGTGGCGACGGCGGGCCTGGCCTTGACGGGGCTGTCGGCCGCCGTTGGGCTCGGGGGCATCGACGTGGCCCACTTCTGGGCCACGCTGGTGCTGCTGGGGCTGGGCTGGAACTTCGGCTTCCTCGGTGCGTCAGCGCTGGTGCTGGAGTGCCACCGGCCTGAGGAGAAGACGCGCGTCCAGTCGCTCAACGACTTCATCGTGTTCGGCCTGATGGCGATCGGCTCTTTCTCGTCCGGCGGCCTGCTGTCCGCCTATGGCTGGAACACCGTGCTGTCGGTGTCCTTCGTGCCGCTGGCGCTGGCCGTCGCAGCGCTCGCGGCAGCGATGAAAAGGAGTGCCGCGAACGCTATACGGCAAGACACGCGCCCGTAGCGGGAAGTTTGCCGGCCCGGCGCAACTGTGCGCGGGAACCGTCACGCCGCCACTGACCCTGCCTTGATTTCACGTAAAGCAGGAAGTTGATAACTTCAGAGGTCGACCTCATGGTTTGAAACGCACAAGCTGCCACGGCAAGCGACGTACTCATGGCCGACCTGGGAATCCAAGGCGGCAGAATCGTGGCCATCGCCGAAAGCCTGGGCCCCGGAGCGTCCGAAATCGACGCGGCGTGGCGCATCGTGACGCCAGGCGGCGTGAACGGTCACTGCAGCGCTGCACAGCTAACGCCATTCGATGACTCCAATGGCGGCGTCACCGCCGTCATCGATCAGGGCTTCGATGCGCTGCATGTCGGGGGTCACTCCACTTGGCTGGGCGGCCGCCCTCTTGTGCCCACAATTAACTGCGTGCGTACATAGGCTGTCAGCTCACAGCCTGTGGCTCAACCACGGGCTTCACTGACCGCCTATCGCTTCCCGACGTGCTCGCTCACGCGACCTCCAGACTGCCGGCCGGTATGGAAGATGGACGGCAAGAAAGCGCTTGCCATCGGAGCGAAATAAGCTCCGACTCTGTGGGCGGCCGTTTGGGGTTTGTGGTCAGCGCGATCGTCGCGACGATGCAAGCGCTTCGACAAACGCCCGCGCACAGGCCGGCAGTGCGTCAACATCGCGGTAAATTACATGTCTCTCACGCAATGTCCACGCGTCCGCGAGCACCACCGTCTTGAGCCGCATCCCGCCCTTTATGTAGCGCTGTGCGCAGCTTTCAGGTAGCACGCCTACACCAATACCCGACTCGATCATTCCGCACATCGTCTCATAACTATTCATTAGAACACGCATCGTAAGCCTATGATTGAGCGCGGCGGCTTGGGAAACGATGTACTCTTGAAGCGTGCTGTCCCTGAAGCCCACGTGTGGCAGCTCCAAGGTCTCTCCAAATTCTGCTGTCCGGCGGGACGCCATGGCGTGACTAGTTGGAACTACAAGCACCAGCCGATCACTGTCGTAACAGCGGTTTTGCAGGTAGCCCGGATTGAACGGCTTCGGTACAGATAGGACGCCGATGTCAGCGTTGCTCTCGGCAACGCTCTTGATGACTTCGCTAGTGTTACGTTCTTGAATATCGACGGTTACGCCGGGACGTTCTTGCAGATACTTTGCAAGTACGCTGGGAAGCGATTCGGTGATTGGCGTGGTGTTTGCGAAGATCCTGAAATGACCGAAGTCGTCGCCCGACAATGATCCGAAATCGTCGCGCACATGCTCAAGCTGCCGAAGGATGCTGCGGGCATGTCGCAAAAACAGTTCCCCAGCATGTGTAAGCGTCAAACCCCGGCTGCTTCGATAGAAGAGCTTTGCGTTGAGCTGCTCCTCAAGGGTTTTCAGTCTCCCGCTGGCTGCAGCAGGCGAGAGCGCCGCAGCGCTGGCGCCTCGTGTCAAGTTCCCGCACTCAACCAAGTGCAGGAAAAGCCGTAGATCTGCGAAGTCAAAGTGCACGGCCAAATGTTAGCTCAGGCCGCAAATTCCCCGCAGCGTTTGCGAAGCCCGTCATTCGGCGCGTGCCGACGAGGAGTTCCAGGAGATCATGGCTTCCTCGAAACTGACAAGTCGAGACATCTGCGCCAGAGGCTGGCGGGAGCCATTGAACACAGGTGCGGAGCCAGGGACTGGCTTGCCCTGCCATGTCGCGAACGTTTGTCGGGAAGTCAGATGCGGATCGTTGGATGCTTCTTCGAGTGACAGCACGGGCGACACGCAGGCATCACTTCCTGCGAAGTGGGCAGCCCATTCATCGCGCGTACGTGTTGCGAAGGTGTCGGCGAATTGATGGCGAATTTCTGGCCAGTTGTCGGGATCAGCCCGGTCAGGCAGCACATCGCCAAGCTGAAGTCGCTCGACCAACTCCGCGTAAAACTGCGGCTCCAGTGCGCCCACAGCGACAAATCGAGAGTCGGCTGTTCGATATGTGTCGTACCAAGGCACCCCGCCGTCCAAAGCGTTGCTGCAACGGCGATCCTTCCATTGACCCATCTGATGTCGGCTGTAGATCATTGCCATAAGCGCCGCGGCACCGTCCACCATGGCTGCATCGACCACTTGCCCTTTGCCTGTCTGACGGGCGTGCCATAGCGCCGAGAGCACGCCAATGATGAGAAATGCTCCGCCGCCACCGAAGTCGCCGATGAGATTGAGCGGAGGAATCGGGCGCTCCTGCGTCCCAATGGAGTGAAGGGCGCCTGTCAAGGCAATGTAGTTGATATCGTGGCCGGCTTGCAAAGCCATAGGGCCGTTTTGGCCCCAGCCCGTCATGCGACCGTAGATCAGCCGCGGATTTCGAGCAAGCGCTACCTCGGGCCCCAACCCGAGGCGCTCCATGACGCCCGGACGGAGACCCTCCATCAATACGTCGGCACGCTCTATGAGAGCAAGCGCAGCCTCGCGCCCAGCATCCGATTTCAGATCCAGCTGGACTTGCGTGCGCCCCCGCTTGACTGCCCCGAGGGTATCGCGCGCGTTCTCACTACCGGGTCGCTCGATGCAGATGATCTCCGCACCAAGGTCGGCCAAAATCATCCCGCTCCAGGGCACGGGACCAATGGCGGCGAACTCCAGAATACGCAGGCCCGACAGCACTCCGCTCATGGCTGTGCTCCCTGAGGGTCGCAGGACACGATACCCTGCTTCTCGAGGGCGGCGATTTCCTCCGCGGTAAGGTTGACCAGCGACTGCAGTACTTCTTTTGTGTCCTGACCCAGGCGGTGGCCGGACCAGCGGATGCGCCCGGGGGTCGCCGATAGTTTGGGCACCACACCAGCCAGCGTGACTTGGCCCAGATCATCATCCGGTGTGGCCACCAGCATCTCGCGTGCCTTGAAGTGCGGGTCATCGAAGATGTCTGCCACTGTGTAGATGTTGGTTGCCGGAACGTCCGCAGCCTCCAGCTTTTCCTTGAGCGTCTGCATGTCGTACCTACTCGTCCACTCGCCAATGAGCGCTTCGAGTTCGGCCTCGTTCCTGTTCCGTCCAGCCTGTTGTGCGAACCGCGAGTCCGTTCCGAGTTCTGGCTGATCCATTGCCTCAGCCAGTCGGCGGAAGACTGCATCCGCCAGGGCTGCGATGTGAATATGTGACCCGTCTTTCGTCGGAAACAGCGTGTTTGGTGCGCTATGCGGAAGGCGCGGTCCGGCTCGCATTCCGACGACGCCCGTCTTCTCAAAGGCAGGCACGTGTGCTTCCATGAAGCTGAAAGCCGATTCGATGAGGCTGACGTCGACGGATTGCCCCTGCCCGGTACGCTCACGGTGCAGCAGGGACATCGTGGTTCCCAGGGCCGCGTACAAGCCGGTGATGTAGTCCGTCAATGGCATCGCGACGCGTGATGGAGGACGGTCAGGATCCCCGATCAACTGACGTAGACCGCTCATCGCTTCACCGATCACACCATAGCCTGGCCGCGCACTATAGGGGCCAGTTTGTCCATAACCGCTGACTCGGGTGAGAATTAGTCCAGGTTTCAACGCAGCCAGCGCATCGAAATCGAGGCCCCATTTTTCAAGGGTGCCTGGCCGAAAATTTTCAACCACTACATCAAAGCTGGGAATCATCCGGCGCAGAAGATCACGGCCCGCTTCTGTGCGCAGGTTGATGGAAATGATCTTTTTGTTGCGGCAGATGGTCGCTGCATAGAGCGACTTTCCGTCAACGGTCTGTCCTAGGCCGCGAATGGTGTCGCCTTCCTGAGCTTCGACCTTGATGACTTCGGCACCGAAGTCAGCAAGCAGGCGACAACAGAATGGTCCCGAGGCGGTTGATCCGAGTTCAAGGACACGATAGCCAGCAAGGGGGCCGCTCGCGTCGGCATATTCAGGGTGTCTCGTCGTTTTCATAAGCGTAGTGAGTGTGCAGTTTGAACAATTCTGAGGCTGCCTGGGACTAAGCGGAAGTTGATTCTGCAGAACGCGTCGTTCGCCTCGCCCGAACGCGTGACGCCTGTTCGGGCTATCCGAACGTTTGTTTCGAGAAAAACAAATTCCATTGCAGTAAGTGCATTCCTACACTTGCTTCGCATCACTGACTTGGAGACAACGATCTATGTTCACACTCAGCCCGGACCAGGTGGAGCTTCAGCTGAAAGCGCGTGAGCTCGCGCAGACCTATTTCGCACCGCGCGCTGCCGAGATCGATCAGACCGAGGAATATCCTTGGGACAATGTGGCTCGGCTGCGCGACTCGGGTCTCATGACGATGACTCTGCCGAAGGATATGGGCGGGATGGGTCTATCGTACTTTGATGCGGTACTGGTCATCGAGGAAGTGGCCAAGGCGTGCGCCGCCATGGGGCGTATCACGGTTGACAGCACCATGGGGGCCATCGGAGCCATCCGTAAGTACGGCACCAAGGAACAGTTCGGCCTGGCTGCGGAACTCCTTCGCTCCGGCGACAAGCCGGCGATTTGTATCACGGAGCCCGATACTGGCAGTGCGGCAACTTCAATGCTGACGCGGGCTGACCGTCAAGGCGACCACTATCGAATCAACGGTGAGAAGTATTGGATCACTGGGGGTGGCGTTTCGAAGATGTACTTGGTCTTCGCTCGCGTCTTTGATGATGGGGTGGAGCAGGGCATCGGTGGATTCCTTGTGGTGAAAGATGGCAAAGAGCCGGAGGGGTTCACGGTAGGGAAGCGCATCTATGCGATGGGCGTTCGCGGCATTCCCGAGACCCATTTGGAGTTCTGCGATCTGATGGTGCACAAGTCCATGCTGCTCATGCCGCCAGAGGGCTTGAAGCGCGGGTTCGCATCGCTGATGACTGCTTACAACGCGCAACGCGTTGGTGCGGGCACCGTGGCCCTCGGGATCGCCCAAGGCGCATTCGAGGAAGCTATCGCAAGGGTGAAGGCGCGTGAGCAGTTCGGCCGCCCGTTGGCAGAATTTCAGGGGCTTCAATGGATGCTCGCGGATATGTCGGTCCAGGTCGAGGCTGCCCGCATGCTGCTCTACCGGGCTGCACTCAGCGGTGACGAGTTCCCTGACATGGACAAGGCCGCCCAGGCCAAGATCTTCACCGCGGAAATGGCCTTCAAGGTAACGAGCGATGCGCTGCAGATGTTCGGCTCGTCGGGTTATGGACGTGATCTGCCCATGGAGCGTCATGTGCGCGATGCACGGATGTTCACGATCGCTGGTGGCACCGCTCAGATCCTGCGCACTCAGGTAGCTAGCTCCCTGCTGGGAATGAAGCTCCCTCAGACCCGCACAGGCTACGCAGAGGCTGCTGCCAAAGCGCGAGCCTGATCGCGCGACGCCGACGCGAGCCTGTTCCGCTTCGGGGTCTTTCACCAATAGCTCTATCTACTCGCTGGTTCCGCTTGAGCGTGCCAGCTTGGATGGCGCCGCCCATTGATTGTCTGTCCGTTGCGGCGGGAGAAAGGGAACTCGTGAAGATCAATCGCATTGAGGTGCTCGAAGCTGAACTCTCGGGCCGCGACGGGATCGCCTCTTGGCACCATGTATTCGCGAGAGTACACACGGATGAGGGATTGACCGGACTTGGTGAAGTCGGCATGGCGTATGGCACCGGAGCTCAGGCAGCAGGTCCGATGGTGCTGGCGCTTGGACAGCGGTTCGTTCTTGGCCAGGATCCATTTTCCACCGAGACGATTTGGGAGCGCATGCTGCGCAAGTCCTTCTGGGCAGAGGGCGGAGGCCCAGTGGTCTTCGGCGCGATGAGCGCCCTTGATGCGGCGCTCTGGGATATCAAGGGGAAAGCGCTAGGAGAGCCTGTTCATCGTCTGTTAGGCGCGGATACGCCGCAGCCATTGCGCTGCTACGCCAGTCAGCTGCAGTTCGACTGGAATATCGAGAGCGTTGTCAACCTCACCGATCCCGCCCGTTATCGGGATGCAGCAATACAAGCGCGCGAACAGGGCTACGACTGTGTCAAGGTCGATCCGCTCATGATCGCTTCCGACGGAAGTCGAGCCGCGAAGTTGCGCGGCATCCTGTCGCCCGAGCAGCGTCGTTTAGTCCGATCCCGAATGGAGGCCATCCGGGAAGGCATTGGCATGGACGCCGACATCATTCTCGAGCTGCACTCGTTCACCTCCACTGCCGGCGCGCTGCAGACAGCCGAGCTGGTGAAGGATCTCGGCATCCTCTTCATGGAAGAGCCGACTCACTACAACGGTCCTCGCGCTCACAACCGCGCAGCGCGCAGGTCGCCTGTGCCGATCGCCGCAGGCGAGCGCCTGTATACACGTTGGGGCTTCTTGCCATACCTGGAAGCAGAGTCGATGGACATGATTCAGCCCGACGTCGGGCTTGTGGGGGGCATCAGCGAAGCGGTAAAGATCGCACATCTCGCGCACACGTTCGATGTCGGCGTGCAGGCCCACATCTGCGGCTCTCCGCTGGCCACTGCGATCGCACTTCAATTCGAGGCTGCGATTCCCAACTTCGAGATCCATGAGCACCACACGTACGCGCTGAAGTCGTGCAATCGGGACCTTTTTGAAGAAGATTTGCAGCCGAAAAGCGGTCGATTCGAGATCCCCACCCGTCCTGGCTTCGGGATGACCCTTGCGCCCGATGCGGAGGCCAAGATGGTCAAAACCGAAGTCTCTTCGATGGGCTAGCTAGCTGCGACGTTCGAGTCCCAGAAATACGTCATTTTGGTTAACTCAAAAAGGAGACAGTATGAAAAGTAAATTCTTCGGAATCGGTTTCGCGCTGCTGACAGGCTCGGCTTTGGCTGCTCCCACGGCTCCTACGCAACCCGTGACGGCGATCGTTGGCTACGCCCCGGGCGGAGCCGCAGACATCGTGATGCGGCAGCTCGCAGCCATCATGCAGCCCAAGTTTCCGGCCGGGCTGATCGTGTCCAATAAGCCCGGCGCCGGCGGTAGCACAGCTGTTGCAGGTCTGGTGCAGGCCAAGCCTGACGGATTGCAGTTCGCCTTCGTACCGAACTCGAACGTGTCCCTGTCTCCGCAACTGGTTCACTTGCCCTACAAAAATCCAGACGACTTGGAGCACGTGCTGGATGTCGTGAGCTTCTCCCCAATTCTCGTTGTTTCCAGCTCCTCAAAGTACAAATCAGTCTCGGACCTCGTCGCAGATGCGAAGAAGCCCGACGGGAATGTCAGCGTGGGCTTTCCGGGGGTGACCACTCTCAGCCATTTCAGCGTGGTGTCACTTGCACGTGCGTCGGGCGCCAATCTGATCGAGGTTCCGTTCGCTGGTTGGGGGCAGGGCGGCCCACAGCTCATGGGCGGTCAGATTTCCGCCGCGGTTGCTCAGCCGTCTGAGGCTGTGCCCCAGATTCAAGCCGGGACGTTGCGAGCTCTAGGCTCATTCAGCGAGCAGCGACAAAGCGGCTTGCCAAACATACCTACGCTCAAGGAGCAGGGATATCCCGTGTCATTCGTCGCCCGCTACCTGGTGGTGACGACCAAAGGCGCTCCTAAAGACTCAGTCAAATACATGCATGACGCGGTCAAGGAGGCAATGGACACCAAACAGTTCAAGGACTTCGTGAAAGAACGCGGCATGGAGCTTACCTACCGTGATGGGGAGGCGTCAAAGCAGGCCTCCTGGAACGATTACCGCAACTTCGCAGACCTGCTCAAGCAGATTGGCCCGATCAAGTGACGCGACCTTGGCTGGCTGCACGTCAATCCTGACTCAAGCAGCAGAAAATAATCGACATGGCGTACCGCTGACTGCGCAGGCGCCACATTCTTCGATAGACGGGGATTACATGAAAGTTGCGGCAATAGAGACAATAACGTGTGACGCAGGTTGGAGAAATTACTTCTTCCTCAAGCTTACAACTGACAAAGGTGTCATCGGATGGAGCGAGTACGACGAGGCATTTGGCTCGCCAGGTGTCGGCACGATCATCAACCAGATCGGGCAGCGTCTGCTTGGCAAGGACGTCAGCGCGCATGAGCGATTTTTTCAAGAAGCAGGGTGCCTGACGCGTCCGGCGCCTGGAAGCGTGATCGCCCAAGCGATTGGCGCCATCGAGAATGCCTTGCTGGATGCGAAGGCCAAGCATCTGCGTGTGCCTTGTTACGAGCTTCTTGGCGGCAAAGTGCGTGACAAGATCCCTGTCTACTGGTCTCATTGCGCCACGTGGCGCATCAATCACCCGGCCTTCTACCAGCCTGCGGTGACCGACTTGCAAGGCGTCGAGCGCGCCGCGGCCGAGGTGCGCGAACGTGGGTTCAGCGCACTCAAGAGCAACCTCTTCATCTTTGACCAAGGGGATGCCCACGCTTACCGGCCGGGCTTCGGAACGCCGTTCGCGCCAGAGCTCAACGTTGACCGCAAGCTGATTCGAAATCTGCAGAGGCAGCTGGAAGCACTGCGAAGCGGTGCCGGCCCTGACGTTGATATCTTGGTCGATTTCAACTTCAACGCGAAGCCCGAAGGCATGTTGAAGCTGCTGCGGGCGATTGAGGATTTCGACTTGTTCTGGGTGGAGACGGATAGCTTCAATGCAAGGGCCCTCGCCGATGTGAGATCGCACAGCCGCCATCCGATCGCCTCGTGTGAAACGTTGATCGGAATACGCGGATTCCTGCCTTTCCTGGAGGCGCGTGCTGTTGATGTAGCGATCATCGACACGGTATGGAATGGAGTTTGGCAGTCGATGAAAATCGCTGCTGCCTGCGAGGCCTATGACGTGAACATAGCCCCGCACAACTTCTACGGCGATCTGTGCACGATGATGAATGCCCACTTCGCCGCCGCTGTCCCGAACTTGCGGATCATGGAAACCGACATTGATCGGCTGGCCTTCGAGGGTGATTTGTTCACTCATCAGCCCGAGTACCGTGACGGGCATCTGATCGTTCCGGACCGTCCTGGCTGGGGCACCGAGCCCATCGAGGACGCACTTCGTGCACGTCCGCCCAAGAGTACTGGAGTCCCTCTCCAATACAACACGCGTGCGGGCTAGCCGGCCTCGGCTCGAACCCGCTCATCTTCACTATGTAGTAAGGAAGTACGATGCTCAATAATTGGGTCGATATGTTGAAGAACGTGCGGGGCGCTGCCGGCGCTCTTGCGAAAGCCAATCCGAAGCTGATGACTGGCTTTCAGGGGCTGAATGCTGCGCAGAATGGCGCTGGCGCGCTTGATGCGAAGACGAGGGAGTTGATTGCGCTTGCTGTCGCAGTGACAACGCGATGTGACGGCTGCATTGCCTCTCACGCAAGTGCAGCGCGTGCGGCGGGCGCTACAGAGGCTGAACTCAGCGATGCGCTGGGGACGGCCATCGCGCTGAACGCGGGGGCTGCGTACGTCTATTCCGTGCGCGCCATGGAAGCCTTCGGCCAGTTCGAGTCGAAGTAGTGCGTCAACGCGGCCGGGAGTAATACATGAAAATTCTGATCCCTGAGTACATCGATCCCCGGTCGCTTCAGCGCCTACGCGCAGAACACGAGGTAGTGTTCGACAGCACTTTGTGGGAGCGGCGAGCAGATCTCGTGAGCTCGGCACGCGACGCCCATGCCATCATTGTCCGCGCCCGCACGCAGGTGAAAGGCGAGCTTCTGGACGCCATGGAGTATTGCCGGGCTGTTGGCCGTCTTGGAGTCGGCCTGGACAATATTGACGTGCAGACATGCCAAGCCCGCGGAATCGAGATCATTCCGGCAATTGGCGGCAATGCCCGCTCAGTTGCCGAGTATGTCGTGACGTGTGCCCTTATGTTGCTACGGTATTCCCATTACAGTGTAGGCGGCGCGCTTGCGGACGGAAACTGGATTCGGCCCGCAATTCCGGAAGGTCGCGAAGTCGCAGGTCGCACCATCGGCTTGGTTGGATTCGGCTCCATCGGTCAGCTCACAGGGCGCCTGGCCAGTCGCTTGGATATGCGGGTGGTGGCCCATGATCCGTCGCTCCGGGAGCTGCCAGCGAACGATTTTGAATGTCAGTTACTGCCGCTTGACGATTTGCTTGCCTCAAGTGACATCGTTAGTCTGCACCTTCCCTTGACGCCCGCCACCCGAGGTCTCATCGATGCAAGTCGGCTCGCTCTGATGCAACCCGATGCAGTACTTGTGAACGCGGCGCGGGGCGGCATTGTCGATGAGAAAGCATTGGCCGATGCGCTGGCCCAGCGCCGTCTTCGCGCGGCTGCGCTTGATGTGTTCGACGAGGAGCCTTTGCCGGGTGGTACGGCGTTGTCCGGGACTCCCAACCTGCTTCTGACGCCTCACATAGCGGGTGTCACTGCAGACTCCGAGTCGCGCGTCGGCGAACTCGTTTCCGATCGCATTCTTGCCCTGCTCAAGTCAATCGCATAAGTCGAGTATGGAGCGGCGGTTAACCCATGCCGGCCTAACCTCCAGGATGCGTGGGGGCTATCTTCGCCGCCATGTGCTGTCGTTAGCAGACTTCGAGACACTCGCTGAAAAGCGACTTCCAAGGCCGCTATTCGGATATGTGTCCGGTGCTTGTGAAGACAACCAATCGCTGCACGCGAACCGCTCGGCATTTTCCGAGTATGAACTACGAACGCGCATTCTTGTAGACGTCAGCACCCGCACGCAGGAATGCACCTTATTTGGCCGGACATACTCTTCCCCAATTGGGATTGCGCCAATGGGTGTCGCTGCACTCACCGCTTATCGCGGCGATGTTGTCCTTGCCGCTGCCGCGCAGCAGGCTAATATCCCGGCCATCATGAGTGGCTGGTCGCTCGTCCCGCTTGAGGAGGTTGCCGAGGCAGCTCCAGATACTTGGTTTCAAGCCTATCTGTCTAAGGATAGAGCGGAGATGGATGCGCTCGTCGATCGTGTTGCTTCGGCCGGCCTGTCCACCCTGGTCATTACAGTGGACACACCGGCGCAAGCCAATCGGGAGAACAATGTTCGAGTGGGCTTCTCCTCTCCGCTACGCCCGAGTCTCCGTCTGGCGTGGCAAGGTCTCTCGCATCCCAGGTGGCTATTCGATGTCTTCGTCCGGACTCTCATGCGGCAGGGAATGCCGCATTTCGAGAATTGGCACGGTGGGCGCGGTCTACCGATTATTTCGAAGCGGTTGAACGTAGATATTGCCCAGCGCGGACATCTGACATGGGATCAAGTTTCAGCCATTCGGAAGCGATGGCAAGGAAGGCTGATTTTGAAAGGCGTGTTGAGCGGCGACGACGCCGCTATAGCTTGTGATCGCGGCGTTGACGGCATCATCGTTTCAAACCATGGTGGCAGACAGCTCGACGGGGCGGTTGCGCCGCTACGCGTGCTACCCGAAATTGTGTCCAGTTTCGCACGCGGTCCCGTGATGATCGATAGCGGAGTCCGTAGAGGGACTGATGTGATCAAAGCGCTGTCGCTAGGAGCGGCGTGCGTTTTCATTGGCCGTCCGTTCAACTACGCCGCAGCCGTAGGTGGGGCGGCCGGAGTCACGCATGCAATCGACTTAATGCGTCAGGAAATCTCACGCGATATGGCCATGATGGGGGTTACCTCCATTCATCAGCTAGATCCGAACTGTTTGTATCCTATCTCACCAGGCCCTTGCCGAGCGTAATAAATTGATTTGACTCCTCTGCTCGGTGCCCGATTACGTTGAGTCCAGATCATGCCAAGAAAAGAGAACAACCTGCGCGGCAGGATCGGCGCGCTGCTGAGTCGGTATTGGCTGAGCGGACGAGGTGTAAAGGTGGATCAGAAGGTCTGCTCGCTCGGTCTTACATATCGGGGCTGGCCGGCAATTCGATCGCGAGCATCTCGCCCGTTACGCAGACTAGGCCATCTGCACTCAGTGTAAGTGCGACAACGGCCTTTCGGCCTTCGAGTGAAACGAGCCTGCCGTGCACCGTGAGTTCTTTGTGCAATGGGGTAGGCCGCTTGAAGTCGACCTTGAGGGACGCAGTGACAAAGCGAAGGCCGCCGAGGCCGGGACCAATCTCATGTCCACGCAGTTTGCAAGCAAAGGCAGCAGCCGTGGCAGCTCCATGGCAGTCGAGTAGCGATGCGAGAAGGCCACCATAGACCTTATCGGGAAAGCCACCGGTGTATTGCGGACCGGGGGTAAATCGGGCTACGGTCTGACCATCCTCAAGGTAGCTCTTTAGATGATGGCCGTGCCCATTTGCAGGTCCACACCCATAGCAGTGCGCGAAGCCAGGTAGATAATTCTCTTGGATCGATTTCACGGTTGGGTCACTTTCAGGATGAGAATGGTGGCGACATCTCGTCTCGATGGAATCAGCTTCGTGTTCATGATCGACCCTGCTGTTGGCACACGGCTGCCAGAAGCGGCGGCGACAGAGCTGCCGACTAACTTCGCCCGTGCGAGGGAGAGTTCTGGCCGGGAATTCACCGTACGAGATCCGTCGCATCATCTTGGAGCATGCGGCGCGCGATGATCACGCGCATGATCTCGTTGGTCCCCTCGAGAATCTGATGCACGCGCGCATCTCGCAGTAGTCGCTCCAAAGGATACTCGCGGATGTAGCCGTATCCGCCGTGCAACTGCAAGGCCTGGTTGCAGACCTCAAAGCCTACGTCAGTGGCAAATCGCTTGGCCATGGCGCAATACGTGGTGGCGTCATCGTGGCCTGCGTCGAGTTTGCTGGCCGCCAGGCGCACCATCTGACGAGCGGCCACCAATTCGGTCGCCATATCAGCTAGTTTGAATTGCAGTGCCTGGAAGGCTGACAATGGCTTACCGAACTGACGCCGTTCGTGCATGTAGCGCTGCGCAGCCGACAATGCCCCTTGTGCAGCGCCAATCGAACAAGTTGCGATGTTGATTCGGCCTCCGTCAAGTCCTTTCATCGCGATCTTGAAGCCGTCGCCTTCTTGGCCTAGCAGGTTTGCAGCGGGGACACGGACATCGTCAAAGCTGATCTGGCGTGTGGGCTGGCTGTTCCACCCCATTTTCTCCTCCTTCTTACCATACTGGATGCCGGGACTGTCCGCGGCGACCAGGAAGGCGGAGATGCCGGCGGGGCCTGAAGCACCTGTTCGGGCCATCACCACGAGCGCATCGGTAGCCCCCGCACCAGAGATGAAAGCCTTGGTTCCGTTCAGAACATAACTCTCCCCCTCCAGCCGCGCCGATGTCGTGATGGAGCCTGCGTCAGACCCAGCGCCTGGCTCCGTCAAACAGTATGAAGCCAGCGCCTTACCGCTCGCAAGTTGAGGCCCCCAAACCTGTGCCACCTCTGCACGAGCAAAGTCGGTGACCATCCAGGTAGCCATGTTGTGAATGGTGATAAAAGCAGTGGTGGAAGGGCATGCTTGTGCCAACTCTTCGAAGACCAGCGTCGCATCTAAGCGTGGCAAGCCGAGACCTCCATGTTCCGCGCTCGCATACAAACCGCAGAAGCCCAGCTCACCCGCGTGCTCGATTGTCTGCCGGGGAAAGTGCGCTTGACTGTCCCATTCCGCTGCGTGAGGTTCTAACTCGCTGCTGGCGAATGCGCGCGCCGCCTCTTGAAACGCTCGCTGGTCTTCGGATAGATCGAAGTTCATAGGGCCTGTAGGGATGGGTTGATGGAGATTGGAAGTCCGTGGAGCGTGTGACGACGGCTGCGCCACTGGCGCAGGCGGTTTTTTGACTGTACCTGCTGTCGAAGGTTTGCTGTTCATCTTTTCGGAAGCAATCGTTCATATGCCCCGAAGTATTTTTTCTACTTCGATCAGCAGGAGACTTGCTGCTTGGGCGAGGTCTTCTCGCCTCCAATGCTGCGACATCTTCGAGAGAGGACGCGTGGTCCACCGACGTAGGCTTGCCTTACAACAAAGCCGCTGTTCGCGAAACATGAATGAGAAGTTTGGAAGAATCGAATTTCTTCGCCGCTGTTTAGCCTGTAGAGTCGTCGAGATCGAGCGGGATGATCGGTGGCACCGCAAGCCCCGGCGATCTGTATTGATCTGCTCGCTGTCTCATTGCGTGGCTTCGTAGGGCAATGTCTTTTTGCTCAGGATGAGTGGTACTGTCCCGCGGCTTCGCGCCATTGGATGCAGCGTGGTATTGACAGTTCCAGTGTCGGCCCGCTCTCGTTTGGTCCTCCGTGCTGAGAACATGCACGTAGCGCTTGCGTCGAAGCGGAGTCACTTGGCCGGTCGAGAGGATGGAACGTTCCTATGAGGCACGCGATGTCTACATCCATTTGGCAATGGAGGTTTGAAGAATGGAGTTGCGACATCTTCGCTATTTCGTGGTCTTAGCTGAGGAGTTGCACTTCACGCGAGCCGCAGAACGGCTGAACATCGAGCAGTCGCCACTCTCGCGCATCATTAGGGATCTAGAGGAAGAGCTAGGCTCATTGCTCTTTGACCGGGATCGGCGTGGCACCCGCCTTACCGCAGCAGGAGAGGCCTTTCTGGACGATGTGCGTCGTGTGCTTAGCAGCCTGGATCAAGCGTGTTCCAGCGTCAAGGCCATTTCCGCAGGCTTTCGGGGGAGTCTGCGGATAGCGGTGTCCGATGGTGTGGTGGATCCGCGCCTCTCCGCATTTCTCGCGCGTTGCCGTCTTGAGGAGCCGGAGATAGAGATACGCCTGATCGAAGTACCACTAGCCGAGCAAGTGCGTGGTCTCCGATCAGGAGATTTCCACCTTGGATTCGCACACGTCCAAGACGTTGGAAGGGATATTTTGGCTGAGCCACTGTGGCGAGATTCGCTCATGTTGGCGATGCCTACGCTCCATCCCTTGTTGGAGCACGTGGCCGTCCCTTTGGATGCGCTGGTGCCCTACCGGTTGGTCATGTGCAATCCCCGAACGTGCGAAGGATGCAGTCGCGAACTCAATCGCTTGTTGAGCACTGCGAAATGTGATTGGGATGTTACCGCGCACGTCTCTTCCATGGACATGATGCTTACGCTGGTTGCGGCGGGTTATGGGGTGGGCTTCGCGGTGGCTGCTAAGGCTGCAGCCTGTATACGCACAGATATCGTGTTTCGGCCGTTGGCTATAGAAGCGGCCGCTTTCACAACCTATATGCTCCGACTGAACAGCGAGACCATTCCACCGGCGGTGGTGCGATTTACCTCGCGCCTACATACCCACCTTGAGGACGGTAAATAGGCTCTCACTTTCCAGATGCCGCTTGCAGCATCTTTTCGGTGGCTGCCATCAAATCGGCAGCGTTCCGCTGAAGTGCTGAAGCGATCTTCAAGATCAGTGCCAGCGTCGGCATGTGTTCGCCTCTTTCGATTTTTCCCATATGAGAGCGCTCAATGCCTGCGAGAGCGGCAAGCTCTTCCTGGGCGAAACCTTGCTCCAGCCGCATTGCTCGCACCGCCGAGCCAAATGCGCGCGCGGGCCCTGATTCATAGGTGGTTGTGCCGACGGGGCGGCCTGGCTGAACTCTGCGCTTTTGCATAAGCAAAAGCGTCCATCAACAGATCGAGTTAAACCACGTTAAACTTAACTCATGGTGACTGCAAAAAAGTGTTCTGAACTTGCCGTTCCTCACCAATTCCCCGGCCCGGGTGCTGAGGTGTCTCGTTGGACTGGGCGTGTCGCCACTCCAGATTGATCTGAGGCAGGTACGCCGTGCATGCAGAGCAAGGCGGAATGGCCAACCGCATTCTGCGACCCTTGAATGAAGGACCCAGCACCGGCTAGACAAAGAGATGCAGGATATGTCGCCATCAGTCACATCGCAGCCTACAGCCCTCAATCTTGCCATCGCGCATGGTCTACCTTGCCAGAGGTTATCCCAAGTGTTTGCATTGCAGCGCGAACAGGCTCCGGAAGTTGCCGTCAAGGTGCATGAAGTTTCGTCTGGCGAACTGAGGGCTGGGCTTCAGGCTGGATGGTATGACGTGGGGCTATCCTTGACCATGGGCGCAGATCTGGATTTTTCCTGCGAGCCTTTATGGCGAGAGCGCATGGTGGCCGTCCTGCCTGCCGAGTCTCCTTTGATAGTACAAGCCGATCTCTCCCTGGATGACCTGCTTCAGTTCTCAGTGCTGCGCTGGCCGGCCGAAGCTTGCGATGGGCTGGAGGAGCGGCTCTCGGCGCTGAGCGGCGGGCGACGGGATGCCATCCAGGACGTGACCTCGTTCGATATGCTGGCGCTGCAGGTGGCAGCAGGTTACGGGGTAGGGGTGACGGCAGAGTCCCGTAGCGATCGGTTGGCTGGATGGGGTATCACCATGCGACCGATTTCTGATGGCTTCTATGAACTGGTGACCAGCTTGGTGCTGGCTGCATCCCGTTCCAGCCCTGTCGCAGAGCAGTTTGTCCAAAGAATGCGCCGTATCGCGGCAAATCACTAGGTTGGCTTCGGCACGTACCAGCGAAGTCAGTCGCATTGACCCTGTTCTTCGGATCCAGCAATCCGCTCAATGGCAACGGAGGCGCAATACTCCGCCCAGTCCTGCATCATGTGGCGGCGACGTTCGACCATGTCCGTTCGGCGGTACGCACGTTCCACAGCGCTACCCACATCGTGCGCCAATGCTAACTCAGCCATATCGCGCTCATAGCCCGTTTCCGCGGTCCAATCACGGAAGGTTGAGCGAAAACCATGCACGACGGCGGTGCGGCCGGACCTTGGATCAACCCAGCCTGCATCCCCCGCCTTTGTCTCAATGGTGTGCATATCGCGCACTGCCTTCGTCAGGGCCATATCAGACAGTTGACCACCACGCGGCGCGGGGAAAATGTAGTCAGGCTTTTCCTCCCCGTTTTCAGTCACGCCGGACTTCAGACGTGGCAGGGCCAGCAGCAGCTTGATGGCATCGTCGGACAAGGTGACAACGTGCTCGCGGCCCGCTTTCATCCTATCGGCGGGAATCGTCCAAAGCTTCGCCGGCAAGTCGAGCTCGTTCCAGGTCGCGCCGCGCACCTCGCCTGATCGTGAGGCGGTCAGGATGCCGAACTCCAGTGCACGGTGCGACATGCCTTGATGCGTGCGCAACTTGACCATGAATGCGCCGATGCGCTTGTGTGGCAGGGCAGGGTGCTTTGCTGGTGCATCGTTCTTCTGCTCGCCCAGGATCTGCTCGATGACGTGCTTTTCGGCAGGGTTGTCTCCCGCGTAGGCGTCCACGGCCTTGGCGTAGGCGAATACGGCCTTGATGCGGTCTCTAATGCGGTCGGCGCTCGTGGGCACATTCTCCCAATGCCACTTCAGGGCCTTTGCGACATCGTGCTTGGTCAGGTCGTCGATCTTGCGGCCGTCGTTCAGGACAGCGCTGATTTTCTCGTGCGTCAGTGTGGCACGCCATTGCTTCTTGCTCTTGCCGTTGCGCAGCTTCTTCTCTCGCTGAGCGATCACCACGTCCGCGCATTCGGCGAAGGTCTTGCGTTGCTCCTCGGCGGTCTTGGCAGCAAGCGCTGCGGCTTCTTCTGCGCGCTGCGTTTCATGCAAGTCTGCAATGGGATCAATCCCCTTGCGCACCAAGGCGCGCAACCGCTGGGCTTCGTCCCGCGCTTCCGCGAGGCCTAGCGTGCCCTGCCGTTCTTCAGGCCTGACTTGCGCCCAGCCTTCGGCTAGGTTGATCTTTCCCATGCCGTGGTTGCGGCGCCGTCCGCGCACCGTGTAGCGGAACACCCACGTCTTCGTCCCCGCCGGGCCGACCTGCATGTAGAGTCCATCCCCATCGCTGTAGAAGCCAGGACGTTTCGCGGACCGCACATGCGCTGCGGAAAGTCGTTTGCTGGTTCTTGCCACTGCGGCTCCTTGTATGTCCTTCCTATAGCCAAATGGTGATAGAATTCAGTGGACGCGACAAGATCAGGACGGACGTGAGATGCGTCCAAGTGTTTGTCGCTAAAGGAATTTTGGAACATGGTAGAATTCAGTGGACGCTAGCATAGCGGACGTCCACTCCGCCATTGATTGAAAAAGCCACCTGAAGGTGGCTTTTTTGCGTTCGAAATCGTGCAATCCATGAACCTGCGTTCCCGCTACGAGCAAGCCGTGCGCGAATTGCGCGCGCGAGCGCAAGCGATGCAGCGCGAAGGATTGGCTGCCGAGGCCATCGCACGCTCCTTGCACGCGGAGCGCATACGGCTGGCCTCCCACTTCAAGGAACTGACGCCCGAGCCCTACCGCAGCCGCATCTATGAGCGGACGCTCCAGGTCTACGGAAACGAGTTCGGCCCCTCGATCGAATTCCTGCGAGCGTCTGGCAAGTCGTGGGAGGCGATCATCGACAGCGCGACGCGCCCCGGGCTGCCGCCTCCCTTCGACTGACAGGCTTTTACTTCGGTGCCAGGCGGATGGCACCGTCGAGGCGGATCACCTCGCCGTTGAGCATGTCGTTCTCGATGATGTGCCGCACCAGCTTGGCGTAGTCCTGCGGCGTGCCGAGGCGGCTGGGGAAGGGCACGCCGGCAGCGAGCGCGTCCTGCACTTCCTGCGGCATGCCGAACAGCATGGGCGTGCCGAAGATGCCGGGAGCGATGGTCATGTTGCGGATGCCGCTGCGCGCCAGGTCGCGCGCGATGGGCAGGGTCATGCCCACCACGCCGCCCTTGGACGCGGAATAGGCCGCTTGGCCGATCTGGCCGTCGTAGGCGGCCACGCTGGCCGTGGAGATCAGCACGCCGCGCTCGCCTGTGGCTTCGGGTTCGTTCTTGGCCATGGCCTCGGCGGCCAGGCGGATCATGTTGAAGCTGCCCACGAGGTTGACCGTGATGGTCTTGCTGAACACAGCCAGGCTGTGCGCGCCGTTCTTGCCCACGGTCTTCTCGGCCGGGGCGATGCCGGCGCAGTTCACGAGGCCCGCGAGCTTGCCCAGGGACACGGCCTGGGCGACCACGGCCTGGCCATTGGCTTCACTGCTCACGTCGCAGCGCACGAAAGCGCCGCCGATGTCGCGCGCGACGGCTTCGCCCTTGTCCGCCTGCATGTCGGCGATGACCACCTTGGCGCCTTCGCCAGCCAGCATGCGCGCGGCGCCTTCCCCGAGGCCCGAGGCGCCGCCCGTGACGATGAAGACCTTGCCCTTGATTTCCATGTGTTGTCTCCTGTGATGAGAGTGACGTTGACGTTGACGTTGACGTTGACGTTAACGTCAATTATGGCGCAGCCGTCCGCACCCGCCCGGCGGGAGCGGAAAAAAGAAAACCCGGCCATGCCGGGTTGTCTTGGAGTAGGGGGCGTGGCTCTCAGCGGAAGCCGACGCGGTCCAGCATCTGCTGCACCTTGGTGGTGTTCGCACCCACGGCGCCGATCGGGATGGTCTCGCTCTTGAAGGGCTTGCCATCGGTCATGGCCTTCAGCGCGGGGTTGCCCGGGTCGACGCCCTTGGCGGCGGGCCATTCGTTGTTGCCGTTGGCGAAGTAGTTCTGCGCCTCGGGGCTGGCCAGGTATTCCAGGAACTTGATGGCATTGGCGCGGTTCTTCGCATGGCGGGCGACGGCGCCGCCCGCGATGTTCATGTGCGTGCCCCAGGATTCCTGGTTGGGGAAGACCACGGACACCTTCTCGACCACGGCCTTGTCCTCCGGCTTGTCGGAGCGCATCAGCCGGGCCAGGTAGTAGCTGTTGGTGACGGCGATGTCGCATTCGCCCGCGGCCACGGCCTTGATCTGGTCGGTGTCGCCTCCCTTGGGCGGGCGTGCGAGGTTGTCCACGATGCCCTTGAGCCAGGCTTCCGCCTTCTGCTCGCCCAGGTGCTCCATCACCGAGCCGAACAGGCTCAGGTTGTAGGGATGGGAGCCCGATCGGATGCAGACCTTGCCCTTGTTCTTGGGATCGCCCAGTTCCTGGTAGGTGTCCACGTCGTCCTTGTTCACTTTCGCCTTGTTGTAGACGATCACGCGGGCGCGGGTGGACAGGCCGAACCAGGCGATGCCGCCGTCCGCCGCGGGCGTGGCGCGCAGGTTGGCGGGAATGGCGCTTTCCAGCACCTGGGAGCGGACGGGCTGGAACAGGCCATCGGCTTCGCCGCGGTACAGGCGCGCGGCATCGACCAGCAGGATCACGTCGGCGGGAGAGGCCGTGCCTTCGGCCTTGAGCCGGGCCATGATGCCCGCATCGTCTGCGTCCACGCGGTTGATCTTGATGCCCGTGGCCTTGGTGAAGCCGCTGTACAGCGCTTCGTCGGTGGCGTAGTGGCGGGCGGAATACAGGTTCACCACCTGTTCCTGCGCGGCTGCAGCGCCTGCCGCGGCGAGCAGGCATGCGGCCAGCAGTGATTTCAAGGGTTTGGACATAGGGCTTGCGGCCTCCTGTGACTGGAATGCGCGGCATGATACAGAAGGCGAGAATGGTTCTTATTTGTCGGGCTCGCGCCAGGGGAATGGAAGGCGGCCACGCGGACTTTCCCGCATGCGCTGAAATTGTCAGCATCAGTAACTTCGGGCTGTTATGCTGGCGGAATCCGCGGTGCCGCAGGCCGTATTCCATCGTTGCGGGCCGCAGCCTATTTGTGTCAAGGAGCCACCATGTTGTCTGCACCCGCCCAGCGTTCTTCCACCGGCGCCACCGCCAGCGCCGCGGAATACCTGACTTTCCGCCTGGGGCAGGAGGAGTACGGAATCGACATCCTGCGTGTGCAGGAAATCCGCTCCTATGAGCAGCCCACCCGCATGGCCCATGCGCCGGAATTCATCAAGGGCGTGATCGACCTGCGCGGCGTCATCGTGCCCATCGTGGACCTGCGCTTGAAGCTGCACTGCGCCGAAGCCGAGTACACCGATTTCACCGTGGTCATCATCCTCAACGTGGGTGGCACGGTGCTCGGTGCAGTGGTGGATGCGGTGGCCGACGTGGTGGCACTGCCGGCAGACGCCATCAAGCCCGCGCCCCAGTTCCAGGGGCAGATGGATGCCTCGTTCGTGCGCGGCATCGCGACGGTGGGCGAGCGCATGCTGATCGTGGTGGACATCGAATCGCTGCTGAGCAGTGCTGAAATGGGATTGGTCAAGACCGTCGCCACCGCCTGAGGCGGGGCTGCCCGGAGGGAGCATCACATGGCGTTTTCCAATCTGCGCATCGGGGCGAAGCTGGGCCTGGCCTTCGCCGCCATGGTGCTCCTCAACGTATTGCTGGGCGTCCTGGCCATCGTGCAGATGGGGCAGATCAACGACGACACGCGCGATGTCGCCACCAACTGGCTGCCCAGCGTGCAGGCGCTGGGCGATATGCGGGCCACGGCCAACCGGCTGCGCGCCAGCGAGATCGGCATGGTGCTGAGCTCCGATCCGGCCGAGAAGGCGCGGCTGAGCAAGGACGCGACGGCCGTCGCTGCCATGCTGGGCGAGCTGGAGCAGCGCTACGCCCCGCTGGTGACCCCGGCCGAGGCGGCCGCGTTCGAGGAATTCAAGACGCACCGCGCCGCGTACCTGCGTACCCAGGCGCAACTGCAGGAGCTGGTGGCCCAGGGCGAGTCGCGCCAGGCCGACGCCGGCCAGTTGCTCTACCAGGGCTCGCAGCAGGCCTTCGTGGGCATGGCCGAAACCATCGGCAAGCTCTCCAAGATCAATGCCGCGGGCTCCACCGAGGCGTATGAAGATTCCCAGCGGGCGTTCGGAATGGCCCGCGGCACCATGCTCGGTGTGCTGGCGGCGGCCATCGCCGTGGCGGTGGCGCTGGGCGTGTGGATCACGCGGCTCATCACGGCGCCCGTGGCCCAGGCCGTGCGGGCGGCCAGCGAGATCGCCCAGGGCAATCTAACGGTGGAGCTGGCGGTGCGCTCCAAGGACGAGATGGGCCAGCTCACGCAGGCCCTGCGCGACATGCAGCACAACCTGGCCAGCGTGGTTTCCGGCGTGCGCAGCAATGCCGAAGGCGTAGCGACGGCCAGCGCCGAGATCGCCCAGGGCAACCACGACCTGTCGGCCCGCACCGAAAGCCAGGCCAGCGCCCTGGAAGAGACCGCCGCCTCCATGGAGCAGCTGGGCGCCACCGTGCGCCAGAACGCCGACAACGCCCGCCAGGCCAACCAGCTCGCCATGAGCGCTAGCACCGTCGCCGTGCAGGGCGGCGAGGTGGTCAGCCAGGTGGTGGACACCATGCGCGGCATCAACGATTCCAGCCGCAAGATCGCCGACATCATCGGCGTGATCGACGGCATCGCCTTCCAGACCAACATCCTGGCGCTCAACGCCGCCGTGGAGGCGGCGCGCGCGGGCGAGCAGGGCCGGGGCTTCGCGGTGGTGGCCGGCGAGGTGCGCAGCCTGGCGCAGCGCAGTGCGGAAGCCGCCAAGGAGATCAAGCAGCTGATCACGGCCAGCGTGGAGCGCGTGGAGCAGGGCTCGCAGCTGGTGGACAAGGCGGGCACGACCATGACCGAGGTGGTCAACTCCATTCGCCGCGTGACGGACATCATGGGCGAGATCAGCGCGGCCAGCAGCGAGCAGAGCAGCGGCGTGGCCCAGGTGGGAGAGGCCATCACGCAGATGGACCAGGCCACGCAGCAGAACGCGGCGCTGGTGGAGCAGAGCGCGGCTGCCGCAGGCAGCCTCAAGGCGCAGGCGGCGCAGCTCGTGGACGCCGTGGCGGTGTTCCGCATCGGCACGCAGCCGCAGGCCATCGCCGCGCCGCGTTCCGTGCCGCAGCCGCCGCGCGCGGTGGCGCCTGCACCGAAGCCTCAGGCCACACCGCCCAAGCCGGTCCTGCGCAAGAGCCCGCCGCCCGCCGCCAAGCCGGCGGCGCTGGCCAAGCCGGTTGCCGTCGCAGCGCAGGACGACGATTGGGAAAGCTTCTGACAGGCCGCCGGCTCAGCCCTGCCTGAACGGGCTGCGCGTGTGCAGTTCGTCGAGGTAGTGCGCGACGCCCTCGCTCTCGCGCTCCAGGAAACGGTCCACGGCTTCGGCGAAGGCCGGATGTGCCAGCCAGTGCGCGCTGGTGGTCTGCACCGGCAGCAGGGCGCGGGCCATCTTGTGCTCGCCCTGGGCACCGCCCTCGAAGCGCTGCACGCCGTGGGCGATGCACCACGCCAGGGGCTGGTAGTAGCAGGCCTCGAAATGCAGGCAATCCACGCGTTCCAGCGCGCCCCAGTACCGGCCATAGGCCACCAGAGGTTGAGGGTGTTTTGAGCCTGCAGCGCTTACGGGACAAGCGCTGACAGCTATCAAGCTGCTAGCAATGGGGCGCCCGCCGCGCTCGGCCACGAACAGCACCCATGCCTCGGGCATGTGGGCGGCCATGCGGGTGAAGAAGTCGCGCGTGAGGTAGGGCGGGTTGCCGTGCTCGGCGTAGGTGCGCTCGTAGCAGCGGTAGAAGAAGTCCCAGTCGCGCGCCGTGATCTCGGCGCCGCGCAGCACGCGGAAATGCACGCCGGCGTCCGCCACGCGGCGGCGTTCCTGGCGGATCTTCTTGCGCTTGCCGTGCGAAAGGGTGGCGAGGAAATCGTCGAAGTCGCGCAAGGGCCGCTCCGCCGTGCCGGCGGATGGCGGTGCGGCGTTGTTCCAGTGGAATTGCACGCCGTGGCGCAGCATCAGCCCGGCCTCGCGCGCGGCCTGCACGTCCTCGGGTGCGGTGAACAGCAGGTGCAGCGACGACAGCGCCTGGGCGTCGCACCAGTCCACCAGGGTGCGCAGCAGCGCCAGGCGTGCCGCTGCGTCGCGCGCCAGCAGGCGCGTGCCCGGCACGGGGGTGAAAGGCACGGCCACCACGGCCTTGGGGTAGTAGGGCAGGCCGTGGCGCGCATAGGCGTCGGCCCAGGCCCAGTCGAAGACGTATTCGCCCCGCGAGTGGGGCTTGAGGTAGAACACGCAGGCGGCATGCAGCGCACCGCCCTGCCAGAGGGTGAACCACAGCGGCGTCCAGCCCGTGGCGGGCACGGCGCTGCCGCTGGCCTGCAGCGCCGCGAGATAGGCGTGGCGCATGAAGGGCGTGGGCTGGGACTGGGCTTGCAGTAGCGCGTCCCACGCGGCGGCGTCCGCGGCGGGCAGGGCGTCGGACACGCGCAGGTCGTAGGAGGCGGTGAGAGGGGCAGAGGAGTGCATGCGATAGGAGCGGCTGCGCCCGGCCATCCTGCCACAGGCGCGGCTTTCGCATGGGAGGCGGAGGTACGAATGACATAATTCCCTCGACTCCTTTCCCTCCCTCCCTATGCCATTCGTCATCAGCATCGCCCAGCTCAACTTCGTGGTGGGCGACGTGCCGGGCAATGCCCAGCGAATCATCGGCGCCGCGCGCGAGGCCCATGCCGCCGGCGCGCGCCTGCTGCTCACGCCGGAGCTGGCGCTGTGCGGCTACGCGGCCGAAGACCTGTACCTGCGCCCGGCCTTCCTGGCGGCCTGCGAGCAGGCGCTGGCCGAGGTGGCGCAGGCCACCGCGCAGTGGCCGGGGCTGGCGGTGGTGGTCGGCCATCCGCAGCGGGCCATGGGGGCCAATGCAGGCGGGCACGGGCGCGTCCACAACGCCGCCAGCGTGCTGCGCGGCGGGCGCGTGGAGTGCACCTATGCCAAGCAGGAACTGCCCAACTACGAGGTCTTCGATGAGCAGCGCTATTTCGTGCGCGGCCAGGACACCTGCGTCTTCGAGGTCGAGGGCGTGCGCATGGGCCTCTTGATCTGCGAGGACGCTTGGTTCCCCGGCCCCGCCCGCCGCGCCGCCGACGCGGGCGCGCAGATGCTGCTGACGATCAACGCCTCGCCCTACCACATGGGCAAGGCGCGCGAGCGCGAGGAGGTGATGCGCGAGCGTGTGCGCGAGACCGGCCTGCCGCTGTTCTACGCCCACCTGGTGGGCGGGCAGGACGAGGTGGTGTTCGAGGGCCGCTCCTTTGCCCTGCAGGCGGACGGCGCGGTGGCGCTGCGCGCCCCGGGTTTCAAGGAAAATATGGCCCTGGCGCTTGTACAGCAAGCGCAAGCAGCTATCAAAATAGAAGCGAAAGTGTTGCCCCACGATGACGCGGACGCCGAGCTGTGGCACGCGCTGGTGCTGGGCGTGCGCGACTACGTGGGCAAGAACGGCTTCCCGGGCGTGCTGCTGGGGCTGTCGGGCGGCATCGACTCGGCGCTGGTGCTGGCGGTCGCGGTGGACGCGCTGGGCGCGGACAAGGTGCGCACGGTGATGATGCCTTCGCCCTACACGGCCGACATCAGCTGGATCGACGCGCGCGACATGGCCGCCCGCCTGGGCGTGCGCTACGACGAGATCGCCATCGCCCCGCAGTTCGAGGCGTTCAAGGCCGCGCTGGAGCCGCAGTTCGCCGGCCTGCCCGAGGACACGACGGAGGAGAACCTGCAGGCGCGCATCCGCGGCACGCTCCTCATGGCGCTGTCCAACAAGTTCGGCGCCGTGGTGCTCACCACCGGCAACAAGAGCGAGATGGCGACGGGCTACTGCACGCTGTACGGCGACATGGCCGGTGGCTTCGCGGTCATCAAGGACGTGCTCAAGACGCGCGTCTTCGCGCTCGCGCGCTGGCGCAACGCGCACGATCCCTACGGCACGGGGGCCGACCCGATCCCCGAGCGCATCATCACGCGCCCGCCCAGCGCCGAACTGCGCGAGGACCAGAAAGACCAGGACAGCCTGCCGCCTTATGAGGTGCTCGATGCCATCATCGAGCGTTACATGGAAAATGACGCTCCCATCGAAGACATCGTCCGCGCAGGTTTCGACCGGGCCGACGTGGAGCGTGTCACCCGCCTCATCAAGATCAACGAATACAAGCGCCGCCAGGCCGCCGTGGGAGTGCGCGTCACCCGCCGCAGCTTCGGCAAGGACTGGCGCTACCCCATCACGAACCGCTTCCGGGCCTGACCGGGCGCCCCCGCCCGTGCCCGTTCCGCATCCACCGCACAGCCACCAGGAGTTTCCGCCATGCAAATGATCACCGCCGTCATCAAGCCCTTCAAACTCGAGGAAGTCCGCGAGGCATTGGCCGAGTGCGGCGTGACGGGGCTGACGGTGACGGAGGTGAAGGGCTTCGGGCGCCAGAAGGGCCACACCGAGCTCTACCGGGGAGCCGAGTACGTGGTGGACTTCCTGCCCAAGGTGAAGATCGAGGTGGTGGTGCGCGGCGAGGACGTGGACCGCTGCGTGGACGCCATCGTGGGCGCCGCACGCACCGGCAAGATCGGCGACGGCAAGATCTTCGTCACCGCCGTGCAGCGCGTGGTGCGCATCCGCACCGGTGACCTGGACGACGCGGCAGTCTGATTTCTAGATCACGCTGCGCAGCGGGATCGCCTGGGCGTTGAGGCCCGCGTCCTGCACCAGGGAGGAGAGCAGGGCATCGACCTCGGTGCCGGTGCGCACCAGGCCCATCTGCCATTCACCCATGAAGCCGTTCGCCACCGCCTGCTCCAGGAAACGCAGCATGTGGGCGTAGTAGCCGTCCACGTCCAGCAGCCCGATGGGCTTGTCGTGGTAGCCGAGCTGGCGCCATGTCCAGACCTCGAACAGCTCCTCCAGCGTGCCGATGCCGCCGGGCAGCGCCAGGAAGGCGTCGCTGCGCTCGGCCATCATGGCCTTGCGCTCGTGCATGGTCGTGACGATGTGCAGTTCGTCGCACTGGTGGTTGGCCAGTTCCTTGTCCACCAGGGCCTGGGGAATCACGCCCACCACCCGCCCGCCCGCCAGGCGGGTGGCCTCGGCCACGGTGCCCATGAGGCCGCTGCGCCCGCCCCCATAGACCAGTTGCCCGCCGTGCTGGCCGATCCAGCGGCCGACGGCCGTGGCCGTTTCGGTGAAGAGAGGGTTGTCGCCGGGGCGCGAGCCCAGGTAGACGCAGACGGAGAAGGCGGGATCAGCCATGGGCAAACCTTTGGTAGAGCGCTGCCGCCCAGATGCCGGCGCACAGCAGAAGGCTGAGCAGCACCGCGGCGCTGCCCATGTCCTTGGCGCGCTTGGACAGGTCGTGCAGTTCGGGGCCGATGCGGTCGATGGCCGCCTCGATGCCCGAGTTGAGCAGTTCCGTGACCAGGACCAGCACCACGGCGGCGGCCAGCAGCGCGGCTTCCACCCAGCTGCGGCCCACCCACAAGGAGACCGGAAGCAGCACGATGGCCAGGCAGGCTTCCTGGCGGAAGGCCTTCTCGCCCCAGCCCGCGCGCAGGCCCTGCAGCGAATAGCCCGCAGCGTGCCACAGGCGGTTCAGCCCGGTGCGGCGCTTGTGGGGGTGGACGGAAGGGGTGTCGGACATGGCGTGGCGGGCCTATCGGCGCCCCTGGTGGGCGCGGGGCGGCGGTTGATGGTGCACCAGCCGCGTGCGCGCCAGCGCATCGTGCCAGAACTGGCGCTCGGGGTGGAGGCGGCTCAGCAGGGCCCAGAGCACCACCCACAGGGCCAGCAGCAGCAGGGTGGTCAGGGCGGGCACGCCCAGCGCGTAGGCCGCCAGCGGCGGCAGGAACCACAGCCAGCACAGCATGTAGCGCAGGCAGGCGCGGGCCTGGGTGACGGGCTGGCCGGCGGTGTCCACCACGCGGATATGCCAGGTCTTCTGCGCCAGGGTCTGGCCGCGCGACCAGAACCAGCCGAAATAGATGCCGAAGACCACGAACAGGAACGCCATCCGCAGGGGCCGGTTGGCGAGGGCGTGGCGCGACTGGCTGAGCGTGTCGAACAGGTAGCCGGCGATGAACACCAGCCCAAACATCAGCATGCCTTCGTAGAACCAGCAGGCCATGCGGCGCCAGAGCGCGGGGGCCACAGTGGTGGTCGGGCTGGGAGATTGCATGCAAAAAAGGGCGATCGGCTAGGACGGGCTGTACAGGGGCGCGTGGTCGGAAGGAGGCGTTGCCGGCTCCGCTTCGGAAGCGGGGAGCATCGGGGGCAGGGGCACCGGAACGGCCGACGGCGTCGCGACGGGTGCGGTTTCTACCACAACCGGCGGAGGCGGCGGCGTCACCGGCAGGGCCTGGGGCGAATGGAATTCCGCGGGCGGCAGGATCTTTGGCGGGTTGGGGGCGGCCGGGGCGGCATTGGTGGCCGCAGGCACGCGGGCGAGCTTCTTGGGCGACACAGGCCGCACGGCTGTGGCGGCGCCCGAGGGCTTAGGAGCGGCCTTGGCGGCCAAGCGCTTTTTCTCTTCTTCGCTCAGGGCTTGGTAGGCCTCCCACTGGGCGCGTTTGCTGTCGGGTGCCAGCTTGTTGGCCGCCGCATAGTTCAGCCGGGCCTGGCTGCGCTGCTGGACGCTCAGGCTGGCCCAGTCGGTGATGCGGGCCAGCATCTTGGACTGCTCCTCGGGGGACAGGGCGTGGAAGCCGGCTGCGAGCTTGAGCCAGTTGCGCTTTTGCGCCTCGCTGAGGAAGGCCCAGCGGTTGGCCAGCGGGTACAGGGCTTCCTTCTGCGGCGTGTTCAGTTCGCTCCAGTCGGGGCCGGCCTGTACCTGGGGCGGCAGCAGCACGCTGTGGGTCTTGTGCTTGCCGCCCAGGGCCTCGGCCGGCACGGGGGTGCTGGGGGCCATGCGCACGTAGCCTGCCATCCACCAGCCGGCCGCCGCCAGGAGGCCCAGCAAGACAAAAGCCAGCACGAAGACTGGCCATTGGCGGGAAGGGGAGAGGTGGCGGTGGTGCGATGCGTGCATCAGGCGGTGGATGGGCCCGGGCCCATGGGGTTATTGGCCCGGGCTGGAGGTCTTGATGAATTGCAGGAAGCCGGGGTCGGCGTAGGCGGAAGGCGGCAGGTCGTCGGTCAGCAGGGCGGCGTCGACCTCGGCGATCTCGGCGGCGACGGTCTGGTCCTGGGCCATGTTGACGAAGAACAGGCCGACGAGCAGCGCCGCCACCGGCACGGCCGAAACCAGCGCGCGCCACCAGTTGCCCTCGTCGCCGCCCCGGCCGAGGACGGCAGCCCCGCCGGCGCCCACGAGCACCGTCGCGGTTTCTGCACGGCACACGGCCTGTGCCATGGGCTTCTTGCGCTTGTCCAGTGCCTGCATGCGGGCCGCGCGCAGGCGTTCGGTGATGTCGTAGGGCAACTCCTCGGTGGCATGCGTGAGGCGCGCGGTCACGCGCAGTGCATACGCATCCACGGCGGTTTGAGAGGGGCTGTTCATAGCACGATTCCTTTGGCCTTCAGTGCCTTGCTGAGGGTTTGGACGGCACGGAAGCAGTGTGTCTTGACACTGCCTTCGGAGCAACCCATGGCGGCTGCTGTTTCTGCCACGTCCATTTCCTCCCAGTAACGCATCAAAAATGCTTCGCGTTGACGGGCGGGTAATTCCTGGATCTCCGCCTCGATGTCGCGCAGGACCTGTGCCCGGCGTACGGTGTCTTCCGCGCTCTGCGCCAGCTCGCCTTCCGCCGGGGACTGGTAGGCCTCGAGAAAGTCGAAATCCTGGCCATCGTCTCCCGGCCCCTCGAAGTCGCTCATGCTCGAGAAGAGCGCGTTGCGGGTCTTCTGGCGGCGGAACCAGTCCAGCGTGCAGTTCGTCAGGATGCGCTGAAAAAGCATCGGCAGCTCGGCCAGGGGCTTGTCGCCGTAGTGTTCGGCCAGCTTGAGCATGCTGTCCTGCACGATGTCCAGGGCCGACTCCTCGTTGCGCACGTGGTAGAGCGTGCGCTTGAAGGCACGCTTGTCGACGCTCTTGAGGAAATCGGACAGCTCTTGTTCGGTGGCCAAAAGACGAAAAAACCGCGGAGGGCTGGCAGGGGCGGCGCGAAGCGCGCGCGGCGCAGGCTTGGAAACGGGCGATTATGGCATCGCACCGGAAAAATTTGCGCAAGGCGCACGCCAGGTGCGGCGCGCAGTGCGATAATCGCCGCTGCAATTCAAAAAGGCAAACGGGTCCCGGTCCGGCGCAGTACGCATGTCGCCCATGGCCGAGGCCTCAAGTTCCAAGGCGGCTTCACAAGAGCTGGCGCGAGGAGCACCCAAGGTTTTTCGTTAGAGAAATTCGCAAAGGTTGATCATGGAAATCTCCAAGGCCGAACTCGCTTCGGCGGCCGCCGCCTCCAGCGGCAACGCTTCCGCCTCCCCCCCCGCAACCGGCTCCCAGGAGCTGATGGGCGCCGAAATCCTCGTCAAGGCCCTGCAGGCCGAGAACGTGCAGTACATCTGGGGCTACCCCGGCGGCGCGGTGCTCTACATTTACGACGCCCTGTACAAGCAGGACACCATGCAGCACGTGCTGGTGCGCCATGAGCAGGCGGCCGTGCATGCTGCCGATGGCTACGCCCGTGCCACGGGCGAGGTGGGCGTCGCGCTGGTCACCTCCGGCCCCGGCCTGACCAATGCGGTGACGGGCATCGCCACCGCCTACATGGACTCCATCCCCATGGTCATCATCTCCGGCCAGGTGCCCACGCCCGCGATCGGGCTGGACGCCTTCCAGGAGTGCGATACCGTGGGCATCACGCGCCCCATCGTCAAGCACAATTTCCTGGTCAAGGACGTGCGCGACCTGGCGGTGACGCTCAAGAAGGCATTCCACGTCGCGCGCACCGGCCGCCCCGGCCCGGTGGTGGTCGATATTCCCAAGGACGTCTCGTTCAAGAAGACGGCTTACCAGGGCTATCCCCAGAGCGTGGAGATGCGCTCGTACAACCCGGTCAAGAAGGGCCATGGCGGGCAGATCCGCAAGGCGCTGCAGTTGCTGCTGGCCGCCAAGCGCCCCTACATCTACACGGGCGGCGGCGTGCTGCTGGGCAATGCCTGCAACGAACTGCGCACGCTCGTGGACATGCTGGGCTATCCGGTCACGCACACGCTGATGGGCCTGGGCGCCTATCCGGCCAGCGACCGCAAGTTCCTCGGCATGCTGGGCATGCACGGCACGATCGAAGCCAACAACGCCATGCAGAACTGCGACGTGCTGCTGGCCGTGGGCGCGCGCTTCGACGACCGCGTGATCGGCAACCCCAAGCACTTCGCGCAGAACGACCGCAAGATCATCCACATCGACATCGACCCGTCCTCCATCTCCAAGCGCGTGAAGGTGGACATTCCCATCGTGGGCGATGTCAAGGAAGTGCTGACCGAGCTGATTTCCATGATCCGCGAGGCGAGCACCCGTCCCGATGCCAAGGCGCTCGGCGCCTGGTGGGACCAGATCGAAACCTGGCGCAGCCGCGACTGCCTGAAGTACGACCGCGGCAACCAGGAGGTCATCAAGCCGCAGTACGTGGTCGAGACGCTGTGGAACATGACCAAGGACGCGGACACCTACGTCACCTCCGACGTGGGCCAGCACCAGATGTGGGCCGCGCAGTTCTACCGCTTCGACGAGCCGCGCCGCTGGATCAACTCCGGCGGCCTGGGCACCATGGGTGTGGGCATTCCCTACGCCATGGGCATCAAGCTGGCCAAGCCGCAGTCCGAGGTGTTCTGCATCACCGGCGAAGGCTCGGTGCAGATGAACATCCAGGAGCTGTCCACCTGCCTGCAGTACAACACGCCGATCAAGATCTGCTCGCTGAACAACCGCTACCTGGGCATGGTGCGCCAGTGGCAGGAGATCGAGTACTCCGGCCGCTACAGCCATAGCTACATGGATGCGCTGCCCAACTTCGTGAAGCTGGCCGAGGCCTATGGCCATGTGGGCATGCTCATCGAGCGCCCGCAGGACGTGGAGCCCGCGCTGCGCGAAGCCCGCAAGCTCAAGGACCGCACGGTGTTCATGGACTTCCGCACCGACCCCACCGAGAACGTGTTCCCGATGGTGCAGGCCGGCAAGGGCATCACCGAAATGCTGCTGGGGTCGGAAGACCTTTAAGCATCAAAACGGCCTCCAGCGCTTGCCAGCCAAGCGCTGGCAGCTATCTTTCTTGACGAATCTATTGCCTGCCAAGCCTGGCGCTTACCGGCGCCAGGGGAGGGCAGCGAAAAGAGGAATCGCATCACCATGAAACACATCATCGCCGTCCTGCTCGAAAACGAGCCTGGCGCTCTTTCCCGCGTGGTGGGCCTGTTCTCGGCCCGCGGCTACAACATCGAATCGCTCACCGTGGCTCCCACGGAGGATGCATCGCTCTCGCGCATGACCATCCAGACCACGGGCTCGGACGACGTGATCGAGCAGATCACCAAGCACCTGAACCGCCTCATCGAGGTCGTGAAGGTGGTCGACCTGACCGAGGGGGCCTACACCGAGCGCGAGCTCATGATGGTCAAGGTGCGCGCCGTCGGCAAGGAGCGCGAGGAGATGAAGCGCATGGCCGACATCTTCCGCGGCCGCATCATCGACGTGACCGAAAAGAGCTACACCATCGAACTCACGGGCGACCAGGCCAAGAACGACGCCTTCCTGCAGGCCATCGACCGCACCGCCATCCTCGAAACCGTGCGCACGGGCGCCAGCGGCATCGGCCGCGGCGAGCGCATCCTGCGCGTGTAGGACAATTCCCGCTTTTCCCTTCCCCCCTCAACAGAATTTCAACCGGAGCGACCATGAAAGTTTTCTACGACAAAGACTGTGACCTGAGCCTGATCAAGGGCAAGACCGTTGCCATCATCGGCTACGGCTCGCAGGGCCACGCACACGCACAGAACCTCAACGACAGCGGCGTGAAGGTCGTGGTCGGCCTGCGCAAGGGTGGCGCGAGCTGGGACAAGGTCGGCAAGGCCGGCCTGACGGTCAAGGAAGTGAACGACGCGGTCAAGGAAGCCGACGTGGTCATGATCCTGCTGCCCGACGAGCAGATCGCCGAGGTCTACAACAACAACGTGGCGCCGAACATCAAGCAGGGCGCGTCGCTCGCCTTCGCCCACGGCTTCAACGTGCACTACAACCAGGTCGTGCCGCGTGCCGACCTCGACGTGTGGATGGTCGCTCCCAAGGCCCCCGGCCACACCGTGCGCTCCACCTACACGCAGGGCGGTGGCGTGCCCCACCTCGTGGCCGTGCACCAGGACAAGAGCGGCAAGGCGCGCGACCTGGCCCTGTCCTACGCCATGGCCAACGGCGGCGGCAAGGCCGGCATCATCGAGACCAACTTCAAGGAAGAGACCGAGACCGACCTGTTCGGCGAGCAGGCTGTGCTGTGCGGCGGTGCGGTCGAGCTGATCAAGATGGGCTACGAGACCTTGGTCGAAGCCGGCTACGCTCCCGAGATGGCCTACTTCGAATGCCTGCACGAGCTCAAGCTCATCGTGGACCTGATCTACGAAGGCGGCATCGCCAACATGAACTACTCGATCTCGAACAACGCCGAGTACGGCGAGTACGTGACCGGTCCCGAGGTCATCAACGAGCAGTCGCGCGCCGCCATGCGCAACGCCCTCAAGCGCATCCAGAACGGCGACTACGCCAAGATGTTCATCCTGGAAGGCCGCACCGGCTACCCCAGCATGACGGCCCGCCGCCGCAACACGGCCGACCACAGCATCGAAGTGGTGGGCGGCAAGCTGCGCGCCATGATGCCCTGGATCGCCAAGAACAAGCTGGTGGACCAGACGCGCAACTGATGCGGCTGCGGCCCCATGCGCCGCACGCACTCCTGGGAAAAGGCCACTTCGGTGGCCTTTTTCGCGTGCGGCGCTGCGGCTACACTGCCTCCTTTTCCGCAGCGGTAGTGCGGATTGGATCAGTATTAAAAATATAGCTGCTCGCGCATGTGCGATGGGCACTGGAGGTCGATTGAATGCATGACGGCAATGACTCTGCCGAAGGCCAGGGCATCATGGTGCGCAAGCGCCGCAAGGGCATCTACATCCTGCCCAACCTGTTCACATTGGCCGCGCTGTTCGGCGGCTTCTATGCGATCGTCATGGCCATGAACGGCCGCTTCGACCTGGCGGCGGTGGGCGTGTTTTGCGCCATGGTGCTCGACAGCCTTGATGGCCGCGTGGCGCGCATGACCAACACCCAAAGCGCGTTCGGCGAGCAGATGGATTCGCTGTCGGACATGGTGTCATTCGGCGCGGCGCCGGCGCTCATCGCCTATGAATGGGCGCTGCAGGGGCTGGGGCGCTGGGGCTGGATCGCGGCCTTCGTCTATTGCGCATGCGCGGCGCTGCGGCTGGCACGCTTCAACGTCAACACCGGCGTGGTGGACAAGCGCTATTTCCAGGGACTGCCCTCGCCCGCGGCGGCAGCTCTGGTGGCGGGGTTCATCTGGCTCATGACGGAGGCCGGCGTGCACCCGGGCGACGACGGCTGGCTGAGCTGGGAGCAGACCACCTGGGTGATGTGCGCCTTCACGCTCTACGCCGGCCTGACGATGGTGACCAACGTGCCGTTCTACAGCTTCAAGGACATCCAGATGAAGAAGAGCGTGCCCTTCGCCGCCATCGTGCTCATCGCGCTGGGCATCGCCGTGATCAACATCGATCCGCCCAGCGTGCTGTTCGGGATCTTCATGATGTACGGCCTGTCGGGCTACGTCGTCTATGCCTGGCGCAAGGCCAAGGGCAAGCCAGCCAGCGTGATCAGCACATCCACCGACGAGCCCGACGAGCGCGGATTGCACCAATGAGAATCTGTGCTACAGTGGCCGCCATGCATTCCCTGTCGCTAGCCCTACTACTGATGTCCCACGGGCAGGCAGAGTAGCGCACGCGTCAACTCCACTCCTATCGGCCCGTATGCACCAGCAACGGGCCGTTTTGTTTTTGCATGCAGTTGCTGGTGGTTCCTCCCCCTCGAATGGAAGACCTGCAACCATGTTGAAGAACCCCGCCAGCAAGTACCGCGCCTTCGCCCCCATCGGGCTCAAGGACCGCACATGGCCCGACGCGCAGATCACCCGTGCGCCCATCTGGCTGTCCACCGACCTGCGCGATGGCAACCAGGCGCTCATCGAGCCCATGGACCTGCAGCGCAAGCTGCGGATGTTCGAGATGCTGGTGCGCATCGGCTTCAAGGAAATCGAGGTGGGCTTCCCCGCCGCGTCCCAGATCGAATGGGACTTCGTGCGCAAGCTCATCGACGAGGACCGCATTCCCGACGACGTGACCATCCAGGTCATGACGCCGGCGCGCGAGGAACTGATCGGGCGCACCGTCGATGCCGTCCAGGGCGCACGACGGGCCATCGTGCACGTCTACAACGCCGTGGCGCCCGTGTGGCGCACGGTGGTGTTCGGCATGGAGGTGCCCGAGGTCATGGCCCTGGTGGAGCGCCACATCCACCAGGTGCGCGAACTCACCGACGCGCGGCCCGAGACGGAGTGGGTGCTGCAGTATTCGCCCGAGACCTTCAGCCTGGCCGAGCTCGACGTGTCGCTGCAGGCCTGCGAGACCGCGATCGCCGCCTGGGGTCCGGGGCGTCCCATCATCCTGAACTTGCCGACCACCGTGGAAGCGGCCACGCCCAACATCTTCGCCGACCAGATCGAGTGGATGGCGCGGCACTTCGCAGGCCGGCCCGAGGTGGTGCTGTCCGTGCACCCGCACAACGATCGCGGCACAGGCACGGCCGCCGCCGAGATGGCGCTGATGGCCGGTGCCCACCGCGTGGAAGGCTGCCTGTTCGGCAACGGCGAGCGCACCGGCAACCTCGACATCGTCAACGTCGCGCTCAACATGTACGTGCAGGGCGTCTCGCCGGAGCTGGATTTCTCGGACATCGATGCCATCCGCGCCGAGGTGGAGCACTGCAACCAGTTGCCTGTGCCGGCGCGCCATCCCTATGCGGGCGACCTCGTCTACACCTCGTTCTCGGGCTCGCACCAGGACGCCATCAAGAAGGGCTTCGCCGCGCGCCGCCCGGATGACGTGTGGGAGATTCCCTATCTGCCCATCGACCCCAAGGACCTGGGCCGTAGCTACGAGGCGGTGATCCGCGTCAACAGCCAGTCGGGCAAGGGCGGCATGGCCTACCTGCTGGAGACGGAGTACGGCATGCAGTTGCCGCGCCGGCTGCAGATCGAATTCAGCCAGGCGGTGCAGCGCGCCATGGACGTCGAGGGCAAGGAGCTGGCCGCCGCGGACCTGTGGCGCATCTTCTGCGGCGAATACGGCCTGGATGCCACGCCGCCGCTGCAGGACCGCGAGCTGGCGTCGCGCACCAATGCGCATGGCGTGCAGGAGACGGAACTGCGCGGCAGCATCGACTGGCAGGGCCGCGTGCGCCCGGTGCACGGGCTGGGCAACGGGCCCATCGACGCCTTCGTCAACGCGCTGGGTGCGGCCACGGGGCATAGCATCCGGGTGGTGGACTACCACGAGCATGCCATCGGCGGCACCGGGGCCGTAGGAGGCGACGCGCGCGCGGCGGCCTATGTGGAGCTGCGCGTGGACGACGGCCGGCAGGTGTTCGGCGTGGGCATGGACCACGACATCATCAGCGCCGCGATACGCGCCGTGACCTCGGGCGTGCTGCGGGCGGCCCGCATGCAGTCCGCAGGCGCCGCGCAGGAGGCCGTCGCCTGAACAGGCGGCCGGGTCGCTTAAATTAACGGGTTGCCCGGCACGCCACGCATTGCCGCCACCGCATTTCATGGAGAGACACACGATGACCGACCAACTCATTATTTTCGACACCACCCTGCGCGACGGCGAGCAATCGCCCGGCGCCTCGATGACGCGCGACGAAAAGCTGCGCATCGCGCGGCAGCTGGAGCGCCTGAAGGTGGACGTGATCGAGGCCGGCTTCGCCGCCAGCTCCAACGGCGACTTCGAATGCATACAGGCGATCGCCAACGCGATCAAGGACTCCACCGTGTGCTCGCTGGCACGTGCCAACGACCGCGACATCGCGCGTGCCGCCGAGGCGCTCAAGGGGGCCAACCGCGGGCGCATCCACACCTTCATCGCCACCAGCCCGCTGCACATGGAAAAGAAGCTGCGCATGACGCCCGAGCAGGTGCTGGAGCAGTCCATCCAGGCCGTGCGCTTCGCGCGCAACCTGGCGGGCGACATCGAGTACAGCGCGGAAGACGGCTATCGCAGCGAGATCGACTTCCTGGCCCGCGTGTGCGAGGCCGTCATCAAGGAGGGCGCCACCACCATCAACATTCCCGACACGGTGGGCTACGCCATTCCCGAGCTGTACGGCAACTTCATCAAGACGCTGCGCGAGAAGGTGCCCAACAGCGACAAGGCCGTGTGGAGCGTGCACTGCCACAACGACCTGGGCATGGCCGTGGCCAACTCGCTGGCGGGCGTGCAGATCGGCGGCGCGCGCCAGGTGGAGTGCACCATCAACGGCCTGGGCGAGCGCGCGGGCAACTGCTCGCTGGAAGAGGTGGTCATGGCCGTGAAGACGCGCAAGGATTACTTCGGCCTGCAGGTCAACATCGACACCCAGCACATCGTGGCCGCCAGCCGCATGGTCAGCCAGACCACGGGCTTCGTCGTGCAGCCCAACAAGGCCGTGGTGGGCGCCAACGCGTTTGCCCATGCCTCGGGCATCCACCAGGACGGCGTGCTCAAGGCGCGCGACACCTACGAGATCATGCGCGCGGAGGACGTGGGCTGGAGCGCCAACAAGATCGTGCTGGGCAAGCTCTCGGGGCGCAACGCCTTCAAGCAGCGCCTGCAGGAGCTGGGCGTGGAGTTGGAGAGCGAGGGCGAGATCAACGCCGCCTTCGCCAAGTTCAAGGAGCTGGCCGACCGCAAGAGCGAGATATTCGACGAGGACATCCTGGCCTTGGTGAGCGACGAGAGCGTGACCAGCGAGAAGGAGCAGTTCGGCTTCGTGTCGCTGGCGCAGCACAGCGAGACCGGCGAGCGTCCGCAGGCCACGGTGGTCTTCACCGTGGACGGCAAGGAGGTGCGCGGAGAGTCGGACGGCAACGGCCCGGTCGATGCGTCCCTCAAGGCGATCGAGTCGCACGTGCAGAGCGGTGCGGAGATGGTGCTGTATTCGGTCAATGCCATCAGCGGCTCCACCGAGAGCCAGGGCGAGGTCACGGTGCGCCTGCAGAGCGCCGGGCGGGTGGTCAACGGCGTGGGCGCCGACCCGGACATCGTCGTGGCATCGGCCAAGGCCTACCTGAGCGCCCTGAACAAATTACAAAGTAAAGCCGAGCGCGTGGCCGCGCAGGGCTGATTTGCCAGCCTATAATTGAGGCAATTTCTAAAAGAGTCGCGCAAGATATTGATCTTGCGCGACTTTTTTTGATTCTGTACACTGCCACACAGTTTTTGCCGCCTGGAGCATCTGATGCACGCCCGTCCTCGCGCCGCCGCCCGGTTTTTTCATGCCCTGGCCCTCATGGCCGTCAGCCTGGCGCTCGCGCTGCCGGGCGCGCAGGCGGCGGAGCGCAAGAAGGTGGCGGTGAAGAAAACTGCGGCCTCGGCCACCACCCACCGCTCGGCCGCCAAGGTGCCGCGCAAGTCCGCCGCGAAGGCCACCAAGGCGGTGCGCGTGTCCGCCCGCAGCGCCAAGGCGCCCGCGCGCATCGTGGCCGCCGTGCCGCCGCGGCTGTCGTTCGGCCAGCTCGCGGGCCTGCACGAGGTGAGCGATCCGCTGGACCTGAAGTCCAGCGTGGCGCTGGTCATCGACCAGGACACCAAGGAAGTGCTGCTCAGCAAGAACGACCATGCGGTGCTGCCCATCGCCTCGCTCACCAAGCTCATGACCGGGCTGCTGATCTCCGAGGCGCACCTGCCCATGGACGAGCCCATCACCATCACCCAGGACGACGTGGACACCGAGAAGGGCAGCGGCTCGCGCCTCGTGGTGGGCGCCACGCTGACGCGCGGCGAGATGCTGCACCTGGCCCTGATGTCCAGCGAGAACCGCGCCGCGCATGCGCTGGGCCGCACCTATCCGGGTGGACTGGCGGCCTTCGTGGAGCGCATGAACGCCAAGGCCCGGCTGCTCGGCATGGCCGACACGCGCTATGTTGAGCCCACGGGCCTGTCCAGCCGCAACCAGTCCAGCGCCCATGACCTGGCCACGCTGGTCAATGTGGCGCACAGTGACCCGCTGCTGCGCGAGCTGTCCACGTCGCCCAGCTACGAGGTGGCCGTGGGCCGCCGCACGCTGCAGTACAACAACACCAACCGCTTGGTGAGCAGCCCGGCGTGGGACATCGGCCTGCAGAAGACCGGCTACATCTCCGAGGCCGGCCGCTGCCTGGTGATGCAGGCGCAGGTGGCGGGCCGCAAGCTCATCATGGTGTTCCTGGATTCGGCGGGCAAGTTCAGCCGCCTGGGCGATGCGGAGCGGGTGCGCTCCTGGGTGGAGAAGATGCATCCCATGGACGGGATCATGCTGCACGCGGAGGCCGGCCCCAAGGGCTGACGGAAAGCCTTTTTCCCTGCAAGGCGCGCGGCCCGAGGCCGCGCGCTTTTTTATCGCCTACGCCAGCGGTCCCTGCAGCGCCGTGCGCATGCCGGCGGTGTAGCCCAGGGCGGCCGAGATCTCGCCCGCGGTGGCCTGCAGCTTGGGCAGCCAGCCGTCGTCCAGCCGGTCGGCCGGAGCGGAAATGGACAGGCCGGCCACGAGCTGGCCCTGGTCGTCGAACACGCCGGCGGCCATGCAGCGCACGCCCAGCTCCAGCTCCTCGTTGTCGCGCGCGATGCCGTACTGCCGCGCCTTGCCCAGTTCGCGTTCCAGGATGGGCAGCTGGGTGATGCTGTTGCGCGTGTGCCCCGGCAGGCCGGTGCGGGCGGCGTAGGCGCGCACGCGCTGCGGATCGTCGGCCGCCAGGAACAGCTTGCCGGTGGAGGTGAGGTGCAGCGGTGCGTGGCCGCCGATGGCGCGCACCACCTGCATGCCCGAGCGTTCGCTGTAGGCGCGCTCCACGTAGACGATCTCGTCGCCCTGGCGCACGCTGAGGTTCACGGGTTGCTGGATCAGCTTGTGCAGCTGGCGCATCGGGGCCATGGCTGCGTCGCGCACGGACAGGCGTCCCTTGACGAGGTTGCCCAGCTCCAGCAGGCGCATGCCGAGCCGGTAGCTGCCCGATTCCGGCCGGTCGACGAAGCGGCCGATGGTCAGGTCGTTGAGGATGCGGTGCGCGGTGGACGGGTGCAGGCCCGTCTTCTCGCTGATTTCCTTCAGCGAGATGGCCTCCTCGCGCGAGGCCAGGACATCGATCAACTGGAACATGCGCTCCAGCACCTGGACGCTGGGCTTGGGCGGCATGTCCGGATGGCTTTTCTTCATGGCGATGGAAGAGGCTCCCAAAAGCCGGCCATTTTACGTAATGAAAACGTCCGCTGTGGAATGCGCATGAAAAGAGCTGCCAGCGCTTGCCCAGCAAGCGCTGGCAGCTCTCATTTTTGAATCAGGCGCCGCGCGTCACGGGCACATGGGCATCGCGGCCGTAGCTGCCGTACTTGCCCAGCTCCCACTTGGCGATGGCGTTGCGGTGCACTTCGTCGGGGCCGTCGGCGAAGCGCAGCGTGCGGGCGTTGGCGTAGGCGTAGGCGAGCGGGAAATCGTCGCTCACGCCGCCGCCGCCGTGCACCTGCATGGCCCAGTCGATCACCTGGCAGGCCATGCTGGGGGCGACGACTTTGATCATGGCGATCTCGGTCCTGGCCACCTTGTTGCCCACGGTGTCCATCATCCAGGCGGCCTTGAGCGTGAGCAGGCGCGCCATGTCGATCTTGCAGCGCGCCTCGGCGATGCGCTCCTGCGTCACGGTCTGCGCGGCGATCGGCTTGCCGAAGGCCACGCGGCTGCTGGCGCGCCGGCACATCAGCTCCAGCGCGCGCTCGGCCTGGCCGATCAGGCGCATGCAGTGGTGGATGCGCCCGGGGCCCAGGCGCCCCTGCGCGATCTCGAAGCCGCGGCCTTCGCCCAGCAGGATGTTCTCCACGGGCACCTTCACGTTGTCGAAGACGACCTCGGCATGGCCGTGGGGCGCGTCGTCGTAGCCGAACACGTTGAGCGCGCGCACCACGGTGATGCCGGGCGTGCCGGCCGGCACCACGATAATGCTCTGCTGCGAGTGCTTGGGCGCCTCGGGATCGGTCTTGCCCATGGTGATGAAGACCTTGCAGCGCGGGTCGTTGGCGCCGCTGGTCCACCACTTGCGGCCGTTGATGACGTAGTGGTCGCCCTGGCGCTCGATGCGTGTGGCGATGTTGGTGGCGTCGCTCGACGCCACGTCGGGCTCGGTCATGGCGAAGGCCGAGCGGATCTGGCCGTCGAGCAGCGGGCGCAGCCATTGCGCCTTGATGGGCTCGGAGCCGTAGCGCGCGATGGTTTCCATGTTGCCCGTGTCGGGCGCCGAGCAGTTGAACACTTCGCTGGCCCACAGCACGCGGCCCATGATCTCGGCCAGCGGCGCGTATTCCTGGTTGGTGAGGCCCGCGCCGTGGTAGCCCGAGGCCTCGGCCGTGTCCACCGGCAGGAACAGGTTCCACAGGCCTGCGGCCTGGGCCTTGGGCTTGAGGTTCTCGATGGTCTTGAGCGGCTGCCAGCGGTTGCCGGCCGCCGTGTTGGCGCCCATCTCCTGAGCATAGGCCTTCTCGGCGGAGTAGATGTGCTCGTCCATGAACTGCGTCAGCCGGGCCTGCAGTTCCTTAGTTTTGGGAGAGTAGTCGAAGTCCATGGGGATTCCCTTCAGAGGTCGGAAAGAAGCTCAGCGTTGCGCGAAGGACCAGGCCAGCTCGGCCATGGGCCGCGCGGTGGCGCCCGCGGCCCTGGCCTGGGCGCTGGCGGCCGTGCCGGCCTCCACGCGCTTGGCGATGCCCTGCAGGATGGCCGCGATGCGGAACATGTTGTAGGCGAGGTAGAAGTTCCAGTCGGCGCGCAGCGCATCGACGTCGGCGATGCCCGCGCGCTCGCAGTAGCGGCGGATGTAGGCGTCCTCCGCCGGGATGCCCAGCGCGGCCAGGTCCAGCCCGCCGATGCCGCGGCTGAGCGCGGTCGGGATGTGCCAGCTCATGCAGTGGTAGGCGAAGTCGGCCAGCGGGTGGCCCAGCGTGGACAGCTCCCAGTCGAGCACGGCGATCACGCGCGGCTCGGTGGGGTGGAACATGAGGTTGTCCAGCCGGTAATCGCCGTGCACGATGGACACGCGGCTCTCGTCGCGCGCGCTGGCCGGCATGTGGGCGGGCAGCCACTGCATGAGCCGGTCCATCTCGGCAATGGGCTGGGTGATGGAGGCCACGTACTGCTTGCTCCAGCGGCTGATCTGGCGCTCGAAGTAGTTGCCGCTCTTGCCGTAGCCTGCCAGGCCCCGCGCGGCGAAATCGACGCCGTGCAGCGCGGCGATGACGCGGTTCATCTCGTCGTAGTGCGCGGCGCGCTCGGCGGGCTGCATGCCGGGCAGCGACTGGTCCCACAGCACGCGGCCCTGCATGAACTCCATGATGTAGAAGGCGCGGCCGATGACCGATTCGTCCTCGCACAGCGCCAGCATGCGCGGCACGGGCACATCCGTCCCCGCCAGGCCGCGCATCACGGCGTATTCGCGCTCGATGGCGTGGGCCGAGGGCAGCAGCTTGGCGGCCGGCCCAGGCTTGGAGCGCATCACGTAGCTGGCGCCGGGGGTAAGCAGCTTGTAGGTGGGATTCGACTGCCCGCCCTTGAACATCTCCACCGAGAGCGGCCCGGCGAAGCCCTCGACATGCTGCGCCAGCCAGGCGCCGAGCGCCCCGGTGTCGAAGGCATGCTGCGCGGAGACGGGGCGGGTGCCGATGAAGTGGTCGAAGTCGCTCATGGGGGCAAGGGTCCAGTCACAAAAAAAGAGCTGCCAGCGCTTGCCTGGCAAGGGATTTTGGCACCTTTGATGCTGAAACCCTTGCCAGGCAAGCGCTGGCAGCTATGGTTTTCGAAAGACTCAGGTCTCGGCGATGCGCAGCAGCGCGGCGCGGTCGCGCACCACCAGGCCGGCCGGCTCGATGCGGATCACGTCCTCGCGCTCCATGGCCTTGAGCTCCTGGTTCACGCGCTGGCGCGATGCGCCGAGCAGCTGCGCCAACTCCTCCTGCGCCAGCTGCAGGCTGATGCGGATCTCGTCGCCGTTGGACAGGCTGGTCACGCCATAGCTGCGCATCAGGTGCAGCAACTGCTTGGCCAGGCGCGCGCGCAGCGGCAGGGTGTTGAGGTCTTCCACCAGCCCGAACAGCTGGCGGATGCGCCTCGCATGCAGGCGCAGCATGGCCTCGTACAGCTCGGTGTGCTGCGCGAGAATCTTGCGGAAGTCCGCCCGCGCCACGCAGACGATGGTGGTGTCGCCATGCGCATAGGCATCGTGCGTGCGCCGGTCGCCGTCGAAGATCGCCACGTCGCCGAACCAGATGCCCGGCTCCACGTAGGTCAGCGTGATCTGCTTGCCCGACAGCGACGTGGAGCTGACCCGCACCGCGCCGCGCGCACAGGCGATCCACTCCTCGGGCGGGTCGCCGCGCGCCGCAATGAGCGCGCCGTCCTTGAAGCGCTTGACGTAGGAGCATCGCAGGATGTCGTGACGCAGTGAGGGAGAGAGGGAGGAAAACCAGCGACCGGTATTGATCGCCTCGCGTTCTTCGATGGTAAGAATCGGCTCGTCCATGGTCTGTCGTTTGCGTGACTGCGGTTGCGGCCCATTGTCGCGTGGGGGACCGGCGGCGCGGCAGGAGGCTGTCGCGCGCGGGGCAGGGCGCAGCGAGTGCGCCTGCGTTTTTTTTATTTACTGGTAGCGCGGCGCGCGCTTTTCCAGGAAGGCCGCGATGCCTTCGCCGGCATTGGCGTGCTGCAGGTTGCGCACGAAGTGGTCGCGCTCGTGCGCCAGCTGCTCGGTGAACGTGTGGCGGGAGGCATCGTCCAGCAGTTCCTTGATGCTGGCGAGCGCGTTGGGCGCGCGCCCGTTCAGGCGCTCGGCCAGCGCCAGTGCCTCGTGCAGCGCGCGGCCGGGCTCGGCCAGCTGGTTGACCACGCCCAGCGCCTGCAGGCGCGCCGCGTCGATGCGGCTGCCGCACAGCAGCAGCTCGCCCGCGAGCTGGCGCGGCAGCATGCGACCCAGGCTCCAGGTGGCGCCGCCGTCGGGCGAGAGACCCACGCCGACGTGGCTCACGGCGAAGAGCGCGTTGCGCGCCGCCACCACGAGGTCGCAGGCCAGCACCAGCGAGAAGCCCGCGCCCGCCGCATGCCCCTCCACGGCCGCGACCACGGGCTTGGGAAAGGTGCGGATGGCCTCCACCCAGTCGTGCAGCGCCTCCACGCCGCGCGCCTGCTCCTGCGCGCCCTGCTGGCGGCGCGCCTGCAAGCGCTGCAGGTTGCCGCCCGCGCTGAAGGTGTCGCCCGCGCCGGTGAGCACCACGCTGCGCACGTCGGCGCTGCGCTCGGCCACGTTCAAGGCCTCGATGCCGGCGGCGTAGATGGCCGGGTCGAGCGCGTTGCGCATCTCCGGGTGGTGGATGGTGAGGACCAGGGTCTGGCCCTGGCTGGTGCTTTGCAGTTCGGCGGGCATGTCAGCTTTCGGGATGCGTCAAACTGAGGCCGATGGCGCCGCGGCGGCGCAGCCAGGGGCTGGGGCGGTAGCGCATGTCGCCATAAACGGTCTGCATGTTGAACAGGACTTCGAGGACGTTGGTGGGGCCCCAGCGGTCGCCCATCGCCAGCGGGCCGAGCGGGTAGCCCAGGCCCAGGGTGACGGCGGTCTCCAGGTCGGCGGGCGTGCAGATGCGCTGCTGGCAGATGTCCGACGCGATGTTGACGATGGTGGCCACCACGCGCTGCGTGACGAAGCCGCCCGAGTCGCAGATCACGCTCACGGCCTTGCCGTCGCGCGCGAAGAGGGCGTGCGCGGCATCGCGCATGTCCTCCCGCGTGGCGGGGTTGGTGGCGAGCACGCGGCGGCGGGTGGCGGCGTCGTCGATGAGCATGTCGATGCCCACGGTGCGCGCCGGGTCCAGCCGCTCCACCACGGCCACCGTGGTCACGTCGAAGCCCAGCGGCGCCACCAGCGTGAGCGCTTGGGCCGAGGGGGAGGCGCCGGTCTCGATGCGCGCGCCCAGGTCCTTGAGCAGCTGGTACAGCTCCGCGCGCCGCGCCGCGCGCGTGGACACCCACACGGGCGGCATCTCGGCCACCACCGGGGCCGCGGGCTCGGGCGGCACCTGGGCCGTGCCGTCCACGTAGCGGTAGAAGCCCTCGCCGGACTTGCGCCCCAGCAGTCCGCCGGCCAGGCGCTGCGCGGCGATGGCGCTAGGGCGAAAGCGCGGCTCGTCGTAGAACTGGTGGTAGATGGATTCCATCACCGGGTGCGACACGTCCAGCCCCGTCAGGTCCAGCAGCTCGAAGGGGCCGAGCTTGAAGCCCACCTGGTCGCGCAGGATGCGGTCCACCGTGGCGAAATCGGCCACGCCTTCGCTGACGATGCGCAGGGCCTCGGTGCCGTAGCCGCGCCCGGCATGGTTGACGATGAAACCCGGCGTGTCCTGCGCCATCACGGGCGTGTGGCCCATGGCGCGTGCGTAGCGGGCCAGACGTTCGCAGACGGCGGCGCTGGTGCGCAGGCCGGCCACCACCTCCACCACCTTCATCAGCGGCACGGGATTGAAGAAGTGGAAACCCGCTACGCGCTCCGGGCGGGCAAGCGTTGCGGCCACCGCCGTGATCGACAGCGACGAGGTGTTGCTGGCCAGCACCGCGTCGGGTGCGACGATGGATTCCAGCTGCAGCAGCAGCTCGCGCTTGGCGTCCAGCCGCTCGACGATGGCTTCCACCACCAGCGTGCACGGCGCCAGCTCGCCGAGGGAGGCGACGGGCACCAGCTTGTCGCGCCAGAGCTGGGGCTGCCCCGCGTCGATGCGGCCCTTGTCCGCCATGCGTAGCCACTGCTGGTGGAGGTGATCGCGCGCGGCCTCGGCCGCGCCGGGCTGGCTGTCGTGGAGATAAACCGTGCTGCCGGCCTGGGCCGCGATCTGGGCGATGCCCCGGCCCATGGCGCCCGTGCCGACGACGCCGATGCGTGTGAAATCGAGTTGCATGCGCGGCATTATCCCTGTGGCGATCCAGGGGCGTTCTGTGTCAAAATCGATTCACAAATTGACACCATTGTGAGCACTCGTAACGCAATCGTCGGCGCCTGCCTGTTCGCCGTGGCCTGCGGCGCAGCAGCGCTTTCCCTCGGAGACAGCCGGGGCGCAGTGACCTTGGGGGCGGCGGTCGATCTGGCGTTCGAGGTGCGTCCCGATCCGGGCAAGGACCTGGCTTCCTCCTGCATCTCCGCCCGCTTGGTCGCCGGCTCCCATCCTCTCCCTTCGGCACGCATCCAGGTCACTCCCGTGGAGGGCGGGCCTGCGCCACTGGTGCGCGTGCAGACCACGGTCGCCGTGGACGAACCCGTGCTCACCGCCACGCTGGTCGCGGGCTGCGAGGGCCGGGTGTCGCGCACCTACACCTTCCTGGCAGACCTGCCGAGCATGGCCGTGGCGACCGGCCAGCCCATCGATATTGCCCGCCTGGGCGGGGCTGCCGCAGCTCGCGCCGACACGGCCGCCGAAACGCCCGCCCCTCCGGCGGCGCGCCCTACGCGGGCCGCATCGGGTGCGCCGGCCCAGGCACGCCCGCGCCGCGCGGCCGCACGCAAGCCGTCCGCCGCGGCGCCTGCCAGCGCCACGCGCCAGGCCCGGCCGGCGACGCCCGCTGCCGCTCCACCGCTCGCACCGCGCCTGGTCATGGAGCCGTGGGACCTGCGGCCCGAGGCGCCCCAGGCGGCGGCCTCCGCCCCGGCGCTGCCCGCGGCTGCGGCTTCTGCCGCGCAGGCCGCGGTGGTGCCGGCGGAGGAGGTGCTGTCGCTCGAATCCCGCCTGCGCAAGCTGGAGGCCGCCGCCGACGCCCAGCGCGCGCGGCTGGAGACGGAGAAGGCCACGGTGGCCGAGCTGCGCCAGCGCCTGGCCCAGGTGGAGTCGCAGGGCTTTTCCGCCACCGTGGTCTATGCGCTCGCGGGGCTGCTGGCCCTGGCCGTGCTGTGCATCGCCTGGCTGCTGCGCCGTGCGCGGCGCCAGGCGGAGCAGGACTGGCAGCATTCGGTGGTCTCCTTCGCCGCGGACCCGCGGGACGACTGGGACAGCGATGCCGCCCTGGCCGAGATGGATGCGCCGCCGCTGGAGGCGCTGTCCTCCGGCGCGGCGCAGCTCTGGGAGCCGCCGCAGGACGGCGGCGAGCCCACGCTGCCCATGCCGCCTCCGTCGCCGGCAGCCGTGCCGGCTTCCGCCTCGCCGCCGCGGGCGCAGCAGACGGTGCATCCCGAAGCCCTTTTCGACGTGCTGCAGCAGGCGGAGTTCTTCATTTCCGTCGGCGAGCACGAGCAGGCCATCGATACGCTGCAGCAGCACGTGGCCGAGCACGGCGAGGCCTCGCCCGTGGCGTATCTGGAACTGCTGCGCCTGCACCACATGCTGGGCCGCGCGGAGGGCTTCGAGCTGCTGCGCGAGCGCTTCCATGCGCACTTCAATGCCCGCGTGCCGCCGTTCTCGCAGTTCCACCAGCACGGCCGTGCCCTGGAAGACTCTCCCGAGGCGCTGGCGCACATCGAAAGGGTGTGGGCCTCGCCCGAGGTGATGGCGGTGCTCGATGGCTTCCTGTTCCGCCGCGAGGGGGCGGACCCCGTGGAACCCTTCGACCTGGCGGCCTACGACGACCTGCTGCTGCTCCTGTCCATCGTGCAGACCGTGCCCGCCCACCTGCGCGGCGCGTCTTCGCCGCGCCAGCGCACCACGCCGTGGGGGGCGCCCAACCTGCCGCCTGGGGCCGCGCCGCGTTCGCTCGATTCGCTGGCGGGAGATCTGTCGTTGCAGGAGTCGGGGTATGCGCCGCTGGCGCAGCGGCCGATCTCGGAAGCCATGCTGGACGTGGACCTGACCGACCCGCCACCCATCACCATCAGCGACCTGCCGCCCGTGCCCGCCACGGCCGCGCCCGCGCCGGGCCAGCCCGTGGGCTTCGGCATGGAGGACGACAAGATGGAGATCCGCTTCGAGCTGGAACGCAAGGACCTGCGGGGTTAGGCCCTGTCCATCGCCGCCATCAGCTGCGCGGCGGCGGCCTCGGGCTGTTCGGCGTTGACGATGGCGCGCACCACGGCGATCGAGCCCACGCCGGTGGCCAGCACCTCGGGGAACTGCGCCAGGCCGATGCCGCCGATGGCCACCTGCGGGTAGCCTCGCATCAGCCGTGCATAGCCCTGCAGGCGCGCCACGCCCTGGGGCACCGTGGCCATTTTCTTCAGCGTGGTGGGGAACACGGCGCCCATGGCGACGTAGCTGGGGCAGGCGGCATCGGCGCGCACCATCTCGGCGTAGCCGTGGGTGCTGACGCCCAGGCGCAGGCCGACATCGCGCAGGGTGCGCAGGTCGTCGGGGTGCAGCGCATCCAGGTCTTCCTGGCCCAGGTGCACGCCATAGGCGCCGGCGGCGATGGCCTCGCGCCAGTGGTCGTTGATGAACAGCAGGGCGCCGGTGCCCTGTACGGCCTGCACGGCAGCGCGCACCTCGCGCGCAATGGCGTCGGCATCCGTGCTCTTGAAGCGCAGTTGCACCGTGGGCACGCCGGCGCGCGCCATGCGGCTCACCCAGGCGGCATCGGGTAGCACCGCGTACAGGCTCAGCCGCTGCGGGCAGGAGGCGAAGGGCAGGGCGTGCGGGCGCGGCTGCAGGCCGAAATCCTGCGGCGCATCGGGCCAGAGGGCCGCGTCGAAATGGCCCAGGCGCTGGGCCTGGGCGCTCCAGGCGCGGGCCAGGCAGTCGGCGTCGTGCGCGATGAAGCCGAGCTGGCTGCACGCGGCCAGTGCGGCGCGGTAGACCGGGTCGCCGGACGCGGACTCCGGCACGGGCTGCGCCGGAAAGCCGGCGAAGCGCGGGGCGTGGTGGCGCAGGATGGCGTGTTGCAGGTCGTCGTTCATATCAGATCGCTATGCGTTGTCCGCGCCGCATGAAACCAGCGCAACCAAGCGAGGGCAGCCGTGCAGCCGTTCAGAGGGGTGTTTTTCCATTACTGCGTGTGGTGCCAGAAGGGCGTGCCGAGGACGGGGGTGCTGGGCTGGGCTGCCTCCTGAGGCGCCATCGCGCCCGCCTGGCGCGCGGCGCGGCCGGCAGCCACGGCATCGGCGAAGGCACCGGCCATGGCCACCGGGTCGGTCGCCAGCGCCACGGCGGTGTTGAGCAGCACGCCGTCGTAGCCCCATTCCATGACCTGGCAGGCATGCGAGGGCAGGCCCAGGCCCGCGTCCACCAGCATGGGCACGGCCAGGCGCTCGCGCAGCAGTTGCAGCGCATAGGGATTGACCGGGCCGCGCCCGGTGCCGATGGGCGCGGCCCAGGGCATGACGGCCTGGCAACCCACGTCCACGAGACGCTGGCAGAGCACGAGGTCTTCGGTGCAATAAGGCAGCACGTGGAAGCCGTCCTTCACCAGCCGCTCGGCCGCCTGCACGAGGTTCAGCGTGTCGGGCTGCAGCGTGTAGTCGTCGCCGATCAGCTCCAGCTTGATCCAGGGCGTGTCGAACACCTCGCGCGCCATGTGGGCGGTGGTGATGGCTTCCTGCAGGCTGTGGCAACCGGCGGTGTTGGGCAGCACGGGCACGTCCAGTTGCCTGAGCAGTTCCCAGAAGCTGCTGCCGGTCTCGGCCGCGTTGCTGCCCTGGCGGCGCAGCGACGCGGTGACCATGGCCGGGCGGGCGCGCCGCACGGCGGCCTCCAGCACGGCGGGAGAGGGGTAGCGCGCCGTGCCCAGCAGCAGGCGGCTCTGGAAGCGCTGGCCGTAGAGCACGAGCGCGTCGTCGGTGGTGTGGGTCATGGTGTTCTCAGCCTCCGGTGACGGGAGCGATGATTTCGATGCTGTCGCCCGCCTGCAGCGCGTGCGCGGCATAGCCGGCGCGGGGCACGAACTGCAGGTTCACGGCCACGGCGAAAGGGGGCTTGGGATTCAGGTAGGCCACGGCGTCGGCCACGGTGGCGCCGACGGGCAGCTCGGTGGCGGTCTGGTTGATGAGGACGTTCATGAGGGCAGGGAAAGCGAAAGCGCGAAATCGGAGGCCAGCGCGGATTGTCCCGTGTTCAGCACCTGCAGCACCACGTCGAGCAGCGCGGGGGCGATCATGAAGCCGTGGCGGTACAGCCCGTTGACCTCCAGCACGCGCTGCCGCACCACGCGCACGGCGGGCAGGTTGTCGGGCAGGGTGGGGCGGCACTGGGTGGCGATCTCCAGGATGCGCGCCTCGGCGAAGCCCGGGTGCACCGCATAGGCGGCGCTGAGCAGCTCCAGCGCGCTGCGCACGCTGGTGGGCGAGAGGTCGTCGGACTCGATCTCCGTCGCGCCGATCACGAACACGTGCTCCTGCTTGGGCGCGATGTAGATCGGGTAGCGCGGGTGCACCACGCGCGTGGGGCGCTGCAGCGTGACGTCCGGCGCGTGCAGGCGCACCACCTCGCCGCGCACGCCGCGCAGCGCCTGCCACTGGGTGCGCGCGCCCAGGCCGCGGCAGTCGATGACCCAGTCCGGCTGCCCCGCGCCGCCGGGCTGGAAGTCGCCCGGCGCGCGTGTGCTGTGCCAGTGCGTGCGCACGCCCAGCTGTTCCATGGTGGCGGCCAGCGCGGCCAGCAGCTGGCGGTTGTCGAGCTGGCCTTCGCCGGGCAGGTACAGCCCCTGGTGGAAGCGGCCCGCCACGGCGCCCTCGCGCTGCGCCACGCCGGCCGCGTCCAGCACCTGCAGCGCGGGCAGGCCGGGCACGGTGGCCTGCGTCTGCTCCAGCTTGTGGCGCAGGCGCGCGGCCTCGGGCGCGTCCTGCCGGTGCCAGAGAATGAGGGTGCCCTCCTGCTGGAAGAAGACGGGCCCGGCCAGCTGCGCCAGCAGCGCGGGCCAGCGTCCCAGCGCATGCTGGCCCATGCGCACCACGCCGGGCTCGGTCACGGCCGATTCGGCGAGCGGCGCCAGCATGGCGGCGGCCACGCGCGCGGCGGAGCCTTCGGCGCCGGGGCCGCCGGCCTCGTGCACCTCGACCCTGTGGCCCTGGCGCGCGAGCTCCACGGCCAGCAGCCGGCCCATGAGACCGGCGCCGAGGAGGGTGATGGAAGCGGGGGAGCGAAGAAGAGGGTGCGCAGGCATCGTTGTTCCAAGGACGGGACAAGACAGAGCGTGGCACCGAGGCCTGAAACTTCCCACGCCAGCATGATCTGGATCGGGTGTGAGGGTCTTTCTCAGCCGCCTGCCCCAATGGCAGGGACACCCCTGTTTCGTCCGTGCCGGGAATTACAGCACAGGGGCAGTGTCCTTACGGTTGATAATTTTTGTCATGACGCAAGAAACACCGACTCCCGCCCGGCGCTATGCGCGCGTGCTGTCCATCGCCGGCTCCGACAGCGGCGGCGGCGCGGGCATCCAGGCCGACCTCAAGACCTTCAGCGCCCTGGGCTGCTACGGCATGACGGCCATCACCGCGCTGACTGCGCAGAACACGCAGGGTGTGCGCGGCATCCATGGCGTGCCGCCCGAGTTCCTGGCCGCGCAGATCGATGCGGTGGTGGAGGATATCGGCGTGGATGCGGTGAAGATCGGCATGCTGCATGCGCCCGAGGTGGTGCGCGTGGTGGCCGACGCCATCCGCCGCCACCGCCTGCCCCACGTGGTGCTCGACCCCGTGATGGTCGCCACCAGCGGAGACCGCCTGATCGCCCAGGAGACGGTGGGCGTGCTGGTGCGCGAGCTGTTCCCGCTGGCTTCCGTGGTCACGCCCAACCTGGACGAGGCCGGCCTGCTGCTGGGCCGCACCCTCGCCGCCGAGGACCAGCTGGACGCGGCCGCCACCGGCCTGCTGGACCTGGGCGCGCGCGCCGCGCTGCTCAAGGGCGGCCACCTGCCGGGCGAGCGCGTGGTGGACGTGCTGGCGCTGCCCGGCGGCGGACTGCACCGCCTGGCCTCCCCGCGCATCGCCACGCACAACGGCCATGGCACGGGCTGCACGCTGTCGTCGGCCATCGCCGCGCACCTGGCGCTGGGCCATGCGCTGCCGCAAGCCGTGGAGCGCGCGCGCGCCTACATCCTGGGCGCCATCGCCGCGGGGGCCGACGTGCGCACGGGCCATGGCCATGGCCCGCTCAACCATGGCTATGCGCCCGTGGCGCAGCGCATCGTCACCAGCCCCAGGTGAGCCGCTGGGCCACCCAGCCCTTCTGGCCGCTGGCGCGCTGCACCTGCGCCCAGGTGCCCGAGCGGCCCAGCGTGCGCACCACCTCGTGCTGCTCGAGCTGGCCCACGCGCTTGTGCTGGGTGCCCGGGCCGGCGCGCAGGTTGGCGGTGCGCGCGGTCACCACGCGGTGGGGCGTCTTGGCCGTGAGCGGTGCGAAGACCCAGCCCAGCGTCTCCTCATGGTCGCGTACCTTGAGCCACTGGCCCTTGCGCTGCTCGACCTGCAGCGGGTAGCCGCGCCCCAGCTCCCACGCCGTGGCGGAGCGCGTCGTGGGCTGCGTGCGGACATTGACCGTATTGCCGTGGATGCTGACGAACTCGCGCGCCTGCGCGAGGGCGGGCAGGCACAGCGCGGCGGCGAAAGCGGCGCAGGAGAGGGTGCGGGCGAGGCGGGCCGGTGTGGAAGACACGGGGCGGTTACTCCTTGTGAAAATGGGTTGCAACACAAGGTGGAGGGGGCCGCGCGATCGAAGTTCCGCGGTCGCTATATTTAAATGAGCGGCTCGCGCTTGCCGTTCGCCATATTCAGCCGAAAAACAGGTGAAAGTCCTTGATCGACAAGCGCAAGCAGCTATCTATTCCGTAGCGTTGCGCGGGCGCGTGGCAAAGGCCAGCACGAAGCACACCGCCAGCGTGGGCAGCGCTGCGCCCATGCCCGGCAGCACGCGCGGCAGGAGGTGGTAGCAGGCGATGCCCGCCAGCCAGAGCACCACGGGCAGCCCGTGCACGCCGCGTGCGTTGCGCAGCAGCGCACCGGCATGCGCGCCGAACGCCAGGCGCCCCAGGATCACGCCGAACAGCGGCACGAACACCGAACTGAGCAGCAGCAGGAACGGCTCCAGGCTGTGCATGGGCAGCACCAGCGCGAACGCCGTGCAGGCCAGCGCGACCACGAAGCCCCAGCGCCGCACGCTCCAGCGCGGCCACAGGCTGTGCGCCGACACCGAGCCTGAGTAGGCATCGCCATAGGCGTTGTCCACCTCGTCGATCAGGATCAGCGACAGCGCGATCAGCCCGCCCTGCGCCAGCAGCAGCGCCGTTACCAGGTCCTGGCTGGGCAGCACCAGCGCCACCAGCACGCCCAGCGCATAGCACCACATGTTGGCCACGGCATAGCCCAGCCAGGTGCCGCGCAGCGCGGCGCGCCCCTCGTGGCCGTGGCGCGCGTAGTCGGCCACCAGCGGCAGCCACGAGATCGGCATGGCGATCACCAGGTCCAGCGCCGGCAGCACGCCCATGCCGCCCGCGCCCTGGCGCGTCCACAGGGCCTCGATGCCTTGCGCATGCGCCAGCGCCAGGAACTGCCACGACAGCCACAGCAGCGACAGCACCACCAGCGGCAGCGCCACGCGCGCGATGAGCCGGCGCACCAGCCGCACCATGGAGCCGCCGATCAGCAGCATCACCACGCCGCCCCACAGCAGCGTGGCCAGCACCGGCCAGTAGCCCGCCGCCATCGCGCCCGCCTGGCGGCCGATGGCCACCGTGGCGTCGCGCATCACCACCAGCTCGAACGCGCCCCAGCCCAGCAGCTGCACGATGTTCAGCACGATGGGCAGTCCCGCGAAGCGCCGCCCGTAGACCGCGTGCATCAGCCCCGCGCTGGCCAAGCCGCTGTCGCAGCCGATCTTGGCCACCCAGCCCAGCAGCCCCGCGCCCACGAGGGAGCCAGCGACGATGGCGAGGAGCGCTTCCTGCGTGCCCAGCGCGGGCATCAGGTAGGCGCCCACCTGCATCACCAGCAGGCCCACGCCCAGGCTGAACCACAGCGAGGCATGGTCGCGCCAGCGGAAGGCGCGCTGCTGCGGCGGCAGCGGGGTCAGGGATTCGTTGGCGGCGGTGGACATGCGTGCTCCGTTCGTAGGCAGAGCAGGGGCCGGGGCATGGCGGCCCGGCAAGGGGCGCGGCAAGACAGCTTCCCTGCGCGAGGATTAACTCAACAGGTTCACAGGGTGTGATCTCAGCCCCGGCGGCTTGCGCCGGAGCACCCCTAGCGAGGCGCGCAGTATACGGGCGCAGGCCGGCTCAGCCGGCGGCCACGCCCAGCCGCTCGTGCAGCCGTGTGCTGGTGGTGGTGTATTGCAGCGCCACGGGCGCGCCGGTGAGCAGCTCGGCCGCGCCGAAGGCGGCGAGCGTGGCTTCGTGGAAGCCGCAGAGGATGAGCTTGCGCTTGCCAGGGTAGGTGTTGATGTCGCCCACGGCGTAGATGCCGCGTTCGCTGGTCTGGAACTGCGCGGTGTCCACCGCGAGCTGCTTGCGGTCGAGCGCGAGGCCCCAGTCGGCGATGGGGCCCAGGCGCGGGGAGATGCCCAGGCAGACGATCAGCTGGTCCAGCGGCAGGCGCTGTGGCTGGCCTTCAGGGTCCAGCAGTTGCAGGGCAACCAGGCGCTGGGACGCGGTTTCCTGGCCGGTGATCTGCGCGGCCACCACGCGGATGCGGCCCGCGTCGCGCCGGGCCTGCAGGCGCTCCAGCAGCGCGGGCTCGGCCTGGAAGGCGTCGCGCCGGTGCAGCAGCACCACGCTGGCGGCGCCGGCATCGGCGCAGGCCAGCGCGGCGGCCACGGCGGGCTCGTCGCCGCCGTGCACGACGACGTGCTGTCCTTCGGCCTGCGCGGGCAGCGTTGCCGGATCGGGGTGGTAGTGCAGTTGCCGGCCCAGGTGCGCTTCCAGCCCTTCGAGCTTGAGCGCGCGCGGCACGAAGGCGCCCACGCCCGCGGCGATGAAGACGCTGCGCGCGTGCAGCGCCAGGCCCGCGGAGGTGCCCACGGCGAAGCCACCCTCGGGCATGCGCTGCAGCGTGGCGACCTGCTGGCCCAGGTGCAGCGCGGGGGCGAACGGGGCGATCTGCTGGCGCAGCTGCTGCACCAGCGAGCGGCCCGTGCAGTGCGGCACGCCGGGGATGTCGTAGATGGGCTTGTCGGGGTACAGCTCGGCGCACTGGCCGCCCACGTGGGGCAGGGCGTCGATCACATGGGCCGCGATGCCGTGCAGCCCGAGCTGGAAGACCTGGAACAGGCCGACCGGGCCGGCGCCGATGACGACGGCATCCACGCTCTGGGGCGGCAGGCTGTCCATGGAAGGATCAACGCTCCAGGTACTGGAGCTTGTCGGGCTTGCCGTTCCAGTCGTCGGCGTCGGGCAGTGCGGCCTTGCGCTTGGTGATGCTCTTGAACTGCGGGGTGAGTTCGGCGTTGAGCTTGATGTAGGCAAGCTGGTCGGCCGGCAGGTCTTCCTCGGCGAAGATGGCATTGGCCGGGCATTCGGGGACGCACACGGCGCAGTCGATGCACTCGTCGGGATCGATCACGAGGAAGTTCGGGCCTTCGCGGAAGCAGTCCACGGGGCACACGTCCACGCAATCGGTGTATTTGCACTTGATGCAGTTCTCAGAGACGACGTGAGTCATGGGGGAAGAAGTGATGGGATGGTATGTAAGGCCAACCCGGGATTTTAGGACGGCGGCCGGTGTCCGCAGGCCGCCGACCCTGGCTGCCTCGAGGACACTTAACACAGGTCAAGCGCCGTGGACCAGCGCGGCGCCCGCCGTGCGGTGGCTGGCGGTGTCCACCAGGATGACGGAGCCGAGCACCCGCGCCTGCGCGAAGGGCGCGGCGGGCAGGGGCTCCTGCAGCAGCAGTTCCACGTGGCCGATGGCATTGGGTTCGAGCTGGGCGGCGTCTTCCTCGGCCAGCGTGTGGATGTCGAGGCGGTGCACCACGCGGCGCGCCTTGGCCTTGACCCAGCGGTGGCCGTGCAGCGCCCAGTAGACGCGGCCGGCGACGAGCGGCTCGTCGTCCATCCAGGCGACGGTGGCGCGCAGCTCGCGCTGGCCGGGCCAGGCGGGGGCGGGCGCGTCGAAGCCGTCGCCGCCGTCGCCGGCTGGCGCGGCCAGCAGCCAGTCGCCGCGCGAGACGTCCACCTCGCGGTCGAGCACGATGCCGGCGCTGGTGCCGGCGGGCACGCCGGTGGGGCGGCGCGCGTGGTCCAGCACCTGGGCCACGGTGGCGCGCTGGCCGCTGGGAAACACCTGCACCTCGGTGCCCGGCGCCACGTGGCCCGCGGCCACGCGGCCCCAGAACACGCGGCGGCCCTGGCTGGTGTCGGACGAGGCGGAGAATTTCTCCACCCACTGCACAGGAAAGGCCAGCGGCAGGTGCGTGTCGGCGGGCGTGTGCGGCAGCCGCTCCAGGATCTGCAGCAGGCTGGGGCCTTCGTAGCCGCACCAGCCGGCGTGGGGCTGGGCCACGTTCCAGCCCTTGAGGGCGGACACGGGCACAGTGGCGGCCACCTGGATGCCGGCGGCCTGGGCGAAGGCGGCGAGCTGCTGGCGGATGTGGGCGAAAGCGTGCTGCGGGTCTTCCACCGCGTCGAGCTTGTTCACCGCGAACACGAGCGAAGGCACGCGCAGCAGGTTCACCAGCAGGGCGTGGCGGCGCGTCTGCGGCAGCAGGGCAAGCTGCGGGTTGCGCCAGTCGAGCTTGGTGGCGTCCACCAGCACCACGGCGGCGTCGGCCTGCGAGGCGGCGGTGACCATGTTGCGCGTGTACTGCTCGTGGCCCGGCGCGTCGCCGATGATGAACTTGCGCGCCTCGGTGGCGAAGTAGCGGTAGGCCACGTCGATGGTGATGCCCTGCTCGCGCTCGGCGGACAGGCCGTCGGTCAGCAGCGCCAGGTCGGTCTCGCCGCTCCTGGTCACGCCCGCCAGGTGGTCCTGCAGCACCGCGCGGCTGTCCACCAGCAGGCGGCCGATCAGCGTGCTCTTGCCGTCGTCCACGCTGCCGCAGGTGATGAAGCGCAGCGCGGGCGCCTGGGCCGATTGCAGGTCATTCTGGCCTGCGGCGCTTGCTGGGTAAGCGCTGCCAGCTATGGTATCGATAGTGCTCATCAGAAATACCCGTCTTTCTTGCGCTTTTCCATGGAGGCTTCGGAGGTCTGGTCGTCCATGCGCGTGGCGCCGCGCTCGCTGACTTCGGCGGCCAGCGTCTCGATCACGATGTCGGAGGCCGTGGCGGCCGTGCTTTCCACGGGGCAGGTGCAGGTGATGTCGCCCACGGTGCGAAAGCGCACGTCGCGCGTGACCACCGTCTCGCCTTCGCGCGGTGGGGTGAGTTCGGTCACCGGCACCAGTAGGCCCCGGCGCTCGACCACCTGGCGCGGGTGGGTGTAGTAGAGGGAGGGCAGCTGCACGGCCTCGCGGTCGATGTACTGCCACACGTCCAGCTCGGTCCAGTTGCTGATGGGGAACACGCGGAAGTGCTCGCCGGGCGCCAGGCGTGTGTTGAACAGCGTCCACAGCTCGGGGCGCTGGGCCTTCGGTGCCCATTGGCCGAAGCTGTCGCGGTGGGAGAAGATGCGCTCCTTGGCGCGGGCCTTCTCCTCGTCGCGGCGCGCGCCGCCGATCAGCGCGTCGAAGCGGAATTCCTCGATGGCCTCCAGCAGCGTGACCGACTGGTGCGCGTTGCGCGATTCGCCCGGGTGCGCCAGGCGCACGGTGCCGCGCGCCATGGAGTCTTCCACGCTGCGCACGATCAGCTCGGCACCCAGTTCCTTCGCGCGCTGGTCGCGGAAGGCCGTCACCTCGGGGAAGTTGTGGCCGGTGTCGATCATCAGCAGCGGGTAGGGGATGCGGCCCGCGCCGAAAGCCTTCTCGGCGCACCGGAGCATGACCAGCGAGTCCTTGCCGCCCGAGAACAGCAGCGCGGGGCGCTCGAAGGTGGCGGCCACCTCGCGCAGGATGAAGATGGTCTCTTCCTCCAGCGCGTCGAGGTGGCGGTTGCTGAGCTGGTGGGCCAGCACGGAGGTGTCCACGCGGGCGTTCATGCGGCCTCCCGTGCGAAGTGAGGGCGCGGCTCCAGCACGTCGCCCTGATAGAAGCCCTGGAAGCGGGCGAACTGGCGCTCGGCAGCGGTAGGGTCCACGCCCTCGGCCAGCACGGCGCTGCTGAAACCGCTGCGGTGCATGTGCACGAGCTGGTCGATCAGCACGTCGCCCGTGGCGCGGATGTCGCCGGCGAATTGGTAGCGCCGGCGCAGCAGCAGCGCCTGGCTGTAGGCGCGGCCGTCGGTGAACTTGGGGAACTGCAGCTCGATGCGCTGCACGCCTTGCAGCGCGCCGCTGGCAGCCAGCGCGGCCAGGTCGGCGTCGTTGGCGATCTGCAGGGTGTTTTCGGTCTCAGCGCTCGCGGGGGCAGCGCTGGCAGCTATTATTTTCATAGTCCTTATTCCTGGGCAACGGCTTCTTCGGCCTTGGGATGGCGTGCGGCGTTGGCGGCGGCCTTGAACGGGTCGTGGCCCACGCGGCGCAGGGTGTCGATGAAGAACTCGCCGCTCTTGCGCTCGGCGCGGTAGGTGTTCAGCACGGCCTCGATCACGTCGGGCACCTCGGCCGCGGAGAACGAGGGGCCGACCACCTTGCCGCCGATGGCGGGGCCGGAAAGCGTGGTGCCGTCGGCACCGCCCAGCGTGATCTGGTACCACTCCTTGCCGTCCTTGTCGACGCCCAGGATGCCGATGTGCCCGCTGTGGTGGTGGCCGCAGGAGTTGATGCAGCCGCTCATGTGCAGGTCGATGGGGCCCAGGTCGAACAGCTCGTCCAGGTCCTGGTAGCGCTCGGTGATGGCCGCCGCGATGGGCAGAGAGCGCGCGTTGGCCAGCGAGCAGTAGTCGCCGCCGGGGCAGGCGATCATGTCCGTCAGCAGGCCGATGTTGGGCTGCGCCAGGCCCAGGGCGCGGGCGGCCTCGTAGAGCGCAGGCAGGTCGCCCTCGTGCACCCAGGGCAGCAGCAGGTTCTGCTCGTGCGTGAGGCGCGCCTCGCCGGCGGAGAACTGGTCGGCCAGCTGCGCCAGGGCCTCCATGGTGTCGGCGTCGGCGTCGCCGGGCGCGAAGCCCACGCGCTTGAACGACAGGGTCACGGCGCGCAGGCCCGGCAGGCGGTGGCCGCGCACGTTCTGCTGCAGCCAGCGCTGGTAGAGCTGGCCGTCGGCCTTGACGCTGGAGGGCAGGTTGGCGGGCCGCAGCGGCGGCACGACAAAGTGGGCGGTCACGCGGTCGAGCTCGGCCTGGGTAATGGTGTGCGGCGCGCCGTCCTGCTCCAGGATGGCCTTGTATTCCGCCTCCACCGCGTCGATGAACTTCTGGCCTTCGGACTTCACCAGGATCTTGATGCGCGCCTTCCACTTGTTGTCGCGCCGGCCGTAGCCGTTGTAGACCCGGATCACGGCCTCGATGTAGTTCAGCAGCTGGTCCCAGGGCAGGAACTCACGCACCACGGTGCCGATCACGGGCGTGCGGCCCATGCCGCCGCCCACCTTGACGGTGAAGCCCACTTCGCCCGCGTCGTTGCGCAGCGCTTGCAAGCCGATGTCGTACCAGCCGGTGGCGGCACGGTCTTCCTCGGCGCCGTTGAAGGCGATCTTGAACTTGCGCGGCAGGAAGGTGAACTCGGGGTGCAACGAGCTCCACTGGCGCGCGATCTCGGCGAACGGGCGCGTGTCCACGATCTCGTCCTCGGCGATGCCCGCATAGGCCTCGCAGGTGATGTTGCGGATGTCGTTGCCGCTGGTCTGGATGCCGTGCATGCACACGCTGGCCAGCAGCTCCATCACCTCGGCGGCCTGGGTGATGGGGATCCAGTTGAACTGCACGTTGGTGCGCGTGGTGAAGTGGCCGTAGCCGTATTGGAGCGGCGGTGCTGCCAGCGTCAGGCCCGGCTGGGCGGCCTGCAGCTGGTCCTGCGTGGCCTGGGCGTGGGCCAGCAGCTCAGGCGCGGGCTTGTCGTAGTCGCGCGCGATGCGCGCCAGCATGCGCAGCTGCGTGCTGCTGATCTCGCCGTAGGGCACGGCGATGCGGGCCATGGGCGCGTAGCGCTGGATGTACCAGCCGTTTTGCAGGCGCAGGGGCAGCAGTTGCTCGTCGGTCAACTCGCCGCGCTGCCAGCGTTCGAGCTGGTCGCGGAACTGCTCGGCGCGCAGCTGGACGAATTGGCGGTCGAAATCGGTGTATTGGTACATGAGGGGCTAGTCAACGGTTCATCGCGAGGTGTCTTGCCACGCGGGCAGGCACGCATGGGACGTGACTGTAGAAGGGTGTCTTATGAAAACAAACTAATCTTTAATGCTTCATATATATCGTCATTGGCATATAAAAAGGTGTTGGCCTGCGCTTGATGCGCGTCAACACCCATGGCGGCGCAGCGCGCCACCATGGCAAGGTCTCAACCATGGTCGAACAGGAGCTCTTATGCGATTGAAAGGCAAGAACATGGTCGTCACCGGCGGCGCCAGCGGCATCGGGCTGGCCACGGTGGTGCGCAGCCTGGAAGAAGGCGCCCACGTGGTGATCGCCGACGTGGCGGGCAGCGACGGCGCGGCCCAGGCGGCGCGGCTGGACGGGCGGCACGGCGGGCGCTGCCTGTTCGTGGCCACCGACGTGACCGACACCGCGCAGGTGGACGCGCTGATGCAGCGCACGGCGCAGGAGCTGGGCGGCGTGCACGCCGTCTTCAACAACGCGGGCATCGGCGGCCTGTGCCCCGCGCAGGACTACACGGACGAGGCCTTCCTGCGCATCATCGACATCAACCTGAACGGCGTGTTCCGCGTGGCGCGCGCGGCGCTGCGCCACATGCTGGGGCAGGGCGGCGGGGGCAGCATCGTCAACTGCGCGTCCATCCTCGGCGTGATGGGGCAGAAGCAGACGGCGGCGTATTCGGCCGCCAAGGGCGGCGTGGTCAACCTCACGCGCACCCTGGCGCTGGAAGGCGCATCCCATGGCGTGCGCGTGAACGCGGTGGGGCCGGGCTACATCGACACGCCGCTGCTCAAGGACCTGCCGCCCGAGATGCGCCAGGCGCTCGTCCGCCTGCACCCGCTGGGCCGCCTGGGCACCGACACCGAGGTGGCCAACGCGGTAGTGTTCCTGGCGAGCGACGAGGCCAGCTTCATCACCGGCGCGCACTTGATGGTGGACGGCGGATACACCGCAGGAAAAAGCTGAGCCTTTTCAGACTGTAGCCCAGGCCCAACAAGCGCAGGCAGCTATCGATTCGATAGTCTTTCGGTGCTGAGCGCCTGGGCCAGTCTCGCCTCCAGCGGCAGCGGCTCGGCATGCAGGCGCGCGGCCAGCAGCTCGGCGCAGAGCAGGGACAGGGTGAGGCCGCGCGCGCCCATGCCCGTGCAGACCCACAGGCCCGGCTGGCCGGCCGCGTCTTGGCCGACCGCGTCATGGCCGACCGCATCCACCGGGCCGGTGATGGGCAGGCGGCCGGGGGCCGTGCAGCGCACCGCCGCCCAGGTGCGGGCCCCGTCGAACACGGGTGCCAGCGCCTGGCCCAGCGCGGGGGCGAGGGCCTGCATCTTGGCGAGGTTGGCGGCATGGCCCGCGGCGGTCTCGTGCGGGGTGGGCGGCAGGTCGGCGCGGTCGCGCTCGAAGGTGGAGCCGGCCACCCAGCCCAGGCCCTGGTCCAGCGGCACCCGCGACACGAGGTTGCCGTGGCCGTTGAGCGGCTGGGGCGGCCAGGGCAGGCCGGCGTCTTCCGGCGCATGCACCCCCCAGGCGACCTGGCCGCGCAGCGGCTGCAGCGGCCAGGGGCTGCCGATCAGCGGCGCGCTGTGGAAGCCGGCACAGACCACGGCCAGCTCGGCCTCGGCCAGCACGGTGCCGTGCGCGTCGAGCGCCTGCCATGCGGTGGCCGTGCGCTGCAGGCGCGCGACGGTGTGGCCGCCGTGCCAGTGGATGCCGGGCTGCTCCAGCAGGCGCTGCACCAGCCGGGGCGGGCGCACCCAGCCGCCGCGCGCGTGCCAGCAGGCTGCCGCGCCGGGCGGCAGGTGGCTGGCGGCCAGCTGGCCGGGCGTGGCGGGGCGGCTCCAGTCCAGGCCCGGCCCCTGCGACCAGGCGAGGGGCAGGGCGCCGTCCACGCCGTGTTCGAGCACGCCGCAGTCGCTCCAGTCCACCCCCTGCGCATCGCCCAGGGCGGCGGCCAGCGTCTGCAGCGTGGTGCGCACGCCGGCGCGCGACAGGCGCGAGAGCACGCTGTCGTCCGGCGAGACGTGCGGCGCGAACACGCCCGCGGGCAGGCCCGAGGCGCCCGCCGCGGGCGCCTCGCCCTCTTCGAGCACGTGCACCTGCCAGCCGCGCCGTGCCAGGCTGGCGGCCACGGCGCTGCCAGCCAGGCCGGCGCCGACCACGAGGCAGCGGACCACGCGGGGCGCGGCCACGTCCGGCAGCACGGGCTGGCCCGCGCGCGGCTCCCAGTGCGGCTCGAAGGTGGCCTGCAGGTTGTCGCGCTTGGGCGGCACGCCGGGCACCTTGCGCACCGCGAAGCCGCCTTGCGCCAGCGCGTCGCGCACCGCGCGGGCGATGGTCCAGGTGGCCAGGCGCGTGCCGCGGCGGCAGCAGCGGGCCACGGCCTTGAGGGTGTGCGGGCTCCACAGGTCGGGGTTGCGCTCGGGGCTGAAGCCGTCCAGGTAGACGGAGTCGGCCACGGGCTGCTGCTGGCGCAGCATCGCCTGCGCGTCGCCGATGTAGAGCGTGAGCAGCACGCGCCCGTCCTCGAAGGCCAGGCGGTGCACGCCGGGCAGCAGGCCCCAGAACTGCGCGGCGAGCTGCTGCGCGAGCGGCTGCAGCCCGGGCGCCTCGGGGGCCCAGTGCTGCACGGCGCGCAGCAGGTCGGCCGCGCCCATGGGCCAGGCCTCGCAGGTGGTGAAATGCAGGATGCGCGGGCGCGCAGGATCGGAGCGCCAGGCGGCCCAGGTGACGAGGAAGTTCAGCCCCAGGCCGAAGCCCGTCTCCAGCACGCGCCACTGCGGCTGCCCGGCCCAGGCGGCGGGCAGGCCGCAGCCGTGCAGGAACACGTTGCGGGCCTGGGCTGGGCCGCTTTCGCTGTGATAGCGGTCGGAGAAGCGGGGGCTGTAGGGCGTGCCGTCGGGGAGCCAGTCGACAGGCTCGGACACGGCGCCTTAGCTGCTGGTGGGAGGCACGTAGCCTGCGGCGGCCTCGGCGCCGCCGCCGAAGAAATGGTTCTCCATCTGCCGGGCGAGGTACTGGCGGGCGCGGGCGTCGGCCAGGTTCAGGCGGTTCTCGTTGACCAGCATGGTCTGGTGCTTGAGCCAGTCGGCCCAGGCCTGCTTGCTCACGTTTTCGTAGATGCGCTTGCCCAGCTCACCAGGATAGGGAGGGAAGTCGAGGCCCTCGGCGTCCTGGCCGAGCTTGATGCAATGGACGGTGCGTGCCATGGTGGGATTCCTGTTTCAGATGTTTTGGCTATAACAAACTGAAATCTTATTTGTTCCAGTTTTGAAGAGCGACTTCCAGAATGCGTTGCATCGACATTCAACGCAACGGAAGCACCATGAAAAATCGCCGCCACTTTATCAAGTTTCCCCTCGCGGCCGCCCTTGCCGCCACCCTCGGGTGGGGACTTTCCCTGCCCGCATCCGCGCAGCAGCCGGTGCAGTTCCTGAACGTCTCCTACGACCCGACGCGCGAGCTGTACGCCGAATACAACCAGGCGTTCGCCAAATACTGGAAGGCCAAGACGGGGCAGGACGTGCAGCTCAAGCAGTCGCACGGCGGTTCGGGCAAGCAGGCGCGCTCGATCATCGACGGCATCGACGCCGACGTGGCCACGCTGGCCCTGGGCGGCGACGTCGACGCGCTGGCCAAGCACGGCCTGCTGGCCGCCGACTGGCAAAAGCGCCTGCCGCACAACTCGGCGCCCTATAGCTCGACCATCGTGTTCCTGGTGAAGAAGGGCAACCCCAAGGGCCTCAAGGACTGGGACGACCTGGTCAAGCCCGGCGTGCAGGTCATCACCCCCAACCCCAAGACCAGCGGCGGCGCACGCTGGAACTACCTGGCGGCGTGGGAGTTCGCCAAGCGCAAGTACGGCGGCGAGGCCCAGGCCAAGGACTTTGTGGGCAAGCTCTTCAAGAACGTGCCCGTGCTCGACACCGGCGCGCGCGGCTCCACCATCACCTTCGTGCAGCGCGGCGTGGGCGATGTGCTGCTGGCCTGGGAGAACGAGGCCTTCCTGGCACTGAAGGAATTCGGCAAGGACAAGTTCGAGATCGTCGTGCCCTCGCTGTCCATCCTGGCCGAGCCCACGGTGGCCGTGGTGGACAAGGTGGTGGACAAGAAGGGCACGCGCGCCCTGGCCGAGGAATACCTCAAGCACCTGTATTCCGACGAGGGCCAGGAGATCGCCGGCAAGAACTACTACCGCCCCACGAGCGAGAAGGCCAAGGCCAAGTTCGACGCGCAGTTCCCCAAGCTCACGCTGGTGACCATCGACCAGGCGTTCGGCGGCTGGGCCAAGGCGGACAAGGAGCACTTCGCCGATGGCGCGAGCTTCGACCAGATCTATACCAAGAAGTAAGAGCCAAATCGGCCTGCAGCGCTTGTCTGAAAAGCGCTGGAAGCTATGAAAAGGAAAGCACTACCATGACCGCCTTGCTGATCGCCGGCAGCCCCTCGCAGCGTTCGCGCTCTGCCGCGCTGCTCGACGCCGTGGGCCTGCGCCTGGCGCGGCGCGGCGCGCCGCCCGAGCACCTGCACATCCGCGATCTGAACCCGCAGGCGCTGCTGCTGGCCGACACCGGCCACCGCAGCGTGGCCCAGGCCGTGGAGCGGGTGCTGGACGCGCGCGTGCTCGTCATCGCCACGCCGGTCTACAAGGCCGCCTACAGCGGCGTGCTCAAGGTCTTCCTGGATCTGCTGCCGCAGACGGCGCTCAAGGGCAAGACCGTGCTGCCCCTGGCCACGGGCGGCAGCCCGCACCATATGCTGGCGCTGGACTATGCGCTGCGGCCCGTGCTGCAGTCGCTGGGCGCCAAGCACATCCTGCCGGGCATCTATGCCACCGACGCCCAGGTGGTGGTCACGCCCGAGGGTTCGCACGAGGTGGCCGGCGACGTGGCCGGCCGCATCGACGACGCGGTGAACCTGCTCGTCACCGAAACCCTGCGGCCCGCCGTGTCCGCGCCCGCGCCGGCCACCCATTTCGCGCCGGTGCCGTTCTCGCAGGTGCGATGTAGCGTCTGACGGCGCCGCGCCGTCGCCCTCTCCGTCCCTTCCCCCGTTTCCCCCGGCCATTCCGCCTCCGCGCGCGGAAGGGATGGCCTTCGCCCGGCGCCGAGCGCGGGGCACCGCTACCCGAGGAACTGCATCGTGTTGTCATTGAACTGGATCTTTTCCCCCACGCGCCGGGCGGCGCTCGCATCGCTGCTGGGCCTGAGCGCCCTCGCGGAGGCCGGCCACGCCTGGGCGCAACAGCCGGTGCTGCGCATCGGCTACCAGAAGGCCGCCAGCCTGTTCGTGCTGCAGAAGGCCCAGGGCACGCTGGAGAAGAAGCTCCAGCCGCTGGGCTTCGGCGTGAAGTGGGTGGAATTTCCCGCCGGGCCGCAGCTGCTGGAGGGCCTGAACGTCGGCGCCATGGACGTGGGCTATGTGGGCGAGGCCCCGCCCATCTTCGCCCAGGCCGCGGGCGCGCGCTTCGTCTACATCGGCCACGACCCGGCCGCGCCGCGCGCCGAGGCCATCCTGGTGCCCAAGGATTCGCCCCTGCGCTCGGTGGCGGACCTCAAGGGCCGCAAGGTCGCGCTCAACAAGGGCAGCAACGTGCACTACCTGCTGGTCAAGCAGCTCGAAAAGCACGGCCTCGCGCTCTCCGACATCCAGCCCGTGTACCTGGCGCCGGCCGACGGCCGCGCCGCGTTCGAGAGCAAGAGCGTCGATGCCTGGGTGGTGTGGGACCCGTTCCAGGCCGCGGCCGAGAAGAGCATCGGCGCGCGCGTGCTGGCCGACGGCACGGGCGCGCCCGGCACGCCCGACGTGGTGAACAACTACCAGTACTACCTGGGCGAGCGCGGCTTCGTGGCGCGCCACCCGCAGGTGATCGAGGCCGTGTTCGCCGACGCGGTGGAGCGCGGCATCTGGCTCAAGAAGAACCTGCGGCAGGCGGCCGAGCTGATCGCGCCGCTGCAGGGCCTGCCGGTGGACGTGGTGGAGCTGGCGCTGCGCCGCTACGAGTTCAACGTGAAGCCCATCACGCGCGAGGTGGCGGCCGACCAGCAGCGCATCGCCGACACCTTCCACGCGCTCAAGCTGATTCCCAAACCCATCCAGGTCAGCGATGCCGTCGTCATCGCCCGGCCCTGAACCGCAGGAGCACCGCCATGAACCCTTCCCTCGATCCCCGTCACCAGATCCAGCGCCTGGTCGTCACCACGGCCGCCGCCTGGGGCCTGCGCTGGCCCGGCCTGCCCTTCGCCATTTCGTACTGAGGCCCCCATGCAGATCTTCTGGTTCATCCCCACCCATGGCGACAGCCGCTACCTGGGCACCGCCCGGGGCGGCCGTCCGGTCCACCACGACTACGTCAAGCAGGTGGCCATCGCCGCCGACAGCCTGGGCTACGAGGGCGTGCTCATCCCCACGGGCCGCTCGTGCGAAGACCCGTGGGTGGTCGCGTCCAGCCTCATCGGCTTCACCCGGCGCCTGAAATTCCTGGTGGCCGTGCGCCCCGGCCTGCACCAGCCCAGTCTGGCCGCGCGCATGGCCGCGAGCTTCGACCGCCTCTCCGAAGGGCGCCTGCTCGTCAACCTGGTGACCGGCGGCGACCGCGGCGAGCTGGAGGGCGACGGCGTGTTCCTGGACCACGGGCAGCGCTACGAACAGTCCGCCGAGTTCATCCGCATCTGGCGCGAGATCCTGGCGCGCAGCCATGACGGCGCCGGCCTCGACTACGAGGGCGAGCACCTCCAGGTGAAGGGCGCCCGGCTGCTTTTTCCGCCCGTGCAGAAGCCCTACCCGCCGGTGTATTTCGGCGGCTCGTCCGAGGCCGCGCACGAACTGGCCGCTGGACAGGTCGATGCCTACCTCACCTGGGGCGAGCCGCCCGCCGAGGTGGCCAGGAAGATCGCCGACGTGCGCGCGCGCGCCGCGCGCCATGGCCGCACGCTGAAGTTCGGCATTCGCCTGCACGTGATCGTGCGCGAGACGGACGAGGCCGCCTGGGCCGCCGCCGAGGAACTGATCAGCCACGTCACGGACGAGACCGTGGTGCAAGCCCAGGCCGCGTTCGCGCGCATGGACTCGGAAGGCCAGCGCCGCATGGCCGCGCTGCATGCGGGGGGCGCCAGACGCAGCCGCGCCGATTTGGAGATCAGCCCCAACCTCTGGGCCGGCGTGGGCCTGGTGCGCGGCGGCGCGGGCACGGCGCTGGTGGGCGACCCGCAGACGGTGGCCGCGCGCATCGAGGAATACGCGCGGCTCGGCATCGACACCTTCGTGCTCTCGGGCTACCCGCACCTGGAGGAGGCCTACCGCTTCGCGGAGCTGGTGTTCCCGCTGCTGCCGCTGCGCACGCAGGAAAAGCTCGCGGGCGGCGCGCCCTTCGGCCCGTTCGGCCAGCCGGCGGGCGAGGCCGTGGCCAACCTGTTCGTGCCCCGTGCGGCGCAGAGCTGAAGGAGGGCGGCCATGACACACGCCCTTCGCGAACTCGACACCGGCGCGGCCGCCGCCGTCGCGGCGCCGCAGGAGCCGGGCGCGCTCGCGGGCCTGGCCGCGTTTGCCGCCGGCGTGGGCCGGCGCCTCGTGCCGTGGCTCGTGCCGCTGGTGCTCGTCGCCGTGTGGCAGGCGGCCTCGTCGCTGGGCTGGCTGTCCACGCGCGTGCTGCCCGCACCCTCGGCCGTGGTGCGTGCCGCGTGGGAGCTGACCGCCTCGGGCGAGCTGTGGACGCACGTGAAGGTGAGCGCCGGCCGGGCCCTGGCGGGCCTGGCCATCGGCGGCGGGCTCGGGCTGCTGCTGGGCCTGCTCACGGGCTCGCTGCGCTGGGCCGAGACGCTGCTGGATTCCTCCATCCAGATGGTGCGCAACATCCCGGCGCTCGCGCTGATCCCGCTGGTGATCCTGTGGTTCGGCATCGACGAATCGGCCAAGCTGTTCCTGATCGCCGTCTCGGTGTTCTTCCCCGTGTACCTGAACACCTTCCACGGCATCCGCAACGTGGACCCGGCGCTGATCGAGATGGGCCGCACCTACGGCCTCACGCGCTGGCAGCTCTACCGCGACGTCGTCCTGCCCGGCGCTCTCTCGTCCATCCTCGTGGGCCTGCGCTTCTCGCTGGGCCTGATGTGGGTGATCCTGATCGTGGCCGAGACCATCTCCGCGCAGTCGGGCATCGGCTACCTGACCATGAACGCGCGCGAGTTCCTGCAGACCGACATAGTGCTCGTGGGCATCCTGCTCTACGCGCTGCTCGGCAAGCTGGCCGACGTGTTCGCGCGCGCCCTCGAACAGTGGTGGCTGCGCTGGCATCCCGGCTACCAGAAGACGTGACCCCCTCCACATTCCAAAGGCTCATTCCATGACCACCACCGCTTTCTCGCGCCGCCATGCGCTGGCGGGCCTCGCGGCGCTCGCCGCGGGCGGCCTCGCGCATGCCCAAGGCGCCGCCACCGTGCGCATCGGCTACCAGAAGTCGTCCACCCTCATCGCCGTGCTCAAGGCACAGGGCACGCTGGAAAAGCAGCTCGCCCCGCTGGGCGTGCAGCCCGCGTGGCACGAGTTCACCAGCGGCCTGCCGCTCCTGGAGGCGCTCAACCTCGACAACCTGGACTTCAGCGCCGACGTGGCCGACACCGTGCCCGTGTTCGCGCAGGCCGCGGGCGCCAGGCTGACCTTCGTCGCGCAGGAAGCGCCGTCGCCCTCGGCGCAGGCCATCCTGGTCAAGCCCGACTCCCCGCTCAGGAGCGTCGCCGACCTCAAGGGCAGGAAGGTGGGCTTCGCCAAGGCCGCAGGCGCGCACTACCTGCTGATCGCCGCGCTGGACAAGGCCGGCCTGTCGTTCGCCGACATCCAGCCCGCCTACCTGACGCCCGCCGACGGCCGCGCCGCTTTCGAGCGCGGCGCCATCGACGCCTGGGTGGTGTGGGACCCGTTCCTCTCCGCCGCGCAGCGCCAGGCCGGCGCGCGCGTGCTGGCCGACGGCACGGGCATCGCCTCGTACCAGCGCTACTACCTTGCCAGCACGCGCTACGCCCAGGCGCGGCCCGACGTGCTGCGCACCATCTACGCCGAGCTGGAGAAGACCGGCCGCTGGGTCAAGCAGCACCCGCGCGAGGCCGCGCAGCTGCTCGCACCCGTGTGGGGCCTGGACGCCGCCACCATCGAGCAGGCCAACGGCCGGCGCAGCTACGCCGTGCGCCCCGTGGTGCCCGAGGTCCTGGGCGAGCAGCAGAAGATCGCCGACGCCTTCCTGGCCGAGAAGCTGCTGCCGCGGCGCGTCGATGCGCTCGACGCACCCCTGTTCAAGCCGGGAGCGTGAGATGGCGCAGGACACCACCGGCGGTGTGCAGCTCGAGATCCGCCAGCTCACCAAGCGCTACGGCGCGCGCGAGGTGCTGCGCCATGCGCAGCTTGCCATCGAACCCGGCGAGTTCATCGCCATCGTGGGCCGCAGCGGCTGCGGCAAGAGCACGCTGCTGCGCCTCGTCGCGGGCCTGGAGGAGGCGAGCGAGGGCAGCCTCGCCGTCGACGGCCGGCCCGTGCACGGCCTGCACGGCGACACCCGCATCATGTTCCAGGACGCGCGCCTGCTGCCCTGGCGCCGCGTGCTGGACAACGTGACGCTGGGCCTGCCCAGGGACCAGCGCGCGCGTGCCCTGGAGGTGCTGGCCCAGGTGGGGCTGGCCGACCGCGCCGGCGAATGGCCCGCGCGCCTGTCGGGCGGCCAGCGCCAGCGCGTGGCCCTGGCGCGCGCGCTGGTGCACCAGCCGCGCCTGCTGCTGCTCGACGAGCCGCTGGGCGCGCTGGACGCGCTCACGCGCATTGAGATGCACCGCCTCATAGAAGGGCTGTGGCAGCAGCGCCGCTTCACCGCGCTGCTGGTCACGCACGACGTGCAGGAGGCCGTGGCCCTGGCCGACCGCGTGGTGCTCATCGAGGACGGGCGCATCGCGCTGGACGAGCGCATCGCCCTCGCGCGCCCGCGTTCGCAGGGCGATGCGCAGTTCGCCGCCATCGAGAAACGCATCCTCGACCGCGTGCTGCAAAAGCCCGGCGCCGAGGAGGCGCAGGACGACGGCGGCTGGCGCGGCCTGCCCGCATTGGCCCTGCGCTGGGCCATCTGATTTCCTTCACCCCTCCCCCCGGACTTTTCACAGGAGAAAACCATGTCCATCCAAGCCATCAACGTGCGCAACCAGTTCAAGGGCCAGGTGCGCGAAATCATCCGCGGCGACGTCGTCTCCGAGGTCGACGTGGAGACGCCCTGGGGCATCGTCACCTCGGTCATCACCACGCGCTCGGTGGACGACCTGGGCCTGGCCGTGGGCTCCGACGTCGTGGCGCTCGTCAAGTCCACCGAAGTCTCCATCGCCAAGCTCTGAGCGCCATTCAATAGAAAAACGGCTCCAGCGCCTGCGGGGCAAGCGCCAGGAGCTATCGAACCCATAGCAATCCATGAATTTCCAGCAACTGCGCTCGGTGCGCGAGACGGCGCGGCGCGGCTTCAACCTGACCGAGGTGGCGACCATGCTCTACACCTCGCAGCCCGGCGTCAGCCGCCAGATCCGCGAGCTGGAGGACGAGCTGGGCGTGGAGATCTTCATGCGCGCGGGCAAGCGCCTCACCGGGCTCACGCCGCCGGGAGAGGCGCTGCTGCCCATCGTCGAGCGCCTGCTGCTGGAGGCCGAGAACCTGCGCCGCGCGGGCGCGGACTTCACCGCCAGCGAGCGCGGGCGCCTGTCCGTGGCGGCCACGCACTCGCAGGCGCGCTACGCGCTGCCGCAGGTGGTGCGCGACTTCCGCGCGCTGTACCCGCAGGTCTCGCTGCACCTGCACCAGGGCTCGCCGCGCCAGGTGGCCGAGATGCTGCTGTCGGGCGAGGCCGACATCGGCGTGGCCACCGAGGCGCTGGCCGGCTACGAGCGGCTCGTCACGCTGCCGTGCTACCGCTGGTCGCACAGCGTCGTGGTGCCGCCGGGCCACCCGCTGCTGCAGGAAAGCGGGCCGGTGACGCTGCAGGCGCTGGCGCGCCACCCCGTCATCACCTACGACACCGGCTACACCGGACGCGCGCACATCGACGAGGCCTTCGCCGGCGCGGGCCTGGCACCCGACATCGTGCTCACCGCCATGGACGCCGACGTCATCAAGACCTACGTGGAGCTGGGCATGGGCGTGGGCGTGATCGCCTCCATCGCCTTCGACGCCGAGCGCGACCGGCACCTGCGCGCCATCGACGCGCGGCACCTGTTCGAGGTCAACCTCACGCGCCTGGCGCTGCGGCGCGGCGCATGGCTGCGCGGCTATGCCTACGCCTTCATCGAGAGCTTCGTGCCCACGCTCACCGCCGACGCGGTGCGCCAGGCGCTGCAGGAGCGGGCGTGAGCCGCGCCCTTCCTCGTTTCGCGCATAAGCAAGCTCTTTCGTATTCGTTCGCGCGCGCGCCGGGCCGGCGCACCATGGCGCATCGCCACCGTTGACCGATGCACCAGCCATGACCGATCTTTCGCTTCTCCCCGTGCTGCAGCAGGCCGCAGCCCGCGCCACCGCCGACGGCGGCACTCTCCCGCCGCGACAGGCGTGGCAGCTCGTGCGCGAAGGACGGGCGCTGCTCGTGGACGTGCGCACCGCGGAGGAGCGCAAGTTCGTCGGCCACGTGCCTGGCAGCGCCCACGTACCCTGGGCCACCGGCACGGCGCTGGCGCGCAATCCGCGCTTCGTGCGCGAGCTGGGCGCGCTGATCGCCAAGCAGCCGCAGCCCGTCACCGTGCTGCTCATCTGCCGCAGCGGCAAGCGCTCGGCCCTGGCCGCGCAGGAGGCGGCCAAGGCGGGGCTGGCCAACGTGCTCAACGTGGGCGAGGGCTTCGAGGGCGACCTCGACGACACGCAGCAGCGCGGGCGATTCAACGGCTGGCGCTTCCACGGCCTGCCGTGGATTCAAGACTGAACTGACTTCTAAAACGATAGCTGCCAGCGCTTGTCCAGCAAGCGCTGCGGGCTGATTCGACCTTAAACACCATGAGCGACTTTCCCATCCCCCACATCGTGGCCGCGCTGCGCGAGGTGCGCGAACAGTGGCGCACCCAGCAGGGCCGCACCGACACCACGCACCGCGAGTTTCCCTCGCGCGACGCGGTGGCCCGCGCCGTCGATGCGCTCAAGGGCGTGCTGTACCCGCTGCGCCTGGGACCGCCCGACCTGCGCCAGGCGGGCGAGGATTTCTACATCGCCCACACACTGGACGCCGCCTTGCAGGCGCTGCTGGCGCAGGCGCGCATCGAGCTGCGCTACCGCCGCAATGGCGGCGACGTGGACGAGCGCGCCGCCCAGGCCGTGCGCGCCTTCAGCGAGGCATTGCCCGCCCTGCGCCAGCAGCTCGACGAGGACGTGCTGGCCGCCTTCCACGGCGACCCGGCCGCGCAGAGCGTGGACGAGGTGGTGCTGAGCTACCCCGGCGTGCTCGCGCTGATCCACCACCGCATCGCCCACACGCTCTACGCGCTGGAGCTGCCGCTGCTCGCGCGCATCGCCGCCGAGCTGGCGCATGGCCAGACGGGCATCGACATCCACCCCGGCGCGCGCATCGGCGAAGGCTGCTTCATCGACCACGGCACCGGCGTCGTGATCGGCGAGACGGCCGTGCTGGGCCGCAACGTGCGCATCTACCAGGCGGTGACGCTGGGCGCCAAGCGCTTTCCGCGCGATGCCCAGGGCCACCTGCAAAAGGGCTGGCCGCGCCACCCCATCGTGCAGGACGACGTGGTCATCTACGCGGGCGCCACCATCCTCGGGCTCGTGACCATCGGCCACGGCGCGGTCATCGGCGGCAACGTCTGGGTGACCGAGGACGTGCCGCCCGGCGCCCACGTCACGCAGGCCACGGTGCAGCAAGCCACCCATTCCCCCACTTTCCCTCAACCCCAGCCAGAAGCTGCATTGCAATGACGACTCTCCACACCCTGGGCGACAACGCCGCCCGCCAGTTGGCCAACGCCACCAAGACCGCGCCCCAGCTATCAACCATCACGCCGCGCTGGCTCACCCACCTGCTGCAATGGGTGCCGGTGGAGGCGGGCATCTACCGCGTCAACCAGGTCAAGAACCCCGAGGACATCAAGGTCACCTGCACATCGAAGCAGTTCGAGAACCAGTTGCCGCGCACCTTCGTCGATTACGACGAGGCGCCGCGCGAGTACTTCCTGAACGCCGTGTCCACGGTGCTCGACGTGCACACGCGCATCTCCGACCTCTACAGCAGCCCGCACGACCAGATCAAGGAGCAGTTGCGCCTGACCATCGAGACCATCAAGGAGAACCAGGAGAGCGAGCTCATCAACAACGCGGGCTACGGCCTGCTGGCGCAGGTGACGGACGAGCAGCGCATCCTTCCCCTGAACGACAGCGGCGCGCCCACGCCCGACGACCTGGACGAACTGCTGACCAAGGTGTGGAAGGAGCCCGCCTTCTTCCTGGCCCACCCGCTCACCATCGCCGCCTTCGGCCGCGAAGCCACGCGCCGGGGCACGCCGCCGCCCACGGTCAGCCTGTTCGGCTCGCAGTTCATCACCTGGCGCGGCGTGCCGCTGATCCCCTCGGACAAGATTCCCGTGGCCGACGGCAAGAGCAGCATCATCCTGCTGCGCGTGGGCGACCGGCGCCAGGGCGTCGTCGGCCTGTTCCAGCCGGGGCTGCCGGGCGAGCAAAGCCCGGGGCTGTCGGTGCGCTTCATGGGTATCAACGACCAGGCGATCAGCTCGTACCTGATCTCGCTGTACTGCTCGCTGGCCGTGCTCACGCCCGATGCGTTGGCGGTGCTGGAGGACGTGCGCATCGACCGGTACCACGACTACTCGGTGCTCGATACCTACAAGTAAAGGGTAAGCGTCTTGAGCGTCACAACACCCATTCCAGCCTCGCCGCTGGACACCGCCGCGCTCGCGCAGCTTGCCACCAGCCTGCTGCGCAGCCTACCCGGCGATGCGCCTGCCGTGCCCGTGCAGGGCGCGCAGCCGCCCACCACCTGGGCGCCGGGCGGCTCGCCGCTGGCCGCGCCCTCGGGCCTGTCGCCCAACGTGCCGGGCACGCCGATCCCGCTGGGGCAGGTGCCCGGCACCAATCTGCTGCCATCCAGCCCCGGCACATCGCTGTCGCTCGTCAACCGCGCGGGCGCGGTGCTGCCGCACGCGCAGGCAGGCAATGGCGTGCCCGACAACGCCTTCGCTGTGCTGCCCGGCTACGAGCCGCGCCTGGCGAGCCTGGCCGATGGCGTGCCCAGTCTGCCCACGCCACCCGCGCCGCAAGGGCCTGAAATCAGCACCGCGCCGCAGTTCTATTTCGTCGATGCCGTGCGCCTGCCCAGCGGCTACGTCACCCCGGCCAAGCCGCACCCCTACCTGCACCCAGGCGAAGTGCAGCAAAGCCCGCTCATCCAGACCCCGGCAGGCTTCGATGTGCACGCCGTGCGCCGCGACTTCCCCATCCTGCAAGAGCGCGTGAACGGCAACCCGCTGATATGGCTCGACAACGCCGCCACCACGCACAAGCCCCGGCAGGTCATCGAACGCATCGCGCATTTCTACGAGCACGAGAACTCCAACATCCACCGCGCCGCCCACGTGCTCGCGGCGCGCGCCACGGACGCCTACGAGCACGCGCGCGAGGTGGTGCGCCGCTTCATCAACGCGCCCGATGTTCATGAAGTCATCTTCGTGCGCGGCACGACAGAGGCCATCAACCTCGTCGCCCAAAGCTGGGGCGGCCAGAACGTGGGCGAGGGCGAAGAGATCATCGTCAGCCACCTGGAGCACCACGCCAACATCGTCCCTTGGCAGCAGCTCGCCCAGGCCAAGGGCGCGAAGCTGCGCGTGATCCCCGTCGATGACCAGGGCCAGATCCGCCTCGACGAATACGAAAAGCTGCTGAGCGACCGCACGAAGATCGTCGCCATCGGCCATGTCTCCAACGTGCTCGGCACCGTCGTCCCGGTCAAAGAGGTGGTGACTCATGCCAAGGCGCGCGGCATCACCACGCTGATCGACGGCGCCCAATCCATCGCTCACACGCCCGTGGACGTGCAGGACCTCGGCGCCGACTTCTTCGTCTTCTCTGGCCACAAGATCTTTGCGCCCACAGGCATCGGCGCCCTCTGGGGCCGCCGCGAGGTGCTCGAAGCCATGCCCCCGTGGCAGGGCGGCGGCAACATGATCGCCGACGTGACCTTCGAGAAAACCCAGTACCAGCCCATCCCGAACAAGTTCGAGGCCGGCACCGGCAACATCGCCGACGCCGTGGGCCTGGGCGCGGCGCTGGAATACGTGGAGCGCATCGGCATCCACGCCATCAGCCGCTACGAACACGCGCTGGTGGACTACGGCATGCAGCAGCTCGCCACCATCCCCGGCCTGCGCCTGATCGGCACCGTGCCGGGCAAGGCCAGCGTGCTCAGCTTCGTGCTGCGGGGGCGCACCACCGACGAGGTGGGGCAGGCGTTGAACCAGGAAGGCATCGCGGTGCGCACCGGCCACCACTGCGCCCAGCCCATCCTGCGGCGCTTCGGCGTGGAAACGGCGGTGCGGCCCTCGCTGGCGTTCTACAACACGGCGGGCGAGATCGACCGGCTGGTGGAAGTGGTGCGCAGACTGGCTTCGCCAACGGCATTCGGCGCATAAGCAAGCGCGTTTTCATTCGTTCTCCGCAGCAGCCCCGGCCCGTAGATTCACCTGCGGCAACTGCTGTTTCAATGAAAGAAAGGAAAACCATGTTCTCCCGCACCCTCCACATCGCCGCCTGGGCCGTGCTCGTCACCGGCGCCGCGCACGCGGCCGGGGCCGTTCCCGCCGGGCCGCTCGTCACCACCGAATGGCTGGCGCAGAACCTGCACCATCCCCAGGTACGCCTCATCGAGGTCAGCGTGAACCCCGGTCTGTACGAGCGCGCGCACATCCCCGGCGCGGTCAACTTCTCGTGGCACGCCGACCTGAACGACAAGGTGCGCCGTGACATCGTCGGCCCGCAGGATTTCGAGAAGCTGCTGACCAAGGCCGGCGTGGGGCCGGACACCACGGTGGTGCTCTACGGCGACACCAACAACTGGTTCGCTGCCTGGGGCGCATGGGTGTTCGACATCTACGGCGTCAAGGACGTGAAGCTGCTCGACGGCGGGCGCAAGAAGTGGGAGGCCGAGAACCGCCCGCAGGACAGCCGCGTGCCGTCCTTCGCGCCCACGGCCTACAAGGTGGGCAAGGTGAACGTGGAGCTGCGCGCGCGTCTGGCCGACGTGCTGGCCGCCGCGCAGGGCAATGGTGGCGGCGCGAAGCTGGTGGACATCCGCTCGGCCGACGAATACACCGGCAAGGTCTTCGCCCCGGCCGGCGTGCCCGAGCTGGCGGTGCGCGCGGGCCACGTGCCCACGGCGGTGAACGTGCCGTGGGGCCAGGCCGTGCAGGCCGACGGCACCTTCAAGAGCGCGGACGAGCTCCGCAAGGTCTACGGCGCCGTGGGCGTCGATGGCAGCAAGCCCGTCATCACCTACTGCCGCATCGGCGAGCGTTCCAGCCACACGTGGTTCGCGCTCAAGAAGATCCTGGGCTACGAGGTGCGCAACTACGACGGCTCGTGGACCGAATACGGCAACGCGGTCGGCGTGCCGATCAGCAACCCCAGCGGCACCGTCTGGGCCTCCAAGTAACCCATCCCCTTTGTCTCCCTCGGATTCGCCCGCCAGCCATCCGGCTGCGCGGGCTTTTTTATGACGATTCCACCTCTCTTTGCCGTGCTGCCCCTGGCCGCGCTGGCCGTGGCGGCGCATTTCGCGCGGATGCAAAGCGGCGGGCCCACGCTGGTATTCGCGCTTGCCGCGGGCGCCGTGCTCGGGCTGGTGCTGCAGCGCACGCGCTTTTGCTTCTATTGCCACGCGCGCGACTGGTTCGATCGGCGCGACCCGCGCGGTCTGCTCGCCATCGTGCTGGCGCTGGCCGTGGGACTGGCGGGCTACACCGTGGTGCTGGGCGGCTGGCTGCCCGATCCCACGGGCGGGGCCCTGCCGCCCGATGCGCACATCGGGCCCGTGGGTTGGGTGCTGGTGGCGGCCGGGCTGGCCTTCGGGGCGGGCATGGTCGTTTCCGGTTCGTGCATCAGCGCGCACTGGTACCGGCTGGCCGAAGGCTCGGCCGCGTCGCCGTTCGCGCTGCTCGGCTCGGCCCTGGGTTTCGTGCTGGGCTTCATTACCTGGAACCCGCTCTACAGCCTGAGCATTGCCGAGGCGCCCGTGGTCTGGCTGCCGCGCCACCTGGGCTATGGCGGCGCGCTGGTGCTGCAATGGGGCGTGCTGGCCGCCATCGCCGCGTGGCTGTGGCGCGGGCTGGCGGCGCACGCGCAGCCGCCAGCCGCGTCGGCGCCCACGCTGGGCGCCGCGTGGCGGCGGCTCTGGACGGGGCGCTGGCCATACTGGACGGGCGGCCTGGGCGTGGGCCTCATCGGTGCGTTCGCCATCGTGCGCATGAAGCCGCTGGGCGTGACCGCCACGCTGGGCAGCGCCGCGCGCACGGTGGGCGAGCGGCAGGGCTGGATTCCTGCGCGGCTCGACGGGCTGGACGGCTTCGCCGGCTGCGCCACCGCCGTGCAAAGCCACTGGTGGACGCCCAACGCCATGCTGCTGCTGGGCCTGGTGGCCGGGGCGTTCGCCGCGTCGCTCGCCAGCGGCCAGTTCACGCCGCGCCGGCCCAGCGCGCGCGACGCGGCGCGCGGCCTGCTGGGCGGCGTGCTGCTGGGCTGGGGTGCGATGACGGGGCTCGGCTGCACCATCGGCACGCTGCTGTCGGGCGTGATGGCCGGGGCGCTGTCGGGCTGGGTGTTCGGCGCGGCGATGTTCTTCGCCGTGTGGGCGGGGCTGCGCATGCAGAAACGAAACACCACCTGAGGCGCTTCGCACCTTCCCCCTCTCTCGTAGCGCTGTGCGCTACGGGAGGGGGACGCAGCCGGCGCGGCGGGGCGGCCCTTGCGCGGCTGCCTGCGCTGGGGGCGCGCCAGTTTCATGCGGCATGGGGAATGCGCAGCACCCTGAAAATATGATGAAAATGACCGCTACATCTTATCCATCAAGCGCTTGCAGCTATCGAAAGAAGAGCGGATGGCGGGCCGTCAGATCACGCGGAAGCCGTGCGTGCCGTCGCGCCGCAGCTGCTCCACCAGCCCGAACTCCCAGTCCAGGTACGCCTGCATGGCGCTGCGCGGCGCGTCCGTGCCTTCGTAGGGGCGGCGGTAGCGGTCGATGCGCGGGCTGGCCAGGCGCGTCTCGCCGTGCTCCAGCGGCAGGCCCGCGGCGATCCAGGCCTGCGTGCCGCCGTCGAGCGCGAACACCTCGGCCCCCGTGGCCTGGGCCACGGCCTGGGCGGCGTAGCGCGCGAGCAGGCTGGTGCCGCAGGTGACCACGTAGCGCCGCGCGTGCGGCACGGCCGCCAGCGCCTGGGGCAGCTGCGAGCGCAAGAGCCACCATGCGCCGGGGATGTGGCGCTGCACGTAGCTGGCGCTGGCGGTGAAGTCGAGCACGGCGGTGCCTTGTGCATCGTCCCGCAGCCATTGCGCCAGCGTGGCGGGGGACACGCCGGCCACCGGCGCGGGGAGGGCCGGGTGGTCGGGTGCGGGCTCGCCGGTCTCGGTGAAGCCGGGGGCATCGTCCAGCACCCAGGCCTCCCAGCCCATCTGGGCGAGCCAGGATGCACTCATGTTGGCGCGCACGCCGTCGTCGTCGGCCAGCACGATGCGCGCGCCGCGCACGGGCGCGGCGTGGTCCGTCTCCTGCACGAGCTGGCCGCCGGCGTAGTGGCGAAAGCCCGGCAGGTGGCCGGCGGCATATTCCTCAGGCGTGCGCACGTCGAAGCGGTAGGTGGTGCGCTGGCCTTCGGCTGCAAAGCGCTGCAGGTCGGCCGCGGTGGCGCGGCGCACGCCCGCCCGGTCGGCCACGGCGCGGGCGCGCCCAGCGGCCTGGGCGCGCTGGGCGGGCGTCACCTCGGGTGCACGGCGGCTGGCGCCGTGGTCGAGCCGCTGGCCTGCCAGCAGCCAGCCGATGGTGCCGTTGCGCAGCGCGGTGATGCGGTGGGGCAGGCCCGCGTTCACGAGCGACTGCGTGCCGACGATGCTGCGCGTGCGGCCCGCGCAGTTGACCACGATGTGCGTGGACGGGCTGGGCGCCAGCGCCTGCGCGCGCAGCACCAGCTCGGCGCCGGGCACGCTCACGCCGGTGGGGATGCTCATGGTCTGGTATTCGTCCCAGCGGCGCGCGTCCAGCACCACCATGTCGGCGCCGCCGTCGATCAGCGCCTGCACCTCCTCGGCAGGCAGCGAGGGTGTGTGGCGCTCGGCCTCCAGCCATTCGCCGAAGGACTTGCTGGGCACGTTCACGTCGATGAACAGCTCCAGCCCCGCGTCCTTCCAGCCCTGCAGGCCGCCGGCCAGCAGGTGCACGCGGGTGTAGCCCAGCGCCCGCAGCGCGCGCGCGGCCGGCTCGGCCAGGCCCTCGCCGTTGTCGTAGACGGCGATCACGGTGTCGCGGCGCGGGATGCGGCGCCAGGCGTCCAGCTCGATGCGCCCGGAGGGCAGGTTGGCGGCCCACAGCGGGTGGCCTTCGGCGAAGGGCGCTTCCTCGCGCACGTCGAGCAGGGCGATCTCGCTGCCGTCCTGCAGGGCCTGGCGGATTTGGGATGGGGTGATGAGGGTGTCGGTGGTCATGTCGGGGAAACGGGAGAAGGGGTGGGGTTGGCGTAGCCGGAGACGAAGGGCTTGGTTGCACCCTCTTCGGTGAACACGTGGCGCTGGACGCGGCCGATGTCCGCACCATACACGTGAATGCTGATCGAAACGCCGTCCGGCAGCGCGTTGCGCACGCGGTGCACGTCGCCGATGGTGGGCGATACGGCTTCCACCTCGCCCGGCCGCAGCAGCCGCGCGGGGCCGTGCGGGCGCCAGCGGCCCTGCGCGTCCTGCGCATAGGCCTGCGACTCCTCGGCGCCGCGCAGCATGCCGATCAGGCCCCAGACGGTGTGGTCGTGGATGGGCGTGCCCTGGCCCGGCCCCCAGACGAAGCTCACCACGGAGAAGCGCTGCGCCGCGTCGGCGTGCAGCAGGTACTGCTGGTAGTACTGGGGATGGGGGCGGGCGAAGGCCTCGGGCAGCCAGTCGTCGTGCGCGACCAGGGCCTGCAGCAGCGCGCGCCCCCGGGCCAGTAGCGGGGCTTCGGCGGGCGCGCCGTCCACGGCCTGCTCCAGGTGGTGCACGAAGTCCCGCAGGCGCGGGGGAAGGGTGTCGGTGTCCATGCCCCGCATTGGACCGCAGGGGCGCGCGCCTGCGAACCCTGGTTTGCGCATATACATCCCTGTTTTTGTTCGTTCCCGGCGCGCGGCGTTTTCGGTGCAATGGCGTCCATCCATCACGCATGAAGAAAGGACGGGCAGAGATGCCAATCAAGAACGACGAACGCCGCCGCTGGCTGCGCGTTGCGGGCAGCGCGGCCGTGCTGGGCGCCGCGGGCGCGGGCCGGGGCTGGGCGGCAGCGCCGCTCAAGCCGGTGAAGCTGGCCTGGAACGCCAACGCGATCTGCCTGTCGGCCGCGCCCGTGGCGCTGGAGCGCGGCATTTTCGAGAAGCACGGTTTGAAGGTGGAGCTGGTGAACTTCGCCGGTTCCACCGACCAGCTGCTGGAAACCATCGCCACCTCCAAGGCCGACGCGGGGGTGGGCATGATCCACCGCTGGATCAAGCCGCTGGAGTCGGGTTTCGACGTGAAGCTGGTGGGCAGCTCGCACGGCGGCTGCTCGCGGCTGGTGGGTTACGCGCCCGCGGGCGTGACCGACCTGAAGCACCTCAAGGGCAAGACCATCGCCGTATCGGATCTGAATGCGCCGGGCAAGAACTTCTTCTCGGTGCTGCTGGCCAAGGCTGGCATCGACCCCGAGCGCGAGGTGGCCTGGCGCCAGTTCCCCGGCGACATGCTGGGCCTGGCCGTGGAGAAGGGCGAGGCCCAGGCGATCGCCGACGGCGACCCCAACCTGCTGCTCATCCAGCGCCGCACCCAGGGCCTGGTGGACCTGGCCACCAACCTCACGGGCGAATACGCGGCCAAGACCTGCTGCGTGCTGGGCGTGAGCGGCGCGCTGGTGCGCAATGACCGCGCCACGGCCGCCGCGCTCACGCGCGCCATCGTCGAGGCCTCGGACTTCGTGGCCGACAACCCGGCCGAGACGGCGCGCATCTACAGCCCGTACTCCAAGGTGCCGCAGTCGGAGCTGCGCGCCGTGCTGGGCACGCTCACGCACCGCAGCCACCCGGTGGGCCGCGCGCTGCGCGAGGAGATCGAGTTCTACGCGCGTGACTTCAAGCTCGTGAAGGTGCTCAAACCCAGCACCGATCCCGCGCGCTTCGCCGCGCACGTGTTCGCGGACGTGCTGTCATGAGCGCCGTTGCCGACCGCCTGCTCGCCCCGCCGCCCGCGCTGCGCCAGGCGCAAGCCCGGGCGCCCCTGTGGTGGACGGGCGCGCTGGCCGCGCTGGCCTGGGCGCTGCTCGCGGCGCTCACCCAGGTGTGGCCCAACAAGCCCGCGGGCTTCACCGAATGGGCCTACACCGCCGAGTTCGCGGCCGGCGCCGCCGCCGTGGCGCTGCTGCTGGCGGCGCTGGTGCTCGCGCCGCGCGCGGCGCGCCCGCTGGCCGCGCTGCGCGAGCGGCTGCGGCCCGCGGGGCCTTGGCTGGTGGCGCTGGCGGCGGGGCTGGCGCTGTGGGAGGTGCTGACGGCCAAGCTCGGCGTGCTGCCGCCGCCGTTCTTCGCGCCGCCGCAGGCGCTGGTGGAGGTCTACGCGGGCGATGCGCCGCGCCTGGCCGAGAGCGCCGGCAACTCGCTGCGGCTGCTGGGCATCGGCATCGCCATCGGCGCAGCGGCGGGCTTCGCCACGGGCGTGCTCATCGGCTGGTCGCGCGCGGCCAGCTACTGGGTGCACCCGGTGCTGCGCATCCTCGGGCCTGTGCCCACCACGGCGCTGCTGCCGATCAGCTTCTACTTCTTCCCGTCGAGCTGGTCCACGGCCGTGTTCCTGATCGCGCTGGGCATGGCCTTCCCGGTGGCCATCCTCACCTGGTCGGGCGTGGCCGGCGTGCACAAGAACTACTACGACGTGGCTCGCACCATGGGCGCGTCGCAGTGGTTCCTGGTGCTGCGCGTGGCCATTCCCGCGGCGCTGCCGCAGGTGTTCGTGGGGCTGTTCATGGGCTTGGGTGCGGCGTTCTCCACGCTGGTGGTGGCCGAGATGCTGGGCGTGAAGTCGGGCCTGGGCTGGTACCTCACCTGGGCGCAGGGCTGGGCGGCGTACCCCAACATGTATGCCGCGCTGATCCTCATGGCGCTGCTGTTCTCGGGCGTCATCACGCTGCTGTTCACGGTGCGCGACCGCGTGCTGTCGTGGCAGAAGGGGGTGGTGAAATGGTGAGCATCGCCATTCCGGCACCGCTCCAGCGCAAGGCCCGTGTGCACGGCGCCCGCATCGACGTGGAGCAGGTCAGCCACTGGTTCGCGCAGCGCGCCGCGAAGGGCGCCAAGGCCGGCCAGGCGCTGCAGGTGATCGACGGTCTGGACCTCTCCATCGCCCCCGGCGAGTTCGTGGCGCTGCTCGGCCCCAGCGGCTGCGGCAAGAGCACGCTGCTGCGCCTGGTGGCGGGGCTGGAGCCAGCCAGCCGGGGCACGCTGCGCCAGGACGGCGCGGCCATCACGGAGCCCGACCCGTCGCGCATCGTCGTCTTCCAGGACCCCACGCTCTACCCCTGGCGCACCGTGTGGGACAACGTGGCCCTGGGCCTGCAGGCGCGCGGGCTGCTGCGCCGCGAGCGCCAGCGCGTGGACGAGGCGCTGGCGCTGGTGGGCCTGGCGCCCTTCGCGCGCGCATTCCCGCACGAGCTGTCGGGCGGCATGGCGCAGCGCGTGGCGCTGGCGCGCGCGCTGGTCAACGACCCGCGCCTGCTGGTGCTCGACGAGCCGCTCGGCAAGCTCGACTCGCTCACGCGCCTGGCCATGCAGACCGAACTGGTGCAGCTGTGGCAGCGCGCGGGCTTCTCGGCGCTGTTGGTCACGCACGACGTGGAGGAGGCGCTGTTCATGGCCCAGCGCGTGGTGGTGTTCACCGAGCGGCCCGCGCGCGTGCGCGAGGTGCTGGTCAACGACCTGCCGTACCCGCGCCACCGGGGCGATCCGCGCCTGGCCGAGCTGCGCCGCCGCGCGCTCGCGCTGCTGGGCCTGGGCGACAGCTGGTGAGCCTTTGACGCTGCCGCCCGACGCCCTCGACGCCCTGCTGGAGGCGATGCTCGCCGCGCAGCTCGCGCTGCGTGACGCGCTGCACGCGCTGGGACTCACGGGCGAGGCCGCCGGCCAGCCCGCATGGCCCTTCGCGCACCGGCTGGCGGCGGAGATGCTGGCGATCGACGGCGGCCATGCCCGCCGCGTGGCGCTCACGCTGGGCTGCGTGCTGCTGGCCCTGGTGCTGGCGCTCGCGGCGCTGGCGTGGCGCGCTCGGCGCGCACGCTGGGGGTTGTCCGCCGCGGCCCTGGCGCTGGTGCTTCTGGCGCCCTGGCCGTCGCCGCAGTTGCTGCTGGCCCCCGCGGTGCCCACCAGCCTGCACCGCTCGCCCACCGATTTTGCTGCCGCGGGCATCGTGCGCGGACAGGCGGTCTACGCCGCGCACTGCGTGCGCTGCCATGGCGCGGATGCGCGCGGCGAAGGCCCCGACGCGGCGCGCCTGCCCATGTGGCCGCCCATGCTCACCGGCGGCCTGCTGTGGAAGCGGCTGGAGGGCGAGCTGTTCTGGCGCATCCGCCACGGCATGCACGGCCGGGCCGGGCTGCAGACCATGCCGGGCTTCGGACCGGGGCAGCTCGGCGACGCGGAGATCTGGCAGGTGCTCGACTACCTGCAGGCCCACGCCGCGGGCCGCATGCTGCGCGAGTCCGGTGCGTGGGAGCGTCCTGTGCGCATGCCCTCCGCCGCGCTGCGCTGCCGCCACGGCGGCCTGCGCGACGCACGCAGCCTGCAGGGCCAGCGCCTGCAGGTGGTGCTGACCGCGCCCGGCGCGGCACTGCCGCCCGAAGACCCGCGCATGGTGGGCGTGGTGGTGGGTAGCGCCTCGGCCGCCCCCGAATGCGAAGCGGCCGATGCGCACCTGCTGCCCGCGCTGGCCCTGCTGCTGGGCGTGGATGCCGCCGCCGCGCCGGGCCACACGCTGCTCGTGGACCGCACAGGCTGGCTGCGCGCGCGGGCGCAGCCGGGGCAGGGCGGCTGGTCGGAAGACGACCTCATCTGCCGCTCCGCGCCGGGTGCGTCCACCCCGCCGCGTGCGCCGGCGGACGGGCAGGGGCTGGATGCCCTGCTGCGGCGCATGGACGCCGACGCGGTGCGGCTGGTGCGCGGCGGCTTCCCCCACTGATGCACTCTGCTTCTTAATTGATAGCTGCTTGCGATTTCCAGTAAAGCGCTGGAGGCCGATTTTGCTATGAATGCTTGGTGGCTGCCCAAGGCCCGCACAAAGCGCACAAGCAAACGCGTTTTCCTTCGTTGGCGCGGCGCGCTCGCGTGCCGATCATGGCGGCACGCGGGCGCATGGCATGCCTTGCCGGCGCTTTGTTTGTCCACCCTCCCGGAGAGTTTCTTCCTATGCCCATCCAGCTCATCGGCATGATCCAGCCGCACGAAGTGTCCGAAACCCTTGCGCGCCGCGGCCCCGCGGTGGACCCGGCCTACGTGCGCGCATTCGCCCAGGCACATGAATACGCGGGCTTCGACCGCATCCTGGTGCCCGCCAGCTCCACCAGCCCCGACACGCTGCTCACCGTGGCCTACGCGGCGGCGGCCACGCAGCGCATCCGCTTCCTGCTCGCGCACCGTCCCGGCTTCGTGGCGCCCACGCTGGCCGCGCGCCAGCTCGCCACGCTGGACCACTACACGGGCGGGCGCCTGGCGGTGCACTACATCAGCGGCGGCTCCGACGCGGACCAGCAGCGCGATGGCGACTTCCTCTCCCACGACGAGCGCTACGCGCGCACCGACGAATACCTCACGCTGCTGCGCCGCGTGTGGACGGAGAGCCAACCCTTCGACCACGAGGGCACGTACTACCGCGTGAAGGGCGCGGCCTCGGAGGTCAAGCCGCTGCAGCAGCCCTATGTGCCGATCTACTTCGGCGGCGCCTCGGCCCCGGCTCTGGCGGTGGCGGGGCGGCATGCGGACGTGTACGCGCTCTGGGGCGAATCGCTCGCGCAGGCGGGCGACCTCGTGCGGCGCGTACGCACCGAGGCGGCGGCGCACGGGCGCGGCATCGGGTTCAGCATCTCGTTCCGCCCCATCGTCGCGTCCACCGAAGACGAGGCCTGGGCCAAGGCCGGGCGCATCTTGGAGGCGACGCGCGCCCAGCAGGTGCAGATCGCCCACGCGCGCGGCGCTGGCCCGCAGCAGAGCGAGGGCGCGCGCCGCCTGCTGGCCGACGCCGCCAAGGGCGACCGCGTGGACGAGCGCCTGTGGACCGCCATCGCGCGCGAGACGGGCGGGCGCAGCAACTCCACCGCGCTCGTGGGCACGCCCGAACAGGTGGCCGACGCGCTGCTCGCGTACTACGACCTGGGCATCGAGACTTTCCTCCTGCGCGGCTTCGATCCGCTGGTGGACGCCGTCGAATACGGCCGGGAGCTGCTGCCGCTGGTACGCGCTAAGGTGGCCGAGCGCGACGCGCAGCGCGCACTGGAACGCAAGGCGGCCTGAGCATGAATGCACCGACCGGCTGGGGCGAGACGGCGCGCGTGCTCGCGGCCAGCTTCGCGCAACGCGCTGCCGCGCACGACCGCGACGGCAGCTTTCCCCACGAGAACTTCGCCGAGCTGCACGCCGCCGGCCTGCTGGCCCTGGCCGCGCCACGCACGCTGGGCGGGCAGGGTGCGCCGCTGGCGCAACTGGCCGACGTTATCGGCGCCATCGGCCACGGCTGCCCGGCGACGGCGCTGGTGCTCACCATGCAGTACATGCAGCAGCGCGGCATGGGGCGGGCGGATTCGCCCTGGCCCGAGGCGCTGGCGCGCCGCGTGGTGCGCGAGGCGGTGGAGGGCGTGTCGCTCATCAACGCGCTGCGCGTGGAGCCGGAGCTGGGTTCGCCCGCGCGCGGCGGCCTGCCCGCCACCGTGGCGCGGCGCACGCCCGAGGGCTGGCGCCTGAGCGGGCGCAAGATCTATTCCACCGGTGCGCCCATCCTGCGCTGGTACGCCGTGTGGGCGCGCACCGACGAGGCCGCACCGCGCGTGGGCACCTTCCTCGTGCGCGCGGACAGCCCGGGCGTGCGCATCGATCCCACCTGGGACCACCTGGGCCTGCGCGCCAGCGGCAGCCACGACGTGGTGCTGCAGGACGTGCCCACGCCGCCGGACCATGCGCTGGACCTGCAGCCCGGCGGCACGCGCGCGCTGGCGGACGGGGCCTTCCAGGCCGAGATGACGCTGCTGCTCGGCGCGCTCTACACCGGCGTCGCCCGTGCTGCGCGCGACTGGCTGCTGCGCTTCCTGCGCGAACGCGTGCCCTCCAACCTGGGCGCACCCCTGGCCACGCTGGCGCGCGTGCAGGAGGCGGTCGGCCGCATCGAGGCGCTGCTGCTGTCCAGCCTGCGCCTGCTGGACGGCCTGGCGCGCGACCTGGACGGCGGCATGCCGGTCGGCGCGGTGCAGGCGGGCCTGCTCAAGACCGTGGTGATGCGCAACGCGGCGGATGCCGTGCAGGAGGCGCTAGCGCTCACTAGCAACCACGGGCTGTCGCGCAGCAACCCCCTGGAGAGGCACCTGCGCGACGTGCTCTGCGGGCGGGTGCATACGCCGCAGGACGACAGCGTGCTCATCGCGGCGGGGCAGGCGGCGCTGGGTGGTTGAAAGCCTTCTCTTCGAAAGAGGCCGTAGTTGATCATTCCCCTTGCGAACCCCGACGCGCCCAGCCCGTGGTGTGCTTTTCCACATAGCTGAACAGCTCGTACATCGCCATCGCCATCGCGCCCACGGCCAGCAGGCCGGCGAAGGCCAGGCCCATCTGCATGGACGAGCCCGCGCTGATGAGCAGGTAGCCGATGCCCTCGTTGGCGGCGGTCATCTCGCTCACCGTGGTGCCCACGAAGGCCAGCGTGATCGCCACCTTCAGCGAGCCGTAGAAGTAGGGCAGCGAGCGCGGCAGGCCCACTTTCACCAGCACGTCCCAGCGCTTGGCACCGAGCACGCGCAGCACGTCTTCCAGCTCGGGCTCCAGCGTGGCCAGGCCCGTGGCGATGTTCACCATGATGGGAAAGAAGCTGATGAGAAAGGCCGTGAGGATGGCCGGCCCCACGCCGATACCGAACCACACCACGAGGATGGGCACGAACGCGGCCTTGGGCAGGGCGTTGAACGCCGTCATCAGCGGATAGACCGCCGCGTAGGCGATGCGCGAGCTGCCGATGAGGAAGCCCAACAGCACGCCCACGACGATGGCGATGCCGAAGCCTGCCATCGTCACCCAGAAGGTGCGCCAGGCGTGGCCCGCGATCACGGCCTTGTATTCGACGAACTGTGTCCAGATGGCCTGGGGGCTGGGGAAGATGAATTCCGAGACGTTGAAGGCCGAGCAGATGATCTGCCACAGGATGATGACGGCCAGCAGCAGCACCCAGGGCGACCAGCGTTCGGCGTATTTGCGTTGGCGTGCGTTCATTGCGTGATCTCCCCGCCGGTTTTTCTCAAGGCGCCGATGTGGCCGCGCAGCTCCAGCACGATGTCGGTGAATTCCTTGGTGTAGGTCAGCTCCAGGTCGCGCGGGCGCGGCAGCGCGATCTCGCGGCGCACGATGAAGCGGCCGGGGCTCTTGCTCATCACGTACACCGTGTCGGCCAGGAACACGCTTTCGCGCAGGTCGTGCGTGACGAGGATCACGTTGAACCGCTGCTCGGCCTGCAGGTCGCGCAGGATGCACCAGAGTTCTTCGCGCGTGAACGCATCCAGCGCGCCGAAGGGCTCGTCGAGCAGCAGCATCTTGGGTTCGTGGATCAGCGCGCGGCAGATGCTGGCGCGCTGCTGCATGCCGCCCGAGAGTTGCCAGGGGTACTTGTCCTCGTAGCCGCCCAGGCCCACTTTCTGGAGCAGCGCGCGGGCGCGCGCCTCGTATTCCTTGCGGCGGGCCTTGAACTGGCTGCGGTGCGGCTCGACGATCTCCAGCGGCAGCAGCACGTTGTCCACCGTGCTGCGCCAGGGCAGCAGCGACGGCGCCTGGAAGGCCATGCCGGAGATTTTCAAGGGCCCGGTGACGGGCTGCCCGTCGATGCGGATGCGGCCCATGGAGGGCATGCGCAGCCCGGTGGCGAGCTTCATGAAGGTGGACTTGCCGCAGCCCGAGGGGCCGACGATGGCGATGAACTCGCCCCGGCGCACCTGCAGGTCGATCGCCTCCACGGCGAACTGGTTGGCTGCGCGCAGCTCGTCGTTGTAGGCGAGCCAGACGTCGCGGAAGTCCACGAAGGGAGGGTCTTCGGTGGTAGTGATCATTGGTGGTCGAATCGGGTCACAGCGCTTGTTCAGAAAGCGCTGGCAGCTATCAAAGGGAGAGCATCACTTCTTGGGCAGCACCGCGTCCAGCGCGGCGGCGGGCGGCAGGAAGCTGCCGTTCCACACCGCGTTCGCATCCACGCGGGTCTTGGTGCCGTAGGCGTCGGAGACTTCCGAGGCCATGAGCGCCAGGCGCGAGGCATCGAGCCGCCCGAAGCCCTCCCGGCGCGCGTCGGGGCTGTTGACCACGGTGTCGATGGCGAGCTGCAGGCGGCGCGTTTCGAGCTGCGTGTTGGCGATGCCGTCGCGCGCCTTCACGTACTGGATGGCGTCGGCGGGCTTGGCCACGACTTCCCTGGCGCCCTGGGTGAAGGCGGCGAGGAATTTCCTGACTGCCTCGGGGTTCTCCTTGAGGAGCTTCGGCGCCGCGATGATCACGTTGCCGTAGTGCTTCACGCCATGGTCGGCGTACTGCATCACCACCACGTCGCTGGCCTTGGCGCCGCGCGCCTCCAGGTTCAGCAGGCTGGTGAAGGTGAAGCCGGTGATGGCGTCGATGTCGCCGCGCACCAGCATGGTCTCGCGCAGGGGCGGGTCCATGGCGGTCCAGGCCACGTTCTCGATCTTGTTGGCCTTGGCGAAGATCGGAAAGGCCTTGCGGCCCGCGTCGAAGACGGGCGCGCCCATCTTCCTGCCGCTCAGGTCGGCGGGGGCCTGGATGCCGCTTTTCTTCAGCGCCATCACTGCCGCGGGCGTGTTGTTGTAGACCACCATCACGGCCACGGGCTTGGTGGGCGCGGTGGGGTTGTTGGCGTGGAATTCCATGAGCGCGGCCATGTCGGCGAAGCCCATGTCGTACGCGCCCGAGGCCACGCGCTGCACCGCGCCGCCCGAGCCGTTGCCCGCGTCCACCGTCACGTCCAGCCCCTGCTGCTTGAAGTAGCCCTTGGCGGCGGGCTGCACGAACAGGGCCGAGGGGCCCTCGAAGCGCCAGTCGAGCTGGAACTTGAGCGGCGTGTCGGCGGCCTGGGCGCTCGTGGCCGCGAGCAGCAGCGCGGCGGTGGTCAGGAGGGTGCGTCGGGTGTGCATGGATCGTTCTCGCTTCAGGGATATGACGCGGTGAGTTGCGCAAGAACGATGCCAGCCCGGAACAGGGCGGGGTGCACCAAGGCGGTGCGGGCGCGGAATGAAAAAAGCCCATGCCCCCGGGTGGGTGCATGGGCTAGGCAGCGCGAGGCGCGCGGCTTCAGCGGTTGCGGCGCGCGGCGCTGCTGGCCACCGCCAGCGCCGTCATGTTGAGCACGCGGCGCACGGTGGCGGCGGGCGTGAGGATGTAGGCCGCGGCGGCGGTGCCCATGAGGATGGGGCCCACGGTCACGCCGCCGCTGGTCGTGGTCTTGAGCACGTTGTAGAGGATGTTGGCCGAATCGATGTTCGGGCAGATCAGCAGGTTGGCCGAGCCGGTAAGCGTCGAATCCTGCAGGTAGGTGTTGCGGATCTTGGGCTCCAGCGCGGCGTCGCCGTGCAGCTCGCCGTCGCATTCGATCTCGGGGTGGCGGGCCACGAACAGGTCGCGCGCCGCGCGCATCTTCCTGGCAGAGGCGCGCTTGGACGAGCCGTAGCTGGAGTGCGAGAGAAAGGCCACCTTCGGCGGGATGCCGAAGCGCTGCACCTCCTGCGCGGACATCCAGGCGATGTCGGCGAGCTGCTCGGCCGTGGGGTCTTCGTTGACGTAGGTGTCGGCGATGAACAGCGGGCCGTTGTTGGTCATGAGCGCGTTCAGCGCGGCGTAGTGCGGCGCGTCGGGCGCATGGCCCAGGATGTTGTGGATGCGCTCCAGGTGCGTCTCGTAGGTGCCCACCAGGCCGCAGATCATGCCGTCGGCGTCGCCGAGCTGGACCATCAGCGCGGCGATGATGGTATTGGAGCGGCGCACGGCGGCCTTGGCCACCTCGGGCGTGACGCCGTCGCGCTTCATGAGCTGATGGTAGTGCTCCCAGTACTGGCGGAAGCGCGGGTCGTCGGCAGGGTCGCAGATTTCCACGTCCTTGCCCGGCTGCATGCGCAGGCCGGCCTTGGCGATGCGGGCGGCGATCACCGCCGGGCGGCCGATGAGGATGGGCTTTGCAATGCGGTCGTCGATGGCGAACTGCGCGGCGCGCAGCGCGCGCTCGTCCTCGCCGTCGGCGTAGGCCACGCGCTTGTGCTCGTCGGGCACGGCCTTGGCCGCGCCCATCACGGGGCGCATGAGGATGCCGGTCTGGAACACGAAGCGCGAGAGCTGCTCCTTGTACGCCTCCATGTCCTCGATGGGGCGCGTGGCCACGCCCGACTCGACGGCAGCCTGGGCCACGGCGGGCGCGATCTTGAGGATCAGGCGCGAGTCGAACGGCGTGGGGATCAGGTAGTCGGGGCCGAAGGTGAGTTCCTTGCCCGCGTAGGCGTTGGCCACCTCTTCGCTCACGTTCTCCTTGGCGAGCGCGGCGATCTGGCGCACGCAGGCGAGCTTCATGGCCTCGGTGATCTTGGTGGCGCCGCAGTCCAGCGCGCCGCGGAAGATGTAGGGGAAGCACAGGACGTTGTTGACCTGGTTCGGGTAGTCCGAGCGGCCGGTGGCGATGATGCAGTCGGGCCGCACGGCCTGGGCCAGTTCGGGGCGGATCTCGGGCTCGGGGTTGGCCAGCGCCAGGATGATGGGCTTGTCCGCCATCGTCTTGACCATCTCGGCCGTGAGCACGCCGGGGGCGGAGCAGCCCAGGAACACGTCGGCGCCTGCCACCACGTCGGCCAGCGTGCGCGCGTCGGTCTTCTGGGCGTAGCGGGCCTTGGATTCGTCGAGGTTGTCGCGGCCGGTGTGGATCACGCCCTTGGAGTCGACCATGAAGATGTGCTCGCGCTTGACGCCCAGGCCCACCATCACGTCCACGCAGGCGATAGCCGCCGCGCCCGCGCCCGAGACGGCGATCTTGACGTTGGCGATGTCCTTGCCCACGAGCTCCAGGCCGTTGATGAGCGCGGCGCTGGAGATGATGGCCGTGCCGTGCTGGTCGTCATGGAACACGGGGATGTTCATGCGCTTGGACAGTTCGCGCTCGATGTAGAAGCACTCGGGCGCCTTGATGTCCTCGAGGTTGATGCCGCCCAGCGTGGGCTCCAGCGCGGCGACGATCTCGATGATCTTGTCGGGGTCGCGCGCGTCGAGTTCGATGTCGAACACGTCCACGCCCGCGAATTTCTTGAAGAGGCACCCCTTGCCTTCCATCACCGGCTTGCCGGCCAGCGGGCCGATGTCGCCCAGGCCGAGCACGGCCGTGCCGTTGGTGATGACGCCCACGAGGTTGCCGCGCGAGGTGTAGTCGGCGGCGAGCTGCGGGTTGGCCTGGATGTCCAGGCAGGGGTAGGCCACGCCGGGGGAGTAGGCCAGGGAGAGATCGCGCTGGTTCGACAGGGGCTTGGTCGGCGTGACGGAGATCTTGCCCTTGCTCGGGTTGCGGTGGTATTCAAGCGCGGCTTCGCGCAGCGCGGCTTCGGCGGCGGACAGGTTCTGGGTCATGGGAGTTGCGATCGAAGGAAGTAAGGCGAAAACAAGCTTACTGCATGCTGACGGCGATGGGCGCCGCCGGGATCTACGGATTTACGAGGACAAAAACGCCCCGGTGCCAGGTGGACACGCGGGGCGCGTGGGCCTTCGGGTGGAAGGCCTGGGCAGGGCCGGCGATCAGTGGGCGTCGGCCTGCCGGGCGGCGTTCACGGCCGCAGAGGTGTCGCGGCTAGCGCCATTGAAGAAGATGTTCAGGACCACGGCGGTGATCGAGGCCAGCAGGATACCGGATTCGATCAGTGGATGGATGGAGTGGGGCATCCACTGGCGGAAGTTGGGCGCGATCAGCGGGATCATGCCCACGCCGATGGAGACGGCCACGATCATCGCGTTGTTGCGGTTCTTCTGGAAGTCCACGTTCGACAGGATGCGAATGCCCGTGGCAGCCACCATGCCGAACATCACCAGCCCCGCGCCGCCCAGCACCACGGTGGGCAGCGACTCGATCAGCGCCGCCATCTTGGGCAACACGCCCAGGATGACGAGGATGAAGCCGCCCGCCACGCACACCCAGCGGCTCTTGACGCCGGTGACGGCCACCAGGCCTACGTTCTGCGAGAAGCTGGTGTAGGGGAAGGTGTTGAAGATGCCGCCGATCAGCGTGCCCAGCCCGTCGGTGCGCAGGCCGCGCGTGAGGTCGTCGCGGGAGATCTCGCGGTCGGTCATCTCGCCCAGCGCGAGGAACATGCCGGTCGATTCGATCATCACCACGATCATCACCAGCGTCATGGTCAGGATCAGGATGGGGTCGAACACCGGGTAGGCGATCTCGAAGGGCAGCACCACGTCGAACCACTGGGCCTGCGCCACCTTGTGGAAGTCCATGAGGCCCATGGCCGCCGTGACCACGCCGCCCACGATGATGCCCAGCAGCACCGAGATGTTGGCCCAGAAGCCCTTGCCGAAGCGCGCCACCATCAGGATGGTGAGCAGCACCACGCCCGAGATGCCCACGCCGGTCAGGTCGGCGTACTTGGGGTTGGGCATGGTGGGCACCACCGCGAGGCCCTTGGGCACCGGCGGCAGCGACGAGCCCGGCGCGCCGGCGGCGGACTGGGCCTCGGCCAGCCACTTCAGGTGTTCCGGGTTGGGCACGGCCGGGGCCGTGGGGCCCACGGGATTGCCGAAGATCCAGTTGATGCCCACGCGCATCAGGCTGATGCCGATCACCGCGATGATGGTGCCCGTGACCACCGGCGGGAAGAAGCGCAGCAGGCCGCTGATGACTGGGGCGATGAGCATCGATATCACGCCCGCCCCGATCACCGCGCCGAAGATCATCCCCGCGCCCGCCTGCCCGCCCGTGGCCTGGGCCATGGAGATCATCGGCGCCACGGCGGCGAAGGTCACGCCCATCATCACCGGCAGCTTGATGCCGAACCACTGCGTGGCGCCCCAGGCCTGGATCAGCGTGACCAGGCCGCAGACGAACAGGTCGGCCGAGATCAGGTGCGCCACCTGGTCGGGCGGCAGGTTCAGCGCCCGCCCCACGATGAGGGGAACGGCCACCGCGCCCGCATACATGACCAGCACATGCTGCAGCCCCAGCGTGGTGGCACGCGCCCAGGGCAGTTTCTCGTCGACGGGATGAACATTCGTGGTCATGGGTCTTCCTTTATTGCGCACAACGATCCATACAAAAAGTGTATACAAATCAGTAAAAAGACTGCTAGGGACGAACCCTTGGTGGGATTGCCGGGATATGAAAAACCCGGCGCTAGGCCGGGTTCGCAAAGGGGACGGGAGCGCGGCGCGCCGTCAGGCCAGCAGGTCCGCCAGGCTGCGCGCCACCACCTTGGTCGCGCGGCGCAGGTCTTCCAGGTCGAGCCGCTCGTCGGCGCGCTTGGCGTGCGATTCGAGCACCGTGCGCGGGCCCGCGCCATAGATCACGCCGGGAATGCCGCGCTCCACGTACAGGCGCACGTCGGTGTACAGCGGCGTCCCCATGGCGGGCACGGGCTGGCCGAACAGCGCTTCGCCGTGCTTTTGCAGGGCCGTGACCAGTGGAGCGTTGCCGGGCAGCGGCTTCATGCTGTTGGCGAGCAGCAGGCGCTTGATCTCCACCGTGATGCCCGGGCAGGTGGCCGCGGCCTCGGCGATCACGCGGCGGATGTCGGCCTCCACCTCGGCGGGGTTCTCCTCGGGGATCATGCGGCGGTCGAGCTTGAGCACCACCTTGCCGGGCACCACGTTGGTGTTGGTGCCACCCTCGATGCGGCCTACGTTGAGGTAGGGGTGCTTGATGCCCGCGACCTTGGACGTGACCTGCTTGTAGAGCGTGTTCTGCGCATAGAGCGCGCCCAGGATCTTCACCGCGCCCTGCAGCGCGTCCACGCCCGTGTCGGGCACGGCGGCGTGGGCCATCTTGCCGTGCACGGTCACTTCCATCTGCAGGCAGCCGTTGTGGGCCGTGACCACTTCGTAGCTGAAGCCCGCGGCGATCATTAGGTCGGGCTTCGTCAGGCCGTTCTTCAGCAGCCAGCCGGGGCCGAGTTCTCCGCCGAATTCCTCGTCGTAGGTGAAGTGCAGTTCCACCGCGCCCTTGGCGGGCCGGGCCACGGCTTCGAGCGCGCGCACGGCGAAGGTGAAGGAGGCGAAGTCGCTCTTGCTCACCGCAGCGGCGCGGCCGTAGAGCTGGCCGTTCTCGATCTCGGCGCCGTAGGGGGCCTTGCTCCAGCCCTCTCCGGGTGGCACCACGTCGCCGTGGGCGTTGAGGGCGATGGTGCGGCCGCCGTCGCCGTAGGGGCGGCGCACGATCAGGTTGGTGATGGACTCCATGCCGTAGTCCTTTACTTCCTGGGCGGGCACGGGGTGCTTCTCGGCCTCGAAGCCGAAGTCACGGATCAGCTCGGCCGTGCGCTCGGCATGCGGCGCGTTGTTGCCGGGCGGCGTGTCGGTGGGCACGCGCACCAGGGCTTGCAGGAACCGTACCTCTTCGTCGAAGTGCTGGTCGATCCAGGCGTCGAGTTGTTCGTAGGGGGTGCTGCTCATACGGTTTCCGTGGCGAGTTGGTGGAGGACGTGGGAGAACGCATCGACGGCCAGCTGCATGTCGTCGGCGGTGGTGGATTCCAGCGGGTTGTGGCTGATGCCGGCGTTGAGGCCGCGCACGAACAGCATGGCCTGGGGCATGACCTCGTGCAGCTTCATCGCGTCGTGGCCGGCGCCGCTGGGCATGCGGTAGAGCGGCACGCCCAGCGCGTCGACGGCGGCTTCCCAGCGCTTTTGCCACGCGGGTGCGCTGGGCGCGGCGGCAGCCTTCATCGCCAGCTCGGTCTTGTACTGCAGGCCGCGGCGCTGGGCGATTTCCTCGAGCTTGGCGAGCACGTCGGCCACCATGGCGTCGCGCTGCGGGTCGGTGGGGGCGCGCATGTCCATGCTGAACAGGCATTTGCCCGGCACCACGTTGATGGAGCCATTGGGCACCTGCAGCATGCCGATGGTGGCCACGCTGTCGCCGTCGCGTGCGGCGCGCTGCTCCATGAACAGCGCCAGCTCGGCCACGCCCAGGGTGGCGTCGCGGCGGCGGTCCATGGGCGTGGTGCCGGCGTGGCTGGCCATGCCGGTCATCTCGCACACGTAGCGCACGCCGCCGTTGATGGAGGTGACCACGCCCAGCGGGATGTCCAGCTCGTTAAGCACCGGCCCCTGCTCGATGTGCACCTCGATGAAGCCGAGGTAGCGGGCCGCGTCGCGCCGCAGCTTGGGGATGTCGGCGATGCACAGGCCCGCATGCTCCATGGCCTCGCGCATGGTGATGCCGTCCTGGTCCTTCTGGTCCAGCCACGCGGTCTTGAAGTCGCCGATGAGGGCGCCCGAGCCGAGGAAGGTGGCCTTGTAGCGCTGGCCTTCCTCCTCCGCGAACGCGATGACCTCGATGCCGAAGGGCAGGCGCCTGCCCTGGCGGTGCAGCTCGCGCACGCAGGCCATGGGCACGAAGATGCCCAGGCGTCCGTCGTACTTGCCGCCGTTGCGCACGGTGTCGTAGTGGCTGCCGGTCATCAGGTACTTGCAGCCCTCGGCCGCGGGCTTGTAGCGGCCCACCACGTTGCCCACCGCGTCGATCTCCACCTCGTCGAAGCCGCAGTCGCGCATCCAGTGGCTGATGCGCTGGGCGCAGGCGCGGTGCGCGTCGGTGAGGTAGGTGACGGTGAGCTGGCCCAGCTCGGCGTAGCCGGGATCGGTGTGTGCGCTGAGCTTCTCCTGCCAGTCCCACACGTCGTTGCCCAGCGCAGGCTCGTAGCCGAACTTGTCGTTCAGGCGGATCTCCGCGATGCGGTGGATGTTGCGCAGCGCCTCGGCGCGCTCGAAGTCGGGATGGTTCTGCAGGCGCCGCGCGAAGGTGTCGATGATTTCCTGCTTGGCGAGCCCCGTGCCGCGCGGGCCGCGCACCGCGAGGATGAAGGGAAAGCCGAAGCGCGCGTTGTACTCCTGGTTGAGCTGCTGGATGCGCGCGAACTCCTCGGGCGTGCACTGCGTCAGGCCGGCCTTGTTCTGCTCGTTGGTGGATTCGGCCGTGAGCGTCTTCGCCACCATGGCCTTGCCCGCCAGTTCCGGGTGGGCGCGGATCAGGCCGAGCTGCCGCTCCAGCGGCGCCTCGGCCAGCACCTGCACCATCGCGTGCTTGAGGTGGGTGAGCGAGCGGAACGGGCGCTGTGCCAGCGCGGCCTCGGCGATCCAGGGCGAATGCTCGTAGAGGCCGTCCAGCAGTTGCATGGCGGCGGCGGTGTCCGCCGCGTTGAGTTGTTCCAGGGTCAGTGCCATGGTGTCTCCTATCAAAAAGTGAGCTACCCGCGCTTGCCAGATAAGCGCTGGAGGCCGATTTGGCTTATGGGGCCGGTGCAGGGAAGCGCTGCGCCCAGTGGCGCGCGATGTCGATGCGCCGCGCCACCCACACGCGGTCGTGCCGCTGGATGTGGTCCAGGAAGCGCTGCAGCGCCGTGATGCGCCCCGGGCGGCCGAGCAGGCGGCAGTGCATGCCGATGCTCATCATCTTGGGCGCGTCCTCGCCCTCGGCATAGAGAGCGTCGAACGTGTCCTTCATGTACTGGAAGAACGGGTCTGCGTGCGAGTAGCCCTGGGGCAGGGCGAAGCGCATGTCGTTCACGTCCAGCGTGTAGGGCACGATGAGCTGCTGGTGCGTGCCGCCGCCGGTCTTGCCCACCGTCATCCAGAAGGGCAGGTCGTCGCCGTAGTAGTCGCTGTCGTAGGCGAAGCGGCCGTCGTCGGCCACCAGGCGGTGGGTGTTGGGGCTGTCGCGGCCCGTGTACCACCCCAGGCCGTGGTCGCCCCCTTGCCCGTACAGCTCGCCGAAGATCTGCATGCACTGCGCCATGTGGGCGCGCTCCACGTCCTCGGGCACGTTCTGGTAGTGGATCCACTTCAGGCCGTGGCAGGCCACCTCGTGCCCCAGCTCGGCGAATGCCTGGGCCAGCTCGCGGTGCCTTTGCAGGGCCGTCGCCACACCGAACACGGTGAGCGGCAGGCCGCGCCGCTCGAACTCGCGCAGGATGCGCCACACGCCCGCGCGAGAGCCGTATTCGTAGATGCCCTCCATGCTCATGTGGCGCTCGGGGTAGGCGGCCGGGTTGAACATCTCCGAGAGGAACTGCTCGCTGGCCGCGTCGCCGTGCAGCACGCAGTTCTCGCCGCCTTCCTCGTAGTTCAGCACGAACTGCACGGCCACGCGGGCGTTGCCGGGCCAGTGCGGATGCGGGGGCGTGCGGCCGTAGCCGATCAGGTCGCGGGGGTAGGGCGCCGTGGAGTCGTAGGTCGCGTCGTGGGTCATGGCGATACGGAGGAAAGGGCCATCGAAAGGTCGTTGGAAGGCAGGTCGCGGTCGAAGGTCAGGCCCGCCTCCACGTGGTCCAGGTGCTGCTGCATGAGCAGCACGGCGGCCGCCTCGTCGCCGCTGGCGAGGGCGGCCACGATGTCCTCGTGCTCCTCGTGCGAATGCTCGGCGGCCGTGGTGGACTGGTACATCAGCGTGATCAGCGCGCAGCGCGAGATCAGCTCGCCCAGCAGCTGCGCGAGCACCTCGTTGCCCATCAGCTCGGCCATGCGCACGTGAAAGTCGCCCAGCAGCTCGGTGCGCTGGCCCACGTCCTCGCGCTCCATGGCCTTCTTTTCAAAGGCCACGTGGGCCTTGAGCGCGCGGATCTTGGCGGGCGTGCTCTGCGCCAGGAAGGCGCGCACCATCTCCGCCTCCAGCATGCGGCGCACGGCGAACACCTGCCGCGCCTCGTCCACCGAAGGCGTGGCCACGAACGCGCCGCGCGCGGGCTCCAGCCGGATCAGCCGGTTCTGCGAGAGCTGGAACAGCGCCTGGCGCACCAGCGTGCGCGACACGCCGAAGTGGTCGGCCAGCTTCTGCTCGGCCAGCTTGGTGCCGGGCAGCAGCCGGTGCTCGACGATGGCGCGGGTCAGGCTCTCGACGATGAAACTGGTGGTGGAAGTCTCCATGGGCCGATCATAGACCTGGAAGACAGTTTTTGTATACAGTTTCTGTGAACTAGATCAGAACTTCGGCACTGCGCCGCCCGCACGGCGCGATGGCCGCCGCGGCCGTTGGCGAAGCTCACTGGTCCGACATGCCGGGCGCCCTCGCGTCCGCGACCACGTGCAGCTCGCGGGGGGAGGGCGGAATGAAGATGTGCTGGTAGTAGATCGGGTCGTCGCCCGGAAAGTGGCCGATCGCCCGGATGCCCGTGCACACGGTGCCGGCCGCCACCGCGATGGCCTCGCAGACAGCCGGCGGCGGGGCTTCCTGCCTCATCATGAGGTCGATCGTCGTCACGGCCTGGCCGCAGGCCTTGAAGATGGTGTCCTTGAAGTTGGAGTGCGACAGGTCTTGCAGCGCAATGCGCGCGAAGACCGGCACCCGCTGCGGATCGATGAAGAACGAGGTGTGGACGTAGAACTCGTCGGCGATGCGGATGCGCCGCGTGATCTCCACGGCGCTGGCCGACTTCAACGCCTGCTGCCAAGGCCCGGGCAGGGGCTGCAGGTTTCTCGCCAGCACCTCCGGATAGACCGGCAGATAGCTCGTCCCGTCGTCGCCGAGGAAGCGGCAGTGGAAGGGATGGGCCATTTCTCCCTGCGCCAGCCCGCCTTTCACGAACGAGCCGTGGCCGGGCCGGCGGGCGATCACTCCCGTGTCGACCAGTTCCCGCAGCGCGCGCTGGATGGTGCCGAGGCTCATGGGCAGCGTGGCGGCCAGCTCCTGTTCGTTGGGCACCTTGTCGCCGGACTGCAGGCTTCCGGAGGCGATGGCCTCGACGAAGGCGTCCTTGAGCGCGAGGTACTTCGGCACCCCGGGGCGAAGGTGGCGTTTCAGATGCGTGGAGAGTTGTGCCAGATCCATAGGTGGCGCAATTGTGCGCCGGCACGCTTGCGGAGCCATCGAAATCTAATTACTATATAGTTTTATAGCTATGGAGAATTCAATGGAAAATGCAGGCCGCAATGTCATCGTGATCATGTCGGACGAGCACAACCCGAAGGTGATGGGCTGCGCCGGGCATCCCGTCATCTCGACGCCGCACCTGGACGGTCTCGCGGCGCGGGGCACGCGATTCAGTTCCGCCTACACCACCAGCCCGGTCTGCGTGCCGGCGCGCGCCGCGTTCGCGCTGGGCAAGTACATCTACCAGATCGGTTTCTGGGACAACGCCGACGCCTACGACGGCTCGCAGCCGAGCTGGCACCACCTCCTGCGAGATGCCGGGCACGACGTGGTGTCGATCGGCAAGCTGCACTTCAACAAGAAGGACGAGGACCACGGCTTCAGCGAAGAGCAGATCCCCATGCACATCCTGGAGGGCAAGGGCGATCTCATGGGGCTGGTGCGGGACGACCTGCCGCGCCGCGGCGGCGCCAAGAAGATGATCGGCATGGCCGGCCCGGGCGAGTCCTCCTACACGCTCTACGACCGCGAAATCTGCGCACGCGCCCAGACGTGGCTGCGCACCCGGGGGCAGCAAAAGAGCGCAAAGCCATGGGCCCTGTTCGTCTCGTTCGTCGCGCCGCACTTCCCTTTGACGGCGCCGCCCGAGCACTACTACCGGTACTTCAACCAGAAGCTGCCGATGCCCAAGCTGTACGCACGGGAGGAGCGGACGCAGCACCCCTACCTGCAGGACTACCGCGGCAGCTTCTGCTACGACGACTACTTCGAGTCGGAGGCGGACGTCCACCGCGCGCTCTCCGGCTACTTCGGGCTGGTGAGCTTCCTGGACGAGCAGGTCGGCAAGGTCGTCTCGGTGTTCGACGAACTCGGCATGGGCGCGAACACCGACATCATCTACACCAGCGACCACGGCGACAACCTGGGCTCGCGCGGCCTCTGGGGCAAGTCGACGATGTACGAGGAGATCGCAGGGGTGCCGCTGATCTGCGTGGGCCAGGAGTTTCCCAAGGGCGCGGTGGTCGGCACGCCGGCCAGCCACGTGGACGTCTTTCCCACGGTGCTCAACATCCAGGGCGAGCCTTTCTTGCAGCACAAGGACACCCACCCGGGCACGGACCTCTCCGAGATCGCGAAGGGGCTCGTGCCGCAGCGCTGCGTGCTGAGCGAATACCACGGCATGGGCTCCAGGAGCTCGGCATTCATGATCCGGGTGGGCCAGTACAAGTACGTCCACTACGGCAACTACGAACCCCAGCTCTTCGACCTGGGCGCCGACCCGGAAGAACTCGACGACCTCGCGGGCAAGCCCGAGCACGCGGGCGTGCTGGCCATGTGCCGCGCCAAGCTGTTCGAAATGCTCGACCCCGCCGATGTGGACCGGCGCGCGCGCGCGCGCCAGGCCGAACTGCTCGCGCTGCACGGGGGGAAAGAGGCCGTGATCGCGCGCGGCGACCTCGGCTTCACGCCTGCCCCGGGCGTGGTGGCCGACTTCCAGTGAACGGCTTCGCCAACCCATGAACAAGGAAAAGGAGACACCCATGATCAACCGACGCGCCGCGCTGTTGGCTTCGCTCGCTGCACTTGCCGCACCCGCAGGGGCGGCGGCATGGCCGGAACGCACGGTCAAGCTCGTGGTCCCCTACCCGGCCGGCGGGGGGGTGGATACGGCCGCCCGTATCTACGCCGTGGCGCTGTCCGGCCTGCTGAAGCAGCAGGTCATCGTGGACAACCGGCCGGGAGCTGCGGGCGCCATCGGGGCGCAGGCCGTGGCGAAATCGCCCGCCGACGGATACACCGTGCTGATGGCATCGCCGGCGGAGGTCATGGTCAGCCCGATTGCCGGGCAGGCCCTGCCTTATGACCCACAGAAGGACCTGGCTCCGGTCGCCCTGGGCGGCGAAACGCCGCTGGCGATCGTCGCCTACCCGCAGGCGGCGCCGAAGGGGCTGCAGGACCTGATCGCGCGGGCCAAGGCACAGGATCTCAAGCGCAGCTACGGTACGCCGGGCAACGGCAGCTCGATGCACTTCGCCGGCGAGGCCTTCAAGTCCGCGACCGGGCTGAACTGGCAGCATGTGCCGTACAAGGGCGCCGCGCCGGCGGTCAACGACGTGCTCGGCGGCCAGATCGAATGCGTCATCTCCGGCCTGCCGCCGCTCATGCAGCACATCAAGGCAGGCAAGCTCACGGCCCTGGCGGTCACGTCTTCCAGGCGCGTGGCCTCGCTGCCGGATGTCCCGTCGATCTCCGAGTTTCCGGGGCTTGCGGACTCTCGCTTCACGAACTGGATGGGCATTTTCGTGCCGCAGGGAACGCCGCAGGACGTCATCGACCACCTTGCGCGCGCGGTCGAATCCGCGTCCGCGGACCCGGGCGTGGCGCAGCGGCTCCAGGACGCGGGATGGGACCCCACGGTGCTGCGCGGCAGCGCCTTCGTGAACTTCCTGAACGATGAGCGCGCCAGGTACACGGCGGTGGCCAAGCGAACGGGCATCAAGGTGGATTGAACGCCTGCAGCACCATGGATCCCGATGAAGACAGTACCTCGCCGGGCCGGAGCGGCCGATCGCGCGGGCTCGGCTGGCGCCGGCTGGGCGAGGAGCCGGACTACCGGTTCACCCTCGCCAACGAGAGAACCTTCCTGGCCTGGATCAGGACGGCGCTCGCCGTGCTGGCGGCCGGTGTGCTGCTGGAGCAGTTCGCGGCGAAGCTGCAGCCCCCGCTGGCCGTTACCGCCATTGCCGCCTCGCTGTGCGTGACGGCTGCGGCGCTGTGCGCCCTGGCCTATGGGCGCTGGCGCGCCAACGAAGAGGCGATGCGGCACAAAAGACCCCTGCCGCATTCGCGCACGCTCTCGCTGCTTGCCATCGCGATCCCCGTGGCATGCCTTGCCTTGATCCTGCTGATCGTGGGGCTGCGCGCCGGGCTCCTGGCATGAAGGCCGGGCCGCCGGCAGTCCGCGATGCCGGGCTGCAGCCGGAGCGGACCGCCCTGGCCTGGACGCGAACCGCTTGCGGGCTGCTGCTCAACGCCGTCCTGACCTTGCGTGTGGGCTGGGTGGAGGAATCGACCAGCGTGGTCGCCATGTCCTGCACCCTGCTCCTCGCGGCTGCCGGGGTGTTCGTGGCTGGGTGGGCACGGCGAATCCAGCTGGTGGCGGGCGATGATTCCATCCCGCTTCTGCGCGCCCATGCAGTGTTGGGTATAACCGCCATTGCCTTTGCGGCCGCGCTGACTGGCGTGTGGTCGGTTGCGATCACCGCCAGAGCCGGCGCTCACGCATTGCCGGCGGGCGAAAGCGCCCCGGCCCGTTGCAGCGGCAGCGAAGGTTTCTTCTTTTGCACAACCATAGCGCGAAGGCCCCGCGTCGGGGCACCGCTTCGCGCCGGAGACCCAGACCATGACCGCGACATCCGACTCGCCTCTCTCGAACCCGCAGGCCTTCCTCCTGCGCCTCTACCGCACCGCCGTGCAGCGGGCCCAGCCCCTGCACAGCATGGCCGCGCATCTGCCGCCGGTGCCCAAGGGCCGCACGGTGGTGCTGGGCGCGGGCAAGGCCGGCGGCTCCATGGCGCAGGCGCTGGAGGCGCTGTGGCCGCTGGAGGCGCCGCTGTCGGGCCTCATCGTCACGCGCTACGGCCATGTGCCGCCGCGCCCCGAAGGCCTGCCGCGGCGGCTGGACGTGGTGGAGGCCGCGCACCCCGTGCCCGACGCGGCCGGGCTGGCGGCAGCCGAGCGCATCCTGGCGCTCACCCAGGGCCTCACCGAGGACGACCTCGTGCTCTGCCTGATCTCGGGCGGCGGCTCCGCCTTGCTCACGCTGCCGGCCGAAGGCCTCACGCTGGAAGAGAAGCAGCGCATCAACCGCGCGCTGCTGGAAAGCGGCGCGGCCATCGGCGAGATGAACTGCGTGCGCAAACACCTCTCGCGCATCAAGGGCGGGCGCCTGGCTGCCGCCTGCGCACCCGCGCGCGTGGTCACGCTCACCATCAGCGACGTGCCGGGCGACGACCCCTCGGTCATCGCCAGCGGCCCCACGGTGCCCGACGCGACCACCTGCGCCGATGCGCTTGCCATCCTCGACCGCTACCGCATCGAGGTGCCCGCCGCCGTGCGCGCGGCGCTCCAGGCGGGCGGACTCGAAACGCCCAAGCCCGGTGACGCCTGCTTCGATGGCCACGCCGTGCACATGATCGCCACGCCCCAGCAGTCGCTCGAAGCCGCGGCCGAGGCGGCGCGCGCGGCGGGCATCGCCGCGCACATCCTCTCCGACGAGATCGAGGGCGAATCGCGCGAGGTGGGCAAGGTGCATGCGGCCCTGGCCCGCGCCGTCGCGCGCCACGGCCAGCCGTTCGCACGGCCGTGCGTGATCCTCTCGGGCGGCGAAACCACCGTCACCATCCGCCAGCGCCCGCCCGGCAGCCCGAAGGGGCGCGGCGGCCGCGCGGGCGAGTTCTGCCTGGGCCTGGCCCAGGCGCTGCAGGGCCAGGAAGGCGTGTGGGCCATCGCAGCCGACACCGACGGCATCGACGGCGTGGAGGACAACGCCGGCGCGCGCGTGTCGCCCGACACGCTGGCGCGCGCCGCCGCGCAGGGCCTGCGCATCGGCGGCTACCTGGATCGCAACGACGCCTACGGCTACTTCGAGGCGCTGGGCGACCTGGTCGTCACCGGGCCCACGAACACCAACGTGAACGACTTCCGCGCGCTTCTGATTTTGTAGCTGCTGGCGATTGATGGATGGGCGCTGGAAGCTGATTTGATTCAAATTCAGCGCGGCAGCTCTCCCCACCACTCCTTGCCGAAGCGCCCCTGCACGAACGCGATGAACGCCTGCACCTTCTGCGGCACGAGGCGCGGCGAGGGGTAGACGGCGTGGATCTCCTGCTCCGGCAGGCGGCAGGTTTTCAGCACCTCCACCACGCGCCCGGCCTGCAGCGATTCGTGCGCCACGTAGCGCGGCAGCGCGGCGATGCCCATGTGCGCGCGCGCCGCTGCCAGCAAGGCCGAGAGGTTGTTGGAGCGCAGCCGCCCCGTGACGGGCACCGACACCGCCTCGCCGCTCGCGTTGCGCAGGCGCCAGAGGTCGTTGCCCTGCACGCTGCTGTAGATCAGCGTGGCGTGCTCTTTCAGATCGGACGGGCGGCGCGGCGTGCCGTGCTTTTTCAGGTAAGTGCGCGAGGCGACGAGCACCCACGGGTTCACGCCCAGCGTGCGCGCGCCCAGGCTGGAATCGGCCAGCTTGCCCAGGCGCAGCGCCACGTCGATGCCGTTGGCCACCAGGTCGGTGTAGCGGTCCTCGAAGCTCAAGTCCACCTGCACCTGCGGGTTGTGCTGCATGAATTCCAGCGCCAGCGGAATCACCACGCGCCGCCCGAAGGCGACGGAGCTGCCGATGCGCAATTGCCCCTGCACCTGCGTCTGCCGCACCTGGACGACGCTGTCGGCCTCGGCCACGTCGGCGGCGATGGACTTGCAGCGCTCGTAGTAGAGCGCGCCTGCCTCAGTCGGGCTCACGCCGCGCGTGTTGCGGTTGAGCAGGCGCACCTTCAGGCGCGATTCCAGCGCGGCGACCTGCTTGGTCACCGTGGGCTGCGTGGTGGCGAATTCGTGCGCCACCTTGGTGAAGCTGCCCGTCTCCACCACGCGCACGAACATCAGCATCGCGTCCAGCCTGTCCATCGTCCGTCTCCCGTTCATTCCTGGTTGGAATAAATTTTATGGTCTGCGTGGGCGTTCCTGAAACGGCGCAGCCTGCCTAGAGTCGGCTCCAGTTCAAAGGAGACCCTCATGGCGAAAATGAAAGCGATCGAAGCCGCGGTGTGCGTGCTGGAAAAAGAAGGCGTCACGGTCGCGTTCGGCGTGCCCGGCGCGGCCATCAACCCGCTCTATGCGGCGATGAAGGCGCATGGCGGCATCGGCCACATCCTGGCGCGGCACGTGGAGGGCGCGAGCCACATGGCCGAGGGCTACACGCGCGCCGTGGCCGGCAACATAGGGGTGTGCATCGGCACCAGCGGCCCGGCGGGCACCGACATGATCACGGGCCTGTATTCGGCCAGCGCGGATTCGATTCCCATCCTCTGCATCACCGGCCAGGCGCCGCGCGCACGGCTGCACAAGGAGGACTTCCAGGCGGTGGACATCGCCACGATCGCCAAGAGCGTGACCAAGTGGGCCACCACGGTGCTGGAGCCCGCGCAGGTGCCGCGCGCGTTCCAGCAGGCGTTTCACCTGATGCGCTCGGGCCGACCGGGGCCGGTGCTGATCGACCTGCCGATCGACGTGCAGCTCGCCGAGATCGAGTTCGACCCCGACACCTACACGCCGCTGCCCGCCTACAAGCCCGCCGCCACGCGCGCCCAGGTCGAGAAGGCGTTGGCCATGCTCAACGAGGCGGAGCGCCCGCTGATCGTCGCGGGCGGCGGCATCATCAACGCCGATGCCTGTGCCGAGCTGGTCGAGTTCGCCGAGGCCACCGGCGTGCCCGTCATCCCCACGCTGATGGGCTGGGGCGCGATCCCCGACGACCACCCGCAGATGGCCGGCATGTGCGGCCTGCAGACCAGCCACCGCTACGGCAACGCCACGATGCTGGCGAGCGACTTCGTGCTCGGCATCGGCAACCGCTGGGCCAACCGGCACACGGGCTCGGTCGACGTCTACACCAAGGGCCGCAAATTCGTGCACGTGGACATCGAGCCCACGCAGATTGGCCGCGTGTTCGCGCCCGACTACGGCATCGTCTCCGACGCGGGCGCGGCGCTCAAGCTGTTCGTCGAAGTCGCCCGCGAATGGCGCGCGGCGGGCAGGCTGCGCGACCGCAGCGCCTGGCTGCTCGAATGCCAGGAGCGCAAGCGCAGCGTGGACTACCTGCGCAAGACCAACTTCGACGACGTGCCCATGAAGCCGCAGCGCATCTACCAGTGCATGAACCGCAACCTGGACAAGGACACGTGCTACGTCTCCACCATCGGCCTGTCGCAGATCGCGGGCGCGCAGTTCCTGCACGTCTACAAGCCGCGCCACTGGATCAACTGCGGCCAGGCCGGGCCGCTGGGCTGGACGGTGCCCGCTGCGCTGGGCGTGCGCGTGGCCGATCCGGCGCGGCGCATCGTGGCGCTGTCGGGCGACTACGACTTCCAGTTCATGATCGAGGAGCTGGCCGTGGGCGCGCAGTTCAAGCTGCCCTACATCCACGTGCTGGTCAACAACAGCTACCTGGGCCTGATCCGCCAGGCGCAGCGCGCGTTCAGCATCGACTACTGCGTGCAGCTCGCGTTCGACAACATCAACATGGACGAGGGCGAGGCCGCGCGAGGCTACGGCGTGGATCACGTCAAGGTGGTCGAGGGCCTGGGCTGCAAGGCCATCCGCGTGCACCGGCCCGAGGACTTCGCGCCCGCCATGCAGCAGGCCGAGGCCTGGATGGCCGAGCACCGCACGCCCGTGGTCATCGAATGCATCCTGGAGCGCGTGACCAACATCGCCATGGGCGCCGAGATCGACAACGTGGTGGAGTTCGAGGCGCTCGCCGCGCAGCCAGCCGACGCGCCCAGCGCGCTCGCCCTTCTGGATTGAAACGGAGACCGGACAAATGCCCCGCTTTGCCGCCAACCTCAGCATGCTGTTCACCGAGGTGCCGTTCCTCGACCGCTTCGAGCGCGCTGCACGCGCCGGATTCGAGGCCGTGGAATTCCTCTTCCCTTATGCCCACACCGCGCAAGAAATCAAGGCGCGCCTGGACGCCACCGGCCTGCAGATCGTGCTGCATAACCTGCCCGCGGGCGACTGGGACGCGGGCGAGCGCGGCATCGCCTGTCACCCCGATCGCGTGGAGGAATTCCGCGAGGGCGTGGAGCGCGCCATCGGCTACGCGAAGGCGCTCGGCGTGCCGCAGCTCAACTGCCTCGCGGGTAAGGCGCCCGCGGGCGTGGACGCGGCCACGCTGCGCCGCACCTTCGTTGGCAACCTGCGCCACGCCGCCGCCCGGCTGGGCGACGCGGGCCTGCGCCTGCTAATCGAGCCCATCAACCCGTTCGACATCCCCGGATTCGTACTGAACCGCACGGATGAGGCCATCGCCATCCTCGACGAGGTGGGCGCTACCAACGCCTTCGTGCAGTACGACATCTACCACGCCCAGCGCACCGAGGGCGAACTGGCCGCCACGCTGCAAAAGCACCTGCCGCGCATCGCCCACGTGCAGTTGGCCGACAACCCCGGCCGCAACGAACCCGGCACCGGCGAGATCAACTACCCGTACCTGTTCGCGCACCTCGACCGCATCGGCTACCAGGGCTGGGTGGGCTGCGAATACAAGCCCGCGCGGGGCACCGAGGCGGGCCTGGGCTGGCTCAAGAACCATTGAAGACAACAGAAAGGAAAACTTCCATGACCGACACCCCCCTCAAACTCGGCTTCATCGGCCTGGGCATCATGGGCGCGCCCATGTGCGGCCACCTGATCGCTGCGGGCCACCAGCTCTTCGTGCACACGCGCGGCAAGGTGGCGCCCGCCATCGCGCAAAGCAGCGCCACGCAGTGCACGACGGCGCGCGGCGTGGCCGAACGCGCCGACATCGTCTTCCTGATGCTGCCCGACACACCCGACGTGGAGAAGGTGCTGTTCGGCGCGGGCGGCGTGGCCGAGGGCCTGAAGAACGGCAGCGGCAAGATCGTGGTGGACATGAGTTCCATCTCGCCCGTCGCCACCAAGGACTTCGCGCGCCGCATCGAAGCGCTGGGCGCCCGGTACCTCGACGCGCCCGTTTCCGGCGGCGAGGTGGGCGCGAAGAACGCCACGCTCTCCATCATGGTGGGCGGGCCCGATGCGGTGTTCGAGCGCGTCAAGCCCCTGTTCGAGAAGATGGGCAAGAACATCACCCTGGTCGGCGGCAACGGCGACGGCCAGACCGCCAAGGTGGCCAACCAGATCATCGTGGCGCTGAACATCGAGGCCGTGGCCGAGGCGCTGCTGTTCGCCTCCCGCGCGGGCGCAGACCCGGCGCGGGTGCGCGAGGCGCTGCTGGGCGGCTTCGCCTCGTCGAAGATTCTGGAGGTGCATGCCGAGCGCATGATCAAGCGCACGTTCGATCCGGGCTTTCGCATCGCGCTGCACCAGAAGGACTTGAACCTCGCCTTGTCCGCCGCGAAGGAACTGGGCGTGGCCCTGCCCAACACGGCGGGCGCGCAGCAGCTTTTCAGCGCCTGCGTGGCGCACGGCGGCGCGGGCTGGGATCACTCCGGCATGGTGCGCGCGCTGGAGACGATGGCGAATTTCGAGGTGGGCCAGAAAGCCTAGCGCGGCGCTGTCACGCGCAGCGCTTCCAACACCAGCGCGAAGGCGGGCGAGGGCTGGCGGCGGCTGGGGTAGTAGAGGTGGTAGCCCGCGAACGGCGGGCACCAGTCCTGCAGCACGCGCACCAGGCGCCCGGAATCGATGTGCGGCATCACCTCGTCCTCGGGCAGCAGTGCGATGCCGAGGCCCGCCAGCGCCGCATCCACCTGCGGCTGCGTGGTGTTGAAGACCAGCTGCCCGTCCACGCGCACGTTCAGCTTGCGGCCCCGGCGCTCGAAGTCCCACACGTACAGCCCGCCCGAGGTGGGCATGCGCTGGTTGATGCAGTTGTGCGCGGTCAACTCCTGCGGCTTCTTGGGCGCCGGGTGCGCGGCGAAGTAGTCGGGCGAGGCCACCACCGCCAGGCGCAGCGGCGGGCCGATGGGGATGGCGATCATGTCCTTGTCCACGATGCTGCCGAAGCGCACGCCCGCATCGAACCGGTCGGCCACGATGTCGCGCAGGCCGTAGTTCACGTCGAACTCCAGCGACACGTCCGGGTACTCGCGCAGCAGCGGCGCGAGTTTGGGCAGCAGCACGCTGTGCAGCACGAAGTCGCCGCAAGTGATGCGCACCGTGCCCGCGGGCTTGTCGCGCAGTTCGGTGAGCGCATCCAGCTCGGCCTCGATCTCGTCGAAGCGGTGGCCGATGGCTTGCATCAGCCGCTCGCCCGCCGGCGTGGGCGCCACGCTGCGCGTGGTGCGCGTGAGCAGGCGGATGCGCAGCCGCTCCTCCAGCCCGCGCACGGCCTGGCTCAGTGCCGATTGCGTGACGCCCAGCAGCGCGGCGGCGCGGGTGAAGCTGCCCTCGCGCGCGACGGTGACGAAGGCGAGCAGGTCGTTGAGGTTGCGGCGCATGGCGCGATTCTGGCGGTTGGATTGATTAACCAATCTTATAAGCGCATGAAGCATTGATGAGCTAGTCGCGCGGGCGAGCGGCCGGCACACTTGCCGCCTATGCCCACCTTTCCCCGCCGCAACGCCCTGGCCCTGCTGCTCGCCCTGGCCGCCGGCGGCGCATCCGCGCAGGAGCCTTTCATGCAGATCCGCCTGACCGTCGATGGCCGCAGCGCCACAGCCACGCTGTACGACAACGCCACCGCGCGCGACTTCGCGGCGCTGCTGCCGCTCACGCTGACGATGGAGGACTACGCCGCCATCGAGCGCGTGGCCACGCTGCCGCGCAAGCTCTCCACCCAGGGCGCGCCCGAGGGCATGGCGCCCGTGGCGGGCGAGCTGACGCACTACGCGCCCTGGGGCAACCTGGCGATCTTCATCGAGGGGCGCTCGTATGCGCGCGGCCTGCTGCCGCTGGGCAAGGTGGATGAGGGGTTGCCCGTGCTGGCGCGGCCGGGGCCGTATCGGTTGCGCATCGAAGCCGTGCTCCTGAAAAAGTAGCTGGCAGCGCTTGATATATGGATGTTTCGGTACGGAAACCATTTGAATCCATTGGATAACAAGCGCGAACAGCTATCAAATTTGATGAATCCGAAAGAATCCCCGCCATGACCCAGACCCTTGAAGACACCCGCCGTCGCCATCTGCTCAAGATGGCCGGCACCGGCATCGCCGCCCTGGGCGCCGCCACGGGCTGCGCCGTTTCGCAGCCGCTGGGCGGCGCGTGGGACAAGACCTTCGCCAAGAGCGACAAGGTCGATCACCGCAAGGTCAGCTTCAAGAACCGCTACGGCATCACGCTGGCGGGTGATCTGTACGTGCCCAGGAACGCCAGCGGCAGGCTCGCCGCGCTGGCCGTGGGTGGCCCGTTCGGCGCGGTGAAGGAACAGTCGTCGGGCCTGTACGCGCAGACCCTGGCCGAGCGCGGCTTCATCACGCTGGCTTTCGATCCGTCCTACACCGGCGAAAGCAGCGGCGAGCCGCGCAACGTCGCTTCGCCGGACATCAGCGTCGAGGATTTCAGCGCGGCGGTGGATTGCCTGGGCCTGCTGCCCGAGGTGGATCGCGAGCGCATCGGCATCGTCGGCATCTGCGGCTGGGGAGGCATGGCGCTGAGCGCCGCCGCCGTGGACAAGCGTATCAAGGCGGTGGCCGCCAGCACCATGTACGACATGACGCGCGTCATGTCCAAGGGCTACGACGACAGCATGACGCCCGGGCAGCGCGCGCAGACGCTGGAGCAGCTGAGCCGCCAGCGCTGGAAGGATGCGGAAGCCGGCAAGCCCGCCTACCAGCCGCCCTACAACGAGCTGAAGGGCGGCGAGGCGCCGTTCCTCGTCGAGTACGCCGACTACTACCGCACGCCGCGCGGCTACCACCCGCGCGCGGTCAATTCCGGCAACGCCTGGACGGTGACCACGCCGCTGCCGTTCATGAACCTGCCGATCCTCACCCACATCCGGGAGATCGCGCCGCGCCCGATCCTGCTGGTGCATGGCGAGCGCGCGCACTCGCGCTACTTCAGCGAGACCGCCTACGCGGCGGCGGCCGAGCCGAAGGAACTGGTGATCGTGCCGGGCGCGAACCACGTCGATCTGTACGACCGCAGGGTGCCGTTCGACAGGCTGGCGGCGTTCTTCCGCCAGCACCTCGCGCCAGTGTGATGGCGGCTGCCGAACCGCGCGCCCATTGGAGCGGCGTGCTGGCGATGACGCTGTGCGTGTTCACGCTGATCGCGTCCGAATTCATGCCCGTGAGCCTGCTCACGCCGATGGCGGCCGACCTGGGCGTGACCGAGGGCATGGCGGGGCAGGGGATCGCCATCTCCGGTGCGTTCGCTGTCGTCACCAGCCTGTCCATCGCGCGGATCGCGGACCGCATGGACCGGAAAACGCTGCTGCTCGCGCTGACGACGGTGATGGGCCTGTCGGGTGCGGTCATCGCGCTGGCGCACAGCTACGCCGTCTACATGCTGGGCCGCGCGCTCATCGGCGTGGTGGTGGGCGGCTTCTGGTCGCTGTCCGCCGCCACGGCCATGCGGCTGGTGCCCGCCGCCCAGGTGCCGCGCGCGCTGGCCGTCTTCAACGGCGGCAACGCGCTGGCGACGGTGATCGCCGCGCCGCTGGGCGCGTGGCTGGGCGCGGCCATCGGCTGGCGCGGTGCTTTCCTTGGCCTGGTGCCGGTGGCGCTCGCCGCCTTCGCGTGGCAGTGGATCAGCCTGCCACGCATGCCCGCAGGGCAGGGCGCGGCGGGCGCGGGCCCTGTGTTCAGGCGGCTGCGCCGCCGCGTGGTGGCGCTGGGCATGCTGGCCGTGGGCGTGTTCTTCATGGGGCAGTTCACGCTGTTCACCTATGTGCGGCCGTTCCTGGAGACGGTGACGCGCGTGGAGGTTTCCACCGTCACGCTGGTGCTGCTGGTGATCGGCGTGGCGGGCTTCGCCGGCACCGCGTTGGTCGGCGCGGTGCTGAGGCGCGGCTTCTATGCCACGCTGGCCGCCATCCCGCTGCTGATGGCCGTGATCGCCGGGGCGCTGATGGCCTGCGGCGGCTGGACGGCGGCGGTCGTCGTGCTGCTGGGCGTGTGGGGCCTGGTCGCCACGGCCGCGCCCGTGGGCTGGTGGGCCTGGGTGCCGCGCACTTTTCCGCACGATGCGGAAGCGGGCGGTGGACTGATGGTGGCGATGATCCAGCTGTCCATCGCGCTGGGCTCCACCGTGGGCGGGATGCTGTTCGACCACGGCGGCTACCGGAGTACGTTCGCCGCCAGCGCGGGGCTGCTGCTGGTGTCGGCCGTACTGGTCGTCCTCGCATCGCGTGCCGAGGCGCGGGCGGCATAGGGCCGCCGCCTGCAGCGCCCTGGGTTCAGGCGCCGGGCCCGGTCGCTTCCCGCGCGGCGGGTGGCCGGCGCTCCAGCGCCAGCATCACCAGCCCGCCGGCCAGCAGCACGCCCACGCCGGCCAGCGCGCCGGTCTTCACATAGACCAGAGACGACCACAGCATGTACCCGCACACGCCGGCGAAGGCCAGAGGCAGCAGCGGGTACAGCGGCACCTTGAACGGCCGGGGCGTTTCAGGTTGCCTGCGGCGCAGCACGATCAGCGCCAGCGTGCTCAGCAGGAAGAAGCTCCAGAACACCGGCGCGGTGTAGTCCACCATGGCCTCGAATCCGCCGCGCAGCGCGCCGCCCAGCGCCACCAGCGCCAGCGCGAAACCCGACTGCAGCAGCAGCGCCAGCGTGGGCACGCCGCGCTGCGGGTGCCAGCGGCCCAGCGCGCGCAACTGCGGCCAGTCGCGCCCGACGGCGAAGTTGGTGCGCGCGCCGACGATCATGGTGGCGTTGATCGAGGTCAGCGCCGCGACGGCCACCATGGCGGCGATCAGCGTCTCGCCGCCGCGCCCGAAGGCCACGCGCAGCAGGTCGGCCGCCACGGCTTCGCTCCGGGCCATGCCCTGGAGCCCCAGGCCGTGCATGTAGGCCAGGTTCACCGCCACGTACAGCGCGGTGATGCAGCCGATGCTGATGATCAGAGCGTGCAGGATGCGCCGGCGCGGGCCGCGCAACTCGGCGCTGAGGTAGGCGGCCTCGTTCCAGCCGCCGTAGGTCAGCAGCACGAACACCATCGCCAGGCCCAGCATGCCCGGGCTGGGCATGCCGCCGGAGGGCTGGGCGGGATCGGCGGGCGGCAGGGGCGCGGCGGGCGTGCCGCCGGCCCACAGCCAAAGTCCGGCGGCCACCACCAGCACCAGGCCCAGCACCTCGGCCAGCGTCAGCCAGCTCTGCGTGCCGGCGCTGGCGTGGATGCCGCGCACGTTCAGCCAGGTGAGCGCGGCGACGGCCAGGGCCGCCCACAGCGTGGCGCCGTGCGCGCCCAGCGGCAGCACGGCGCTCATGTAGTCGCCGAAGACGAAACCCAGCAGCGCGATGGAGCCGGTGGTGATGACGGAAAAGCGCGCCCACGCGAACAGGAACGACACCCGCCGCCCGTAGGCCAGGCGCAGGAAGTGGTAGTCGCCGCCCGCGTGCGGCCAGGCGGCGGCCAGCTCGGCGTAGCAGAGCGCGCCGATGAGCGAGACCGCGCCGCCCAGCACCCAGGCGGCGATCATCCATTGCGGGGAGCCGGTGAACTGCGCCACCAGCGAAGGCGACTTGAAGATGCCGGCGCCGACGACGATGCCGACGATGATGGCCACCGCCTCGCGCAGGCGCAGCGTCTGCGCGGGCTGCGCCTGCGGGGCGTCGTTCATTCGGTGCCCAGCGGCTCGGCCTCGCTCTCGGGCGCGGGGGCGGCGCCGTCTAACGGCGGCGCGGCGCCCGTGCGGCGCGCGCTGAAGGGCGCGCGCGCGCCGCCGGCCGAAAAGTCGTAGACCGATCCGGTGAGCGCATCGTCCGCCAGCCGGCCGCTGAAGCGCCGCAGGTGCCCCAGCGCGTCGGTGAAGCCGAAGCTCACCTGCGTGCCGGCCACGCGCGCCTCGCGCAGCTGCGCCTCGAAGTCGGGGAAGCGCGCGTTGCCGTCGAGCATCTGGAAGCTCTGCCGCAGCGACATCGGCACGCTGACCGTCTGGCCGCCTTGCGGGAAGCTCAGCGTCCAGTCGCCCCCGGCGTTGGCCGGCACCAGCCACAGGTGCACCGAGGCGGCGGCGATGCGCGCCGTCTCGTCGGGCCGCCAGCGGCCCATGCGGAACTCGTGCGAGACCACGCGCGTGCCCGGCTTGAGCGCCAGGATGTGGTGGCGCAGCCGCAGGTTGAGCTGCGGCAGCAGGTACATGGTGATCACGTCCGCGCGGGAGAAGTCGGACTCGAAGATGTCCGCCTTCTCGAAGCGCGCCCGCCCGGCCACGCCCGCCTGCTGCGCGCGGCGGCGCGACAGCTCGACCAGGTCGGGGTTGTATTCGATGCCCAGGCCCTGCGCCCCTTCGAGCGCGGCGGCGATGACGATCTTGCCGTCGCCCGAACCGAGGTCGATGACGTAGTCCTTGGGCGTGAGCTGCGCCATGCGCAGCATGCGGTTGACCAGCGCGTCGGGCGAGGGGATCCAGATCACGTCCTTGCCGGACTGGCCGCGCTGCGGCTCGTAGCCGGCGCCGCCTGCCGGCGGCTGCTGCGCGCGGGCCAGGCCGCCCAGCGCCAGCGCGCCGGTGGCGGTCAGCACCTGCCGGCGGTGGAGGAACATCGTCTGCGGGGTCATGGCTGTGCTTCTCCGGTGGAAGGGTGGAAGATGCACGGTGCGCTGGCCGGAGGGCGCGGCGCGCGGGCATGGACCGAGCCTAACGGCAGCGCAGCCGGTGTGACAAGCCAAGGCGCCCATTTCACAGGGGATTCATCGTGAAAATGGCCGCTGGCGCTTGTCCAGAAAGCGCGGGCAGCTATTCTTGCGATAGCGCCGTGCGGGCGCTCCGCGGTGCCGCGGCCTATCTGTCGCGTCCATCGCCTTTCCGGCTTTCCCGCTCCCGTGCCACCCATGAAAGGAACACCGCCATGACCATCCAAGCCTACGGCGCCCAGGCCGCCGACCAGCCCCTGCAGCCGCTCGCCATCACCCGCCGCGCGCCGGGTGCGCACGACGTGCAGATCGCCATCGCCTATTGCGGCGTGTGCCATTCCGACATCCACCAGGTGCGCTCCGAATGGGCGGGCACGCTCTTTCCTTGCGTGCCAGGGCACGAGATCGTGGGCCGCGTCGCGGCCGTGGGCGCGCAGGTGTCGGGCTTCGCGCCCGGCGACCTGGTGGGCGTGGGCTGCATCGTCGACAGCTGCCGGCACTGCGCGGACTGCGGCGACGGGCTGGAGAACTACTGCGACCACATGATCGGCACCTACAACGGGCCCACGCCCGACGCGCCGGGCCACACGCTGGGCGGCTACTCGCAGCAGATCGTGGTGCACGAGCGCTACGTGCTGCGCGTGCGCCACCCCGCAGCGCAGCTCAACGCCGTGGCGCCGCTGCTGTGTGCGGGCATCACCACCTACTCGCCATTGCGCCACTGGAAGGTGGGGCTGGGCCACAAGGTGGGTGTGGTGGGCATCGGCGGGCTGGGGCACATGGGCATCAAGCTCGCGCGCGCGATGGGCGCGCACGTGGTGGCGTTCACCACGTCCGAATCCAAGCGCGATGCGGCCCGGGCGCTGGGTGCGCACGAGGTGGTCGTCTCGCGCAACCGCGGCGAGATGAAGGCGCACGCCGCGAGCCTGGACTTCATCCTGAACACCGTGGCCGCGCCGCACGATCTCGACCCGTTCTTCGCGCTACTGCGCCGCGACGGCACGATGGCGCTGGTGGGCGCGCCGGCTTCGCCGCATCCGCCCTCCAACGTGTTCAGCCTGATCATGAAGCGCCGCAGCCTCGCGGGCTCGCTGATCGGCGGCATTCCCGAGACGCAGGAGATGCTGGACTTCTGCGCCGAGCACGGCATCGTGGCCGACGTGGAGATGATCCGCGCCGACGAGATCAACGCCGCCTACGAGCGCATGCTCAAGGGCGACGTGAAATACCGCTTCGTGATCGACTGCGCGAGCCTGGCGCCCTGAAAAAAAGCCGCGCAAGGCGCGGCTTTCATGCGGGGGGCGGCTCAATAGCCCAGCGTCTGCCCGTCCGGGTTGCGCGGGTCGGACGCGCCGTAGAGCATGCCGTCCCGGATCTGGATGGTCTGTGTGCGGCCCATCGAAGGCTTCACCGCCACCTTGTGGCCCCATTGGCGCAGCAGGGCCAGGGTGTCGTTGGAGAAGCCCTTCTCGATGCGCAGCTCGTCGGGCGTCCATTGGTGGTGGAAGCGCGGCGTGGCGGCGGCTTCAAACGGGTTCATGCCGTAGTCGATGGTGTTGACTACCGTCTGCAGCACCGTGGTGATGATGCGCGCGCCGCCGGGGCTGCCGGTCACCAGCGTGGGCTTGCCGTCCTTGAGCACCAGCGTGGGCGTCATCGACGACAGCGGGCGCTTGCCCGCGGCCACCGCGTTGGCGTCGCCGCCCACGAGGCCGTAGGCGTTGGCCACGCCGGGCTTGGCGGAGAAGTCGTCCATCTCGTTGTTGAGCAGGATGCCCGTGCCCTTGGCGACGATGCCGCTGCCGAAGTTGGTGTTGAGCGTGTAGGTCACGGCTACGGCGTTGCCGGCCTTGTCCACCACCGAGTAGTGCGTGGTCTGGTCGCTCTCGTAGGGCTGGGGCTGGCCGGGCTTGATGGCCTTGGCGTCGCGCGCCTTGTTCGCATCGATGCCCTTGGCGAGCTGCTCGGCGTAGCGCTTGGAGGTCAGGCCCTTGAGGGGGATCTTCACGAAGTCCGGGTCGCCCAGGTACTCGGAGCGGTCGGCATACGCCAGCTTCATGCTCTCGGCCATGTGGTGCACGCTCTGGGCGCTGTTCACGCCCCACTGGTTCATGGGCCAGCGCTCCATCATGTTGAGGATCTGGATCAGGTGCGCGCCGCCCGACGACGGCGGGGGCATGGTCACGATCTGGTAGCCGCGGTAGCTGCCGCGCACGGGCTCGCGCTCGACGACCTTGTAGTTCTTCAGGTCGGCCAGCGTGATCGCGCCCGCGTGCGGGGCCATCTCGGCGGCGATCTTCTGGGCGATGGCGCCTTCGTAGAACACCTTGGCACCCTGCTGGCCGATCAGGCGCAGCGACTGGGCCAGGTCCTTCTGCACCAGCAGGTCGCCGCGCTGGAGCGGCTCGCCGTTCTTCCAGAAGATGGCCTGGGTGGCGGGCCAGCGGCCCATGGTCTTCTTCTCCTGCTGCAGGATCTTGGCCAGCGTCTCGCTCACGGGGTAGCCCTTGTCGGCCAGCGCCACGGCCGGAGCGACCACCTTGGACAGGGGCATCGTGCCCCACTTCTTGAGCGCATGCTCCATGCCCGCCACGGTGCCGGGCACGCCCACGGCGTAGTGGGTGTAGAGCGACTTGCCGTCGACCACGTTGCCCTTGGCGTCCAGGTACATGTCGCGCGTGGCCTTGGAGGGCGCTACCTCGCGGAAGTCCAGCGCCACGCTCCTGCCGGTCCTGGCATCGTGCACCATCATGAACCCGCCGCCGCCGATGTTGCCCGCATTGGGCAGCGCCACGGCCAGCGCGAAGCCCATGGCCACGGCGGCGTCCACCGCATTGCCGCCGGCCTTGAGGATGTCCAGCCCGATGCGCGAGGCCAGCTCCTGCTCGCTGGCCACCATGCCGTTCTTGGCCACCACGGGGTGGAACACATCCATGTCGAAGTCATAGGCCGCGGCGGCGGCCTGCGCGGCGCTGGGCTGCGCGGTGGCGGCCGCGGGCTGCACGGCGGCAGCGGGCGCCGGCGGCTGCGGGCTGCTGCAGGCGACCAGGCTGGCCAGGGCCAGCGCAAGGCTGCCGGCCAGCAGGGTGGAGCGGAATTGCATTCGGTGTCTCCTGGTGGTTGGGGATGGGCCGCAGGGTAAACGCCCGGTGCGGCGCTGGCAAGAGAGTACAAAAACTGTATACACTTTCTCGTACCCGAAACCACTTCAGGAGAAGCCCCATGGGCCTCAGCACCCACGTCCTCGACACCATGCACGGCTGCCCCGCCGCGGGCATGGAGGTCGCGCTGTATGCCACCAGCGGCGAGCAGGCCACGCTGGTCAAGCGCCTGACCCTCAACCACGACGGCCGCACCGATGCGCCGCTGTTCGACAACGCCAGCCTGCGCCCCGGCACCTACCGGCTGACCTTCGACGTGGCCGCGTATTTCAAGGCCAGGGGCGTGCAACTGCCCGAGCCCAACTTCCTGGGCCGCGTGAGCCTGGACTTCGGCATCGCCCACGCGGACCAGCACTACCACGTGCCCCTGCTGGTGAGCCCGTGGAGCTATTCCACCTACCGCGGTTCCTGAATTAGGGACCCTCTGCACGAATCACCGCGCCGTGTGCATCTCGCACGCTTGCCGCTCGATTCGTGCAGAGGGCCCTAGAGCTGCCCTTCGGTCAGCGTATCGAGCTGGAAATGGCCCGACTTGTCCCACAGCCAGGTGTCGGTATAGGTCACGCGCTGCATGCGCGCGGGCACGGGGAAGGGCGCGGCGGCGCGCACTGTGCGCTCGATCTCCTTGACCACCTCGGGCGCATGGCGCGGCGCGCGCATCCAGCGCAGGGCGGTCACGCGGCCCGCGCGGTCGATGTCCACCTCCAGCACGCCGATGGCGTAGAGCAGCGGCGGCAGCTTGCCCTTGTAGATGCGCTGCGCGTTCAGGCCGTACAGGTGCGTGGCCGCGTCCTGACGGTAGGCGCGCGGCGTGGCGGCACCCGAGGCGCGCGCCGAGCCCTGGGCCGCGGGCACGGGGCCGGTCACGCGGGCGTCGCTGCCGGGCGCGGCCGGGGCGGGCGCGGGCTCGGGCTCCGGCCCGGACTTGCAGGCCGCCACGATGGCCGCCACGGCCGCCATGAGACTGGCCGGCAGCCAGAAGGGGCGCTTGCGGGCCGGGGGACGCTGGTCGGGGGACTGGGACATGATGGTCGGTAGGTGAATGGCGAACCAGAGGCGGGAACACATGCGGACGGCGTTGCATCGCTTGCTCGAACACATCCAGGCGGCGCCCGCGTGCCTGGTGACGGTGGAGTCTACCCAAGGCTCGGTGCCGCGCGAGCGCGGGGCCTGGATGGCCCTGCTGGCGGGACACGATACGCCGCTGGGCACCATCGGCGGCGGGCACCTGGAGCTGCAGGCCCTGCAGGAGGCGCGCGAGCGCCTGGCGGACCACCTGGCCGGGCGGCCGGCGCGCGCGCCGCTGGTGCGCCGGGCGCTGGGACCCAGCCTGGGCCAGTGCTGCGGCGGCGTGGTGGTGCTGCGCTTCGAGTGCGTGGGCGCGGAGGACGCGCCGGCGCTGCGCGAGCGCCTGGCGCCGCCCCTGCACCCGGTGGCGCTGTTCGGCGGCGGCCACGTGGGCCACGCGCTGGCGCGCGTGCTGGCGCCGTTGCCCTTCGCGCTGCACTGGATCGACAGCCGCGACGGGGTGTTTCCCCCCGCGCCGCCGCCGCAGGCGCTGTGCGAACACTCCGACCCGGTGCAGGCGGCAGTGCCCGGCCTCGCGCCGCGCTCGTTCGTGCTCATCATGAGCTTCAGCCACGCGGAGGACCTGGACATCGTGGCTGCCTGCCTGGCGCGCCAGCGCGCGCGCGGCGATCTGCCCTTCATCGGCCTCATCGGCAGCCGCACCAAGTGGGCGACGTTCCGCCACCGGCTGGCGGCGCGCGGCTTTTCGGAGCAGGAGCTGGCGCAGGTGACCTGCCCCATCGGCGTGCCCGGCATCGCGGGCAAGGAGCCCGAGGTGATCGCCGTGGCGGTGGCGGCGCAGCTGCTGCAGCGGCTGGGGCAGGCTTGAAGCCAAAACGGCCTCCAGCGTTTGCCGGGCAAGCGCTGCCAGCTATTCTTCTGGGAGCGATCAGGCCAGGGTGTAGGCCGTCTTCACGGTGGTGAAGAATTCCTGCGCATAGCGCCCCTGCTCGCGCGGGCCGTAGCTGCTGCCCTTGCGTCCGCCGAACGGCACGTGGTAGTCCACCCCCGCTGTGGGCAGGTTCACCATCACCATGCCGGCCTGGGCATGGCGCTTGAAGTGCGTGGCGTGTTTCAGGCTGGTCGTGGCGATGCCCGCCGACAGGCCGAACTCCGTAGCGTTGGCCACGGCCAGCGCTTCTTCATAGTCCTTCACGCGGATCACGCTGGCCACGGGGCCGAAGATCTCCTCGCGGTTGATGCGCATGGCGGGCGTGGTATCGGCGAACAGCGCCGGCGCCATGAAATAGCCCTCGTGCCCGCTGCCCGTGTGGCAGGCCACGCGGCCGCCGCCGCTGACGAGCTGCGCGCCCTCGGCCTTGCCGATCTCGACATAGCTCAAATCCTGTTCGAGCTGCGCCTGGCTCACCACCGGCCCCATGTCCGTGCCCGCGGCCAGCGCGGCGCCGACCTTGATCGCTTCGATGCGGCTCTTCAGCGCCTCGACGAAGGCCGGGTAGATCTTGTCTGTCACGATCAGGCGGCTCGATGCCGTGCAGCGCTGGCCCGTGGAATAAAAGCAGCTCTGCGCCGACAGCTCCACCGCCTGCTTCAGGTCGGCATCGTCCAGCACCACCTGCGGGTTCTTGCCGCCCATCTCCAACTGCACCTTCTTGCCGTTCTCCACGCAAGCGGCGGCAATCCCCCGGCCCACGCCGACCGACCCCGTGAAGCTGATGGCCGCAATGCCCGGGTGGCGCACCAGCGCATCGCCGATCACGCGCCCCCGGCCCATGACGAGGTTGAACACCCCGGCCGGAATGCCCGAGCGGTGGATGATGTCCGCCAGCGCCCAGGCACAGCCCGGCACCAGATCGGCGGGCTTGATGACCACGCAATTGCCGAAAGCCAGTGCCGGGGCGATCTTCCAGGCCGGGATGGCGATGGGGAAGTTCCACGGCGTGATGAGGCCGACCACGCCGATCGGTTCGCGCGTGATCTCCACGCCGATGCCGGGGCGCACGGAGGGCAGCGTCTCGCCCGCCAGCCGCAGGCATTCGCCCGCGAAGAACTTGAAGATCTGGCCCGAGCGCATGACCTCGCCGATGGCTTCGCCGCGCACCTTGCCTTCCTCGCGCGCCAGCAGCTCGCCGAGTTCCTCCTTGCGCGCGAGGATCTCCGAGCCGATGCGATCCAGCGCATCGGAGCGCGCCTGGATGCCCGAAGTGCTCCACGCGGGAAACGCGGCCACTGCGGCGGCCACGGCCGCATCCACGTCGGCGGCATCGCCCTGGGCGTACTCGCCGATCAGGTCGGCGAGGTGGCTGGGGTTGGTGTTGGGCGCGTAGGACTTGCCGGGCGTCCAGGCGCCGTTGATCAGGTTGTCGTGTCGGGACATGATTGCTCTCTTATTAATAGCTGCTCGCGCTTGATGGAAAAGCGCTGGAGGCCTATTTGGCTAACGAACCATGCAGGGCCGCTTGTTGTCGAACTTCCAGCCGGGGATCAGGTGCTGCATGGCCACGGCGTCGTCGCGTGCGCCCAGGCCGTGCTGCTGGTAGAGCGCGTTGGTGCGCTGCAGCGCGGCGCGATCCACGGTCACGCCCAGGCCCGGCGCCGTCGGCACATCGACGAAGCCGCCGCGGATCTGCAGCGGGTTTTGGGTCAGGAACTGCCCGTCCTGCCAGATCCAGTGCGTGTCGATGGCCGTGACCTTGCCGGGCACGGCGGCGGCCACGTGGGTGAACATGGCCAGCGAGATGTCGAAATGGTTGTTGGAGTGCGAGCCCCAGGTCAGGCCCCAGTCGCGGCAGGTCTGGCCCACGCGCACGCTGCCGGCCATCGTCCAGAAATGCGGGTCGGCCAGCGGAATGTCCACCGATTGCAGCGACAGCGCATGCACCATCTGGCGCCAGTCGGTGGCGACCATGTTGGTGGCAGTGGGCAGGCCGGTGGCGCGGCGGAATTCGGCCATCACCTCGCGGCCGGAGAAGCCGCCCTCGGCGCCGCAGGGGTCTTCGGCATAGGCCAGCACGCCGCGCATGTCGCGCATCAGGCGGATGGCGTCCTTGAGCAGCCAGCCGCCGTTGGGGTCGAGCGTGACGCGTGCTTCGGGGAAGCGCTTGGCCAGCGCGGTGACGGCCGCGACTTCCTCTTCACCGGCCAGTACGCCGCCCTTGAGCTTGAAGTCGTTGAAGCCGTAGCGCGCGTGCGCGGCCTCGGCTTGGCGCACTATTGATTCGGGCGTCATGGCCTCCATGTGGCGCACCTGGGTCCAGGCGTCGCTGCCGCTCGTGTCTTCGCCGGGCTTGACGTAGGGCAGGCCGGTCTTGCCGCTCGGGCCGACGAAGAACAGGTAGCCCAGCATCTCCACGCGCTCGCGCTGCTGGCCTTCGCCCAGCAGCGCGGCCACGGGCACGCCCAGGTGCTGGCCCAGCAGGTCGAGCAGGCACGATTCGACGGCGGTGACGGCATGCACGCCGATGCGCAGGTCGAACGTCTGCAGGCCGCGCCCGCCCGTGTCGCGGCCCTCCAGGGCGTCTTGCACCTGCCGCAGCAGTTGCAGGTGCTGGCCGATGGACTGGCCGATCAGCACGCGCTTGCTGTCCTCCAGCGCCTGGCGGATGCCTTCGCCGCCGGGCACCTCGCCCACGCCGGTGCGGCCCGCGCTGTCGTGGATCAGCAGCACGTTGCGCGTGAAGAACGGGCCGTGCGCGCCGCTCAGGTTCATCAGCATGCCGTCGCGGCCGGCGACGGGGATGACTTCGATGTCGGTGATGGTCGGGGTGGTGGTTGTCATGTCAGTTCTCCATGGCGCGTTGCGCTGCCCTCTGCTTCTGGAACTGGCGCGGCCGAGGCGCGGGCAGCCGCGCAAGGGCCGCCCCGCCGCGCTGGCTGCGTCCCCCTGCCCGGCGAAGCCGAGAGCGGGGGGAAGCCGCGCAGCGGCTCAGGGGGGCGCTTCATTTCAGTCGATGGTGATCTTGCGGGTCTGGATGAGGTTTTTCCAGCGCGTGTTCTCGCGTGCCTGGAAGGCCGTGAATTCGGCGGGCGTGCTGCCCACGATCTCCAGCCCCTGGTCGGTGAAGCGCTTGGCGATGGCCGGGGCGCGGATGGCATCGACCGCGGCCTGGCCGAGCCTGGCCTTCACGTCGGGGGGCAGGCCCTTGGGCGCGGCCAGGCCTTGCCATGAATAGACCTCTGCGCCCTGGACGCCGGCCTCGGCCAGCGTGGGCACGTCCGGCAGCACGGGAGAGCGCTTGTCGCCGGTGACGGCGATGGCGCGCAGCTTGCCGGCGCGGATGTGCGGTAGCACGGCGTTCACGTTCTGGAACGAGAAATCCACCTGCCCGCCCAGCAGGTCGTTGATGGCCGGCGCGCCGCCCTTGTAGGGCACGTGGGTGCCCGAGGTGCCGCTCTGCTGCCAGAACATCTCGGCCGAGAGATGGTCCGACGAGCCGTTGCCCGAGCTGGCGAAGCTGAGCTTGCCCGGCTGCGCCTTGAGCGCGGCCACCACCTCAGCCACGGTGCGGGCTTGCTGCGCGGACGAGGCCACGAGGACGTTGGGCGCCTGCACGGGCACGCTGATGTAGTCGAAGTCCGCCGCAGCGTCGTAGGGCGCGGACTTCATCAGGTGCGGCGTGATGACGTAGGGGCCGAGCGAGGCGAACAGCAGCGTGTAGCCGTCGGCCGGCGCGCGCTTGACGGCCGTAGCGCCGATGGTGCCGGTGGCGCCAGGGCGGTTGTCCACCACGAAGGATTGGCCGAGCGTGTCGCCCATCTTCTGTGCCATGGCGCGGGCGATGGTGTCGGTGGAGCCGCCGGGCGGGAAGGGCACGACGATGGTGACGGTCTTGTCCGGCCAGGCGGCCGCGGTGGCGGACAGGGCGGCGAGCGCGAGGGCCGCGAGCAGTTTCTTCATGGCTTGTCTCCTCGGTATGGCGGTCTTATTCGTCCAGCGTGGCGATGAGCTGGGCCAGCGCCTCGTATTCGGCGGGCTTGAGCTCGGACAGCGGCGCGCGCACGGGGCCGGCATCGTGGCCGACGATCTTCGCGCCGGCCTTGACGATGCTCACCGCATAGCCCTCGCCCTTGTTGCGGATCTTCAGGTACGGGATGAAGAAATCCTTGAGCAGCCGGTGCTGCGTGGCCATGTCGTCGTTCTTTACCGCTTCGTAGAAGCGCATCGCCGTCTTGGGGATGAAGTTGAAGACGGCCGACGAATACACCGGCGTGCCCAGCGCCTTGTAGGCTGCCGCGTAGACCTCGGCCGTGGGCAGGCCGCCCAGGTAGGCCAGGCGGTCGCCCAGGGTCAGGTACATGGCGCACTGGGCCTCGATATCGCCCACGCCGTCCTTGTAGCCGACCAGGTTGGGGTTGCGCTCGGCCAGGCGCGCCACGGTCTCGGGCGCGAAGCGGCTGATGCCGCGGTTGTAGATGATCACGCCGAAGTCCACGCTCTTGCACACCGCCTCGACGTGGGCGGCCAGGCCCTCCTGGCTGGCTTCGGTCAGGTAGTGCGGCAGCAGCAGGATGCCGTGGGCGCCGGCCTTCTCGGCCGCCTGCGCGCACTCGATGGCGAAGCGCGTGGGGCCGCCCGCGCCGGCGATGATGGGCACCTTGCCCTTGCAGGTGTCCACGGCGGTCTTGATGATGGCCGGGTACTCGCCGCCCGTGAGCGAGAAGAACTCGCCCGTGCCGCCCGCCGCGAAAAGGGCGCTGGCGCCGTAGGGGGCGAGCCACTCCAGGCGCGCCGCGTAGCCCTTGGCGTTGAAGTCGCCATTGGCGTCGAAGTCGGTCAGGGGGAAGGACAGCAGGCCGGAGCTCATCACGTCCTTGAGGTCTTGAGGGGTCATGTCGGTCTTTCTTTCGAGGGAAGAGGGGGGCGGGGAAAAGGGGCGTGCGTCAGTCGAGCTGCAGGTTCTCCTGCTGCACGACCTTGGCCCAGCGGGCGCGCTCGGCGGCGAAGAAACGGTCCACCTCGGCGGGGGCCATGGTCACCACCTCGGCGCCCTGGCCGGCCAGGCGCGAGCGCACCTCGGGCGAGCGGATGGCGGTGACCAGCGATTCGTGGATGCGGCGGGCGATGCCGTCCGGCGTGCCCGCGCGCAGCATCACGCCCTGCCAGGTGCCGGTCTCGTAGCCGGCCACGCCCTGCTCGGCGATGGTGGGCACGGCGCCGATCAGCGGCATGCGCTCGCGCTTGGACACGCCCAGCAGCTTGAGCTTGCCGCTCTGCACATGGGGGTAGGTGGCCAGCATGCCGTTCATCAGCACCTGGGTCTGGCCCGCCACCGTGTCCTGCACCGACTGCACGCCGCCCTTGTAGGGGACGTACTGCCACTTGGCGCCCGTGGCGCGGGCCAGTTCCACGCCGGCCAGGTGCGGGGCGCTGCCGGTGGCCGTCACGGCGAAGTTCAGGTCGCTGGTCTTGGACAGCTCCACCAGCTCCTTGAGCGTGTTGGCCTTCACCGAGGGGTGCACCACCAGCAGGTGCGGCGAATAGGCCAGCATGGCCGCGCCGCGCAAGTCTTTGGACGGGTTGAACGGCAGCTTGGTGTAGACCGACGGGCTGATGGCCAGCGCGCCCAGGTCGCACAGCAGCAGGGTGTAGCCGTCGGCGGGCGCCTTGGCCACGAAGTCCGCGCCCAGGTTGCCGTTGGCGCCGGGCTTGTTCTCCACGATCACTGGCTGCCCCAGCATCTCCGACAGCGGCTGGCTGATCGAGCGCGCGATGATATCGGAGCTGCCGCCGGGCGGGTAGGGCACCACGATCTTCAGCGGCCGGGTGGGCCAGGCGGGCGCGGGCTGGGCGGCGATGCACAGCGGGGCCGCGCACAGGCTGGCGAGTGCGGCGGCGGCCGCGCGGCGGGTGAGGCGAGGGTGCATGGGTTGTCTCCTTGGTTGATGTTGTACGTCATCATACAACATGAGATGGCAAGCGCAAGCCTGTCGCGCCGCCTTCAGGCGGCGGGCGCGCTGCGCTTCTGCGCGAGGCGCAGCCGCTCGCGGGAGTTGGTGAGGTGGATGCGCATGGCGGCGCGGGCCGAGTCGGCGTCCTGCCGCTCGATGGCGTTGAAGATCTCCTCGTGCTCGCGGTTCACGCGGTGCAGGTAGTCGGGGTCGCGCCCCGGCGACTGGATGGAGGTGATGCGCGTGCGCGGGATCAACTGCGCGCCGAAGTGCGCCAGGATGCTCTCGAAATACGGGTTGCCCGTGGCCTGCGCGATGCCCAGGTGGAAGGCGAGGTCCGGCGCGATGGTGTCGCCGCCGCCCGCGGCGTTGCGCTCGAACGCCCGCAGCGCCTGCTGCATGGCCTGCAGGTGGGCGTCGCTGCGGCGCTGCGCGGCCAGGCCTGCCGCCTCGGTTTCCAGGCTGATGCGCAGCTCCAGCACGGCCAGCACGTCCACCGATTCGCTGAGCTCCCGCGCGTTGAGCGTGAGCCCCGCGCCCTCGCGCACGGCCTGCACGAAGGTGCCGATGCCGTGGCGCGTCTCCACCAGGCCGGCGGCCTGCAGCTTGGAGATCGCCTCGCGCACCACGGTGCGGCTCACGTCGTAGCTGCGCACCAGCTCCGACTCGGTAGGCAGGCGGTCGCCCTCGCGCAGCAGGCCCTGGCGGATCTTGTTCTCGAATTCCTCGGAGAGCAGGTTGGCCAGGCTGCGGCCGTTGCGGCCGGACTTGCCGCGCAGGGATTCGCGGGAGGCGGGGGTGGGCGAGGGTAATCCCGTGGACGGCGCATTCATGCTTTGATCATAATGCGTTGTAGGTTGTCTGATGACATATTTCATGCCCCGCCTCCGATGAGCACCTCCCACGCGATCCGCCACGTCCGCATCACGCCCATTGCCTTTCGCGATCCGCCGCTGCTGAACGCGGCGGGCATCCACGAGCCCTGGGCGCTGCGCTCCATCATCGAGATCGAGACGGCCTCGGGCCTGGTGGGCATCAGCGAGAGCTATGGCGACCAGCCCATGCTGGATGCGCTGGCCAAGGCCGCGCCGGCGCTGGCGGGGCTGTCGCCCTGGGCGCTGGGCGAGATGGAGCGCCGCGTGGAGGCGCTGGTGGCGCCCCCGAAGCTCACGGCCTCGGAGTTCCTGGGCCAGCAGGTGTCGCTGGCGCCGGGCACGCACGTTTCCAAGACGGTGGCCAAGGTGGTCAGCGCGTTCGAGGTCGCCATGCTCGACCTGCAAGGGCAGATGGCGCGGGCGCCCATCGTCGATCTGCTGGGCGGGGCGGCGCGCGGCAGCGTGCCGTTTTCGGCCTACCTGTTCTACAAGTACGCCGAGCACATCGGCACACCCTATGCGCCGGACGCCTGGGGCGAGGCGCTGACGCCCGGCCAGCTCGTGGCCCAGGCGCGGCGCATGATCGGGCAGCATGGCTTCCGGAGCATCAAGCTCAAGGCGGGCGCGCTGCCGCCCGAGCAGGAGGCCGCGGGCATCCTGGCGCTGGCAGAGGCCTTTCCCGGCACGCCGCTGCGCATCGACCCCAACGCCAACTGGACGGTGGAGACCAGCCTGCGGATCGTGCAGCAGCTGCGCGGCGTGCTGGAGTACTACGAAGACCCGGCCCCGGGCCTGGACGGCATGGCCGCCGTGGCGCGCGCGTGCGACGTGCCGCTGGCCACCAACATGGTGGTGACGGACTTCGCCGAGTTCCGCCGCAACGCCGAGATGGGCTGCCCCGTGAAGATCGTGCTCAGCGACCACCACTACTGGGGCGGCCTGCGCGCCACGCAGCGGCTGTCCACGCTGTGCCGCACGTTCGACCTGGGCCTGTCCATGCATAGCAACTCGCACCTGGGCATCAGCCTGGTGGCCATGGCGCACCTGTGCGCCAGCGTGCCGCTGCTCACCTACGCCTGCGACACGCACTACCCCTGGCAGGACGAGGAAGTCGTCGAAGGCGGGCGCCTCCGCTTCGAGCAGGGCAGCCTGCGCGTGCCCACGGCGCCGGGCCTGGGCGTCACGCTGGACCGCGAGGCCCTGGCCCGCCTGCACGACAACTACCTGCGCTGCGGCATCCGCAACCGCGACGACCTGGGGCAGATGCGCAAGTACGACCCCGCCTTCACCGGCAAACAGCCGCGCTTTTGAGTTTTTTTCCATCAAGACAGGAGACAACCGACATGCAACGCCGCACGCTGATCCACCGTTCCCTCGCCGCCAGCGCCTTGCTGCTGGGCGGCAGCTTCGCCGCCCAGCCTGCCGTGGCCCAGGGCGCCTGGCCCACGGGCAAGCCCATCACCTACATGGTGCCGTTCCCGCCCGGCGGAAACACCGACACCCTGGCGCGCGTGATCGCCCAGCCCCTGGGCCAGGCGCTGGGCACGCCGGTGGTCATCGAGAACAAGGGCGGCGCCGGCGGCAGCGTGGGCTCGGGCCTGGCCGCCCGCGCGCCCGCGGACGGCTACACCATCCTCGGCGGCACCATCAGCTCGCACTCCATCAACGTGAGCCTGTATTCCAAGCTGGACTACGACCCCATCAAGTCTTTCACGCCGGTGGCCATGCTGGGCTCCGGGCCGCTGGTGCTGGTGGTGCCGTCGGCCAGCCCCTACAAGACGCTGGACGACGTGCTCGCCGCCAGCAAGGCCAAGGCCGGCTCGGGCGGGCTGTCTTCCGCGTCGCCCGGCACCGGCACCTCGCCGCACATGGCGCTGGAGCTGCTGGCCTACCAGTCGGGCGTGAAGTTCACGCACGTGCCCTACAAGGGCAGCGGCCCGGCCGTGCAGGACGTGGTGGGCGGCCAGGTGGACATGATGTTCGACACCACGCTGATCGTGGGCCCCCACATCCAGTCCGGCAAGCTGCGCCCCATTGCCGTCACCAGCTCCAGGCGCCTGGAGTCGCTGCCCGACGTGCCCACCATCGCCGAAGCGGGCCAGAAGGGCTTCGACATGGGCTCGTGGCAGGCCGTGTTCGCCCCGGCGGGCACGCCCAAGCCCATCGTGGACCGGCTGCACGCGGAGATCATGAAGATCGTCGCCACGCCCGAGGTCCAGGCCCGCCTCAAGAGCTTCGGCATGGTCCCCTCCACCATGACGCCCGCCGAACTCGGCGCCTACCAGCAGGCCGAGGTGACCAAGTGGGCGCAGGTGATCAAGGCGGCGGGCATCAAGGCGGAGTGAGCGGACCGGAACGCGGCACGATGAGCACCCAGCCCCCCCTCTGCATCGCGATGGACGCGCGCGACAACGTGGCCATCGTCGCCAACGACGGCGGCCTGCCGGCTGGCACCGTGCTCCCCTCGGGCCTCGTGCTGGTCGACAAGGTGCCCCAGGGCCACAAGGTGGCGCTGGCCGACCTGGCGGCGGGCGACGCGGTGCGGCGCTACAACGTGGTGATCGGCCGGGCCGCGCGGCCGATCCCCGCCGGGAGCTGGGTGCACGAGCGCCTGCTGGAGATGCCCGCGGCGCGCTCGCTGGAGGGCCTGCCCATCGCCACGGTGAAGCCGCCCGAGCCGCCGCCGCTGGAGGGCTATACCTTCGAGGGCTACCGCAACGCCGACGGCTCGGTGGGTACGCGCAACATCCTCGCCATCACCACCACGGTGCAGTGCGTGGCCGGCGTGCTCGACTTCGCGGTGCGCCGCATCAAGGCCGAGCTGCTGCCACAGTATCCGCACGTTGATGACGTGGTAGGCCTGGAGCACACCTACGGCTGCGGCGTGGCCATCGATGCCGTGGGTGCCGAGATTCCGCAGCGCACGCTGCGCAACATCAGCCGCAATCCCAACTTCGGCGGCGAGGTGATGGTGGTCAGCCTGGGCTGCGAGAAGCTGCAGCCCGAGCGGCTGCTGCCGCCGGGCACCTTCCCCATCGTGGACGAACGTGAACCCGAACTGGACGTGGTCTGCCTGCAGGACGAGGCGCACGTCGGCTTCATGAGCATGATCGACTCCATCATGGAAAGCGCCAAGGCGCACCTGGAGCGGCTGAACCGGCGCCGCCGCGAGACCGTGCCCGCCAGTGCCCTCGTGGTGGGCGTGCAGTGCGGCGGCAGCGATGCGTTCAGCGGCGTCACGGCCAACCCGGCCGTGGGCTTCTGCACCGACCTGCTGGTGCGCGCGGGCGCCACGGTGATGTTCAGCGAGGTGACCGAGGTGCGCGACGGCATCGACCAGCTCACCGCGCGCGCGGCCACCCCCGGGGTGGCGCGGGACATGATCGCGGAGATGGCCTGGTACGACGCCTACCTGGACAAGGGCCGGGTGGACCGCAGCGCCAACACCACGCCCGGCAACAAGAAAGGCGGGCTGTCGAACATCGTCGAGAAGGCCATGGGCTCCATCGTCAAGAGCGGCACCGCGCCCATCACGGGCGTGCTGTCGCCGGGGCAGCGGCTGGCGGACCGCGGCATCGTGCGCGGGCTGGTGTACGCGGCCACGCCCGCCAGCGACTTCATCTGCGGCACGCTGCAACTGGCCGCCGGCATGAACCTGCACGTCTTCACCACCGGGCGCGGCACGCCCTACGGGCTGGCTGCGGTGCCGGTGATCAAGGTCGCCACGCGCAGCGACCTGGCGCGCCGCTGGCACGACCTGATGGACGTGAATGCCGGCCGCATCGCCGACGGCGGCGCCAGCATCGAGGACGTGGGCTGGGAGCTGTTCCGCCTCATGCTCGACGTGGCCAGCGGCCGCCGCAAGACCTGGGCCGAGCACTGGAAGCTGCACAACCAGCTCGTGCTGTTCAACCCGGCGCCCGTCACCTGACGGATGCTCCTGCATCGATAGCTGCTTGCGCTTGCTGCATAGGCGCTGGAGGCCGATTTGGCTTGAAATCCCGTGAGGCTGCCTTCTGCGGGTCACTACCGAGTCGGCGGATGTGGCGGCGGCAACAAAAATTGCATACACTTCATGTCCACAAAATTGGTCGCAGCGGTGCCCCGGTAGCTTTCATGCCAAGGTGCGCGGCCTGATCCATCTGCTCAGAGCGCCCGCAGTGGTGAGCAGCTTTCGGGTGGCCCCACGCCACCGGGTTGAAACACTATGGAAAGCTACTTTCTCGACTGGGCCAATCTGCTGCTGCGCTGGCTGCACGTCATCACCGCCATCGCCTGGGTGGGCTCCTCGTTCTACTTCGTGTTCCTCGACAGCAGCCTCACGCCGCCCGTCGACGAAGACCTGAAGAAGCAGGGCGTGAACGGCGAACTCTGGGCCGTGCACGGCGGCGGGTTCTACCACCCGGTCAAGTTCAACGTCGCGCCGCCCAAGCTGCCCGACCATCTGCACTGGTTCTTCTGGGAGAGCTACACCACGTGGCTGTCGGGCTTCGCGCTGCTCACGGTGTCCTACCTCTGGAACGCCGGCATCTACCTGGTGCACCCGGCCAACCCGCTCATGTCGCCCGCCATGGCCATCGTGGCGGCGCTGGCCTTCCTGGTGGTGTTCTGGTTGCTCTACGATGGCATCTGCCGCGTGTTCGGGCAGCAGAAGAACGGCGACGCCATCGTGGGGGCGCTGGTGCTCGTGCTGGTGTGCATCGCGGCGGTCCTGGCCTGCCACATCTTCCCCGGCCAGGCGGCCTTCCTGCTCATGGGCGCGATGCTCGCCACCTCGATGAGCGCGAACGTGTTCTTCTGGATCATCCCCGGCCAGCGCAAGGTCGTCGCCGCGCTCAAGGCCGGCCAGCCGGTCGACCCGATCCACGGCAAGCGTGGCAAGCAGCGCAGCGTGCACAACACCTATTTCACGCTGCCCGTGCTGTTCGCCATGCTGTCCAACCACTACGGCTGGCTGTACAGCCACGAGCTGAACTGGCTGGTGCTGATCCTCATGATGTTCGCGGGCGCGGCCATCCGCCAGTTCTTCGTGATGCGCCACGGCTACAAGCTGGGTCGCAACCCCCATCCCTGGAAATATGCCGCCGTGGGCGTGGCGGTGCTGCTGGGCGTGATCGCGTGGCTCAAGCCCGCGCCGCAGGCGGCCGCCCCGGCACCGGCCGCCGCGGCCCCGTCTGCCGCCGCAGCGCCTGCCGCGGGCTACGAGCAACTGCACGCGGTCATGCAGAAGCACTGCGTGGTCTGCCACAGCGCCAACACCATCGCGCAGAAGAACGTGAAGTTCGACACGCCCGAGGACGTGAAGGGCCACGCGCAGCAGATCTACCAGCAGGTGGTGCAGCTGCGCAAGATGCCCTTCGGCAACCCCGGCGCGCTGACCGATGCGGAGCGCGACACCTTCAAGCGCTGGTACGAGGGCGGCGCCCCCACCCCCTGACGGCGTTATGAACGCTATCGCGCGCGCCGCATACCGGGCGGCGCGCGGCGCCTTAAGCTAGGGGCCATGCACCTCTACCGCTCCGCGCTCCTGCGCTTTTCCGACGACGGCACGGCCCTGTACGACGAAGACGGCCTGCTGGCCGTCGCCCCCGATGCGCGCGGCGTGCAGCGCGTGCAGGCCGCCGGCGCCTGGAGCGCGCTGCGCGCGCGCTATTGCGAGGCGCCGGTGACCCACTGGCCCGGCCGCATCATTGCGCCGGGCTTCGTGGACATGCATGTGCACTACCCGCAGCTCGACGTGATCGGCTCGCCCGCGGACGGCCTGCTGCCCTGGCTGGAGAACTACACGTTCCCGCACGAGTCGCGCTTCGCCGACGCGGACTATGCCGCCGGCGTGGCGCGCTTCTTCCTCGATGAGCTGCTGCGCAACGGCGTCACCACGGCGCTCACCTTCGCCACCTCGCACCCGCAGTCGGTCGATGCGCTCATGGCCGAGGCGCAGGCCCGCAGGCTGCGCCTGATCGCCGGCAAGGTGCTGCAGGACCGCCATTCGCCCGACGGCGTGCGCGACGCCACCGAGCAATCGCTCGTCGACACCGAGGCGCTCATCCGCCGCTGGCACGGCCAGGGCCGCCTGGGCTACGCCATCACGCCGCGCTTCGCGCCCACCAGCACCGAGGCCCAGCTGCGCGGCGCCGGCGCCTTGGCCGCGCGCTACGCGGACGTGTGGATCCAGTCCCACGTGGCCGAGAACCGCGACGAGATCCGCTGGGCGCGCGAACTCTTTCCCGCCGCGCGCAGCTACCTGGGCGTGTACGACGGCTTCGGCCTGATGCGCGAGCGCGCCGTGTACGCCCACTGCATCCACTTCGACGACAACGACCGCGCCCTGATGCGCGACCGCGGTGCCGTGGCGGCCGTGTGCCCCACGAGCAACCTGTTCCTGGGCAGCGGCTTCTTCGACTACGCGGGCGCCGACCGCGTGGGCTTCGGCTACGGGCTGGCCAGCGACGTGGGCGGCGGCACCAGCTTCAGCCCTTTCCACACCATGCTCGCGGCCTACTACGTGGGGCGCGAGGGCCACGCCAAGCAGGGCCTGAGCCTGCCGCCCCAGCGCCTGTGGTGGCAGCACACGGCCGGCGCCGCGCGCGCGCTGGGCCTGGAGGGCGTGGTGGGCAACCTGCAGCCGGGCTGCGAGGCCGACTTCGTCGTGCTCGACCCGCAGGCCACGCCGCTGCTGGCGCGCCGCACGGGCGACGCGCGCGACCTCGACGAGCTGCTGTTCGCCATGGTCGTGCTGGGCGACGACCGTTTGATCGAGCGCACGGTCATTGCATGAAAAAGGCCTCTGGCGCTTGCCTGGCAAGCGCAGGCAGCTATCATTTGGGTAGCTATCGGCGCGGCCTCGCCTAGAATGCGCGCCAGGAGTGACCTCATGAGCATCAAGAGCGACAAATGGATCCGCCGCATGGCCGAGCAACACGGGATGATCGAGCCCTTCGAGCCCGGCCAGGTGCGCGAGAGCGAGGGGCGCAAGATCATCAGCTACGGCACCAGCAGCTACGGCTACGACATCCGCTGCGCGCGTGAATTCAAGGTCTTCACCAACATCCACAGCACCGTGGTGGACCCGAAGAACTTCGACGAGAAGAGCTTCGTCGATTTCGAGGGCGACTACTGCATCATCCCGCCCAACAGCTTCGCGCTGGCGCGCACGGTGGAGTATTTCCGCATCCCGCGCGACGTGCTCACCGTGTGCCTGGGCAAGAGCACCTATGCGCGCTGCGGCATCATCGTCAACGTCACGCCGTTCGAGCCCGAGTGGGAGGGCTACGTGACGCTCGAATTCAGCAACACCACGCCGCTGCCCGCCAAGATCTACGCGGGCGAGGGCTGCGCGCAGGTGCTGTTCTTCCAAGGCGACGAGCCCTGCGACGTGAGCTACCGCGACCGCAACGGCAAGTACCAGGGCCAGCACGGCGTGACGCTGCCCAAGGCCTGAACCACCGCCCGCGTCCTACGCCGCGTCGGGCGGTGATCCGCCGGGCGCGCGCCGGGGCGCTGCCTACGATCGGCTCCAGTTGAACGACCGGAGCCTTCCATGGCATATGCCCCATCTTCCGCTTCCTCCTCCGACGCCCCGGCTTCCTCCCCCTGGGTGGTCTGGGTGGGAACGGCCGTCATCCTCGTGCAGCTGGTGGCCATCGGCGTGGTGGTGGAGCACCATGCGCGCGTAGCCGCCGCCACGGCCGCGACCTACGTGACCAGCACGCTGCAGCCGCCGGCCACCCTGGCGACCGCCGCGCAGTAGGCGCGCCGCGAATGTGAACTTTCTTGAACCGCCCCGCCGGGGCGGTGCGCTGCGCACATCGGGGCGGCAGCGGCGCTTGCCGGGCGGGCGTAACATCCGTGGCTTGCGCCGTGCGCACATTGGAGAACGCTCATGAGATGGGAAGGCAATCGTCAGTCGGACAACGTCGAGGACCGCCGCGGCAGCGGCGGCGGAGGCGGCGGTTTCGGTGGGCGCTCCATCGGCATAGGCACGGTGGTGGTGGCGCTGATCGGCTGGGGCGTGTTCGGCATCAATCCGCTGACGACCATCGGCGTGCTGTCGGGCGGAGGCGGCGCGCCGCAGGTGCAGCAGGGCCCCGCCAAGGCACGGCCCGCGAACGACCGCAGCGCCGCCTTCGTCTCCACGGTGCTGGCCTCCACCGAGGATGTGTGGGCGCAGATCTTCCAGCAGGGCGGGGCGCAGTACCGCCCGCCCAAGCTGGTGCTGTTCCGCGGCGCCACGCCCACGGCCTGCGGCACGGGGCAAAGCGCCATGGGGCCGTTCTACTGCCCCGGCGACCAGAAGGTCTACCTGGACATGGATTTCTTCGACACCATGAGCCGCCAGCTCGGCGCGCCGGGCGAGTTCGCCCGCGCCTACGTGATCGCCCACGAGGTGGGCCACCACGTGCAGACCCTGCTGGGCGCCACAGGCAAGGTGGACGGCATGCGCGGGCGCGTGAGCCAGCGCGAGCAGAACGCCCTGTCGGTGCGCCTGGAGCTGCAGGCCGACTGCTACGCCGGCATCTGGACACGCTACTCGCAGCAGGCCAAGAACTGGCTGGACCAGAGCGACATCGAGTCCGCGCTGAACGCCGCCGGGCAGATCGGCGACGACACGCTGCAGCGCAAGCAGACGGGCACCGTGCGGCCCGACGCCTTCACCCACGGCTCCAGCGCGCAGCGCGTGCGCTGGTTCACGCAGGGCATGAAGACCGGCAGCGTGCAGGCCTGCGATACGTTCAGCGCGCAGACGCTGTAAACGTTTCCTCGGCCACGGTGTACCTGGCGAGGCGCCGGGCATCCACGCGGATGCCCAGGCCCGGCGCCGTGGGCACGGTGAGGGTGCTGTCCGCGTTGAGCGAGAACGGCTCCTCCACGATGTCCTCCTCGAAATACTTCGACGAGGCCGAGATGTCGCCCGGCAGCGTGAAGCCCGGCAGCGAGGCCACCGCCACGTTGAGCGCGCGGCCGATGCCGGTCTCGAACATGCCGCCCATCCACACCGGTACGCCCTGCGCGCGGCACAGGTCGTGGATGCGCACGGATTCGCGCACGCCCCCCACGCGGCCCGGCTTGATGTTGATGATGCGGCAGGCGCTGATGGAAAGCGCCTTGCGCGCGTCGTCGGCCGACAGGATGCTCTCGTCCAGGCACACGGCCGTGCGCATGCGCTGCTGCAGCTGCGCGTGGTCGATGATGTCTTCGTTGGACAGGGGCTGCTCGATGAGCAGCAGGCCCAGGTCGTCCAGTCCGGTGAGCCGGTCCAGGTGCTCCAGCGTGTAGGCGGCGTTGCCGTCTACCTGCAGCTTCAGGCCGGGCCAGTTCTTGCGCACGAGGGCCGTTTCCACCAGGTCCTTGCCGGGCTTGATCTTGAGCTTGACGCGCCCGTAGCCCTCGCGCAGGTAGCCTTCCACGCTGCGCAGCAGCGCCTCGGGCGTGTCGTGCACGCTGACCGAGACGCCGGTTTCCACGCGCTCGCGCGTGCCGCCGAGGCGCGTGCTGAGCGATTGGCCGCGTGCCTGCGCGTCCAGGTCCCAGAACGCGCATTCCAGCCCCGCCTTGGCGATGCGGTGGCCGGCCACGGGTGACATCGCGTCCCACAGCGCCTGCGCGTCCGCCAGTTCCTGCCCCAGCACCAGCGGGACGAGGTACTCGCGCAGCACCAGCGCGTTGATGGCCGTGCTTTCGTAGCAATAGTCGGGGTAGGCGAGGGCGACGCACTCGCCCCAGCCGGTGAGGCCGCCGTCGGTGGCGGCCTCGACGAGGATCGCGTCCTTGTGCGTGAGCGTCCAGCGCGACGTGGAGAACGCATGCCGGAACGGCATGCGCACGTGGCGCAGGGTGATGCGGGCGATCTTCATCAGTCGAGCGAGGCGCCGGTGTGCTTGACCACGACGGCCCACTTGTCCGTCTCGGCGCGGATGAAGCGCGTGAAGTCCTCCACCGAGCCCTCGACCGTGGTGTTGCCGATCTTGGCGAACGCCTCGGTCATGGTCTTGCCCTTCATGGCGGTGTTGATCTCCTTGTTCAGGCGCTGGACCACCTCCCTGGGCGTGCCCGCGGGCGCCACGATGCCGCCCCAGGCGCTCATCAGGAAGTCCTTCACGCCGGCCTCCTGCATCGTGGGGATCTCGGGGAAGAGGAACGAGCGCTTCTCGGCCGTGTAGCCCAGAGCGCGCAGCGTGCCGGCCTTCACGTAGGTGGACAGCGGGCCGATGTTGTCGAACATGATGTCCACGCGGTTGCCGATCAGGTCCTGGTAGGCGGCCGACGAGCCCTGGTAGGGGATATGGTTGAGCTTCACGCCCGCGAGCTGCTCGAACAGCGCCAGGCTCATGTGCCCCGTGGTGCCCACGCCGGGCGATGCGCCGGTCACCGTGCCGGGGGGCTGCTTGCGGATCCAGTCCAGCAGCTCCTGCACGTTCTTCGCCTCCAGCGAGGGGCGCACCACGAGCAGGTTGGAGGTGGACGAGAACTGCGCGATGGGCGCGATGTCGCGGTCCACGTCGTAGGCCAGCTTCTTGAACAGCGTGCGGTTGATGGCCAGCGTGTTCACGTTGCCGTAGCCGATGGTGTAGCCGTCGGGCGCGGAGCGGGCGATGGCCGTCATGCCGATGCCGCCGCCGCCGCCCGGGCGGTTCTCCACCACCACGGCCTGGCCGAGCTGCTTTTGCAGCTCGTCGGCCAGCAGGCGGCTGATGATGTCGGGGCTGCCGCCGGGCGGCGTGGGCACGATGAACTTGATGGGCTTGCCCGGCCAGGCCGCCTGCGCGTGGACGGGTGCGGTGGCGGCGAGCGCCAGGCTGGCGGCGATGGCGGCGGCGCGCCAAATTTTTTTCAGCATTCGAGGGCTCCTTGTATTTTTCCGGCCGCGATGCTAGTGGCCGGGCGCATGCCCGACAATCGACATTTCGGTCGCGGCCGATGACCTGATGTAAAGACCCTCCACACGCTCCATGCGCATCCAGAGCCCCTCCCTCGTCGAACTGCATTCCTTCCTGGCCGTGGCGCGCACCGGGAGCTTCCGCCGTGCCGCGCAGGAACTGTGCGTCACCCAGGCGGCCGTGAGCCGGGCCGTGGCGCGTCTGGAGGCCGACCTGGGGCAGGAGGTATTCATCCGGGGCAGCGGCGGGGTTGTGCTGACGCCGCTGGGCACGGACCTGCAGCGCATGACAGCGCGGCACGTGCGTGCGCTGGAGACGGCCGGCATGCGCCTGCGCAAGCCGCGCGAGCGCCTGCGGCTGCAGCTGTCGGTGGTCACCAGCCTGGGCAACCTCTGGCTCATGCCCCGGCTGGAGGACTTTCGCCGCAGCCACCCCGAGATCGGGATCGAATTCCGCCAGTACCGGCACGACGAGGATTTCACGCGCGAGGACGTGGACCTGTGGATCGACGTGAAGCGCAGCCTGCGCCAGCAGTGGCCGCGCCAGATCGCCGCGCGCTACCTCATCGGCCGCGAGATCCTGGAGGTCTGCACGCCGGACGTGGCGCGGGGCATCCGCTGCGCGCAGGACGTGCTGCGCCAGCCGCTGCTCTACCACTCCGCGCACCCCGACAACTGGAACATCTGGGCCCGGGCGGCGCACCTGGACCTGGCGGGCCAGCGGCTGGGCTGCGGGTTCGATCTGGTCATCAACATGGTGGACGCCGCCCGCGCGGGCATGGGCGTGGCGGTGGTGCAGGAGTGCATGGTGCACGACGACCTGCGCGCGGGCCGGCTGGTCGCGCCCCTGGGCATCCGCGCCTCCACGGGCCGCGGATACTACCTGTGCTGGCGCCGGGCGCAGGCCCAGCACCCGGCCAGCGAGCTGTTCGGCCAGTGGCTGCAGCAACAGGCGCTGGCGCCCGTTTCTGCTGCAGTGCGACAATAGCGGCTTGATGACACAACCCTACTCCTCCCTTGCGCTGGCGGAACCCCTCAAGCGCGCCGTAGCCGAAATGGGCTACGAGAACATGACGCCCATCCAGGCCCAGGCGATTCCCGTCGTGCTGACGGGCAAGGACGTGATGGGCGCGGCGCAGACCGGCACGGGCAAGACGGCGGCCTTCTCGCTGCCGCTGCTGCAGCGCCTGCTGCAGCACGAGAACAGCTCGGCCTCGCCCGCGCGCCACCCCGTGCGCGCCCTGGTGCTGCTGCCCACGCGCGAGCTGGCCGACCAGGTGGCCCAGCAGATCGCGCTCTATGCCAAGTACACCAAGCTGCGCAGCGCGGTGGTGTTCGGCGGCATGGACATGAAGCCCCAGACCATCGAGCTCAAGAAGGGCGTCGAGGTGCTGGTGGCTACGCCCGGGCGCCTGCTGGACCACATCGAGGCCAAGAACGCGGTGCTCAATCAAGTCGAGTACGTGGTGCTCGACGAGGCCGACCGCATGCTGGACATCGGCTTCCTGCCCGACCTGCAGCGCATCCTGTCGTACCTGCCCAAGCAGCGCACCACGCTGCTGTTCTCGGCCACCTTCTCGCCCGAGATCAAGCGCCTGGCCGGCAGCTACCTGCAGGACCCCATCACCATAGAGGTGGCGCGGCCCAACGAGACCGCCTCCACCGTGGAGCAGCGCTTCTTCAGCGTGGACGGCGACGACAAGCGCCGCGCGATCCGCCATGTGCTGAACGAGCGCGGCCTCAAGCAGGCCTTCGTCTTCGTCAACAGCAAGCTCGGCTGCGCGCGCCTGGCCCGCAGCCTGGAGCGCGACGGCTTGAAGACCACCGCGCTGCACGGAGACAAGAGCCAGGACGAGCGCTTGAAGGCGCTGGACTCCTTCAAGAGCGGCGAGGTGGACCTGCTGGTCTGCACCGACGTGGCCGCGCGCGGCCTGGACATCAAGGACGTGCCCGCGGTGTTCAACTTCGACGTGCCCTTCAACGCCGAGGACTACGTTCACCGCATCGGCCGCACGGGCCGCGCCGGCGCCTCGGGCCTGGCCGTCACGCTGGTGGCCAGCAGCGACGCGCGCCTGGTGGCCGACATCGAGAAGCTCATCAAGAAGAAGATCGAGCTGGAGCCGGTCCGGTTCGAGGAAGAACGCCCGCGCGGACGCTACAACGACGGCCACCGCCGCGAGCGCGAGGACGACCCGCGTGCGCCGCGCGAGCGCGAGCGCCGCGAGCCGCGCTCCGGCGGCTATCGTCCGGCCGCCGCGCCGCGCGACCCGTTCTTCGACAAGCCCTACGAGCCCAGCGCGGTCGCCGCAGCCCCCACCTGGGAGGCGGCGCCCAAGGCCGCCGGCACGGGCCGCGGCATCTCCGCCAACATCAAGCCCCGGCGCAAGGTGGCGGCCCTGTTCAAGGCGCCGCAGCCGGTCGAATAGGGCACTTTCTCAAAAACAGGAGCTGCCAGCGCTTGACTGGCAAGGGTTTCAGGTGGTTTTCATACCGAAACCCAGGAGCTGAAAGCGCAAGCAGCTATCGTTTTTGAATCAATGCCGGTGCCTACCCGGACCGGCCAGCGTGGCGACCAGCGCGGCGTCCACCGCATCAAAGGCCAGCACCGTGCCGCCGCGCCGCGCGGCGAATGCCTGCGCCGCCTCGCGTGCGGCAAAGGCCGGCAGGTTGCCCGCGCGCATGGGGCCCCGGGCGTCGGAGCCGTGCACGTAGAAGGCGGCGCGCGCATCCGTCCAGCGCGCGGCCGTGCCGTCTCCCGCATCGGTGACGTAGAGCGCCGCGACCTGCGCGGCGTCGCGGCCGGGGCTGTAGCGCCCCATGTCCTGCAGGTACATGAACAGCGACAGCGGCGAATCGAAGAAATGCGCGTCGCCGTCGGCGAAGATGAGCTGCGCTGCCCATTCGGGGGCGCGCGTGGGGAACATGCCGCACACCGGGCAGCGCGCGCCCGTGGGAACGGGGCGCGGCTGCGTGGGCGCGAGGCCCGAGGCGCTGTCGTAGGGTGTGGGCGGGGCGACGATGCACACGTCGTCCGGCGGCGCCCCGGCCGGCATGCGCTGCGCGCGGCGCACGGCCCAGGCGCCGCCGAAGCCCAGCGTGGCGAGGGCGCCCAGGCCGCCGGCCAGCAGGGCGCGGCGGCTACATGCGGGTGTCGTGCAGGGCGCCACCGCTCAGGTCCACCATGTCGCGCGTGATCTCGGCAAAGCGCAGCACCTTGCCGCCGTGCTCGGCGGCGAACTTCGCGGCATCGGGCTCCTGCGCGAAGCTGGCGATGGTCGGCCCCATCGAGCCGTGGCGCTTGCCGCCCAGCACGTAGATGCCGGCCTTGGCGTCGATCCAGTAGCCCCGGGGCTCGTTCCAGTCGGCCTGGCCCATGTCCTGCACGTAGACGGCGCGGATGGCACGCACCTGCTCGGCCGCGAGCAGGGTATTGAACAGCTCCACCGTATCGCAGAAGAAGGCGGGCTTGTCCTGCCCCGCGTAGTGGATCTGCGCCTTGGGGCCGGGGTAGTCGGCCAGCAGCATGCCGTCGAGCTCGCAGCTGGTGGAGCGGTCGATCTCCACGGGGGCGAGCGACTGGGCTTCGCCCGCCTTGTCGCCGCAGGCGGCCAGCAGCGTGGTGAAGGCGGCAAGGCCCAGCGTGCCGAGCGCGCGGCGGCGGGTGATGCAGGAACAGGTCATGGCTTGAATCTCCAGGTGGCGAGGGCGAGCGGCAGCGCGATCCAGGCGAGCATCACGCCGCCCATGACCGCCGGGCTGCCCAGCGACGAGGGCACGACGCTGGCCAGGCCGTAGAGCGTGCGCACGTCGTCGAGCGAGAACACGTTGAGGATGCGGAACACGTCCGCCGGGTTGAGCAGCAGCAGCCAGGCGAACGCGTCACCCGCGAACTGCCCGCCGGTGGTGACGAGCAGGCCCAGCAGCAGCAGGTCGAACACCAGCACGAAGAAGAACCAGGTGGCGATGGCCAGGCCCGAGGCGCGCGTGCGCTCGCGCGCCAGCACGGAGATGAGCACCGCCAGGCTGAGGAAGGCCAGCCCCAGCAGCACCGAGCTGAGCATGAAGCCGCCGTAGTGGTAGAGCGCCGCGCCGCTCATGTGCCGCCACAGCAGCACGGCCACCAGCCCGAAGCCGGCCACGGTGGACAGCGTGAGCGCGCCCGCCAGCCCCAGGTACTTGCCCAGCAGCAATTCGAGGCGCGTGATGGGCAGGGCCAGCAGCAGGTCGAGCGAGCCGCGCTCGCGCTCGCCCACGATGGCGTCGAAGCCCAGCAGCAGCGCGATCAGCGGGATCAGGTAGATCACCAGGCTGACCAGGCTGGCGATGGTGAACTCGATGGAGCGAAAGCCCACCTGCCCCTGCTGCGCGCCGCCGAAGTAGGCGATGACCAGCGAGAACACGGTGAAGACCAGGGCCACCGCCAGCACCCAGCGGTTGCGCATGCGGTCGCGGAATTCCTTGGCCGCGATGGTGAGGATTTGGGTGAATTCCATGGCTCAGCTTTCGCGCAGGCCGAAGTACACGTCTTCGAGCGAGGGTTCCTGAATCTGCAGGTCCAGCAGCCGTGCGCCCAGGGGGGCGAGGGCGGCGAGCACGGCCATCTTCTGTTCGCGCGGGCAGTCCAGGCGCAGGCCGCCTTCCGCGGCGGTGCAGGCGACGTGGGGCAGTGCGGCCAGCGCCTGCCGCGCGGCGGGCACGCCGCCCTCGTCCAGCGCCAGGGTGATGGACAGGGGCATGCGCATCTGCTCGCGCAGCGCCTGCACGCTGCCCACGGCCTGCACCTTGCCCGAGGCGAGGATGGCCAGGCGGTCCACGCGCTCCTGCAGCTCGGCCAGGATGTGCGAGGTGATGACCACCGTGACCCCTTCGGCCTGCAGGGTGCGCAAGGTGGCGTAGAAGTCGCGGATGGCCTGCGGGTCCAGGCCGTTGGTGGGCTCGTCGAGGAACAGCACGCGCGGGCTGCCCAGCAGCGCCTGCGCGAAGCCCAGGCGCTGGCGCATGCCCTTGGAGTATTCGCGCACCGGGCGCCTGCCGGCGTGCGCCAGGCCCACGCGCTCCAGCATGGCAGGGCATTGCGCGAGCGGCGCGCCCTTCAGGCGGGCGAAGAAGCGCAGCGTCTCCAGCCCGTCGAGGTTGTCGTAGAGCACCACGTTCTCGGGCAGGTAGCCCAGGTGGCGACGCGCGGCGCGAAAGCCGCGCCCGGTGACCGTGGCGCCGCCGATGCGGATGTCGCCCTGCGTGGCCGGCACCAGGCCCAGCATCATCTTGAAGAGTGTGCTCTTGCCCGCGCCGTTGTGGCCGATCAGGCCGAAGATCTCGCCGCGCGGGATGGCGAGATCAACGCCGTCCACCGCGTGCAGCGCACCGTAGTGCTTGCTCACGCCGCGCAGCGCGATGGCCATGCCGTCACTGGCCGGGGAAATGCTTGCCACGCCATTCACTCCAATCGTTGTTGCCGGGCTGCATGCGCGGGCGGGGATCCACCACCGAGGGCACGCGCAGCACGGGAAATTGCTGGGCCACCAGCCGCAGCGCCTGCACGGCGGGGCTGGCCAGCAGCAGCTTGACGCCGGGGTGGCGCCAGGTGAGCCGGTCCACCATGTCGTTGGCCTCGTAGGGCACGTCGCCCACGCCGTCGCCGTCGCGGTCCCAGCCGAGGTAGTTGCTCCAGTGGTTGCCGCGCCGGGTGCCCCAGGGCTCGTCGCGCGCGCCCACGTAGCGCACCTGCTCGCGGTTGCCGATGAAGTCGTTGTCCTCCACCTCGTTGTTCTTCGAGCCGGCCGCCAGGTGCACGCCCACGGTGTTGTCCACCACCAGGTTGCCGTTGAGACGGATGTACTCCACGTCGTAGATGAAGAAGCCCCGGTTGTTGCCGGCGACGACGTTGTTCTCGATCACCGAGTCCTGCAGCGTGCGCAGCATGATGCCGTGGTCGCTGTTGCCCCAGGCGCGGTTGCCGCGCACCACCTGGTCGCGCACTTCCATCAGGGCCAGGCCGCCGCGGTTGTAGTAGCTGTCGTTGTCCTCCCACAGGTTGTGGTAGGAGTTCATGTAGTGCGTGCCGTAGCGGCTGTGGTGCAGCTTGTTGCCCTGGAACAGCGCGTTGTGCGACACGTCGACGTACAGCGCGTCGCGCACGAAGCTGATGTCGTTGTTCAGGATGCGCGCGCGCTGGGTGTTGTAGAGCTGCACGCCGTTGCCGCGCTGCGAGGAGGCGTAGTCGCGCTTGCCGGTGATGCGGTTGTGCTCGATGAGTACCTCGTCGGCCTTCTCGATCCACAGGCCGAACAGGTTGTAGGTCAGGTCGCAGCCGCGCACCACGGCGCGGTGGGCGCCGGGGTAGAGGTAGATGCCGGCGTTCTGGTCCTTGAGGCTGTCGCCCGAGTCGCGCACGATCAGCCCGTCGATCACCACGTCGGGCGCGGTCACGCGGATGGTGTCGCCCTGCAGGCCGCCGCTCACGGTGGGGCGGTCGATGCCGCGCAGCGTGAGCGGCTTGTCGATCAGCAGGTTGGCGCGGTACTGGCCGCGCTGCACCTCCACCGTGTCGCCCGGCCGGGCCGCGCGCACGGCGGCGGCGAGGTCGTCGCCCGGGCGCACGGTGACGGTGGCTGCCTGGCAGGCCCCGGCGATCCACAGCGCCAGGGCCAGGCTTAAGTGGGTGGTGGAGCCTTTCATGGAACCACCAGCCCCAGGGCCTGCAGCGCCAGGAACAGCGCTGCGCCGATCATCAGGTTCTTGAATCCCACGTAGCTCATCATGTCCATCACGCCGGCAACGCGGTAATTGTCGCGCCACCAGGGGCCGTCCTTCACATAGCGGCGGCCCGACAGGCGGATCAGCACCTCGTACACGCTCCAGCCGAACCACCAGCCGATGATGGCGCCCGAGGAGAGCTGCCCCATGGCCGCCACGACCCAGGCCACCGTGGCAGCGATGGCCAGCGAGATGCCCGCCATCTGCAGCGCGCGCTGGCTGCGCCAGCCCTCGGCGCTCCAGGGCCAGAGGTGGTCGCGCACCTCCAGCAGCAGCCACTTGGCGAAGCCCACGCCGCGCTTGTGCACGGGCAGGGTGGGGTCGGTGGGCATGCGCGGGTCGGGCCCCTTCACGGCCTTGGGCAGGATCTGGTCGGCCACCGTGGCGGGATGGATGGGGATGAAGTAGCCGTTCTTGCCGATGGGCGTGAGCTCCAGCCCGTCCTTCTCGCGGCGCTTGCGCTCGCGCGCCAGGGGCGGGCAGCCTTTCACGTCGGTGTAGAGGATCATGCAGTCCAGGCAGTGCAGGCATTCGCGGTGGTCGATGCGGCCGTCGGCGTCGATGGCCTGGGCGCCGCAGCCCACGGCGCAGGCCTTGCAGCTGTTGCAGTCCTGCTTGCGCTTGAGGCCGAACCAGCGGAACGTGCTGGGCATGGCCAGCGACGCGCCCAGCGGGCAGATGTACTTGCAGTAGGGCCGCTCGATGAAGATGGACACGCCCAGGATGGCGGCCACGAACAGGCCGTAGGGCCAGGCGCGGTTCAGCACGCCGACCAGGAAGGTGGTCTTGAACGGCTCCACCTCGGCCAGCTTCTCGGCCAGTCCCATGGAGAACATGGACACGGTGAGCAGGAAGAAGAACACCGCGTACTTGACCCACTTGAGCCGGTCGTGCCACTTCTGTGGCAGCTGCGTCTGGAAGCGCTTGAGTCCGATGTGCTCGGCGATCTTGTAGATCGCCTCCTGCAGCGAGCCGAACGGGCACATCCAGCCGCAGAACAGGCCCCGGCCGAACAGGAACACCGTGACGATGATGAAGATCCAGAACAGGAAGATGAACGGGTCGGACAGGAACAGCGACCACGTCCACTGGAACAGCAGCGAGTGGAACCAGGTCAGCACCTGCGTGATGGAGGGCTGGGCCATGTAGCCGAAGCCGATCCAGAAGATGCTGATGGCCCAGAACGTGTACTTGAAGCCGTTGACCGGCCACTTGTTCTTGTGCGTGGACAGGCGCGTGAGCTTCTCGCGCAGCGCATAGACCACGCCCACCAGCACCAGCAGCGCGGCGAACAGGCCGATCGGCAGGGCCTGCGACTTCCAGATGCGCACCCACGGGGCGGCGGGCTCCTCGACCTTGGGACGGCCGCCTTCGAGCACGCTGGCGGGCAGCCAGTATTTCGACTCGAACACCGCGAAGCTGCGGTGGCCCGTGGCCTGGTCCACGCGGTTGCCCAGGAAGGCCAGCTTCCACGGGTAGGCGGCGGAGAACGAGGGCGAGCGGACCACGAAGATGGCCGACTCGGTGTAGCGCGGCGCGCCCGCGGCCTCCAGGCCGTAGAGGTTGTACGAATCCAGGTCGCGGAAGGTGAACGAGTCCGCGCCCTGCTTGACCTGCACGCGGTCGTAGATGCCGCCGCGCACGAAGCCCGAGCCCTTGAACGACTCGGCGCCCGCCGTCTTGATGACGAAGAGGGCGTTCTCGCCGTCCTTCAGGCGCGAGCGCAGGTTGCCCCAGCCGTTGCTGCCCAGCAGGCTGCGGCCGATGTCGGGGTGGTTCAGGTCGCCGAACCACAGCTCGATGAACGGCTCGGGCCCGCGCGGCAGGCCCACCTGCTCGGGCTTGACGGCCAGGCGCTGCACGGCGCCCATCTGCACGAGCTGGGCCCAGTCGTAGCTTTGCCCGCTGGCGGCGAAGCGCGCCGGCTCGCGCACCGTGGGCGCGATGATGCCGGTCTGCCGCGCCACGGCGGCGCCCGAGGCCATGACCACCTGGTTCTGCGCGACCACGGTCACGGTGGCGCCGGAGATCGCATCGACGCCGATCACGTTCTCGTCGGGGCGCGAGGGGCCGACCTCGATGGTGTCGGCCACCGACTTGCCGATGTACTGGTTGTTGAAGTTGATGAGCGCCGATTCGGGAATGCCCAGCAGCAGGATGGGCTCGGAGTGCTTGAGCACCTTCACGCCCACGAAGCGGCCATCCTTGTCCATGCCGATCAGCGTGACCACCGGCTTGCCCGAATAGGCGGGCGTGTCGGTGATGTCGGTGGAGAGCATCACGTAGCCCAGCAGCGTGTCGCCCTCGCCATAGGCCTCGACATAGGGCGGCTGGCCCTTGCGCTGGGAGAAGCGCACGGCGCCGGGGAACACCTCGCCGCAGGGCAGCAGCGCGCACAGGTCGGGGGCCGTAGCCAGGTTGGCGGGCAGCTCGGCTTCGTAGGCGCCCGCATGGGCGCGGGGCGCCAGGCCGAGGGCCAGCAGCATGGCCAGGAGGAAGGCGGCGAACCGCGGGCCGAGGGAGATCATGGGACTCTTGTTTTGATAGCTGGTAGCGCTTGGCCAGCAAGCGCTGGAAGCCGATTTGGCTTGAAACCTCCCTGGGCGCGCGGCGGCCCAGGGAGCGGTGCGGCGTCAGGCTTCGACGATCATGCGGGTGCGCATCTCCAGGTGCAGTGCATGGCAGAAGTGCGTGCAGTAGCACCAGAACACGCCGGGCTTGTCGGCGATGAAGGTCACCGACTTGGTCTCCAGCGGGTTCACGATGAAGTTCACGTTGTAGTTCGGGATGGCGAAGCCGTGCGTCAGGTCCTCGATCTTGTCCAGGTTGGTCAGGATCAGCGTGACCTCGTCGCCCTTCTTCACCGTGAACTCGCGCAGGCTGAAGGCCGGCGCCTGCGAGGTGATCTTCACCGTGACCTTCTTGCCGTTGCGCGTCACGCCCGACTCCTTCGGGTCCTTGATCGCCAGGGGCGAGTCGTCCAGGTCATACACCTGCTTGGGCTTGAGCAGGTCGCGCTTGAAGATGATGAAGTCGTGCGGCTCGCCGCGCACCGGGTGGTCGGCCATCAGCACCATCTTCTCGCCCGAGATGTCGATGAGCTGCTCGTTCTCAGGGTGCAGCGGGCCCACGGGCAGGAAGCGGTCCTTGGAGAACTTGCAGCCCACGGCCAGGTACTTGCCGTCGGCCGCGCGCGTCTCGGACTGCGAGGCGTTGATGTGGCCGGGCTGGTAGTGCACGTCCAGGCGGTCCACCACGTACTTGGCGTTCTTGTCGCCGGCGTGGAACTTGATCGCGGCGTCCACGTTCCACTTGACCACTTGGCTGTCCAGGAACAGCGTGGTGTAGGCGTTGCCGCGGCCGTCGAAGGCGGTGTGCAGCGGGCCCAGGCCCAGCTCCACCTCGGCGACGATGGCGTCGTCGAGCTTCTCCATCTTGCCGTCGAACCAGTCCAGCACCTTGGCCAGCTCGATCACCGTGGCCGTGGGCGAGAGCTTGCCGGCGCAGATGAAGTACTTGGCGTCGGGGCTGGCGTTCACGCCGTGGGGGTTCTTGGGCACGCTCACGTAGGCGGTGAGGGCGGTCTTGGGGTCCTTGTTCGCCTCGTGCGTGCCGTCCACCACGGGCACCTTCGACGTGCCGATGGTCTTGAACTTGCCGGCCTTCACGGCTTCCTCGATGCGCGCCACGTTGAAGAACAGGCAGGCGTCGCGCTCGGCGGACATCATGTCCTCGTACTTCGCGCCCATTTCCACGTTGTACTGGTTGGTGGCAGCCAGCTTGCCGTCGTACGAAGTGGCGACCAGGTCGCAGTTGCCGTCGATCAGCACCTGCCAGCGCACTTCCATCGTCTCGGCATCCACGCAGGTGAAGAGGGAGCGGTACTTCGTGTGGTCCTCGATGCCCGCGTTGGGCAGCGGAATGGCGAACTCGCCGCCGCAGAACACGCGCGTGGTGTAGTTGATGGCCGGGTCCACCGGGTCGGCCTTGTCGGGGAAGATGCCGTGGAAGCCCTGCACGTTGGGCAGCTCGGTGATCTTGTCGCAGACGAAATAGTCCAGGCGGATGCGGGCCACGCGGCTGTTGATCTTGTCGTTGATCCAGGCGTAGCGGCCGTCGTAGTTGCCGTCCTTGTACGAGGCGTGCGTGTGGTGGGTGTCGGCCACGGTGTAGCGCAGGTGGCCGTCGGGCTTGGTGCCCATGACCGCCTTGGACTCGTTGGTGACGCCCCAGCCCACGAGCGCGTCGGGCACGAAGCAGGGAATGCGGTGGATTTCGCGGCCCGAGGGCAGGCCCAGCACGCGCATGTCGCCGGTATGGCCGCCGCTCCACAGGCCGTAGTAGGTGTCGAGCTCGCCCGGCTTGAGGTGCGCGCTGGCACCCGCATGGCTGGCCGGCGCCGGGGCGGGCGCCGCGGCGCCCGAGGCGGCAGGCGCCGCGGCGGGCTTATCGTTGCACGCGGCAACGCCCACCGTCAGGCCCGCCAGCGCGGCCGTGTTGATGAAGCGGCGGCGTCCCATGCCGGCTTCGGTGTTCTGGACTTCTTTCTTCGTGCTCATGTTGGCCTCTTTTCAGGATTGGCAAAGGGAAAACGGTGGTGCGCGCGCCGGCGGCGGCGTGGCCATGGGGGCCACGGCATGCACGCCGGGCGGCGCGGCGGGAAGGGGGGTGGAAACGGGAAGGGCCGGCAGGCGGGCCTGCGCGGGCAGGGGCGGGGCGCTGCCCAGCAGGCACAGGGCGCAGTCGAGGCCCAGCGGGCCGGCCGGGGCCTCGCCGCCAGGGGCGTGGACGACGAGCGCGGAACCCGCGCCGGAGCAGACCACCTCCAGCGTGCGCGGCTGCACCAGGGGCGCGGCCACGGCCGTGCCCAGGCAGGCGAAGAACCACGCCAGTACCCACCAGCGCCAGCGGTTCAGGGAGCGGAAGGTGGACATGGGTGGGTGCGTATCGGTGTTCGTTGTGGAGCTGCCCCGGAGGGCGGCTGCGTGGGTTAAATATTCACCTAAAATGTTTCTTTGCATATTGATGCATGTCAAATGAATATTTGGGGAAATCTCCCACACTGACGCACATCAGGTCGGAGGGCGCCGCGCAGGGCCATGGCACCGCAACGCCCCTCCCGCCTCTTGATGTCACCGCAAGAAAGAAAGGCAACCCCCCCATGAAACCGATCTCCCTCACCCTGGCACTGGCCGCTGCCGCCGTGCTGCTCACCGCCTGCGGCAAGAACGAGGCGCCCGCGCCGGCCGCCCCCGCACCCGCGCCGGCCGCGCAGGCCCCCGCACCTGCGCCCGCCGCAGCACCCGCCGAGAACACCGTGGGCAAGAGCACCTACGGCAAGACCTGCGCCATGTGCCACGCCGCGGGCGTGGCCGGTGCGCCCAAGCCGGGCGACAAGGCCGACTGGGCCCCGCGCATCGCACAGGGCAAGGACACGCTCTACAAGCACGCCATCGAGGGCTTCACCGGCTCCAAGGGCATGATGCCGGCGCGCGGCGGCGCGGCCAGCCTGAGCGACGACGACGTGAAGGCCGCCGTGGACTACATGGCCGACCAGTCGGTCTGAAGGCGAGGAGCGCGATGAACCCCGATCCGCGCATCCCCGGCCGGCTCACGCGCAGGCGCTTCGCGCTGGCGCTGCCGCTGCTCGGCGCGCTGGCGTACCTGGCGCCGGGCAGGGCCCTGGCATCCGCGCCCGGTGGCCTGGTACGCGAGAGCCGCGTGCTCATGGGCACGCGGGTGGACATCGTCGCCAGCGCGCAGGGGGCCGATGCCCACGAGGCCGTCCGCCAGGCGTTCGCGGAAATGGAGCGCCTCGAAGCGCTCATGAGCCGCTACCGTGCAGACAGCGATGTCGGCCGCATCGCCGCCGCAGCCGGGCGGCACGCGGTGCCGGTGGCGCCCGAGGTGATGGCCGTGCTGCGCACCGCGCGGCGGCTGCACCGCGAGAGCGGCGGCGCGTTCGACATCACCGTGGGCGCGCTCGCCGGCTGGCGCTTCGAGCCGGGGCACGAGGCCGTGCCCACGCCTGCGCAGATCGGGCGCGCACTGCGCCTCGTCGGCATGGACGGCCTCGTGCTCGACGAGCGCGCGGGCACGGCCCGCCTGGCACGGCCGGGCATGGCGCTGGACCTGGGCGGCGTGGCCAAGCTGCCGATACTGCACGCGGGCCTGCGCGCCCTGGCGCGCGCGGGCGTGCACGATGCGCTGGTCAACGGCGGCGGCGACGTGCTTGCGGCAGGCAGCCTGCAGGGCCGCCCCTGGCGCGTGGGCGTGCGCGATCCGGCAGCGCCCGCGCGGCTGCTGGGCGTGCTGGAACTGCAGGGCGGCGGCGTGGTGGCATCTTCGGGCGACTACGAGCGCGGCTTCGTGCGCGCGGGGCGCCGTCTGCACCACGTGCTGGATCCGCGCACCGGCTGGCCCACCGAGGGCGTGCACGGCGTGGCGCTGCGGGCGCGCACCGTGGCCGAGGTAAACGGCTGGGGCGCGGCGCTCATGGTGCGCGGCGCGGCCCAGGCGGGCGCATGGCACGCGCAGCACCCGGGCGTGGACGCCCTCGTGGCCGACGCTGGCGGCGCACGCTGGCTGTCGCCGGGCATGGCGGCGGCGCTGAAAAATATCGGCTGAAACGAGCTCAAGCGCTTGCAGGGTAAGCGCGAGCAGCTCCTATTCCGATAGTTCAGGCGCCGGGCTGCTGCGCCTGCGGGCACGCCACCTGGCAGTGCTCGCGCTCGGCCAGCGTGGCGCCGAAACGCACGGCGCTCAAGGCGCCGCCCCAGACGCAGCCCGTGTCCAGCGCCAGCAGGTCGGGCCGGTTCATCCAGCCCAGCGTGGACCAGTGGCCGAACGCGACCAGCGTGCCCCGGCTGCGCCGTGCCGGCACGTCGAACCAGGGCACCAGGCCGGCCGGCGGCTGGCTGGCGCTTTCCGTGCTCTCGAAATCCATCACGCCCTCGGGCGAGCAGAAGCGCAGCCGCGTCAGCGCGTTCACGATGACGCGCAGCCGGTCCATGCCCTGCAGGCCCTCATCCCAGCGGTCGGGGGTGTTGCCGTACATCTGCTGCAGGAAGCCGCCCAGGTGTGGCCCCCGCAGCATGGCGTGCACCTCGCCGGCGAGGGTCGTCGCGTCCTGGGCGCTCCATTGCGGCAGCACGCCGGCGTGGACCATCAGCAGCGTTTCTCCGCCGTGTTCGATCTGGCGCGCCAGCGGCTGGCGGCGCAGCCAGTCCAGCAGGGCCGCGCGGTCGGGCGCCTGCAGGATGGCGTCCATCGTGTCGCGGCGCGAAGGCTTGCGCACGCCGTGCGCGGTGGCCAGCAGGTGCAGGTCGTGGTTGCCCAGCAGCGCATGCATGCTGCCTTCCATTGCCATGCAGCGGCGCAGCACGGCATCGGACTGCGGGCCGCGGTTCACCAGGTCCCCGAGCAGGTACAGGGTGTCGCGGCTGGGGGAAAAGCCGATATGCGCGAGAAGCCGCTCGAATGCGCCATCGCATCCCTGGATGTCGCCCACACAGTAAATCGCCATGGGTCCGCCGTTTCCTTTCTGAAAGCGCGATTGTCATGCCACGGCGTGCCGATTCGGCCATACCGCTGCGCGGCCATGGCTGCCTTTCTCGGTGTGGTGTAGTAACCATGTGAAACGAGGTGGTTTTCCTACAGGCGGCCAATGCGGCGCATTGGATTCGCAAATGCGCAGAGGTTCAGGTGCGTGTGGTTTATACGTATAAGGGCTGCAGGTGTTGCGCCCATTGCACTGTATTTCCGCAAACGTCAAGCAGGTTTTGCAAACTATCCCTATAATCAAATCGGCCGCGTTTAATCCACCTCGACATTCTCATTAACTGCCATGAACACCAGCTATAAAGACCTCCTGAAGCAGCGCGAAGCGCTGGAGCAGCAAATCAACGAGGCCCGCCGCCGCGAGCTTTCCGCCGCCGTTGCCCAGGTGCGCGACCTGATCGCTGAATATGGCCTTTCCCAGCAGGATGTGTTTCCTTCGGGCCGCAGCGGCCGCGTGTCGTCGGCCAGCGGTACCAAGGTGGCTCCCAAATACCGCAATCCCGCCACGGGCCAGACCTGGACGGGGCGTGGCAAGGCACCCAAGTGGATTCAGAACGAGGACCGCGAGAAGTTCGCCATTTGAACCGGCGTTATCCGCTCATCCGTAAAGCCCGCTTTCAGCGGGCTTTTCTATTGGCGGCGAGAAGCGGGGAACGTCCTTCTCTGGTTATGGCCATTGCCGGGCGGGAGGCATTGAGGCACGCCTCCTTCACCCCGCTATGACCACTGTGCTGCGTGAAGGTATTGGCCGGTGAATTGGCAGAGGAGCCGGGCCACTGCCAGAATAGAAGCACCTGTCGTCCCCCGAATGGAGTATCCCCATGGCTGCATCTTCCACCAAAGCCACCAAAGGCCACGCTTTCGCCTCCACGCTCAAGACTTTCACCACGGCATCGGGCAAGGGCGGCAAGTTTTATTCACTGCCGGCGCTGGCGCGCCAGTTTCCCTCCATCGGGCGCCTGCCGGTATCCATTCGCATCGTGCTCGAATCGGTGCTGCGCAATTGCGATGGGCGCAAGGTGACGCCCGAGCACGTGGAGCAGCTCGCCAACTGGGGCGCCCATGCGCCGCGCAAGGACGAGATTCCCTTCGTCGTCTCGCGCGTCGTGCTGCAGGACTTCACCGGCGTGCCGCTGCTGGCCGACCTGGCCGCCATGCGCAGCGTGGCGCAGCGGCTGGGCAAGGCACCCAAGAAGATCGAGCCGCTGGTGCCCGTGGACCTGGTGGTGGACCATTCCATCATGGTGGACCACTACGGCACCAAGAAGGCGCTGGACCTGAACATGAAGCTCGAATTCCAGCGCAACCGCGAGCGCTACGAATTCATGAAGTGGGGCATGCAGGCATTCGACACGTTCGGCGTGGTGCCGCCCGGCTTCGGCATCGTGCACCAGGTGAACCTGGAATACCTGGCGCGCGGCGTGCACAAGGACGCGAACGGCGTCCACTACCCCGATACGCTGGTGGGCACCGACAGCCACACCACCATGATCAACGGCATCGGCGTGGTGGGCTGGGGCGTGGGCGGCATCGAGGCCGAGGCGGCCATGCTGGGCCAGCCGGTCTATTTCCTCACGCCCGACGTGGTGGGCTTCGAGCTGACCGGCCAGCTGCGCGAGGGCGTGACGGCCACCGACCTGGTGCTCACGGTGACCGAGATCCTGCGCCGGGAGAAGGTGGTGGGCAAGTTCGTCGAGTTCTTCGGCGAGGGCACGCGCACGCTGGCGCTGCCCGACCGGGCCACCATCGGCAACATGGCGCCCGAATACGGCGCCACCATGGGCTTCTTCCCCGTGGACGAGAAGACCATCGACTATTTCAAGGGCACGGGCCGCACCCAGGCCGAGATCGAGGCGTTCGAGGCCTACTTCCGCGCCCAGGGCCTGTTCGGCGTGCCGCGCTCGGGCGAGATCGACTATTCGCAGGTCGTGCGCCTGGACCTCGGCGACGTGACGCCCAGCCTGGCCGGCCCCAAGCGGCCGCAGGACCGCATCGAGCTGGGCAACGTCTGCCTCCAGTTCGCCGAGCTGTTCTCCAAGCCGGTGGCGGAATCCGGCTTCAACCGGCCGGCCGAGCTGCTGCACACGCGCTACCAGATCCGCAAGAGCGGCGAGGCACCCGAGGTCGTGCCTGCCGAGAAGCCCGCCCCGCCCGGTGCGCCGCGCTTCGAGGCCGAGATGGAGCAGAACAAGCCCAAGCTGGAGGTGCAGCACGTGGAGCCCACGCTGCACGTGCAGCCCAGGAGCCCGCAGCCGACCATCGGCAACGGCGACGTGCTCATCGCCGCCATCACGAGCTGCACCAACACCTCCAACCCCAGCGTGCTGCTGGCCGCGGGCCTGCTGGCCAAGAAGGCGGTGGAGGCCGGGCTCAAGGTGCAGCCGCACATCAAGACCTCGCTCGCGCCCGGCTCGCGCATCGTCACCGAATACCTCACCGAGACGGGCCTGCTGCCTTACCTGGAAAAGCTCGGCTTCGCCGTGGCGGGCTATGGCTGCACCACCTGTATCGGCAATGCGGGCGATCTCGCGCCCGAGATCAACGAGGTGATCACCGGCAACGACCTGGTCTGCGCGGCCGTGCTGTCGGGCAACCGCAATTTCGAGGCGCGCATCCACCCCAACCTGAAGGCCAACTTCCTGGCCAGCCCGCCGCTGGTGGTTGCCTATGCGATCGCTGGCACGGTGCTGCGCGACCTGATGACCGAGCCGGTGGGGCAGGGCAAGGGCGGGCGCTGCGTCTACCTGGGCGACATCTGGCCGAGCAGCGAGGAGATCCACGCCCTGATGCGCTACGCCATGAAGGGCAAGGCCTTCCGCGAGAACTACGCCAAGGTGCGCACCGACCCGGGCGCGCTCTGGAACAAGGTGAAGGGCGTGGCGGGCGACACCTACGTCTGGCCCGCCAGCACCTACATCGCCGAGCCGCCGTTCTTCGCCCACTTCGCTCTCGATTCAGGAGCTGCCAGCGCTGATGCGGCGGGTGCCACGGCCCAAAAAGACTCCGAATCGGTGCTGGGTGCGCGCATCATGGCGCTGTTCGGCGACTCGATCACCACGGACCACATCTCGCCCGCGGGCTCGATCAAGGAAACCTCGCCCGCCGGCCAGTGGCTGCTGCAGCACGGCGTGATGAAGCAGGACTTCAACAGCTACGGCGCGCGGCGCGGCAACCACGACGTGATGATGCGCGGCACCTTCGCCAACGTGCGCATCAAGAACCTCATGATCCCGCCGCTGGCGGACGGCTCGCGCGAGGAAGGCGGCGTCACCCTCTACCAGGGCGACGGGCCGATGCACGGCACCAAGATGTCCATCTTCGACGCGGCCATGCAGTACATCGCGCACAAGACGCCCACGGTGGTCTTCGCCGGCGAGGAATACGGCACCGGCTCCAGCCGCGACTGGGCGGCCAAGGGCACGCAGCTGCTGGGCATCAAGGCCGTGGTGGCGCGCAGCTTCGAGCGCATCCACCGCTCCAACCTCGTCGGCATGGGCGTGCTGCCGCTGCAGTTCAGGGGAGGCGATTCGTGGCAGAGCCTGGGCCTGACGGGCGACGAAGTGATCGACGTGGTTCCCGACCCCGCGCTCACGCCGCAGAGCGAGGCCCGGCTGGTCATCCGCCGCGCCGACGGCTCGCGCCAGGAGGTGGTGGTGACGCTGCGCATCGACACCCCCATCGAGGTCGACTACTACCGCGCCGGCGGCATCCTGCCGTACGTGCTGCGCCAGCTGCTCGCGGGCTGACCCCTCCCTCCGGGGCGCGCCTGAGGGAATAAACCGATGCGCGGCCCTGGGCCCTGGGGCTGGAGAGTCGATACACTCGTATCCACATGTATTCGACGCCATCCCTGGCCCTTCCATGAAGCCCCGGCTCTCTCCATCGCTGGCGCGGACCCGGTTGCCCGCAGGCCCGGTCGCCGTCGTGGCGATGGTGGTGGCCGTGCCGGCGCTGCTGGGGGTGCCGATGCTGCAGGGGCTGGGCGCGCTGGCGCTGGAGCCGCTGCTGGCCTTCGTCGCCGTCTTCGCCGGCCTGCTGGCCGTGGCCGTCTGCCTGCAGATGCTGGACGTGCGCGACCAGCACCGCGCCAACGTGCTGGTGCTGGGACTGTCGGTGGCGGCGGTCTGCAATTTCATGCACGCCATGCTGCAGTTGCAGGCCGGCGCCCCGCAGGCCGGCCAGGCGGCCGCCGGGGCCTTTTTCTCCATGGCCGCGCGCGGCGTGGAGGCGCTCACGCTGCTGCTGTTCGCCCTGCGCCTGCACATTCCGGGCGCGGGCATGGTCTGGGTGGCGGTGGCGGCGCTGGCCGCCATGCCGCTGCTGTGGACCGGCGCGGGGCCGCTGTCCGCCGGGTGGATGCAGGAGCAGGGCGGCGTGCGCCTGCTGCTGGCGAGCCTGGCCGCTGCCGTCGCCATGGCGGCTGCGGCGGGGCTGCTGCTGCGCCCCGGCGGGCCCGAGCGCGGCGGGCGCGTGCGCCTCATGGCCTGGGCCGCGCTGTGCATGGCGGCGGGCGAGGCGATGCTGGGCGTGCGCGTGTGGCTGGGGGACGAGGCGCTGCCGCTCGGATGGGCGGCCCATGCGCTGCGTGTCGCGGGGTATGCGCTGCTGTTCCAGGCGGTCTACACCTCCGGCGTGCGCCTGCCCTATGAGCGCGCGCGGCAGGCCGAGAGGCGCGTGCGCGAAAGCGGCCTGCGGCTGCAATCGCTGGGCCGCAACCTGCCGGGCAGCGTGCTCTACCAGCTGGTGCGCGAGCCCGACGGCCGGCGCTATTTCGTGCACGTGGGCGATGCCATCCTGCGCCTCAACGGCGTGCGCGCCGACGACGTGGTGCGCGATGCCACGGTGCTCTACGACCAGATCCTGCCCGAGGACCGGCCGCTCAACGCGCTGGCGGAAGAGCAGTCGTTCCACACGATGTGCGTGAGCGAATGCGTGGTGCGCATGCGGCGCACCGATGGCGAGGTGCGCTGGATGCGCATGAGCTCCTCCCCGCGCCGTCTCGATGCGGGCCGCGTGATCTGGGACGGCGTGCTGTCCGACGTGACGCAGCAGCGCGAGGCCGAGCGCCTGACGCGCGAGCGCGACGTGCAGCTGGCCAGCGTGCTGCAACACCTGCCCGGCGGCGTCTCGCGCGTGGACCGCCAGGGCCGGGTGCTGTACGTGAATCCGCTGCAGGCGCAGTGGCTGCGCTGCGCGCCTTCGGCCCTGGAGGGGCAGCTGCTGTCCGACGTGCTCACGCAGCCGTTCCTCTCGCGCCTGGACCCGCCGCTGCAGCGCGCGCTGCGGGGCGAGACCACCACGGCCGAGGTGGACATGGAAGGCCCCGACGGTCCGGTGGTCTGGCGCATCACCTTCGTGCCCGAGAGGGCGGGGGAGGAGGTGTCCTCCGTCGTCATCTTCGCCTACGACATCACCGAGCAGAAGCGCCTCGCGCACGAGCTGCGCCAGCAGCGCACGCAGCTGGCGGGCCTGGTGAACGCGATCCCCGATGTCGTGAGCCTCAAGGACGCGCAGGGGCGCTATGTCTCGGGCAACCCCGTGTTCGCGCGCTTCCTGGGGCGCAGCGAGCGCGAATTCGTCGGCCTCACCGATGCGCAGCTCCTGCCCGCCGGCGAAGCGCAGCGCGTGCAGGCGCTCGACCAGCGCGCCATGGCCGCCTGGCAGCCCCTGGTCGTGGAGGAAACCCTCACCTTCGCCGAGGACGGCTACAGCGGGCGCTTCGAGACCGTGAAGACCCCCATCCGCGATCAGCACGGGCGCGTGACCGGCGTGCTGAGCGTCTGCCGCGACATCACGGACCGCCAGCGCGCCGCGCAGGAGATCGAGCGCCTGGCCTTCTACGACCCGCTCACGGGGCTGCCCAACCGGCGCCTGCTGCTCGACCGCCTCGAGCACGCCATGGCCGCGTGCGAGCGGCACGGCCGCCTGGGCGCGCTGCTGTTCATCGACCTGGACAACTTCAAGGACCTCAACGACACGCTGGGCCACGACATGGGCGACCGCCTGCTGGCCCAGGTGGCGCAGCGCCTGGTGGAATGCGTGCGCGAGTCCGACACGGTGGCCCGCTTCGGCGGGGACGAGTTCGTCGTCATGCTCGAAAACCTGGAGCCCGCGCTGAGCCGGGCGGCGGGGCAGGCCGAGCGCGTCTCCGAGAAGCTGCTCGCGCGGCTCAACCAGCCGTTCGACCTGGGGTCGCAGCAGTACTTCAGCACGCCGAGCATCGGCATCACGCTGTTCGGCGAGCAGCGCTCCAGCGTGGACGAACTGCTCAAGCGCGCCGACCTCGCCATGTACCAGGCGAAGGCGGCGGGGCGCAACACCCAGCGCTTCTTCGACCCCGACATGCAGGCGGCGGTGAACGCGCGCTCGCAGCTCGAAGCCGACCTGCGCCAGGGCCTGGCGCGTTCCGAGCTGAGCGTGCACTTCCAGCCCGTGATGGACGAGCGCACCCGGCTGTGCGGCGCCGAGGCGCTGGTGCGCTGGCGCCACCCCGAGCGCGGCATGGTGAGCCCGGCCGAATTCATCCCCCTGGCGGAGCAGACCGGCCTCATCGTGCCGCTGGGCCGCATGGTGCTGCGGCTGGCATGCGAGCAGCTCGTGCGCTGGAGCCACCATGCCTCCACGCGCGGCCTGAGCATTTCCGTGAACGTGAGCGCGCGGCAGTTCCGCCAGCCCGACTTCGTGGCCGACGTGCTCGGCACGCTGGCCGAGACGGGCGCGCAGGCGGGCCTGCTCAAGCTGGAACTCACCGAAAGCCTGCTGCTCGGCGACGTGGAGGACACGGCGCAGCGCATGGGCCTGCTGCAGCAGCAGGGGGTGGGGTTCGCGCTGGACGACTTCGGCACCGGCTACTCCTCGCTGTCCTACCTCAAGCGGCTGCCGCTCGCGCAGATCAAGATCGACCAGGGCTTCGTGCGCGATGTGCTGGCCGACCCGAACGACGCCGCCATCGTGCGCACCATCCTCGCGCTGGCCAAGAGCATGGACCTGCAGGTGGTGGCCGAGGGCGTGGAGAGCACCAGCCAGCTGGCCTTCCTCAAGCTGCACGGCTGCGACGGCTTCCAGGGCTACCTGTTCGGCCGCCCCTGCACGGCCGAGCAGTTCGAGGCCGAGCATCTGCCCGAGCTGGGCCCGCATTCCCAGGCGCTCGCCACGCCCGCCCTGCCATGAGTGCACGCATAGCCTGGATCGACCCCGACCCGCAGCACGCGCGCCGCGCGCTCGGGCTGCTGGCCCACACCGACGCATGCGCGGGCTGGCTGGCCATGCCCGTGCCCACGCCGGACTTCGGCATGGCGCCGCTGCAGGGCTGGAGCGCCGTGGTGCTGTGCCTGGCGCCGCACGCCACGCAGCTTCCCGCCTGGGCGCTGGAGCATCCGCACTGGCCCGTACTGCTGTGCCTGGTGCCCGGCCAGGAGGCGCTGGCCGCGCGGGCGCTGCGGGCCGGCGCCGGCGATGCCGGGGGCGACTACGTGGTGCGCCACCCGGATGCCGACCACGTGCCGGAGCTGCTGCGCCGCCTGGCCGCGCTGGTGGAGCGCTCCGGCCGCAGCGCCGGAGGCGACGCCGCCGAGCCGCTGCGCCAGCAGATCGCGCGCATGCGCACGGCGCTGGCCAGCATGAGCCAGGGCATTTTCCAGACCGGGCCGGACGGACGCATCAACGTCTACAACCAGCGGGTGCTGCAGCTGCTGGACCTGCCCGAGCAGCTCATGGCCGGGCATCCCACGCTGGCCGAACTCACCGAGCTGCAGGCGCACCGCGGCGACTTCGGCACCACCTACGACCTGGTGGACATGCGCGGGCGCGACTACATCGCCGAGGGCGCGGTGCGGATCTCGCCCGAGGTCTACTGGCGCAAGACCCGCGACGGCCGCACCTTCGAGGTGCGCACCAAGACGCTGCCCGACGGCGGGCTGGTGCGCACTTTCGCCGACGTGAGCGACTACGTGCGCGTGCAGTCCGAGCTGCAGACCAGCGAGGCGCGCTTCCGCAGCCTGTGCGACCTGTCCTCCGACTGGTACTGGGAGCAGGACGCGCAGTACCGCTTCACCGATTTCGCGGGCGTCTCCGCGCACAAGGACGCGCGGCTCGAATCCATGCTCGGGCGCACCTGCTGGGACACGCCCGCCCTGAACATGCGCGAGGAAGACTGGGCGGCCCACCGCCGGCTGCTGGCGGCCCGCCAGCCGTTCCGCGACCTGGAGCTGCAGCGCGTGGGTGCGAACGGCCAAGCCTACTGGATGGCGCTCAGCGGCGTGCCCATCATCGACGCCTCCGGCGTGCTGCGCGGATACCGCGGCGTGGGCCGCAACATCACCGAGCGCAAGCGCGTCGAGGGCGAGATCGAGCGGCTGGCCTTCTACGACATGCTCACCGGCCTGCCCAACCGGCGCCTGTTCCTCGACCGCCTGCAGCGCGCCTGCGTGGGCCTGCAGCGCAGCCAGCGCCACGCGGCGCTGCTGTTCATCGACCTGGACAACTTCAAGGACCTCAACGACACGCGCGGCCACGATACCGGCGACCAGCTGCTCGCGCAGGTGGCCGAGCGGCTGCGCGCCTGCATGCGCGCCAGCGACACCGTGGCGCGCTTCGGCGGCGACGAATTCGTGGTGCTGGTCGAGAACCTCGCGGGCCAGCGCCCCGCCGCCCAGCAGGACGCGGACAAGCTCGCGCGCAAGATCGCCGGCGTGCTCAGCCAGCCCTACGCGCTGGGCAGCGGGCCGGCGCACCACAGCACGCCCAGCATCGGCCTCACGCTGTTCGGCCACCCGCCGGCCGCGCCGGAGGAACTGCTCAAGCAGGCCGATTTCGCCATGTACCAGGCCAAGGCCGCGGGCCGCAACGCCGTGCGCTTCTTCGACCCCGGCGTGCTCGCCGCGATGAGCGCGCGTTCCGAGCTGGAGACCGAGCTGCGCCACGGCATCGCGCGCGGGGACCTGCGGCTGCACTACCAGCCCGTCGTCGATGCCCAGGGCCGCATGGTCGGCGCCGAGGCGCTGGCGCGCTGGCAGCACCCGGTGCGCGGCATGGTCAGCCCGGCCGAATTCATCCCGCTGGCCGAGCAGAGCGGGCTCATCCTGCCGCTGGGGCGCTGGGTGGTCGAGAGCGCCTGCGCCCAGCTCGCGGCCTGGGCCCGGCAGGCGGCCACGCGGCAGCTCGTGCTGTCGGTGAACGTGAGCGCGCGCCAGTTCCGCCAGCCCGACTTCGCCGACCAAGTGCTGGGCGCGCTGCGCGCCAGCGGCGCCTCGGCCCGGCTGCTGCGGCTGGAGCTCACCGAAAGCCTGCTGCTCACCGACACCGAAGAGATGATCGCCAAGATGGAGTACCTGCGTGCCCAGGGCGTGGGCTTCTCGCTGGACGACTTCGGCACCGGCTACTCGTCGCTGTCCTACCTCAAGCGGCTGCCGCTGGACCAGCTCAAGATCGACCGCGGCTTCGTGCGCGACCTGCTCACCGACCCCAACGACGCCGCCATCGTGCGCACCATCCTCGCGCTGGCCCAGAGCCTGGACCTGGGCGTGGTGGCCGAGGGCGTGGAGACCACGGGCCAGCTCGACTTCCTGCAGCGCCACGGCTGCCAGGCATTCCAGGGCTACCTGTTCGGCCGGCCGGTGCCCATGGAAGACCTCGAGCGGCGGCTCTGAGACCACGTCCTAACGCCCGGATGGGCCGACAATCGCAGGCATGCACAAACAGGTCTTGATCGCAGGCGGCGGCATCGGAGGGCTGGCCGCCGCCCTGGGCTGCTCGCGCGCGGGCTGGGAGGTGCGGCTGTACGAACGCGCGGACGCGTTCACCGAGGTGGGCGCCGGCGTGCAGATCGGCCCCAACGTCGTGCGGCGCCTGCAGGCCTGGGGCCTGCAATCCGCGCTGCAGGCCGTGGCGGCCTTCCCCGACCGGCTGCAGGTGCGCAGCGCGCAGGGCGGCCGCGAGCTGGCCAGCCTGCGGCTGGGCGCCACCGTCATCGAGCGCTATGGCGCCGCCTACGCCACCATCCACCGCGCCGACCTGCACGGCCTGCTGTTCCAGGCCGTGCGCGGGCGGCCCGAGGTGCACCTCAACCTGGGCCAGGCCGTCGAACGCCATGCCGAGGAGGGCGGGGCCGTCACCCTGCGCCTGGTGCGCGGGGACGGCACGGCCGTGGAGGTGGAGGGCGACGCCTTCATCGGCGCCGACGGCCTGCGCAGCGGCACGCGCGCGCGCCTGCTGGGCGAGACGCCCACGCGCGTGTCGGGCCACCTGGCCTACCGCGCCGTCGTGCGGCAGGACGCGCTGCCCCAGGCGCTGCGCACCACGCGCGTCACCGCCTGGCTGGGGCCGCGCCTGCACGTGGTGCAGTACCCGCTGCGCCGCGGCGAGCTGATAAACGTGGTGGCCATCCGCCACGGCACGCCGCCCGCCGACCTGGAAACCTGGGACCACGGCGCCAACGCGCAGGAGCTGGAGGCCGCCCTGGCCGGCACCTGCACGGCGCTGCAGGACCTGGTGCGCGCGGTGCCCCAGGCCGGCAGCGGCTGGCGCCTGTGGCCGCTGCTCGACCGCCCGCCCATCGCCGGCCCGCACGAGATGGCGCGCGGCCTCGTCGCGCTGCTGGGCGATGCGGCCCACCCCATGCGCCCCTACCTGGCGCAGGGCGCCGGCATGGCCATCGAGGATGCGGCCGAACTGCAGCGCGCCCTGGCCATGCACGACCTCGACGTACCCTTGCGCCTGCGCCGCTACGCGCTCAACCGCTGGCAGCGCAACGCCCGCGTGCAGGAGCGCTCGCGCCGCAACGGCACCATCTTCCACGCCACCGGCCCCCTGCGCTGGGGGCGCGACATGGCGCTGCGCCTGCTGGGCGAGCGCATCCTGGACGTGCCCTGGCTCTACCGGGGCGATGGCTCCAGCGCCAGTCTGCTTTGATTTCGATAGCTGCTCGCGCTTGATGGATAAGCGCTGGAGGCCGATTCTGTTCTAAACGTCCTGCGGCGGGCGGGGCAGCAGCCGGAACGCCAGCGCCCCCAGCGCCAGCAGCGCCGCGATGCAGCCCATCACCGCCACGAACGGGTCCATGCCCCGCCCCTTGGCCAGCGACGCCACCAGCCCCGTGAACCACTGCATGGCCGCCACGCCCAGGAACATGGCCATGGTGAACACCGCCATGGCGCGCCCCGTGAGCTGGGCCGGATAGGCCGCGCGCACGTCGGCGTACTGCAGCACGATGTAGCCCGACAGCAGGCCCGTGGCCAGCATGCAGGCCACGTCCACCCAGGCCGAATGCACCAGCGCCATGGCCACGAAGAGCAGCGCCATCAGCAGCGTGCAGACCACGATCCAGCCGCGCCGCGTGGCTGCGCCCGGGTTGATGCGGCCGAACACCATCGGCCCGCACAGCGCCACCACCGACAGGGCCAGCGCCACGTTGCCGCTGTCCACCAGCGAGAAGCCGTGGCGCTCGATCAGCATGGGCCCCAACCACAGGCCGCGCAGGGAAATGAGGGCCGCATAGCTCACCGCGCCCAGCGCCACGATGCCCCAGGTGTGCGGCAGGGCGAAGAGGGCGGCGAAGCGCGCCACTGCCTCGCGCACCGATTCCCGCGGCATGCCGTGCGCGGGGCCGGGTGCGGGCTCGTGCACGCCACGCCAGATCCACAGCCACGCGGCCAGCGCCATCAGCGCCAGCACCACGAAGCCCGTGCGCCACGACCATTGCTGGACCAGCCAGGCCAGCGGCGTACCAGTGAACAGCATGCCCAGCGTGCCCAGCGCCATCGACAGGCCCGATAGGGACGCGAAGCGTTGCGGCGCGAAATGCCGCGCGATGAACACCGTGCACACCAGGAAGGCCGGCGCGCAGCCCACGCCGATCAGCGCCTGCCCCAGCACCAGCGTGCCATAGCCCGGCGCCGCCGCCGACAGCAGCGCGCCCGCGATGCACAGCGGGAACGCGGTGAGCACCGTGCGCCGCACGCCGTACAGGTCGATGCCGATGCCCATGAAGAGCTGCATGGCTCCGAAGGCGAAATGGAACGTGCCGGCGAACACCCCCAGCGCCTGGGGCGACAGGTGGAGCTCGGCCTGCAGCGGTGCGGCCAGGATGGCCGCCACGGTGCGGAAGGCCGAACTCAGCGCGAAGCCCGAGGTGAGGGCCACCAGCATCATCAGCGCCACGCGCGGCGGCAGGGGGGCGGGTGGGGCAGACGGTGCGGGAGCGGGCGTGGCGCGGGTCATGGGCCGCAAGGCTACCCGATCGCACCGGCTCGCGCTGGGATACCAGGGAAAACCGGACCCAGCGCTTATCTGGAAAGCGCGAGCAGCTATGAAAGAAGAAGCGGGCTACATGCCCTTGAACAGGTGCGCGTACAGCCGGCTCACGGCCAGCCGCTCGGGGCGGCCGCGCAGGCGCAGGTGCAGGCGGCCCGATTCGTCGCGCACCGCGCTGTCGATGGCGCCTGCGCGCACCAGGGTGCCGCGGTGCACCTGCCAGAACTCGGCGGGGTCGAGCTGCGCGGCCAGCTCCTTGAGCGGCGTGCGGATCAGGTGCTCGCGCTCGGCGGTGAGCACCCGCACGTACTTGTCGGCGGCTTCGAAATACAGCACCTCGGCCACGGGCACGAAGTGGATCTGCGACCCGCTGCTGGCCTGGATCACCTCCAGCCGCGCGGCGGCGGGCGCGGGCGCGCCCAGGGCCGGCGCCTGAACCAGCTCGCGCAGCTGGGCCAGCGTCTGCTCCAGTGCGGGCGTAGCGCGCTGCTGCAGCGCCTGCTGCAGCTTGCGCACCGTCTGCTCCAGACGCGCGGGCTGCACGGGCTTGAGCAGGTAGTCCACGGCCTGCGCCTCGAAGGCCTGCACGGCGTACTGGTCGTAGGCGGTCACGAAGACCAGCGCGGGGAAGGGGCGCGCAGTGGTGTCCCAGGCGTCGGCCAATTCCACGGCGGCCTCCAGCCCGCTCTGGCCGGGCATGCGGATGTCGAAGAACAGTACGTCGGGCTGCAGGTGCAGCGCCTCGCGCGCGGCGGCGAGGCCGTCGGCCACGGTGGCGGCGATGTGCAGCGCGGGCCACGCGCGGGCCAGCTCGTGCTGCAGCGCGGCGGCCAGCAGCGGCTCATCCTCGGCAATCAAGGCCCTGGGCGGTGAGGTGTTCATGGGGTTGGGCGTTCAAGGGAAAAGTGACCGTGGCGCTTGTGCCGCCTGCGCTGCCAGCTATTAATTCGAGAGTGCCGGCGGCTCCGTAGAGCGTGGCGAGCCGCTCGCGCACCTGCTGCAGTCCGAAGCCGCTGCCGCCCTGTGCGCCGCTGTTCAGCCCGGCGCCCGTCAGCCCGGCGCCCGTGTCGCGCACGGCCAACTGGATGCGCGCGTCCTCCAGCAGGCGCGCCTGCACGTCGATGCGCCCGCCCTCCACCTGCGGCTCCAGGCCATGGCGGATGGCGTTCTCCACCAGCGGCTGCAGCAGCAGGGGCGGCACGCTGGCCTGCGCGAGCGATTCGGGCAGGTCCAGCGTGAAGGCCAGGCGCGGGCCCATGCGCACGGCCATCAGCGCCAGGTAGTCGGCCACGCGCGCGAATTCGTCGGCCAGCGGGTGCAGCGTGCCGCGCGAGGCGCCCAGCGTGGCGCGCAGGTAGGCGATCAGGTGGTCCAGCATGGCCTGGGCGCGCGGCGGGTCGGTGGCCACGAGCACGCGCAGGTTGGCCAGGGTGTTGAACAGCATGTGCGGTTCGAGCTGCGCCTCCAGCAGCTTCAGGCGCGCCTCGGCGGCATCGCGCTGCGCCTGGGCGATGGTGGCTTCGAGGAAGCGCGCCTTGCCCCGGCTGTAGAAGAGGAAGCAGATGGCGGCGCTGGCCGCGACGGTGATGACCAGGGTGGAGGCGAAGTCGTGCTGCTGCGCGAGTGCCAGCACGTCGAACGTGCCGCCGCTGTACAGGTTGCCGATGGCGGTGCCCACGACGAAGCCGAATGTGGTGCCCGCCAGCATGAGCAGCCAGCCCCGCCAGCCGTGCGGCCATGGCACGGCGCTGCCGCGCGTGAGCGCGATGCGCCCCAGGTCGATGAAAAGCCAGCTCAAGGTGCCGATCGGCAGCGAGTAGGCGAGGTTGGTGTCCCATGCGCCCTTGCCCGCCAGCGTGACGCCGAGCGCGATGAGGCAGCAGAAGACCACATTGATCAGCAGGCGGCTGGCGATGGCGGAAGGCTGGTCGATGGGGCGGCGCATGGCGGAGGTGTCGTTGGCCGGCCCATTGTGCAGCGGCCGGGCGGCGCCGGTCACCGTGCGCTGCCTTCGCGCTCTTGCAGGGCGCGGCGTTCGCGCTGCAGCAGCCGGTCGTACCAGCCGCCGCCGGGCAGGGCCAGCCACACGGCCGCGCCGTGCAGCAGCAGCCCCAGGCCCCAGCCCAGGGCGGGGTACATGGCCCAGTGCCGGCCCTGGTGGGCCGACAGGGCGGCGAGCAGCAGGTTCACGGCCACGTAGACGCAGGCGTGCAGCAGCCAGCCGAGCTTGGCGCCCGCGCGGCGGCGGGCGAGGCGTTCGAGGTCTTCGGGGTGTGCGGTTCGCATGGCGTGTCTCCTTTCGTGCATGGAGGCACTGTGCGCGCGCGCCGCCGGCCCCGCTACCGCCTTGCGACGAATGGCGCCAGGGCCGCGCGAGACGCTTTCGCGGGGGTGGGAATGGATAATCCGCGCTCTTGCCGTTTTCTCAGGACACCCGCGTGGATCTTCTTTTGCTGGCCAAGGCCGCCGTCATGGGCGTGGTCGAGGGCCTGACCGAATTCCTTCCCATCTCCTCCACAGGCCACCTGATCCTCGCCGGCGCGCTGCTCGGCTTCGACGATGCCAAGGCCAAGGTCTTCGACATCGCCATCCAGACCGGCGCGATCTTCGCCGTCATCCTCGTCTACTGGCAGCGCATCCGCGATACGCTGGTGGCCCTGCCCACGCAGCGCCAGGCGCAGCGCTTCGCGCTGAACGTGCTCATCGGCTTCGTGCCCGCCGTGGTGCTGGGGCTGCTGCTGGGCAAGGCGATCAAGGCACACCTGTTCACGCCCGTGGTGGTGGCCAGCACCTTCATCGTCGGCGGCTTCATCATCCTGTGGGCCGAGCGGCGCCAGCAGACGGCCGTGCGCATCCAGTCGGTGGACGACATGGGGCCGATGGACGCGCTGAAGGTGGGGCTGGTGCAATGCCTGGCGATGGTGCCGGGCACCAGCCGCAGCGGCGCCACCATCATCGGCGGCATGCTGCTGGGGCTGTCGCGCAAGGCGGCGACGGACTATTCGTTCTTCCTGGCCATTCCCACGCTGATCGGCGCGGGCGTCTACAGCCTCTACAAGGAGCGCGCGCTGCTGTCGGCGGCCGACGTGCCGCTGTTCGCGGTGGGGCTGGTGTTCTCGTTCATCAGCGCCTGGCTGTGCGTGCGCTGGCTGCTGCGCTACATCAGCAGCCACAGCTTCGTGCCGTTCGCCTACTACCGCATCGTTTTCGGCGTGGTGGTGCTGCTGACCGCGTGGTCGGGCGTGGTGACCTGGGCGGATTGATTCAAGAACGATAGCTGCCAGCGCTTGCCAGGCAAGCGCTGGAGGCCGATTTGACTATCAATCCGGCCGCACGTGCCGCACGGCCGTCTTGGGCCGGAACGCCTTGCACACGGCGGCGCGCGTTTCCAGGTACGGCCCTTTGAGCAGGTCGATGCAGTAGGGCACGGCCGCGAAGATGCCGGGCGTATCCGGCAGCCCTTCGAGCGTCTCGGCAATGGCCTTGGGCTGGCCCGGCAGGTTGATGATGAGGCACTGGCCCCGGATCACGGCAACCTGGCGCGAGAGGATGGCCGTGGGCACGAAGCGCAGGCTGATCTGGCGCATCTGCTCGCCGAAGCCGGGCATTTCCTTGTCGGCCACGGCCAGCGTGGCCTCGGGCGTCACGTCGCGCAGCGCGGGGCCGGTGCCGCCGGTGGTCAGCACGAGGCTGCAGCCGGCATCGGCCAGTTCGATGAGCGTGGCGCTGATGGTGGCCTGGTCGTCGGGGATCAGGCGCGGCTCGAAGGCGATGGGGTTGTGCAGCGCGCGCCCCAGCCAGTCGTTGAGTGCGGGCAGGCCCTTGTCCTCGTAGACGCCGCCGCTCGCGCGGTCGCTGATGGAGACGATGCCGATCTTGACCGGCTCGGGCGGGGGCAGCGTGTCAGGCATCGGCTTGTCGCTCCTCATGGGCCGCCAGCTCGGCGGCATCCTGCATCTGCTCGCGCACGAGCTGGAACAGCTCGCGGTAGGCGCGGCCCTTGCGCGGGGCCAGGCCCTGCGATTCGGCCACCTTGGCATCGTGTGCGGCGGGAGCGTCCTTGCGCGCCTGGCGGATCAGCGCGCGGATCTGCTGCGTGTCGGTACGCGGGAACTGCTCCAGCCACTGGGCGAGCGCGCCGTCGTCGGCGATGAGCCGGTCGCGCCAGTGCTCGGCCTGGTGCAGCGCCAGCTTCTCGGCTGCCGAGCCGTTCTGCTGCTCGTCCAGCGCGGCGTGGATGGCGTCCCGCTGCGCGTCCTCCAGCTTGCGCATCAGCTTGCCGACGAACTGCATCTGCCGGCGCTTGCCTTCGAAGTTGGTGATGCGCTTGGCTTCGGCCAGCGCCTCCTGCAGCTTCTCGGGCAGTTCCAGGCGCGCGAACAGGTCGCCGCGCAGCGTGAGCAGCGCCTGGCCCAGCGACTGCAGGGCCTCGCTTTCGCGCTTGAGGTCGGTCTTGCTCGATTCCGACGTGCCTTTGAGTTCGGCCTTGAGCTGAAGGTCCAGCTCGCTGCCCTCGGCAACGAAGTGGCCCTTCACGTAATAGCCTTTTTTGGGTTTGCGTGACATGGGTTTGCTCGCGGAAGGGGCCGGTATCATAGCCGCCGCTATGAATACACCCGTCTCCGAGCCTGAAAGCGGCTTCAGCTACTCCCGCGATTTCTTTGAAGACCTCGTCGATCAGGCCCTGCGGCACGCCAGGAAGCTCGGCGCCACCGACGCCGGCGCCGATGCGTCCGAAGGCTGCGGCCTGTCGGTCAACGTGCGCAAGGGCGCACTGGAGACGGTGGAGCGCAACCGCGACAAGTCGCTGGGCGTGACCGTCTACATGGGCAAGCGGCGCGGCAACGCGAGCACGTCCGATTTCTCGCCCGCCGCCGTGCAGCGCACCGTGCAGGCCGCCTACGACATCGCCCGCTTCACGGCCGAAGACCCCGTGGCCGGGCTGCCCGACGAGGCCGACATCGCGCCCCAGGCGGAGCACCGCGATCTGCAACTGTTCCACCCCTGGCCCATCACCAGCGAAGAGGCTGCGCGCCTAGCGCTCGAATGCGAGGAGGCGGCCTTCAAGACCCACAAGCGCGTGACCAACAGCGAGGGCGCGGGCGTCTCGGCGCAGCAGAGCCACTTCTTCAGCGCGCACACGCGCGGCTTTCGCGGCGGATACGCCAGCTCGCGCCACAGTATCTCGGTGGCGCCGATCGCCTCGCTGCCCGGCCGCAACGCCGAGATGCAGCGCGACGCCTGGTACAGCTCCATGCGCGACGCGCGCGAGCTGGCCGCCCCTGCCGCCGTGGGCCGCTACGCCGCCGAGCGGGCGCTCTCCCGCCTGGGCAGCCGCAAGATCGCCACCACCGAATGCCCCGTGCTGTTCGAGTCGCCCCTGGCCGCCGGGCTGCTGGGCGGCTTCGTGCAGGCCGTGAGCGGCGGCGCGCTCTACCGCAAGAGCAGCTTCCTCGTCGATGCGCTGGGCAAGCAGGTCTTCGCCAAGCACATCGACGTGCGCGAGGACCCGTTCATCCTCGGCGGCAAGGGCAGCTCTCCGTTCGACGAGGAGGGCGTGCGCGTCGCACCGCGCCAGGTGGTCGATGGCGGGCGGGTGGAGGGCTACTTCCTCAGCACCTACTCGGCACGCAAGCTCGGCATGAAGACCACGGGCAACGCGGGCGGCTCGCACAACCTCACGCTCACCTCGCGGCTCACGCGGGCGGGCGACGACCTCGATGCGATGCTGCGCAAGCTCGGCACGGGCCTGTTCGTCATCGAGCTCATGGGCCAGGGCGTGAACTACGTGACGGGCGACTACTCGCGCGGCGCGAGCGGCTTCTGGGTGGAGAACGGCCGCATCGCCTACCCGGTGCACGAGATCACCATCGCCGGCAACCTCAAGGACATGCTGATGGGCATCGAGGCCGTGGGCGCTGACGCCTACAACTACGGCGCCAAGACGGTGGGCTCCATCCTCGTCAACCGCATGAAGGTCGCCGGCAGCTGATGGGCCCCGCGCTCTCGCGGCCGGACTGGGCCAAGGCCCTCGTCGTGGTCGTGATCTGGGGGCTGAACTTCGTCGTCATGAAGTGGGGGCTGGCCACGCTCTCGCCCCTGCTGCTGTGCGCGCTGCGCTTCATCGCCGCGTCGCTGCCGCTGCTGCTGTTCGTGCCGCGCCCGCGCAACCTGCCGTGGAGCCTGCTGGCCGCCTACGGGCTGGCGCAGGGCGTGGGGCAGTTCGGCCTGCTGTTCACCGGCATGCGCCTGGGCATGCCGGCGGGCATGGCCTCGGTGGTGCTGCAGACGCAGGCGTTCATCACGCTGCTGCTGGCCGCCGCGCTGCTGGGCGAGCGCCCGCAGCGCTGGCAGTGGTGGGGTTTGGCCGTCGCCACGCTGGGGCTGCTGGCCATCGGCAGCGCGCACGGCGATTCGGCGCGGGACATGACGCTGGCCGGCTTCCTGATGACCGTGGGCGCGGCGGCGCTGTGGGCCACTTCCAACCTGCTCACGCGCCACGCGGCGCGCCATGGCCCCTACGAGCCCGTGCCCTTCATCGTGTGGAGCAGCCTGTTCCCCGTGGTGCCGCTGCTGCTGCTCTCGGCGTGGCTGGAGGGGGACATGGCCGCGCAGCTCGCCGCCTTCGGCTGGCGCGAGCTGGCCGTGGTGGGCTACCTCGCGGGCCTCTCCACCCTGGTGGGCTATGGCCTGTGGACGCGCCTGCTGCAGCGCTACCCGGCCAGTACCGTGGCGCCGCTGTCGCTGCTGGTGCCGGTGGTGGGGCTGCTCTCGGCCTTGCTGCTGCTGGGCGAGCGGCCCTCGGCGCTGCAGTGGCTGGGCACGGCGGGCGTGCTGCTGGGCATGGTGGTCAACCAGTTCGGCGGGCGCTGGCGGCGGCGAGCATAGCCTCGCCCACCAGGCGCTCGCCGCGGGCGGCGAGCGCCTCGCCCGCGCCCTGGATGTCGCGCGCTTCCTTGTTCTGGCTCAGCTTGGCCTTGCCCTCCAGGCGGGTGATCTCGATCTCGATGCCGACGATGGCCTTGAGCAGCGTGTCGATGAAGTCCTGGGGCGCATCCGTCATCTTCCAGGGCACGGGCTGGCCGGCCTCGTGCGTGCGGGTGAGGCGGCCCACCATGCCGCGCACGTAGCGCTCGTCGTCACGGATGGTGACGCGCCCGTGGGCGTGGGCCACGAGATAGTTCCAGGTGGGCACCTGCCTGTGCAGTTCCTGCTTGCTCGGATACCACTGCGGCGAGATGTAGGCGTCGCCCGCGCGGAAGATCACGAGCACCTCGTCGCCATTGGCCAGTTCCTGCCACACGGGGTTGGCACGCGCCACGTGGCAGTGCAGCATGCCCTGCGCGCCTTCCTGCGCGCGCAGCTCGAACGGCAGGTGGTTGGCGTCCAGGCCCTTGGCGCCGTGGGTGACCAGGGTGCCCATGGGGTGCCGGGCGATGAGGCCGTGCAGGACCTCGGGGCGGGATTCTTCGAAGTGGGCGGGGGTGTACATGGCGGCGATTGTTCGTCTATCCTGGTTCAGGAAGGTGTACCAGTTTCGCTTTATTTTCGTGGACCACAACGCATGCCGCGCACCGCCAAGACACCGCAGATCCCCGCCATCGGCCCGCTCGACCGCAGCGCCGGCGCGCTCGGGCGCCAGCTGGCGCAGAAGCTGCGCGACGCGGTGAAGGGCGGCGGGCTCCAGCCGGGGGAGTCGCTGCCGTCGACGCGCGCGCTGGCCGAATCCCTGGGCATCGCCCGCGGCACGGTGGTCCAGGTGTACGAGCAACTGATGGCCGAGGGCTTCCTGGTGTCGTGCCCCGGCGTGGGCACGCAGGTCGCGCCGTCTTTGGCGGGCGTGCCGCGCAAGGGGGCGGCGCGCGGCATGCCGCTGCCCCCGCTACCGCCTGCGGCGGAGGCATTCGCCCGGGTGGCCTCGCAGTTCACGCCGCTGCCGCCCGTGCCGTTCGCCGTCTCCGTGCCCGTGGGCATGGCGGCGCCCGGCCTGGCGTGGCGCCGCCTGGGCAACCGCATCCGCGCCCATGGCGCGGGCGCGCCTGGCGGCTATGGCGACCCCCAGGGCGCGCTGCCGCTGCGGGAGGCCATTGCCGACTACGTCCGGCGGTCGCGCTCCGTGCACTGCGGCGCGGAGCAGGTCATCGTCGCCACGGGTACGCAGCAGGGGCTGTTCCTCGCCTGCATGGTGCTGCTGGGGCAGGACGATTGCGCCTGGGTGGAGAACCCCGCCTATCTGGGCATCACGGCCCTCCTGGACGCGTTGGCGCCCGGACGGATGGTGCGCGTGCCCGTGGACGAGGAGGGCATCGACGTCGCGGCCGGCCTGCGCCTGTGCCCCGGCGCCCGCGCCGCGTTCGTCACGCCGTCGCACCAGTACCCTCTGGGCATGCCCATGGGCATGGCGCGGCGCAACGCGCTGCTGGACTGGGCGCGCGCCCGCTCGGCGTGGATCGTGGAGGACGACTACGACAGCGAGCTGCGCTACACGGGCCACCCGTTTCCCTCGCTGCAAGGGCTGGACCCCGGGCGGGTGGTCTACCTGGGCACTTTCAGCAAGATCCTCTTTCCCTCGCTGCGGCTCGGCTATGCCGTCGTGCCGCCCGCGCTCGTGCAGGCGTTCCGCGGCGCCCGCGCGCTCATGGACCGGCACCCGCCCAGCGCCGACCAGCACGTGCTGGCCGCCTTCATCGCGGAAGGGCACCTGGACCGGCACATCCGGCGCATCCGGGGCGTCTATGCGCAGAGCAGGGCCCAGCTCTTGCAGATCCTGCAGGAGGCGCTGCCCGGCGGCCTGGCATGGCTGCAGCCGAGCGACCAGGGCATGCACTGCGTGCTGTGGCTGGCGCCGCGCATCGACGACCGGGCGGTCGCCCTCCAGGCCGTGCGGGCCGGCGTGGCGGTGCGCCCGCTGTCGCCGATGTATGCGCCCGGCAGCGGCCGGCCGGGGCTGGTGCTGGGCCTGGGGGCGTTCCCGGCGGAGCAGGTCGCGGAGGCCGCGCGGCGGCTGGCAGCCGTCATCGCCGCGGCTGCCGCGTGAGAGCGATGCGCAAAAAAGAGAGCTGGCTGCGCTTGCTGCTACTGGGCTTCGATAGAAAACCCTTCTGAAACCATTGCTGGACAAGCGCGGCCAGCTCCATTTTTGATAGCCCTCAAAATAGGTAATAAAAATTATTATCATTACCGTTTTTGACAAAGCGCCTTCCGGCACTACGGAAAGGCGCCAGAAAGGACCGAACGGATGGTTTCCCTTGCACCGGCAGCCAAGCCGCCGCCCTCGCTGCGGCGCTACCGCGCGGCGGTAGCTTCGCGCACCGTCGCCGCCGTGGCCGGCGGCTACCTGCTCGCGGCGGCGGGCGCGGCGGTGGGCGCGCATGCGATGGCCGGGCTGGGCATGCCACGCGCCGACGCGGCGCTGGCCTCGACCCTGCTGGCCTTCATCGTCCACGCCGTGGCGGCGATGTGGGCATTCGGCTGCGCCAGCGCCTGGCGCGCATGGGCGGGCGTGTGCCTGCCCGGCGCGGTGCTGGCGCTGGCCGCCTGGTGGCTGCAGCGCGGGGGGACGGCATGAGGCCCGACGGCAAGCCCGAGGGGCTGCGGCAGTCCATGTCGTGGCTGCATACCTGGAGCGGCCTGCTGCTGGGCTGGCTGCTCTACGCCGTGTTCTTCACCGGCACGCTGAGCTATTTCCGCGACGAGATCGACGACTGGATGCGGCCCGAGCTGCACGCCTCCGTGCCCGGCCCCGAGACGGCGCAGCGCGCGCTGGACGCCATGCAGCGCATCGCGCCCGAGGCCACCACCTGGACGCTCTCGCTGCCCGGCCCGCGCCAGACGGCGGTGGAAGCCTCCTGGCGCGAGCCGGGGGCCGCGCAGGGCCGCGCCGGGCTCAAGCGCGCCACGCTGGACGCCGCCACGGGCGAGCGCATCGAGCCGCGCGAGACGCGCGGCGGCGCCTTCCTCTACCGCTTCCACTTCGAGCTGTACGCCATGCCGCGCGTGTGGGGCCGCTGGATCGTGGGCATCGCCACCATGTTCATGTTCGTGGCCATCCTCAGCGGCGTCATCACGCACAAGAAGATCTTCACGGACTTCTTCACCTTCCGCCCCAAGAAGGGCCAGCGCTCGTGGCTCGACGCGCACAACGCCACGGCCGTGCTGGCGCTGCCGTTCCACATCGTCATCACCTTCAGCGGCCTGGTGCTGCTGATGTTCATGCTCATGCCCTGGGGCATCCAGGCCATCTACGGCGGCGACACGAACGCCTATTTCGCCGAAGTGCGCGGCGCCCGCCCGCAGGCAACGGCGCAGGGCGAGCGCCAGCGCGGGGGCAGGCAGGAGGCCGGGGCCGCGGCGCTGGCACCCGTCGCGCCGCTGATGGCCGAGGCCGCGCAGCGCTGGCCCGTGCACGGCGTGGGCAGCATCACCGTGAACGCGCCCGGCACGCCGCGCGCCACCATCGAGCTGCGCGAGGGCGGCGGCGAGAGCCTGGCCAACCGCGGCCAGGCGCGCACGCTGCTGTTCGACGGCGCCACGGGCCGGATGCGCGATCGGCCCGAGCCGGCCGCGCCCTCGTGGGTGCGCGCCACGAGCAACGTGGTCACGGGCGTGCACCTGGGCCGCTTCGCCGAGCCCGCCGTGCGCTGGCTGCTGTTTCTCTCCGGCGTGGTCGGCACGGTGATGGCGGCCACGGGCATGGTGCTGTGGGTGGTCAAGCGGCTGCCCGAGCGCCGCAAGCTCGGGCGCACGCCGTTCGGCCACCGGCTGGTGGAAGTGCTCAACGTGGGCTCCATCGCCGGCCTGTCGGTCGCCACGGCCGCGTATTTCTGGATGAACCGGCTGCTGCCCGCGGGGCTGGAGGCGCGCGGCGACTGGGAGATCCGCGGCTTCTTCATCGCCTGGCTGCTGTGCCTGCTGCACCCGCTGGTGCGCACGCACCGCCGCGCGTGGCTGGAGCAGATGTTGCTCGCCGCGCTGCTGTTCGCGCTGCTGCCGGTGCTCAACCCGCTGACGGGCGGCGCCTCGCTCGCGCAGAGCGTTCCGCACGGGCAGTGGAGCATCGCCGGGTTCGACCTGACCATGCTGGCGCTGGCCGCGTTGCACGGCTGGGTGGTCTGGTGGCTGCTGCGCGGAAAGCCCGCCGCAAAGCCCGCGCCGCGCGCGGCGGCACCCGCCACCGGCGGCGTGGCCGTGAAGGCGCAGGCCTGGGAGCGGGCGCAATGATGGCCTGGTCTGCCCTGTTCCTGGCCTTCGCGGCCTTCACCGCCATTGCCGCGTCGATGGAGCGGCACGGGGACGACCTGCGGCTCGCACCGCAGGGCCGTGCGCTGGCCTGGCGCGCGGGCGGCTACGGCCTGCTGGCCGCCTCGCTGCTGCCGTGCCTCGTGCGCTGGAACGCATCGGTGGCGGTCACGGCGTGGCTGGGCCTGCTGACCTTCGCCGCGCTGGCGCTGGGGCTGCTGCTCACCTATGCGCCCCATGCGGCGCGGCGTGCGGCGCCCGCGGCCGGTGCCGTGGGGCTGCTGGCCGCGCTGCTCTCCCTTCCGCTCTGACTTTTCCGCCGGCCTTCCTGCGCCCCGGGGCGCGGGAAGGCCCTTCCATCCCAGGCCCCGCGCGCGGGGCCGGGCCGCGCACGCCCTGCGCGCGGCTTGTTCATCCACAGGAGACTCCATGCATTCGATTTCCAGCCCTTTCCCTCCATCGCGCATGCGCTGGGCCGCACGCCTGGCGGCCGGCGTGCTCGCGGGCGGCGCGGCCTCGTGGGCGCAGGCCCAGGCCGGCGCCGCGCAGCCCGAGGCCAAGCTGTCCGCCGTGGTGGTGACCGCCACGGGCTACGAGCAGGCGCTGTCGGACGCGCCCGCGTCCATCACCGTGGTCACGCAGGAGCAGCTCGAAGGCAAGCGCTACCGCGACGTGACCGACGCGCTGCAGGACATTCCCGGCATCTCCATCGAAGGCGGCGCGGGCGGCAAGATCGAGTCCACGCAGGTCTACATGCGCGGGCTGGGCGAGGACTACGTGCTGTTCCTCGTCGACGGCAAGCCGCTGGGCTCGTCCTCGCAGGCGTACTACAACGGCTTCGGCAGCGCCACGCAGGTGGGCTGGCTGCCGCCCGTCTCGGCCATCGAGCGCATCGAGGTCATCCGCGGGCCGATGTCGTCGCTCTACGGATCGAGTGCGCTCGGCGGCGTGATCAACATCATCACCAAGAAGGTGGCCAGCGCCTGGACCGGCAGCGTCACCGTGGACGGCGTATTGCAGGAGCGCTCGGATGCGGGCGGCGAGCACCAGGAGCGCTTCTACCTGAGCGGCCCCATCGTCTCCGACCGCCTGGGCCTCACGCTGTACGGCTCGCGCTTCCAGCGCAGCGAGGACGGCTTCACTGGCGGCTACGCCGCCAAGGAGCGCAAGGACCTCACGGCCAAGCTGGCCTGGAAGCTCACCGGCGCCCAGACGCTGGGCCTGGAGGCGACGCACGGCGAGAGCGACAACACGCGCACGGCGCGCACCGGCGCGGCCGGTTCGGTGAACAACGAGCGCGACTACTTCGCGCTGACGCACGACGTGGACTGGGGCGCGGGTGCGCGCACCAGCTCCTTCATCACGCGCGAGGAGGTGGAGATCACCAATGGCAGCAACCATTCTGAATACGCCGCCACCTTCGCCAACACCAAGACGGTGCTGCCGATGGGCAGCCACATGCTCTCGTTCGGCGGCGAGTACAAGAAGGAGAGCACCAACCACGACGCGAGCCGCTTCCCCGGCTCGCGCATGACCGACCTGTCGCGCTGGCAGATGGCGCTGTTCGCGGAGGACGAATACTTCCTGAACGACCAGCTCTCCGTGGTCGGCGGCCTGCGCTACGACCGCAACGAGCACTACGGCAGCGAGTGGATTCCGCGCCTGTACGGCGTGTACCGTCTGACGCCCGAGTTCGTGCTCAAGGGCGGCGTCAGCGGCGGCTACAAGGCGCCCACGCTCAAGCAGGCTGACGACAACATCGTCGAGATCGCCGCGCGCGGCGCCGCGTGGGACATGGGCAACAAGGACCTCAAGCCCGAGAAGAGCACCAACTACGAGATCGGCCTGAACTGGACTTCGCCCGAAGGCGCCAACGCCGGCGTGACGGTCTACCGCACCAGCTACAAGGACAAAATCAGCACGCAGACCATCTGCACCAGCCCCGCCTCGGCGCCCGACTGCCACTACAACGGCGAGACGCGCCAGCGCATCAACCAGTACGTGAACGTCAGCTCCGCCGACCTGACCGGGCTGGAGGCCTCGCTGAGCATGCCGCTGGGCGCGGTGCGGCTGTCCACGTCCTACACCTTCACCGACAGCGAGATCAAGAGCGGCGCCGACGTGGGCAAGCCCCTGAACAACCTGCCGCGCCACATGCTGAACCTGGGCGCGGACTGGAGCGTGACCGGCCCGCTCAAGCTCTGGGGCAAGGCGCGCTACAAGGGCAAGACCATCGACGGCGGCACCAGCCAGCTGCCGGCCTACACGCTGGTGGACCTGGGCGCCACCTACCAGGTGAACAAGAACCTGCGCCTGTTCGGCGGCCTCTACAACCTGCTGGACAAGGAAGTGAGCACCGCAGACTACGGCAAGACCCTCGACGGCCGGCGCCTGTACGTGGGCCTGACCGCCGATTTCTGAGGCCGTTCAATACGCTGCGCCGGGCGCGCCCGGCGCGGTCACGGCGGCGCCCGCGAACTGGGTGCGCAGCTTGCGCGCCGCGTTGGCGAACATGAGCACGTCCACGCCCACGGCCACGAAGGTGCAGCCCAGGTCGAGGTAGCGCTGGGCGAGCGCCGGGTCCGACGTGAGCGTGCCCGCGGCCTTGCCGCTGGCGATGATGGTCTTCATCGCGCCCTCGATGGCGGCCTGCACCTCGGGGTGGCCGGGGTTGCCCCGGTGGCCCATCGACGCGGCGAGGTCCGCCGGGCCGATGAATACGCCGTGCACGCCGTCCACCGCGCAGATGGCCTCCAGGTTGCCGAGCGCGGTGACGGTCTCGGCCTGCACCAGCAGGCAGACCTCGTCGTCGGCCACGGCCAGGTAGTCGGCGCGGCTGCTCCAGCGCGACGCGCGTCCCACGGCGCTGCCCACGCCGCGCACGCCCTTGGGCGGGTACTGCGTGGCGGCGACGATGTCGCGGGCTTGGCTTGGCGTATCGACCATGGGCACCAGCAGCGATTTCGCGCCGATGTCCAGCATCTGCTTGATGAGGGCGGTGCTGCCCTCCACCACGCGCACCACGGGCTGGCCGGGGTAGGGCGCCATGGCCTGCAGCGCAGCCAGGGTGCTGCGCAGGTCGTTGGGGGCATGCTCGCCGTCGATCAGCAGCCAGTCGTAGCCGCAGGTGGCGGAGGCTTCGGCCAGGTACGGGTCGGCCATGGAGAGCCACAGGCCGATCTGCGCCTGTTTGTTCGCCAACGCAGTCTTGAAGGGGTTGTGTGCGGGCATGTTCAGTCCAGTTGGCCTTGGCAGACGTACTTGATGTGCAGGTAGTCCTCCAGCCCGTGCGTCGATCCCTCGCGCCCGTAGCCCGACTCCTTCACACCGCCGAAGGGCGCGGCCTCGGCCGAGATGGCGCCTTCGTTGATGCCGACGATGCCGGATTCGAGCGCATCGGCCACGCGCCAGATGCGGCGCACGTTCTGGCTGTAGAAATAGGCGGCGAGGCCGAAGGGCGTGTCGTTGGCGGCGGCGATTACCTCGGCTTCGTCGTCGAACACGGTCAGCGGCGCGACGGGGCCGAAGGTTTCCTCGCACGCGCATTGCATGGACGCATCGGCCCCCGCGAGCACGGTGGGAGCGTAGTAGGTGGCTCCCAGCTCGCTCAGGCGCTTGCCGCCGGTGAGCACCTTGGCGCCCTTGGCGACGGCGTCCTGCACGTGGCGCTCGATCTTCTCCACCGCGCGGTCGTTGATCATGGGGCCGATCTGCGAGGCCGGGTCGCTCGCCGGGCCCACTTTCAGCGCGCCGACGCGCGCGGAGAGCTTGGCGGCGAAGGCGTCGAACACGGCGCGATGCACGAACACGCGGTTGGGGCACACGCAGGTCTGGCCGCCGTTGCGGAACTTGGCGGCCATGAAGCCTTCGACGGCGGCATCCACGTCGGCGTCGTCGAACACGATGAAGGGCGCGTTGCCGCCCAGCTCCAGCGAGAGCTTCTTGAGCGTGTCGGCGCTGCGGCGCGCGAGGTGCTTGCCCACGGGCGTGGAGCCGGTGAAGGTGATCTTGCGCACGCGCGCATCGTCGAGCCACACGTCCACCACCTCGGGCGTCTTCTCGCGCGATGCGGTGACGATGTTGAGCACGCCGGGCGGCACGCCCGCCTCGTGCGCGAGCAACACCAGCGCGAGCGAGGTGAGCGGCGTGTCCTCGGCAGGCTTGCAGACCACGGTGCAGCCTGCGGCCAGCGCGGGCGCGATCTTGCGCGCGATCATCGCGGCGGGAAAGTTCCACGGCGTGATCGCGGCCACCACGCCCACGGGCTCGCGCAGCGCGAACATGCGCCGGCCGGGCAGCGGCGCGGGGATCACCTCGCCGTTCATGCGCGTGGCCTCCTCGCCGAACCATTCGATGTAGCTCGCGGCATAGGCCACCTCGCCCTTGCCCTCGGCCAGGGGCTTGCCCTGTTCGAGGGAGATCAGCTTGCCCAGGTCGTCCTGGTGCGCCAGCACGAGGTCATTCCAGCGCTTGACGATCGCCGCGCGCTGCTTGGCCGGCACCTTGCGCCATGCCGAAAAGGCGTTGTGGGCGGCGTCCAGCGCGGCGCGGGCCTCTGGAGCGCCGCTGTCGGGCACTTCTGTGATGACGTCGCCGGTGGCCGGGTCGGTGACGGCCAGGCGTGCGGTGGGCGTGGCGCTCCAGGCGCCGCCGATGAAGTTGGCGCTGCGGATCAGGTCGGTGCGGGTGAGGGTGAGCGGCATGGCGTTATGAGTCAAATCAGCCGCCAGCGCCTGATGGGAAAGCGCAAGCAGCTATGGTTTCAGGAGTGCTTCAGCTAACGATGCCGAGATGCCAGGGCACGAACTCATGGTCGCCCAGGCCGAGCGACTCGCTCTTGGTCGGCTCGCCGCTGGCATGGCGCAGGATCTGTTGGAAGATGCGCTCGCCCATCTCGGGCACCGTGCATTCTCCATCGACTATGATGCCGCAGTTGATGTCCATGTCTTCTTCGAGGCGGCGGTACATCGGCGTGTTGCTCGCCAGCTTGATCGTCGGCGCGGGCTTGCTGCCGAACATGGAGCCGCGCCCGGTGGTGAAGCAGATCAGGTTGGCGCCGCTGGCGATCTGGCCCGTCGATGCCACGGGGTCGTAGCCGGGCGAGTCCATGAACACGAAGCCGTTTTGCGTGATGGGCTCGGCGTATTCGTAGACGGCCTGCAGCGGCGTGGTGCCGCCTTTCATGGCACTGCCCAGCGATTTCTCGAAGATGTTGGCCAGGCCCCCGGCCTGGTTGCCGTGGCCCACCACGCCGTTGAACTGCGCGTTCTGGCCGCTGGCGTACTTCTCCCACCACGCCAGGCGGTCGAGCAGTTTCTGGCCGACTTCGGGCGTGATGGCGCGGCGCGTGAGCATGAACTCCGCGCCGTGGATCTCGGGCGTCTCGCTCAGGATGGCCGTGCCGCCGTGGCGCACCAGGATGTCCATCGCCGCGCCGAGCGCCGGGTTGGCGGTGATGCCCGAGAAACCATCGGAGCCGCCGCACTCCAGCCCGATCTTGAGGTGGCTCGCGCTCACCGTCTGGCGCCGTGCCTGGTTGGCGATGGGCAGCATTTCCTCGATCGCCTGGATGCCCGCCGCGATGGTCGCGCGCGTGCCGCCCGTCTCCTGCATCACGAAGGTGCGCAGCAACGGGCCCTGATGCAGGCCCTGCGATTCCATGAGCCCGTCGACCTGGTTGCGCTCGCAGCCCAGGCCCACGATGAGCACGGCCGCCAGGTTGGGGTGGCGCGCGTAGCCCGCCAGCGTGCGGCGCAGCACGTCGAAATGCTCGCTGGGCGAGGACATGCCGCAGCCGCTGGTCTGCGCGAACGCGGCCACGCCGTCCACGTGGGGGAAGGCCGCGAGCCGCTCGGGCGTGAAGTGCGCCGCGATGTTCTTGATGACCGTGGCCGAGCAGTTCACCGACGAGAGGATGCCGATGAAGTTGCGCGTGCCCACGCGCCCGTCGGCGCGCACGAAGCCCTGGAAGGTGGCGCGCTGATCCTCGGGCAGGTAGTCCACCGGCCGCACGTCGGCGCCGAAGGCCGGGTCGCGGTAATAGTCCACCAGCTTGAGGTTGTGGCTGTGCACGTAATCGCCGGGCTCCAGGTCGCGCGTGGCGACGCCGATCACCGTGTCGTACTTCTTGACCTGCTCGCCCTCCTTGATGGGGCGCGCGGCGATCTTGTGCCCGGCGGGCACCTGGGCGCGCGTGCGCACGCCCAGCTCCGGGATCTCCTGGCCCAGCGCCAGCGCCGCCTTGGCGACGAGCACGTTGTCGTTGGGGTGCAGATGCAGGAGTTGGCTGGCGCTCGGGGTGGTCATGATTTCATCAGCTCGCGCAGCTTGAGTTTGTCGATCAGCACGGCCTCCTTCTGGTAGACCGTGTTCACGTATTTTTCATAGTCCGGGCCGTCCAGGTACATCACCGGCGCGTCGATCTTGTCCGTCACGGCCTTGAACTCGGGGCTGGCCACGGCCTGCCTGAAGGCGTCGCGCAGCTTGGCGAGGATGGCCGGGTCCACGCCCTTGGGCGCGCCGATGCCGTTGGGCGCATCCACCACCACGTTGTAGCCCAGGTCCTTGAGCGTGGGCACGTCCTTGAAGCGCGGCGTGCGCTGCTCGCCCCAGGTGGCCAGCAGGCGCAGCTTGCCGGCTTCCACGTGCGGCGCCCACGAGCTGGAGTCGGCCAGCGCGTCCACGTGGCCGCCCAGCACGCCCTGCAGCGCCTCGGCGCCGCCCTTGTAGGGCACGTGGTTGAGCTGGATGCCCGCGGCGCCGGCGAATTCCTCCATGCCCACATGCGTGGCACCACCCACGCCTGCGTGGGCATAGGTCACCTGGCCGGGCTTGGCCTTGGCGGCGGCCACGAATTCCTGCAGCGTCTTGTAGGGCGAATTGGCCGGCACGGCGATGCCGAAGGTCTGGCCCGAGGTGCGCGCGATGTAGGTGAAGTCCTTGCGCGGGTCGGCCTGCAGCGTGCCGAGCTGCGAGAAGCGCGTGACCGAGATCGGGATCTGTCCGATGGTGTAGCCGTCGGGCCTGGCCGATGCCAGCGCCTTCGCGCCGATCATGCCGGAGGCGCCCGCCTTGTTCTCCACCGCGATGGACTGGCCCAGCACGCGGCCGGCCACGGTGCACAGCGCGCGCATCGACTGGTCGGCCGTGCCGCCGGCGGGCCAGGGGCAGATGAAGGTGATGGGGCGTTCGGGCCCGCTCTGTGCGAACAGGCGGCCGGATGCGGCGGCGAGGGTGGTGGCGCCCAGGGCGCCGAGCACGTGGCGGCGCTGCACGCTGCGTGGCGTGGTCATGTTGTCTCCTTCTGTCGTGGGGTTGTGCGAAACAGCGCCATTGTTGGAAACTGCCGCATAACAATCCAATGAAAATATCGACAGTCTTCATTGCCTGCGGGTTATGAAACCGCGGGCCGGAACGCCGGGCGGCGCACAATGCAGGCAGCGAAGGAGACACCCCATGAACACGACGGCACGATTCAAGGTGGGCGACCACGTGCGCTGGAACTCCGAGGCCGGGCATGTGACCGGCACCATCATCGCGGTGCACACCAGCGACTTCGACTACAAGGGCCACCGGCACCGCGCGAGCGCGCAGGAGCCGCAGTACGAGATCAAGAGCGACAAGACCGACCACGTCGCCGCCCACAAAGGCAGCGCGCTGCGGCTGCTATGACGCAGGCGGCGCCCTTCTTCACCATCGGCCATTCCAACCGCAGCCTGGCCGAGTTCGAGGCGCTGCTGCGCGAGGCCGGCGTCGAGTTGGTGGCCGACATCCGCAAGATGCCCATGTCGCGCGCCAATCCGCAGTTCAACCACGATGCGCTGGCACCGGCCCTGGCCGCGCAAGGCATGGCCTACGAACACATCGCCGCGCTGGGCGGCCTGCGTGGCCGCTCGCCCGGACTGGCGCGCGCGCTGAACGGCTATTGGGAGAACCCGAGCTTCCACCGCTACGCCGACTATGCGCTGTCGCCCGCATTCCGCGCCGGCCTCGAACACCTGCGCCACGCGGGGCTCGCGCGGCGCTGCGCGCTGATGTGCGCCGAAGCCGTGTGGTGGCGCTGCCACCGCCGCATCGTGGCCGACTACCTGATCGCCAGCGGCGAGGCGGTGTTCCACATCATGGGCCCGGGCCGGCTGGAGCCCGCCAGGCTCACGCCCGGCGCGGTGGTGCAGGCCGACGGAGCCATTACATACCCCGCAGCGGCGGAGCAGGGCGGACCGCCATGAGCAAGATCGACCGCGTGCTGCGCAGCAACCTCAAGCTGCGCCACCTGCAGATGCTGGTGGCGCTGGACCAGTTCCGCCACCTGGGCCGCGCGGCGGAATTCCTCTCCGTCACGCAGCCGGCCGTCTCCAAGACGCTGGCGGAGATCGAGAACATGTTCGGCCTGCCGCTGTTCGAGCGCTCCACGCGTGGCACCGAGCCCACGGCCGCCGGTGCCAGCGTGGTGCGCTTCGCGCGCTCGGTGCTCGCAGGCTACGAGCGCACGCGCGACGAGATCGCCGCCGAGGCCAGCGGCGCCAGCGGCCGCACCAGCGTGGGCGCCATGGTGGCCGCCACGCCCGTGCTGCTCTCGCGCGCCGTGGAACGGCTCAAGGCCCGCTCCAGCCGCACCACCGTGCTGATCGACGAGGGCGACCTCACGCGCCTGCTGCCCCGCCTGCGCCTGGGCGAGCTGGACCTGTTCGTGGGCCGCCTGGAACCCGCCTATGCCTCGCCCGACCTCGAAACCGAGCCGCTCTACGAAGACCCGATGGCTGCCGTGGTGCACCCAGCGCACCCCCTGGTGAAAAAGCGCAGGCCCACCTGGGCCGACATCGCCGCCCAGCCCTGCGTGATGCCCCCGCCCTGGGCGTCGCTGCGCGTGAAGCTGGAGCAGCAGTTCTTCGCCCACGGCCTGCACCCGCCGGCGGACATCATCGAATCGGCGGCGTTCCTCTCGCAAATCACCTTCATGCACCAGCGCGGCGCCGTGGCCTTCATGGCGGGCACGGTGGCGCGGCACTATGCGCAGCGCGGCGTGGTGGCCGCGCTCAAGCTGCCGGTGCCGGTGGGACTGCCGCCTGTGGGCCTCATCACCCTGCGGGGTCAGGCGATGACGCCAGTGACGGGGTTGCTGGTGGAGTGCTTGAGGGAAGTGGGGAAAGGTTTGCCCTGAGGGAGGGCTGGAGCGGCGCTGCAGTGTGTTGCGAGGCACTGCCGGATATCGGCCGGCCAGCCCTTGCGGTCAGGGGAGGCTCAAGTCCACACCGAGGCTCTTGGCAAGGGTGAATGTGAAGAGCATCACCCCCAGGAGCCCCAGCATGAAGACAGCAGCCACCTTGCAGCCCGTGCGCAGCAGCGCGCGCTTGTCCATCCTCTTGCCTTGGTCGTAATGCCACTTGACGGCGAAGAACATGCAGGTGCCGAAGATGAGAACCTTGAACGTAACGAAGACTACAGGAACCCAATCGATCATCTTGAGAATTTCCACCCTATGACTTGACACTGTCTATCGCGAGGAGCACCACCGTCCCGGATGAGAGAGGCGCAAACGTCAGCGATTGCCATACAAGAGTGGGGTCGCTGCACGTCCTGAGGCATATTGGCTGAAAGCAATTTCCATACATCGAGACAAAATGTCCTCGCTGAAAACCATGCAAGATGACAATTTGCCCATTTGGCTGCCGCGATTGGCCGTGCATGGCGGGCCGCGTTTTCTGCAGATTGCGGATGCCTTGCAGGCGGCGATGGCAGAAGGATCGCTGAAGCCGGGTGACCGCCTGCCTCCGCAGCGCCTGCTGGCAACCCTGCTGGGCGTCGACCTGACGACGGTCACGCGCGCATACGATGAAGCCAGGCGCCGCCACTTGCTGGAGGGCCGCGGCGCTCGAGGTACCTATGTCGCGGCACCGAAAGTCGAACTGACATCGATCCTCGACCTGAGCATGAATACCCCGCCATCGCCGGATGGCGTGGACTTCGACGACCTGCTGAAACAGGGCTTGTCTCAAGTATTGATGAGGTCGGATGCCGGATTGCTGATGACTTACCACTTGGGCGGGGGAAGCGACTCGGACCGCAAGGCTGGAGCCCGATGGCTCGAACCGATGTTTGGCTATCTGGATGCAGTGCAGGTGGTTGTCTGCCCGGGCGCGCAGGCGGCGATCGCCGCACTGATCCTTGCACTGACGAGGCCTGACGATGTGATATTGGCAGAGCCGACGAGTTATCCCGGCCTGCGTACCGCAGCGACCCAATTCGGCCGCCACATCATTGCGGTGGAAGCGGATGGGCACGGGATGGTGCCTGAGATGCTTGAGCAAGCGTGCCGCCAGCACAAGCCTGCGCTGGTATACCTCAATCCGACATTGCAGAACCCGACCGCCATCACCATTCCGGAACGCCGGCGCCAGGAGCTCGCCAGCATTGCGAAGCGCTGCAATGTACGAATCGTTGAGGATGATCCCTATTGGCTGCTTGCCGATGCCCCTCCACCACCTGTTGCCACGTTTGCTCCGGAGCAGGCGTACTACATCTCGACCCTGTCGAAATGCCTGACGCCCGGCTTGCGGGTCGCGTTTGTGCTCATACGTGACCCGCACGAACGCGAACGGTTCCTGGTCGCGCTCAGGTCATTTGCGCTGATGGCCGCTCCTCTGACGGCAGCCCTCGCCACGCAGTGGATCCTCGACGGCTCGGCTGCCGCATTGATGGAAGGCGTACGCAAGGAGGCGCGTCTGCGCCACTGGATGGCCAGGGATATTCTGGCGGGGCGGTACAGCGGCGCGGGAGACGGCCTGCATGTATGGCTGGAGTTGCCCGGATATTGGAACTCCTCGCAGCTGGCGCGTGCCGCCGACAGCGAGGGGATAGCCGTCACGCCGGCAGAGGCATTCGCCAATGGCAGCGGGTCCGTGAATGCCATTCGGATTTCTTTGGGCTGCGTCAAGGACCGTGAGCGCTTAAAGGCGGGTCTTCGACGGCTGTCTCATCTGCTTGCGCGACGGCCCGAGTCGTTTGGCGCTGCTGTGGTCTAGCGGTTGCACAGGGGTTCGATAGCGCTTATCAGGCTCCTATTGCTCATCGGCCAGCGAGCGCACCACGTCCAGCAGTACATCGGCGCCTTGGGCCAGATGGCGCTGCGCGGTGTATTCGCGCGGGTTGTGGCTGATGCCCTGGTGGCTGGGCACGAAGACCATGGCCGACGGGCAGATGCGCGCCATCATCTGCGCGTCGTGCCCCGCGCCGGAGGTCATGCGGCGGTGGCTGTATCCGCGCGCGGCGGCGGCTGCTGCGATGCGTGCAGCGATGCGTTCGTCGAAGCGCACGGGGGCGAAGCGCGCCAGGCGCCGCGCCGCGATATGCACGCCTTGCTCGGCTGCGAGCTGTTGCAGGTACTCGGCAAGCTGCTCCTCCGCGCGCTGCAGCAGCGCCTCGTCGGTGTGGCGCAGGTCCACGGTGAGCGTGGCGCGTGCGGCGATCACGTTGATGAGGCCGGGGTGCAGGCCGATCGCGCCTACGGTACCGACCAGCGTGCCGCCTGCCGCGCCGGCCAGGCCGCGCACGAAGACGGCGATGGCGGCAGCGCAGTAGCCCGTGTCGCGCCGCAGGTGCATGGGCGTGGTGCCGGCGTGGTTGGACTGGCCGGTGATGGCGATCTCCTGCCACGAGATGCCCTGCAGGTCGTGCACCACGCCGATGTCGATGCCCTCGGCCTCCAGCACCGGCCCCTGTTCGATGTGCAGTTCCACGAACGCATGCGGGCGGATGCTGCCGCAGGGCAGGTCGCCCGCGTAGCCGATGCGCGCCAGCTCGTCGCCCAGGCGGGCGCCGTCGGTGCCGGTGGTGTCCAGCGCCTGCGCGAGCGGCAGGCCGCCGGCGTGCACCAGCGAACCCATCATGTCGGGCATGAAGCGCACGCCTTCTTCGTTGGTGAAGGCCGCGACGACGATGGGGCGGCGCGTGCCGATGCCGCGCGCGTCGAGCCAGCGCACCACCTCCAGCCCCGCGATCACGCCGTAGTTGCCGTCGTAGCGGCCGCCGGTGGCCACGGTGTCGATGTGCGATCCGGTCATCACCGGCGCGGCGTGGGCTTCCTGTCCCGTACGCGTGCCGAAGATGTTGCCGATCCGGTCCACCTGCACGTGCAGGCCGCATTCGCGCATCCAGGCCACGATCTGGTCGCGGCCGGCGCGGTCGGCGTCGGTGAGGGCGATGCGGCACACGCCGCCGGCGTCGGTGGCGCCGATGGCGGCGTGCGCGTGCAGGCGCTGCTGCAGGGCCGTGCCGTCGATGCCGCCTTGCACGCGCAGCCAGGCAGCCTGGGCCGCGCGCACGGCCTCGGCGCTGCGGCCCACGATGCATTCGTACACGCCCGGGGCGGTGGCGCCTTCGGTGCTGACCAGCAGCACGCGCGACTGGGCGTCCAGGCCCATGCGGTCCGCCAGTGCGGGGCTGCGCAGCAGCGCCGCCAGGCCGGCCAGGCCGGCGGCGCCCGACTCGCCGCTGACGATGGGCACGTCGCCGGCCTCGCCGCCGGCCAGCAGGCGCATGGCCTGCTCGGCGTCGGCATCGCTCACGGTGAGGAAACCATCCACGCTGGGGGCGAGGAAGCGCCAGGCCAGCGGAGAGGTTTCGCCGCAGGCCAGGCCCGCCATCACCGAATCGACCGTGCCCGTGGCGCGCGCGGGAGCACCACGCAGGGCGCTTTGCTGCAGGCAGTCGGCCTGCTGCGGCTCCACGACGACGAGGGTGGGGCGCTGCGCGCCGTAGCGCTCCCAGAACACGCTGGCCAGGCCCGCGGCCAGGCCACCCACACCGCCCTGCAGGAAGACATGGGTATAGGGACAGGGGCCCTGGGGCGGCGCGGTGTCGAGCACCTCGTCGGCGATCACGCCATAGCCCTGCATCACGTCGCGGGGAATGTCCTCGTAGCCGTCGTACGAGGTGTCGGACACCACCTGCCAGCCGTGTTCGGCGGCCAGCCGCGCGGCCTCGGCGACGGAGTCGTCGTAGTTGCCCGCGATGCGCACGATGCGCGCGCCCAGCGCGGCGATGGGCGCCTCGCGCTCCTGGCTCACATGCGCGTGCAGCACGATCACGCAGCGGCAGCCGATGCTCTGCGCCGCGGCGGCCAGGGCGCGGCCGTGGTTGCCGTCGGTGGCGCTGATGACAGTGAAGCCGCCCAGCGCCTGCGCATGCCGGCCGGCCCACAGTCCTTCGGGCGTGAAGCCCGCGCCGGGCCAGCGGCGCAGCACCAGGCGCAGCAGCGCGATGGGCGCGCCCAGCGTCTTGAAGCTCGCCAGCGGAGAGCGGGTGGATTCGTCCTTCAGCGCGATGCTCTGCACGCCCAGGCGCGCGGCCAGGCCCGGCAGGTCCCACAGCGGCGTGGGGCCGGGGTGCAGGCCGCTCCAGGGGCGCAGCCACTGCCGGCTCTGGCGCGCGGTGGCCAGGTTCATGAGGGCGTGCAGTTCGGCGTCGTATGCGCCGCGGCGCGCCTGGGAGTTGGTGACGAGGGGCGTGGTCATGGCGTGAGGCGGCGGCGGGCGATTTCCGCGAAATAGCGCGCGCCGACGGGTAGCACGCGGTCGTTGAAGTCGTAGCGGGCGTTGTGCAGCGGCACGCCGCCGGGGCGGTCGCCCGCGCCGTTGCCGATGAACACGAACGCGCCAGGCACGTGGCGCAGGAAGGCGCCGAAGTCTTCCGAGATCATCATGGGCGCGACGTCGGCGTCTACCTGGTCCGCCCCCACGACGGCGGTGGCGGCGGCCACGGCGGCGTCGGTGCAGGCGGGCCAGTTCACGATGGGCGCGAACTCGTGCGTGTATTCCACCGTGCAGTGCGCGCCGTGCGCGGCGCACAGCCCTTCGCAGATGGCGCGCATGCGCGCCTCCAGCAGCGCCTGCACGGCGGGCGAATAGCTGCGCGTGTCGCCCTTGATGGTCACGTGCGTGGGGATGGCGTTGCGGATGCCGTCGGTGATGAACTCGGTGCACGACACCACGGCGCTGTCGCCCGGATCGACGGCGCGCGCCACGATGGTCTGCAGCGCCAGCACGATCTGCGCGCCGATCACCAGCGGGTCCACGCCCATGTGCGGGCGCGCGGCGTGGCCGCCCCGGCCGGTGATGTGGATGGCGAAGTTGTCCTCGCTGGCCATGATGCCGCCCGCGCGCGTGGCGATGCGGCCTTCGGCCATGCCCGGCATGTTGTGCGCGCCGTAGATCTCGTCCACCGGAAAGCGTTCGAACAGCCCGTCGGCCATCATCGCGGCGGCGCCGCGCCCATGCTCCTCGGAGGGCTGGAAGATGAAGCGCACCGTGCCGTCGAAGTCCCGCCGCTCGGCCAGCAGCCGCGCGGCGCCCAGCGCCATGGCCATGTGGCCGTCGTGCCCGCAGGCATGCATGCAGCCCGCATTGCGCGAGGCGTGGGTGCGGCCCTGGTCCGGGCCCACTGCCTCGGCGATGGCCAGCGCATCCATGTCGGCCCGGATGCCGATGGCGCGCGTGCCCGTGCCGGCCTTGAGGCTGGCCACCACGCCCGTGCCGCCGATGCCCCGGCGTACCTCCAGGCCCAGGGCCTGGAGGATGCCGGCCACGTAATCGGACGTGCGCTGTTCGTTGAAGCCGGTTTCGGGGTGCTGGTGCAGATGGCGGCGCCAGCGCACGAGCTGGCCGGAAAAGTCGTCGGGGGCGGTGTGGTCCATGGCGTGATTCTTGGCGCGCCGCCGTGGGACATTTCATCGCAATGCAGGCCCATTGCGGGATAGAGAACGCACAATGGCCGTCTATCTGCCACTTTTGTACCGCTGACCGCCATGGCCCCGCTGGACCGCCTCGACACCCAGATCCTCACCCTGCTGCAGCAGGACGCATCGCTGCCGGTACGCACGCTGGCCGAGCGCGTGCACAGCTCGCCCGCCACCGTGCAGCGGCGCGTGGCCCAGTTGCGCGAATCGGGGGTTCTGCTCAAGCAGGTGGCCCTGGTGGACCGGCGCAAGGTGGGACGGGCGCTGACGGCCTTCGTGTCGGTGGAGCTGGACAAGCAGAACGACGCACTGCTGCGCGCGTTTGAGCAGCGCATGCTGGCCGAGGACGATGTGCAGGCGTGCTACGAGGTGTCGGGCGAGTTCGACTTCCTGCTGATCGTGAATGCGCCGTCGATGGAGCACTACCACGCGTTCACACGGGCGGTGTTCTCGTCGAACAACAACGTGCGCAACTTCAAGAGCACGTTCGCGATGCACTGCGCGAAGTTCGAGACTGCGGTGCCTTTGGTATAGGGACTTGCCTGGACCCGCAATACGGGAGTGCAGTGACATTGCCGGTACGCGCGTTCAAGGCACCTGCTGTGGCACCAGAATCTCCTCGGTGCGCGCCGCCAGAAAAGTGACCGTGGCGCACAGCAGCGCCATCGCACCGCAAAACACCAGCAGCGCGCGGTGCAACCCGAGATGGTCCGACAGCCAGCCCATGCCCAGGATCGGCACGATGGTGCCAAGGTAGCCCACGATCAGGTACGACGACAGCAGCCCGCCGCGCTCGTGCGGCTGGGTGAGCTTGCTGATCACGCCCATGCCCGCCACGCTGGCCAGGCCGTGGCCGAAGGCGGTCATCAGCACAGCGGCAACGAACACCGCCGTGTGGCCGGTGAGCGTAGTCGCCACCAGCAGCAGGTTGCACAGCACCAGGGCCACGCCGCTGGTCAGCACCACGCGCTTGGTGCGCCAGTTGCGCACTAGGAACTGGAAGGCGGACGACAGGAACAGGATCATCGCGATCGACAGGCCACTCACGGCCGGGCCGTGCCACGGCACGATTTCCCGCATGAAGCTGGGCGCCAGCGAGGAATACAGGCTGAACATGCCGAACGCGCTGAATGCGCCCATGCTGGCCAGCCAGAACTGGCGCCGGCGCGCGCGCGGCGGGCGGGTCATGCGCGGCATCCACTGGGCGATGACGCCGCGCCAGGTGCCGGGCGGCAGCGTGTCCTGCACCGGGGCGGGCAAGCCCTCCAGCCGGTGCAGCGCGTAGACGGCCAGCAGGCCCATGGCAGCCGTGGGCAGGTAGGCGGTGACGAGCGGCCAGGGCGCCCACTGTGCGATGAGGCCGCCCACCAGCGGCCCCAGGCCGAAGCCCAGCGTGATCGCCATGGAGGTGAGCGCCGCCGTGCGGCGCGGGTCGCGCCCGGGGCTGGCCTGCACCATGCCGGTGGAGGCGGAGGTGGTGATCATCCCCGAGGCCAGGCCGATCATGGTGCGCGCCAGCATGAAGACCGGCGTGTTCCACGCCAGCGCCGAGAGCAGCACGCCCGCCGTCATCAGCACGAGCCCGGTGCGCAGGATGGAAAGCGCGCCGTAGCGCTGCGTGAGCCGTCCGAGGAACATCAGGCTGGCCAGCGCGCCGAACATGTAGACCACGAAGATGTGCGTGATGTCGCTCGGCTTGAGCCCCCAGGCCTGCTGGTACAGCGGGTAGAGCGGGCTGGCGAGCGCGGTGCCCATGACGCCGACGCACATGGCGTAGCCGATCCAGACGACGGGAGACCAGGGTTTCTGCATAGGGGTTGGGGCCATGGTACCGCGCGGTGCCCGCTGCCGTCCGTTCGCGGCTAGACTGGCGCAGCACCCACCACAGCGCATCTATGGCCGATTCCAAGCTCCCTGCCGCAACCTTTCCCCGGGCACCTGGCGACATGAGCGAGAAGGTGCGCGCCTATCCGTGGGCCGCGCATCCGCTGGGCCCCATCGACACCTGGCCCCTGGCGCTGCGCGTGGCGCTGGACATGGTGCTGGCCTCGCATTTCCCCAAGTGCCTGGTTTGGGGCGAGCACCAGACCACGCTCTACAACGACGCCTTCCGCACCATCCTGGGCGACAAGCCCGAGGCGCTGGGCCGGCCGTTCCACGAGGTCTGGGCGGAGGCGTGGGACACGATAGGCCCCATCGCCGCGCGTGCGCGGGCGGGCGAGGCCACCTTCCTCGCCGACATGCCGCTGGTGGTGCGCCGCTACGGCTACGACGAGCAGGCCTACTTCACCTTCTGCTACAGCCCCGTGCGCGACGAGCACGGCATGGTTGCGGGCTGGGTGGACACGGTGATCGAGACCACGCAGGCCCACAAGGCCCAGCAGCTGCTGCGCGAGGAGGCGTCATCGCTGGAGCAGCAGGTGGTCGAGCGCACGGCAGACCGCGACCGGCTGTGGGAAATCTCGGACGCGCTGATGATCGTCTCGCGCTTCGACGGCGTCATCGTCGCCGCCAACCCTGGCTGGACGGCGGCCCTGGGATGGAGCGAGGGCGAGAGCGTGGGGCGCCATGTGCGCGACTTCGTGTTCGAGGGCGACGTGCAGGCGCTCGACGTGGAGACCACGCTGCTGAGCACCGGCACGCCGCGGCGCCAGTTGCGCCTGCGCTTCGTGCAGCGCAGCGGCGAGGTGCGCTGGATCGCCTGGTCGGTGGTCGCGGCCGACGGCTTCGTGCATGCCGTGGGGCGCGACGTGACCGAGGACCTGATGCGCGAGAAGGCCCTGGCCGAGGTCGAGGAGCGCCTGCGCCAGAGCCAGAAGATGGAGGCCATCGGCCAGCTCACCGGCGGCATCGCACACGACTTCAACAACATGCTGCAGGGCATCATGCTGCCGCTGCAGCTCATGCACCGGCGGCTGCAGCAGGGGCGCACGCAGGAGGTGGAGCGCTATATCGAGTCGGCGTTGGCTTCCGCGCGGCGCGCGGCCTCGCTCACGCAGCGGCTGCTGGCGTTCTCGCGCCGCCAGCCGCTGGACGTGCGGCCTACCGACGTGGCGGCCGTGCTGCGCGGGCTCGAGCCCATGCTGCGCAGCAGTTGCGTGGAGAACATCACGCTGTCCAGCGATCTGCCCGAGGGCCTGTGGAGCGTGCGCACCGACCGGCACCAGTTTGAGAGCGCGGTGCTGAACCTGGCCATCAATGCGCGCGACGCCATGCCTGGCGGTGGCGACCTGCGCGTGTCCGCCGCCAACGTGGTAGTCGCGGCGCAGCCCGGCAGCCACGAAGGGCCGGGCGGCCTGGCGCCGGGCGACTACGTGCGCGTGAGCGTGGCGGACACGGGCACGGGCATGACGCCGGACGTGATCGAGCGCGCGTTTGACCCCTTCTTCACCACCAAGCCCATCGGCCAGGGCACGGGGCTGGGGCTGTCCATGATCTACGGCTACATGCGCCAGACCGGCGGCGCGGTGGAGATCGACAGCCGCCCCGGCAGCGGTACCACCATGCACCTGTACTTGCCGCGCACAGAGCAGTCGCCCAGCGACGAGCCGTACCCGCGGCTGGACCTGCAGGCCGCCGCCAAGCGGCGCGACTCCGTGCTGGTGGTGGAGGACGACACCACCGTGCGCGCGCTGGTGGTGGAACTGCTGCGCGACATGGGCTTCCAGGTGATGCAGGCGGCCACCGGCCACGAGGCGATGGTGCTGCTGTCGGGCGCGTTGCACTTCGACCTGCTGGTCACCGACGTAGGGCTGCCCGGCCCCAACGGCCGGCAGGTGGCCGACTTCGCGTGCGAGAAGCTGCCGGACATCCGCGTACTGCTCATGACTGGCTACGCCGAACGGGCGGCTGCCAGCCCCAACCTGCTGGGCTGCAACATGGAATTGCTGGTGAAGCCGTTCGATGCGCCGGCCTTCGTGGACAAGGTACGCCAGATGATGGGCAGTTGCGGCAGCGCGCCGGCCGGGGCGTAAAATACCGCTCCTCGGCTTGCGCATCCAGCGCATGCAGCTATGTTTTCAGGAGCTGAAGGGCAAGCGGCGGCCTCATGACGAGGCTGTCTAACCACCCAGCTTTTTGTTCGTTGTGCTTGTCATGGCGGGCCATTACATTCAGCCGCTTCCATTGAACCGCAGTCCACGCCGCCCGGGCTCCGCGCGGCGTTTGCGCTTGTATTGCTCATGATCGAACTCAGGGGTATCACCCAGATCTACCCGGGCCCGCAAGGCCCCGTCGAGGCCCTGCGCGGCATCGACCTGCATGTCACGCCCGGCGAGGTGTTCGGCATCATCGGCCGCTCCGGCGCGGGCAAGAGCTCGCTGGTGCGCGTCATCAACCTGCTCAACCGGCCGACCAAGGGCCAGGTGGTGGTGGCCGGACGCGACATGACGCAGCTGGACGACGCTGCGCTGCGTGCTGCGCGCCGCGAGATCGGCATGGTGTTCCAGCACTTCAACCTGCTGTCCTCGCGCACGGTGTTCGAGAACGCCGCCCTGCCGCTGGAGCTGGCGGGCATGTCCGGGGCCGCGATCCGGCAGCGCGTCGGGCCGCTGCTGGAACTGGTGGGCCTGGCCCACCTGGCCGACCGCTACCCGGCGCAGATCTCCGGCGGGCAGAAGCAGCGCGTGGGCATCGCCCGCGCGCTGGCCAGCAACCCCAAGGTGCTGTTGTCGGACGAGGCCACCTCCGCGCTGGACCCGGAGACCACGCGCTCCATCCTCGACCTGCTGCGCCAGGTGAACCGCGAGCTGGGCGTGACGGTGGTGCTCATCACGCACCAGATGCAGGTCATCAAGCAGATCGCCGACCGCGTGGCCGTCATCGACGCGGGCCGCATCGTGGAAATGGGGCCGGTGGTCGAGATCTTCACCCGCCCCCGGCAGGACATCACCAAGAGCCTGATCGACGAGATCGTGCCGCAGGAGCTGCCCGCCAGCGTGCTCGCGCGCGTGCGCGCCCTGGCCGCGCGCCTGGCGCCGGGAGACAGCGGGCAGCTGATGCGCCTGTCGTACGCGGGCGAGCAGGCCTACGAGCCCATCCTCTCGCACCTGATCCGCGAGCTGGGGCTGGACCTGTCCATCCTGCACGGGCAGATCGACGAGATCCAGGAGCAGACCTTCGGCTCGCTCGCGGTGTACGCCAGCGGTTCCATGGCACGCATCGGCGCGGCCATCGACTACCTGCGCACTCAGGGCGTGGTGGTCAACACCGTGGAGGTGAACTGAGATGTTCGAGAATTTTTCCGAAATGATGCTGGAGCTGTTCGTCACGTCGCTCTGGGAGACGCTCATCATGGTCGGCGTCTCCGGCGTGGTGGGCGGCCTCGTGGGCATTCCGCTGGGCGTGTTCCTGCGCCTGACCGACGCGGGCGGCGTGCTGGAGAACGGCCCGGCCAACAAGATCGTGGGCTGGATCGTGAACGCCGTGCGCTCCACGCCGTTCATCATCCTGCTGGTGGCCATCATCCCGTTCACGCGCTTCATCACGGGCTCGTCCATCGGCACCTGGGCGGCCGTGGTGCCGTTGACCATCGCCGCCGCGCCCTTCATCGCGCGGCTGGTGGAAACCGCGCTGCGCGAGGTGGACAACGGCCTGGTGGAAGCCGCCCAGTCCATGGGCGCCACCACCTGGCAGATCGTCTGGAAGGTGCTCTTGCCCGAGGCGCTGCCCGGCATCGTGGCGGGGCTGACGATCAGCTTCGTGAGCCTCACGGGCTACTCGGCCATGGCCGGCGCCATCGGCGGCGGCGGGCTGGGCGACCTGGGCATCCGCTACGGCTACCAGCGCTTCCTGCCCGACATCATGCTGGCGGTGGTGGTCATCCTGATCTTCTTCGTGCAGGCCATCCAGAGCCTGGGCGACTGGGCCGTGCGGCGCCTGAGCCATCGCTGAGTCACCCACCCCGTTACCCACCGACGAGGCCCTTGCAATGCAAGGGCCTTGTGCGTTTTTGGGGGGTGTCAAAACCAAATTCGTTTTCCACACATGGATCATCGAAAAGCGCATTTTTCACCAGTCGATGCCGTGAATACCATGGGGGATTCACATCGCAACGGGTAGAAAATGGGCAAGGTATATTTCGACGACGGCAGGATCGAGTTAACGCATTACGGGGCCGCTGCCTGGAAAATCACGGACGGCAAACACACGGTATTGCTCGATCCCTATTTCACGCGGCTGCGCTATTCCGGCAAGCGGTTCGGCATGCTCCCCGCCAACGCGGCTCCCGGGGACGAGCGGCCGGCGCACAGCTTCGACGATATTGTGGAAAGCGATACGGCCGTCATCGACCGGCATATCGACGAGGCGACGCATATTCTGCTGTCCCATGCGCATTTCAACCACTGCATGGACATGCCCTATATCGCCAGGAAAACGGGTGCGCTGGTCATCGGCTCCTACAGCGCGACCAATATCGCTAGCGCTTATGGCGTGGAAGAAGACCGGCTGATTACCGTGCGCGGCGGCGAGGATTACGATTTCGGTGAAATATCGATCCGGGTCATTCCCAGCCTGCATTCGGCCCTGTGCGACAAATGCTATTTCGATGCGGGAATCGTCCCTGAGGGGCTGAAGGGGCCGCTGCCTCTGAAGGCCTTCTCCGAAGGCGGTACCTTCGGCTATCTCATCCGGTTCCGCCAGCACGAGATGCTGCTGTTCGGCTCGATGAACTACATCGAGCGGGAGGTGCAGGGGCTGACCCCATCGGTCATTCTCGTGCCGGCGGCCCGTCCGCGCCTGCAGGTCTGGCAATACACGGCGCGCCTCCTGAAAGCCACGGGCCTGCCCAAGGTGGTCGTCGCCACCCACTGGGACGTGCAGACCTATCCCTATGACGCGGACCAGTCGTCCGCGCTGGAGCAGGCGGTGTCCTTCCAGCGCGAAGTGCAGGAGGTGTCGCCCCGGTCCACCCAGGTACTGCCGCGGCATTTCGAAACGTTCGCCATCCATGCGGACCACCGCGTCGCCTTTCCTGCAGCCGCGCACGCGCAGGGGGTTCATCATGCATAAGCGTGCCTTGGTCCTCTCTGCGCTGCTGGCGGCGACCGCCGGCTCGGACCTGCTGGCCAAGGAGGTCCAATACCCCAGCAAGCCGATCACGCTCATCGTTCCCTACCCGCCGGGCGGGCCGAACGACGTGATTGCGCGCACGCTGTCCGCCGAGCTGTCGAAGGAACTGAAGGTTCCGGTGGTCATCGAGAACAAGGCAGGCGCCGCCGGGAACATCGGCACGGCGGCCGCGGCGCGCGCGCCGTCCGACGGGTACACGATCGCGCTACCCGGGAGCGCGCTGGCGATCAACACCGTCATCTTCGACAACCTGCCCTACAGGCTGCCGGATTTCCGGGCCATCGGCCTGGTGGCCCAGGGACCCGTCGTAGCGGTGGCGCACCCATCTGCCGGCATCCGCTCCATTGCCGAACTCGCGCAGGCTGCCAAGGCGCGGCCGGAGGCCTTCTCATTCCCCTCCGGCGGCAAAGGCACTTCCCCCCATCTGGGCGGTGTGCTGTTCAACCAGCAGGCCCAGGTGAAGATGACCCACGTGCCGTACAAGGGCACGGGCGAATTCGTGCCGGACCTGCTGGCGGGGCGTGTGCCGGTGGCATTCGTGAGCCCCCTGATAGCGCGACAGCATGTGGACTCGGGCGCGCTCGTCGCTTTGGCCACCACGGGCGAGAAGCGCCTGCGCGGCTGGGAGCGCGTGCCCACGGTGGCCGAGAGCGGCTACCCGGGCTTCAAGGTGCAGCCCTGGTATGCGCTGGTCGCGCCTGCGGCCACGCCCGACGGGGTGGTCCACACGCTCCACGAGGCATTGCAGAAGGCGCTGCAGTCGCCGCGGGTGCAGGAAAAGCTGGTCAATCTCGGGCTCGACGCGGTGCCGGGCACCATCCGGCAGGCCGATGCCGCCATCCTCGGCGAAGCCGCCCAGTGGAAGGGCATCGACTGGTCGGAGTGATGCTTATATGCATGGGTTGTGTGGAAATGAAAATTTATTCGTTTTTGCGCTGTACGGGAGCACCTAGGATGCGCGTCATCTCTCCATCGAAAGGTATTTTTCGTGAACAAGCGCTCCCTGCTCCAATCGACCCTCGCGCTGGCCCTGGCGGCCGGCCTTTCGCCCGCCGCGCTGGCGCAGGACAAGCCGATCAAGATCGGCGTGACGGCCGGCCCGCATGCGCAGATCTTCGAGCAGGTCAAGAAGGTGGCGGAAAAGCAGGGCCTGAAGCTGCAGGTCGTGGAGTTCAGCGACTACGTGCAGCCCAACGCGGCGCTGGCCTCGGGCGACCTGGACGCCAACAGCTACCAGCACAAGCCCTACCTGGATGCGCAGATCAAGGACCGCGGCTACCCCTTCGCCGTGGCGGCCAACACCGTCACCTTCCCGATCGGGCTGTACTCCAAGAAGGTCAAGAAGCTGGCCGACCTGAAGGAGGGCGCGCGCTTCGGCATTCCCAACGACCCCACCAACGGCGGGCGCGTGCTGCTGCTGCTGCAGGCGCAGGGCCTCATCAAGCTCAAGGACGGCGCGGGGCTGAAGGCCACGCCGCTGGACGTGGTGAGCAACCCCAAGAAGCTGAAGTTCGTGGAGCTGGACGCCGCGCAGCTGCCGCGCTCGCTGGACGACCTGGACGCCTCGGCCATCAACACCAACTTCGCCATCTCGGCCGGGCTCAACCCCAAGACCGACTCCATCGCGCAGGAGAACCCGGACGGCCCGTACGTGAATATCCTCGTCGTGCGTGAAGCCGACAAGAACAAGCCGTGGGTGGCGCAGCTCGTGAAGGCCTACCATAACGACGAGATCCGCCGCTTCATCGACACGCAGTTCAAGGGCTCGGTGCTGGCGGGCTGGTGATTTTTCCCTCCTCTCCTTTGAAAGGGTTTTCATGAGCACGTACCGCATCGCCGTCGTCGTCGGCAGCCTCCGCAAGGACTCGTTCAACCGCAAGCTGGCCACGGCGCTGGCGCGCCTGGCGCCGCAGGATTTCGAGTTCCAACAGGTGCGCATCGACGATCTGCCGCTGTACAACCAGGACGACGATGGCAACCAGGCCGAAGCGGTGCGCCGCCTGAAGGGCGAGATCGCGGCCGCGCAGGGCGTGCTGTTCGTCACGCCGGAGTACAACCGCTCCATTCCGGGCGTGCTCAAGAACGCGCTGGACCACGGCTCGCGCCCCTACGGCCAGAGCTGCTGGGCGGGCAAGCCCGCCGGGGTGGTGGGCACGTCCATCGGTGCCATCGGCACCGCGCTGGCGCAGCAGCACCTGCGCAACGTGCTGGCCTACCTGGACATGCCCACGCTGGGCCAGCCCGAGGCTTTCGTCCACGCCAAGGACGGCCTGTTCGACGCCGACGGCAATATCGGCGAAGCCAGCCGCGCCTTCCTGCAGGGCTGGGTGGACAAGTACGTAGCCTGGGTCAAGCGTCACTCCTGAACTGATAGCTGCCAGCGCTTGATGGATAAGCGCTAGAGGCGATTTTCATATAAAAAAACCCGGCCATGCCGCACAGGCATGGCCGGGTTTTTTTGCATGGGGCGCCCGCTCAGGCGGCCTGTGCGATGCGCGCCTGGTTGGCGGCGCGGGCCTGCACTTCGGCCTGGATGGCCTGGGTGGCGGCGGCCAGCGCCTGGGCCTTGGCGTCGGGGCCCATGCCCACGCCCTCGGCGCGCACGATGCGCACGTCGGTCACGCCGAAGAAGCCCAGCACCGTGCGCAGGTAGCTTTCCTGGTGGTCCATGGCGCGGCCGGCGTCGCTGGTGGAATACACGCCGCCCCGGCTGGAGGCGATGACCACCGTCTTGCCCTTGGCGAGGCCCTCGGGGCCGTCGGCCGTGTAGCGGAAGGTGCGGCCGGGCTGGGCGAGGCGGTCGATCCAGGCCTTGAGCTGCGTGGGAATGGCGAAGTTGTAGAACGGCGCGCCGATCACCACCACGTCGGCCGCGAGGAACTGGCGCACCAGGCGCTCGGACACGGCGTTCTCGCGCTGCTGGGCCTCGGTGAGTCCCTCGGTCTGGCCGGTGCGCGGGGCCATGGCGTCCATGGTGAAGTGGGCGGGGGCGTTCTCGACCAGGTCCAGGTAATCCACCTGGGTGCCGGGGTGGGCGGCCTTCCAGGCCTGGACGATCTGCGCCGTGAGCAGGCGGGAGACGGACTGTTCGCCGGTCACGGCGGAATCGATGTGCAGCAGTTGCATGGAAAGCTCCGGTAGGAATGGGGCCCCGAGGGTGGGGCGATGGAGCTATTGTGATTTTGGTGTGAATGTTTGATAAGCCGGCAATATTGCGATAGATTGTCCTGAATTTCAATTCAATACCATGCAAGACCTGAACGACATGCTGTATTTCGCCGAGGTGGCCGAGCGCGGCGGCTTCGCCGCGGCCGGGCGGGCGCTGGGCATTCCCAAGTCGCGCCTGTCGCGCCGCGTGGCCGAACTGGAGGCGCGCCTGGGCGTGCGCCTGCTGCAGCGCACCACGCGCACGCTGTCGCTCACGGAAGTGGGCGAGGCCTACCTGCGCCACTGCCTGTCCATGCGCGAATCGGCCCAGGCCGCGGAGGACACGGTGGCCCAGGTGCATTCGGAACCGCGCGGCACGGTGCGCGTGACCTGCCCGGTGACGTTGGCGCAGGAAGTGTTGGGCGAGCTGATGCCGGCCTTCCTGGCGCGCCACCCGCTGGTGCGCCTGGAGATGCAGGTCACCAACCGCGTGGTCAACGTGGTGGAGGAGGGCGTGGACGTGGCCTTGCGCGTGCGCCTCACCCTGGACGAGAGCGGCAGCATGGTGGTCAAGCGGCTGGACGAGGGGCGCCAGCTGCTGGTGGCCAGCCCGGCGCAGCTCGCGCGCCAGGGCACGCCCGCCACGCTGGACGACTTGGCGCGCATGGACACCATGGCCATGTCCGCCACCGACGGGCGCACCAGCCTGTGCCTGATCGGCCCCGGCGGGCGCGAGGAAACGGTGCACTTCACCCCGCGCTACGTGGCCGACGATCTGCTCACCCTGCGCTTCGCCGCCCTGGCCGGCACGGGCCTGTGCTGGCTGCCCGACTACATGTGCCAGGCGGAGCTGGAAGCCGGCCGGCTGGTGCAGCTGTTGCCCGAGTGGTCGCAGCCGAGGGGCATCGTGCACGCGGTCTTCGCCTCGCGGCGGGGGCTGTCGCCGGCGGTGCGCAGCTTCCTGGACTACCTGGGCGAGGCCGTGCCGCGCCATGCCAAGCTGTGCAGCAGCGCTACCTCTACATAGATCATTTGCCTATAAATTCACAACGATATATTCGTTTGGGTTTGAAGGGCCGACTCGCACAATCCGCCCATCATGCAAGCAAGCGATGGCGTGGCGGCAGCCCAGGACAGCACGGACACCGGCGGTGACGGCGCACGGTGCTCCGTCGTCATCGTGCCGGGCTGGCGCGACTCGGGGCCGGGCCACTGGCAAAGCCTCTGGGCCCAGCGCCTGCCCGGTGCGGTGCGCGTGGTGCAGGACGACTGGGAGTCGCCCTCGCGCGCAGCCTGGGTGGCTACGCTGGAGGCCACCCTGCTCGCCGCACCACACCCGGTGGTGATCGTCGCGCACAGCCTCGGCTGCATCGCCACCACGCACCTGGGTGCCCAGGCGGCGGCGCGCATCCGCGGTGCATTGCTGGTGGCGCCCGCCGACCCGGAGCGCCGTGCGGTGCTCAGCGACTTCGCCCCCGTGCCCTATGCGCAGCTGCCCTACCGCAGCGTGCTCGTGGCCAGCGGCAACGACCCGTTCTGCCCGATCCGCCTGGCGGGTGCCTACGCCCGGGCGTGGGGCAGCGAGTTCGTGCGCCTGCAGCAGGCGGGCCACATCAACGTGGAGTCGGGCCACGGCGAATGGCCGCTGGGCTGGGCGCTGCTGCACTCGGTGCTGGGCGATGCGGAGCCCGCACCCGTCGCAGGTGCGCGGGCCAAAGCGCCCCGGCTGGCGCTGGCCTGAGCGGTTTTGCTCTCTTAACCATAGCTGCTTGCGCTTGATGGACAAGCGCTGGAGGCCATTTTGGCTTCAGATGCTTTCTTTATTCCAAAAGGCGATTAATTTACAAAAATATATTCTTTTGAGTTTTAAGCGACCGTCGGGACAATGCCTCCATTCACAGCAACCGGCGACGCACAACATGACTTCGACCTCCAAGCTCAAGACCCTCATCGCTTCCCTGGCGCTGGCCGCCAGCGGGCTCGCATCGGCGCAGGCCAACGGGCTGCTCAACGTGTCCTACGACGTGGCGCGCGAGTTCTACAAGGACTACAACGCCGCCTTCGTCGCCCATTACAAGAAGACCAAGGGTGTCGACGTGAAGGTCGACCAGGCCCACGGCGGCTCCAGCGCCCAGGCGCGTGCCGTGAACGACGGCCTGGCCGCCGACGTGGTCACGTTCAACACCACGACCGACGTGCAGTTCCTCGCCGACAACGGCGTGGTCGCCAAGGACTGGGCCAAGAAGTTCCCGCACGACGCATCGCCCACCACCTCCACCATGCTGTTCCTGGTGCGCCACGGCAACCCCAAGAACATCAAGGACTGGGACGACCTGGTGCGCCCCGACGTGAAGGTCGTCGTGGTCAACCCCAAGACCGGCGGCAACGGCCGCTACGCCTACCTGGGCGCCTGGGGCTCGGTGCGCGAGAAGGGCGGCACCGACGCGCAGGCGGCGGAATTCGTGGGCAAGCTCTACAAGAACGTGCCTGTGCTCGCCAAGGGTGGGCGCGACGCGACGGCCACCTTCCTGCAACGCAACATCGGCGACGTGCTGATCACGTTCGAATCGGAAGTGGTGTCGGTCGAGCGCGAGTTCGGCAAGGGCAAGGTAGATGCGGTCTATCCGTCGGTGAGCGTCACGGCCGAGAATCCCGTGGCCGTCGTGGAGCGCACCGTGGCGAAGAAGGGCACGGCGCAACTCGCCAAGGACTACCTGGACTACCTCTATTCCGACGAAGCGCAGGAAATCGCCGCCAAGCATGCCATCCGCCCGCGCTCCGAAGCGGTGCTGAAGAAGCACGCCGACCTGTTCAAGCCCATCCAGCAGTTCACCGTGGCCAAGTACTTCGGTAGCTTGACCGAGGCGCAGAAGGTGCACTTCAACGACGGTGGCCAGTTCGACAAGCTCTACACCCCTGGCAAGTAAGCCCGACATGACCACGCCTCCCAAGCGCGCGCGCAAGCGCGTGCTGCCCGGCTTCGGCCTGACGCTGGGCTACACGCTGTTCTACCTGAGCATCATCGTGCTCATCCCGTTGACGGCGCTGCTGTTCAAGACGTTCACGATGACCTGGCCCCAGTTCTGGGAGGCCGTGGCCGCGCCGCGCGTGCTGGCCTCGTACCGGCTCACGTTCGGCGCGTCGTTCATCGCGGCGTGCGTGAACCTCGTGTTCGGCCTGCTGATCGCCTGGGTGCTGGTGCGCTACCAGTTCCCCGGCAAGAAGATCGTCGATGCGCTGGTGGATCTGCCTTTCGCGCTGCCTACGGCCGTGGCGGGCATCTCGCTCACCGCGCTGCTGGCGGGCAACGGCTGGATCGGACAGTACCTGGAGCCGCTGGGCATCCAGCTCGCGTTCAACCCCAACGGCATCGTGATCGCGCTGATCTTCATCGGCCTGCCGTTCGTGGTGCGCACGGTGCAGCCGGTGCTCGAAGACTCCGAGAAGGAGCTGGAAGAGGCCGCGACCAGCCTGGGCGCGACGCGCTGGCAGATCTTCCGCCACGTGATCCTGCCGGCCATCACGCCCGCGCTGCTCACGGGCTTCGCCATGGCCTTCGCGCGCGCGGTGGGCGAATACGGCTCGGTCATCTTCATCGCAGGCAACATGCCCATGGTTTCGGAAATCACGCCGCTCATCATCATCGGCAAGCTGGAGCAGTACGACTACGCGGGCGCCACGGCCGTGGCCGTGGTGATGCTGGTCATCTCCTTCGTCATGCTGCTGGTCATCAACGCGCTGCAGGCCTGGCAGCGCCGCCATGCGGGGGCGCCGGTATGAGCGCCGCAACCCGCACCATCCGCCGCGCCAAGGCGGGCACGACCGAGGCGCCCTGGGCCAAGTGGACGCTTATCAGCGTCGCCATGGTCTTCCTGCTGCTGTTCCTCGTGCTGCCGCTCGCGGCGGTGTTCACCGAGGCGCTGCGCAAGGGCGTGGATGCCTACCTGGCGGGCTTGAAGGAGCCCGATGCCTGGTCTTCGATCCAACTCACGCTGCTCACCGCCGTGATCGCCGTGCCGCTGAACCTCGTCTTCGGCGTGGCGGCGGCGTGGTGCATCGCCAAGTACGAGTTCAAGGGCAAGGCGTTCCTCACCACGCTGATCGACCTGCCGTTCTCCATCTCGCCTGTGGTCGCGGGCCTGATGTACGTGCTGGTGTTCGGCGCGCACGGCTGGTTCGGCCCGTGGCTGGCCGAGCACGACATCAAGATCATCTTCGCCGTGCCGGGCATCGTGCTCGCCACCGTGTTCGTCACCTTCCCGTTCATCGCGCGCGAGCTGATCCCGCTGATGCAGGCGCAGGGCAACGACGAGGAGCAGGCCGCCATCGTGCTCGGCGCGAGCGGCTGGCAGACCTTCTGGCACGTGACGCTGCCCAACATCAAGTGGGGCCTGCTGTACGGCGTGATCCTCTGCAACGCGCGCGCCATGGGCGAGTTCGGCGCGGTGTCGGTCGTCTCGGGCCACATCCGCGGGCAGACCAACACGATTCCGCTGCACGTGGAGATCCTCTACAACGAATACCAGTCGGTCGCCGCGTTCGCCGCCGCCTCGCTGCTGGCGCTGCTGGCGCTGGTCACGCTGGTCATCAAGTCGGTGGCCGAATGGCGCAACGAGCAAGAGATGAAGTCCGCCGGTGAGCTGCCGCCCGAGCGGCCCCGGCCCTGAAAGAAAGCACACCATGAGCATCGAAATCCGCAACGTTAGCAAGCAGTTCGGCGACTTCCAGGCGCTGCGCGACGTGAGCCTGGACATCGCTTCGGGCGAGCTCATCGCGCTGCTGGGCCCCTCGGGCTGCGGTAAGACCACGCTGCTGCGCATCATCGCCGGGCTGGAAACGCCCGACGTGGGCAGCATCCACTTCAGCGGCGAAGACACGACCGACGTGCACGTGCGCGAGCGCGGCGTGGGCTTCGTGTTCCAGCACTACGCGCTGTTCCGCCACATGACCGTGTTCGACAACGTGGCCTTCGGCCTGCGCATGAAGCCGCGCGGCGAACGCCCGAGCGAGGCGAAGATCAAGGAAAAGGTCATGAGCCTGCTCAAGCTGGTGCAGCTCGACTGGATCGCAGACCGCTACCCCTCGCAGCTCTCGGGCGGCCAGCGCCAGCGCATCGCCCTGGCGCGCGCGCTGGCCGTGGAGCCCAAGGTGCTGCTGCTCGACGAGCCCTTCGGCGCGTTGGACGCCAAGGTGCGCAAGGAACTGCGCCGCTGGCTGCGCCGCCTGCACGACGAACTGCACGTGACCAGCATCTTCGTGACGCACGACCAGGAGGAGGCGCTGGAAGTGGCCGACCGCGTGGTCGTCATCAACCAGGGCAGGATTGAGCAGCAGGGCACGCCCCAGCAGGTGTGGGACAACCCCGCCAGCCCCTTCGTCTACGGCTTCCTCGGCGACGTGAACCTGTTCAAGGGCCGCGCGAGCGACGGGCGCATCCACCTGGACGACGGCATGCAGCTCGATAGCCCCGAGGCGGGCCATGCCGACGGCACGCGCGCCTTCGCCTACGTGCGCCCGCACGACCTGGACGTGGAGCGCTACTCGCCCGGCCAGGCGCTGGACGCGCACGGGCGCCCCAGCGGCATCGTGGCGCAGCTCTCGCGCGCCATCGTCGTGGGGCCGATCGCGCGGCTGGAACTAATTCCCGAAGGCAACACCCAATCGGCGGACAATGCGGACTCGGACGCATTGATCGAAGCGCAGATCCCGGCGCAGCAGTTCCACGACATGGGGCTGCGCGAAGGCGAGACGTTGGTGGTCACACCGCGCCGCGCCAAGGTGTTTCTGGACCAAGCCGCCGGCATCTGACGCCCGCGCCCCCTTGCGGGGCCCGGGTGTCCGGCCCGGCCCCACAAGGAAAAAAGAAAAGTGTTGTTGAACTGGATCGAAACCGCCCCGCGCCGCATCCTGGCGCTCATCAGCGTGGCCTGCGTGGGCATGCTCGCCTTCGGCATGTACCTGCAGCACGTGGTGGGCCTGGAGCCGTGCCCCATGTGCATCGTGCAGCGCTATGCGCTCATCGGCGTGGCCGTCTTCACGGGCCTGGCGAGCGCCGGGCGCGGGCGTGGCTGGTGGAAGGGGTGGAGCGTTGCGGCCCTGCTGACGGCGGGCTTCGGCGCCTTCGTGGCCGCGCGCCAGACCTGGCTGCAGTGGTACCCGCCCGAGGTCGCCACCTGCGGGCGCGACTTCTACGGGATGATCGAGAACTATTCCCTAAGCCGCGCCATTCCCATGATCTTCCGCGGCTCGGGCGACTGCAGCGCGGTGGACTGGACCTTCCTGGGCGGCTCCATCGCCAACTGGTCCTTCGTGTGCTTCGTGGCATTCGGCCTCGTACTGCTGGCGCTGTTGGTACGGGACGGGCGCAGGGGCTGAGCCCTTTCAGTCTGGCGGAAAGAGCGCCGGCACGGCGCCGGGCCGCCATACCTCGTATTTGTGCATGATGCGCTCGAACAGCAGGGAGCCTTGCCACCGCGCCAGCCATCCGCGCAGCAGGGGCAAGGCAGACGCCTCCCACTGCGCAGGATCAATGCCCGCGAACTGACGGACGAAGGGCGCGATGGCCATGTCCGCTAGGCAGGCGCGCGGCCCCGACAAGCAGCCGCCGTGCAAGGCCAGTCGCTGCTCCAGCTCCGATAGCCATGCGTTGGCGGATGCGCGCTCCACGTCCGGGTCGGCGCCAGGGTGGCGCTGGGGGTACTTGCAACGGTCCAGCGCGTGCTTGAAGGGGCCGTCGCATTGGGCGATGAGTTCCATCATCTTCTCCATGCTGCCGTGCGCGGGCGCCAGCCAGCCGTACGGATCGTGCCGCTGCAGTGCCCAGCGCATGATGTCCAGGCTTTGCTCAATCACCCGTCCAGGCAGCACGAGCACGGGCACGGTGGCCTTGGGCGACGCGGCCAGCAGCGCGGCCGGCTTGTCGCGCAGCGCCACCTCGCGCAGCTCGCACGCCTGGCCACTGGCCGCGAGCGCCAGCCGGGCGCGCATGGCATAGGGGCAGCGGCGGAACGAGTAGAGGACGGGCAGGGCATCCATGCGGCAGCGGCCGTGCTATTGCCCCGGCGCCTGGGAGGACGACCAGCTCTGGTCCTGCAAAAAGAACTTGGCCACCATCTCCTTGGTGATCTGCACGGCGCGCTTGAGGCTCAGGTCGATGTGCTCGCTGAGCGCCTGCAGCGCGGGCTCGAGCTGGCGGGCCTGCAGAAGGTCCAGCAGCTGGGCGTGGGCGTTGAAGGCGCGCGTGTTCCAGTCGGACTGCTCCAGGTCGATGTGCCGCGCAACGTGGATGCGGCGCGTCACCTGCTCCAGGAACTGGCTCAGCTCCTTGTTGTGCGACATGGCGGTGAGGCGGCGGTGGAATTCCTCGTCGGCCAGCAGCAGGTCGCCGATGGACATGCCCGGCGCCTCGGCCATCACGCCGTCCCAGTAGGCGCGCAGGCTTTCTATTTCCGCATCGGTGGCGTTTTCCACGGCCAGGAAGAGGGCGCGGCGCTCCAGCGCGATGCGCACCTGATAGAGGTTGTAGAGCTCCTCCACGCTGATGGCCTTGCGGTAGAAGCCCTTGTTCATCACGAAATCAAGGAAGCCCTCGGCCACCAGCCGGTTCAGGGCTTCGCGCAGCGGCGGGCGGCTGATGCCGAACTCCCGGCCCAGCGCCTGCTCGTTGATGCGCGCGCCGGGGCGGAAGTCGTAGCGCATGGCGCGTTCGCGCAGCTCGAGGTACAGGCGCTCGACGCTGCTGGCATCGCGTGTCTGAGGCACGTGCGCGCTTTCCTTGTTGGATTTTTTCTTGACTGCCATGGTGCTCTTGGACAACGGGTGAGAGAACGCATTCTAGGCCCGCCTGTTCATCGGCCCAGCGGCTCCGGGAGCCGTACGCCACAGGGGATTCTTCATTTTATTGACTTATGTCTTCATAAGTGTCTACACTTTTGCAACAGGTTTAAGCACGAGGACACTGGGAATGAGCGATCTGAGCGTTGGCAGCAGCCTGCGGGCCGTGGGCCTGGACGACAAGTACACGGCTACCGAGGGCACGGTCTACCTGACCGGCGTGCAGGCCCTGGTGCGCCTGCCCATGATGCAAAAGCGCCGCGACCGCGCTGCGGGCCTGAACACCGGGGGCTACATCACGGGCTACCGGGGCTCGCCCCTGGGCACGTTCGACGACCAGCTGGTGAAGGCGCGCAAGCACCTGCAGGCGCACGACGTGGTCTTCGTGCCCGGCGTGAACGAGGACCTGGCCGCCACGGCCGTCTGGGGCAGCCAGATGGCGGAGATCGGCGGGGAGGGTCGCTTCGACGGCGTGTTCTCCATCTGGTACGGCAAGGGGCCGGGCGTGGACCGCTCGGGCGACGCCTTCCGCCACGGCAACCTGGCGGGCAGCTCGAAAAACGGCGGCGTGCTGGTGCTCATGGGCGACGACCACACCTGCGAGTCGTCCACCACCTGCCACCAGAGCGAGTTCGCGCTGGTCGATGCGCAGATGCCCATCCTCTCGCCCGCGGGCGTGTCCGAGCTGATCGAACATGGGCTCTACGGCTGGGCGCTGTCGCGCTACTCCGGCTGCTGGGTGGGCATGAAGTGCATCAAGGACACGGCCGACGCCTCGGGCTCGGTGGAGGTGCACGAGGCCGGCCCGTCCTTCACGCTGCCTGAGCTGCCGGACATGCCGCCGGACGGCCTCAACATCCGCCTGCCGGACACGCCGCATGCGCAGGAATACCGGCTGGTCAACCACAAGCTCGATGCCGTGCGCGCCTTCGCGCGCGCCAACCGCATCGACCGCGTGGCGTTCGGGCAGCGCGAGGGCGCGCGCATCGGCATCGTCACCTCGGGCAAGAGCTGGCTCGACCTGCGCCAGGCGCTGGCAGACCTGGGAATCGACGAGGCGCGCGCGCAGGCGCTGGGCCTGGCGGTCTACAAGGCTGGCCTGGTCTGGCCGCTGGAGCCCGAGGGCATCGCCGAATTCGCGCTGGGGTTGGACAAGGTCATCGTCATCGAGGAAAAGCGCGCGCTGCTGGAGGCGCAGCTCAAGGACATCCTCTACGGCCGGCTCGGCGCGCCGCAGGTTATCGGCAAGAAGGACGAACGCGGCGCCAAGCTGTTCCGCACCGAACTGGCGCTGGACGCCGCGATGATCGCCCAGGTGCTGGGCCACCGCCTGGCCGAGATCGACCCGGCGCTGCTGGAGACGACCCACGCGCTCGCGCGCCGCAAGCCCGTGCTGGGCGCGGTGGACGTGATGGCGCGCAGCTTCTACTTCTGCGCGGGCTGCCCGCACAACACCTCCACGCGCATCCCCGAGGGAAGCCGTGGCTACGCGGGCATCGGCTGCTCGTGGATGGCGCAGAGCATGGACCGCGGCACGCTGGGCTACACGCAGATGGGCGCCGAGGGCATGGCCTGGGTGGGCGAGGCGCCGTTCTCCAGGCGCCCCCACATGTTCCAGAACATGGGTGACGGCACCTATTTCCACTCGGGTCTGCTCGCCGTGCGCGCGGCCGTGGCGGCCAAGACCAACATCACCTTCAAACTGCTCTACAACGACGCCGTCGCCATGACCGGCGGCCAGCGCCACGACGGCCCGCTGGACCCCGTGCGCATGACCCAGCAGGTGCATGCCGAAGGCGTGGCGCGCATTGCCGTGGTGACGGACGACCCCGGCAAATACGGTGGCGTGACCGGCTGGGCACCGGGCGTGACCATCCACCACCGCGACGAGCTCGACGCCGTGCAGCGAGAACTGCGCGAGGTGCCCGGCACCAGCGTGCTGGTCTACGACCAGACCTGCGCGGCCGAGAAGCGCCGCCGGCGCAAGCGCGGCGAGTTTCCCGACCCCGACATGCGCCTGGTCATCAACGAGGCCGTGTGCGAGGGCTGCGGCGACTGCGGCGCGAAGTCCAATTGCGTGGCCGTGGTGCCGGTGGAAACCGAGTTCGGCCGCAAGCGCGCCATCGACCAGTCGGCCTGCAACAAGGACTTCTCGTGCCTCAAGGGCTTCTGCCCCAGCTTCGTCACCGTGCGCGGCGGCAAGCTGAGGAAGGGCAGCGGCACGGGGAGCGACAGTCTCGAAGCACCCCTGCCCGAGCCCGCGCTGCCCGACCTGGCGCAGGGCGTCTACAGCCTCGTCATCACCGGCGTGGGCGGCACGGGCGTGGTCACCATCGGCGCGCTGCTGGGCATGGCCGCGCACCTGGAAGGCAAGGGCGTGGGCGTGCTCGACATGGCGGGCCTGGCGCAGAAGGGTGGCTCGGTGTGGACGCACATGCGCTTCGGCGCCAGCCCCCAGGCGATCGCCGCCGTGCGCGTGGCGCCGGGCGGGGCCGATGCGCTGATCGGCTGCGACCTCGTCGTGGCCGCCGCGGGCAACACGCTGGCCATGACGCGCAAGGGCGCCACGCGCGCCATCGTCAACACGCAGGAGGTGATGCCCGGCGCCTTCACGCAGAACCCGGACATGCAGTTCCCCGCCCACCCGCTGGTCAAGACCATCGCGCGCGCCATCGGCGAGGACAACCTGGAGCTGGTGGACGCGGGGCGCCTGGCGCTGGCCCTTTGCGGCGATGCTATCGCCACCAACCTGTTCATGCTCGGTGCCGCGTACCAGCGCGGCCTGGTGCCGGTGGGCGCGCAGGCCATCGAGCGCGCCATCGAGCTCAACGGCGCGGCCGTGAAGATGAACCTCGCCGCCTTCCGCTGGGGCCGCCGCCATGCGGTCGATCCGCAGGCCGTGGCGGCCAGCGCGGGCGCTGTGCAGCGCAAGCAGGCCGCCAGCCTCGACGAGGCCGTGCAGCGCCGCGTAGAGTTCCTCACCGGCTACCAGAACGCGGCCTACGCCGCGCGCTTCAAGGCGCTGGTGGATGCGGTGCGCGCGCACGAATCGCGCGTGTGGCCCGGCCAGGAACAGTTGACCAGCGCCGTGGCCCGGAGCTTCTTCAAGCTCATGGCCTACAAGGACGAGTACGAGGTGGCGCGCCTGTATGCCGCGCCCGCGTTCCGCGCGCAGATCGATGCGCAGTTCGAGGGCGCGCCGCGCCTGGCTTTCAATCTCGCACCGCCGCTGCTGGGCGACAAGAAGCGCGAGTTCGGCGCCTGGATGCTGCCCGCCTTCGGCGTGCTGGCGCGCCTGAAGTTCCTGCGCGGCACGGCGCTCGACCCCTTCGGCCGCACGGAGGAGCGCCGCCACGAGCGTGCCATGGTCGACCAGTTCGAGGCCCTGGTGCAGCGCCTGCTGAAGGAAGCGCGGCCCGACCAGCACGAGCTGGCCGTGCAGATCGCCCAGGCGCCGCTGCAGGTGCGCGGCTACGGCCACGTGAAAGAAGCCGCGCGCCAGGCCTACGAGGCCGAGCTGGCGCAACTGCTGCAGCGCCTGCAGGAGCCCCAGGTGGTGCGCCTGCGCGCCGCGTGATCATCAAAATTCATAGCTGCTTGCGCTTTTTGTGAAAGGGTTTCGCATGGTTTTCATGCGGAGATCGTTGAATACCAGGCGCGAGCAGCTCCTGTTTCCATAGTCTCCTGGATTACCCATGCACACACCGCCCGTTCCCGGCGTGCGCCCGGCTCTGCCTCGCGGCAGCCTGGTGGCGCTGCTCACGCCGTTCACCGACGACCTGCGCCTCGACCTGCCCGCGCTGCGCCGCCTGATCGACTGGCATATCGGGGCGGGCACGGCCGGTATCGTCATCGCCGGCACCACGGGCGAATGCGCCACGCTCTCGCACGCCGAGCACCGCGAACTGCTGGCGGCAGCGGTGGCGCACGCGGCGGGCCGCACGCACGTCATGGCCGGCGTGGGCGCCAATTCCACGGCCGAGGCGGTGGCGCTGGCGCGCTTCGCCGAGGAATGCGGCGCGGATTCGCTGCTCAGCGTGGTGCCGTACTACAACAAGCCCACGCAGCGGGGGCTGGTGGCGCACTTCAGCGCGCAGGCCGACGCGACCGCGCTTCCGCTGGTGCTCTACAACGTGCCGGGCCGCACGGTGATCGACCTGCAGGTGGCCACCGTGGCCGAGCTGGCGCGCCACCCGCGCATCGCGGGCCTCAAGGACGCCACGGGCGACATGGCCCGCGCGGCCGACATCGCGCTGGCCGTGCCGCCGGGCTTCGCGCTGTACAGCGGCGACGATTTCACCAGCCTGCCATACCTCGCGCTGGGCGGGCAGGGCGTGATCTCGGTGGTCGCCAACATCCTGCCTGCCGAAGTGGCGGCACTGTGCGCCCACATGGATGCGGCCCGCCTGCCCGAGGCGCGCGCGCTCTTCGCGCGCATGCTGCCGCTCACCCGTGCCCTGTTCGCCGAAAGCAGCCCCGGCCCCGCCAAGCGCGCGGCGCAACTGCGCGGGCTGTGCGGCGGCGGCTTGCGACTGCCAATGTGCGAGGTGTCGCCTGCCACGGCAACGGCCGTACGCGCGGCGCTGGAGGCGTGGCTTGTGGAATAGAGTAAAAAGCGCCCCAAAATTTGGCAGCGTGTTCGGAGGCTTGGCTCCCCAAGTGTTGACTGTTCAAAGGCTGCCTATGCAGGACGCCTATGTGGGCGTCGGCATCACCGTACCGTTCTCGGTGGTGGCTGGCGCGCTGACCGGCGCCGGCACCGAAGTGGAGGCCGTGCGCGCGCTGACAGGCATGGGAGTTGCCGAGACAGGGGCGAAACAGCTACTCAAGGCTCCTCTCAAGAAAGGTGGCCAGCAGGCAAGCCAATGCAGCAACACCGAGCCGGCTTGGCGACTGATGAGGCTACCTGCGGGACCGCTGCCGCACGCACTGCTTCAATGCGAGGAGCGCGCGCCCATCGGGTGTCAGCCGTGGACGGTGGCGTAGCGTGCGCCGGTAGGGAGGACGTGAAGAACTCCCGTGACCAGCTCTTGCGCCCGCAGGGCCAGGAAGGTGTCGATATCCGCGTGTTCGACCAGCACGACGGCATGCCCGGTGCGGGCAGAGGCCTCAAGCAGCTTAGTATCCATGCCGTACTTTCGTTGCTGCAGCAAGGGTGCAGCGGAAGCTGAAAATCAGAAGCGTGGTTTCAAGGCGCTTGAGATGCGTAGCCCCACTGTATCCAGGCGGTGCCAAAAAGGTGGCAATGGCGTTGTGCGATTGTGTGCGCTGGTAACCGGCCGCAGCTCGCCGCCATGCTTGTGCGCTTGCGCTGCCGCAGCGCGCCGTGGCGGCTTTCACGGCCGGGCCTCAGGGTATTCCTGCGCGCTGCGCAGGCACCGCCTGCCTAGAATCTGTTGCACTGCAATACAACGCCTGAAGGGCAACGAATCCAGGAGCCGCCGGTGCCAGACCAGAACCCCGCACAAGAACCGAAGCCTACGCAACGCGTCATCAAGAAATACCCCAACCGCCGGCTGTACGACACCTCCACCTCCACCTACATCACGTTGACTGAGGTCAAGCAGCTCGTGATGGAGGGCGAGAACGTGGTGGTGCGCGATGCCAAGAGCAGCGAAGACCTCACGCGCAGCATCCTGCTGCAGATCATCCTGGAGGAGGAGGCGGGCGGCGCGCCCATGTTCAGCGAGGCGGCGCTGGCCAACATCATCCGCTTCTACGGCCATGCCATGCAGGGCTTCATGGGCGCCTACCTCGAAAAGAACGTGCAGATGTTCACCGAGATCCAGGCCAAGCTGGCCGAGCAGTCGCAGGGGCTCACGCCCGAGATGTGGGCCCAGTTCATGAACCTGCAGTCGCCGCTGGTGAAGGGCATGATGGGCAACTACGTGGAGCAGTCGCAGAACATGTTCCTGCAGATGCAGGAGCAGATGCAAAAGCAGACCGAGCAGATGCTGGGCGCGTTCGGCCTCAAGAAACGCTGAGAGCGTGTTCAAGGTCTTTTCATGGAGCCCGTTGCCCCACCCAGGGGGTAGCTGTTAGGCGCAAAACGCAGCCGGGCTGGTGGCCCGGCGAGCATTTGCAACACGGCAGATGCTCCCTGGGTGGGGCAACCCTGCGGGCAAGGCAGCAAACAGCCGCACTCGTCGTTGCGCACCTTGCCCAGGCCGCCAGCATGGCCTGCGGTGCGCGCCTAGATTGCGGCTGTTTGCTGCCTTGCGGGCTCCATGAAAAGACCTTGAGCACGCTCTGAGTCGGAACTGGGACAATACGGGGATGAGCGAAGTACTCTCCCCCACGAAAATTTCCACGGCGGCGCCCAAGGTCGGGTTCGTTTCCCTCGGATGCCCGAAGGCGCTGACCGACTCCGAGCTGATCCTCACCCAGCTCAGCGCCGAAGGCTACGAAACCTCCAAGACCTTCGCCGGCGCGGACCTGGTCATCGTCAACACCTGCGGCTTCATCGACGATGCGGTCAAGGAAAGCCTGGACACCATCGGCGAGGCGCTGGCCGAGAACGGCAAGGTGATCGTCACCGGCTGCCTGGGCGCCAAGGCGGGCAAGGACGGCGGCACGCTGGTGCAGGAGGTGCACCCGAGCGTGCTGGCCGTGACGGGGCCGCACGCCACGCAGGAGGTCATGAACGCGGTGCACCAGCACTGCCCCAAGCCGCACGATCCGTTCATCGACCTGGTGCCGGGCGGCTTCGGGGAGGCGGGCATCAAGCTCACGCCCCGGCACTACGCCTACCTCAAGATCAGCGAGGGCTGCAACCACCGCTGCACGTTCTGCATCATCCCCTCGATGCGCGGCGACCTCGTCTCGCGCCCCGTGGGCGACGTGCTCAAGGAGGCCAAGGCGCTGTTCGAGGGCGGGGTCAAGGAGCTGCTGGTCATCAGCCAGGACACCTCCGCCTACGGCGTGGACGTGAAGTACCGCACGGGTTTCTGGGACGGCAAGCCCGTCAAGACGCGCATGCTGGAGCTAGTGCAGGCGCTGGGCGAGATGGCGCAGGCGCACGGCGCCTGGGTGCGGCTGCACTACGTGTACCCGTACCCCAGCGTGGACGACATCCTGCCGCTCATGGCCCAGGGCCACGTGCTGCCCTACCTGGACGTGCCGCTGCAGCACAGCCACCCCGACGTGCTCAAGCGCATGAAGCGCCCCGCCAGCGGCGAGAAGAACCTGGAGCGCATCCTGCGCTGGCGCGAGGCGTGCCCGCAGATCGTGATCCGCAGCACCTTCATCGCGGGCTTTCCCGGCGAGACGGAAGAAGAGTTCGAGCATCTGCTCGACTTCGTGCGCGCCGCGCAGATCGACCGCGCGGGCTGCTTTGCCTACAGCGACGTGGAGGGCGCCACGGCGAACGCGCTGCCCGGGATGGTGCCCATGGAGTTGCGCGAGGAGCGCCGCGCGCGCTTCATGGCCGTGGCCGAGGAGGTTTCCACCGCCAGGCTGCAAAAGCGCGTGGGCCAGACGCTGCAGGTGCTGGTGGACCAGTCCATCGGCCTGGGCAAGAAGGGCGGCACGGGCCGCAGCTATGCCGATGCGCCGGAGATCGACGGCGTGGTGCACCTGCTGCCGCCCGAGAAGATCAGCAAGACCTACAAGGTGGGCGACTTCGTGAAGGCGCGCATCGTGGGCACGCAGGGGCATGACCTGGTGGGCGTGCCGGTGTGATGCTCCGAGAAAATGAGCTGCCAGCGCTTGATGTGCAAGGTTTTCAGATGGTTTTTTGTCCGAAACCCTTGCATGGAGAGCGCAGGCAGCTCCCTAATTGATAGCTGATACCCAGAGCCATTCGATTCATGGACCACTACGCCTACCCCAAGGACATCTACACCGAGCCCGAGCCGGACGTGCACACCCTCGCCAACCTCGGCCCGCTGGCGCCCCTCGCGGGCGTCTGGACGGGCGCGCGCGGGCTGGACGTGAACCCCAAGGCCGACGGTCCGGAGCGCAAGGCGTTCATCGAGCGCATCGAACTGCAGCCCATCGACGCGCAAACCAACGGCCCGCAGCTGTACTACGGCCTGCGCTACCACACGCGCATCGTCGAGCCCAACGAGGTGGAGACCTTCCACGACCAAGTCGGCTATTGGCTGTGGGAGCCCGCCACGGGCACGCTGATCCAGACGCTCTCCATCCCGCGCGGCCAGACGGCCCTGGCCATGGGCAAGGCCGCGGCGGACGCGAAGACCTTCCGTCTGGAGGCGGTGCGCGGCTCCACGGTGAACGGCATCTGCTCCAACCCCTTCCTGGAGCAGGCGTTCCGCACCGAGCGCTATGTCGTCGAGATCACGGTGCATGACGACGGCACCTGGTCGTACGAGCAGACCACCACGCTCATCACTCCCGACCGCGCCGAGCCTTTCCTGCACACCGACCGCAACCGGCTCACGAAGATCGGCGCGGCCCAGCCCAACCCCACCGCGGCGGCGGCCGAGGGCGCGGCGATGCGCGCCTGAAGGTCCGCGCGCGTCAGACCATCTGGCGCACGGGCTTGCGCTTCCACACGCGGTGGTAGTAGGCGGCCTGCAGCGCGAGCGTGAGGCTGTAGGACAGGGGGAACGCCATCCACACGCCCGTCAGGCCGAAGTGGCGGCTGAGCAGCCAGGCCAGGGGCAGCTCCAGCACCGCGAGCACGCCGATGGTGATGGCCGTGGGCACCAGCACGTCGCCGCTGGCGCGCATCACCGACGAGAGCACCACGAAGCAGCCGAAGACCAGCCCGCTCCACAGCACGATGTGCAGCAGGTGCGCTGCGGTTTCCACCACCTGCGCGTCGGTGAGGAACAGCCCCAGCAGCGGCCGCGCGAACAGGGTGCCCGCCAGGGCCAGCGTGGCGCCGATCGCCAGGTTCATCCAGATCGCCGTGGCCGCGATGGCGCCCAGCCGCTGGGGCCGGCCCGCGCCGATGGCCTGCGCGCCCAGTATGGAGGCGGTGATCGCCACCGAGATGATGGGGAACTGCGCGAAGCCCATGATCTGGTTCACCGCGCCATAGGCCGCCGTGGCGCTGGAGCCGAAGCCGTTGACCAGCGACACCACCACCAGCGACGCGAACGAGGTGGCCACCATCAGCACGCCCGTGGGCACGCCCACGCGCAGGATGGTGCGCAGCAGCGCGGGCTGGATGCGCACCGCGCTCCACAGCGCCCGGCCGGGCGCCAGCGGGCTCTGGATGCGGCGCAGCCGCCAGCCCAGCCACAGCAGCGCCAGCGTGAAGCCCAGGATCATGGATACGCCAGCGCTCATCACCCCGAGCCGGGGCAGCCCCCACCAGCCCGCGATGAGCGCGGGCGTGACCACCAGCCCCACGCCGGTCGAGAGCAGCAGGGCCCACATGGGCGACACGGTGTCGCCCACGCCGCGCAGCAGCGAGGTGGCGAGTAGGAACACGCACAGCCCCGGCATGCCCAGCAGCACCACGCGCGCGTAGGCGGTGGCTGTCTCCAGCACGTCGGGCGGCGTGCCCAGCAGCCGCATGGCGGGCGCGGCGAACAGGCCGCCGAGCACGGCCGCCGCGAGGCCGAAGAGCACGCCCACCGCCAGCGCCGTGCCGGCGATGGCGCGCACCTTGTCCGGCTGGCGCGCGCCCCAGGCCTGGCCGATGGGCACCGACGCGCCCGCGCCCAGGCCGATCATGAAGGCGATGAACACGAACAGCACGGGAAAGAACGCCGATGCCGCCGCCAGCGCCTGCACGCCCAGCATGCGGCCCAGGAACACGCCGTTGAGCGTGCCCGACAGCGACTGCAGCAGGTTGGCCAGGACCATGGGGCCCAGGAAGCGCAGGAATACGCGCCACAGCGGGGCGGGGGAGGGGGGCGGGGCGCTCATTGCCACAGCGGCGCCGCCAGGCGGTGCTGGCGCATTGCGGGCCGGGCGCCGTGCGGCATGCGGCGCGGGATCTGGAAGGCGGTGGGGTGCTGGTGCATGGCGCCAGTATTGCCCGGGTTGTGCCGCGTCTTTCCTTTCAGCCGCCGGCATGGCTGCATCGGCCCCCTCCAGGGACGGCCGCCGCTGCGCTTCGGATATGCTTTTGGCGTCCCGCCACCTCCCGGCGGTGCGCATTGACACAAGGAAAGCATCATGGGCCTCATCCAGGCAGCGGTGGGTTCGGTCGGCGGAGCGCTGGCCGACCAGTGGAAGGACTTCTACACGGTGCCGGACGGCCTGCCGCCCACGGCGGCGCTGTTCGCGGCGGTGCCGCGCGGCACCAATGCCGGGCGCGGCGCGAACACCAAGGGGTCGTCGAACATCATCACCAACGGCTCCAGGATCGTCGTGCCCGAGGGCTACGGCCTGCTGCTGCTGCAGGATGGCGCGATCACCGGCTTCGCGGCCGAGCCGGGCGCCTACGAGTGGAATTCGAGCGATCTCAATTCCCAGTCCATCTTCACGGGCGGCGGCCTCATGGATGCGCTCGTCAAGCAGAGCTGGGAGCGCTTCAAGTTCGGCGGCCAGCCGGGTTCGCAGCAGGCGGCGTTCTTCGTGTCGCTCAAGGAGCTGCCGGACAACCGCTTCGGCACGCAGTCGGAGATCTACTGGGACGACGGCTACCTGAATGCCCAGGTGGGCGCCATCACGCGCGGCAGCTATACGCTGAAGATCGTCGATCCCATCCTGTTCGTGAAGAGCTTCGTGCCGGCCGCGTACCTGCAGCCGGGCCAGGTGTTCGACTTCACCGACCTGGACAACGCGGCGGCAGGCCAGCTTTTCAACGAGGTGGTGGCCTCGCTCGCGCCGGCCTTCAGCCTCTATACCAACGACCCGGCCAAGGGCAACCGCATTACGAAGATCCAGCAGGACTCCGTGGGCTTCGCCCAGAGCCTGTCGGACGCGGTCGAGCGCGCCTACCAGTGGAAGTCCGGGCGCGGGCTGGCCATCATCCGCACGGCCATTGTCTCGATCGAGTACGACGCCCATACCCGCGAGCTGCTCAAGAGCGTGCAGCGCGCCGACGCGCTGGCCGGCGCGCGCGGCAATTCCAACCTGCAGGCCTCGGTGGCCGCGGGCATCCAGGCGGCGGGGCAGAACGCCGGGGTGGGCGGCCTCATGGGCATGGGCATCGCGACGGGCGGGCTGGGCGGGCTGGCGGGCCTGCAGCAGCCGGTGGCGCCTGCGCCCGCGCCCGCGGCACCGGCGGCGGCGGCGGACGACCCCGTCGCCCGGCTCACCAAGGCCAAGCAGATGCTCGACGCGGGCCTCATCACCCAGGCCGACTACGACGCGGTCAAGGCCAAGGCGCTCGGCCTGTAGATGCCGGCCTCCCTTCCGAGCGGGCCGGGGTCGCCGCGGGACGTGCCGCCCGCCCCCGGCGAGTTCCCGGTGGACCCGGCCACGCTGCCGGAGCCGATCCGCGACGAGCTGCTCGCGCCCGATCCCGTTGCCATCGACACGGCCTCCAGGGAGCTGCGCGACGGCGTCAACCGCTGCCCCAAGTGCGGCTCGACCGAGATCCGCCAGCGTGCGGGCACCGACAAGCTGGTCTGCCTGTACTGCCGCCACGAGTGGACGGCGGCGCGCGTGGAGGAGGCGTTCGGCCTGGGCGAGGGCATCGGCGAGCTGAAAGGCACGCAGATCGCTTCCGGCGCGCAGAACATCGCCGCCGACGCCGCCAGCCTGCGCACCTACCACTGCGCCGGCTGCGGCGCCGACGTGGTGGTCAACACCGAGACCGCCATGACCGCGCGCTGCCACTGGTGCCGCCACGTGCTGGGAGTCAACGAGCAGATCGACAACGGCGCGGTGCCCGACGCGGTGCTGCCCTTCCACATCAAGAAGGACGACGCGGTGGCCCGCATCCGCCAGTTCGTGGGCAAGCGCCGCATGTTCGCGCTCAAGGCGTTCAAGGAGGAGTTCGCGCCGGAAAACGTACTGGGCGTCTACCTGCCCTACATGGTGGTGGACGCCAACGCCAGCGCCGACGTGGCCGGCTTCGGCGAGGTGGAGACGCGCCGCTACACGCGCGGCGAGGGCAAGGACCAGAAGACCTACTACGACGCCGACGTGTACCGCGTGCAGCGGCACGTGGACTTCACGGTGGACGACCTGACGCTGGAGTCGAGCGCCAAGCGCGGCAACCTCGACACGCAGGCCAACACCCACAACGTCATCAACGCCATCCTGCCGTTCGACACCAAGAACGCGGTGAAGTGGAATGCCTCCTACCTCGTCGGCTACACCTCGGAAAAGCGCGACCGCGACGTGGAGCACCTGCACCCGCGCCTGGAGGACCAGCTGCTCTCCATCGCGCGCGCGCAGGTGCAGGCATCGGTGCGCCGCTACGGCCGCGGCGTGCGCTGGGAGCAGGAGCGGCTCGACGTGCACGGCACGCGCTGGGTGGCGATGTACCTGCCGGTGTGGCTCTATTCCTACCACCAGCCGGGCCGGGGCGGCGGCATGCTGCACTACATCGCGGTGAACGGCCGCACGGGCGAGACCATGGGCAGCGTGCCGGTGCAGCAGTGGAAGCTCGTCACCGCCGCGCTCGCCGTGGGCACGTTCGTCGAGGCCCTGGCCCTCTGGTTCATCGGGCGCTGAACACCATGAACGACGACAGCATTCTTTTCCTGCTGGCCCTCGGGCCGGCCAGCGCGGTGGGGCTGTACTGGATGCTCTACCGCTACTACCGCAACACCGACAAGTCGCACGGCTTCGAGCACGAGACCCACATCACCGCCCAGCCCGCCACGGGCGCCGATGCGGATGCGAAGGTGAACGAAGTGCGGGGCACGCAGGCCACGCAGATCACCGGCAACAACGTGGGCGACTACCGCCGGCGCGTGAAGCGGGTGTAGAAAAACAAAAAAGCTTCCCGCGGGAAGCCTTTTCTATCTGGGCGAAACCCCCCGATTCACTCAGGGCGCGGCGCATGAAACTGACGCGCCCCAGGGCGAGAGCAACCGCGCAAGGGCCGCCCCGCCGCGCTGGTTGCGTCCCCCTGCCCGCATTGCGCAGTAATGCGAGAGCGGGGGGAAGGCGCGCAGCGCCTCAGGGGGGTGTCCCATCAGACGCGCTTGCGGTATTCGCCGGTGCGCGTGTCGATTTCGATCTTGTCGCCCTGGTCCACGAACAGGGGCACGGCCACTTCGAAGCCGGTGGCGATCTTGGCGGGCTTGAGCACCTTGCCGGACGTGTCGCCCTTCACGGCGGGTTCCGTCCAGGTGATCTCGCGCTCCACGCTGGTGGGCAGTTCCACGGAGATGGCCTTGCCGTCGTAGAACACCACTTCGGCGGACATGCCGTCTTCCAGGTAGCTGATGGCGTCGCCCATGTTGCCGGCTTCCACTTCGTACTGGTTGTACTCGGTGTCCATCCAGACGTACATCGGGTCGGCGAAGTAGGAGTAGGTGCACTCCTTCTTGTCGAGGATCACGTTGTCGATCTTGTCGTCGGCCTTGAAGACGACTTCGGTGCCCATGTTGGACAGCAGGGCCTTGAGCTTCATGCGCACGGTGGCGGCACCACGGCCGCCGCGGGCGTATTCGGTCTTGAGGACGATCATGGGGTCTTTGCCCTGCATGATCACGTTGCCGGCGCGGATTTCTTGAGCGATTTTCATGGCGTGCTTGGGAGTGAAAGGTTGGGCCGCTCCACAAGTCGGGGCGGGCGGGCGTGGCCCGTGGTGTTGCGTCAGCAGGGCCGCCTTCCACCCCGGCGCATGTTCCGCGGCGGGGGCGCCGGCTGGGCACGCTCGCGTGCCGCCTTGGTATGGCGCAAAACCACGGATTCTAGCTTTTTTCGCTGACGAACCCCAGCAGCTGGGTCAACAAGTCGCTCTGCTGCAGCAGCCGCGCGCGCGCGGCGCGCACGCAGGCACCCCACTCGGCGAGCAGGGCGGTGTCCAGCGGCGGCAGCGCGGGCGCCTGCGGCAGGCCTTCCAGCCCGTTCCACAGCGCGTGCGCATGCCGCAGCGAGGCGGGGGCCTGCAGCCAGTCCAGGAAGGCGTGCAGCTTGGCGTGGTGCGCGCCGTCGTGCTGCGGGTAGATGTGCCAGACGAAGGGTTGGCCCGCCCAGAGGGCGCGCACCAGCGAGTCCTCGCCGCGCACGAAGTTCAGGTCGCAGGCCCAGAGCATTTCGTCGAATGCGCTCTGGGGGCAGGGCTCCAGGTATGAAATAGATAGCTGCTCGCGCTTGCCAGGCAAGCGCTGGAGGCCGATTTCATTCAGAACCGCCGCGGCGGCTCGCCCCGGCGTCACGAGCAGCCGCGCGTCGCCGCGTGCGCGCAGTTCCTCGAGCAGCAGGGGCAGGGCGGGTGGCTCGTAGCAGAACAGCGAGACGGCCAGCGCGTGCGGCGCGATGCCGCGGCGCGCGCGCCAGCCCTGGCAGTCGAAGGCGCGCTGGCGTTCGGCCAAGCTGCCCTCGCGCAGCAGCCCGCCGGTGCGCGGCGTGAAGCCGGGGTAGAAGAACCAGCGCACGAGGCCCGCGCCGGGGCCGCTCATCAGGGGCGAGGGCAGGCGGTGGCAGCGCTCCACGTAGCCTTCGGCGCTCAGGTATTCGAGGTTGATCCACACCGGCCTGCGGCGGGCGATGGCGGCCACGAAGCCGGGGGCGATCTCGCAGCCGAAGGCTTCGACCACCACGTCGCCCGGGCCGTCCTCGGGCGCCTCGGCGGGCCAGGGCCGCACCTGCACGCCGGGCGCGCCGTGCGGCGCCATCCAGGCGAGGGCGCTGGCGTCGTCCACCCACAGGCGCACGGCGTGGCCGCGCGCGCCCAGGTCGGCGGCCAGGCGCCAGCACACGCCGATGTCGCCGTAGTTGTCGATGACCTGGCAGAACAGGTCCCAGCGCAGCGCGGCCGCCTGGCTCATGGCGCGCGCAGGTGGTCGACCAGCAGCCGGGCGACGCGGGTGAGCGATTCTTCCGAGCGCACGCACAGCGACAGCCGCCGCTGCGCCCAGGGCTCGGCCAGGGGGATGGCGCGGATCGCCAGCGTGCCGCGGTAGATCTGCGCGCTGCCGCGCGGCAGCATGCCCACGCCCAGCCCGGCGGAGACCATGAGGCACAGCGCGTCGTAGCCGGTGACCTGCATGCGCAGCTTGAGCGGCATCTCCAGTTCCGCCGCCGCGCGCGTGAGCAGGTTGTTGATGGCGCTGCCCGGGTGCATGCCCACGAAGTCGCAGGGCAGGGCGTCGGCCAGGCGCACGCGCTGCCTGCGTGCGAGGGCGTGGCCCGCGGGCACGATGAGGACCAGCTCGTCCTCGCGGTAGGGCAGCAGCGTGACGCGCTCGCCGTAGCTGCCGTGGGTGAGGATGCCCACGTCGGCCGCGTTCTCGGCCACCGAGCGGGCCACGGCGGTGCTGATCTGCTCGTGCAGCCGCACGTCGACCTGCGGGTGCGCGGTCATGAAGCGCTGCAGCTCGGCGGGCAGGAACTGGGTGATGGCCGAGATGTTGGCCACCACGCGCACGTGGCCGCGCACGCCGGCGCGGAAGTCGCGCATCTGCGCGGCGATGCCGTCCATCTCGTTGAGCACGCCGCGCGCCATGTGCAGCAGCGCGTAGGCGGCGGCCGTGGGTTCGGTGCCCCGGTTGCTGCGCGTGAACAGCTCCACCTGCAGCGCGGCTTCCAGCTCGGCCAGGCGGCGGCTGGCGGCCGAGGGGGCGATGTGCTCGCGCGCGGCGGCGCGGGCGATGGCGTTTTCTTCCATCACCGCGACGAACAGGCGCAGGGAGACCGGGTCGAGCTTCATGGGCGGCGATGGTACCGCCGCCACGGTGGGGCCATGCCGGTTTGCGATGGCAGCTTCGCAATCGAGCGTTTTGCGCCGCGCGCGGCGCGCCGCATCATCCGCCGCCATGCAACAGACACCAGAGACAACCACCCCCGCCGCACCTGCGGCCGCACTGGCCGGCGTGCGCGTGATCGAGATGGGCCAGCTCATCGCGGGCCCGTTCTGCGGCAAGACGCTGGGCGAGTTCGGCGCCGAGGTCGTCAAGATCGAGGCGGTCGGAGCGGGCGACCCGCTGCGCAACTGGCGGCTCATCAAGGAGGGCACCTCGGTCTGGTGGCAGGTGCAGTCGCGCAACAAGAAGTCGGTGGCGCTGGACCTGCGCCAGGCCGAGGCGCAAGCGATAGCGCGCAAGCTGATCGCCGAGGCCGACGTGCTGATCGAGAACTTCCGCCCCGGCACGCTGGAGGGCTGGGGCATGTCGCCCGCCGAGCTGCATGCGCTGAACCCGGGCCTGGTCATCCTGCGCATCTCGGGCTACGGCCAGACGGGGCCGTACCGCGATCTGCCGGGTTTCGGCGTGATCGGCGAGGCCATGGGCGGCCTGCGCCACCTCACGGCCGAGCCGGGCCGCGTGCCGGTGCGCGTGGGCGTGTCGATCGGCGACACGCTGGCGGCGCTGCACGGGGCCATCGGCGTGATGATGGCGCTCTACCACCGCAAGGTGAATGGCGGCGCGGGCCAGGTGATCGACGTGGCGCTGCACGAGGCGGTGTTCAACTGCATGGAAAGCCTGATCCCCGAGTACAGCGCCTTCGGCGCGGTGCGCGAGGCGGCGGGCAGCGCGCTGCCGGGCATCGCGCCGAGCAACGCCTACCCGTGCCAGGACGGCTGGGTGCTGGTGGCCGGCAATGGCGACAGCATTTTCAAACGGCTGATGGCGACTATCGGCAGGCAGGATTTGGCGGATGACCCGCAACTGGCCGACAACGCGGGCCGCGTGGCGCGCGTGGGCGAGATCGACGCGGCCATTGGCGCCTGGACGCAAGCGCGCACCGTGGCCCAGGTGATGGAACTGCTGGGCGCCGCGCGCGTGCCGGCGGGCAAGGTCTACACGGCCAAGGACATTGCCGAAGATCCGCACTACCAGGCGCGTGGGATGCTGCTGACGCAGGAGACGCGCGATGGCTACAGCGTCACCGTGCCGGGCATCGTGCCCAAGCTCTCGGGCACGCCGGGCACCATCCGCAGCAGCGCGCCGCGCCTGGGCGACGACACCGACGCGGTGCTGGCCGAGGCGGGCCTTTCCACGGAACAGATCGCGCTGCTGCGCAGCAAGGGAGTCATCCAATGAGCAATGTCTGGAACGGCGCGGGCCGCCGCATCGAACTGTGCGACGTGGGCATGCGCGACGGCCTGCAGATGGAGTGCCAGTTCGTGCCCACCGAGGACAAGATCGCGCTGGTCAATGCCCTGTCGGCGGCGGGCCTGCCGAAGATCGAGGTGACCTCGTTCACCTCGCCCACGGCCATCCCCGCGCTGCGCGATGCCGAGATCGTCATGCGCGAGATCGAGCGCCGCCCCGGCACGGTCTACACCGCGCTGGTGCCCAATGCGCGCGGGGCCGAGCGGGCCATCGAGGCGCGCACGGACGAGCTGAACCTCGTCATGTCGGTCAGCGAGACGCACAACCTGTGCAACCTGCGCATGACCCGCGAGCAGTCGTTCGCCGCGCTCTCCAAGGTGATCGCCATGGCGCAGGACGCGCGCGTGCCGGTGAACGTGTCGCTTTCGTGCGTGTTCGGCTGCCCGATGGAGGGCGACGTGCCGCAGGAAGAAGCCTTCGCCTGGGTGCAGCGCTTTGCCGACCTGGGCGTGCAGGGCGTCACGCTGTGCGACACCACGGGCATGGCCTATCCCACGCAGGTGGTCGGGATCACCGCAGCGGCGCTCGCGCGCTGGCCCGGCATGGCGTTCACGCTGCACTTCCACAACACGCGCGGCATGGGCCTGGCCAACGTGCTCGCCGCCATCGACGCGGGCGCCAGCCGCTTCGACGCTTCGCTGGGCGGCCTGGGCGGTTGCCCCTACGCGCCGGGCGCGTCGGGCAACGTCTGCACCGAGGAGGTGGCGCACGCGCTGCAGCTCATGGGCTACGGCACGGGCATCGACCTGCCCGCGCTGCTGGCCGTGGCGCGGCGCCTGCCGGGGCTGATCGGCCACGACATTCCGGGCCAGATCGCCAAGGCCGGGCAGCGGCTCGACCTGCACCCGGCGCCCGCCGACTTCGAGGCCATCCGCGAACGCGCGCTGGCACGGAACACCTGATTTTTTTACCAGAGGAGACACGCACCATGCGCATCACACGCAAGCAATTCACCACCCTGGCGCTCGCCGCCGCAGCCCTGGCCTGCGCCGGCGGCGCTGCAGCGCAGGGCTACCCGGCCAAGCCCGTGACCTTCGTCGTGCCCACGGCGGCGGGCGGCACCACCGACCTGTCGGCGCGCATGGTCGCGCAGGCGCTGGGTCCGGTGCTGGGCCAGTCGGTGGTGGCGGACAACAAGGGCGGCGGCAACGGCGCCATCGCCGCCAGCATCGTCAAGCGTGCGGAGCCCGACGGCTACACGCTGCTCATGCAGTACTCGGGCTACCACGTCATCTCGCCGCACCTGACGAAGGCGCCGCAGTGGGACCTGAAGGACTTCCAGCCCATCGCCAACGTGATCTCGGCCCCGCAGATCATCGTGGTGCGCGACGGCCTGCCGGTGAAGACGCTGCCCGAGCTGATCGCCTACGCCAAGGCCAACCCCGGCAAGCTCAACTACGCATCGTCGGGCAACGGCTCGCTGCAGCACGTGACCGGCGCCATGCTGGAGCAGCAGGGCGGCGTCAAGATGGTGCACGTGCCCTACAAGGGCACCGGCCCCGCGCTGCAGGACCTGCTGGGCGGACAGGTGGATCTGACCTTCGGCACCGCGCCGCCGTTCATGCCGCACATCCAGTCCGGCAAGCTGCGCGTGCTGGCCGTGACGGGCAAGGAGCGCCTGCCCAGCCTGCCCGATGCGCCGACCACGGCCGAGGCGGGCTACCCGGGCGTGAACGCCACGTCGTGGTTCGCTCTGTTCGCGCCCGCCGCCGTGCCCAAGCCGATCATCGACAAGCTGGCCGCCGACCTGAAGAAGGTGGTCGAAGACCCGGCCTTCCGCAAGAAGGCCGAGGAGCAGGGCGCCACGGCCGACTACCTGGGCCCGCAGCAACTGGGCGAGCGCGTGAAGGCCGACTACACCAACTGGGCGGGCGTGATCAAGAGCTCCAAGATCGAAGCCGAGTAAGCCACGGGCTTCAAGCAAAATCGGCTTCCAGCGCTTGTGCAGCAAGCGCTGGAAGCTATTTTTTATGTAGCAAAAGAAATGGCCGGGCTTGGCATGCGGGAATGATTTACTGTAAATTCATACAGTGAATTTGCAATCCAAGCTCGCCATCCTGGCCGATGCGGCCAAGTACGACGCTTCCTGCGCGTCCAGCGGCGCCGCGCCGCGCGATTCCGTGGGCGGGCGGGGCATGGGCTCCACCGAGGGCATGGGCATCTGCCACAGCTACGCGCCGGACGGGCGCTGCATCTCGCTGCTCAAAATCCTGCTCACCAACTGGTGCCAGTACGACTGCCTGTACTGCGTCAACCGCGTCAGCAGCAACGTGCCGCGCGCCCGCTTCACCGTGGCCGAGGTGGTGGCGCTCACGCTGGACTTCTACCGGCGCAACTGCATCGAGGGGCTGTTCCTCTCCAGCGGCATCATCCAGAGCCCCGACTACACCATGGAGCAGGTGGTGGAAGTGGCCCGCGTGCTGCGCGAGGAGCACGACTTCCGCGGCTACATCCACCTGAAGACCATCCCCGACGCCGCGCCCGAGCTGATGGAGCGCGCCGGCCGCTATGCCGACCGCCTGAGCATCAACGTGGAGCTGCCCACGCGGGAGGGCCTGGCCGCGCTGGCGCCGCAGAAGAACGGTGCGGCCATCACGCGCTCCATGGCGCGCATGGCGGTGCGCATCGAGGACGCGCGGCAGGCGCGCAGGGAGCAGTCGCGGCCGTCGTCCATCACCCCGCGCCGCGCAGCCGCCCCGCACTTCGCGCCCGGCGGGCAGAGCACGCAGATGATCGTGGGGGCCGACGCCACCGACGACCGCACCATCCTCGCCGCGAGCAGCGGCCTCTACGGCGCGCACCGGCTGCGGCGCGTGTACTACTCGGCCTTCAGCCCCATCCCCGACGCGGCGCGCGCCCTGCCGCTGGCTGCGCCGCCCGTGGTGCGCGAGCACCGGCTCTACCAGGCCGACTGGCTCATGCGCTTCTACGGCTTCACGCACGAGGAGATCGTGCCCACCCGGCATGGCGACGGCATGCTGGCGCTGGACATCGACCCCAAGCTCGCCTGGGCCCTGGCGCACCGCGAGCGCTTCCCCGTCAACCTGAACACCGCCCCGCGCGAGCTGCTGCTGCGCGTGCCTGGCCTGGGCGTGGCCACCGTCGACCGCCTGCTGGCCGCGCGCCGCGTGCGCCGCCTGCGCCATGCCGACCTGGCGCGGCTGCGCGTGCCGCTCAAGAAGGTGCTGGCCTTCGTCGAAGTGGCCGACCACCGCCCCGGCCGCGTACTGGACGCCGCCGATCTGGCCGCGCGCCTGGCCCCACCGCCCGCGCAGCGCAGCCTGTTCGCCTGACATGCACACCATCACCCTCGCGCACCCCACCGACTGGCCCGGCTTTCGCCGCGCCGCCCGCGCGCTGGCGCAGGCCGGCGTGCCGCCGCACGAGGTGCAGTGGCGCACCGCGCAGGATGCCGAGCACGACCTGTTCGCCGCGCCCGCCATGCCCCTGCCGCCCGCCACCGGCCCGGCGCCGCGCGTGTCCCAGGGCTTCGTGCGCCTGTGCGAGCGCATCGTGCTGCACCGCGACCCCGCGCGCTTCGCCCTCCTGTACCGCCTGCTGTGGCGCCTGCCGCGCGATGACGCCCTGCGCCGCGACCCGCTCGACGCCGACCGCGTGCAGGCCCGCCACATGGCCCACGCCGTGGCGCGCGACATGCACAAGATGCACGCCTTCGTGCGCTTTCGCCCCGTGGCGGACGGCGACGGCGGCACCGTGCAGGTCGCCTGGTTCGAGCCCGACCACTACATCGCCGAGGCCAACGCCGGCTTCTTCGTGCGCCGCTTCACGCAGATGCGCTGGGCCATCCTCACGCCCGACGCCAGCGTGCGCTGGGACGGCGCCGCGCTGCACGTGGGCCCCGGCGCCCAGCGCGCCGACGCCCCGCCGCCCGACGCGGGCGAGGCGCTGTGGCTCACCTATTACCGCAGCATCTTCAACCCCGCGCGGCTGAAGACCGGCATGATGAAAAAGGAGATGCCCACGCGCTACTGGCGCAACTTGCCGGAGGCCGCGCTGATCGGCGAACTGGCCCACGGCGCGCACGAGCGCAGCGCGCGCATGGTGGCGGCCGAGGCCACCACGCCGCGCCGGCGCATCGCGCAATCCATTTGAAGTGTTTTTGGCCTCCAGCACTTATCCAGCAAGCGCGAGCAGCTATTTTTTCAGGAGCGCCATGGCGGCGGACACAATAGCGCCATGTCCCCCTCGCATTCCGAAGAACTGCTGGCCCAGGTGGCGGCCCTGCCGCCGCTGCCGGGCGTGTACCGCTATTTCGACGCACAGGACGCGCTGCTCTACGTGGGCAAGGCGCGCAACCTGAAAAAGCGCGTCGGCAGCTACTTCACCAAGCAGCACGGCGGCACGCGCACCGGCCACATGGTGGGCAAGATCGCGCGGCTGGAGACGACCGTAGTGCGCTCCGAGGCCGAGGCGCTGCTGCTGGAAAACAACCTCATCAAGTCGCTGAACCCCAAGTACAACATCCTGTTTCGCGATGACAAGAGCTACCCCTACCTCAAGATCACCGGCGTGGCGGCCAAGGACGGCACGGGCGACGCGCCGGGCCAGCGCTTTCCGCGCATGGCCTACTATCGTGGCGCGGTGGACAAGCGCCACCGCTACTTCGGCCCGTATCCCGGCGCCTGGGCGGTCAAGGAAACCATCCAGTTGCTGCAGAAGGTCTTCCGCCTGCGCACCTGCGAGGACACGGTGTTCGCCAACCGCACGCGGCCCTGCCTGCTCTACCAGATCAAGCGCTGCACCGGCCCCTGCGTGAATCTGATCTCGCCCGAGGACTACGCGGGCGACGTGCACAGCGCCGAAGCCCTGCTGCGCGGCGAGACGCAGGAACTGCTGCAGGCGCTGGAGCAGCGCATGCTCGCGCATTCCGAAAGGCTGGAGTTCGAGCAGGCGGCCGAGGTGCGCAACCAGCTCACGGCGCTGTCGCGCGTGCTGCACCAGCAGGCGGTGGAGACGGTGTCGGACAAGGACGTGGACATTCTCGCCGTGCGCGTGCAGGGCGGGCGCGCGTGCGTGAATCTGGCCATGGTGCGCGGCGGCCGCCACCTGGGCGACCGCGCCTATTTCCCCGTGCATGTGGAGGAGGCGGCCGGCGTGTTCCAGGCGGAGGAGCCGGCCGAGGGCGAGGCCGCCGCCGAGCGCAGCGTGGAGGCGCAGGTGCTGGAGGCCTTCATCGCCCAGCACTACCTGGGCGTGCCCGTGCCGCCCACGCTGATCGTCAGCGAGCCGGTGGGCCAGACGCTGCTCGACGCGCTGGCGCAGCAGAGCGGCGTGCGCGTGTCCGCCATCCACCAGCCGCGCGAGCAGCGCCGCGCCTGGCTGGAGATGGCGCAGCAGAACGCAGAGATCCAGCTCGCCCGCCTGCTGGCGGAGGAGGGCTCGCAGCAGGCGCGCACCCGCGCGCTGGCCGAGGCGCTGGACCTGGACACCGAGGGGCTGGAGGCGCTGACCATCGAGTGCTTCGACATCTCGCACACGGCGGGCGAGTCCACTCAGGCCTCGTGTGTGGTGTTCCACCACCACAAGATGCAGAGCAGCGAATACCGCCGCTTCAAGATCGAGGGCATCACGGGCGGCGACGACTACGCCGCCATGCGCCAGGTGCTCACGCGGCGCTATCGGCACGTGGCCGAGGCCCAGCGCGAGGCCGGCGGCGCCGAGGCCAAGGCGCACCTGCCCGACCTGGTGCTCGTCGATGGCGGCAAGGGCCAGGTGAGCATGGCGCGCGAGGTGTTCACCGAGCTGGGGCTGGACATCTCGCGCATCGTGGGCGTGGAAAAGGGCGAGGGCCGCAAGGTGGGCCTGGAGGAACTGGTGTTCGCCGACGGCCGCGAGAAGGTCTATCTGGGCCGCGACTCCGCCGCGCTGATGCTCGTCGCCCAGATCCGCGACGAGGCGCACCGCTTCGCCATCACCGGCATGCGCGCGGCGCGCGCGCGGGTGCGGGTGGGCGGCAGCCGGCTGGAGGATATCGCGGGCGTGGGCCCCAAGAAGCGCGCTCGGCTGCTGCAGCGTTTCGGCGGCGTGCGCGGCGTGCAGGATGCCAGCGTGGACGACCTGGCCACGGTGGAGGGCATCTCGCGCGACCTGGCCGAGGAGATCTACCGCGCGCTGCGCTGAAGCGGCCGCGCGGGCGTGACACAATCGCCGCCATGTTCTGGACGATTCCCACCCTGATGACCTGGACGCGCATCGTCGCGATCCCCCTGATCGTGGGTGTGTTCTATGCGCCTTTGGCGCCCGCCACTTGCAACCTCATCGCCACGGTGATGTTCATCGTCTTCGCGGCCACCGACTGGCTCGACGGCTACCTGGCGCGCAAGCTCGACCAGACCTCGGCCTTCGGCGCCTTCCTCGATCCAGTGGCCGACAAGTTCCTCGTCTGCGCCTCGCTGCTGGTGCTGGTGCACATGCAGCGCGCCGACGTGTTCGTGGCCCTCATCATCATCGGCCGCGAGATCGCCATCAGCGCGCTGCGCGAGTGGATGGCCCAGATCGGCGCGAGCAAGAGCGTGGCGGTGCACATGCTTGGCAAGCTCAAGACCACGGTGCAGATGGTGGCCATCCCCTTCCTGCTCTACGATGGGCGCCTGTTCAACATTGTTGACACGGGTGTCTGGGGCACCTGGCTGATCTGGCTGGCCGCGGTGCTCACCGTGTGGTCCATGGTGTATTACCTGCAGAAAGCGCTGCCCGAGATACGGGCGCGCGTGTCCCGGTGAGGCAGGATCTGCGCGGCATACGGCGGTTTGTCAATTCGGAATCGGCCTAGACCGGCGTTTGCGAGACAAAAACCGCTGCGCCCGCCCGGAGGATGGGGCAATTGCGACTAGAATTTGCAAACAAGTTGACGCTGAGCGGTACGTCATATTGACACCCCGAAACGCGCTGGCTTTAATCTGAGGCGGCAATTTCTGACGCTGCCCCAGCCCCTTCCCGTTTCGAGCGCCTGCGGCCCTCCGGCCAGCGCGCACGCGTGAAGACACCAGATTTGCATAAGGCATTCCATCCACTCCTTTCCCGAGAGGCTTCTTGTGAATAAAACCGAACTGATTGAGCACATCGCTAACAACGCAGACATCTCCAAGGCGGCCGCGGCGCGTGCGCTGGAGTCCACGATCGAGGCGGTCAAGAAGACTCTGAAGAAGGGTGGCACGGTGTCGCTGGTTGGTTTCGGCACGTTCGCGGTGGGCAAGCGCGCAGCGCGCACCGGCCGCAATCCCCGCACGGGCGCTACGATTAAAATCAAGGCTGCTAAAGTGCCGAAGTTCCGTCCGGGCAAGGCATTGAAGGATGCCCTGAACTGATAGGTGAGATATGGGGGGTGCTTAGCTCAGTTGGTAGAGCGGCGCCCTTACAAGGCGTAGGTCAGCGGTTCGACCCCGTTAGCACCCACCACCCCAGACAAAGGCGAACGTGAGTTCGCCTTTTCTTTTGCAGCCGTTGAAAGATTGACCATGTTCGAATCCATCCGCAAGCACTCCAAGATCGTGATGTTCTTGCTGTTCTTGCTGATCATCCCTTCGTTCGTCCTCGTGGGCATCGACAAAAACTACTTCTCGAGCTCTAGCCCGGTGGTGGCCCGCGTGGACGGCAAGGACATCACGCAGGCGGACTGGGACAACGCCCACCGGATGGAGAGCGACCGCCTGCGTGCGCAGTCGCCGGGCATCGATGCCAAGCTGCTGGATTCGCCCCAGGCCCGCTACGCCACGCTGGAGCGCATGGTGCGCGACCAGGTGATGCAGGTGGCGGCGCAGAAGATGCACCTGGTGACCAGCGACGCCCGCCTGGCGCGTGAACTCCAGGGCATCCCGCAGATCGCCGCGCTCAAGCGCCCGGACGGCACCCTGGACGCCGAGGCCTACCGCGCCCTGGTGGGGGCGCAGGGACTGACGCCGGAGGGCTTCGAGGCGCGTGTGCGGCACGATCTGTCCATCAACCAGGTGATGGGCAGCGTCATGACCACGGCGTTCAGCGGCGGCGCGGAAGCCCGGCTGGCCCTGGAGGCGCTGCTGCAGCGCCGCGAGATCCAGGTGGCGCGCTTCAATGCCGCCGACTTCTCCGCCAAGGTCGCGGCGACGGATGCCGAGCTGGAAGCCTACTACAAGGCGCATCCGTCCCAGTTCCAGCAGGCCGAGCAGGCCGCTGTGGAATACGTGGTGCTGGACCTCGATGCGGTCAAGGCGGGCATCACCCTCAACGAGGACGACCTGCGCACCTACTACAAGGAAAACGTCGGCCGCCTGGCAGGCAAGGAAGAGCGCCGCGCGAGCCACATCCTGGTCAACGCCACCAAGGATGCCGCCGCCTCCGATCGCGAGAAGGCCAAGGCCAGGGCCGAGGCGCTGCTGGCAGAGGTGCGCAAGACGCCCGCCAGCTTTGCGGAGATGGCCAGGAAGTCGTCGCAGGACCCCGGCTCGGCACCTTCGGGCGGGGACCTGGGCTTTTTCGGCCATGGCGCCATGGTCAAGCCGTTCGAGGATGCGGTGTTCGCGCTGAAGAAGGGCGAGATCAGCGACGTGGTGGAGACCGATTTCGGCTACCACGTCATCATGCTGACGGACATTAAGACGCCGCGCCAGCCCAGCTTCGAGGAGCTGCGCGCTTCGCTCGAATCCGAACTCAAGCAGCAGCAGGCGCAGCACAAGTTCGCCGAAGTGGCGGAATCGTTCGCCAATGCGGTGTACGAGCAGCCCGACAGCCTGCAGGCGGCGGCGGACAAGCTCAAGCTCAAGGTGCAGACCGCCACGGGTGTCACGCGCACGCCGCAGCCCGGAGGACAGGGGCCGCTGTCCAGCCCCCGCTTCCTGGAGGCGCTATTCCAGCCCGATACGCTGCAGAACAAGCGCAATACCGAGGCCGTCGAAATCGGCTCCAGCATGCTCGCCGCCGGCCGCGTCACCGAATACCAGCCCGCCATGCTGCTGCCGCTGGACAAGGCCAAGGAGAAGGTGCGCACGCTCTACGTGGCGGAGAAGTCCGCGCAGCTCGCGCGCGCCGAGGGCGAGGCCAAGCTCGCGGCCTGGAAGGCCGCCCCCGGCAGTGCCGCAGGCTTGTCTGCGCCGGTCACCGTGTCGCGCGACCAGCCTCAGAACCAGCCGGCACCCGTGGTCACCGCAGCCCTCCATTCCCCGGTGGACAAGCTGCCTGCATGGGAGGGCGTGGACCTGGGCCCGCAAGGCTATGCCGTGCTGAAGGTCAACCGCATCTTGAAGCGCGAGGCCTCGGACGACGCCCAGGCCCGCATGGAGCGCCAGCAGTACACCCAGGCCTGGGGCACGGCGGAAGCGCTGGCCTACTACGAGCTGCTCAAGCAGCGGTTCAAGGTGCAGATCAAGGCGCCGCGACCTACGGCTGAAAGCGCCGCACAAAACTGACGCGCTTTTTCAAAAGAGGGCGATTTATCCGGCTATAATGCAAGGCTACGGTGGCTGTAGCTCAGTTGGTAGAGTCCAGGATTGTGATTCCTGTCGTCGTGGGTTCGAGTCCCATCAGCCACCCCAGATAAAGCAAACGCGCTGGCGCTTCAAAGCCCGGCGCGTTTTGTTTTGCGTGCTGGAAATATGCCCATCGGCAAGTCGGGTTAGAATACAAGGCTCTGCAACGCACAAGGGTGAGAAAGGCAATCTGGTTATGACACCGCGAACTACGACGGAGATGTCTGCCAGCCGCTGAGGCCGGCCGTTCGCGCCTGCACGAGATTTCTCATATCGAAAGCGCGGACCGTGTTCCGCGCTTTTTGCTTTTCAGGGTACGGAAGGCGCGACCCCACCCCAAGGTTTTGACAAGGATTCCCACACCATGATTCACATCACGCTTCCCGATGGTTCGCAGCGCGAGTTTCCCGGCCCGGTGACGGTGGCCGAGGTGGCCGCTTCCATTGGCTCGGGCCTGGCCAAGGCGGCGCTGGCCGGCAAGGTGGGCGCTGGCGACGAGGCGCAGGTGGTCGATACGAGCTACCGGATCACGCAGGACAGCCCCTTGTCCATCGTGACGGCCAAGGATGCGGACGGGCTGGATGTGATCCGCCACTCCACGGCGCACTTGCTGGCCTACGCGGTGAAGGAGCTTTTCCCGGATGCCCAGGTCACCATCGGTCCCGTGATCGAGAACGGCTTCTACTACGACTTCTCGTACAAGCGCCCGTTCACGCCCGAGGATCTCGTGGCGATCGAAAAGCGCATGGGCGAACTGGCTGCGAAAGACGAGCCGGTCGTGCGCCGCGTGCTGCCGCGCGACGAGGCCGTGGCGTATTTCAAGAGCATCGGCGAGCACTACAAGGCCGAGATCATCGCCAGCATCCCTACGAACGAGGAGGTGAGCCTGTACCGCGAGGGCGGCTTCGAGGACCTGTGCCGCGGGCCGCACGTGCCGAGCACCGGCAAGCTCAAGCACTTCAAGCTCATGAAGGTCGCGGGCGCCTACTGGCGCGGCGACCACCGCAACGAGATGCTGCAGCGCATCTACGGCACGGCCTGGGCCACGAAGGAAGAGCTGCAGCAGTACCTCACGATGCTGGAGGAGGCCGAGAAGCGCGACCACCGCAAGCTCGGGCGCGAACTGGACCTGTTCCATATCGACGAGCATTCGCCCGGCACGGTGTTCTGGCACCCCAAGGGCTGGACGCTGTGGCAGCAGGTGGAGCAGTACATGCGCCGCGTGTACCGCGACAACGGCTACCAGGAGGTCAAGGGGCCGCAGATCCTCGACAAGACGCTGTGGGAGAAGACGGGCCACTGGGACAAGTACCGCGAGAACATGTTCGTCACGGAGAGCGAGAAGCGCGACTACGCGCTCAAGCCGATGAACTGCCCCGGCCACATCCTGATCTTCAAGCAGGGGATCAAGAGCTACCGCGACCTGCCGCTGCGCTACGGCGAGTTCGGCCAGTGCCACCGCAACGAGCCCACGGGCGGCCTGCACGGCATCATGCGCGTGCGCGGCTTCACGCAGGACGACGGCCACATCTTCTGCACGGAGGACCACGTCCTGGCCGAATGCACGGCCTATACGGCGCTGCTGCAGAAGGTCTACAAGGACTTCGGCTTCACGGACATCATCTACAAGGTGGCGACGCGCCCCGAGGCGCGCATCGGCTCCGACGAGAGCTGGGACAAGGCCGAGCACGCGCTGATGGAAAGCCTGCGCGCGTCGGGCTGCGCCTTCGAGATCGCTCCGGGCGACGGCGCCTTCTACGGGCCGAAGATCGAATACACGCTCAAGGACGCCATCGGGCGCCAGTGGCAGTGCGGCACCATGCAGGTGGATTTCTCCATGCCCGAGCGGCTCGATGCCGAGTACGTGGGCGAGGACGGCGGGCGCCACCGCCCCGTGATGCTGCACCGGGCCATCGTGGGCAGCCTGGAGCGTTTCATCGGCATCCTGATCGAGCAGCACGCGGGTGCGCTGCCCGTCTGGCTGGCGCCCGTGCAGGTGGCGGTGCTCAACATCACCGACGCTCAGTCCGACTACTGTCGCGAAATCGCCGCAAAGCTGCAAAAAGCACTGCCGAATCAAGACCTTAGGGTGGTGACTGATCTGCGCAATGAAAAGATCACGTATAAAATACGGGAGCATGCACTGCAAAAGCTCCCTTACATCCTCGTCGCGGGCGACAAGGAGAAGGCGGCCGGCGCTGTGGCAGTGCGCGCCCGGGGTAACAAGGACCTCGGCGTGATGTCCGTCGACGCCTTTGTCGACCTGATCGCACAGGACATCGCCTCCAAAGTCTGAGTGTTGTGTCAAAGCACGCTTTGGTGCGCGCCGCGGGTGCGTGAGCAGCTACGCTTTTTGTAGTATTTTTGATCAAGGGTGAGAACCATCGCTACCGAATTTCGTGATCGTCGCCAGCGTGAAGAGCGCAAGCACCGCCTGAACCGTGAAATCATGGCGCCCGAAGTGCGCTTGTCCGGCCCGGACAATGAACCTCTGGGCATCGTGAGCCTGCAAGAGGCTTTGCGCATGGCGGGCGAGCTGGACGTCGATCTGGTCGAGATTGCAGCCACCGCGAATCCGCCGGTCTGCCGCCTGATGGACTATGGCAAGTTCAAGTACCAGGAGCAGAAGAAGGCGGCCGAGGCCAAGGCCAAGCAGACGGTCATCGAGATCAAGGAAGTGAAGTTCCGCCCCGGCACGGACGACGGCGACTACAACATCAAGCTGCGCAACATCCGCCGCTTCCTCGCGGAGGGCGACAAGTGCAAGATCACGCTGCGCTTCCGCGGCCGCGAGATCACGCACCAGGAACTGGGTCTGGCGCTGCTCAACCGGCTGCGCGACGACCTGGCCGACACGATCGTCGTCGAGCAGTTTCCGAAGCTCGAAGGCCGGCAGATGATCATGATGATCGCGCCGGCGCGCAAGAAGCCTGCGGCGGGCAAGCCCGCGGCGGAAGGGGCGCAGGCAGGCGCCTGATGCACAGGGATTTGGCGGCGAGGCCTTCGCAAGAGGGCTCTGGCCGCCGATAGGCGGCGCGCAAGCGCCGCCGCGCGGCAGGGCTGCGAAGCCTGGCCGTTTTTTAGAAGTGGCTCGGGGCCAACAAGGTTGCACAGCGGTGTGCAAACGCCTCACGAGCACAACCATAAGGAGCATTCACATGCCCAAAATGAAGACCAAGAGCAGCGCGAAGAAGCGTTTTCGCGTTCGTCCGGGTGGTACCGTCAAGCGCGGTCAAGCCTTCAAGCGTCACATCCTGACCAAGAAGACCACCAAGAACAAGCGCCACCTGCGCGGTGCGGTTGCTGTGCATGAGACCAACATGGGTCACATCGCGCAGATGCTGCCCATGGCTGGCCTGTAATTCACTGACGAACAAGGAGAAAACACATGCCTCGCGTCAAACGTGGTGTAACGGCACGCGCCCGTCACAAGAAGGTTCTGGCTCTGGCCAAGGGTTTCCGCGGCCGCCGCGGCAACGTCTTCCGCATCGCCAAGCAGGCGGTGATGAAGGCTGGGCAATACGCCTACCGTGACCGCCGTACCAAGAAGCGCGTGTTCCGCCAGCTGTGGATCGCCCGTATCAACGCCGCTGCCCGTGAACTGGGCCTGACCTACAGCCAGTTCGCCAACGGCCTGAAGAAGGCATCCATCGAGATCGACCGCAAGATGCTGGCCGACCTCGCGGTGCATGACAAGGCTGCCTTCGGCAGCATCGTGGAGCAAGTCAAGGCCAAGCTGGCCGCTTGAGTTCACGACTGCCGGCTATGATTTTCATAGCTGGCAGCGCTCAAACAGCAAGGGCTAGGGCTTGAAAAGGCGCTAGCCCTTGTTTCTTTTTCAAGAGTCGATATGAACGAGTTGGATTCCCTGGTGCAAGGCGCGCGCGAAGCGTTCGCGCAGGCCGCAACCCCCGCCGATCTGGAGAACGCCAAGGCGCTGTTCCTGGGCAAGTCGGGCCGCCTGACCGAGCTGATGAAGGGCATGGCGCAGCTCTCGCCCGAGGAGAAGAAGACGCGCGGCGCGGCGATCAACGTGGCCAAGCAGGGCGTGGAGGCGCTGCTGACCGAGCGCCGCCAGCAACTGGCCGACGCCGAGCTGCAGCGCCAGCTCCAGGCCGAGGCGCTGGACGTGACGCTGCCCGGCCGCAGGCAGGGGCGCGGCGGTCTGCACCCCGTGTCGCTCACGCTCGAGCGCATCGAGGGCATCTTCGGCTCCATGGGTTTCGACGTGGCCGACGGCCCCGAGATCGAGACCGACTGGTTCAACTTCACCGCGCTGAACACGCCCGAGGACCACCCGGCGCGTTCCATGCACGACACCTTCTACGTCGAGGGCGGCACGCCCGAGGCGCCCCACCTGCTGCGCACGCACACCAGCCCGATGCAGGTGCGCTACGCCGTGCAGCACGTCAAGAAATACCGCCACCTGATCGACGCGGGCCAGCCCATGCCCGAGATCCGCGTGATCGCGCCGGGCCGCACCTACCGCGTGGACTCGGACGCCACGCACTCGCCCATGTTCCACCAGTGCGAGGGCCTGTGGATCGGCGAGAACGTGAGCTTCAAGGATCTGAAGGTCGTGTTCACGGGCTTTTGCAAGACCTTCTTCGAGAGCGACGACCTCGTGCTGCGCTTTCGGCCCAGCTTCTTCCCGTTCACCGAGCCCAGCGCGGAGATCGACATCCAGTTCCAGAGCGGTCCGCTGGCCGGCCGCTGGCTGGAGGTCGCAGGCAGCGGCCAGGTGCACCCGAACGTGGTGCGCAACATGGGGCTGGACCCGGAGCGCTTCATCGGCTTCGCCTTCGGCATGGGGCCGGACCGGCTGACCATGCTGCGCTATGGCGTGAACGACCTGCGCCTGTTCTTCGACGGCGACGTCCGCTTCCTGTCCCAGTTCCAGTAATGCAAGAAAGTGAGCTGCCAGCGCTTGCCAGCAAAGGGTTTGAGCATGTTTTCCTATTGAAAGCAAGGCCCATCAAGCGCAAGCAGCTCTCTTTTCAAGAGCACGCCAAAGAATCCGACTATGCAATTTCCTGAATCCTGGTTGCGCGAGTTCTGCAACCCGCCCCTGACCACCCAAGAGCTGGCCGACACCCTGACGATGGCGGGGCTGGAGGTCGAGGAGCTGCGGCCCGTGGCCCCGCCGTTCACGAAGATCGTCGTGGGCGAGATCAAGGAGGCCGTGCAGCACCCCGACGCTGACCGCCTGCGCGTGTGCCAGGTGGACGTGGGGCAGGGCGGCCTGCTCACCATCGTCTGCGGCGCGCCCAATGCGCGCGTGGGCATCAAGGTGCCCTGCGCCATGGTGGGCGCCGAGCTGCCCCCGGGCGAGGACGGCAAGCCCTTCCTCATCAAGATCGGCAAGCTGCGCGGCGTGGAAAGCCACGGCATGCTGTGCTCCGCGCGCGAGCTGAAGCTGTCCGAAGACCACGGCGGCCTGCTGGAGCTGCCTGCCGACGCGCCGCTGGGCCAGGACATCCGCGCCTGCCTGCAGCTCGACGACACGCTGTTCACCCTCAAGCTCACGCCCAACCTCGCGCATTGCCTGAGCGTCTACGGCGTCGCGCGCGAAGTCTCCGCGCTGACCGGCGCGCCTTTGAAGGCGCCGCAGTTCCCGCACGTGGCCGCCACCATCGACGACCGCCTGCCGGTGCGCGTGAGCGCGCCCGACCTGTGCGGTCGCTTCTCCGGCCGCGTGGTGCGCAACGTCAACCCGCGCGCGCAGACACCGCAGTGGATGGTCGACCGCCTCGCGCGCTGCGGCCAGCGCAGCGTGGCGCCACTGGTGGACATCTCCAACTACGTGATGTTCGAGCTGGGCCGGCCCTCGCACATCTTCGACCTGGACAAGATCCACGGCGGCCTCGACGTGCGCTGGGGCAGGGCGGGCGAGCCGCTCAAGCTGCTCAACGGCAACACCGTCACCGTGGACGAGAAGGTCGGCGTGATCGCCGACGCCGCCCAGGTGGAATCGCTCGCCGGCATCATGGGCGGCGACGCCACGGCCGTGACCGACGACACGCGCCACATCTACGTGGAGGCCGCCTTCTGGTGGCCCGAGGCCATCGCCGGCCGCTCGCGCCGCTACAACTTCTCCACCGACGCGGGCCACCGCTTCGAGCGCGGCGTGGACCCCGAGCTGACCGTGGAGCACATCGAGCGCATCACCCAGCTCGTCATCGACATCTGCGGCACGCCCGAGACGGCCCTGGGCCCCATCGACGACCAGCGCGTCAACGTCCCCGCCCAGGCGCCGGTGCGCATGCGCGTGGCCCGCGCCGCCAAGGTGATCGGCATGCCGCTCACGCAGGCGCAGTGCGTGGACGCGCTGCAGCGCCTGGGCCTGCCCGTGGCGCAGGAGGAGGGCGCGGTGACCGTCACGCCGCCGTCGTTCCGCTTCGACCTGCGCCTGGAGGAAGACCTGATCGAGGAAGTGGCCCGCATCGTGGGCTACAACACCCTGCCCACCACGCCGCCGCTGGCGCCCATCACGCCCAAGCTGCGCCAGGAGTCGCGCCGCAGCAGCTTCGCCGTGCGCCGCGAGCTGGCCGCGCTGGGCTACCAGGAAACGATCAACTTCAGCTTCGTGGAAGAGCGCTGGGAGAGCGAGCTGGCCGGCAACGCCGTGCCCATCAAGCTGCTCAACCCCATTGCCAGCCAGTTGAGCGTGATGCGCTCGTCGCTGCTGGGCTCGCTCTTGCAGGTGCTCAAGTTCAACCTGGACCGCAAGGCCGGCCGTGTGCGCGTGTTCGAGCTGGGCCGCGTCTTCCTGCGCGATGCGGGTGTGCAGAACACCGACAGCACCGTCGAAGGCGTGTCGCAGCCCATGCGCGTGGCCGCGCTGGCCTACGGCGCGCAGGACGCGCTGCAGTGGGGCCGCAAGGACAAGGCCGTGGACTTCTACGACGCCAAGGGCGACGTGGAGGCGCTGCTCGCGCCGCTGCGTCCCACCTTCGAGCCGGCCGAGCACCCCGCGCTGCACCCCGGCCGCTGCGCCCGCGTGCTGCTGGACGGCCGGGCCATCGGCTTCGTCGGCGAGCTGCACCCGCGCTGGCGCCAGTCGTGGGACCTGCCCGGCGCGCCCATGCTGTTCGAGCTGGAGCTGGAGGCCGTGCAGCGCCGCCCGGTGCCCAGCTTCAAGCCGGTGGCCAAGCGCCAGCTCGTCGAGCGCGACATCGCGGTGGTCGTGGCCGAGCGCGTCACGCATGACGAGGTGGTGCGCGCCGCCGAGGCGGCCTTGCCCGGCGAACTGCTGCGCTCGTGCGTGCTGTTCGACGTCTACCGGCCGCAGGGCACGTCCACGGGCGGCCTGGCACAGGGCGAGAAGAGCCTCGCCATCCGCCTGACGCTGGGCAGCGACGCCGCCGCGCTGACGGACGCCGAAATCGACACGGCCGTGCAGACCGTGCTGCAGGCCCTGGCGCAACACACGGGAGCGAGGCTGCGATGACTTTGGGCATGGAACCAGGAGCGATGGTCGAGTTCGCGGTGGAGAGCCTGGAGTCTCCCGCGCTGACCAAGGCCCAGCTGGCCGATCTGCTCTTCGAGCACATCGGCCTGAACAAGCGCGAATCCAAGGACATGGTGGACGCGTTCTTCGACCTGATCGCGCAAAGCCTCGTGGACGGGCAGGACGTCAAGCTCTCGGGCTTCGGCAACTTCCAGATCCGCACCAAGGCGCCGCGCCCCGGGCGCAATCCGCGCACGGGCGAATCCATCCCGATCGAGGCGCGGCGCGTGGTGACCTTCCACGCCAGCAGCAAGCTCAAGGAGCAGATCCAGGGCACGCCCAAAACGTGAGCTTTTGTCCATGCCCGTGAAGGATTGCCCCGCGCCGTATGGCGCAGGGCGCGCGGGTGCAGTACGCTTGCGGGCTTTACCGCATCCTTCGTGAGTCCATGAGCACACCGCTGCCTCCCATCCCGGCCAAGCGCTACTTCACCATCGGGGAAGTGGCCGAGCTGTGCGGCGTCAAGCCGCATGTCTTGCGGTACTGGGAGCAGGAGTTCACGCAGCTGCGCCCCATGAAGCGGCGCGGCAACCGCCGCTACTACCAGCACCACGAGGTGCTCATGATCCGGCGCATACGCGAGCTGCTGTACGACCAGGGCTTCACCATCAGCGGCGCGCGCAACCGCCTGCAGGAGCTGGCGCACGAGCACAAGGAGGCCGCCCGCGACAGCGTGCCGCCGGAACTGCCGCAGGAGGCCGCGGCCGGTGCGCTGGCGGGGCCGCTCGCCCTGAGTGCTGCGGCGCTGCGCAAAGAATTGGAAGAAATTCGCTCACTTCTTTTTCGGGCCTGATTTTCGATATACAATCTAAGTCTTGTCGGCGTGTAGCGCAGCCTGGTAGCGCACTTGCATGGGGTGCAAGGGGTCGCGAGTTCGAATCCCGCCACGCCGACCAATAACGATAAGGGCTCCTAGCTATCAAGTTAGGAGCCCTTTTTCTATTTTTGGGTTTGGCGGTACGGTTAGCGGTACGGTTTGGCAGTTGCAACCGTACCGCCAGCGTTGTTGTCATGCCGCGACGGTCACCCGCACTTCCTCCGTCGCCCGCTTCCGATAGCGCTCCAGATCAATGCCGGTCAGCTCGGGCACCTTCTTGTAATCCACGCTACCCTGTTTCCAGAACCGCGTGACGGTGACCCCGGCGCCTTGCTCCTTCGGGTGCTGGGCCAGCTCGATCAAGGCCTGACGGGCCGATTCCAGCCGTTTGGTGGCCTCATCGGCGTATTGCTTGGCACCGGCATAGGCTTCGGCGGCCTGCGACCATGCTGTGTCGCTTCGGAGCCACGTATCGCCTTCTGCCAGCGGCGGCGGTACGTCCCGATCCAGAAACGGCTGAAACGCCTCCCACGCCTCCCGGATGCGGGCCATCAGCGCCTTGTCCCGAGTTACCTCGGTCAGGATGCCCTTGGCGCCATCGAACACCCACAGCTGGGCCTGCTCCGCGCCCGACACCATCAGCTGATGCTGTACCTGAACGGGGCGTGTCCGAATTTTTGTGTAAACGGGTCGGACTTCAATTGACGGAGATGCGGTCTCCGAACTGAATGGTA
>NZ_DF238907.1 GCF_000400995.2 Acidovorax sp. MR-S7 | reverse complement strand
GGCGTGATCATGGCAGGGGGATGGCTCAGGTCTTGTCGATCAACGAGGGATCAGTGGGGTTTTGAGAGGTTCCCCTGTGCTTCCACCAGTTGCGCCAGCTGCAGCAGCGACTCCTGCCAGCCCAGGTAGCAGGCCTCGGCCGGAATGACGGCGGGAATGCCTTCCTGCACCACGGCCAGTTCCGTGCCTACGGACACCGCACGCAGCTCCACCGTGGTGATCATCTCCCCGGGCAGGCCGGGGTCTTCGAACACGTCGCTGTAGCGCAGCCGCTGGCCCGGCACCAGCTCCAGGTAGGTGCCGCCGAAGGCATGCTGCTGCCCGTTGCCCAGGTTGGTGAACGACATGCGGTAGCTGCCGCCCACGCGTGCGTCCAGGCTGTGCACGCGCCCGGTGAAGCCGAAGGGCGGCAGCCACTTGGCCATGGCGTCCGCGTCCAGGAAGGCGCGGTACACCCGCTCGGGCGGTGCGCGCAGCACGCGGTGCAGGCGCACGGTGGATGGCGAATCAGCGGAGGAATTCATCGCAAAGGCTCCCGGAGGCACGCGGCGCACATGCGCCGTGGGCCCATGGTGGCACGCCGTCACCCGCCCGTGTTACCAGTTGCGCCAGCCAGCCGCGTGCGCGTGCGCGCCGCCACGTCGCGCACCCAGGGCTGGCGCCGCCAGTGCGCCTGGGCGAAGGCCGCGATCTGCGCCGCGTGGGTGAGCGAGGCGCCGATCAGGTCCAGTCCGTCGAGGAACATGCGCTGGTGGCGCTCCGACAGGGTGAACGGCGCGCACAGCGCGGGCGTGCGCACCTGCAGGCGCTGCAGGTCGATCTCCAGCGCCAGCGGCGCGTCGCTGGTGGCCGCCTCACGCAGCAGCGCGGCGGCGTCGGCCTCGGAGACCATGGCGGGCAGCAGGCGGTTGTTGACGGCGTTGGAATAGAAGATTTCGCCGAAGCTCGGCGCCACCACCGCCTCGAAGCCGAACTGCTGCATGCCCCACACCGCATGCTCGCGGCTGGAGCCGCAGCCGTAGTTGGGGCCGGCCAGCAGCACGTTCACGCCAGCGAACGTGGGGCGATTGAGCACGCAGTCCGGCCGTGCGCGGCCCTGCGCGTCGAAGCGCAGGTCGTAGAGCAGGCCCTGGGCGAGACCCGCCTTGTCGATGCCGCGCAGGAACTGCTTGGGCATGATCTGGTCGGTGTCCAGGTTGGCGATGTCCAGGGCGGCGGCGCGGCCGTGGATCACGGTGTGCTTCTCGGGTGCTGTGTTCATGCGGTGGACTCCAGGCGGCGCACGTCGATGATGCGGCCGGTGACGGCGGCGGCGGCGGCCATGGCGGGGCTCATCAGGTGCGTGATCGCGCCTCGGCCCTGGCGGCCCTCGAAGTTGCGGTTGGTGGTGGAGGCGCAACGCTGGCCGGGGGCGAGCACGTCGTCGTTCATCGCCAGGCACATGGAGCAGCCCGGCTGGCGCCATTCAAAGCCGGCGGCCTGCAGGCGCTGGGCGATGCCCTCCTCCTCCGCCTGGCGGCGCACGGCGCCCGAGCCCGGCACGACCATGGCGCGCACGCCCTCGGCCACGCGGCGCGTGCCGACGACGCGGGCGACCTCGCGCAGGTCTTCGATGCGCGCATTGGTGCACGAGCCGATGAACACGTGCTGCACCGGCACGCCGTCCAGCGCGGCGCCGGGCGCCAGGCCCGTGTAGCGCAGCGCCTGCTCGGCGCTGGCGCGCTGCACCGGGTCGGGCAGGCTCTGGGGCAGCGGCACCGTGCCGGTGACGGCCACGGCCTGGTCGGGGCTGGTGCCCCAGGTGACGAAGGGGGCCACGCCAGCGGCGTCGAGGCGGTGCTCCACGTCGAACGGCGCGCCCTCGTCGCTGCGCAGCGTGGCCCAGTGCGCGAGCGCCTGGGCGCGCACCTCGCCCGCGATGTCGGGCGCACGCTCCAGCACGTAGGCAACGGCCTTGTCGTCCGGCGCGATCAGCGCGCCGCGCGCGCCGGCCTCCACGGCCATGTTGCAGAGGGTGAAGCGCGCCTCCACCGACAGCGCCTCGATGGCCGCGCCGCAGAACTCCACCACGTAGCCCCGCGCGCCCTGCGCGCCGATGCGGCTGATGAGGCAGAGCACCAGGTCCTTGGCCGTAGTGCCGGGCGGCAGCGCGCCGTCCACGCGGATGCGCATGTCCCGCGCCAGGCGGTAGGCCAGGGTCTGCGTGGCCAGCACGTGCTCCACCTCCGACGTGCCGATGCCGAAGCCCAGCGCGCCCAGAGCGCCGTAGGTGGTGGTGTGGCTGTCGCCGCAGAGGATGACCATGCCGGGGCGCACCATGCCGTGCTCGGGCGCCACCACGTGCTCGATGCCCTGCAGCGGATCGTTGGTGTCGAACAGCGGGATGCCGTGGCGGTCGCAGTTGGCCTTGAGGTTCGTGGCCTGCAGTGCCGAGGGCGGGTCCTGGATCACGCGGTGGCGCACCGGGTGCGTGGGGATGATGTGGCTCACCACCGCCACGTTCTGCCCCGGCACGGGCACGCCGCGCCCGGCGGCGTGCAGGCCGGCGAAGGCCTGGGGGCTGGTGTATTCGTTCATCAGGTGCAGGTCGCAGAAGAGCAGCACGTTCTGCGCGTCGAGCGCGGCCACGGTGTGGCTGTCGACCAGCTTGCGGTAGAGGGTGCGCGGGGCGCTCATTCAGTCGTCTCCTTGCAGAAGAAAGGGCAGCGCCGCGTCCAGCAGCGCGTCAGGCGCCTCCTCGGCGATGTAGTGGCCGCAGGGCAGCGGGTGGCCGCGCACATCGCGCGCCACGCGGCGCCACTCGGCCAGCGGGTCGAAGCAGCGGTGCACCACGCCCTGCTCGCCCCACAGGGCCAGCAGCGGCATGGGCAGGAGCCGGCCTGCGTCGCGGTCGGCGCGGTCGTGCGCCAGGTCGATGCCGGCGCTGGCGCGGTAGTCCCCGCAGATGCCCGCCGCCGTGCCGGGCAGCGCGATGCAGCGCTGGTATTCGGCGAGCGCGCGGGCGTCGAACGGCGCCAGCCCGGCGCTGCGCCGGCCCATGACGTCGCGCACGTAGGCGGCGGGGTCGGCCTCGATGAGCCGCTCGGGCAGCGGCGCGGGCTGGATCAGGAAGAACCAGTGCCAGTAGGCGCGCGCGAAGGCGTCGCCCGCCTGCTCGTACATCGCCAGCGTGGGCGCCACGTCCAGCAGCGCCAGGCGGCGCACGGCCTGCGGATGGTCGGCCGCGAGCCGGTGCGCCACGCGCGCGCCCCGGTCGTGGGCCAGCACGGCAAAGCGCGCGTGGCCCAGGTGGCGCATCACGGCCAGCAGGTCGGCGGCCATCAGGCGCTTGGCATAGGCCTCGCCGCCCTCGCCCGGCGCGGGCTTGGCGGAATAGCCATAGCCGCGCAGGTCCACCAGCACCAGCGAGAAATGCCGCGCCAGGCGCGGCGCCACCTTGTGCCAGATGGCCAGGGTCTGCGGATGGCCGTGCACCAGCAGCAGCGGCGGCCCCTCGCCACCCGTAAGGGTATGGAGCTGCACGCCGCCGCCCACGGGAACGTGCTGCGCGGAGAAGCCGGGGTAGAGGCTGGCGAGGTCGTCGGTCATGGTCGTCATTCGGCGGTGATGCCGCGCTCCTTGATCAGCTTGGCCCACTGGCCCAGCTCGGCCTGCAGGCGCGTGCGCGCCTGCGCGGGGGTGGTGGGCAGGGGGTCGAAGCCCTCACGCACCATGCGCTCCTTCAGCGCGGGTGAGCCCAGCGCCTGGTTCAGCGTGGCGTTGAGCTTGTCCAGCACGGGCTGTGGCGTGCCGGCGGGCGCGAAGACCATGAACCAGGTCTCGAACGCATAGCCGGGCACGCCGGCCTCGGCGATGGTGGGCACGTCGGGCAGCAGCGCCGAGCGCTGCGGCCCCGTCACGCCCAGCGCGCGCAGCTTGCCCGCCTGCACGTGCGGGCGTGCGGCCGAGAGCACGGGGAAGCTCATCGCCACCTGGCCCGACATGGTGTCCACCAGCGCCGGGCCGCCGCCGCGGTAGGGCACGTGCACCACGTCCGTGCCCGCGACGGCCTTGAACAGCTCGGCCGACATGTGGAAGGTGCTGCCCGGCCCCGCCGAGCCGTAGGAATACCGGCCCGGTTGGGCCTTGAGCAGCGCCACCAGCTCCTTCACATCGCGCGCAGGCAGGTCGTTGTTCACCACCAGCACGTGCTGGGAGCTGACCACCATGCCGATGGGCGCCAGATCCTTGAGCGTGTCGTAGGGCATCTTCGGCGTGAGCGACGGGTTGATCGCCAGCGACACGGTCTGCAGGCCGATGGTGTAGCCGTCGGCCGGGGCCTTGGCCACCATGTCCACGCCGATGTTGCCGCCCGCGCCGCCCTTGTTCTCGACGAACATCGTGCCGCCGAGCGCGCGGGCCCATTCGTCGGTGATCAGCCGCGCGGCGATGTCGGCGCTGCCGCCCGCCGCGTAGGGCACGACGAGCCTGACCGGCTTGGCCGGATAGCTTTGCGCCATGGCGCCCGTGGCGGCCAGGGCCAGGCCTGCCAGCGCACCCAGCGCGAAGCGGCGGGTGGCGCGGGGGAAAGAGGTGGAGTGGATGGTCATGGGCTTGTCTCCTGTGCTTGTGGGTATGGGGTGAATGGTATGAGTGAATAAAAATCGCATAAAGTCCTGCTGGTTTATTTCATTCATAAGTCAAACGCACGAATCTGCCATGGACGGCTTTTCAGACCTGCGCTTTTTCGCCCTGCTCATGAAGGAAGGCAGCCTCGCCGCCGCCGCGCAGCAGATGGGCCTGACGGCGCCCGCCGTCAGCCGGCGCCTGGCGCTGCTGGAAAAGCGCCTGGGCGTGCGCCTCCTGCACCGCACCACGCGGCGCATGCGCCCCACGCCCGAGGGCGAGACCTATCTGCTGGAGGGCGCCCGCGTGCTGGCCGAGCTGGATGCGCTGGAGCGCACCGTCTCCGGCGCGCGCAGCACGCCGCGCGGGCTGCTGCGCATTGCGGCCACGCTGGGCTTCGGGCGGCTGCTGCTCGCACCCGCGCTCTCGGCCTTCGCGCGGCGCTATCCCGAGGTGGAACTGCAGCTGCACCTGACCGACCGCCCCGTGAACCTCGTCGAACAAGGCTTCGACGCCGTGGTGCGCTTCGGCGAGCTGCCCGATTCGCGCCTGACGGCCCGCAAGCTCATGGACAACGAGCGCGTGCTCTGCGCTGCCCCCGCCTACCTCGACGCCGCCGGCGAGCCGCGCACGCCCGCCGACCTGCTGCGCCACCGCTGCATCGTGCTGCGCGAGGCCGACGAGACCTACGGCACGTGGCATCTGCGCCAGGGCGACCGGCAGGAGACGGTGAAGGTCGCCAGCCCCTTGAGCACCAACGACGGCGGCGCCGCGCTGGCCTGGGCGCTGGACGGCCAGGGCATCCTGCTGCGCTCGCTGTGGAACGTGGAAGATGCGCTGCACAGCGGCCTGCTGCGCCCCGTGCTGCCCACGTGGAAGCTTCCGCCGGCGGACATCTACCTCGTGCATCCCACGCGCAGCGAGCTGTCGGCCAAGACGCGGGCGCTTTCGGAATTTCTCTGCGAGTGGTTCGCACGCTAACCACCGCACTTCTCTTTCGATAGCTGCTTGCGCTTGTGCAGCAAGCGATCAAGCCCGATTTTTTCGCAATATCCAGATTTATATAGCGGTATAGGAGGCTATCGCGTATTCCCGCGTAGACTACGAACCCAATGGCACCGCAGGCCGTCCGGCTCGCGGGAAACAAGGCAGGCTTCCATGGGCACCACGCACACCACATCAACGGCGATCGAGGATGACAGCGTCTTTGAGACCGCTGCGGAACTGTTCCGCGCCATGGCCGCGCCCATGCGGCTCAAGATCATCAGCCTGCTGTGCAACGGCGAGAAGAACGTGAGCGAGCTGCTCGCCGAGATCGACACCACGCAGCCCAACATGTCCCAGCACCTCAACACGCTGTACCAGGCCGGCGTGCTGGGCCGCCGCCGCGAGGGCGTGAGCATCTATTACTTCATCACCAACGACAACGTCGTGCAGATGTGCCGCAGCATCTGCGTGCAGATCGCCATCGACCAGGAGTGACGGAGACGGCCCTCAAGGCTTGAGGTAGGCGTAGCCTTCCTTGGCCTGCAGGCGCGCCACCTCGGCCACGCCCGAGGGCACGACCTTGGCCTCCATCAGCAGGCGGCTCTCGTCGATCTTGCGCGACTCCATCGTGTTGCCGCAGGCGCGGAACTCCACCCCGCGCGAGGCCAGCGCGCTCACCTGCCCGCTGAACTCGCGCCCCTGGGCATCCTTGGCGTCGGAGAGCAGGAAGTCGATGCCCGCGCCGTGCGTCACGACCACGATCTTGGCCTTCGGATCGGCATTGAGATGGTTGGTGACGTTGCCCAGGATGCGCGACGCCGATTCGACGCCGGTGTTCACGTGGTACACGGCCTTGATGTCCTGCGCGCTGGCGGTGGCGGCGCAGAACGCGAACAGCAGGGCGAAAAAGGCTTGTCTCATGGTGTCGTCTCCTTGTGGTTCTGCGGGGCTTGCGGGATAGGCGCTTTTCAATCGCCCGTCACTTATATTAGCACCCGTAGATCCAGGTTAAGGCGCCACCGGCGTCACCACCGGCGCCTGCTGCGTGGGCGGCTGCGCGGTCTGCACCGGCTCGGCGAGCCAGCGCTCCATCAGGCCGGCGCCGCCCCACATGCCCAGCAGCGTGAGCCAGGCGGTCAGGGCGAAGATCGCGCCGCCGGTCATCCCCGCCCCCACGGCGCAACCGCCGGCCAGCATGGAGCCGAAGCCCATCGCCATCGCGCCGGCGATGTAGCGCGCCATGCTGTAGCCGTCCTTGAAGCCCTCGACCTTGAACTCGCGCCCCACCAGCGCGCCGATGAACGAGCCGGCGAACACGCCGGGCAGCATGCCCGCGTCGAATCCGAACGCCGGCGCCGGGCTCGCCAGCACGCGCATCAGCCATTCGGCCGAAGGGCCGCTGAAGGTCAGGCCCTGGATCTGCACCACGTCGAAGCTGGCCTGCGACACCGCATAGGTGAACCACCAGGCCAGCGCCACCGCCAGCCCGCTGCCCACGCCGCCCACCCACATCCACGGCCGGTTGCCGCTGCGCAGCGAGAAGAACACCGCCACCGCCATCCACGCGAGGCCGAAGGCCAGCCCCGCGAGGCGGCCCGCGCCGAGCAGGGCCAGCAGATCGCGCGACGCCCCGCCCTCCACCGTCCACCAGCCGGCGACCGCAAGGCGCAGCGGTGCCAGGCTGCCCGACAGCGCCGCCTGCGCCGTGACCGCGAACACAAGCCCCGACAGCAGCGCGCGCAAATTGCCGTTGGCCGACAGCACCAGCAGGCGGCTGGCGCAGCCGCGCGTCATGATCATGCCCGCGCCGAACAGCAGCCCGCCCGCCAGCGCGCCCGAGAGGCTGCCGCGGTTGGCGAGCTGGCGCGCGTTGCCCACGTCCAGCCCACCGGCCAGGATCAGCGCCTGCACGGCCACCAGCGCCGTCGAAAACGCCAGCAGCCATACGGAGAGCTTCTCGCCGAACTTGCCGTGCCAGAACTCGATCACCGCCGCGCGCAGGCAAAAGCGCGAGCGCTGCGCGAAGAAACCGAACAGCACCCCGATACCCGCGCCGCCCACGGCCAACGCAGCGCTGGTACCGTAGCGCTCCACCATGCTTGCCAGTTCGACCGCCATATTCAATAATTAAATAAGCAATAACTGATAAATAGTAAGGGGACTTCATGCGATCCGTGATTGATCGGCGTCAAATTCTCCAGCGCTGCGGTTGCGCGGCGCTGTCGGCGGGCCTGGGGCTGGCCTGGGCGCGCTATGCGGAAGCAGCCGCCAGTGGCCCCGCCGCTGCGCCGCCGATGGTGCCGCGCGAGGTGGCGCCCGGCTGCTGGTATGTGGAAGGCCTGTCGGCGCTGGGATCGCCGGCCAACCAGAACTTCATCTCCAATGCCGGCTTCGTGGTCACGCCCGCAGGGGTGGTGGTGATCGACGCGCTCGGCTCGCCAGCCCTGGCGCGCCGCCTGCTGGCCGAGATCGCCAAGATCACGCCGCAGAAGGTCACGCACGTGGTGCTGACGCACTACCACGCCGACCACGTGTACGGCCTGCAGGTGTTCGAGGAGGCCGGCGCGCGCATCATCGCGCACAAGGCCGGGCGCGAGTACCTCTACGCCGACACCGCGCAGCTGCGCTTGCAAGCTTCTCGCGAGGAGCTGGCGCCCTGGATCGACGCGCAGACCCGCCTGGTGGCCGCCACCGAATGGATCGACGGGCGGCGCGAACTCACCATCGGCGGCACGCGCCTCGTCGTGCAGCCGGTGGGGCCGGCGCACACGCCCGAGGATCTGGCGGTGTTCGTACCGGCTACCCAGGTGCTGTATGCGGGCGACCTCGTGTTCCGCAGCCGCATTCCCTTCGTCGGCCAGGCCGACAGCCGCAACTGGATCTCGTCGCTGGACAAGCTGCTGGCCTTCGGCGCCACGGTGGTCGTGCCCGGGCATGGGCCGGCCTCGACCGAGGCGGCCAAGGACATGCGGCTCACGCGCGACTACCTGGCCTACCTGCGCACGTCGATGGGACAGGCCGCACGCGACATGACGCCGTTCGACGAGGCCTACCAGGCGGCCGACTGGTCGGCATTCGCGCACCTGCCCCTGTTCCAGGCCGCCAACCGCATGAATGCCTACAACACCTACCTGCTGATGGAGCGGGAGGCGCAATGAATCCGACCTGGCGCCGGCGCGAATGGCTGCTGGGAGTGGGGCTCGCCGGCACGCTGCCTGCGGCGCTGGCCGCGGAGGGCGCGCTGCCCGTGCCCTCCTCCATGGCCGGCGCCCTGGCGGCCGCGCTGGCGCGGCGCGAGCCGCTGGTGGTGATGGCCAGCCTCGCAGGCTGCCCGTTCTGCCGCATCGTGCGCGAGCACTACCTGCTGCCGGCATGGCGCGAAGGCATGGCCGTCGTGCAGATCGACTTCCGCGACCCGCGGCCCGTGCGCGACTGGGAAGGCCGCGTGACCACGCAGGGCGCGCTGGTGAAGGAGCTCGGCGTGACGGTGGCGCCCACCGTGCTGTTCTTCGGCCGCGCGGGCCGCGAGGTGGCCGAGCGCCTGAGCGGAAGCTACATCTCCGACTTCTACGGCGCCTATCTCGACCAGCGCATGGCCCAGGCCCGCGCAGCGGTCCGCGCCTGACCCGCATCAAGGGTTTTCACTGAGGCGATCGGCCATGCGAGGCCTCGTCTTCGCCTCTAGAATCATTACATAAACATATACTTATTTAATGAACCGCCGCAGAGCGGATCCAAGGAGTACCCCAAGTGACGCCCTCGATGAAACCGGCCCTGGCCGCCCTGGGACTGGCCGCAGCCCTGAGCCCCCTCGCCGCTTCCGCCAACCAGGCCCTGGCCCAGCAGAAGGCCTGCCTGGCCTGCCACGCGCTGGACAAGAAACTGGTCGGCCCGGCCTTCCAGGACGTGGCGAAGAAGTACGCCGGACAGAAGGACGCCGAGGCCGCGCTGGCGCGCAGCATCAAGGCCGGCGGCTCGGGCAAGTGGGGCCCCGTGCCCATGCCGCCGCAGCCCACGCTGAGCGAGAGCGAAGCCCAGACCCTGGCCGCCTGGGTCCTCACGGGCGCACGCTGATGCACACCCTCTTCTTCAATTGCCGGGAGCAGACGTGAATCTGCAGACATGGATCTCAGGCCGGGTGCGCAAGGCACCCGAGAACTTCATACCGGGCAGCGGCGTGGGCACCGTCTTCGCCGAGGCGCGTGCCGGCCGGCGCGACTTCATCCGCAATGCGTTCGCCGCGGCGGCCTCGGGCGTGGCCGCCAGCGCGGCGGTCGCCCAAGGCGCGGCCGCCGCGGGCGACGGCGATCCCGCCATTCTGAAGCTGCCCGCGCACAGCACGGGCCTGGGCCAGCCGGTGGCCGCGGAAGGCTACGGCAAGCCCTCGAAATACGAAACCAACGTGCAGCGCCGCACCAGCCCGGGCCTGACGCAGACGCGGCAGGCATCGGTGTCGTTCGCGCCGCTGCAGTCGCTGTTCGGCATCGTCACGCCCAGCGGCCTGCACTTCGAGCGCCACCACCAGGGCTGGTGGGACATCGACCCGTCCCAGCACCGCCTCATGGTCAACGGCATGGTCAAGGCCGCCAAGGTCTTCACCATGGACGAGATCATGCGCTTGCCCTCGGTGTCGCGCTTCCACTTCATCGAGTGCGGCGCCAACACCGGCATGGAATGGGGCAACGTGGCCGTGCCCACGGTGCAGTACACGCACGGCATGCTCTCGTGCAGCGAGTTCACGGGCGTGCCGCTCATCACGCTGCTGCAGATGGCGGGCGCCGACCTCAAGAAAGGCCGCTTCGTGCTGGCCGAGGGCGCGGACGGCTCGTCGATGACGCGCACGATCCCCATGGAACTCATCGAGTCCGGCGAGGTGCTCGTCGCCTACGGCCAGAACGGCGAGATGCTGCGGCCCGAACAGGGCTACCCACTGCGCCTCGTAGTGCCCGGCGTGCAGGGCGTGAGCTGGGTGAAATACCTGCGCCGCATCGAGGTGGGCGACCAGCCCTGGGCCGCCAAGGACGAGGCCGTGCACTACATCGACCTGATGCCCGACGGCCAGCACCGCCAATACTCCAGCATCCAGGAATGCAAGAGCGTGGTGACCACGCCCTCGGGCGGCCAGATGCTGCTGGACAAGGGCTTCTACAACATCACGGGCCTGGCCTGGTCCGGCCGCGGCAAGGTCCAGCGCGTGGACGTGAGCGTGGACGGCGGGCGCAACTGGCGCACCGCGCGGCTCGAGTCGCCCGTGCTGTCAAAGTGCCTCACGCGCTTCAACATCGACTGGGTGTGGGACGGCCAGCCCGCCATCATCCAGAGCCGCGCCATGGACGACACCGGCCACGTGCAGCCCAGCTACCAGCAACTGCGCGCCGCACGCGGCTCGCGCTCGATCTACCACAACAACGCCATCCAGTCCTGGGCGGTGCAGGCCAACGGGGAGGTGATCAATGTCCAGCTCTCCTGATCTGCTGCGCGCCGCGCTGCTGGCGGCGGCGCTCTGTGCGGGCCTGGGCGCCCAGGCGCAGGGCAAGTCCGCTGCATACCCCGGCATCGGCCGCGACGCTACACCCAAGGAAGTGGCGGCCTGGGACATCGACGTGCGTCCCGACTTCAAGGGCCTGCCCACCGGCTCCGGCAGCGTGCAGCGCGGCCAGGACGTGTGGGAATCCAAGTGCGCCTCGTGCCACGGCGTGTTCGGCGAATCCAACGAGGTGTTCAGCCCTCTCGTGGGCGGCACCACGCCCGACGACATCCAGACCGGCCGCGTGGCGCGGCTGCGCGACACGGGCTTTCCGGGGCGCACCACGCTCATGAAGGTGCCCACCGTCTCGACGCTGTGGGACTACATCCACCGCGCCATGCCCTGGAATCAGCCCAAGACGCTGAACACCGAGGAGGTCTATGCCGTCACGGCCTATCTGCTCAACCTCGGTGGCATCGTGCCCGACGACTTCACGCTCTCGGACAAGAACATCGCCCAGGTGCAGGCGCGCATGCCCAACCGCAACGGCATGACGACCGACCACGCCCTGTGGCCCGGCCCCGAGTTCGGCAAGGGCCGCAAGCCCGACACGGCCGCCAAGGCCTGCATGCGCGACTGCCCCGTGGAGCCCAAGGTGGCGTCGCGCCTGCCGGACTTCGCGCGCAACAACCACGGCAACCTCGCGGACCAGAACCGGCCCGTGGGCGCCCAGCGCGGCGTACAGACGGCCGACCCGGCCGCCGCCCCCGCCAAGCCGGCAGCGGCCGCAGGCGCCGCTGCGCCGACCGCCCTGCTCGAAAAGAACGCCTGCACGGCCTGCCACGCGGCGGACAGCAAGCTCGTGGGCCCCTCCTTCTCCGACATCGCCAAGAAATACGGCGGCCAGGCCGACCACATCGCAGGCCGCATCCGCTCGGGCAGCAGCGGCGTGTGGGGCAACATCCCCATGCCGCCGCAAACGCTCGGCGACGACGAGGCGCAGGCCATCGCGCGCTGGCTGGCCGGCGCCGCGGCCCAGCCGTAACCGCACAATCCCCTCCCCCATCCCAGATTCATTGCAACAGGAGACGACGATGATTTCTCGCAAGACCTCTCGCAGAGCAGCCCTCCAGCAGAGCCTGGCCGTCGCCGGCATGCTGGTGGCCGCAGGCGTGCTGCCGCGCACGGCCCTGGCCTACAACAAGGAAGCCTTCGACGCCAAGACCGTGGCCGATGTGGTCAAGGCCCTGGGCGCCGGCGCTCCCGCCGAGAGCAAGGACGTGACCATCACCGGCCCCGACATCGCCGAGAACGGCGCCGTGGTGCCGCTGGGCGCCGCGACCACGCTGGCCGGCGTGAAGCAGTTGCTCGTGCTCGTCGAGAAGAACCCCAACACCATGGTGGCAGTCTTCAACGTGACCGATGCCGTGGAGCCCAACTTCCTCACGCGCGCCAAGCTCGGCCAGTCGTCCGACGTGTACGCCGTGGCCATCACCAACGACGGCAAGGCCTTCTACGCCAAGAAGGAAGTCAAGGTCACCCTCGGCGGCTGCGGCGGCTGAAGCAGGGACAACCCCCTGAGCGGCTGCGCCGCTTCCCCCTTCTCTCGGCTTCGTCGGGAAGGGGGACGCCACCAGCGCGGCGGGGCGGCCCTTGCGCGGTGGCCCTCGCTCGGGGCGCGTCAGCTCCATAAGCAGCGCGCAAGGCACAACGAATACCAACCCTTTTGCACAGGAGAAGAACATGGCAGATCCGATGCGCATCCGCGCCCAAGCCTCCGGCGGCAACGCCACCGTGCGTGTGCTCATGGCCCACGAGATGGAAACCGGCCAGCGCAAGGACGCTTCCGGCAAGACCATTCCCGCCTGGTTCATCCAGGAAGTCACCGCCTCGCTCAACGGCAAGCCGGTGCTGACCGCCGAATGGGGCCCGGCCGTGTCGAAGAACCCCTTCATGCAGTTCACCGTGAAGGGCGCGAAGGCCGGCGACAAGATCGCCGTAACCTGGAAGGACAACCGCGGCGACACGCGGACCGACGAAGCCACGGTGAGCTGACGCCCGCCGTGCCGGCCGCCTGCCCATCCCGGCGGGCGGCCGCGGTTTTTTGCCAAAAGCACTACAAGGAGAGGTGGCCCCATGAGGAAGACAACACTGTGCGCCGTGCTGGCGCTCGCCGCGTTCGCGCCCCACGCGTGGGCGCAGAAATCCACGTCCGACGGCATCGCCGAATACCGCGAGATGCTGCAGGACGGCAACCCCGCCGAGCTGTTCGAAGCCAAGGGCGAGGACCTGTGGAAACAGAAACGCGGCCCCAGGAAAGCATCGCTCGAACGCTGCGACCTGGGCAAGGGGCCCGGCGTCGTCAAGGGCGCCTTCGTGGAGCTGCCCCGCTACTTCGCCGACACCGGCAAGGTGCAGGACCTGGAGTCGCGCCTGGTCACCTGCATGAGCCAGCTGCAGGGCATCGACCCCAAGGAAGTCATCGACGGCGCCTGGGGCAAAGGCGAGCGTGCAAACGTCACCGCGCTGGCCACCTGGGTCGGCTCGCAGTCCAAGGACATGAAGTTCAACCTGCCGCAGTCGCAGCAGCAGGAGCGCGCGTTCTACGAGGTGGGCAAGCGCCTGTTCTTCCAGCGCGGCGGCTCGCACGACTTCTCCTGCGCGTCGTGCCACGGCGAGGAAGGCAAGCGCATTCGCCTGCAGGACCTGCCGCACCTGAGCGGCAAGGCCGAAGACGGCGTGGGCTTCGCGGCCTGGCCGGCCTACCGCGTCTCCAGCGGCGAGATGTGGACCATGCAGCACCGCCTGAACGACTGCTACCGCCAGCAGCGCTTCCCCGAGCCCATCTACGCCAGCGACGCCACCATCGCTTTGGGCGTCTACCTGGGCGTGAACGCCAAGGGCACGAAGTCCGCCGTTCCGGCCATCAAGCGCTGAGGCGAAAGGAGCACACGATGACACGCAAGAACACCCTCCGCTTTTCCCTCGCCTTCTCTGCTGCCGGCCTGGTGCTGGCGGGCTGCGCCGGCAGCATGCAGCAGGGCGCCGGCATGACCCCGGCCCAGCTCGATGCGCTGACCCAGAAGGTCGTCAAGGAGTCCTTCCGCGACAAGGGCATCGTCAAGGTCAGCCAGGCTTTCGCCGACGACCCCACCACCCGGGCGTGCGACGCGTCCGACGTGGCCGGGCAGCCGCTGTCCGCCGAACGCGCCAAGGAGATCGAGGCGCTCAACATGAAGACCATCCGCTGGCCCGCCGACGGCAAGTACCTGGGCGACTGGAAGGAAGGCGAGAAGATCGCCCAGAGCGGCCGCGGCCGCACCTGGACCGACAAGGCCGGAGCGGCCAACGGCGGCAACTGCTACAACTGCCACCAGATCACCAAGGAGGAAATCTCCTTCGGCACCATCGGCCCGAGCCTCTACAACTACGGCAAGATCCGCGGGGTGACCGATCCGAACAGCCCGCAGACGCTGGAGATCGTCAAGTACACCTGGGGCAAGATCTGGAACAGCAAGGCCTACAACGCCTGCTCCAACATGCCGCGCGCCGGCCATGCCGGCATCCTCGACGAGAACCAGGTGCGCCACATCGTGGCCCTGCTGCTCGACCCGAAGTCTCCCGTCAACCGCTGACCAGCCGCGGCGTGCCATGAACCTTTCCAAGCGTGAATTCCTGCAGGTGCTGGGCGCGGCCGGCGCAGCCGGCATGGCCCTGGGCACCCATGCCCAGGCCGATGCCGCCACGGCGGGCAACGCCCTGTACGACGTGCCCGCCTTCGGCAACGTCTCCTTCCTGCACATGACCGACTGCCATGCGCAGCTGCTGCCGATCCACTTCCGCGAGCCCAATGTCAACATCGGCATCGGCGCGATGAAGGGGCAGCGCCCGCACCTCGTGGGCGAGGCGCTGCTGAAATCCGTCAACGTGCGCCCCGGCACGCCGGGCGCGCACGCGTTCACCTACCTGGACTTCGAGCAGGCAGCGCGCCGCTATGGCCGCGTGGGCGGCTTCGCGCACCTCTCGACGCTGGTGCAGCGCATGAAGGCCGGCCGCAAGGGCGCGCTGCTGCTCGACGGCGGCGACACCTGGCAGGGCTCGGCCACGTCGCTGTGGACGAACGGGCAGGACATGGTGGACGCCTGCAAGCTGCTCGGCGTGGACGTGATGACCGGCCACTGGGAGTTCACCTACGGCATGGAGCGCGTGCAGGAGATCGTGGAGAAGGACTTCGCGGGCAAGGTGGACTTCGTCGCGCAGAACGTCAAGACCGCCGACTTCGGCGATCCGGTGTTCAAGCCCTATGTGATCCGCGAGATCAACGGCGTGCCCTGCGCCATCATCGGCCAGGCGTTCCCCTATACGCCCATTGCCAACCCGCGCTACATGGTGGCCGACTGGAGCTTCGGCATCCAGGACGACAACCTGCAGAAGATGGTGGACGAGGCGCGCGCCAAGGGCGCCAAGGTGGTCGTCGTGCTCTCGCACAACGGCATGGACGTGGACCTCAAGATGGCCAGCCGCGTGCGCGGCATCGACGCCATCCTGGGCGGCCACACGCACGACGGCATGCCCGTACCCACGCTGGTCGAGAACGCGGGCGGCAAGACCATCGTGACCAACGCGGGCTCGAACGGCAAGTTCCTCGGCGTGCTCGACTTCGACGTGCAGGGCGGCCAGGTGCGCGACTTCCGCTACCGCCTGCTGCCCGTGTTCGCCAACCTGCTGCCGGCCGACAAGGCCATGGACGCGCTCATCACGCGCATCCGTGCGCCCTACGAGGCCAAGCTGGCCGAAGTGCTGGCGCGCACCGACGGCACGCTGTACCGGCGCGGCAACTTCAATGGCACGGGCGACCAGCTGCTGCTCGACGCCATGATGGAGGTGCAAGGCGCGCAGATCGCGTTCTCGCCGGGCTTCCGCTGGGGCACCTCGCTGCTGCCGGGCCAGGACATCACGCGCGAATGGCTCATGGACATGACGGCCACCACGTATTCCTACGCCACCGTGACCGAGATGACGGGCGCCACCATCAAGACCGTGCTCGAAGACGTGTGCGACAACCTCTTCAACCCAGACCCCTACTACCAGCAGGGCGGCGACATGGTGCGCGTGGGGGGCCTCAGCTACACCTGCGACCCCACGGCCGGCATGGGCCGGCGCATCGACAACCTGCGGCTGGGAGATGCCCTGCTGGAAGCCGACCGCGTCTACAAGGTGGCCGGCTGGGCGCCCGTGGCCGAGGAAGCCAAGAGCGCGGGCAACAAGCAGATCTGGGAAGTGGTCGAGCCCTGGCTGCAGTCCAAGAAGGTCATCGCGCCGCGCAAGCTCAACGAGCCCGCGCTGAAGAACGTGCTGCCCAACCCGGGAATCGCCTGAATTGAGATAAAAAAGGGCTCCAGCGATTGCCAGTCAAGCGCTGGCAGCTCTCTTTTTTGAATTCCTGCCATTCCCCTGCGCGGTCCCTAGAATCCTGCATGGCTCCCGCAGACTTCCAAGCCCTCGTCACCTCCACCCTCGCCCTCGCCTTCGTGATCTCGGCCCTGTTCGGGGCCGTGGCGCGGCACACGCATTTCTGCACCATGGGCGCCATCAGCGACGCGGTGAGCCTGGGCGACTGGTCGCGCATGCGCCAGTGGGCCATGGCCGTGGGCGTGGCGATGTGCGGCTTCGCGGTGCTGGCCCGGATCGGCTGGGTGGACCCGGCCCACACGCTCTACGCCTCCACCAGCGTGCTGTGGCTCTCGGCCCTCGTCGGCGGTGCGCTGTTCGGCTTCGGCATGGTGATCGCCTCGGGCTGCGGCAGCAAGAACCTGATCCGCCTGGGCGGCGGCAGCCTCAAGTCGCTCGTGGTGTTCGTCGTGATGGGCCTGGCCGCGTTCGCCACGCTCAAGGGCATCACGGCCGTGCTGCGCGTGCTCACCGTCGATGCGGTGCAGTGGCCGCTGCAGGGCCAGGCCTTCCTGCCCGACGTGCTGGCGCGCTGGTCGGGTGCGCCGCTGCCGATGCTGCGGCTGAGCGCTGGCCTGCTGCTGGGCGGCCTGCTGATCGCCTGGGCGCTGGGTGGGCGGCGCGACGCGCGCAGTCTGCTCGGCGGTGCGGGCATCGGCGCGCTGGCGGTGGCCGCGTGGTGGCTCAGCGGCCACTGGGCCGAGGTGCAGGAACACCCGCAGACGCTGGAGCACATGTACGCGGCCACCTATACGGGCCGCATCGAGGCACTGAGCTTCGCCACGCCGGTAGCCCACACGCTCGACTGGCTGATGTTCTTCAGCGACCGTAACAAGGTGCTCACCGTGGGAGTGGTGTCGGTGCTCGGCGTCATCGCGGGCGCGGCCGTGCATGCGCTGTGCACGCGCGAGTTCCGCTGGCAGGGCTTCGCGGGCACGGATGACCTGGCGCACCACCTCGCGGGCGCCGCGCTCATGGGCGTGGGCGGCGTGACGGCCATGGGCTGCACCATCGGCCAGGGCGTCAGCGCGATCTCCACGCTGCACCTGGCGAGCTTTCCGGCGGTGCTTGCCATCATCGGCGGAGCCGCCGCGGCACTGCGCTACCAGAACTGGCGGCTGGAGCGCATGTAGCCGGTATTACGCGGCGGCGGCTTCCACCAGTTGCCGCGTGTAGGGGTGGCGCGGCGCGTCGAGCACCTGGCGCACGGGGCCGCTCTCCACCACCTCGCCGTCCTTCATCACGATCACCTCGTGCGCCATGGCGCGCACCACGGCCACGTCGTGGGTGATGAGCAGGTACGACAGCGCCCGCTCCTTCTGCAGGCGCTGCAGCAGGCCCAGCACCTGCTGCTGGATGGTCACGTCGAGCGCGCTCGTGGGCTCGTCGAGCACCAGCAGCTGCGGCTCCACCACCAGCGCCCGCGCGATCGCCAGGCGCTGGCGCTGGCCGCCAGAGAATTCGTGCGGGTAGCGCGCGAGCAGGCCGGGGAACTGCGCCTCGGTCAGCCCCACCTCGGCCAGCATGGCCGCCACGCGCGTTCGGCGCTCGGTCGCGGGCATCTCCGGCGCATGCACGCGCAGGCCCTCGCCCACGATCTCCTCCACGGTCATGCGCGGCGAGAGCGACGAGAACGGGTCCTGGAACACCACCTGCACCTGCCTGCGCAACTGCTGGTTGTGCGGTGTGTTGCGGTGCGCGGGCTGCTGCCACGGCTGGCCGGCGACCTGCAGCTCGCCCGAATGCGGCAGCAGGCCCAGCAGTGCCTGCGCCAGCGTCGACTTGCCCGAGCCCGACTCGCCTACCACGCCCAGCGTGCGTGCGCGCGGGATGCGGAAGCCCGCGCTTTTCACGGCCACGAACTCGCCCTTGGCGAACCAGCCGCGCACACCGGGCAGCGGCACGGGGTAGGCCACGCGCAGCGCGCCGGCCTGCGCGGCGGGCGGCACGCCTTCGGCCACCACGCCTTCGATCACGTCGCGCCGGGGCGCGCTGCCGATCAGGCGGCGCGTGTAGGCATGCTGCGGCGCGCCGAAGACCTGCGCCACGGTGCCCTGCTCCACCAGCACGCCCTGCTCCATGACGGCCACGCGGTCGGCGAAGCGGCGCACCAGCGGCAGGTCGTGCGTGATGAGCAGCACGGCCATGCCGGTCTGGCGTTGCAGGTCGGAGAGCAGGTCGAGGATCTGGCCGCGCAGCGTCACGTCCAGCGCCGTGGTGGGTTCGTCGGCCAGCAGCAGGCGCGGCCGGCTGGCCAGCGCCATGGCGATCATGGCGCGCTGGCGCTGCCCGCCCGAGAGCTGGTGCGGATAGCTGCGCGCACGCCGCCCGGGTTCGGGGATGCCCGTGCTCGCCAGCAGTTCGACGGCGGCATGTGCGCCCTGCGCTTTGCTGAGGGCTTGCTTCAGCACCAGCACTTCGGCCACCTGCTCGCCCACCGTCATGAGCGGGTTGAGCGCGGTCATCGGCTCCTGGAACACCATGGCGATGTCGCCGCCGCGCACGCCGCGCATCTCGCGCTCCGTCAGCGCCAGCAGGTCGCGCCCCTGCATGAGCGCACGGCCCGCGAGCTGCGCGTCGCCCGCCAGCCGCAGCAACGACAGCGCGGTGATGGTCTTGCCCGAGCCCGACTCGCCCACCAGCGCGAGCTTCTCGCCGGGCAGGATGTCGAAGCTCACGCCGCGCACGACCTCCTTGGCGCCGAAGCGCACGTGCAGGTCCTGCACCTGCACGAGCGGCGCGGGAGATGGGGAAAGCGGGGGCGTGGCGCGCATGTTCAGTTCTTGCGAGGGTCCAGCGCGTCCCGCAGCGCGTCGCCCATGAAGGTGAGCAGCAGCAGCGTCGTGACGAGCACGGCGAAGGTGAAGATGGAGATCCACCACGCATCGATGTTGTTCTTGCCCTGCGAGAGCAGTTCGCCCAGGCTGGGCGTGCCCGGCGGCACGCCCAGGCCCAGGAAGTCGAGCGAGGTGAGCGCGAGGATGGCCGCACCCATGCGGAACGGCAGGAAGGTCACCACCGGCGTCATGCTGTTGGGCAGGATGTGGCGCCCGATGATCTGCCCGTTGCCCACGCCCAGCGCCCGCGCGGCCTTCACGTAGTCGAGCTGGCGGTTGCGCAGGAACTCGGCGCGCACGTAGTCCGACAGGCCCATCCAGCCGAAGAGCGACAGCAGCACCAGCAGCAGCGTGATGCTGGGCGCGAACACGGCGCTGAAGATGATCAGCAGGTACAGCTCGGGCATGGAGCCCCAGATCTCGATGAAGCGCTGGAAGGCCAGGTCGGTCTTGCCGCCGAAGAAGCCCTGCACGGCCCCGGCCGCCACCCCCAGCACCACGCCCACCACCGTGAGGGCAATACCGAACAGCACGCTCACGCGAAAACCGTAGAGCAGCTGCGCGAGCAGGTCGCGCCCGCGGTCGTCGGTGCCCAGCCAGTTGTCGCGCGAAGGGCCGGAGGGGTTGGGCTCCTTGGCGAAATAGTTCAGGGTGCCGGGCCCGTAGCGGTTGAGCGTGTAGATGGCCCAGTTGCCGCCCGCCGAAAGGCGCTCGCGGATGAACGGGTCGAGGTAGTCCGTGGGCGTCTGGAAATCGCCGCCGAAGGTGGTCTCCGGATAGTCGTGGAGCATGGGGAAGTACAACTGCCCCTCGTAGCGCACGAGCAGCGGCCGGTCGTTGCTGACCAGTTCGGCCCCCAGGCTGACGACGACCAGCACGCAGAACACCACCAGGCTCCAGAAGCCCAGGCGGTTGGCACGGAAGCGCCGCCAGGCGCGGCGGCCCGGCGACAGGGAAACCGAATCAGTCGAACTTGACACGCGGATCCACCCACACGTAGCAAAGGTCGCTGATCAGCTTGGTCACCAGGCCGATCAGCGTGAACAGATAGAGCGTGCCCAGCACCACGGGATAGTCGCGGCGGATCACGCTTTCGTACGACAGCAGGCCCAGCCCGTCGAGCGAGAACAGCGTCTCGATGAGCAGCGAGCCCGCGAAGAAGGCGCCGATGAACGCCGCCGGAAAGCCGGTGACGATGGGGATCAGCGCGTTGCGCAGCACGTGCTTCCACAGCACCTGCCGGTCGGACAGGCCCTTGGCGCGCGCGGTCAGCACGTATTGCTTGCGTATCTCCTCCAGGAAGGCATTCTTGGTCAGCATGGCCGTCACCGCGAAGCTGCCGGCCACCATGGCGGTGACGGGCAGCGTGATGTGCCAGAGGTAGTCGACGATGCGCGCGCCCCAGGGCAGCTCTGCCCAGTTGGCCGAGGTGAGCCCGCGCAGCGGGAACCACTGCAGCTGCCCGCCGAAGACCACGAGCAGCGCCACGCCGAGCACGAAGCCGGGAATCGCATAGCCCACGAGGATGATGAGCGTGGTCACGAAGTCGAAGCGCGAGCCCGCGCGCACCGCCTTGGCCACGCCCAGTGGCACGGCCACGAGGTAGCTGATGAGGAACGTCCACAGGCCCAGGCTGATGGAGACGGGCAGCTTTTCCTTCACGAGCTGCCACACGTCCTTGTTCTGGAAGAAGCTGCGCCCCAGGTCGAAGCGCGCGAACTGGCCCAGCATCTGGAAGAAGCGCTCGTGCGCGGGCTTGTCGAAGCCGTAGAGCTGCTTGATCTGCTCCAGCCGCTGCGGGTCGACGCCCTGCGCGCCGCGGTAGGCCATGCCCCCGCCCTCGCCGCCCCTGCCGGCGGCACCCGCCTTGGCCTCGGCCAGGTATTGCTCCACCGGGCCGCCGGGCACGAACTGGATGACCACGAATGTCAGCAGCAGCACGCCCAGCAGCGTGGGCAGCATGAGCAGGACGCGCTTGAGAACGTAGGCAAACATGGTTGACGATTATGTCGTGCGGATTCCATTAAGCTGCCCCTGTTTGTTTCATTTGGACACATGGATACCCGCCCCTGCTCCCGCCGCGCCGCGCTGGCCTTGCTGGCCTTGCTGGCCTTGCTGGCCTTGCTGGCCTTGCTGGCCTTGCTGGCCTTGCTGGCCGGCGCCAGCCTGCCCGCCCATGCGGCCGGCCCGGCCGCGTTCGTGGTGCAGAACGAGCCGCACCTGGCGCACGCCCGCGCGCTGGTGCGCGCCGCGCTGCAGGCCGCTGGCATGCAGGCGGAGTTCACCGATGCGCCGCGCGGCAACGAGCGGCGCAACCTGTTCCAGATCAGCCAGGGCCAGACCCACGTGGACATGATGCCCGCCACGCCCGCGCGGCTGCGCCTCGTGCAGCAGGGCCGGCTGCGCATGGTGCCCGTGCCGCTGGACCGCGGCCTGCTGGGCTGGCGCATCAACCTGCTGCTGGAGACGCACAAGGCCAGGCTCGCCCACGTGCGCACCGTGGCCGACCTGGCGCACTTTTCCATGGGGCAGAACGTGGGCTGGATGGACGTGGAGATCTACCGGGCGGCGGGCATTCCCACCAAGGAGGTCAAGCGCTGGAGCGACGGCGAGTTCGCCGAGCAGATGGAGGCGGGTTTCCTCGACCTCTTTCCCCTGGGCCTGGAGGAGACGCTGAACTACTTCCTGCCGCATTTCCGCAAGCGCTACCCCCAGCTCACGGTGGACCCCTACATCCTCGTGCGCTACCCCTGGTTCCGCTTCGTCTGGATCGCCCCGGGTCCGCGCACCGACGCGCTGCACGCGGCGCTGCTGGCGGGGTTCGACCGCATCGTGGCCGACGGCAGCTTCCTGCAGGTGTGGGCGCGGCACCGCCAGCCCCCGGCCCCGGAGGTCTTCAAAAGCCGCACCGTCATCGACATCCCCAACCCGTTCTACGACCAGACGCTGGTGCCCGAGCGCTACCGCCATCTGCTCGTGCAGCAGGACCGCCCATGACCGCAGCAGCCCCTTCTGGGCCCGTACGGCGCCGCACGCTGCACGCCCAGTTCGTGCGGCGGCTGCTGTGGCCGCTGGTGACCGCGTTCGTGCTGGCCGCCTCGGTCACCGCGCTGGTGGGCTACCACGCCGAGAAGAGCGAGCAGGACACCCAGCGGGCGCAGACGCTGGCCATCTTCGCGCGCTCGCTCATCAAGCCGCTGTGGGACTGCGACGGCGCCACCGCCCAGGGCATCGCGGACACGCTGGCGCAACTGCCCATCGTGCGCGGCGTGCGCCTGCAGGACGTATGCGCCGACACCGCCGTGGAGACCGGAAGTGTGGCCGCTCCCGATGCCGCGGACCCCGACCTGCTGCAGACGCCCGTGGTGCACCGCGACGAGCAAGGCCGCGCCTTCACCGTGGGGCACCTGGCGATCCAGTTCCACCCGTTCTCCGTCGCCAGCACGGCCAGCCAGGGCTTGCTGCAGCAGCTGGCCATTTTCGGCGCCATGCTGGCCGTGGTGCTGGCGGGCGCGGCGCTGGTCTTTCGCAGCATCATCGGCCGGCCGCTGGCGCGCTTCCGCGAGGCCATTCTGGCGCACCGACCCGTGCACGAGGACGCGCCCGCGCCCGCGCGCTTCGCCGACGAGCTGACGGACGTGACCCACGCCTACGACGAGCTGGTGCGCGAGCTGCGCCGCCTCGCGCGGCACGACCCACTGACCGACCTGGGCAACCGCGTGGTGCTGGAGGAGCACCTGGCCAGCGCCATTGAGCGCGCCGTCACGCACGGGGGGCACGGCTACGTGCTGCTGCTCGACCTGGACGGCTTCAAGCCCATCAATGACACCCATGGCCACGCCGTGGGCGACTTCGTGCTGCAGACCGTGGCCCGGCGCCTGCGCGCCGCCACGCGCGGCACCGACATGGTGGCGCGGCTGGGCGGCGACGAGTTCGTCATCGTCGCCGAGGGGCCGCAGCCTGGCCTGTCCGACCTCATGGTCCGCGTGGCCCGTGCGGTGGAGGAACCCATCGCCTCCGGCGCAGGCCTGCTGCGCGTGGGCACCAGCATCGGCGCCGCGCGCTTTCCCGACGACGGCCGCACCAGCCTGGCATTGCTCATGCATGCCGACGAGGCCATGTACGCGGCCAAGCAGGGCAAGCGCCGCGCGCCGAAGGCATAGAGACAAATCGGCCTCCAGCGCTTATCCACCAAGCGCTGGCAGCTATTATTCAAGGAGCATCAGGGCTTCGCTGCCGGCGTGGCCCACCAGGTACCGATGGCCCACAGCTCGCCGGGAGAATACGGTGGCACCACGTCGGGCCGCTGCAGGCGCCAGGCGTTGTAGGCCATGCGGTGCGTGGCGCCATACCACTGCGGGATCAGGTAGTGGCCGTGGGCGATGATGCGCTCCAGCGCGTGGCAGGCGGGCAACAGCCCCTCCTGCGACTTGGCGCCCACGATGGCGCCGACCATGGCGTCCACCGCCGGGCTGCGCACGCCGGGGAAGTTGCCCGAATCCTCGGTGTCGGCCGCGCGCGAGCCGAACAGGTCGGCCAGTTCCTGCCCCGGGTTGAGCGTGCCCTGGTAGGCGATGGTGGTGATGTCGAAATCGAACTTCTGCAGCCGCTGCTGGTAGAGCGCGTAGTCCACCGCACGAAAGCGCAGCGTGATGCCGAGCTTGGCCAGGTTGCGCATCCACGAGGCCACCGTGTTGATCCGCGTCTCCCCGCTGTCCAGGTATTCCAGCTCCATGGCCTGGCCCTGCGCGTTGCGCAGCACGCCGCCCTTGACCTCCCAGCCGGCCTGCCGCAGCAGCTCCTGCGCGCTGCGCAGGTTGGCGCGCAGCGACGAGGGCGGGTCCGTGCTGGGCGGCACGGTCATGGGGCCGAAGGCGGCAGCGGGGATCTCCTGCCGGTAGGGCTCCATGAGGGCCAGCTCCTGCGGCGATGGCTCGCCGCGGGTCTCGCACGGGGTGTTGCCGAAGATGCCGTTGACGCGCCGGTAGGCGCCATAGAACAGCTGGCGGCTCATCCACTCGAAGTCGAACGCCAGCCCCAGCGCCTCGCGCACGCGCACGTCCTGCAGGAAGGGCCTGCGGGTGTTGAGCACATAGCTCTGGAAGCCGGTGGGCAGGCTGTTGGCGAATTCGCCCTTGACGAGCTCGCCCGAATCGAACTTGCGGCCATTGACGCGCCGCGCCCAGTCGCCCGCGCTGAAGAAGCGCATGAGGTCGAACTCGCCCGCCTTCAGCGCCTCCAGCCGTGCCGTGTTGTCCTTGTAGATCTTGACCAGGATGCGGTCGAAGTTGCCCGTGCCGCGGCGCACGGGGAGATCGCGCGCCCAGTACTGCGGATCGCGCACGTAGGTGATGTCCTTGCCGAAGTTCACGGGGCCGACGCGGTAGGGGCCGCTGGCGATGGGCGGCTCCATCACCACCTGGTCGAAGGGCTTGCCCTTGCCCCAGTCGCGGCTGAACACCGGCAGCAATGTACCCACCGTGAGCGGCAGCTCGCGGTTGGGCTGCTTGAAGCGGAAGCGCACGGTGCGCTCGTCCAGCACGTCCACGCCGGCCACCTCGAACATCAGGGTCTTGTAGGCAGGCGAGGTGTAGGGCCCCACCAGGGTGTCGAAGCTGTACTTCACGTCCTGCGCCAGCACGGGCTTGCCGTCGTGGAAGCGCGCCGCGCGCCGCAGGCGGAAGGTGGCCGACAGGCCGTCGGGCGCCACCGCCACGTCCTCGGCCAGCAGGCCGTAGCCCGTGGCCGGCTCGTCCAGCGAGGCGGACAGCAGCGTGTCGAACATCAGCTCGCTCAGGTAGGCGGGCGCGTTGCCGCGGATCGTGAACGGGTTGTACTTGTCGAAGGTGGACACGCGCAGGTTGCTCACCAGGCGCAGCTCGCCGCCCTTGGGCGCGTCGGGATTCGCGTAGGGGAAGTGGGTGAAACCCGCCGGCAGCTTCGGCTCGCCCCACAGCGCATAGGCGTGCGCCGCCCATGCGGAGCACGCCAGCAACGGGGCCAGACACAGGAAGGACAGTGAACAGATCAGCCGGTACCGCATGCGACAATTCTGCATCACACACACCGCATCCTCAGGAGAACAACAATGGGTTTCCTCGCCGGCAAGAAGCTGCTCGTCACGGGCGTGCTGTCCAACCGCTCTATCGCCTACGGCATCGCCAAGGCCTGCCACAGCCAAGGCGCAGAGCTGGCCTTCAGCTACGTGGGCGAGCGTTTCAAGGACCGCATCACCGAATTCGCCGCCGAGTTCGACTCCAAGCTCGTCTTCGACTGCGACGTGGCCGACGACGCGCAGATCGAGAAGATGTTCGCCGACCTCGCCGCCGCCTGGGGCACGTTCGACGGCTTCGTGCACAGCATCGGCTTCGCGCCGCGCGAGGCCATCGCGGGCAATTTCCTCGAAGGCCTCTCCCGCGAGGGCTTCCGCATCGCGCACGACATCAGCGCCTACAGCTTCCCGGCCATGGCCAAGGCCGCCCTGCCCCACCTGAACGACAAGTCCTCGCTGCTCACGCTGTCGTACCTGGGCGCGCTGCGCTCCATTCCCAACTACAACACCATGGGCCTGGCCAAGGCCAGCCTGGAGGCCAGCGTGCGCTACCTGGCCGAGGCCGTGGGCCGCACCACGGACGGCCGCAGCATCCGTGCCAACGGCATCAGCGCCGGCCCCATCAAGACCCTCGCGGCCAGCGGCATCAAGGACTTCGGCAAGCTGCTCGGCCGCGTGGCCGACGCCGCCCCGCTGCGCCGCAACGTGACCATCGAGGACGTGGGCAACGTGGCCGCCTTCCTGCTCTCCGACCTTGCCAGCGGCGTGACGGCCGAGATCACCTACGTGGACGGCGGCTTCAGCCAGACCGCCGGCCTGTCGGCGGACCAGGTGTAAGCCCGGCCGCCTGCTGCTCCAGCGCCCCGCAGGCCCGCAGCGGCTTGCGGGGCGCTTTCTTTCACGGGCCGATCACGTAGATTCCTTACACTCGCGCCTGTTTCGTTTTTCTCACCCGGTTGCCGGAGGCAGCGCATGAAATTCCGCTTTCCCATCGTCATCATCGACGAGGACTATCGTTCCGAGAACACCTCCGGCCTGGGCATCCGTGCGCTGGCGCAGGCCATCGAGCAGGAGGGCTTCGAAGTCCTGGGAGTGACCAGCTACGGCGACCTGTCGCAGTTCGCCCAGCAGCAAAGCCGCGCGAGCGCGTTCATCCTCTCGATCGACGACGAGGAATTCACGCTGGGCACCGGGCAGGACCCGATCGTGCACAGCCTGCGCACCTTCATCGCGGAAGTGCGCCGCAAGAACGTGGACGTGCCCATCTACGTGCACGGCGAGACCAAGACCGCGCGCCACCTGCCCAACGACATCCTGCGCGAGCTGCACGGCTTCATCCACATGTTCGAGGACACGCCGGAGTTCGTCGCACGCCACATCATCCGCGAGGCCAAGAGCTACCTGGAGGGTGTGCAGCCGCCGTTCTTCAAGGCGCTGCTGGACTACGCGGAAGACGGTTCCTATTCCTGGCACTGCCCCGGCCACTCGGGCGGCGTGGCTTTCCTGAAAAGCCCCGTGGGCCAGATGTACCACCAGTTCTATGGCGAGAACATGCTGCGCGCCGACGTGTGCAACGCGGTGGAGGAACTGGGCCAGCTGCTGGACCACAACGGCGCCATCGGCGAATCCGAGCGCAACGCCGCGCGCATCTTCAACGCCGACCACTGCTTTTTCGTGACCAACGGCACCAGCACGAGCAACAAGATGGTCTGGCACCACACCGTGGCGCCCGGTGACGTGGTGGTGGTGGACCGCAACTGCCACAAGTCCATCCTGCACTCGATCATCATGACCGGCGCCATCCCGGTCTTCCTCAAGCCCACGCGCAACCACTTCGGCATCATCGGACCGATCCCGCAAAGCGAGTTTGAACCGGCGGCCATCCAGGCCAAGATCAAGGCCAACCCGCTGCTCAAGGGCGTGGATGCCAAGAAGGTCAAGCCCCGCGTGCTCACGCTCACGCAGAGCACCTACGACGGCGTGCTCTACAACACCGAGACCATCAAGGGCATGCTCGACGGCTACGTGGAGAACCTGCACTTCGACGAGGCCTGGCTGCCCCACGCGGCCTTCCACCCGTTCTACGGCAGCTACCACGCCATGGGCAAGAAGCGCGCGCGTCCGCAGCATTCGGTGGTCTACGCCACGCAGTCCATCCACAAGCTGCTGGCCGGCATCAGCCAGGCATCGCACGTGCTGGTGCAGGACAGCCAGACCACCAAGCTGGACCGCCACCTGTTCAACGAGGCGTACCTCATGCACACCTCGACCAGCCCGCAGTACAGCATCATCGCCAGTTGTGACGTGGCCGCCGCAATGATGGAGCCGCCCGGCGGCACCGCGCTGGTGGAGGAAAGCCTGGTCGAGGCCCTGGACTTCCGCCGCGCCATGCGCAAGGTGGAGGAGGAGTTCGGCAAGAACGACTGGTGGTTCAAGGTATGGGGACCGGACAAGCTCGCCGACGAGGGCGTGGGCCGCGCCGAGGACTGGATCATCCGCAGCGATGGCAAGGGCAGGAAGAACGGCAGCAAGTGGCACGGCTTCGGCCAGCTCGCCGACGGCTTCAACATGCTCGACCCGATCAAGTCCACCATCGTCACGCCGGGCCTGAACCTCGACGGCAAGTTCGACAAGACCGGCATTCCCGCAAGCATCGTCACCAAGTACCTCGCCGAGCACGGCGTGGTGGTGGAGAAGACGGGCCTCTACAGCTTCTTCATCATGTTCACCATCGGCATCACCAAGGGCCGGTGGAACACGCTGCTGGCCGCTCTGCAGCAGTTCAAGGACGACTACGAGAAGAACCAGCCCATGTGGCGCATCCTTCCGGAGTTCTGCCAGCAGCACAAGCGCTACGAGCGCATGGGCCTCAAGGACCTGTGCCAGCACGTGCACCAGCTCTACGCCAAGTACGACATCGCGCGCCTGACGACCGAGATGTACCTCTCGGACCTCACGCCCGCGATGAACCCGAGCGACGCCTACGCCCACATCGCCCACCGCAAGACCGAGCGCGTGGAGATCGACCATCTCGAAGGCCGCATCACCACCAGCCTGATCACGCCCTACCCGCCCGGCATTCCGCTCTTGATCCCCGGCGAGGTGTTCAACAAGAAGATCGTGGACTACCTCAAGTTCGCCCGCGAATTCGCCAAGATGTGCCCTGGCTTCGAGACCGACATCCACGGCCTCGTGGAGATCGAGGACGACAACGGCCACGTGCGCTACTACGCCGACTGCGTGGCCGAGGAAGGCCGCACGGCCAAGCCCAAGGGCAAGCTGGTACAGGTGGGCAGCGACGGACCGTTCGGCCGCACCATCTGATGCTCCTGAATTAGGAGCTGCCAGCGCTTGACGGGCGCGCGCTAGAGGCCTATTTGGCTTGAATTTCTGGCGCGGGCGGCGCATCCGCCCGCACCCGCCAGAAGCGTGCGAAGCGCGGCAGGCCGCTTGCGTGCATGCCGTTGTAGCGGTAGGTCACCACCGTGCCCACAGGCGGCGGCGCGCGGCGCAGCGCATCGGGCAGGCCGCTGCCCAGACGCAGACGGCGGCCGTCCGGCAACTCCACGACCAGCGCGCCGGTCTGGCCCGCGTATTTGCCTTTGCCAGGCGCGTGGCCGACGACTACGGCCTCGGCGTCGTCGAAGGACTTGAGCTTGAGCAGGTCGTCGCTGCGCCCTCCCCGATAAGGTGCGTCTGCGCGGCGCAGCATCAGGCCCTCGGCGCCGGCCTTCTCGTGGTCGTGCAGCTGCTTCATCAGCGCGGCGTGGCTCGCCACGCGCCACTGCGGCACGGCCTGCACCCAGGGCTGGCCCAGCGCGGCCACGGTGCGGCGCAGCGCCGGCAGGCGTTCATCGAAGCCGCCCGCGTGGCCCGGCAGGTCGAACACCATGTAGCGCAGCGTGCGCCACTGCGCATCCTGCGGCGCGGCCTGGGCCACGGCGGACTGCGCTGCGTCGAAGCGGCCGCGGCCGGCCCAGAGCTCGCCGTCGAGCGGCGTGGCGGGCCAGCCGGCGGTGAACCATGCGGGGGCGCGGATCGGCAGGCCCTGGCGGCTCCGCAGTTCGGTGCCCGTCCACAGCGCGCGCACGCCGTCGTACTTCTCGCTGACCCAGTAGGCCGCCACGTCGATGCCGGGCCGATAGTGCTGCGCCAGCGTGGGCGGCGCAGGCTGCGCGCGGGCCAGCGCCGTGCCCAAGAGCACCAGAAACCACAGCTGCCCGCGCCCCATGGACAGGCGCTGCAGGCAGGAAACAGGGGACGGTCGCATGGCACCGGCATTCTCACGCACGGCCGCGCGCCATGTGGCCGTGGTTTTCCCCGCTTGATCCAGATCACGTTGTGTTCGCGCCGCAGTACCACGGACCGGGCGCCTCCCTAGAATGGAATCGCCAGCAACCCCAGGAGAGCCGATGTTTCCCGAATACCGCGAACTGATCACCAAGCTCAAGGGCAGCGACGCCCACTTCCCCCGCCTGTTCGACAAGCACAACGACATGGACCAGCTGATCAAGAACATGGAGTCGCGCGTCGTCCAGGCTACGGCGGTGGAGATCGAGACCCTGAAGAAGGAAAAGCTCCAGCTCAAGGACCGGATCTACGCGCACCTGCGCAGCGCGGAGGGCGCGCAAGCCTGAGCGCCGTTCCCGCCCTGCCCGGCCCAGTTGCTCCGGAAACAATAGCTGCCTGCACCTGTCCGGATTGCGCTTGCGCCATGGAGGAGCACGTATACCGACAGGCTAGGCCCACGCCGGGTTTTACGGACGCTGCTAGACTCGGCGCAGAGCCATTTGTTTCACTTTGTGTTTAAGCCTGCGTACACCGCCACCGTCAAGCTCAGCGACCTGCGTCTGGGCACCGCACATGCGCTGGTAGCGCAGTCCATAGGTTCCGAATTGCCGCTGCGCGCCGACACGCCGCTGCGCTACCTGCAGAACCTCATCGACGGCCTGTGCGAGCTGTCGCTCAAGGACCCTCTCACAGGGCTGCCGAACCGGCGGCATCTGCGGTCGGTGCTGGAAAGCGAGATCGACCGCGTGGCCCGCTCCGGCGAAGCGGCGCTGCTGCTGATGCTGGACATCGACCATTTCAAGCGCGTCAACGACGTCCACGGCCACTTGGCGGGAGACATGGTCCTGCAGTCGGTCGCCCACACCCTCGAGTCGTGCCTGCGCCCCATGGACACCGTGGCCCGCTATGGCGGCGAGGAGTTCGCCGTCATCCTGCCCGCCTGCCAGTTCGGCTTCGGCCGCGTGGTGGCCGAGCGCGTGCGCCGCGCGATCGAATCCACGCCGGTGCGCATCTCGCCCACGCTGACGCTGAACGTCACGGTGAGCATCGGCGGCGCGTTCGCGCTGCAGTGGATCCGCAGCACCGCCCCGCTGTGGATCGACCGCGCCGACGCCGAGCTCTACAAGGCCAAGCAGGGCGGGCGCAACCGGATCAGCATCGAGGAGCAGCCCGACAGCACGGTGAGCGCCGAGGAGAAAAGCCTCCTGTTCGGCCCGCTATACACTCCCTCGGGTTGGGGCGACCTCCCCCCACCTCTGGACACTCCCACAGGCAGCGCCTTTTGAAAGCCAAGCGATGAACGACGCGCTGTCCCCGCAACCGACTTCCCCTGCCGGCTCGCCCATGCCCGCCCCCCAAGCCGCCTCCCCGGCCGAAGCACGCATCATTGCCATCACCAGCGGCAAGGGCGGCGTCGGCAAGACCTTCGTGTCCGCCAACCTGGCCGCCGCGCTCACGCGCCGCGGGCACCGCGTGCTGGTGCTGGACGCCGACCTGGGCCTGGCCAACCTGGACGTGGTGCTGAACCTGCACCCCAAGATCACCCTGCACGACGTGTTCACCGGCAAGGCCCAGCTGGAAGATGCCGTGATCGAGGCGCCAGGAGGCTTTTCCGTGGTGCTGGCGGGCTCCGGCATGGTGGAGTATTCGCGCCTCACGCCCGAGGTGCGCAGCGAATTCCTCAACGTCATCCAGACCCTCGCGCCGCGCTACGACGTGGTGCTGCTGGACACCGGCGCGGGCATCTCCGACGTGGTGCTGTTCTCCGTCTCGCTCGCGTCCGAGGTGCTGATCGTGGCCACGCCCGAGCCCACCTCGCTCACCGACGCCTATGCCGCCATCAAGGTGCTGGCCACCCAGCAGAAGCGCCAGCACGTGCGCATGGTGGTCAACCAGGCCGCGCGCGCCGGCGACGGCCGGGCCATCACCAGCCAGCTGCAGCAGGTGCTGGACCGTTTCGTGACCACCGACTCCGGCCGCCCCATGCGGCTGATCCACATGGGCGACATACCGGCCGACCCCTCGGTGCGCGACGCCGTGATGCGCCGCCAGCTCCTGCTGCAGCAGATGCCCGGCTGCCCCGCAGCCCTGGCGGTGGCCCAGCTGGCCAACAAGGTCGAGTCCACGCTGCTCAAGCCTGCCGCTTGACGCGGCCTGCGCTCCTGAAAAGGGAGCTGCCCGCGCTTGCCACGCAAGCGCTGGAGGGTGATTCGGCGTTCAAGGCTTGAAATGGCGCGGCGGCAGCGGGATGCGCTCGGTCTCACCGGGCACATGCCCCAGGCGGTCGTCCTCCCAGGCCTGCGCGGCCTGCAGGATGCGGTCCTTGCTGCTGGACACGAAGTTCCACCAGATATGCCGCGGGCCGTCCAGCGGCGCCCCTCCGATGACGACGCAGCGCACGCCCCCGGGCCCGGCACGCAGGTGCGCCGCCCGTCCGGGCGCGAGCAGCGCCAGCGTCTGGGCGTCGATGCGCTCGTCGTCCAGCACCAGGCCGGCGTCCACGGTGTAGAGCGCCATCTCCGGCGCCAGCGCAGGCAGCTCCAGCCCTGCGCCCGGCGCGAGCTGCACGTCCAGGTAGAGCGTGGGCGAGAGCGTGGCGACAGGCGAAGCCAGCCCGAAGGCCGAGCCGACCAGCACGCGCACGGTGCAGCCCTCGCCCTGGTGGTGCGGAATGTCCGCCGCCGGGGTGTGGACGAAGGCCGGCTCCGCCTCCTCGTGCGCCTGCGGCAGCGCGGCCCAGAGCTGGATGCCGTGGTTCACGTAGGTGCTGCCGGCCAGCGCCGGCGGACGCCGCTCGGAATGCACGATGCCGCGCCCGGCCGTCATCCAGTTGATCGCGCCGGGCTCGATCTGCTGCACCGAGCCCAGGCTGTCGCGGTGCAGGATCGCCCCCTCGAACAGGTAGGTGACGGTGGCCAGGCCGATGTGCGGGTGCGGGCGCACGTCGAATTCCGATGCGGGCGCCACCGTCGCCGGCCCGAAGTGGTCGAAGAACACGAACGGCCCCACCGACCGGCACTGCAGCGCGGGCAGCAGGCGGCGCACGGTGAAGCCGCCGCCCAGGTCCTTGAAATGCCCCGTCAGGCGCAGCGGCTGGGTCATGGTGTCGATACCTCCTCGGCCCACTGTAAACGCGTTCCCGCCGAGGCATGCCCAGCGCAGGGCCAGGGTTATTTCGGCGGCGCCGAAAAAACGGACAACTTTGTCCGAAAATTCACCCCATGTCCACCAAGCGCCCCGACGCCGCCACCCGCCGCACGCAGCTGCTGGACGCGGCCGACGCCGTGTTCCGCATCCACGGTGTGCATGCGCCGCTGGAGCTGGTGGTGGCCCAGGCCGGCGTGGGCCGCGCCACGCTGTACCGGCAGTTCCCCGATCGGCACGCGCTGCTGCTCGCGCTCATGGAACGCTCCGTGGAGCGCCTGCACGCCAAGGTGGACAGCCTGCGCGGCCAGCCGGACGCCTTCTTCGTGCTGCTGCAGTACCTGGCCGACCGCATCGTGCATTCGCCCGCGCTGTCGGACTACTGGCGCACGACCGGGCTGCGCGACCCGCGCTTCACCCCCGTGCGAGAGCGCGCCGCGGGCGCCTTCGCCGACGCGCTGCGCAGCAGCCAGGCCGCCGGCCTGCTGCGCGCCGACGTGGAGCCGCAGGATCTGACGCTGCTCTCCGGCATGCTGGGCGCGGCCCTGCGCGGCGCCACCGAAGCCGAGCGCCGCCGGCTGGTGCAGCGCGCCCTCGACTTCCTCACCCACGGGCTCCACCCCCCGCCATGACGCAGCCCGTCTACCTGCAGCGCCCGCCCGACTGGGAGGAGCACGAGAAGCCCACCCTGCCCGGCTCGCCCGCCATGCCCTACCACCCGCCGTGGGAGCGCGCCTGCTACGCGCTGGTGGCCGTGCTGGTCGGGCTGACCGGCGGCCTGGGCAATGCGCTGTTCACGGCCAACCTGCCCACCATCCAGGGGCAATTGGGGCTGACCTCGGCCGAGGCCGCATGGCTCACGGGCGCCTATGTGACCTTCAACGTCACGGCCAACCTGCTGGTCTACAAGTTCCGCCAGCAGTACGGCATGCGGCTTTTCGCCGAGATCGGGCTGGGCGTGTACGCCGTGCTGTCGGTGCTGCACCTGCTGCTGGGCAGCCCGCAAAGCCTGCTGCTGCTGCGCGCCGCCAGCGGCCTGGCGGCGGCGGCCTGCACGTCGCTGGGCACGCTCTACATGCTGCAGGCGCTGTCGCGCACCTACGTGCTCAAGATGCTGGTGCTGGGCGTGGGCATCTCCCAGGTGGCCACTCCGCTCGCCTGGGTGCTCTCGCCCAGCCTGCTGGAGCACGGGCAGTGGCACAACCTGTACCTGCTGGAGGCGGGCCTGGCCCTGCTGTCCTTCGCCGCCGTGGTGATGCTCAAGCTGCCCACGGGCGTGCGCATCAAGGCCTTCGAGCGGCTGGACTTCCTGTCCATGGCGCTGCTGATCCCCGGCGTGGGCCTGCTCGTGGCCGTGCTGGTGCAGGGCACGATCCGCTGGTGGAGCAACGCGCCTGAGCTGGCGTGGATGCTCTCGGGCGCCATCGCGCTGCTGTGCGCGGGGCTGTACCTGGAGCACCACCGCACCAACCCCCTGCTGCACACGCGCTGGTTCACCCAGAGCGCCACCGTGCGCTTCGTGATCGGCGCCATCGTGCTGCGCTTCCTGACCACCGAGCAGAGCTACGGCGTGGTCGGCATGCTGCGCACGCTGGGCATGGCGCCCGACCAGATGCAGCCGCTGTTCGCGGTCATCCTCGTGGGCACGGTGGCGGGCATCGCGCTGTCCAGCCTCACCTTCACGGTGGACAACGTGGGCCGGCAGCTGCTCGCCGCCCTCGTGCTGCTGGGCGTGGCGGCGGTGATGGACTTCGGCCGCACCAGCCTGGACCGGCCGGCGGACTTCTACGTCAGCCAGTTCCTGCTGGCCATGGGCTCGGGCATCTTCATGGGGCCACTCATGCTCACGGGCGTGGTGCAGGGGCTGAAGTACGGCCCCAACCACATGCTCACGGCCATCATCACCATCTCGCTCACGCAGGCGCTGGGCGGGCTGGCGGGCTCGGCCCTGCTGGGCACCTACCAGACCTTCCGCGAGCAGCAGTATTCCGTGGCCCTGACGCAGCAGGTGAACCCCGCCAACCCGGTGGTGGCCGCGCGCCTGCTGCAGCAGCAGCAGGCCCTGGCCCCCCAGGTGGGCGACGCGCAGCTGCGTGCCGCGCAGGGCGCGGCGCAGCTCGGCCAGGTCGTGCGGCGCGAGGCCAACGTGCGCGCCTACAACGACGTCTTCCACGTCGCGGCGCTGGTGGCCTTCGCCTACCTGGCCTGGTCGCTCTGGCAGGCCCGCCGGGCCCAGCGCGCCGCCGCCCGGGCCGCCCTGCAGAACCAGCCCGCCACGGCGGGCGGGGCCGACGGCGAGGTGGGCACCGACGCAGCGATCACCGACGCGCCCGAGCCCGAATCGGCCTCCGGCCCTTCCAACGAGAAAACACCATGAGCGACAACGCCACCACCCCACCCGTGCCGACTCCAGCCGCGCCAGGCCCCTCCCCCACGCCCAAGAAAACGCGCCCCACGCTGCGCAGCGCGCTCGTCGCCCTTGTCATCGCCGTGGCCGGCATCCTGCTCGTGCTGCGCGCCTGGGACCTCGGGCCGTTCCACAGCCACGTCATCTCCACCGACAACGCCTACGTGCGCGGCCAGGTCACGGTGCTCGCGCCGCAGGTCAACGGCTACGTGACCGAGGTGCTGGTCAAGGACTACGAGCAGGTCGCCGCCGGCCAGCCGCTGGTGAGGATCGACACACGCAGCTACGAGGCCGCGCTGGCGCTGGCCCAGGCGCAGCTGGCCAACGCGCAGGCGCAGCTCGCCAACTCCGACCAGACCCAGGCGCAGAACCGCGCCGCGCAGCAGGCCAGCCGCGCGGGCCTGACCGCCGTGGGCGCCGAAGCCGAGCGCGCCCAGGCCGACCTGCGCCGCGTGGAGGAGCTCGCCGCGCGCGGCTCCGTCTCGCTGAGCGAGCGCGACCGCGTGCGCGCCGCCGCCAAGCTGGCCGCCACCAACGTGGACAAGGCCCGGGCCGACATCGCCATCGCCGCCGAGAAGATCAAGGCCACCACCGTGAACCGCGCCGCGCTCGAAGCCCAGGTGCAGATGGCCCAGGCCCAGGTGCGCCAGGCGCGCATCAACCTGGACAACACCACCGTGCACGCGCCCGCCGACGGGCAGGCCAGCGACGTCTCGGTGCGCGTCGGCCAGTACGTGGCGGCGGGCTCGCAGCTGCTCTTCGTCGTACCCAGGCAGCTCTGGGTGACGGCCAACTTCAAGGAAACGCAGATGGCCCACGTGCGCCCGGGCCAGGCCGCCAGCTTCACCGTCGATGCGCTCGAAGGCAAGCGCCTCACCGGCAAGGTGCTGGAGATCGCGCCCGCCACCGGCTCGGAATTCAGCGTGCTCAAGGCCGACAACGCCACCGGCAACTTCACCAAGGTCGTGCAGCGCCTGCCCGTCAAGATCGCCATCGACCCCGATCAGCCCCTGGCCGAGCGGCTGCGCCCCGGCATGTCGGTCGTCGCGCGCATCGACACGGCCCCGGCCCGGGAGCAGCCATGAACGCACGCCTGAGCGCGGCGGCTCTCTCGCTGCTGCTGGCCGCCTGCGCCCCCCCTGCCCCACGCCGTGCCCGACAACGCCCAGGTCGCGCTGCCCGCTGCCTGGAGCGAGGCCGCGCCCGGCGGCCACGCCATCGAAGGCGCATGGTGGCGGCAACTGGGCGATGCGCAGCTCGACGCGCTGGTCGCCGAAGCCCTGGCGAACAACAACGACCTGCTGACCGCCCTGGCCCGCGTTCAAGAGGCAAGCGCCAACCAGACCGCCGCGGACGCCGCGCGCAGCCCCAGCCTGAACTTCTCCACCACCGCCCAGGCCGGCCGCAGCCTGGGCGCCCTCGGCCCCACGCACGCGCGCTCCGTGCAGCCCGGCCTGCAGGCCGCTTGGGAGCCGGACCTGTGGGGCCGCCTGTCGGCGCAGAGCCAGGCCGCGGGCGAACGCCTGCAGGCCACCCAGGCCGACCGCGACGCCGTGGCCCTGGCCGTGGCCGCCGCCACGGCGCAAACCTACGTGGGCCTGCGCTCGCTGCAGGAGCAGCTTGCCATCGCCCAGGCCACCGTGCAGTCGCGCGAAAAAGCCCTAGCCCTGGCGCAGGACCAGCAGCGCGTGGGCTACATCTCGCAGTTGCAGCTCACCCAGGCCGAATCCGAGCTGCAGAACGTGCTGCAGCAGGCGGAGCAGCTCGACCTGGCCGCGCGCCGGCAGGCCAATGCCCTGCACCTGCTGCTGGGCCGCGCGGGCGGCACCGTTCCCGACGGCTTGCCGCTGCGCAGCTTGCGCCTGCCGCCCGTGCCCGCCACCCTGCCCTCGCAGCTGCTGGAGCGCCGCCCCGACATCGCCCGCGCCGCGCACCTGCTGGCCGCCGCCGGCCACACGCTCGAAGCGCAGCGCGCCGCCTTCCTGCCGCAGGTCTCCTTGAGCGCCAGCGCGGGCAGCCTGCTCGTCAACGCGCTCGATTACAACCCGCTCACCGTCTGGAGCCTCGGCGGCAGCCTGCTCGCCCCCCTGTTCGACGGCGGCCGCCGCGAAGCCGCGCTGGACGCCGCCACCGCCCAGCGCGACCAGGCCGCCTACGCCTACCGCGGCGCCGTGCTGGCCGCCTTCGCCGACGTGGAGAACGCCCTTACCGCAAGCAGGCGCCTGGCGCGACAGACGGAGCACGCGGTGCAGCGGCGCGGCGTGCTGCAGCGCTCGCTGGGCTTCGCGCACGACCGCTACGAGGCGGGCTACGCCTCGTACCTCGAAGAGCTGGACGCGCAGCGCAACCTGTTCCAGGCCGAGCTGGAAGTGGTGAAGCTGCGCCAGGCCGAGCTGGAAAACCGCGTGCTGCTCTACAAGGCGCTGGGCGGCGGGTGGCAGCCGAATCAAAAACCATAGCTTCCCGCGCTTTCCCAGCAAGCGCTGGAGGCACTTTTGGCTTATGAAGCCGATTCGGCCCGCGCCACCCAGGCTGCGTTCATGGCCTCGAAGCCCTGGCGGGTGCCGCCGTCCAGGCTCTTTCGGAACAGCGGCACGAGCAGGCCGCTGAAGTTTTCGCTCTGGCGCACGCGGCAGCCGCCGCCTGGCAGGGGGTCGATGTGGAAGTAGTGTTCCCCGTCGAACAGACCCGGCACGATCAGGTGACCCAGCCAGGCGAATTCCCGCTCAGGCTCCACCCGCAAGACCCGGGGGCGAAAGACCATGCCACCGTCCTGGCCCGGCGGCTGGATACGGATCTTGAGTCTGGAGCCCGGCAGCGGCTCGCCTTCGGCCTCGCGGATGAACGGGTTCCACTGCGGGTAGCGCGCGAAATCCGTCAGCACACTCCAGACCTGCGCGGGGGATGCGCGCGTGCCGATCTCCGTGGCGATGCGATGCGTGGGCATGCCGCCGTTCAGTGCGCGTGGCCCCAGTAGAGGAGCGCGTCGCGCCTTTCCACCGACAGCGAAACTTGCGCGCCCACCGGCAGCAGCACCTTTGTGGGCACGTGGCCGAACGGCAGGTTGGTGAGCACGGGGGCCTTGATCTGCGTGCGCAGCCAGTCCACCACGCTCTGCAGCTTGAAGCCCTTGTCGTGCGGGGCGAGCTGGTAGTTGGTGAACTGGCCCAGCACCACGGCCTTCTGCTGGGCCAGCACGCCCGCGTGCAAAAGCTGGGTCAGCATGCGCTCCACGCGGTAGGGGTGCTCGCTGACGTCTTCCAGGAAAAGGATGCCGCCCTTGACCTGCGGGAAATACGGCGTGCCCACCAGCGAGCACAGCACGGCGAGGTTGCCGCCCCAGAGCTGCGCCTGCTTCACGTAGATGTCGCGCACGGCGGGCCGGCCGTCCGGCAGGGGCTTTTCGGCGTTCATGCGCCAGCCGCTGCCCTCGCCATGGCCGGTGAGCAGGTCGTCCAGGCAGGCGAGCATGATGTCGTCGGGCTCGCCCTGCACGCCCAGGTCGGCCGTGAGCGCGGGGCCCGCCCAGGTGGTGGCGCCGGTGCGCGCCAGCACCGCGCTCTGGAAGGCCGTGAAGTCGCTCACGCCCACGAACTTCATGCCGCGCGCGACGGCCTTGGCCACCTGCTTGTACTGGATGCCCGGCAGGATGCGCGTGAGGCCGTAGCCGCCGCGCGAGATCAGCGCCACGTCGGCGCCGCTGGCCGCGGCACGGTGGATGGCGGCCAGCCGCGTGGCGTCGTCGCCTGCGAAGCGCGTGTGGGTGGCGAGCGCGTCGGGGTCCACCTCCACCTCGTGGCCCAGGGCCTTCAGGCGCGCGATGCCGCGCTTGAAGGCGGCCTTGTCGCGCACGGCGCTGGACGGGGAATAGATGTAGATGTGCTGGGGGCCGTGTGCGTGGTGGCAGTCGTGGCCGCAGTGGTCATGGTCGTGCATAGCGGGCGAAGTATTCCACAGCGCGTTCGGCCGAAGCCGCGCTGGCGTCGGGCACGGTGAGCGCCGGCGGCGCATCGTCGACGGCGAAGCGCGCGAACGCGCGCGGCCCGGCGCGGTGGCCTGCGTCGGGGAAAGGTGCCGGGTCGTCCCGCGCGCCTTCGCGCACGCGCAGCACGGGCGCGCCCAGCAGGGGCAGCACCGCGCCCGGCTGGGCCGCGATGACCACGTTGCGCAGCGCCAGCCGCTGCGCCAGTTCGCCCAGCACCTGCCGGTGCCAGTCCAGGCGGTGCGCGGCCTCCTTCTTGGGCTTGTCGCTGCGGCCGAAGCCGATCAGGTCGGGCGCGACCACGCGGTGGCCCGCGCGCAGGAACACGGGCAGCATGTGCCGCCAGGCGTCGCTCCACGCCGGGCTGGCGTGCAGGCACAGCCAGGTGACGGGCGCGTCGCGCGGGCCCGCGTCCTGGTAATGCAGCCGCAGCCCGTCGAAGAGCGCGTAGTGCCCCTCGGAGCTGGCGAAGCGCGAGAAGTGCGATGTGGGCGTGCGCAGCGCGTCCTCGCGCAGCGGCTGGGCCTGCGCGCGCTGGGCACTGCGGCGCTCGCTGAAGAAGGCCTGCAGCAGCGCGCCGCACTCCCCGGCCAGCACGCCACCCGTCACCTGCGTCTGGTGGTTGAGGCGCGGCTCGGCGAACAGGTTCACCACCGAGCCCGCCGCGCCCGTCTTGGGATCGGCCGCGCCATAGACCACGCGCGGCAGCCGCGCGTGCAGCATGGCGCCGCTGCACATGGCGCAGGGCTCCAGCGTGACGTAGAGCGTGCAGCCGTCGAGCCGGTAGTTGCCCTGCAGCGCGGCCGCCGCGCGCAGCGCCGCGATCTCGGCATGCGCCGTGGGGTCGTGGCCCGCGATGGGCGCGTTGCGGCCGGTGGCGATCACCTCGCCGCCGCGCACCAGCACCGCCCCCACGGGCACTTCGCCTGCATCGCCGGCGGCCCGGGCCTGCTCCAGGGCCAGGCGCATCCAGTGCGCGTCGTTTTCCTCGGTCATTGCTACTCGATCAATAGCTTCAAGCGCTTGATGGACAAGCGATGGAGCCGATTTTTCCACTTATTTCTCCAGGTCCTCGGGGCTGGGGCGCTGCTGTTGCATCAGCGCCTCCATCTGCTGCTTCACCTGTTGCTGGATTTGCTGGCTCTGCTCACGCACGGAGCCGCCCGCGCCCTGCCCTGCGGGCGCAGGCACTGGCGCGGCCACCTGCATGGCCGCCATCTGTTTCTTGACCAGCAGGCCCACCAGGGCCAGCACGATGACGAGGCCGATCAGCCCGAATGCTCCGCGCATGGCGCTTCCCTCCTTCGAAGATCAATATGCCCGGGCACCGGCACAGCCCGTGTCAGCGGCCCGCCAGCCCCTTGTAGAGCATGTAGCCCGCCAGCAGGTACAGCAGGCAGGCGAACACGCGCTTGAGCGACTTGACCGGCAGCGCGTGCGCGGCTTTGGCGCCCAGCGGCGCGGTGAGCACGCTGGCGCAGGCGATCACCGCCAGCGCGGGCAGCCACACGTAGCCCAGCGCCCCCGCGGGCAGGCCGGGTGCACCCTGCCCTGCCACCACGTAGCCCGCCACGTTGGCCAGCGCGATCGGAAAGCCCAGCGCCGCGCTGGTGGCCACGGCGCTGTGGATGGGCACGTTGCACCACGTCATGAAAGGCACGCTGACGAATCCGCCGCCCGCGCCGACCAGCCCGGACAAGAAGCCGATCGCCCCGCCCGCCCCCAGCCGCCCGGCCGTGCCCGGCAACTGCCGCGTGGGCTGGGGTTTTCTGTCCAGGAACATCTGCGTGGCCGAAAAACCCACGAACAGCCCGAAGAAGATGGCCAGGCTGCTCCCCTTGAGCAGCGCGAACATGCCCAGGCTGGCCAGCAGGCTGCCGATGACGATGCCGGGCGCCAGCGTCCTGACCAGGTCCCAGCGCACCGCGCCGCGCCTGTGGTGCGCGCGCACGCTGGAGAGCGACGTGAACATGATGGTCGCCATCGACGTGGCGATGGCCATCTTCACCGCCAGGTCGGCCTGCACGCCCTGCTTGGACAGAAAGAAGGTGATGAAGGGCACCATCACCATGCCCCCGCCGATGCCCAGCAGTCCCGCCAGGAAGCCGCTGCACAGGCCGAGCAGCACGAGTTCGATCAACAACAGCCAGGACATACCGCCACCCAATAAGTTACCCAAGCCAAGCTGCACCGGCAGCGCGCTTCGCCATGAAGCCAGGCGCGCCGCCCGGGCCCGCGTGCACGCCGCGGCGCAAAAGGCATTGTGCCAGCGCGTTTGCGGCTCCCCTGGGATAATTCGCGCCCCACGAGACACAGCCCGCCATGTCCCTCCTGCCCCACCAGCTCGAACTGCTTTCCCCCGCGCGCGACGCCGACATCGGCATCGAGGCCGTGAACCACGGCGCCGACGCCGTCTACATCGGCGGCCCCGCCTTCGGCGCGCGGGCCACGGCAGGCAACGAGTTGCGCGACCTGGAGCGGCTCATCACGCACGCACACCGCTTCAACAGCCGCATCTTCGTCACGCTCAACACCATCCTGCGCGACGACGAGCTGGAGGGCGCGCGCCGCATGGCCTGGCAGGTCTACGAGGCCGGGGCCGACGCGCTCATCATCCAGGACATGGGCCTGCTGGAGCTGGATCTGCCGCCGATCCAGCTGCACGCCAGCACGCAGACCGACATCCGCACGCCGGAAAAAGCACGCTTCCTGCAAGACGCGGGCCTGTCGCAGATCGTGGTCGCGCGCGAGCTGGACCTGCAGCAGATCCAGGCTATCCGCGCCGCCACCGACCCGGCGCGCACCACCATCGAATTCTTCGTGCACGGGGCGCTGTGCGTGGCCTATTCGGGCCAGTGCTTCATCAGCCACGCCCACACCGGCCGCAGCGCCAACCGGGGCGACTGCAACCAGGCCTGCCGCCTGCCCTACGAAGTGCTGGACGGCCAAGGCCGCATCATCGCGCACGAAAAGCACGTGCTGTCGATGAAGGACAACAACCAGTCGGACAACCTGCGCGCGCTGATCGATGCGGGCGTGCGCAGCTTCAAGATCGAGGGCCGCTACAAGGACATGGGCTACGTGAAGAACATCACGGCGCACTATCGGCACCTGCTCGACGAGATCATCGAACAGGGCGAATTCACGCGGTCGTCGAGCGGGCGCACCACGTTCAGCTTCACGCCCGACCCGGATCAGAACTTCAACCGCGAGTTCACCGACTATTTCGTCAACGGCCGCCATCAGGATATCGGCGCCTTCGACACGCCCAAGACACCCGGCCGCGCCATCGGCTGGGTCACCCAGGTCGGCGACAAGTGGTTCGAGCTGGAGACCAGCGACAAGGCCACGGTGCTGCACAACGGCGACGGCCTGTGCTACTACGACCTGCAGAAGGAACTGGTGGGCGTGCACATCAACCGGGCCGAGTCCGTGCATGCGAAGAAAGGCATCTGGCGCGTGTTCCCCAAGGACGCCATCGACGGCTTCAAGGATCTGCGCAAGGGCCTGGAGATCAACCGCAACCGCGACATGGACTGGGTGCGCACGCTGGAGAAGAAGTCCAGCGAGCGGCGCATCGGCCTGTGGGCCGAGTTCAGCGAAACCGTTGACGGCTTCGCGCTCACGCTGACGGACGAGGACGGCTTCGTGGGCCACGCCGCCATGGCGCAGGCGCACCAGGGCGCCACGGACGCGGCGAAGGCCGAGGCCACGCTTCGCGAGCAACTGGGCCGCTTCGGCGCGACCCTCTTCGCCGTGCACGACATTGCGCTGCGGCTCTCGCAGCCCTGGTTCGTTCCCGCCTCCGCGCTCAACCAGTTGCGCCGCGACGCGCTGGCCGCGCTCGAACAGGCGCGCGCCAAGGGTTTCGTGCGCCTGCCACGCGCCACGCCCGTGGAGCCGCCCGCGCCCTTCCCCGAGGACACGCTCACGTATCTCGCCAACGTGTTCAACCACAAGGCGCACGACTTCTATGTGAAGCACGGCGTGAAGGTGATCGACGCAGCCTACGAATCGAAAGAGGAAGAAGGCGAAGTCAGCCTGATGATCACCAAGCACTGCGTGCGCTTTTCGATGAGCCTGTGCCCCAAGCAGGCCAAGGGCGTTATCGGCGTGAAGGGCACCATCAAGGCCGAGCCGCTGCAGCTCGTCAACGGCAAGGAAAAGCTCACGCTGCGCTTCGACTGCAAGCCCTGCGAAATGCACGTGGTGGGCCGCATGAAGAAGTCGGTGCTGAACCAGCACCGCAGGGACATGCAGGAACACCCCATGCAGTTCTACCGCACGCGCCCCCAGGCGCAACGCGATTGATAGCCGAATCGGCCTCAAGCGCTTATCTGGCAAGCGCAAGCAGCTCCTGAACCCATAGCACATGCCGCGCCGCAAAGCGCCCACCAAGGAAGACTCCGCGCTGCTGCCGCCCTTCGCGCAGCTGCCCGATGCGGCCATCCACGTGCCGGCCACGCCGCAGCCGTTCGCTGTCGCGCGCGCCGCACTGCTGGCCGCGCCGGTGCTGGGCTTCGACACCGAGAGCCGGCCCCTGTTCAACGCCGGGCAGGACGACACGGGCCCGCACGTGGTGCAGTTCGCCACGCCCGACGCCGCGTGGCTGCTGCAGCTGCGCCACCGCGAGGCGCTGGAGATCGCCCGCGCCGTGCTGGCCGACGCGCGCATCCGTAAGGTGGGCTTCGGGCTGGACAACGACCGCCACAGCCTGCCGCGCCGCCTGGGCGTCGAGCTGGAGCACCTGGTGGATCTGGACCGCGTGTTCGGCCGCCACGGCTTCGGGCGCAACACGGGCGTGCGCGCCGCCGTGGCGCTGGTGCTCGGGCAGAACTTCCGCAAGTCCAAGAAGACCAGCACCTCCAACTGGGCCGCACGCCAGCTCACGCCCAGCCAGATCCGCTACGCCGCCAACGACGCCCATGCGCCCGCCGTGCTGTTCCACGCCCTGCCCGCGTGGGAGGCCGCGCAGGCGCCCGCGTAAGCGGCGCATAAGCACATAGCCAGCGCGTCGTTCCACGGCGGGCGGCCCTGGCCGACAATGCGCGCTTCACATCACATCCAAGGAAGACACCGATGCGCATCGAAACCCTGGCCGTCCACGCAGGCTACTCGCCCGACCCGACCACCAAGTCCGTGGCGGTGCCCATCTACCAGACGGTGGCCTATGCGTTCGACAGCGCGCAGCACGGCGCCGACCTGTTCGACCTGAAGGTGCCGGGCAACATCTACACGCGCATCATGAATCCGACCAACGACGTGCTGGAAAAGCGCGTCGCGGCGCTCGAAGGCGGCCTCGCCGCCGTGGCCGTGGCCTCGGGCATGGCAGCCATCACCTACGCCATCCAGGCCATCGCCGAGGCGGGCGACAACATCGTCAGCGCCAGCACGCTCTACGGCGGCACCTACAACCTGTTCGCCCACACCTTCCCGCAGCAGGGCATCGAGGTGCGCTTCGCCGATCCGCGCGACCCGGCGAGCTTCGCCAGGCTCATCGACGCGCGCACCAAGGCCGTGTTCTGCGAATCCATCGGCAACCCGCTGGGCAACGTGACCGACATCCGGGCCCTGGCCGACGTGGCCCACGCCCACGGCGTGCCGCTGATCGTGGACAACACGGTGCCCAGCCCCTACCTGCTGCGCCCCATCGAGCACGGCGCCGACATCGTGGTGCACGCGCTCACCAAGTACCTGGGCGGCCACGGCAACAGCATCGGCGGCATCATCGTCGACAGCGGCAAGTTCCCCTGGGCCGAGCACAAGGCGCGCTTCAAGCGCCTGAACGAGCCCGACGTGAGCTACCACGGCGTGGTCTACACCGAGGCCCTGGGCCCTGCCGCCTACATCGGCCGCGTGCGGGTGGTGCCGCTGCGCAACACCGGCGCGGCGCTGGCGCCGCACAGCGCCTTCCTGATCCTGCAGGGCATCGAGACGCTGGCGCTGCGCATGGACCGCATCTGCGAGAACTCCCAGAAGATCGCCGAGGCGCTGCAGTGGCACCCCAAGGTGGAATGGGTGCGCTACGCGGGCCTGAAGGACCACCCCGACCACGCGCTCGTGCAGCGCCAGTCGGGCGGCCGTGCCTCGGGCATCCTGTCGTTCAGCCTGAAGGCCGAGGGCGATCCGCGCGCGGCCGGGGCGCGCTTCTTGGATGCGCTGCAGCTCTTCACGCGCCTCGTGAACATCGGCGACGCCAAGTCGCTGGCGACGCACCCGGCATCGACCACGCACCGCCAGCTCAACGCCGAGGAACTGGCCAAGGCCGGCGTGACCGAGGGCATGGTGCGCCTGTCGGTGGGCATCGAGCACATCGACGACCTGCTCGAAGACCTGCACCGGGCGCTGGACGCGGTCTAAGGTATTTTCAGCCTCCAGCGCTTGCCAGCCAAGCGCTGGCAGCTATTTTTCCGATAGCACGTCGCGCGCCAGCCGCAGCCCGCTGAACTGCCAGCGCGCCGTGGCCGGGAAGAAGTTGCGGTAGGTGGGGCGCACATGCCCCGCCGGCGTGGCGCACGAGCCGCCGCGCAGCACGTACTGGTTCACCATGAACTTGCCGTTGTATTCGCCCACCGCGCCCTCGGCCACGCGAAAGCCGGGGTACGGCGCGTAGCTGGACTGCGTCCACTGCCATGCCGCGTCGCAGCGCTGCGCGATGTTCTCCGGGTGCGTCTGCACCGCGTGCTCCCATTCCGCCTCGGTGGGCAGGCGCGCGCCGGCCCAGCGCGCATAGGCGTCGGCCTCGTAGTACGACAGGTGCACGGCTGGCCCCGCCGCCTCCAGCGGCCTCAGGCCGGCCAGCGTGAACGCATGCCAGGCGCCGCCTTCCGCGCGCTGCCAGTAGAGCGGCCGCTCCAGCCCCAGGGCCGCGCGCCAGTCCCAGCCCTCGGCCAGCCACAGCGCCGGATCACGGTAGCCGCCGCTGTCGATGAACGCGGCGAACTCGGCGTTGGTCACCAGGCGCGAGGCCAGCGCATACGGCTGCAGGTACACGCGGTGGCGGGGGCTTTCGTTGTCGAAGGCGAAGCCGCCGCCCGCATGGCCGATCTCCGCGAGCCCGCCTTCCATCCGCAGCCATTCCAGCGCTGCCGGGCCCTGCGCCGGTGCAGGCGCGTCGGGACTGTAGGCGGGCAGCAGCGGGTTGCACGAGAGCAGGTGCTGGACATCGGTGAGCAGCAGTTCCTGGTGCTGCTGTTCATGGTGCAGGCCCAGCTCCAGCAGGCCCAGCACCTGCGGCGCACCCTGCGCGAGCAGCCGCCGCATGCGCGCGTCCACATCGGCGCGGTAGGCCAGCACCGTGGCCAGCGAGGGCCGCGTGAGCAGGCCGCGCTGCGGACGCGGGTGCTGGCGGCCCACGCCCTGGTAGTAGGAGTTGAAGAGCACGCGGAACGCCGGGTCGAAGGGCTGGAACCCTTCCTCGTGCGTCTCCAGGATGAAGGTCTCGAAGAACCACGTGGTGTGCGCCAGGTGCCACTTGGCGGGGCTGGCGTCGGGCATGGACTGGGCACAGCAGTCCTCGGGCGACAGCGGCTGGGCCAGCGCCTCGGTGGCGGCGCGCACGGCGGCATAGCAGTGCAGCGCCTGCGCCTCGGGTGCCTGGGGGGTGTCGGAGGGATAGCGCACGGCGCGGGACTCCTTTCGCGCCGCGTCAAGCGCGCGCATGGACCAGGGCGTACCAGCCGCGCGGGTCGGTCCAGTGGCGGGTTTCGCCGAAACCCGCCTCGCGCAGCAGCGCGGTGAAGGCGGGCAGCGGGTACTTGTAGCTGTTCTCGGTGTGGATGCGCTCGCACGCGGCGAAGTCGCGCCCGCCGCCGGGCCAGCGCACGCGCTGCGGCCCCATGGCCTCCAGGTGCATCTCGATGCGCGAGGCGGCGGCATTGAAGAAGGCACGGTGGCGCCACTGGCGCGGGTCGAAGTCGCTGCCAATCAGCCGGTTCACGTGCGCCAGCACGTTGCGGTTGAACTCGGCGGTGACGCCGGCCGCGTCGTCGTAGGCGGCCTCCAGCACCGCCACGTCCTTGGGGCAATCGATGCCGATCAGCAGCCCCCCGCCGTCCAGCGCCAGCGCGTGCATGTGCCGCAGCAGCCGCAGCGCCTGCGGCGGATCGAAGTTGCCGATGGACGAGCCCGGGTAGAACACCAGGCGCCGCTCGCGCGGAATGTCTGGCGGCAGCTGCACCCCGGCGGTGATGTCGCCGCCCACCGCGCGCGCGTCCAGCCCGGGCAGCGCCGCGCGCAGCCGCGCGACGGCACCGTGCAGGAAGTCCTCGGAAATGTCCACGCCCACGAAATGCGAGGCCCGCAGCCTGCGGCACAGCAGCCGCGCCTTCTCGCAGCTGCCCGCCCCGGGCTCGATCACCACGCCGCCCGTGCCCGCCGCGCGGGCGATGTCGCCGCCATGCTGGCGCAGGAGCGCGTGCTCGGTGCGCGTGGGGTAGTACTCGGGCAGGCCGGTGATGTCCTCGAACAGCTCCGAGCCGCGCTGGTCGTAGAAGTATTTGGGCGAGATGCTTGCCGCCGCACCCTGCAGGCCTGCCGCGATGGCGGCCCGCTCGGAGGGAGAGGCCCGCGCGTGCGCGCCTCCTGGGGGCAGCGCGCCGAGGGCGGCACGCCCGCTGTCGATGGATGTCGTGGGGTGGTTCTGGACGGTGGGCATGTCGGTCCAGCGTAGTCCCCTGCCCCTTCGGCGCCGGGCAAGCCAAGACGCCCCGCGCTTGTAGGACAGGGCCGCATCGCCCGCCTCATAAAAAAGGGCCGGCACCCTGCGGCACCGGCCCACCCCACCATGAAGAACTGAAAAAATGCGCTGTGTTTTCTTAGAAGCGCCAGCCCAGGCCCACGCCGGCCAGCACCGGGTTCACCTTGAACGTGCCCACCTTGTTGCCGGCGGAGAACACGTCGGTCTTGATGAACACCTTCTTGACGTCGAAGTTCAGGTACAGGTTCTTGGACAGGGGAATGTCCACGCCCACCTGCAGCGCGCCGCCCCAGCTGTCCTTGTCGATGGAGGGGTTCAGTGCGGCCTGCACGGCCGGATCGAAGCGCACGTTGGAGAAGCGCGTGTAGTTGATGCCGGCGCCCACGTAGGGCTTGAAGCCACTGAAGTTGGTGAAGTGGTACTGGGCCAGCAGCGTGGGCGGCAGGTGCTTGAGCGAGCCGATCTTGCCCAGGCCGCCGGCGCGCAGATCATGCTTCTGCGGGTAGGTCAGGATCAGCTCGGCCGCGATGTTGGGCGTGAAGAAGTACGACACGTCCACTTCGGGGATGACCTTGTCGTTGATCGACAGGCCCAGGCCCGTGCTGTCCTTGTTGGCGCTGTCGAGGTTGACGGCGCGCGCGCGCACCATCCAGGAACCTTCAGCGGCCTGCTGGGCGAAGGCAGCGCCGGAGGTCATTGCACACAGAACGGCCAGGGCCAGAAGATTCTTTTTCATAGGGCTGAATGTGGTTGTTGAACGGGGACGGCCCCCGTGCAGCTATTAAGCCTATGAACCGTCAGGTCAATGTTGCCGTAGATCAAACCTTCGCTGCGCTGCAGCATGACGCAGCTCAACGGCCGCGCAGGCGCCCCAGCAGCGTCCATGCAGCGAGCACCACGGCCCCCACCGCCATGCCCGCCAGCGCGTTGAGCACGTGGGGCAGCACGGCCGCCCACAGCCCGCCCAGCGGCCACGTAACCGCCGCCTGGCCCGCCGCTTCCACCGCATGGTGCAGTGCCGGCACGCCGTGCACCACGATGCCGCCGCCCACCAGGAACATCGCCGCCGTGCCCGCCACCGACAGCCCCTTCATGAGCCACGGCGCTGCCGCCACGATGCCGCGCCCCAGCGCGCGCGCCGCGCTGCTGGCCCGGCCGCTGAGCCACAGGCCCAGGTCGTCCAGCTTCACGATGCCCGCCACCAGGCCATAGACGCCCAGCGTCATCAGCACCGCGATCCCCACCAGCACCGCCACCTGCTGCGCGAACGGCGCGCCCGCCACCGCGCCGAGGGTGATGGCGATGATCTCGGCCGAAAGGATGAAGTCGGTGCGCACGGCGCCCTTGACCTTGTCCTTCTCGAACGCGGCCATGTCCACCGCCGGGTTGGCGTTGGCCTTGGCGTGGCTTTCGTGCTCGGCCTCGTCCTCATGGGCGCTGTGCAGGAATTTGTGCGCCAGCTTCTCGCAGCCCTCGAAGCACAGGAATGCGCCGCCCACCATGAGCAGCGGCGTGACGGCCCAGGGCGCGAACGCGCTGATGAACAGCGCGGCAGGCACCAGGATCGCCTTGTTCACCAGCGACCCCTTGGCCACGGCCCAGACCACGGGCAGCTCGCGGTCCGCGCGCACGCCCGTCACCTGCTGGGCGTTGAGCGCCAGGTCGTCGCCCAGCACGCCGGCCGTCTTCTGCGCCGCCACCTTGGTCATGGCCGACACGTCGTCCGCCATCGCGGCGCTCTTCTTAGCTGCCACCTTGGTCATGAGGGCAACATCGTCGAGCACGGTGGCGATGTCGTCGAGCAGGGTCAGCAGGCTGCCAGCGGCCATGGGGGCGTTCCTTTCAAGAAGCCCGGATTGTGAACGTAATCGGGCTCCAGCGCTTGTGGGACAAGCGCTGACAGCTATTGTTTTGCAACTTGGCGTCAATCAGGCATGCATGCTCTGCATCACGCTCTCGGCCGCGTGACGCACGTGCTCCTCGCACAGCCGCGCAGCGGCGTCGGCATCGCGCGCCTCGATGGCGTCGACGATGGCGCCGATCTCCCGCAGCGTGCGCGGCAGGCGGCCCGGCTGGGCCATGGAGATGCGCCGCAGCACCGTCACGCGGTTGTTCAGCTGCTTGAGCATCTGCCCGGCCACGAGGTTGCCACAGCCTTCCAGCAGGATGTCGTAGAACTGGTTCTTGAGCGTGAGCACCGCGGCCCGGTCCTGCTGCGGGTCCAGCGCCTGCAGTTCGGTCAGCTTGGCACGCAACGCGGCCCGCTGCGCGGGCGTTGCATGCTCTGCGAACCCCCTGCCCGCCAGGCTTTCCAGGCTGGCGCGCACGGCGTAGATGTCGCGCACCTCGCTGGCGGAGATGCTGGTGACCTCCGGCCCCTTGTGCGGAACGATGGTGATGAGCCCTTCGGCCTGCAGGTGCTGCAGCGACTCGCGCAGGCACGAGCGGCTCACGTCCAGGCTTTCGCACAGCTCCCGCTCCGACAGCTTCTGCCCGGGCGCGAACACGCCGTCGAGGATGGCCGTGCGCAGTGTCTGCGTCGTTCTCTGGCGCAGCGAGGTTTCTTCGCGGGGGACACGCAGCGTGGGGTTCATGGGCACCTGGAGTAGGAATGGCTGACAGCAGGATTGTCTTACACGAAAACCCGCCGTCGTGCCATTCCCATTTTCACTCAATCATATTGTCTGACAATCGGAATATATTTTCTCATCCGCTGCATGCTGCAGCCCTTTACTGGAGCCCTCGTCCCATGACCCGTCCCTACGCCCCCAAGAACCAGGCCCTGTTCGACCAAGGCCTCGCCACGCGCCGCGCGGTGCTGGGCGCCGAATACGTCGATGCCTCGATCAAGAACGCCACCGACTTCAACATCGACATGCAGGAACTGGTCACCCAGTACTGCTGGGGCGACGTGTGGAACCGCCCGGGGCTGGACCGCAAGACGCGCTCCTTCCTCAACCTGGCCATGATCTCGGCGCTCAACCGCCCCCACGAGCTGAAGCTGCACGTGCGCGGCGCCATCAACAACGGGCTGACCAAGGACGAGGTCAAGGAGGTGTTCCTGCAGGTCGCCATCTACTGCGGCGTGCCTGCCGCGATCGATTCCTTCCGCGTGGCATCGGAAGTGTTCAAGGAAATGGACCTCTGAAGGAGCCGCATATGACCCGTATCGGATTCATCGGCCTGGGCATGATGGGCCGCCCCATGGCCCACCTGCTCCATGCCGCGGGGCTGTCGCTGGTGGTGCGCGACGCCAACCCGGACGCCGCCGCGGGCTTCGCGGCGGAACACGCGGGCGTTGCCGTCGCGCAGGACGCCGCGGCATTCTCCGGCTGCGACGCGGTGATCACCATGCTGCCCAACTCGGACATCGTGGACGCGGTGGTCCGCGAGCTGGCCCCGCACCTGCGGCGCGGCGCCTGCGTCATCGAGATGAGCTCCGCCGACCCCGTGCGCACGCGCGCCCTGGCGGCGCTGCTGGCCGAGCGCGGCGTGGCGCTGATCGACGCGCCGGTCTCGGGCGGCGTGAAGAAGGCCGTCAACGGCACGCTGGCCATCATGGTGGGCGGCGACGCGGCGGTCTTCGCCCCGCACCGGCCCTTGCTGGAACGCATGGGCCAGGCCATTACCCACGTGGGGCCGGTGGGCGCAGGGCACGCGCTCAAGGCGCTGAACAACTACGTCTCCGCCGCCGCGCTCATCGCCACGGCCGAGGCGATCCATGCGGGCACGGCCTTCGGCATCGACCCGGCTACGATCGTGGACGTGATCAACGCCTCCACCGGCAAGAACAACACCACCGAGAACAAGGCCCACCAGTTCATGCTGAACGGGGCGTTCAACTCAGGCTTCTCGCTGCTGCTGCAGGCCAAGGACGTCGGCATCGCCGCCGCGCTGGGCGAGTCGCTGCAGGTGCCGATGGCGCTGGCGCAGCAGGTCAGCGCCCTCACGTCCGAAGCCTCGCGCCGCCTGGGGCCGGGCGCGGACCACACCGAGCTGTACCGGTTCGTGGCCCCGGCCTGAACCGCGCCCTTCCCTCTTCGCTCCCTTTGCCCCGTGCGACAAGCGGCTGCGCCGCCGCTTCGCCCTGGGCGTCCTCATCCCGTCCCTGCCGCACGGGCGGGGGTGCCTCATCCCCTCTTCCTGGAGATCCGCATGCGCAAAACCCTCAAGCCCCTCCTTGCCGCAGCACTGGCGGCCGTGTCCATTGCCGCATCCGCCAACGGCTTTCCCGCCAAGCCCCTGCTGATCGTCGTGCCCTATGCGCCGGGCGGCTCGACCGACGTGCTGGCCCGCGTGCTCGCCGAGGCCATGACGCGCGACCTGGGCCAGCAGGTGGTCGTGGAGAACGTGGGCGGCGCGGGCGGCACCATAGGCACGGCCAAGGTGGCGCGTGCCGCCGGCGACGGCTACACGCTGCTGCTGCACAACATGGGGATCGCCACGGCCCCCGCGCTCTACAGCAAGCTCGCCTACGACGTGAACCGCGACCTCGTGCCCGTTGCGCTGGCGGGCGACGTGCCCATGATCCTCGTGGCCAACAAGAACTTCGCCCCCGCCACGCTGGGCGACTTCCTGAAGCACATGCAGTCCCACCCCGGCGCGGTGAAGTTCTCGCACGCAGGCATCGGCGCCACCTCGCACCTGTGCGCCATGCTGCTGAACCAGGAAGCCCGCACCACCGTCACCATGGTGCCCTACCGCGGCACGGGACCGGCGCTGCAGGATCTCGTGGCCGGCAACGTGGACGTGATCTGCGACCAGCCCGTCGCCACCGGGCCGCACATCCAGGGCGGCACGCTCAAGCCCTATGCCGTGGCCACCAGGGAGCGCATCGCCATCCTGCCGCAGGTGCCCACCTTCGCCGAGGCGGGCATGCCGGGCTTCGAGCTCGCGGTGTGGCATGGCACCTATGCGCCCAAGGGCACGCCGGCCGCCGTCATCGAGCGGCTGAACAAGGCCATCCGCACTGCGCTGGCCGACCCCGCGCTGGTCAAGCGTTTCACGGACATGGGCGTGATGATCCCCGCCGGCGAGCGCCTCTCGCCCGAGGCGCTGGGCCAGCACACGGCCGCCGAGATCAACCGCTGGGCTCCAGTCATCAAGGCCGCGGGTGCCAAGGCCGAATAACCGGAACCCGCCCATGACCGCACCCCTGACGCTCTACTACGCCCCCGGCACCTGCGCCCTGGCCACGCGCATCGCGCTGCTCGAAGCGGATGCGCCCCACGACGCCGTCCGCATCGACTTCGCGGCCAATGCGCAGCGCAGCCCCGCCTACCTCGCGATCAACCCCAAGGGCCGCGTGCCCGCGCTGGCGACCGAGCACGGCGTGCTGAGCGAGACGCCCGCGCTGCTGGCGTACGTGGCCCAGCGCTTCCCGGCCGCCCGGCTGGCGCCGCTGGACGACCCGTTCGCCTTCGCGCGCATGCAGGAGTTCCACGGCTACCTCGCCGCCACCGTGCACGTGGCCCACGCGCACCGCCGCCGGGGCAGCCGCTGGGCCGACGAGGCCGAGGCCATCGCCGCCATGCAGCGCAAGGTGCCCGCGAACATGGCCGAATGCTTCGGCGTGATCGAGCAACACTACATGGGCAGCGGCCCGTGGGTGATGGGGGAGCGCTATTCGGTGGCCGACGGCTACCTGTACACCGTCGCGGGCTGGCTGGAGGGAGACGGTGTGGACATCGCCGAGTTTCCCAAGGTGCATGCCCATTTCCAGCGCACCGGCGAGCGTCCCGCAGTACGGCAGGCCCTGGGCTGATACTGGGCCGAATCGGGCTCCAGCGCTGGATACACAAGCGCTGGCAGCTCACATTTTCGAGTTTTCGCATGCCCGGGGCACAATGCCCTTCATGACGCATCGCACCGCACGCCCCCTTGCCGCCGCCCTGGCGCTGCTGCTGTCCGCCTGCGCGGGCCCCTCGGCGCGCGTGGGCGTGGGCGTGCCCGTGGGGCCGTTCAGCGTGGGGGTGGGCGTGGGCTCGGGCGGCGTGTCCGCCGGGGTCGGCACGGGCGTGGGCCCGGTGGGCGTCGGCGTGGGCGTGCACCAGGGCGGGCAGGTCACGGGGCATGCGGGCGTGGGCGCCTCGGTGCCCGTGGGTGGTGCGCGCGTGGGCGCGGGCGTGGGCTCTTCGACCGTGCTGCACGACCCGCAACGGCCGCAACCCGCCGCGACCCCCGGCAGCCCGGCCGTGCAATGGCGCGACGCCCAGGGGCGCGTCGTGCCCGAATGCCAGGCGCGCGGCGGCTGCTGATCAGTCCCGCAGGGCTTCCGGGACGACGCCGTGCGGATTGGCGCACGGGTCCATGGGCTTGTTGGGCGCGATGCAGGCGGCCAGGTACTCCTTGACGGCGCGCTGGCGGCGGGCGTCTTTTTCTTCCAGCCGCGCCAGTATCTGGCGGGGCAGCGTCACGTCCCACGTCGCCTGTGCCACCTGCGGGCGCAGGGCTGCCGTGGCCTGGTATTGCAGCACCAGGCGGCGGCGGGCCACGTCCAGCGTCAGCAGCACGATGCGGCCCGGCACCAGGGCCTGCTGGGTCGGGCGGCCCGCGAAGCGCAGGGTCACGTAGGGCATCGGGTCGGGCGGAATCTGCAGGCGCAGCGTGCCCTTGGCACCGGCGGGCTGCACCTCCAGCCAGTCGCCCGGGGCCACGTAGCCCACAGTACGGTGGCCCTCGCGCACGCGGCGCTCGCCCACGCAGGGCACGTAGCCGTATTCGATCTCGCGCGCCTGCGGGCCGGCGACGACGCTCATCGTGCCGCCGTCGCCCTCGCTCAGGGCTACCAGCGGGCGCGGCTGGCCGCCGGCGGCCGCGATGCCCACCCAGCGCGCGCCGGAGAGGAACAGGCCGGTGTCGGGAAACCAGGTGGTACGCTGGTTGAACGCGGCGCCGTGCGGCAGGCAGGCCGTTTCCTGGTCGGTGGGCGTATGCTGGCCGATCGTGGGTTCCTGCGCCGATTCCTCCAGCCGCATGCGGCCGCGCTCGTCGAAGACCCAGGTCATCTTCAGCAGCAGCGAGGTGTATTCGCCGAACTTGTCGATGCCGGTGAGCGTGACGTAGGGCAGCGGCGTGTTGTTGACGATGCTATGCGGCGGGCGCGCCTCGTCCTGCGGCACGGGCGCGGGCGGAGCCGCGCAGCCCGCCAAGGCGGCGGCCAGCGCGAGCCCGGGCGCCGCGGCCCTCATGCCACCCACTTGCGCGCGTTGCGCCACACGCGCATCCACGGGCTCAGGGCGGATGGGTCGCCGCTGGTCCAGCTCATCTGGATGTTGCGGAACACGCGCTCGGGGTGCGGCATCATGGCCGTGAAGCGGCCGTCCTTTGTCGTCACGGCCGTGAGGCCTCCCGCGCTGCCGTTGGGGTTGAACGGGTAGCACTCGGTGGGCTGCCCGTGGTTGTCCACGTAGCGCATGGCGCCCACCACGCGGTCCGCATTGCCGCGGTGCTGGAAGTTGGCGTAGCCTTCGCCATGCGCCACGGCGATGGGCAGGCGGCTGCCGGCCATGCCTGCGAAGAACAGGCTGGGCGAGTCGAGCACTTCCACCATCGACAGGCGCGCCTCGAAGCGGTGGCTCTGGTTGGTGGTGAAGCGCGGCCAGTCCTCGCTGCCTGGGATGATGTCGGCCAGCTCGGCGAACATCTGGCAGCCGTTGCACACGCCCAGGGCGAAGGTGTCGGCGCGGCCGAAGAAGCGCTGGAACTGCTCGGACAGGCGTTCGTTGAAGGTGATGGAGCGCGCCCAGCCGATGCCCGCGCCCAGCGTATCGCCGTAGCTGAAGCCGCCGCAGGCGACGACGCCCTTGAACTCGGCCAGGTCGGCGCGGCCGGTCTGCAGGTCGGTCATATGCACGTCGAACGCCTCGAAGCCCGCTTCGGTGAAGGCATAGGCCATCTCCACATGCGAGTTCACGCCCTGCTCGCGCAGCACGGCAACGCGCGGGCGTGCGAGATTGAGGTACGGAGCGGCCACGTCCTCGGCCGGGTCGAACGCCAGGTGCAGGTGCATGCCGGGATCCAGCGGATCGCCCGCCGCTGCGTGCTCGCTGTCGGCGCAGGCGGGGTTGTCGCGCTGCTGGCAGATCTTCCAGCTCACGGCGTCCCAGACCTGGTGCAGGTCGGAGAGCGAGGCGCTGAACACGGCCTTGGCGTCGCGCCAGACCTGCAGCTCGCCCTTGCCCGCGTCGATGGGCGAACTGGCGGGCCGCGTCTTGCCGACGAAGTGGCTGCAGGTGGCCAGGCCGTGCTCGCGCAGCGTCTGCATGACCTGCGTGCGGTCGGCAGTGCGCACCTGCAGCACCACGCCCAGCTCCTCGTTGAACAGCGCGCGCAGCGTGAGTTCTTCACGGCGGCCGCTGACCTGCTGGGCCCAGTTCTTGGCGTCGCCGGTTTCCATGCGGCTGTCGCTGATGCCGTCGCCTTCTGTGACGAGCATGTCCACGTTGATCGCCACGCCCACGTGGCCCGCGAAGGCCATCTCCGCCACGGCGGCGAGCAGGCCGCCGTCGCCGCGGTCGTGGTAGGCCAGGATGCAGCCCTGCGCGCGCAGCGCGTTCACGGCGTTCACCAGGGCGATCAGGTCCTGCGGATCGTCCAGGTCGGGCACCTCGTCGCCGCTTTGCTCCAGCACCTGCGCGAGGATGGAGCCGCCCATGCGCATCTTGCCGCGCGAGAGGTCGATGAGCACCAGGGAAGTGTCGTCTTCCTGCGCGTCGAGCTGCGGCGTAAGCGTGCCGCGCACGTCCTGCAGCGTGGCGAAGGCGGTGATGATGAGGCTGACGGGCGAGGTAACCTTCTTCAGCGCGCCGCCCTCGCTCCACTGCGTGCGCATGGACAGGCTGTCCTTGCCCACGGGGATGGAGATGCCCAGTTGCGGGCACAGCTCCATGCCCACGGCCTTGACGGTGGCGTAGAGCGCGGCGTCCTCGCCGGGCTCGCCGCAGGCGGCCATCCAGTTGGCCGAGAGCTTCACGCGCGGCAGCTCGATGGGCGCGGCCAGCAGGTTGGTGATGCTTTCCGCTACCGCCATGCGGCCCGATGCGGGAGCATTGATGGCAGCCAGCGGCGTGCGCTCGCCCATTGCCATCGCCTCGCCCGCGAAACCCTTGAAATCCGCCAGCGTGACGGCCGCATCGGCCACGGGCACCTGCCAGGGGCCGACCATCTGGTCGCGGTGCGTGAGGCCGCCCACGGCCCGGTCGCCGATGGTGATGAGGAAGCGCTTGGAGGCGACCGTGGGGTGCGCCAGCACCTCGATGACGGCCTTCTCCAGCGGCAGGCCGTCCAGGTTCACCGGGGCGAGCGGGCGCTGCACGCTGGCCACGTCGCGGTGCATCTTGGGCGGCTTGCCCAGGAGCACGTCCATGGGCATGTCCACGGGGTATTGCTGCGCGCCTGCGGCCACGGCCGTGTCTTCGAGCACCAGGCGGCGCTCCTCGGTGGCGGTGCCGATCACGGCGAAGGGGCAGCGTTCGCGTTCGCAGAACGCGGTGAACTGCGCCAGCGACTCGGGCGCGATGGCGAGCACGTAGCGCTCCTGGCTCTCGTTGCTCCAGATTTCCTTGGGCGCCAGGCCCGACTCCTCCAGCGGCACGGCGCGCAGGTCGAAGCGCGCGCCGCGGCCGGCGTCGTTGGTCAATTCAGGGAAGGCATTCGACAAGCCGCCCGCGCCCACGTCGTGGATCGCCAGGATCGGGTTCCGGTCACCCTGCGCCCAGCAGTGGTTGATGACCTCCTGCGCGCGGCGCTCGATCTCGGGATTGCCGCGCTGCACGGAGTCGAAGTCCAGCTCCGCCGCATTCGTGCCAGTAGCCATGGAACTGGCCGCGCCGCCGCCCATGCCGATGCGCATGCCGGGGCCGCCGAGCTGGATCAGCAGCGTGCCGGCGGGGAATTCGATCTTCTTGGTGAGCCGCGCGTCGATCACGCCCAGGCCGCCCGCGATCATGATGGGCTTGTGGTAGCCGCGCACCACGCCGCCCACCTGCTGCTCGTACTCGCGGAAGTAGCCCGTGAGGTTGGGCCGGCCGAACTCGTTGTTGAACGCGGCGCCGCCCAGCGGCCCCTCGGTCATGATCTGCAAGGGGCTCGCGATGTGCTCCGGCTTGCCCACTTCGCTGCCCCAGAGCTTGGAGACGGTGAAGCCCGTCAAGCCCGCCTTGGGCTTGGAGCCGCGCCCCGTCGCACCCTCGTCGCGGATCTCACCGCCCGCGCCGGTGGCGGCACCGGGGAACGGCGAGATGGCCGTTGGGTGGTTGTGCGTTTCCACCTTCATCAGCACGTGGTGCGTGGCACTCCGCTTTTGATAGCTGGGCGCGCTTATCCTGTCTGCAAAAGACTCGAATTTGGCAATGAACTGCTCGACCGCGCTGCCCTCCATGATGGAGGCGTTGTCGGCATAGGCCACGATGGTGTGCTGGGGCGAAGTCTGCTCGGTATGGCGGATCATGCCGAACAGCGATTTCTCCTGCGCCTGGCCGTCGATGGTGAACTGCGCATTGAAGATCTTGTGGCGGCAGTGCTCGCTGTTGGCCTGGGCGAACATCATCAGCTCCACGTCCGTGGGGTTGCGCTGCAGGCCTTGGAAGGCGCTCACGAGATAGTCGATCTCGTCATCGGCCAGCGCCAGGCCCCAGGCCTTGTTGGCGGCCTCCAGCGCGGCGCGCCCGCCCTGCAGCACGTCCACGAAGGCCATGGGCTCCGCTTGCAGTTCGGTGAACAGGCGCTCGGCCTCGGCGCGGCTGGCCACCACCGATTCGGTCATGCGGTCGTGCAGCAGCGCGGCGACCTGCTGCAGTTGCTCGGGCGACAGCTCGGGCGTGCCGCCCAGGAGCCCGCTCTTGAACGTGAGGCGGTATTCGGTGATGCGCTCCACGCGATGCACCGCCAGGCCGCAGTTGCGCGCGATGTCGGTGGCCTTGGACGCCCAGGGCGACACGGTGCCCAGGCGCGGCGTGACGATGAGGGGCACGCCCTCCTCGGGGCCCGCGTATGCTTCGCCGTAGGTCAGCAGCGCCTCCAGGCGTTCGCGCTGCCCGGGGGCGGGCTCGGCATCCAGGGCCACCAGGTGCACGAAGCGCGCCGCGATGCCGGTGATCCTGGGATGGACGGACGCCAGGGCGCCTTGGAGTTGCTGCGCGCGGAAAGGACTGAGGGCGTTGCCCCCGGCAAGCGGGATCAGGTGCAAGGTCACGGTGGAGCGGCCTTTTGGGGAAGGTTCGGGAGGGATGGAGCGGTCTTCCGCGCCAGGGCGGCGCCCACGGGAGAAAAGCCCTTGATTTTAAGGCAAGGCGAGGTCACGGATAATCGCGCGCCCCTTGTCTTGCCAGCGGCCGCAGCAGATGGTGCATTGCGCCCTGCCGACAAGGCCTGGAGAAGAGAGCCAAAACTCTCCTGCGGGCCCCATCGTCCAGGTGCCCTGCTTTGTCCGGGGAACCCACAACGACAACATGAGCACACTACTCAAAGCTCTGGCACTGACCTGCCCCATCTGGATGTCTGCGGCGCCTGCCAAGGCTGTTCCGCAAGAAAGGCATGGCCCCGTCGATGCACAGCACGCGAGCGATTCCTTCATTCGGCCCGCAACGCGCATTGTCTCGCTTCAACCGTCATTCACCGAAGCCATCTGCGCGCTCGGGGGCTGCGACGCACTGGTGGGCGTGGACCGGTTCTCCCTGTGGCCGCAGCAGGTCAGCGCCCTCCCCAAGGTCGGAAGCCTGCGCGACCCGGATATCGAGCGCATCGTGGCCCTGCGGCCGGACGTGGTGCTGTCCAGGCCCGGACACAGGGTAGACGACCGCCTGGAAGGCCTAGGGAAGGTCTGCACAACGCTCGTTGCGACGAGTGCTGATGCGCGAGTTTTCAGATGGCGGCAACTGCGGC